>NZ_CP077214.1:4497500-4539453 GCF_019047125.1 Aeromonas sp. FDAARGOS 1411 | reverse complement strand
CGCGCCGTGGATATCCTTGATACCGCAGACAACCCAACCTACCTCGCCGCAACCCAGACCCTGGGTATCCACCTGCTTGGGTGTAAAGATACCGATACGATCGACACCCCACACCTGACCGGTACTCATCACCTTGATCTTGTCGTTCTTCTTCAGGGAACCGTTCTTGATCCGCACCAAAGAGACAACCCCCAGATAGGAGTCGAACCAGGAGTCGATGATCAGCGCCTGCAGCGGGGCATCCGGGTCACCCTCCGGCGCCGGGATCTTGGCGACGATCTCTTCCAGCACCAGATCAACACCCAGACCGGTCTTGGCGGAGCAGCGCACCGCATCGACCGCGTCGATACCGACGATGTCTTCGATCTCCTCGGCAACCCGCTCGGGTTCTGCGGCCGGCAGGTCAATCTTGTTCAGCACCGGCACCACTTCCAGATCCATTTCCATGGCGGTATAGCAGTTGGCCAGAGTCTGTGCCTCAACCCCCTGGCCGGCATCCACCACCAGCAGCGCCCCTTCACAGGCCGCCAAAGAGCGGGAGACCTCGTAGGAGAAATCCACGTGGCCCGGGGTGTCGATAAAGTTCAGCTGGTAGGTGTTACCGTCTTGTGCCTGGTAGTTCAGGGTCACACTCTGTGCTTTGATGGTAATGCCGCGCTCGCGCTCCAGATCCATGGAGTCAAGCACCTGAGCCTGCATCTCGCGGTCGGACAAGCCACCGCAAGTCTGGATCAGACGGTCCGACAGGGTCGATTTACCGTGGTCGATGTGCGCAATAATCGAAAAGTTACGAATGTGTTTCATCGAGCAAGAGTCACTCAAAATTAGTTAAGGTCAGTTATGGAGGCGCGATTTTACTGGATAACCCGGCTGACGGCCATTCTTTAGTCGCCAGCGCCAGTGAAATAGCGCCTGTTCAGTCAGGGGAGGATGCGGACAGGGACGACAGCGCCGAGCATCTGCGGGCCGTAGCGCCCCTGATCCAGGCGGTTGGAAAAGTAACGAACCAGTAAAAAGCCCAGCACGCCCCCCAGCAGGCAGCAGAGAATGGTAACCCCCTCCCCGCCCGAGAGCAGCGGTGCCAGCCAGAGCTGCCCCAGCAAGGCGCTGGCCAACAGACAGAAAAGCGGCAGCACATAGACCAGCGCAGCCCCGCGCAGCAGACTCTCTTGCGGGATACCGAGCCTCACTTGCTGGCCAACCCGCACCTCGGCGGTCAGCCTGACTCGCAAGCGTGGAGCTTTCAGGGGAAACGCCTTGGCCACGGTGCCGGTACCGCAGTTGGATTGCTGCTGACAACCACTGCAGGCGGAGCGACGCTCACACTCCACCCAGGCATGGTCACCCTCAATGGCCACCACGGTCGCCAGCTCTTCACTCATCTCATTCACGGCAACACCTCGGGTTCACACAATCAGGGGATCTGACCACGACTCGCCACGCTCGGCAAGTGGGGGACAACCCCGCAGCCCCCGTTACTGCACCGCTTCGTTGCGGGCCAGCGGCTGGACTGACTCGGCGATGCGCTTGGCGGTCTCGGCAGGCACCTCGCCGACCACTGTGATCTCGACCCCCACCTCGTTGACATAGCTCACCAGCGAAGTCGCTCCCTGTCGGATCAGCTGCTGGCGCACCGCCTGCTTGGGATCGACCCGGGAGACATAGACCGAGAGATCCACCAGCCCATCGGAGAGCATCATGTAATCCACCGGCATACTGGTGGTCACCAGCTGGTGCCGGTCTTGCGACAGCACCTTGAAGCCATCGGGCAGCCAGGTGATCTGCCAGTTCAACTGCTGTTGCGGCGCCGGATAGGCATCCTCCAACGCCAGCGCCGGAGGCTGCTTGCTGTTGGCCAGCGTCACCAGCCAGGGGGCCGGTTTGCTCTGCAGATCCAGCTCGACACCGAGCACCTGCTCCACCAGATTGCCTTCCCGCTCGACCATGTCGATCCGCAGCAGCAAGTGGCTCTGCTCATCAATCCAGAGCACGAAACCATATTTGTCGGCCTCTTTAGGCACCAGCCTCACCACCTGTGCCACCACACCGGCGACCCGGCTGCGGCCGGCCAGCACAGGATCATAGCTCTCCAGCACCTGCGCCAGCGGCATCTTCACCAACGTCGACCAGATGCCGGGGAAGCGGGCATCCTTCAGGGTGTAGGGATCGTGGCTGTTTTCAAAGAAGGTGTATTCGTTCTGGCGCTGGAGATACTCGATCGCCTTGCCGTCGAGGTAACTGAGGTGGGCCACTTCCTTGCCGTTGATCACGGCATGGCTGATCCGGATCGGTTCAAGACGCCCCTGACGGGCCTTGACCATGGACAACTCGAAATTCTGTTGCTGCACGGCACTCTGCATCTGCTGCAACAAGGCCTCGGCCGACTTATCGTCGGCCGAGGCCTTGGCACTAATCAGCAGGAGAGAGGCCAGCAAAATACGGCTGGACTGGCGCACGTTTGTATCCCTGACAATTCGTTATTGTTGGATCTGTCTGTCTTGCAACAGGCGCTGCTGCAACTGGTGGTCACGCAGGAAGGCGTTGATCCGCTCCCGCTGCTCCTGCATCTGCTGTTCGGTCAGCCCTTGCTGACGGGCACGGGCGCCATCCTGTTGCGGATAGTGAACACTCACAGGTGCCGCACTGCCACCGATTGGAATGGTATTGAGCACCGGATTGGCCGGAACGCCATCCTGTCCCTGATACTGCTGCACCCCGAAGATAACGGCAGCGGCCACAGATGCCGCAATGGCATATTGACCCAGCTGCTGACCGACACGGCGGAACAACGGAACCACATTGGAATCAGTCTTGACCGGCGCAACGGCAGGTTGCAGCACGGGAGCCGTCTCGACCGGCTTGGGTGCCAGTATGGTGGGCTCATCCTCCAGCGCAGCCATAATGCTGTCACTGAGATCCAGTTGCAGATTGACCGGCAGGTCACCCCGCATGGCATCGCCGATCAGGTGGTAACGACCCCAGGTATCTTGCAAGTCGGAGTCCATCTCCAGCTCGTTCAGTACCTCTGCGTCACTCAGGTCACCATCCATCAGGGCAGAGATTTGCTCTTTATTTGCCATAAGTTAACCCGTCTTTCCCCAGTTAATTCTCGATCAGAGGTTGCAGCTTTTTATCGATTGCTTCCCTCGCCCGGAAGATACGGGATCTGACCGTACCCACTGGGCAATCCATGATTTCGGCAATCTCTTCGTAGCTCAGCCCTTCCAGTTCGCGAAGGGTGATAGCTGTCCTCAGGTCTTCCGGCAATGCCTCTATGGCTGAAAACACGGTGCGTTTGATCTCGTCAGTCAGCGCCAGGTTTTCGGGGGTTGAGACCTCTTGCAAGGCTTCACCACCACCATAAGACTCCGCTTCGTCAGCCTCCACATCACTGCTGGGCGGCCTGCGCCCCTGGGAGGTGAGATAATTCTTCGCCGTGTTCACGGCAATTCGGTACAACCAGGTGTAAAAAGCACTTTCGCCACGGAATGTCGGCAATGCACGGTAGGCTTTTATAAAGGCCTCTTGCGCCACATCGGGCACATCACCGGGATTGTTGACATACCTGGCAACCAGGTTGACCACCTTATGCTGGTATTTTTTTACCAACAGGTTGAAAGCTGCTTTATCGCCGCGCTGGACCCGTTCAACCAGCTGTTCGTCCAGTAGATTCTGGTCGCTCATCAGAGCCGTAAAACCCCCATCAGGTTATCGTTTTTCTTTTCCGGCCCTTCCTAAGCGCACAAGTTCAGACAGGGAGAATCAGAGAAAGTTCGCTTCAATTGAAAAAAATGTGATGCAGGCTGCATCCTCGCCCTCGCTTGGGCTACCATGGTGCCAGTTCTTAATCCAGGCCAATGATACTTATGAAAGCAAGTGTTGAATACCTTTGCGATGTACTGATCATTGGCAGCGGTGCCGCTGGTTTGTCCCTCGCGTTGCGATTGGCAGACCACGCCAAAGTCCTGGTTCTGAGCAAGGGGCCCATCAGTGAAGGGGCCACTTTCTATGCGCAAGGAGGCATCGCTGCCGTTTTCGACGAAACCGACAGCATCGAATCCCACGTGAGCGACACGCTCAACGCGGGCGCTGGGTTGTGTGACCCGGCAGTGGTCGAGTTCACCGCTCGCCACGCCCGCGAGTCCATCCAGTGGCTCATTCAGCAAGGGGTCCCCTTCGATCAGGAGGAGAACGCCGATGGTGAATCCCAGTACCACCTCACCCGGGAAGGCGGCCACAGCCATCGCCGCATCTTCCACGCGGCGGATGCCACCGGCAAAGCGGTGCAGCTCACCCTGATCGATCAGGTTCGTGCCCACCCCAATATCCAGTTGATGGAGCGCTTCAACGCGGTCGACCTCATCACCACCCGCAAGCTCAACCTGCCGGGCAACAAGGTACTGGGCGCCTACGTCTGGAACCGCAACGCCGAGCAGGTCGAGGTGATCCGCGCCCGTTTCGTGGCGCTAGCGACCGGTGGTGCCTCCAAGGTCTACCAGTACACCTCCAACCCGGATGTGAGCTCTGGCGATGGCATCGCCATGGCATGGCGGGCCGGCTGCCGGGTGGCGAACCTGGAGTTCAACCAGTTCCACCCCACCAGCCTGTTTCACCCGGACGACCCCAACTTCCTGCTGACCGAAGCGCTGCGTGGCGAGGGAGCCTATCTGCGCCGCCCGGACGGCAGCCGCTTTATGCCGGAGTTTGACGAGCGGGCCGAGCTGGCGCCGCGGGATATCGTCGCCCGCGCCATCGACCACGAGATGAAGCGGCTCGGGGCGGATTGCATGTATCTGGACATCAGCCACAAACCGGCCGATTTCATCATCAAGCACTTCCCGACCATTTATGAGCGCTGCCTTGCAGTCGGAATCGACATCACCAAGGAGCCGATGCCCATCGTGCCGGCCGCCCACTACACCTGTGGCGGCGTGATGATCGACAACAACGGCCAGACCGATATCCCCGGCCTCTACGCCATCGGTGAAGTGACCTACACCGGTCTGCACGGCGCCAACCGCATGGCCTCCAACTCCCTGCTGGAATGCGTGGTTTATGCCCATCAGGCGGGTGCTGACATTCTGGCCAAGCTGCCGATGAGTGTGGAGCCGCCGCGCCTGCCGGTGTGGGACGAGAGCAAGGTGGAAGATTCTGACGAACTGGTGGTGATCCAGCATAACTGGCACGAGCTGCGGTTGATGATGTGGGACTACGTGGGGATAGTGCGTACCAACAAACGCCTGGCCCGCGCCAAGCGCCGCATCGACCTGCTCAAGCAGGAGGTGCAGGAGTACTACGCCAACTTCCGCGTCTCCAACAACCTGCTGGAGCTGCGCAACCTGCTGCAGGTGGCCGAGCTTATCGTCAACTGCGCCCTGCAGCGCAAGGAGTCCCGCGGCCTGCACTACAACCTGGATTATCCGGATATGCTGCCGGACTCCAAACCGACCGTGCTGACCCCGGAGCGGGATTAATCCCCCTTCCCGCAAAACGTTACAGCAATCAGTGACCCCGCCCCGGCGGGGTCACTTGTTTTCAACCGCTTTTCAGCCACAAAAGAGTGTCGCCAGCCACATGGCAACAGCTTATCGCGATAAATCAGCGCATGGTCATCACGGAAAGCAGGCGTCAGCGCCGGGACGGCAGAAAGTGGATGGCTCGCGCCAGCAGGCGGTAATGTTCGGGGGGAAGGGCATCGGAGAAGAGCCACAGTTGCCGTGGCGACACGGCTCCACTCTCTTGCGGATCGGGACAAAGCACCAGCCTGAGCACGCCGGGCAGAATGCGGCTTTTCTTGTCAAGCTGATAGCGACGACCTTGCCACTGCAACCACTGACCATCCCAAACAAGCTCGAACGGGGGCTCGGCGAGCGCACGCCAGCTCAACCAGAGCGCCGCCAGCCAGACGGGCAGCAACAGCGCCCACTGCCAACCGGCAATCAGGCCAGCTACCGGCCAGAGCAGCAACAGAAAGAGGGCCACCAGCAAACATTGCTGATGGCGGGAGGGGTGAACCGTCATGATCACCCGCTCCACGCTATTACCCCTGGCGGTCGTGGCGCGCCTGATTGCGCTCCAGGATCATCGGGATCATGGCGGCAAATGCGGGATCGGCAGGGACACCATGACCCATGCACCATTTGAACAGATCCGGATCGTCGCTCGCCAGCAGGCGGATAAAGGTCTGCTGATCGGCTTCGCTCAGGGAGTCGAACTCGTGTTCGAAAAAGGGCATAAAGATCACATCCAGCTCGAGCATACCGCGACGGCAGGCCCACTTCAGGCGGGATTTTTCAACTGGGCTCAACATGGCACTCTCCTTACAAAGACCGGGGGATGGTACCAGCTGGATTTTCCGGCTGACAAACATTAGTTACGTCTTTACCATGCAGCTCACATACTTTCTCTCTGGAATACCATCGTGAGCCTGCAACCACCTGTTTTTCCTGCCGAGCCGACCCGCTTCCCCCTGACCAAGCTGGCCATCACCCGTATCAGCGGCCAGGATCGCGCCAAATATCTGCAAGGTCAGGTCACCTGTGATGTCAACGCCCTGCAACCGGGGCAACAGACCCCGGGCGGCCACTGTGATCCCAAGGGCAAGCTGTGGAGCAATTTCCGCCTGCTCTGCCTCGACGACAGTCTGCTGCTGCTGACCAGCCCCTCTGTACTGGAGCGTCAGTTGCCGGAGCTGAAGAAATTTGCCGTCTTCTCCAAGGTCGAGATCGCCGCCGATGAGCGTCACGCCACCGGGATCGCCGGTACGGGCAGCGATAGCTGGATCTCTGCCCAGTTCGGCCTTGAGCAGAGCGGTCTGATCGACGGCGGCATGGCGGTGAAGATTGAACAGGATCGCTGGCTGCTGGTCAGCAATCAGCAAGCCGATGCCCTGCCGCAAGGTGACGAGTCACTCTGGTGGGGGCTCGAGATCAAGGCGGGTCTGCCACATATGGAAGCGGTGCATCAGGGGGAGTTCATCCCGCAGATGCTCAACCTGCAGGCACTGGACGGCATCAGCTTCAACAAGGGCTGCTACATGGGGCAGGAGACGGTGGCCCGCGCCAAATATCGCGGCGCCAACAACCGCGCCCTGTTCCTGCTGGCGGGCAGTGCCAGTGAGCCGGTCAATGCGGGCGATACCCTGGAGCTGCAACTGGGTGACAACTGGCGCCGCAGCGGCATGGTGCTCAACGCCTGGCAACAGGCCGGGCAGGTGTGGCTCACCGCCGTGCTGCCAAAAGATACCGAGGCTGACGCCCAATTCCGCCTCAAGCAGGACGAAGGCTCCCGCCTCACCCTGCAACCCCTGCCTTACGCCCTGACCGAGTAAGGTCGGCTAGCGAGGCACCCGCGCCAGCAGTGCCTCCTTCAGCCAGCGCCCCGCCTGCCCCAGCGGGCGGGCGCGATGCCACTGCAACTCCAGCGCCAGCGCGTGGCTGGCGATAAAGTCCGGCTCCAGCACCACCACTTCACCCCGCTTCAGCGGTTGATGCAGCAGAAATTCCGGAATGGCGGACCAGCCAAGACCCCGCTTGACCAGTTCCAGCACCCCGAGATCCCCCTCGACCCACCACACCTGAGCCGAGATGCGAAAACGCTGACGCTCGCTCCCTTCCCGTCGGCCGGTGACCATCAGCTGACGTGCCCCCTGCAGATCGACCTCCCGCAGCGGCTGCTTGCGGGCCAGCGGATGATCCGGTGACACCACCAGCGGCATGGTCACCTCCCCCAGCGAATGGGCGACAATCTCCCGCTGGGGATGCACCTTCTGATAACTGATGCCAAGCTGGGCCCGGCCGGTCACCAGCATCTCGGTCACATCTTCCATCAACGGGAAGAGCAGCTCCAGCTCCACGGTCGGGTAACGAGTGGCGAACTCCTCCAGCAGGGTGCCGAGCCAGGGCAGGTGGGAGTCATCATCGATGGCCAGAGTGAGGCGCGTCTCCACCCCGGCCGCCAGCTCCCCAGCAATGGATTGCAATCGTTCACTCTGCGCCAGCAGGATCCCCGCCTCCTGCACCATGCGGGCCCCCGCCTCCGTCAGCTGCGGATAGCGGCCGCTGCGGTCAAACAGGGTGAGCGCCAGATCGATCTCCAGATTGGCGATAGCGCTGCTCACCACCGACTGCGCCTTGCCCAGCTTGCGGGCGGCAGCGGAAAACGAGCCGTTTTCGGCGGCCGCCAGCAAGATCCTCAGTTGTTCCAGTGATGGCGTCATCTTATGGCCCTCCGGCAAGCTCTCTCATCCATCTATTTTAGCGATGGATACCAACATGAATCTATCGCTAAAGATCTATAGATTAACCAGCAATCCGTGAATAAATCTGATTGAGAGAGTGACTTATGCGTACCCGTAACGATCGCCTGCGCCATGCCATTGGCTTTGAATTCATTGGCCTGCTGATTGCCGCCCCGCTGGCCAGCTGGGTTACCGGGGTAGGGCTCAACCATATGGGCCCGCTGGCACTGTTCTTCTCGGTGCTGGCCACCGTCTGGAACTACATCTACAACATCGGGGTCGACAAGCTGCTGCTCAAATATCAGGGCCATACCCACAAGACCCTGTGGCAACGGGTGCTGCATACCTTCGGCTTTGAGGGCGGTCTGCTGATCGTCGCGCTGCCGGTCATGTCCTGGTGGCTGAGCGTCAGCCTGCTGGAGGCGCTGGTGCTGGATCTGGGCTTCGTCGTCTTCTACCTGATCTATGCCTTCGTCTACAACTGGGGCTATGACAAGGTGTTCCCCATCCCCGGCGAAGTGCCGCACGGCATGCCACAAGAGGCGCGCTAAGGCACGAATCCGTTGGATTGAAACCGAGAAGCGAAGAGCAACAAGGAAAGACTACAGAAGAAACGACACGGCCCCATCATGGCAGACATGATGGGGGCCGCAAGAGGGATCAGCGCTGGCAGGCCGGCTGATTCAGAGGTAAGGATTCAGGCCTGCCCGTCGCTCAAGCCTGGGCCTTGAGCTCTTCGCCGCTCTCGTCAGTTGCGACAGCCTCTTCAGGCTGGGCCTGAGCGGCCTGCAGCGCTTCCAGCTCGCTCTGATAATCGCTCAGGATCTGCTGGGCAACCGCCATATCTCCCTTGTGTTTGCGCTCGAACAGATGGTGCTGCACCACGCCGTTGAGATACTCCACTGTAATGGGCTGCTCCAGGGTGGCCATCAGCTCCTCTTTCTCCAGCTCGGCATTGATTTCATCGGCGGTCGTGCGCAGCAGCCCGGCCAATTGAACCAACATGCGGCGCTCACTTTCGCGCAGCAGGCTCAACATGCGGTTTCTCTGCTGCTCATTCTGTTGGGTCATACATTTCCTTACGTCAATTGGGAACAAGCCCGCTCATTCTGCCCTGTCCCCATGACAGCGTCTATCTCATGCCCCCCACAAATTTTTGGCGCTGGCTCACAAATGGCTACAGATGCTATTTGAAGCGCCTCTGGGGTATAGTAGCCGCTGATTTTCAGGCGCTTTTTTCACCTTCATCCGCGGAAAGGGATGAGACGGCAAGGGCGCCTGCCCGGTTTACCCCAACGAGGTGAAGATCCGCTTTATGACCGACGCCATTGTGGTGCTCTGCACCTGCCCAGATCAAACCAGTGCCGACCTTCTCTGCGAACAACTGCTGAACCAGCGGTTGGCCGCCTGCATCAATCAACTGCCGGGCGTCACCTCCGTCTATCGTTGGCAAGGCAAGGTGGAGCGCGCCACCGAGATCCAGCTCATCATCAAATCCCGCCAATCGCGCTTTGCCGAGCTGCAGGCATGTATTCAAGCCAATCACCCTTATGAGGTGCCCGAGCTGCTGGCCCTGCCGGTGAGTGCCGGACTACCCGCCTATCTCGACTGGCTCAATGGGGAGACCTCATGACATTCACTCGCTTGCTCTCTCCCCTGTTGCTGCTCTGTGCCCTGTTGACGATAGCGGTGGGCAGCGCCCCTGCCCACGCCAGCGGCGCCGACCTGCTCAGCTCGCTGGGCATTGAGGCCAACGCCAAACCCAAATTTTTGCAGGTCGATGAGGCCTTTCAGATCGAGAGCGAACAGCGTGGCGATCAGCTGCAGCTGACCCTCCATATCGCCGACGATTACTACCTCTATCGCCACAGCCTGCGCTTCAAGGGGAACAACCTCACCTTCAGCGAGCCGACCCTGCCGGAAGGCACAGAGCACGAGGATGACTTCTTCGGCAAGACCCGGGTCTACTATCAGCAGGTGAGCATCGCGGTGCCGCTAAAGGAGGTGGGGGAAAATGCCACCCTGCGGGTGCGCTATCAGGGCTGTACCGACGGCCTCTGCTATCCACCGACCGACAAACTGATCGATGTGGCTCCGCTGGTCACGGCAACCACCGCATCCGCTGCTGAAACGGCACAAAGCGTCGCACCGGTTAGCCAGCAGGATCAGCTGGCCTCCGCCCTCGGCCATCAGGGGTTCTGGCTCAGCATCGTCGCCTTCTTCGCGCTGGGGCTGGGGCTCGCCTTCACCCCCTGCGTCTTCCCCATGTACCCAATCCTGACCGGCATCATCGCCGGTGCTGGCCATCGCCTCTCCACAGGTCGCGCCTTCCTGCTCTCCTTTGTCTATGTGCAGGGGATGGCGGTCACCTACACCTTGCTTGGGCTGGTAGTGGCCTCGGCAGGGCTGAAATTCCAGGCTGCGCTGCAACACCCCTATGTGCTGATCGCCCTCTCGGTGATGTTCGTGCTGCTGGCCCTCTCCATGTTCGGCCTATATACACTGCAACTGCCGAGCAGTTTGCAAACCCGGCTCTCCGGCCTCTCCAACCGCCAGCAGGGGGGCTCAGTAGTCGGGGTCGCCATCATGGGGATGATCTCCGGGCTGGTCTGCTCCCCCTGCACCACGGCGCCGCTCTCGGGGGCGCTGATCTACGTGGCCCAGAGCGGCGATCTCTGGCTCGGTGGCGCGGCGCTCTATGCGCTTTCACTAGGGATGGGGCTGCCGTTGCTGCTGCTCGGCACCTCGGGTGGCAAGCTGCTGCCCAAGGCGGGCGCCTGGATGGATGTGATCAAGCAGCTGTTTGGCTTCGCCCTGCTGGCAGTGCCCATCCTGCTGCTGTCACGGCTCTGGAGCGATCAGATTGTCACTCTCACCTGGCTCGGCTGGGGGCTGCTGCTGTGCGGCTATCTCTATCACCACAACCAGCACCAGCCCCACTCGGTGGCCAAAAGCGTGCGCGGCTTCGTGCTGTTGCTGGCGATGATCAGCGCCGTGGTGGTGGGCAAGGATCTGCTGCAACCGGCCACCCCTGCTGCCATCACGGCGGATGCCAGTCAAACGGCGCCGCGGTTTATCCGCGTCAAGACGCTGGATGATCTCAAGGTGCAGCTGGCCGCCGCCCGCGGCAAGCCGGTGCTGCTCGACCTCTACGCCGACTGGTGCGTCGCCTGCAAGGAGTTCGAGCACAAGACCTTCAGCGATCCCACGGTGAGGGAGCGCTTCGGCCAGATGGTGCTGCTGCAGGCGGATGTTACCGCCAACGACGATGCCGATATCGAGCTCCTCAACAGTCTCAATGTGCTGGGGCTGCCGACCCTGATCTTCTTCGACCGCGAGGGCAAGGAGCTGACAGGGCAGCGGGTCACCGGTTTTATGGGGCCTATCCCCTTTGCCAAACATCTCGAGATGGTAAGTGATGCACACTGAGTTGCGTCGGCTGCAGACAAGCGATGCACCTGCCTTGCAACGGCTGTTCGAGCAGGCCCCCTCCTATCAGGCGGCGGTGAGCAATGACCCTCTCTCTGCACAGGCAGGAGAAGAGGAACTTGTCGCCTGCCCATCCGGCCTCCCTCTCTCCGACAAACATCTCATCGGCCACTGGGAGCAGGGAGAGCTCACCGCTGTCATTGATCTGCTGCGCGGCTACCCCAATCCAGACACCGCCTATCTGGGTCTGTTACTGGTGGGGGAACCCTGGCAAGGGAGTGGCCGTGGTCAGTCGCTCTATCTTCACGCCTGCACGCTGGCAAGCTCATGGGGGGCTACCCGGCTTCGCCTGTCAGTGATTGCCAGCAATGAGAGTGCTCTATCCTTCTGGCTGCGCAGAGGGTTCACCGAGTGCTATCGCCGCGAGCAGGCTGGTTATCGGGCCGAGGCCATCGTGCTGGAACGTTCACTGGAACCGTGAGCCGAGGTTTGCCGCCGCGCATTCGCGTGGCACAATCGCCCCTCTCGTTTTGCACTTGTCCGGAGTTTTGATGAAAAAGTGGTTCATCCCCCTGCTAGCCCTCTGGCTTTATGGCTGCAGTGCAGGGCCCGGTGAAGAGGATATCCGCCAGCAGGTCACCGCCAAGCTACTGGCCGAGACAGACGCCAACCTGTTCGATATCAGCGACTTCACCATCCTCGGCAAGGAGGAGCGGATGGAGGGGGTCTATCTGGTCAAGGTGAGTTACCAGCTCCACTTCAAGCAGGGGCTCGATCAGTTGCAGGTGTTGCACGACGAGGACCTGGTCTACGACCGGGTTGGCCCCTTCCAGCAGGAGATGGGGCTGATGGAGCTCGAGCGCAAATATGGCGAGTTCGAGGCGGGCCAGGTGCTGCCACAAGAGGCCGAGGTGTGGATGATGAAGGACGAACAGGGATGGCGGCTGGCGGAACCGGCCCAATAAAGGGCTGCCCGCCCCTTACGCACTGCAACGACTGGACTGCCGTTGCCAACCAGCTCAAACCTGGGTATCGACCCGATACCCTTTTCGCTCGGCGGTTTCGCTCGGCAACTTGCTGGCCAACCCTGACAGCACCTCCTTGAGGGTGACCCCGCTCTCTGCCGCACCACTGCTCTCCAGCAGCTTGGCCAGCTGGTTCTGCAAGAGGTTCACCGCTTCGCTTTCGGCCCCTTGCTCGCTCTCTTTTCCCTGTCCGCCCTGCTGTTCCAGCGTCTCCAGCAGGCGCTCCAGATCCCGCTTGAGCGGGTTTTCACTGCTGTCGGCGATGGCGAGTTTGCGCTGTTCCTGCTCTTGCCGCTGTTGTTGCTGCAATGCCAACTGTTGCTCCTGCTGCTGTTGCAGGGAGCCCATCATGGTGTTGATGAACGCTTCCAGCGAGTCCCTGATTGAAACACTGCCCCCGCCACTGCTCTCCCCTTGCGGTGACAGCCCCATCTCATCCAGCACAGCGCCAAGGTCGCGCACCAGGCTGTCACTGCCCGTTGATGGTGAAGTTGCAGCCCTCTCTTGTGCCTGCACAGCGGGAGAACCCTGCCGTTGCGCCAGCGGGCTGAGCCCGCCTGACGCGACCACATTTATCTCCATCTTGGCCCTCCTCTCCCCGTCCTCAGCTCTTTCTCGGCAAGTATTCCGGCAAGCAGACACACCCTCGTCCCCTTGGCAGATAACCGCTCTCACACCTAAAAGATAGCGCCAACCGGACGAGATTGGCGCGAATGCATCTTTTGGTCTATCGGGCGGAACGATAGTGCTAACCCGCTATAAACAAGGGCTGGCAAGGGGACTTAGTTCAGCCATCACTGCACAGGCTGACAATCGGAGTCAGAAGATATCCTTCATCCGGTGCCACAACATTCCCAGTGCCAGCAGCGGGGAGCGCAGCGCCGGGCCGCCGGGGAAGGTGATATGGGGCACGCTGGCAAAGAGATCGAAACCCCGGCTCTCGCCGCGGATCGCCTCGGCCACCAGCTTGCCCGCCATATGGGTGGCATTGAGGCCGTGACCCGAATAGGCCTGGGCGTAGAGCACGTTTGGGTATTCCTTCAAGCGGCCAATCTGCGGCAAACGGTTGGCGCCGATCCCGATCATGCCCCCCCACTGAAACTCGATGGCAGTGCCAGCCAGCTCGGGGAAGACTCGCAGCATCTTGGGCAACATAAAGGCCTTGATATCGCGGGGATCCCGGCCGGAGTAGTTGCAGGCGCCGCCAAACAGCAGGCGGCCATCGGCAGAGAGGCGGTAGTAGTCGAGGGCCACATTCTGATCGCACACCGCCATGTTTTGCGGCAACAAGCGCTGGCGCAAGCGGCGATCGAGCACCTCGGTGGCGAGGATGTAGGAGCCCGCGGGCAGCACCCGCCCCCCCAGCTCCGGATTGAGGTCATTGAGATAGGCGTTGCAGCCGATCACCAGATAGTCGGCGGTGACCCGGCCATGAGCCGTGGTCACCTCGACCTGCTTGCCGTAATCGATATGGGTAACTCTGGAGTGTTCAAACAGGGAAACCCCGAGGCTGGCAGCGGCTCGCGCCTCGCCGAGCGCCAGATTGAGAGGATGCAGGTGGCCGGAGCCCATGTCGATAAGGCCGCCGATATAGCGATCCGATCCCACCACGGTATGGATATCTTCCCGCGGTACCAGCTTGAGTTCGTGCTCATAGCCGAGGCTCGCCAGATGGTCGAGATCCTCCTCGAAGCCAGCCAGATGACGCTGACGGGTGGCCAGATCGCAGTAGCCCCAGGTGAGATCGCACTCGATGTTGAAACGCTCGACCCGCTCGCGTACCAGCTGCACCGCCTCCAGCCCCATCAGGTCGAGCTCGCGCACCCCATCCTCACCAATCCAGCGGGCAAACTGGCTGGTATCGTGGCCGATACCGCGAATAAGCTGACCGCCGTTGCGCCCGGAGGCGCCCCAGCCGATACGTTTGGCCTCCAGCAAGGCGACCTTGTAACCGGCATCAGCCAGATTGATGGCGGTATTGAGACCGGTAAAACCGCCGCCGATGATGCAGACGTCAGCCTTATGCTCCCCCTCCAGCTCGGGCCACTGTTGCGAGTCGTTGCGGGTGGCCGCGTAGTAGGAGGCGACGTGCTCCTGATATCCGTTGTGCTTTCCTGCCTGCATACTCAGCATCCTGCCTTGGTTGCAAATTGTTTAATAAAATAAGCAAAGTTGTTTCGATAATACCCAGTTCCCCCTCCACTCACCAACCGGTGCGGATCACAGAAATGCAAAAGGCGCCCCGAAGGGCGCCTTTTCATGCAATCAAGGTGCTGTAACGAATTACAGTACGTCGATGGCGTTCAGGTCGGAGAATGCTTTCTCCAGACGAGCGATCATGGAAGTCTGACCTTCACGCAGCCATACGCGCGGATCGTAGTACTTCTTGTTCGGCTTGTCGGCGCCTTCCGGGTTGCCCAGCTGGCCTTGCAGGTAAGCTTCGTTCTTCTTGTAGAAGTTCAGCAGACCTTCCCAGGTTGCCCACTGGGTGTCGGTGTCGATGTTCATCTTCACTACGCCGTAGGAGATGGACTCGCGGATCTCTTCCAGAGTGGAACCTGAACCACCGTGGAATACGAAGTCCAGAGACTTGGCTGGAACGCCGAACTTCTCGGAAACGTACTTCTGGGAAGCGTCCAGGATGGACGGGGTCAGCTTGACGTTACCCGGCTTGTATACACCGTGTACGTTACCGAAGGAGGCAGCGATGGTGAAACGCGGGCTGATCTTGGACAGACGCTCGTAAGCGTAAGCAACATCTTCCGGCTGGGTGTACAGAGCGGACTGATCCATGTGGCTGTTGTCGACACCGTCTTCTTCGCCACCGGTGCAACCCAGTTCCAGCTCCAGAGTCATGTTCATCTTGGCCATGCGGGTCAGGTACTCGCAGCAGATGTCGATGTTCTCTTCCAGAGACTCTTCGGACAGATCCAGCATGTGGGAGGAGAACAGCGGCTTGCCGGTTTCAGCAAAGTGCTTCTCGCCCGCTTCCAGCAGACCGTCGATCCACGGCAGCAGCTTCTTGGCAGCGTGGTCGGTGTGCAGGATTACCGGCACGCCGTAAGCTTCGGCAACAGCGTGAACGTGCTTGGCACCAGAGATGGCACCCAGGATGGCAGCTTTCTGACCTTCCAGCTTCAGACCCTTACCGGCGGTGAACACGGCACCACCGTTGGAGAACTGAACGATAACCGGCGCTTTAACCTTGGCGGCAGCTTCCAGTACGGCGTTCACGGAGTCGGTACCAACGCAGTTTACGGCCGGCAGAGCAAAGCCGTTCTCTTTAGCGATGGCGAACACTTTCTGAACGTCATCACCAGTGATCACGCCGGGTTTTACGAAGTCGAAAATTTTCTTAGACATGTTTAATCGTCCTGTCTCGTATGCCGTTAATAAAAAATGGGGGGTTCATCATGAACCGGCACAGCGGGCACATGATAAACGAAACGGGAGGCTTTTGCCCCCCGTTCCGGGTCAATTAGGCTTTGGCGCGCTGTTCCAGAATCTCAACAGCCGGCAGAACCTTGCCTTCTACGAACTCCAGGAAGGCGCCGCCGCCAGTAGAGATGTAGGAGACTTTGTCAGCGATGCCGAACTTGTCGATGGCAGCCAGGGTGTCACCACCGCCAGCGATGGAGAAGGCCGGAGAAGCAGCGATGGCTTCAGCGATAACCTTGGTGCCTTCAGCGAACTGGTCGAACTCGAACACGCCAACCGGACCGTTCCACAGGATGGTCTTGGCGTTCATGATGATGTCAGCCAGAGCCTTGGCAGAATCCGGGCCGATGTCGAAGATCATGTCGCCGTCGGTCACATCGTTAACAGACTTGATGGTGGCCGGAGTGGACTCGGAGAACTCGGCACCTACAACCACGTCGGTGGTCACAGGAATGTTGGTCTCGGCAGCCAGTTTCTTGGCGGTATCGATCAGATCGTGCTCGCACAGGGACTTGCCGACGTTGTGACCGGCAGCAGCGATGAAGGTGTTGGCGATGCCACCACCGACAACCAGCTGGTCAGCGATCTTGGAGAGGGATTCCAGAACGGTCAGCTTGGTGGAGACCTTGGAGCCGCCAACGATGGCAACCATCGGGCGCTCGGGCTTCAGCATGGCTTTGCCCAGGGCTTCCAGTTCACCCGCCAGCAGCGGGCCGGCACAAGCGACCGGAGCGAACTGAGCCACACCGTAGGTGGAACCTTCGGCGCGGTGAGCAGTACCGAACGCATCCATTACAAAGACATCACACAGGGCGGCGTATTTTTTGGCCAGCTCTTCGGTGTTCTTCTTCTCGCCTTTGTTGAAGCGGCAGTTTTCCAGCACAACCAGCTCACCGGCAGCGACTTCTACGCCATCCAGGTAATCCTTGGCCAGGCGAACCGGGCAGGACAGAGCGTCTTTCAGATAGTTGACAACCGGAGCCAGGGAGAATTCTTCGTTGTATTCACCCTCGGTCGGACGACCCAGGTGGGAGGTGATCATCAGCTTGGCACCCTTTTCCAGAGCCAGCTTGATGGTCGGCAGAGTCGCAACGATACGTGCATCGGAGGTGACCTTGCCGTCTTTTACCGGTACGTTCAGGTCAGCACGGATCAGAACGCGTTTACCCGCCAGATCCAGGTCAGTCATCTTGATAACAGACATATTCAGTCCTCTATATTTTCCAGGTAATGTTAAAAACAGTAACCTTTCGCCCGGGGCAGGCTCAGCCTGCGGCCATCATGGCCCGGGTGGTATCCAGCATCCGGTTTGCGAAGCCCCATTCGTTATCGCACCACATCAACATCTTGACGAGGTTGGCATCGCTCACCCGGGTCTGGGTACCATCAATGATGCAGGAGTGTGCATCATGATTGAAGTCTACGGAGACCAGAGGTTCTTCCGTGTAATCCAGAATACCGTGTAATGTACCTCTGGATGCCCGTTGCAGGGCTTGATTTACGTCAGTAACTGTCACTTTTTTACGAACAGTAATACTGAGATCCATCGCTGTTACATTGATGGTCGGCACCCGCACCGCGATCGCCTCAAACTTGCCGGCGAAGTGGGGCAGGATACGCTCCAGCCCCTTTGCCAGCTTGGTATCCACCGGAATGATGGACTGACTGGCAGCGCGGGTTCGGCGCAAGTCACTATGGTAGGCATCGATGACTTGCTGATCATGCATGGCCGAATGAATTGTCGTAATAGTACCACAATTTATCTCGAATTCTCGATGCAATGTTTCAATCACCGGCACCACGCAGTTGGTGGTACAGGAGGCGTTGGAGACAATCCGCTCCGCTCCGGTGAGGGTATGATGGTTGACCCCGTAGACCACGGTGGCATCCACATCGGCATCCGCCGGGTGGGAGAAGAGCACCTTGCCCGCCCCCGCAGTCAGATGCAGCTCGGCATCGGCCCGCGAGCCGAATACCCCGGTGCAATCGAGCACCACATCCACCCCCAGCGCCCGCCACGGCAGCTTTGACGGATCCCGCTCGGCAAACAGGGAGATGAGATCCTCCCCCACCAACATGCTGTTGCCCGCCAGTTGCACCGGATGGTGGAAGCGACCGTGACTGGTATCGTAACGGGTCAGGTGCACCATGGCCTCGGGGGCCGCCAGCTCGTTGATGGCGACGATCTTGATGGTCTTGTCGCGCCCGCTTTCATAGAGGGCTCGCAACACGTTGCGACCGATCCGCCCGTAACCATTGATGGCAATCTTGATCATCGAGAATCCGTTTCCTTGAACCAGCAACAGGACGGCGCACCGGCCGCCCGGGAGCCCCGGCTACGACAGCAGGGCCT
This sequence comes from Aeromonas sp. FDAARGOS 1411, assembly GCF_019047125.1. NCBI lineage: Bacteria > Pseudomonadati > Pseudomonadota > Gammaproteobacteria > Aeromonadales > Aeromonadaceae > Aeromonas > Aeromonas sp. FDAARGOS 1411. The sequence continues at coordinate 4,520,969 of NZ_CP077214.1, read as the reverse complement.
CCTTGAATTCACCGCGGGCCAGCAGTGCGGCCCCGAATACCCCGGCACTGTCGCCAAGGGCAGGAGCAATAATGGGGGCTCTGAAGCGGGGATTAAAGAGGAAGGGCAAAATTGTCTGCCGCCCGGTGCTGTAAAGGCTCTGTACGTTACCCACCCCACCACCGATGACGATCACATCCGGGTCGAGAATGTTGACCACGTTGGCCAGCGCCTGACCAAACAGCAGATGCAGCCGGTCGATGGTGAGCTTGGCCACATGATCGTGAGCCGTGGCGGCCGCGATTTGGGCGAGCGAGAGGCGGCGCTTGGCCTTCGCCTCGTACCAGGCCTCCAGCGCCGGGCCGCTGATCAGGGTCTCGACGCAGCCGTGCTTGCCGCAGTAGCACTCGGGGCCATCGGGAGAGAGCACGTTGTGGCCCCACTCACCGGCAATGCCGTGGTGACCGTTGAGAATGCGGCCGTTGATGACGATGCCGGAGCCGACCCCGGTGCCCATGATGATGCCGAATACAACCTTGGCATCGGGATGGTGCTGGCGCACTGCACCGAGATGGGTTTCTGCCAGCGCGAAGCAGTTGGCATCGTTGGCGATCAGCACCGGCACGCCCAGTTTGCGCTCCAGATCTTCCTTGAACGGCTTGCCGTTGAGCTCGGTGGTGTTGCAGTTCTTCATCAGGCCGGTCTGCGGATCCCGAGCGCCGGGGGTGCCCATGCCGATCACGGCTGGGCGCTGGCCAATCTTCTCGGCGCACTCTGCTACCAACTTGGCGATCTGGCCGATCATGTGCTCATAACCGCCCGCCCGCTCGGTGGGGATGCGGTGGCGCAGCAGCACCTCGTCGCCATCCAGCACCACGCATTCACACTTGGTACCGCCAAGATCGATACCCCAATCCAGTGACTTGCTGCTCATCTTGCCTCCTGCACGGGCGCCACGCACTCGTCGTCGCGACGCCTTTTAAAATGTAAAACGGGGCCTGACGGCCCCGGATTTCAATCAGTTTCTCTTCGCTCGCCCCGGCCTTAGCGGCCGTGGTACTGGGCGGAGAGCTCGTGTACAGCGTTGACGAACACGCCGGCGTGCTCCGGGTTCACATCCTGATGGATGCCGTGGCCGAGGTTGAATACGTGGCCGTTGCCGTGGCCGAAACCGGCCAGAATGGAGGCGACCTCTTCACGGATGCGAGCTGGAGTAGCGTAGAGCATGGAGGGGTCCATGTTGCCCTGCAGCGCCACCTTGTCGCCGACCCGACGCTTGGCGTCGGCAATGTCGGTGGTCCAGTCCAGACCCAGCGCATCGCAACCGGTGGCGGCGATCTGCTCCAGCCACTGACCGCCGTTCTTGGTGAACAGGGTGACCGGCACGCGGCGACCGTCGTGCTCGCGGATCAGACCGTCAACGATCTTGTGCATGTACTGCAGGGAGAAGTCGCGGTAATCGCGCGGGGTGAGCACGCCGCCCCAGGTGTCGAACACCATGACCGCCTGCGCACCCGCCTTGATCTGGGCGTTGAGGTAGGCAATCACGCTGTCGGCCAGCTTGTCGAGCAGCAGGTGCAGGGTTTGCGGCTCTGCGTACATCATCTGCTTGATCTTGGTGAACGCCTTGGAGCTGCCCCCCTCCACCATGTAGGTGGCCAGAGTCCATGGGCTGCCGGAGAAGCCGATGAGCGGCACTTCGCCCTTCAGCTCTCGGCGGATGGTGCGCACCGCGTTCATCACGTAGCCCAGCTCATCTTCCGGATCCGGAATGGGCAGCGCCTGCACGTCGGCCATGGAGGTGATCGGACGCTCGAAACGCGGGCCTTCACCCTGCTCGAAGTAGAGACCCAGCCCCATGGCATCGGGCACGGTGAGGATGTCGGAGAAGAGGATGGCGGCATCGAGCGGGTAGCGGCGCAGCGGCTGCAGGGTGACTTCACAGGCCAGCTCGGCATTGCGGCACAGAGACATGAAATCCCCCGCCTGGGCGCGAGTCGCCTTGTATTCCGGCAGATAGCGGCCAGCCTGGCGCATCATCCATACCGGGGTCATATCCACGTCCTGACGCAGCAGGGCGCGCAGGTATCGATCGTTCTTCAGCTCTTTCATCCCAGTTCCTGAGTTCGTATCACGCATAAAATGGCGGCCATAATACCACTTTGCCCACCGGAGCGGACTGCCCAAAACGTGGCAAATGGGCGCGCGGTTGCAAAGATGTGAAGGGGCGCAAACCAGAGCGCCCCGTTTTTAAAATGAAGTGCAAAAAGATTGGCGAAAAGATAAGCGCTTCGTTACCCCTCGCCCGCCAGCGAACGCTCGATCAGCCGCCGGGCGATGGTGCCGTGGGGCGGCAAACGCGGCAAGCGGTCGGCGGTAAAGAAAGCGGCAGCCACCAGTTCGTCATCCTGCACCCGGATTTCGCCGCTCTCGTAGTCGGCGGTAAAGCCCATCATCAGGCTGTGGGGGAAGGGCCAGGGCTGGCTCGCCACATAGCGCACATTGCGCACCCGGACGCCGCTCTCCTCGAACACCTCCCGTGCCACGCACTGCTCGAGATTCTCCCCCGCCTCCACAAAGCCAGCCAGCACGGTATACATGGGATCGTCCGCCTGATAGTGACGGCGATGGGCCGCCAAGAGGATCTCCGGCCCCTTGCGCACCGCCACGATAATGCAGGGGGAGATACGCGGATAGGCCGTGTGGCCGAGGTGGCACACCTGTGCCCACTCCCCCACCTTCGGGGTCATGGGGGCGCCGCACTCGCCGCAGAAACGGTGGGTGCGGCGGAAGGTAACAAGCTGCCAGGCTCGGCCCGCGAGACGAAACCCCTCTTCATCCCCCGCTACCATCAACTGGCGCAGGGGGGCCATCATAGTCGTGTCGGCCTCAGCCGCCAGATCCAGCAGATAGCAGGGCAGCCCCTGCCACTCGTCGAAACGCTCGAAATGGGCGTCAGCCAGCGCTGTGGGCAGGCACGCTTTACTTCCTTGTGGCACCTCTCCCTGCTGATCGAGCAGTACCAGATGATCGCCCCCCAGCACGAACCAGCGGGCTTGTTCGGTTAATGACATCAGATAAACACTCTCACTTAAGTCCACTTACACAAAGTCCAGTTAAACAGAACCCTGACCACGGCTGGCCGAGCAAGGGGCAAACGCCGCGCGAATGGCTCCCATCTTACGACCAGCACAGGTCGCTGACGACCCCACCGTGGCCGATTGTCCCATTCGTAAAAAACGGATGGTGCAAATAAAGATGCCGCCCGAAGGCGGCCCGTTGTTATCCGGTATCCGGTATCCCGTATCCGGCCTCTATCGACGCGGATCAGGCATCGCCCATCGCCAGCAGGGAGGCGTTGCCCCCCACCGCCGTGGTGTTGATGGTACGGGTCTTCTCGGTAACAAACCGCCCGAGATAGTGGGGGCCACCCGCCTTGGGGCCGGTGCCGGAGAGCCCCTGGCCGCCGAACGGCTGCACCCCGACCATGGCGCCGATCTGGTTGCGGTTGATGTAGACGTTGCCCACGTTGATGCGGCTCGCCAGCTCCTCGGCGTGGGATTCGTTGCGGCTGTGGATCCCCAGCGTCAGGCCGTAGCCGGTGCCGTTGATATCGCTGATCACCTTGTCCAGATCCCGGGTGGCGTAGCGCACCACGTGCAGGATGGGGCCGAACTGCTCCTTGGCCAGCTCGCGGATGGAGTCGATCTCCAGCGCGGTCGGCTGGACAAAGTGCCCTTCCATGGTCGCGGCGGGCATCGGCGCCTGGGCAATCAGGCGAGCTCGCGGGATCATCCGGGCCAAATGGGCATCCAGCCCCGCCTTGGCATCGGCGTCGATGACCGGGCCGACATCGGTGTTGTGCTCAGCCGGGTTGCCCACTTTGAGCTCCTGCATGGCGCCGGTGAGGATCTCCAGCACCCGCTCTGCGATCTCCTCCTGCAGGTAGAGAACCCGCAGGGCCGAGCAGCGCTGACCAGCGCTCTGGAAGGCGGCGCTCACCACGTCACGCACCACCTGCTCCGGCAGGGCGGTGGAGTCGACGATCATGGCGTTTTGGCCGCCAGTTTCGGCGATGAGCGGCAGGATGGCGCCATCGCGCTGGGCCAGAGTCATGTTGATGAGCTTGGCGGTCTCGGTGGAGCCGGTGAAGCAGACGCCGCCGATGCGCGGATCCGCTGTCAACTTGGCCCCCACGGTAGCACCGTCACCGGGCAACAATTGCAGTACGTCGCCCGGAATACCGGCCTGATGGGCCAGCGTCACCGCCAGATGTGCGATAAGGCCGGTCTGCTCCGCTGGTTTGGCGATGACGGTGTTGCCGGTGGCCAGCGCAGCTGCGATTTGGCCGAGGAAAATCGCCAACGGGAAGTTCCACGGGCTGATGCAGACAAAGACGCCGCGCCCCTGCAGGAACAGCTCGTTCTGCTCGCCGGTGTAGCCGGGCAGCAGGGTCGCCTGCCCCATCAGGCTGCGGGCCTGCACCGCGTAGTAGCGGCAGAAATCCACCGCTTCACGCACCTCGTCGATGCCATCTTGCAGCAGCTTGCCCGCCTCGCGGGTACAGAGGGAGACAAACTGCTCGCGGTTCGCTTCCAGCAGATCCGCCAGCTTCTCCAACGCGGCGGCACGCTCGCTCACCGGGGTTTCGCGCCAGCGCGGGAAGGCAGCGTGGGCCGATGCCAAGGCCTGCTCCACCGCCTGCTCGTCGGCCCAGTGGATCTTGCCGACGGTGAGGCTCACATCCTGCGGGCTCAGCACGGTGCGTGCCTCGCTACGCTTGAGGGTCTCGCCATCGACGATGGGGCCCGCCAGCCACTGCTTGCTCTCCAGCTCTTTCAAGCGGGCGAAGAAGGGGCGCTGGATGGAGAGGATGTTCATATTGACGCCGCTGGAATTCTTGCGGTCGGTGAAGAGGTTCACCGGCTGCGGAATGCGGTCGTTGGCAAAGCCGGAGTAGCGCTTGAGGGTGCGCAGCGGATGCTCGGCCAGTGAATCCACCGGGGTGTTGGGGTCCACCAGCTTGTGAACGAAGGAGGTGTTGGCCCCGTTCTCCAGCAGGCGGCGCACCAGATAGGGCAGCAGATCCTTGTGGGCGCCGACCGGCGCATAGATGCGGCAGTACAGGCCGGGATTGTCGTTCAGCACGGCGTTGTGCAGCTCCTCCCCCATGCCGTGCAGGCGCTGGAATTCAAACTGGCGATCGCCAGCCATCTCCAGAATGCTGACCACGGTATTGGCGTTGTGGGTGGCGAACTGGGGTGCGATAAAGCCGCGAGTCGGCTCGCTCAGCAGGTAGCGGGCGCAGGCGAGGTAGGAGATATCGGTGCCCGCCTTGCGGGTAAACAGCGGATAGCCGGGCAGGCCCGCCTGCTGGGCATATTTCAGTTCGCTGTCCCAGTAGGCGCCTTTTACCAGTCGCACCGGAATGAGATCACCCTGCTCGCGAGCCAGTGCGGTGAGCCAGCAGAGTACCGGCAGGGCGCGCTTGGAGTAGGCCTGCACCACCATGCCGAGTTTGCCCCAACCACGGTTGGCGTCGGAGCGATAGAGCTGCTCGAACAGATCCAGCGACAGCTCGAGTCTGTCCATCTCCTCGGCGTCGATGCTGATGGCCACATCCTTGTCGCGGGCCAGACGCACCAGCCCCACCAGCCGCTCACACATCTCGCCAAGCACCCGTTCGCGGTTGGCCACGTCATAGCGCGGATGGAGCGCCGAGAGTTTGATGGAAATGGAGGGGGCCGGGCCACCGTCGCTGATCCGCTCGTTGCCCACCGCCTCGATGGCGTTGCGATAATCGGTCAGATACTTGTCGGCATCCTGCATGGTCAGCGCCGACTCACCCAGCATGTCGTAGGTGTGGGTGTAACCCAGCTCGCGGGATTTGCGGCTCGCCTTGAGCGCCTCCTTCATGTCGCGCCCCAGCACGAACTGCTTGCCCATGATCTTCATGGCGGCATACATGGCGGATCGCACCACCGGCTCGCCCAGCTTGTTGACCATCCGCCCCAGCAGGTTGGCCGGGTTGCCGTCGAGCTTTTTGTCGAGCTTGATAATCTTGCCGGTCAGCATCAGCCCCCAGGTGGAGGCGTTGACCAGAGTGGAGTCGCTCTTGCGGAAATGGGAGGACCAGTTGGCGCCGGAGAGCTTGTCCTTGATCAGGGCATCGGCGGTCTCGGCATCGGGAATGCGCAGCAGCGCCTCGGCCAGACACATCAGGATGATCCCCTCCTGGGTATCGAGGCTGTACTCCTGCAGGAAGGCGTCGATACCGTCACCGGAGCCGCTCTCCTTGCGCACCTTGGTCACCAGAGTACGGGCACGCTGGGTCACCTGCTCCAGCGAGGCGCCATCCCCCGGCAACATGGCCGACAGTTCGGCCAGATAGGCATTTTCATCCACCACGTAGTTCTGGGTGATGGCTTCGCGCAGGGCGGCCAGATCAGAGGGGATATAGTCAGCGGCAAGCACTTGAGTAGCTTTGAACATATGGGGTCTTCCTGTACGCCCTAGGGCTGATATCGACAAAGGCGGACACGCCGCCGAAACGCCGATAATGTATACAATGTTGCACCCTATATGAAATGAATTTGTTGCCACTCTTTAACAAAGATCGCTCATTCCCCCCATGAATTCCCTTTTGAAGCCAATACGCCAGCAAGCGTGAGGGTCATCTGACTTCATTTTGTATACGATCTGCCACCACCCACCCTGTCGCAAAGCAGTCACGCATTCCGCCCAATAGCGGATGTCCCCATTGCGCCCAAAAAAGAAGGGCCGCCACGGCGACCCTTCTCAGCAATTCATTCAGCCAGATGCTGTCAGTTCATCCAGCGATCGCCGCGGCTGCGACGACGGGGCAGCATCGGCAGCAGGATGCCAAGCAGAATACCGGCCCCCACCATGGCACCACCACGGATAAACCAGTCCATCTGCATGTCGTGCTCCTGGTTGTCGTAGCTCTGGGTCAGGGCATCATTCTGCTCTTTGAGATTGCTCATCTCCTCACCCTGACTGACCAGCTGAGCCTTGAGGGCGGCGATCTCCTTGCTCTGGGCAGCGATCTGGCCATCCTTCTCGGTGAAGCGTTTCTCGTTGTCACCGTTGAGGTTCTGCAGGCGATCTTTAAGCTCATCGCGCTCTTTTTCCACCTGGGGCAGACGCTCGCGCAGGCTGATCTGGCTCTGCAGTTCGCTGTTCTTGATCCACCCCTCGCGGCCACGACCGTCCACCACCTGGGTGAAACCGGCCTCGCTGTTCACCGCCTTTACCTCCAGCGGTTCACCAGCCTTGACGCTGCCAAGGATCCGGTACTGGGTACCCGGGCCATTGTGGATATAGGTAAAGATGTTGTCTGAAACATAACGGGTATCGGCCAGTGCCTGTTGGGCACACAAGCAGATCAAAATCCCGAGAAGGGCGCGCATGGTCGATCGGTTCTCTTTTTCAGGTTTGGACAAGAGGTTGAATGTTAAGCCGCCAGCAGGTTAAAGGACAAGCAAAGAAAAAGCACCTCCCCCGGGATAATACGCGCAGAGTTGCGAGTCACCTCGCAACTTGCCCGTCTGCGGTCTCACTTGTTTTTCAGCTCCTGCACCTCGCTGCGCAGGGCGCGGATCTCCCGCAGCAGCTCCTCTTGCTGATTGTTGTAGTGATGACGCCACTTGTCGGTCTCGCCATCCCCCTTGTTGGGCTGCAAAAACAGGCTGGCCATGAAACCGCTGATGGCACCGAACAGACCGACCCCGAACAGGATCAGCAAGCTGGCGACAAACCGCCCCTCCTCGGTCTTGGGCACCAGATCCCCGTAACCCACTGTCGAGAGGGTCACCAGAGTCCACCAGAACGCGTCATAGGGTGTCTCAATCTGGCTGCCGGGCTGGCCTGACTCAATCCAGTACATGACGCCGGAGCCCACCCCCAGCAGCAGGAAGAACAGAAACAGGATGCCGGAGAGGGTGGTCTCGTTGCGCTCGCGACGGAACATAGCCCAGAGATCCGGGTGCTCCTTGAACAGCTGATAGACCCGCCACAGCTGGATCAACCGCGCCCAGCGCAACTGCTCCGCCATCGGCAGGCTTCCCGGCAGATAGATCCAGTTGGCCTTGAAATAGGCCTTGCGATCGGAGGCCCGGATCCAGCCATAAGCAAAGTGCGCGAGGAAGAAGTAGCAGATCAGACTGTCGAGGTCATAGAAGAGCTGCAGGGTCTGTGGTGTCAGGCTCTCATGGCCCCACCAGCGGGCCGTCACCAGCACAACCGAGATAATCGACAGAAATGCCATCAGCAGATCCATCGCCCGCAGATGAGTTAAGTGATGTCGCATACATTTTCCAACTTTAAGCACAGTGCAAATTAATAAAAGAGAAGATAATGCCGATAGTCCTGAGGGCAAAGGAAAAAACGGCTTTTAAAAGGAGAATGACAATGCAGCTGAACCTGCTGGAGAAAAGAATGAGCAACATCCGGTTGGTACCCAAAGTGGTGCTGCTGATGGTGTTCAGTACCCTCCTGCTACTGACAAAACTCTGGTTTGACGCCAACAATCTGGAAGCGACCCTGCTCAGCGAAGGGCTCGATCCCGCCAAGGCGGATGCGATCTCCAATCGCCTGCTCTGGACCGGTCTGATGGAGACCGCCATCATGGGGCTGCTGTTCGTGATCCTGCTGCTCACCGGCTCCCGCCTGATGGTCAAGCAGGTGCACTATCTGGTGGGCCTGCTGGAACGCTTCGCCAAGCGGGACCTCAGCCACAAGGTACTGCTCAAGTCTCGTGACGAATTCGGTGACATCGCCAAGGCGGTCTCCCACTCGCAAGAGAATCTCAAAGAGGTGTTTGGCAACCAGCGCGCTGCCTGCAAGGAGCTCAACGACATCGCCTCCCAGGTGACCCTTTGCATGGAAGAGGCCAACGAAGCGATCAACGAAGAGTTCACCCAGATCGAACAGCTGGCCAGCGCCATGAGCCAGATGGTCGGCGCCATTCGCGAAGTGGCCGCCCATGCGGATCAGGCCTCTCATGCCACCGCCGAAACCAGCCAGCTGGCGGAAGAGGGGAGCCGCTGCGTCGCCGACACCGTCAGCACCATAGACACCCTCTCCGGCAACATCCAGCGCTCCGCCACCGTGGTCAACGAGGTGGAGCAGGGAGTCGAGCGCATTGGCTCGGTGGTCGACACCATTCGCGGCATCTCGGAACAGACCAACCTGCTGGCACTTAACGCGGCCATCGAAGCGGCTCGCGCCGGTGAAGCGGGTCGTGGCTTTGCCGTGGTGGCCTCCGAAGTGCGCGAGCTGGCCAACCGGGCTCAGGCCGCCACCGTCGAGATCCAGAAGATGATCGAACAGCTGCAGGGCAATGCCCATCAGGCTGGCGAGCTGATGGCCCAAAGCGTACAGCAGGCCGACAAGGGGGTGGAACAGGTGACCCAGGCCGGTACCCAGCTCGCCACCATAGTGCAGCGGGTACAGGGCGTGGCCGACATGAACCGCCACATCGCCGCCGCCTCCGAGCAACAGAGCTCGGTCGCCGAAGAGATGCGCGGCAATCTGGAGCAGGTCAAGCAGATCGCCGAAGGCTCCGTCGTGGTGCTGCGCGAGCTGCAAGAGGCCTCCGAGCTGGTCGAGCAGCACAGCAAGGAGCTCGACAGCCAGATCCAGTCCTTCAAGCTGGCGTGACCACAGCGCATAGACAGCAAGGCCCTGCGGGGCCTTTCTTCATATCCCCACCAGCAACCCATTTTCCTTTCTGGATCATGCTTCTCGCCCCTGCGCTGTGACGCGGGAGCCTGACAGTGCTAGATTGGCAACCAGCTTTCTATCCGGCAGTTTCGTTAATCACAAGGACGGCAACCGTGGCCCAGCACTCTCCCTCTTTCTCCGCCCTCTCCCCCCTGCTGCAAGAACAGGCCGAGCGCCAATGGCAGCGACTGGTCGAGCTAGCCCCCGACTATGGCAACCAGCCCGAGCCCGTTCGCCAGCCCCTGCTGACCCTGCTTGGCCTCTCCGATTTTGTCGCCGACTCCCTCTTCAAACAGCCCGAGTTGCTGACCGAACTGCTCGCCTCTGGGGATCTGGATCAGGCCGAACGCTGGCCCGCTTACCAGCACGATCTGACCGCCCTACTGGCCGAGGTAAGTGATGAAGAGACGCTCAAGCGCATCCTGCGCCAGTTCCGCCGCAGCCGCATGCTGGTGATCGCCTGGCGCGAGCTGCTGGGCCACGCCGAAGTGGAAGAGAGCTTTATCCACCTCACCAAACTGGCGGATGCCCTGATCTGCTCCGCCCGCGACTGGCTCTACGCCAAACAGTGCAGCGAGCTGGGCACCCCGATGGATGGCAACGGCAACCCGCAACCGCTGCTTATCCTCGGCATGGGCAAGCTGGGGGGTGGCGAGCTTAACTTCTCCTCGGATATCGACCTTATCTTCACCTTCCCGGAGAACGGCTACACGGTCGGTGGACGACGCGAGCTGGCCAACCAGCAATTCTTCATCAAACTCGGGCAGCGCATCATCAACGCCCTCCACCAGCCCACCCAGGATGGTCAGGTGTTCCGGGTCGATATGCGCTTACGCCCCTTTGGCGATGCGGGGCCGCTCGCCATCTCCTTCGCCGCCATGGAGGATTACTACCAGCATCACGGTCGCAACTGGGAGCGCTACGCCATGGTCAAGGCGCGGGTGCTGGGCCCCCAATGCGAGCACGCAATGGAGCTGGCCGAGATGCTGCGCCCCTTCGTGTTTCGCCGCTATATCGACTTTGGCGTTATCGACGGCCTGCGCCAGATGAAGGCGATGATCGCCGCCGAGGTGCGCCGCAAGGGACTGGAGGGCAACATCAAGCTGGGGGCTGGCGGTATTCGCGAGGTGGAGTTTATCGCCCAGGCGCTGCAGCTTATTCGCGGCGGTCGTGAACCTGCGCTGCGGGTGCGTCACCTGCCCGAAGCGCTGGCCGCCATCGCCCAATGTGGCGCCCTCGAATCTGCTCATTGCGATCGCTTGCTGGATGCCTATCGCTTCCTGCGCCGGGTCGAGAACATATTGCAGGAGATCGGCGATCAGCAGACCCAGACCCTGCCCACCGAAGAGCGGGATCGCCAGCGGCTGATCGCCGCCCTCGGTTTTGCCGACTGGGGCGCCTTTATGGCTCATCTCGATGAGGAGATGGCTGCCGTCCATCAGGAGTTCGCCGCCGTGGTGGGGGAAGAGAAGGAGGCTCCCGCCCATCTGGAGCAGCTCTGGCTCGATCTGTGGCGCACCGAGCTCGACGCCGCCGAGCTGGAAAAACTGCTGACCGCACAGGGGGTGGCCGAGCCCGCCCCGCTCTGCACCGCCCTGCTGCGTTTCAAGGAGGAGTACAAGCGCCGTCAGGTGGGCCCGCAGGGGCGCATCGCGCTGGACTGGCTGATGCCGGAGCTGCTGCGACTGGTAGTGGCCAGTGAGCAACCAGCCCGCCTGTTCGAGCGGGTCTGTGAGCTGCTGACCCGCATCTTCACCCGCAGCGCCTATCTGCAACTGCTGGCGGAGAACCCGGGCGCCCTGCGCCAGCTGGTGCGGCTGTGCGACGCCAGCCATCTGGTGAGCGAGCAGCTGGCCCGCTACCCCATTTTGCTGGACGAACTGCTCGATCCCCAGCACCTCTACCACCCCACCCCGCTCGATCAGTACAAACCCCAGCTGCGCCAGTTCCTGCTGCGCATCCCGGAGGAGGACGTGGAGCAGCAGATGGAGGCGCTGCGCCAGTTCAAGCAGGTGCAGCTGCTGCGCATCGTGGCGGCCGACATCGCCGGCGCCCTGCCGCTGATGAAGGTGAGCGACCACCTCACCTGGCTGGCGGAGGCGATCACCGAGGAGGTGGTCAATCAGGCATGGGCCCAGATGAGCGAGCGCTACGGGGTACCGCCCGAGGTGGCGGTGAGCGGTCAGCGCGGCTTTGCGGTAGTGGCCTACGGCAAGCTCGGCGGCATCGAGCTCGGTTACGGCTCGGATCTCGATCTGGTGTTCCTGCACGGCGGCGACCCCAACAGCTACACCGACGGGCGCAAGCCCATCGACAGCCGCCAGTTCTACCTGCGCCTAGCCCAGCGGATCCTGCACCTGTTCAGCACCCGCACCCCATCCGGCATTCTCTACGAGATCGATATGCGGCTGCGCCCCTCCGGCGACTCCGGCCTGCTGGTCTCGTCACTGTCGGCCTATGAGCAGTACCAGCAAAACGAGGCGTGGACCTGGGAACATCAGGCGCTGGTGCGGGCCCGCCCCATCTATGGCGATGACGCCATCGTTGCCGAGTTTGCCCGCATCCGCCGCGATGTGCTGGCCAGGGAACGGGAGCTACCAACTCTGGTCCGCGAGGTGCGCGAGATGCGCCACAAGATGCGGGATCACCTGCTCAAAGCCGGTGCCGGCGAGTTCGACCTCAAGCAGTCCCCCGGCGGCATGGTGGATATCGAGTTTATCGCCCAGTATCTGGTGCTGGCCCACGCCTGCGGCGAGCCCGATGCCCTCACCCGCTGGTCCGATAACGTGCGTATCTTCGATGAGTGCGTGATGGCGGGGGTGCTGACCCTGGAGCAGGCGGAGGGGCTGAAGCAGGCCTATCTGGAGATCCGCAACCTCGGCCATCGCCTCAACCTCTCGGAGATCTCCCGCAAGGTGAGCGACGATCAGCTGCAGAGTGAGCGCAGCCATGTGCTCGCCGTCTGGCACAAGCTGCTGGGGGAGTGAGATAAACCACAGCAGGTTCAACGAGAAAGGGGCGCTTGGGCGCCCCCTTCTTTATCCAGATATAAGCGGTAGCATCAAGCTCTAGCGTCCACCGGCAAGATCGATGAAGGTGCCGGTAGCGTAGGAGGCTTCGTCCGATAACAACCACGCAATAGCGGCCGCCACCTCGGCTGGTTGGCCGCCCCGTTGCAAGGGGATCAGATCCTTTACCCTGTCGACACGGTCTGGCTCACCACCGTCGGCATGCATTTCGGTATAGATAAAGCCGGGACGCACACTATTGACTCGTATTCCCTTTGCCGCGACCTCCAACGATAACCCCTTGGTCAGCACATCGATCGCTCCCTTGGAAGCGGCATAATCTACATACTCACCTGCCGAGCCCAAACGGGCAGCGGCCGAGGAGACGTTGACGATGGCACTGCCCACAGCCATACGCCGTACAGCCTCACGACAGCAAAGAAAATAGCCGGTCACATTGGTGGTCAAAGTCTTGTTGATGCGCTCAGCGCTCATCTCCATCACTTTCATCTGTGGTTGCAAGAGCCCTGCATTGTTCACCAGATGAGTGATCACCCCGAGTCGCTCGTCCATCTCTTCAAACAGATGTACCACCTCAGCCTCGATGCTGATATCCGCCTGCACGGCTATGCAGGAGACAGCAAAGTTAGCCTTAATCTCTGCCACCAACGCATCGGCGGCCTGCCGGTCACACCGATAGTTAATACAAAGGTTATATCCCTGCCCCGCCAGATAACGGGCGGTGGCAGCACCAATTCCTCTACTGCCCCCGGTGATCAACACATGTTTGTTCATTGAGCATCCTTGTTATTCCACTATCAGTTTCACGATCGCTACCCGCCACGATAGTACCTAAACCAACCAGCTCCAACTTCAACGCGCTCCATCTGATTGCGAGACAAACTGCTGCTGGCTGCCATCGGGCAGCAGCGCCAGCACGCTTTGAGCGGCCAGTTTGATCCCTGCCAGCTCGGTGGCCGGGCCGAAGTTGGCAATCAGTCGAGTGCCATCGGCAAACTCGCTCTGCTGCACCACGCCTCTTTTATCGAGCCAGCGAAAACCGGTGAGGGACCGGTTGTAGAGCCGCTCATGCAGCGGGCGGAAGAAGGCATCGAGCCCCTTGAGATAGGGAATGCGCACGCTGGCACTATCCAGACTGAGGTTGAGCAGCGGCGGCACGTTGTAGAGCTGCTGCAACAGCTCGGTTACCTGACGGCTCTCCCTGAATTTGAGGCTGTCCATCGTCCAGTGATGGGTAGTCACTATGCTGTCGTGAAAGACGCTCTGGAACAGCGGCAACCGCAGCGCCGGATCAAAGTAGAGCCCCTGATACTCAGGTTTTAGGTGGCTCTGGCGAAAGAAGAACGCAGGCTGATAGTCGGGATACCAGGCTCCCAGATAGTAGGGAGAGCGCTTGTTGCTGCGCATATCGGGATCCTGCCAGCCAAAGCCGCTGGTCTGAGGGCCGTGGGCAAAGGCCGCAGTGCGGTTGGCAACCGCGCCGCCCTCCTCGGAGCCCACCAGCCCCCCCTGACTCCTGGCAATCCACGCCATCCCGGCCATCCGGTTTTGCGCATCCTGCGCCTGGCTGGTCGGCTTGGCCGGGTCGAAGTCGTCAAACACCATGCCGGTCGCCGCCACATCGAGGAACCAGCTGTTGTAGTGGCTCGCCTGCTGCAACCAGGGTACGCGCTGTTCCATCACCGGGCGCACGCAGGCCTGATTGGTGTAAACGCCGCTGTTTTGAAAGCCGCTCTTGCGCCGGCCGTTCTCCTGCATGATGCCGCAGCGCAGATAGATATCCTGCCCCATCTGGGCGGTGAGCCAGCTCTGCTGGCGATTCCCCTCCGGCAGCGCGGTATCGTAGGAGTCGTAAGGTGCGATGAGATAGCCCGCCTGTTTGGCAAATTCAATCCCCTCTGGGGCAGCAAAACCGGCGGTCCACTGGGGCAGCCCCAGCCAGAGTCTGGGTAGTCCAGCCTGCTTGAGAGTAGCGATCATCTTGGCTGAGCTGCCATCACCCCAACTCTGCGGCTCGTTGAGCGCAGCGCCTAATTGCGTGGCGGCCAGCGCACGCCGGGATTTGAAATCGGCCGGTTGCCGACCCGGATGGCGCTGCGCCAGCGCCTGCTCAACTCCGGCCAGCACCAGATTTTGCAGATAGCGGTTGCGCTCGAGATCGGGCGCTTGCAGCGCCGTTTTGCTCTCCCCCTTAAGCCAGTCGGCGGGGATCAGGCGGCGCAGCGCGGGCCAGCTCTTCACATCCTGTGGCACCAGCAGTCGCTCGCCCCAGAGATAGAGGTGAGAGGCGCCGATCAGCCGCTTGCCATCCGGTACTGCCGCCAGCTTGCTCTCGAGCGAGACCAGCTCACCCTGCTCCTGCAGCCAGCTGCGATAGGCCTTGGCCGCCGCCAGCCAGTCGTTGCCCGGTTGCAGCGACACCGCCACCTCATAGGGAGCAGCAAGATTGAGGCGATTGACGCTATGGGTCGCCGTCAGGGCAATACCATCTTTCTTGGGCGCAAAGGTGAGCCGGTTGTTGAAGGGGTTGGCAAAGAGAATCGCCAGTTGCTGATCACCGTAATCCAGCCCGACCAGCGGCAGGGTAAGATTTTCGGTGGTGTTGATCCCCTGATACTCCTGCGCCAGTGCCTTGCGCCACTCGGGATGATCAACCGGGATGCGAAAACCCTCGTGGATCGGCAGCATCAGCGCCTGCGCCCCTGCCGGCACCCGCGGCCACACCAGGTCGCCTGCACTCGCACGGCTGAGGGTAAGGATCAGACGGTTACCCTCAAGGCGAGCCAAGGCACGCACCTCGCCATCGGCACGAGTCAGCCAGCTGACACGCTCCCCCTCCTGCTGCAAGGCGGTGACCGGCTGACGCGGGCCGGGAGAGGAGATGGCAAGGTGCTGGCCCGAGGGTAGGATAGCCTCGGCCGCCAGGGTGGCGGGATCCAGCTCGATGCGCCACTGATCGTTGGCCAGAGCCAATGCCTCGGCAGGCAGGGAGAACAGCGGCGCCAACAGCAGCAGCGGGCGGATCCGGCTCGTTAGCACGGGAAGAAAAGTCATGGTCGGTGATTCCTGATAAAAACGGGAGCCGCCATTTCAGCAGATTGGCCGCCTGCGATTGTCAGGCCAATGTCAGGATTGCGGTGACCTGACCATCACGACGACCACTAGTCCACCGGCCCAGCCTGACTGTGACTCAGCTGCAACACCAGCTGACCGCGCTGGCTGGTCTGCACCAGCGAGAGGGTGCTCCAGCTATCGGGCGTGGCGGCAGGCCAGTTCACCGGCTCATCGGGCGCAATGCGGTGCCACCAGAGCAGGGAGTATTGCGGGCGGGCCAGCACCGCCTGATCGAGCCAGAGCAGCGTACAGGAAGCGGGATTGACGGGGGGATTGGCCACCGCTTGCGGCGTGCGGGAGAGCCAGTCCAGATCCTGCACCGCAGGCAGCGGCAGTGCCACCTGCCACTCCTTGCCCGCCACCGTCAGCCGCAGCTGATAGAGCCCGGCTGGCAAAGGCGTCGGTAGATCGGCCCCGACAACCCTGACTCCGGAGTTCTCTTCCGCCTCCCACTGGGCACCAGCCAGTCGGTCACGGCCAGCGGGATCGATAAGTTCAGCGGCGGTGATGGGCCCCTCCCCGGTCAACTGCACCCGATAATCCCGCAACAGTGGCGCATCGCGCTGGATTAGCTCAAGGCGCAGCTCGCTCACCCCATCAGGCAGAGTGAGCGGGAAATCCTTACCGCAGTGCTGGGCACTCAGCGCGGCCAGCATCCCCTGCCAGCTACGGCGCTCGGCTTCGCTGTTGAGCGCAGGCCATGCCTGCTGCAAAGCTTGCCAGGCGTGCCGGTTATCCTCCTGCAGCAAGGCCAGAGTGGCCGGTTGCAGCGGGTCGGCGCGCTCGGTTTCCAGGAGGCGATCGGTTGCCATCACGCAGCTTGCGTTCAGCAAGCCGACGCTTAGAACCAACAGCAGCCCAGCCAGCCTTGTGTGCTTCACTGTGCCACCTCCAGCCGGTAGCCTATGCCGCGCACCGTCTCGATGGCCAGCCCGGGCAGCTTCTGGCGCAGTTGCAGAATATGGGTATCGACGGTGCGGGTGGAGGGGAACGCCTGATAGCCCCACACCCGATTGAGGATCTCCTCCCGGCTCAGCACCCGCCCCGCCATCCGCACCAGCAGGGTGAGCAGGGCAAACTCGGTGGGGGTAAAGCTCACCTCCGCATCCTGCCAGCTCGCCTGCATCCGGGCGGGGTGGAGCTGCAAGCCGCCCACCGCCTGAGTGCCATCCCCCAGCTGACGCAACTGGGCCCGGATCCGCGCCAGCAACTCGTCGTGGGAGAAGGGTTTGGTCAGGTAGTCGCGCGCCCCCGCATCGAGCCCGGCCACCCGATCGCTCACCTCCACCCTTGCGGTGAGCACGATCACCGGCAGCGCCTTGCGCGCCAGCCACTGGGGCAACCAGTCGAGGGCATCCCCCTCCGGCATGGTGCGATCCAGCAGCACCAGATCCGCCGCCAGCCACTGCTGCTCCGCCGCAGCCAGAGTGTCGCACCAGAGGCAGCGATATCCCTCGCGGGTCAGATAGCGTTGCAGGTTCTCCGCCAGCAGCGCCTCGTCTTCGACAAGCAGGATGGTCTTCATGATTCGGGGTCGCTCCAGAGTTGGCAGGGCAGCGTCAGGGTAAAGGTGGTGGGCGGGCAGGATAGGGTGAGGCGCCCGCCAAGACGGCGCAGCAGATGGCGCACGATGGCAAGCCCCAGCCCCAAACCCTCGGCACGGGCACCGCGGTGCAGCAAGGTGGCGAGCCGGTAATTTGGCAGCTCGCCGCCATCGCTGACCGCGAGGATCAAACGCCCCGCCTGCCAGCTGGCACAGATCCGAACCGGTGCGCGGCCATGCTGGCTGGCATTGCGCAGCAGGTTGTCGAGGGCGAAATCGAGCCAGTAGAAGGGGAGCGCCAGAGTCATCTCCCGCTCAAGGCAGAAGGTAGCGCCATGCCGCTCGCAAGCCAGGGTGAGCCACTCGGTGAGACTGACCGCCACCCGCTCATCCTCGAGAGTCTCTGCCGCCAGATAGTGGCGACTGGCCTGCGCCAGCTGATGCAGGCGGGCGACACTGCCCAGCAGTTGCCCCACGCTCTGCTGGGCGGAAGGGGGCAGCCGGTCGAAATCGTGGCGCAGCTCCTCGCTGATGCCGGAGAGCGCCATGATAGGGGTACGCAGCTCGTGGGTCAGCATCTGCAATGCGACACGCCGCTCCCGCAGCAGGCGCCAGCGCTGCCAGCTGGCCCACCCCAGCAGCAGGATAAAACCAAGAGAGCTGGCCAGCGCCAGCCACTGCCAGCCAAGCGTGGGGCGAGTACTGAAGCAGACCGCTCCGACTCGCTCTTCACAAGTACCAGCGGTACGACTATCCAGCATCACGCCAAGCCGCTCGGCCAGCGGTTGCCACTGCCCGGCACCATAGCGACGCCACTGCCCATCGGCAAGCAGCCAGAGCTGGCCCGATTGCAGCAGCCAGCGCCCGCCCCGCAGCAGGGCATCGAGGTTGTCATCGCCGAGCTCGCCTAGCTGCCCCAACCGGTCGCGCCGCTCCCGCACATGGAGCAGAGCGTCGAGCCCGGCCGCCGGATGACCTGCCAGCCAGCGGGCAGCGCTGGAGCCACCCAACGGATAGATGGGGTGAGCGGCAAACCAGCGGGCCGAGGGCGTAGCCCTTTGGCCGCAAAGCGCCCGCAGCAGCGGCAGCCACTCGGCGGGCAAGTCATTCTCTGTCCCGCATTCCTGTTGATAGCGATAGATGGCCTGCAACTGGCGCAGTGGATAGCGCTGCCAGGCGGGATAGAGGGTGTCGGGAGCAATCAAGCGCCGGTCGAGCCGCTGCACCTCGTCAAGAGGCAGCGCCTGTTCTGGAGTCTGCTTGGCCAGCTCGCCCGCCAGACGATCCGCCAGCGGCCCGGCCAGCACGGGATACGTCATGCCGTAGCAGAGCAGGGAACAGAGCAGCAGGATCAGGCGCATGGGTTCAACTCGAGATGACTCCGGATGAAGACACAGCAGATCACTGCGCCATAAAAAAATGTCAGCGCCATTTTTCAATGGCGCTGACATCCGGTCAACCGCTAACGGCATTGGCGCGGCTCCCGCCAGCCATGTGAACCGTCACCTATTTGAACAGTCCTTTGAGCAGCTGGTCAGCCACCCCTTTGACGGCATCGTTGTCGGCCTTGTCACCCAGCAGCTTCTTGAGGCCGCGTTCGGCCTCCTTACGCGCCTTATCCTCCAGCAGCTTGTTGTTGCTGAGCAGCGCCTTCACATCGAGCTGGTAGCTGGGTGCCTGCCAGTGGCCGCCGATCCGCACCGGAATGGTGATCTCTTTGAGCTCATCCACATCCTTGCCTCCCTGCCCCTTGCTGCTCTCGACGATGGAGGTGAGGAACAGGAAGTCGAGGCTCTCCGGCACCAGCGCCGTCTGCCCCTCGCCCTTGACCCGCAAGGCCGGGGCAAAGAGCTGGATGTCGTTGCTGCGGGCGATGCCGTCGGCAATCTGGAAGCTGGCGGTGAGGGCGCTGAAGTCGGTCTTGCGCGCCTCCTTCACCTGCTCGGCCCCCTTGCCGGTGAGGGTGGCTCGCGCCTCGCGGATCATCTCCGGCAGGTTGATGCCATGCAGGGCACCGTCGCTCAGTTTCAAGGTCACCTTGCCCTGCATTCCGTTGCGCAGTGCCAGAGGAGAGAGACCACGCCCCTGCACCTGCACATCGAGATCGCCCTTGCCCTCCAGCAGATCACTCTGAGCCAGAGTCTGCAACAAGGGGCGAATATTCACTCCGGCCACCTGCTTGTGCACCTTGTAGGTGGCGGGCTGCTGGCGCGCGTCGAGTACCCCGTTCGCGCTTACCTGACCGTCAGCCACGGTCGCGCTGAACTGTTTGAGCGTCATCAGCCCTTTTGCCAGAGCCACCTGCAAATCGACAGCACCGAGATCCAGCCCTTTCAGACGCAGGCTGCCGAGTTGCAGCCGACCATCCAGATCCATCCCTTTGAGCGCCCCCAGATCCGGTTCGACCGTGGAGAGAGCTTCGCTCTTGCCGGTTGCCGCTTTATTGCCACTTGCAGCGGTGTTGGCAACACCGGTCGCCGGTTTGTCCTCTTTCGCCTGCGCTGGTGTGGTCGGTACCGATTTGGCGAGCCATTTGTCGAGATCCAGCTTCTCCCCCTTGAGATCGAAGCTGATTGCGGGAACAGCGCCAAGCTGCACGGTTCCATCACCACTCAGTAGCGCTTCATCGGCACTCATCACCAGCTTGCTCAGGGTAATCAACTGCTTGTCGAGCTCGGCACGGGCAAACCCGGCCAGTTTCAGCTTCATCTGCGGGCGCGGCAGCGCATTACCTTCCAGCGCTGCCGTCATCAGCACATCGGAGAGCTCGGCCAGCTTCATCTCTTTATCGAGCCGTCCCTTGAGTGTCCCTTCCAGCGAGCCAGCCAGTGAAGCTTGCTGCCCCTCTACCTTGGCACCCTTCAGCGCCAACGTGAGGTTGCTCCACTCACCCAAGGCCAGTCGGTCTCCCTTGATGGAGAAACTGTCGAGTCGCAGGGCCGGGTCACTCAGGCTGCCAGTGAGGCTTAAGTCTTTCAGTTCACTGGCCATCACCTCCTGCGCCAGCTTGATCTGGGTCTGCCCTTTAACATCGAAAGCGAGCTTGTCGGCACTCCCCTTGGCGGCCAGCGTCACGGGTACCCACTGACCGGTGGCCAGCTGCCCCATATCGAGATCGAGGCGATCCAGTCGCAGCGACGTGCCGCAGCGATCATCCTGTACCAGCGCACTGGCCTGGGAGAGCGCGACACCCTGCAAGCTGATCTGCCAGGGCTTGCTATCAGCGGTTGGCGCAGGGGTTGCGGGGACGACAGGTTCGCTTGCATCAGCAGTGGCATCTTTGATCAGTCCGCTCAGATTGGAGCTGCCATCCGCCTTGGTCTGGATAAAGAGATGGGCGCCACTCAGGGTCACCTTGCCAATCTCCAGACGATGTGAGAGCAGCGGCAACAGGGCCACCGAGGCCTCGCCCTGTTCGAAACGAACCAGATCCGGCTCGGCAAAACCGGCCGGATTGCGCAGAGCCACCTTCTCCAGCGAGAGGCCGAGACTCGGCCAGAAACGCCAGTCAATCTCCCCCGCCATCACCAGTTCCCGGCCCGTGCTCTTGCGCACCTGTTCAGCCAGTTGGGGCTTGAATTGATTGGGGTCGATAAGGCTTATCAACGTCACTATGGCCAGCAAGGCCGCCACGGCGATGCCGAGCAAGATGAGAACTATCTTCTTCACGATATGCTCCTTGAATCCGGATCCACTGCAGACTATACCACTCACCGTCTGACGAATGGCGTCTGCGGGACAAAAGCGGACAAGGATGAGACAGGGATGGTCGCTGCCAATCCCCATCATCATCAGCAGGGATCAGGCTTGCAAAGGGGATTGCTGCAGCCGCGCCATCGCGGTGCGCGTCGATTCGAAAGCAAAGCGGGACAAGGGGGTATCGCGGATCTTCAGCCACTGACAGGCGGCCACATCGTCAGCTGGCTGGATGACCGGTTTTTCGCTCAGCATGATGGCAAAGAAGGTGTCACAGGTGTGATAGGTGATGCCATCGTAGGGGTAGATATTGGGGAAGGAACCGAGATAGGTAAAAGGTTGGGCGCTAACATCTAGCCCCAGCTCCTCCTGCAACTCGCGCACCAGCGCCACCTCCAGCGACTCGCCGGGATCGACAAATCCTCCCGGCAGATCCAGCAACCCCTTGCCCGGATTGCCGGCACGCACCGCAACCAGCACCTCATCCTGCCAGCAAAGCGCCACCATCACAGCCGTCGCCACATTCTGGAAAAAATGAAAACCGCAGCCACAGCGAAACTCTTTGAGGCTGACACTCTGCAGGGTTTGACCGCCGCATTTTGGACAAAACATGGGCTATCTCCGATGAAATAAAGCGCTATTTTACGCTGCCATGGCTGTTTTTTATGAGTAAAACCGACGGGGGAATACTAGGAATTGGAAGGGAGAGGAATAAAACGGGGCAATTATCAGGTGACTTACTGAATTGCAACCAATAAAAAACCCCGCTCATTGAGCGGGGTTTCTTGTATTGAGTGCCTGGCAGTGTCCTACTCTCGCATGGCGAATGCCACACTACCATCGGCGCTACCGCGTTTCACTTCTGAGTTCGGCATGGGATCAGGTGGTTCCACGGCGCTATGGCCGCCAGGCAAAATCTTCAATCTGTGAAAGCTGATGTAAGTAATTCGTTCGTATTTGCTACAAGCCTTAGAACACTTCTTGGGTGTTGTATGGTTAAGCCTCACGGGTAATTAGTATGGGTTAGCTCAACACGTCGCCGCGCTTACACACCCCACCTATCAACGTTGTGGTCTCCAACGGCCCTTTAGGACCCTCAAGGGGTCAGGGATGACTCATCTCAGGGCTCGCTTCCCGCTTAGATGCTTTCAGCGGTTATCGATTCCGAACTTAGCTACCGGGCAGTGCCACTGGCGTGACAACCCGAACACCAGAGGTTCGTTCACTCCGGTCCTCTCGTACTAGGAGCAACTCCCTTCAATCATCCAACGCCCACGGCAGATAGGGACCGAACTGTCTCACGACGTTCTGAACCCAGCTCGCGTACCACTTTAAATGGCGAACAGCCATACCCTTGGGACCGACTTCAGCCCCAGGATGTGATGAGCCGACATCGAGGTGCCAAACACCGCCGTCGATATGAACTCTTGGGCGGTATCAGCCTGTTATCCCCGGAGTACCTTTTATCCGTTGAGCGATGGCCCTTCCATTCAGAACCACCGGATCACTATGACCTACTTTCGTACCTGCTCGACCTGTCCGTCTCGCAGTTAAGCTGGCTTATGCCATTGCACTAACCTCCTGATGTCCGACCAGGATTAGCCAACCTTCGTGCTCCTCCGTTACTCTTTGGGAGGAGACCGCCCCAGTCAAACTACCCACCAGGCACTGTCCGCGAGCCCGATTCAGGGCCCTGCGTTAGAACATCAAACATACAAGGGTGGTATTTCAAGGACGGCTCCAGCGCAACTGGCGTCACGCCTTCAAAGCCTCCCACCTATCCTACACATGTAGGTTCAATGTTCAGTGCCAAGCTGTAGTAAAGGTTCACGGGGTCTTTCCGTCTAGCCGCGGGTACACCGCATCTTCACGGCGAATTCGATTTCACTGAGTCTCGGGTGGAGACAGCATGGCCATGGTTACACCATTCGTGCAGGTCGGAACTTACCCGACAAGGAATTTCGCTACCTTAGGACCGTTATAGTTACGGCCGCCGTTTACCGGGGCTTCGATCAAGAGCTTCGCTTGCGCTAACCCCATCAATTAACCTTCCGGCACCGGGCAGGTGTCACACCCTATACGTCCACTTTCGTGTTTGCAGAGTGCTGTGTTTTTGATAAACAGTCCCAGCCATCTGGTCACTGCGACTCCCGACAGCTCCATCCGCAAGGGACTTCACCATCAAGAGCGAACCTTCTCCCGAAGTTACGGTTCTATTTTGCCTAGTTCCTTCACCCGAGTTCTCTCAAGCGCCTTGGTATTCTCTACCCGACCACCTGTGTCGGTTTGGGGTACGATGACTTGTAATCTGAAGCTTAGAGGCTTTTCCTGGAAGCAGGGCATCAATGGCTTCCACACCGTAGT
>NZ_CP077214.1:4170000-4492500 GCF_019047125.1 Aeromonas sp. FDAARGOS 1411 | reverse complement strand
GCCGCTTTGGGTAAGTCGTCCCAGTTCGCTGCACAGCTCCGCTGATGTGAGCATGGCGGCAGGCAAGGAGCCCAAGCCGCCCGCACGGGTCACGGCCAGCGCCAGCTCGCTTCCCTGCACACCGGCCATCGGCGCCTGAATGATGGGATAACGCATCCCCAGTTCGGTAAAGAGGCTCATCCATTCACCCCGTTTGTCGCATTCGCCGCCAGATGTGCGCGGGCCAGCGCAATGGCGCCGTCGATAGCACTGCGCGCCTGCGGGCTGTTCTGCCAGCAAGTCGAGCCCAGCATGCTGGCTACCCGCTGGACAATATGGGTGGTGTCGGCCTCGGCCAATCCGGCCAGGGTATGATAGCCCAGCTGTTCGAGCCGCCCGATAACGGTCGGCCCTACCCCTTTCACCCCGAGCAGCATTGCCCGCTCTGTCGGGCCAAACCGGTTATTGCCATCCATCTGTCAGACTCCTTTCTGATAACCGTGGTTACACATCAGGCCCGCAAGGGGCCTGATGAAGAGAGTGGAGGCTTAACGCACGCTGCGCAGCAGGAAGTCCGGCTGACCACAGGAGCGACGCTCACGCTTTTGCATCTCGGCGGAGCAGGTGACCGCATCCGTCCCCTCTTTATTGACGCAGATGTAGATCTCCCGCAGGAAGCGGCCACCATCTGCGCAAGCCACCGTGATGTTGTCGGGCGCCAGCCACTGGTTGGCGCTCGCCAGATCGGCCTTGAGCTGGAAACTGGTTTTGCGCAGCGGCTCTTCCGGGGATTGATAAGCCGCCGGGATCTTCACCTTCTGGCGCAAATCGCTCGCCAGCTGATGGAAGGCCTGCTGGCTCAAGCCGGAGCAGGTACCGTGCTTCTCCCACTCATGACGATAGAGGAAACGGCTGGGGTAGAGGTCGGCAAACTCGCTCTCCATATCGGGATCGAGCCGTTCGCGAGTGCAGTTGCTGGGGTAACCGCGATCGTACTGGGGCCAAAGACCGTGCAGCACGAACCCCAACTTGCGGGAACACTGGTCCCGATCCGCCGGTTTGACGGCGCAATGCTCGGGCGACCAGGAGAGCGCAATGGCGTAATAGTCAAACTCCCCCGCCTCCCCTTTGGCCTGCACGGCCGAGGAGAGCAACAAACCACCCGCCAACAGGGCAATCATCTTCTTCATCTATATATGTCCATTTCAACCAACTCGGGAATGGCTGCAATGCTCCCATATTCCAGCGCGCGGAAACAGTGCTCCCGCCAAGGCTTGCGACAAGGGTCAGACCACTTCGGGGTTTCACCGGATACTAACGAGGCGTAAGCTGGCATCCTGGCGCCGGGTGCGCCACCGCATCATTTCAAGCAACCACAGGATGTAACATGATCCGCAAGAATCCCTCCGGCCATCTGCCTGTCATCGACGAATCCGCCTATATCGACAAGACCGCCATCATCTGCGGCAAGGTGATCATCAAAGAGAATGTCTTTGTCGGCCCCTATGCAGTGATCCGTGCCGACGAGGTGGATGAGAGTGGAGATATGGAACCCATCGTCATCGGCGCCAACTCCAATATCCAGGATGGCGTGGTAATCCACTCCAAATCCGGCGCAGCCGTCACCATCGGCGAGTACACCTCCATCGCCCACCGCTCCATCGTCCACGGACCGTGCGAAGTGGGAAACCGGGTCTTTATCGGCTTCAACAGCGTGCTGTTCAACTGCCATATCGGTGACGGTGCCGTGGTGCGTCACAACTCGGTGATCGATGGCTGCGATCTGCCGCCGGAGTTCTACGTCCCCTCCACCACCCGCATCAACCAGCAGAGCGATCTGACCCATATCCCACGGGTTTCAGTGGATGCAGCCGAGTTCTCCGAGGACGTGGCCCACACCAATATCGATCTGGTCAAAGGGTACAAGGCGCTCTCCAACGAGTTCTGATCCCTCTGTATTCCCAGAGAACAAAACGGGCGCCGAGGCGCCCGTTTATCATCTAACTATCTATGAAGGCTAGATTGCCCTGACGCAGGTGGCGGCATGAGCCTCGTCCGCCAGATCCCACAGCGGGTCGCCGGTGCTCAGGTCGAACAGCGGCAGCTCACCATCGTCATTGGCAGTCGCATCGCTGCTCCAGTAGCGGTTGTAGAGCGGCCAACCCTGCTGCTGAAGCAACTGATCCGTCGCGCCATCCTTGTTGTAGGCGGCAAACAGCACCTCCAGCTCGGCCCGGGTCGGCAGACGCCAGTCATCGTGGCCGCGCGCC
Organism: Aeromonas sp. FDAARGOS 1411; assembly: GCF_019047125.1. NCBI lineage: Bacteria > Pseudomonadati > Pseudomonadota > Gammaproteobacteria > Aeromonadales > Aeromonadaceae > Aeromonas > Aeromonas sp. FDAARGOS 1411. The sequence goes on along the minus strand of NZ_CP077214.1, from coordinate 4,490,251 downwards.
ACCAGCTGCTGGCAGTAATCCCGCGCCCGCGCCTGACCCATGGTCACATACTCCAGCGGGAAGGGATTGTAGTCGCCATCGCTGTCACTGCTCACACCGTCATAGGAGATGGACAGACGCTCCGCCTCGTCCTTGGTCAACTGGCAGACAAAGGCAAGCTTGCCCGCCACCAGATCGGGTTGACGACAACCCCGGGCAAAATCGGGCTGGGCATCCACCACCTGCACCGTCACGGTCAACGTGTGACGAGCCGTGGTCGCCACCAGTCGTGCCGTACCGACCGCCACACCGCGCACCTCGCCCTGCGTGTTCACGGTAGCGAACTCCGGCTGTTCGCTGCGCCAATCAACAGGCCCATCGAGCGGGCCGAGAGATCCATCGCTCAATTGCCACTGCAGTTGCAGAGGAAGCGTCCGCCCCACTTCCAGCTGAGGCTGGGCAGGCAGCACGGCCAAGCCGGTGATCACCGCTCCCACCGGAGCCGGGTCATCCGCCTCACTCACCCCCAGCTCAGCAACAGTGGCCGGGGTGCGGCGCGGCTCGGCCGAGGCACTGCGCAAAAACTCACCGATGGCATCGAGCTCGTCATTGCTGAGGCCAAGGGCATGCAGGTGATCGGAGGCTTTGGGGAAGAAGGGATCATATTGATCCGCACCGGTCGGGAAGCCGACCCCGCTGCTCCACTTGGTCACGCCAAAGTTGTACATGGCCACCACCCCCTGCACCGAGCCGCCGATACGCTGGGCCAGGATCGGGAAGATGCCGTTGTGCATATAGGGGCCGGTAAAGGCGACGTCCCGCAAGCTGGGGGTCTTGAAGCGACCGATATCCGCCTTGTTACGGGTCTGCAGGAAGCGCCCGCGATCTTCCAGCTTGCCACGACCGTAATAGGTGAGCCCCACACTCTCGAATCCGTGCTGACTCAGCAGCGGGCCGGAATGGCAGTTCATGCAGCGGCCATCGGTGCGGTAAAGATGCATCCCCCACAGCGCCTTGTCACTGAGCGCCTGACTATCCCCTTTGACGAAGCGCTCAAAATCGCTGTCGCGGCTGATGATGGTGCGCTCGAAGGTGGCGATCGCCTTGGCGATCCGCTCCAGCGTGATCCCCTGATCGCCAAAGGCGGTGGCAAAAGCAGCCTGATAGTCGGGGCTGGCCTGCAAGCGAGCCAGCAGCTCGTCATGACTCAGCGCCATTTCGATGGGGTTCTGGATCGGGTGAAGCGACTGCTCCTCCAGCGTGGCGACCCGCCCGTCCCAGAACTGGGTCGAGCTGAAGGCACTGTTGAGGATGGAAGGAGCGTTGCGATTGCCCTTCTGGCCCAGATGACCGACCGAGACGCTCAGGCCGTCGCTCCACCCCTTTTGCGGATCGTGGCAACTGGCACAGCTGATGTCCCGCCCCTTGGAGAGCTGCTTGTCGAAAAAGAGCTGCTGACCCAGCACCACCTTGGCCCGGCTATAGGGGTTGTCGGCCGGGAAGGGAACCGCCGGCAGCGGCCCCAGCTCCTGCCATTCCACCCCTTCATCCACCCGGGCGGCAGGCCATTGGGCCGATGAACCGCTATATTGGGCGCGCAGGGCCGCCATGTCCGGCTTGCTGCTGTCGCGCACCACGGAGGGACGCACCGGATAGGGTGCCAGCGCATACCAGAGCAGACTCCCCTCTCCCTCATCCAGCCAGGTTCGGGTCGCAAGTTGATAGAGACGGGGTTGACCCGCACCATCCTGCAGCCAGATCTGGGCGGGCAGGCCAACAGCAAAGGTATTGGGATAGCGCCATGCCGACTTGTCACTGCTCAGCACCCGTTCGAACTCGGTGAGGGTCGGCAGGCGCCAGTCGCTGCGGCCGCAAGCTGTCAGCCCCGTAGCCAGTTGTGGCTGGCTGGCAACCGCCAACGCACTGGTGTCACTGCCATACAGCCAGTACTGGCTACCCTTGACCCCGCTGACCGTGCGCACATCGTGCAGGCACTGCCAGAGGCCACGCACCACCAGCAGCCCCTGCTCATCGAGGCGCAGCAGATCTGCCGTCTCCGGCTCGTCCGGCTGGCTTGGATTGGCGGGATAGAGCTGGGTGCGGGCGGACTGGATCTGGGCGCTGTTGCTGCGCTGATACCAGCTGCGCGCCTGCTTGTCATCGCGCAGGGCCAGCAGCATCTGCCAACTGTCGGCATAGTCGAGCACTGCGCCCGGCTGGCGCTGGGCCAGCAGGAAGGCAGCGTAATCCTCAATGGCCGCCTGTTGCTGCACGCGGATCTCCTCTGTCCTGCCCCACTCGGCCTGACTGAGGGAACCATCTCCGCTCTGATCCGCCAGCAGGAAGAGCGCCGTCTCCTCCTCGTTCAATCCCAACCGCGGCACGCTGTTGCGGCGCGCCAGAGTGATCCCGGCCGAGAGATCCGCCACCCGCACCGATACCGCTCGCAGCAGATAGCCCTCGTCGCTGCCAAGCAGCTCCAGCGGCTGATCCAGTTGCAGACCTTCAGGCAAGGTGATGCGGGCAAGCTGGCCCGGTTCGATGGCCTGTTGCACGCGGATCCCGGTGGCGACCTGTCTCACCTCAAGCTGTGCTCCCGCCCCCAGCCTATCGGCCACATTGACCTCAATGGTCAGAGGAATCCGGGTATGGGTTTCCGGCGGCACTGTTGGCGGCGTGATGGGCGGTTCGGTCGGCTTGACGACCGGCGGGGTCACCTCGGGTGAGGGGGTCACCGACGTATTGCTGTGATTGTCATTGCATGCGGTCAGAGCCAGCAGGCTGAGCAGTAAGAGGCTGGTTTTCATTCGGTATGGTTGGGTGGTCAGACAAGTGCGCGATTATCCAACCAAATACCAATCATTATCAATTGCATTCAATTAATATGCTTTTTGACAACAACCTCTTATCAGCAACGCCTTACCACCCGATGAGAGAGGGCAGCCTCTTTGGCTGCCCTCTCTTGCTTCAAACCCGCTTGTCGAAAGCCCGACAATCTTCAGGAGCACTTATTCAGGCTGATATGCCAGTTGGCACCGGATTGCACCTGATGCTTGGCGGCGAAGCTGTCCATGTTCAGCGCCACCGACACCTGCAGCAGGCTGTTGAGGTAGACCAGCGGCTGACCTTCCGGCACATCGCCGAAGCTGCTGACGTAAGGGGCCTTGCCGTCATATTTGACCACATCCCCTTCGCGGATCTTGATGCAGGCGTTATCCCCCTTGTTGATCCCCGCCTTGGTCAGCAGGGCATCGTCGATATTGGTCCAGACGTTGCCGTACTGCACATCGAGGATCGGGATGGTGCCCTTGAGGGTGCCATCCTTCTCGGCTACCGCAGGTTGATAGGAGATCTTCACCACCTCGGCAGGCAGCAGCGGGCCGACCTGCTCATAGCTGATAGCGCCGGAGGCGAGCCGTGCGCCGGTGTAGGCGTACACATCACGGCCATGGAAGGTGTAGGACTTCTCGGAGCCCTTGAGGCGGTTGAGCTTCTCGTCAATCTGGCGCACCGCCTCGATGCCGAAGTGCTCGGCCACCAGAGTCAGGGTGCCGTTGTCCGGGGTCACGATGTAGTGGCCGCTCCTGGTCTTGAGCACTACTGACTTGCGCTCGGTGCCGACACCGGGATCAACCACGCTGACAAACACAGTCCCCTTGGGCCAATACTGCAGGGTCTGGTAGAGGCGGTAGGAGGCTTCCCAAATGTTGTAAGCCGGGATCTCGTGGGTCAGGTCATAGAGCGGCAGGGTGCGATCCACCCCGAAGGCAACCCCCTTCATGGCCGACACGGCGCCATCTTTGAGGCCGAAATCGGTCTGGATCACCAGCGCTTCGTTGGCGGCGGCGATGCCGCTTGCCAGCATGAGGGCGAGCGCGATGGCGCGGGGAGCGGTGCGAATATCCATATCTGAACTCCTGAATCATCTGAGGATAACGAAACGGCAATAGCCATTTAGACATCCAGACTGCCACCAATGGATTTTTTTGCAAGGGGTTTGCAACAAAGTGAGGGACGACTCGCAGAAATTGTGCTCGCCAAACGTCGGCAGCGGGGGTATCAAAGGCAGAATGAGAAAACGTTTACAATAAAGGAGCTCAGCACCATGACACAACCCGTACCGGAGATGATGACCCTGCTGCTGGAGATTGGTGAACAGAGCAGCCAGCTCTGGCTGAGCCAGGCAGATGCTGCCCCGTCACACTACCCGCTGGCCTTTGGCACCCACGCCATCCAGCCCGGACCGTTTCGCCACGCGCCGCCCACCCCGCTCGAACTGGAGCGCGCCATCATGGTGGTGGAAGATGAGCTGATGCGCATCGCCCCGCAGATCCCGCCCGGCTTGCAGCTGACCCTGCGCAGTCAGCCATCACTGGCCGAAGCGTTGGGGGACAACCAGCTCGATCGGGATCTGGTGGAGCAAGCCTTTGGCCAGCTGGCCGCCATGGCTGAAGGGGATCCCCTCGCCGCCAGCTTGCTGCCCCGCGACGAGCACTTTGCCGCCGTGCTGCTGATCGTCAGGGAGTGGCTGCACCATCTGGCCAGCGAGAGCGTGCTGATCGTGGAGTAGGGATAAATAAGTGGTGAGGGCTTCAGCTTCTAGCAAGGTTTGTCGGTGGATCCTGTCGGGATTTCATTCGCGTATACTTTGCCCGTATGGCGCCCACGCCCCTATCGGTACTCTAACCAGACACCTATGACCTTATTTTCAGGTAACCCCCCAGCCTTGCGCTGGCCACCGGCGTTTGCTCGCCAGTTCATCGTCAAAGTGGCCGGATTGGCCCTGCTCGCCCTGACCGGGCTGGGCACTGTCTTCTACTACACCTATCTCACTATCCAGCACGACATGGATCTCATCACCGCCAGACAGAAGAACGTGTTCGAGGTCTTCTACCAACGGGCCAAGATCCTCAAGGTGGAGAACATCACCAGCTATCTGGCACAACACCATCTGCTCGATCAACCACCGCCCCCGAATAGCGTCGGCAGCGACTATCTCTACGGATATGACCTCAAAAGCAAATACCGCTTTGCCGATATTCCGCTGCAATACCCTGCCGCCAACATCCTCAACACCTTCCGCTATGCCCTCTCCTACCCGGAGGTGATCAATATCTACACCATCTGGAATGACTACCGGCTGATCGGGATGGTGGCCGACAACAATGTGCTGCCCGCCAGACTGGCGCCGATCAAGGTGGACCTGATGACACTGCCCGCCTGGTATCACTACTTCGGTTGCGCCAGCTTTGCCCCCGGCCGCCCTTTGTGCAGCACCGATGAAGCCTTTGTCTCCGATATCGAGATCGACAGCTTCAGCATGCGCAACACCATAGTGATGTACTTCCCCTTCATTCATCAGTCGGGGCGCGGCGGTTACAAATACGGACTGCTCGGTATCGACATCGCCGTCGATGAAGCATTTAACGATGTGCTGCGACCCTTCGATACCATCAATCCGACCCGCACCAACATATCGTTTGAAGCCGCCGAGCCCTGCCGCCCGAGGCATCTCTGCCTGAGCAAACCCTTTATGCGCACCAAGGCGGGGGATGATCTCTATCTGAAGTGGTCCTACAGCTGGTTCGATTTCGTCAAGCTGGCCCTGCAAAGTGCAGCCTTCAAGGTCTATCTCATCGTGCTGTTGCTGGGCATGGTGGCCTGGAAGCAGATCTACCTGCGGCTGCGCACCCTGGCGCACACCGACCACCTGACCCGGCTGCCCCGCAGAGATGTGCTCTGCCAGAGTCTGCTCCATGAGCACGACTACCTGATGATCCTGGATATCGACAACTTCAAGTCGATCAACGACACCTATGGCCATGGCGTCGGGGATTTGGCACTGGTCGCCTTTGCCCGCCACCTCAGAAGCAATATCCGCAAGGTGGACAGCGCCATCCGTTGGGGCGGCGAGGAGTTTATCGTGCTGTTCAAGGGGATGGAGGATGACGAGATGATGATCCACTCAGCTGGTCGCCTGCTGGATCGACCATTGGGGATCCCCGAGCTGCCCACCCCCATCACCTTCTCCGCCGGGGTGATCCGCATTCGTGACTACCTCACCGTCACCGAGGCGGTGCATCTCGCCGACGAGCTGCTCTACCACGTCAAACAGCACGGCAAACACAACATCGCCTGCTACGAGGGCAAAAAGATCCGGCTGATCCGCCCGTTGCCGGACGACGCAGAGGTATAGCCGCCTTCTGCCGCTCCCCCTGCTTCTGTTACCATCGCGGCCACGATCACTCACTGCATCGTGGCCGCTGGCCGCGATAACCCCGACTGGTGCCCCTATGTCCACAGCCTCCTTTGCCGAACAGGCCCTCTCCCCCCGTCTGCAGCAGACCCTGACCGAGCTCGGCTATGCTGCGCCGACCCCCATTCAGGCTCGCGCCATTCCGGTCATTCTGGCGGGACGCGATCTGATGGCGGGGGCCCAGACCGGCACCGGCAAGACCGCCGCCTTTGTGCTGCCGCTGCTGGAGCAGTTGCTACAACAGCCACAAGCAGAGCCCCGCCCGATCCGCGCGCTGGTGCTGGTGCCGACCCGCGAGCTGGCGGTGCAGGTCGCCGAGAGTGTCGCGCGCTACGGGCAGGGCACAGCTCTCACCAGCACGCTGGTCTACGGCGGGGTGAGTATTGCGGCGCAGGTGGAGGCGCTTCAAGCCGGGGTGGATATCCTGATCGCCACCCCGGGCCGCCTGCTCGACCATCTGCGTCAGGGGGCCTTGAGCCTGGATAGCCTGCGCCATCTGGTGTTTGACGAGGCGGATCGCATGCTCGACATGGGCTTTATGGACGAGATCAAGGCGCTGCTCAAACAGATCCCGGCGGATCGCCAGACCCTGCTCTTCTCCGCCACCTGCGACGACAACCTGTTTGCCCTCTGCAAGGTGTTGCTGCGCGACCCCGAGTTGATTGAAGTAGCGCCGCGCAACACCACGGCGGCTGAGGTGGAGCAGCGGGTCTACACGGTGGATAGCGATCGCAAGCTGGCGCTGGTCGAACACATGCTGAAAGTGAAAGGGTGGGCACCGGCACTCATCTTCAGCCGCACCCGCCAAGGGGCTGACAAACTGGCCCAGCAGCTTGGCAAAGCGGGCATCAATGCGCTGGCCTTCCACGGCGACCTGTCGCAAAGCGCGCGTGAAAAAGTGCTGCTGGAGTTTCGCGCCGGCACCTTGCAGGCGCTGGTCGCCACCGACGTGGCGGCCCGCGGCCTCGATATCACGGATCTCAACTACGTGATTAACCTCGAGTTCCCCTTTGTGGCCGAGGATTACGTCCACCGCATCGGTCGCACCGGCCGCGCCGGCAACAAGGGGCTCGCCATTACCCTGTTCAGCCCGGAAGATGCGCCCCTGCTGGAGAAGGTGGAAGCGGTACTCGACACCCGTTTGCCCCAGCAGTGGTTTCCGGGCTTTGAGCCGGATCTGACCCGCTTTGAGCCCGAGCCGCGTCGCAACAGCAAGGCGGCCCAGAAGCAGCGCGCCAGAAAGCAGGCGCTGGCGGGCAATAAAGGCAGTAAGGGCAAGCGCTAAGCAGCCCTTCGCCGCCAATAAAAAAACGCCCGCACGGGCGTTTTTTGCTATCCGATACACACCTGCTCCACTCCTACGGTGCAGCCGCCAGTTCCGGCGGCAGGGCCCGCAGGATGCGCTGCTCGGCCAGGGTGGAGAGCACGAACATCACCAGGTAACCGAGGCCAAGCGCCACGATAATCGCCACCACGTTGGCGGTGAACTCGGCCACCAGATAGTAGGCGGCGACCAGCGCCACTATGCCCGCCAGCCGGATCAACAAACTCTGGGTAAAGTGGCCGTGAGCCTTGATATAGGCGAGCTGATAGCCGTTGAGCATCATAAAGATGAAGAAGATGGAGAAGTGGAACAGCACAGGCACCGCCCCCACGTAGTCGGCAGGGAAGAACAACAGCACCAGCGGCTTGCCCGCCAGCAGCATCAAGCCAAAGAAGGCCAGACTGACGATGGCGGAGAGGCGGAATATCCAGCGCCGGATCATCCGGATCTGGCGGTGGTCGCCATTGCGCAGATTGACCGCCAGCTCAGGCAGCACAAAGCGGTAGATGGGGAAGACAAACAAGGTGGTCATATAGGTGAAGATGGGGCGCACCACCACCTGAAAATCCCCCAGCTCGTCGATGCTGAAGTGGCGGATGGTGAGCAGCACAGTGATGTAGATCATCAGGATACTGGCCCCCGCCTCCAGGGAGGCGGTAAAGCTCTTCTTCACATAGCTCACCATCTCGGGGCCGAGCGCCACCTTGGCGAGCGGCTTGGTGGCGATGGCCCGGCGCCGCGAAACATACATATAACCGGCGATGGCGAGCGACGAGAAGGTCAGCCCGTAGAAGAGCGAGGCAAGCGCATCCATCCCCAGCCCGAAATAGCAGGCCATAAACAGCAGACCGTTGGCCAGCGGCTCCAGCCAGGTGACTCGGTTGGAGAGCGCATACATCCGGTACATGGCCACCAGATTGGTGAAGTAGACCTTGAGCCCCAGCCCGAAGATAACCCCCACCAGTTGCAGATACTCCACCCGGATATGGAGCCCGTGCTTGATATAGGGGATCACCGCCCCCCAGGTGAGCAGGACGATGCCGATGAGGAAGTAGCGAAAGATATTGATGATGTCCCGATCGTTTTTGGTCTGGGAGTAGCTCACAACCATGGAGGAGCGAAAACCTGTCATCAGAATAAAGGAGAGGGAGATCAAATCCACCACGCTGTTAAACAGCGCCAGCTCCCCCTTGGCGACCCACTGCGCCAGCCACACCTTGAAGGCGAAGCCAATAACGATGCTGACCAGCGAGGCCCACATCCCGGTGATAAAGGCCTGCTTGAGGCGCGCGAGAGAGGCGTATTGCATAACGAAAATGGATAACTTTCAGGGAAAAGAGAGAGGGCCATCTTATGAAAGCCCACCCCCCTTGAACAGCCTTAATCTCGACGCACCCACGCCCGCAACAAGTGGCCGCAGAAAAGCCGCAACAGCAAAACCCCCGCTTATTTCCTGAAAGCGGGCGTTTTGTGGTGTACCGTTATGGCTGCTGATTGCAGCGATGGCACGGCTTGCAGGCTGTCTGCCACGCAGCAGCTATGACTGCGACGCCGCCTTGATCAGCTCCTCGTAGTGATCAATCAGCTCGGGGCCGTGCAGCGGCGAGTCGTGGCCGCCGATCACCGTCTTGATCGGCAGCTTCATCGCTTTGAGTCGCTCGATGGTCTGCGGATAGGCCTTCACATTGGCAAAGCTCAGGTTGCCCAGCTTCTCCTTGAGGATGCAGTTGCCATAGAGCACCTGCTCGTCGGGGAAGTAGACAAAGATGCCGTCCGGCGTGTGGGCCGGGCCCGCGAAGAAGGCGCGCACCTTGCCCTCTTGCAGCGTGAAGTCGCCATCGTGCACCACGTTAGGCAGCACCAGCGGCAGATCCGGATACTCCGGCAGCCCCTTGCGGGTAAAGGCGACAATCTCGGCCCAGTCGCTCTTCATCAGATCCCGGGTCTGGCGGGTCGCCACCACCTTGGCCCCGATGGACTTCCAGTAGGCGTTACCGCCAGCCCGATCGGTGTGGTAGTTGGTGTTGATCACCTCCAGCACCGGCTTGCTGCTGACCCGTTTAATGAGCTTGTGCAGCTCGCGGGCGGTATCCGGCGTCCAGGTCGCCCCCACCACCGTCACCCCCTTGGCCCCGAAATAGACCATGGAGTTTTCCTTTACGTAGTAGTTATCCTCCACCACATAGACAGGGCCACTCACCTGCTTGAGCTCGATCCCCGCCGCCCGCACGCTGCCCCCCCAGAAACTCGCCATCAGCACCACGGCCCCGGCCAATCCACACTTCATCCAACCTTTCATCATCTTGCTCCCTCGAACCAACCGCCCCCTCGCCACCCCTGTGGCAAGCCGGGCCTTTTAAGCAGTGGGCATAAGATATGGGGGATTTGTGAGGGGAAAATGAGGTTGTGTGAAGTCTGGGTGAAGTCAGGGGGAATGCAGAAAAATCAGGGGGGAATCGGCGACGAGCCACGACCAATATGGCGATCGACGGTGCGGGAACTGGAGAGAGGTAAAGGCTCAAAACGAAACGACAACACAGATAGCAGCCCCTCACCCTAGCCCTCTCCCGAGGGAGAGGGGATGGCCTGTGCCAATTCCAAACCCCCATCCGAACCTCGTACGTAAAGCACAGTCAGCTGAACCGTTTTGCTCCCTTCTCCCCTTGCGGGAGAAGGGCCGGGGATGAGGGGAGGTAACAATAAGCCACATCATGTAGGGTCGATTAGCGCAGCATAATCGTCCGCATACCGCCACGTACCAAGTCATTATAAGACCGACAAGAAACTCTGGATATAAGCGGTGTCTCGACCACTACCTATTCGCGATCGTCCAAATAGGCTTCCCTGTTCGAACCTATCGCCCTACATGGAAATCAACCCTATTGCAAACATCCGATGGCATCGGTGTTAATCCAACTCATTATCTTATAGATGATTCTTATGAAAAAGACCCATGACATCAATGGGTTATGGCAAGTTAAAATCAAAAAACAGCTTCTTAACTTCATTTCATTTTTAATAGCCAACAGCAGCAGCAATAATTTTCTGACAAACAGAGCTCCCCCAAACCATTGAAAACAGAAGAATAAAAACAAATTTTCATAGCGAAACCAGCTTGACTGCACAAATTATAGAATGGCATTATCATTAATGCTAAAACCTTACTTACATCATAATTTATTTTGAGTTTCGGGTGAGAAATGGAAGATATCAATAAAGTTTACTCCAAAAACCTTTTTTTTACCGCATGCGTATTTATCATGGGACTTTCACTCCCTTACATAAGAGGAAATGGTACATTTATATACCTTTGGATTATGATGGCAGTATTTCTATATGTATTTGTTTTAAAATTACTTATAGATGTAATCAATAGTGTAAATAAGAAAACTGCTTCTATAAATGAGCTTAAATTTCTTTTTATAACACTGGCTGTTTTATGTGCAAGCTGTTACTTCTTTGTAGCTATTACAGATGCAGGGCAAAATTCCATTTCTGGTTTGCGCGTCATAAAAGCAGACTCGGAATATGACTTTAACTCTTTTAAAGGACCTGTGGACTACTTTATTGACATCGCACGCACTTACCTAAATAGTTTGTACTATTCGATAGTTGTCATGGCGACAATAGGCGACTCCACTATAAGCGCAAAAGGCGAACTTCCTCGATTAATCATTGCTTTTGAGGTGACAACAGCTCTTACACTGACAATATTTAAGATTGGAACATATTACAGTGAACAGTCCTCAAATGAGGCAAGAGCCATCGAACATAGAATTGTAAATGAAATTAAAAAAGTGACCACTAACCACCCACCATCAGTGACTAAATGTAGTTTTAATAAAATCGTCGACTTTTTTAAAGGAAAAGTCGAACTTTATAAAAGTAAATAGTAACTAAAACTGTAGATAGATAAATATTGTATTTCTGGGATATTAAACTCGTTTATTACTATCTCCGCACCTTAAGCCATGTGAACATAGTAGAAAGTAAAAACCCACCTGCTAGGTAGGTGGGCTTTATTTATCCCCCGACAACGCAGGGATATTTATACTTGGGGCTATCACCCCAACGGCGGCGTGCGTGGCGGCACCATACGCTTGCTGCCGGTGGACTCGAAGGCCGAGGCAAAGCGCAGCAGGTTGTTGTCGTCATAGGCGCGACCGGCGAAGGTCAGGCCCACCGGCATACCGATATCGGCCATCACCCCCATGGGGACGGTGACGGTCGGCACGCCGAGGTGGCGAATGGCGAGGTTGCCGTTGGCAACCCAGATGCCGTTGCTCCAGGCGATATCGGCGGAGGCCGGATTCACATCCGCATCAGCCGGAGCGACGTCGGCGACGGTCGGGAACAGCACGGCGTCGAGCTTGAGCCCGTCCATCCAGTCCTCCAAGTCCAGCTTACGGGTCTTCTCCAGGCCGCGCAGGCCGTCCGGCACTGTGGGGATCTCGTCAAAGCGCTTGATGCCGCGCTTGGCCATATTGACGTACTCGTCCATGCCCGCCGCCAGATCGCCCTCGCGGTTAGGCAGGGTGCCCGGATCGTGGGGGAAGATCTTCGGCCCATCGACATCGGCCAGCTTGTTCAACTTGGGATCACCGTTGGCGCGCAGGAAGTCGTCGAACGCCCAGCCGGAGAGTTCCCACAGTTCGTCGTTGAGAAACTCCGGGCTCACGATGCCGCGATTGAACACGGTCGGCGCGCCGGGTCTGTCCCCTTCGCAGTTGGAGACCAGCGGGAAGTCCACTTCGATGACTTCGGCGCCAGCGGCTTCCAGCGCCTTGCGCGCATCTTCCCAGAGGGCGATCACGGTCTCGCGGGTATGGATGCGCTGACCGGTCGGGCCGCCGATGCCGGGGTTTTCGCTGGTGCCGGCCAGTTCATCCTTGTTGATAAACATGCGCGGTACGCCGAGGCGCTTGCCCTTGAGGGCATCGGGCTTGGCAGCCAGATCCAGATAGGAAGCAGGACGCACTTCAGAGGCCTTGGGCAGCTGCACCCAGGGCTGCAGGCGCCACAGATCGCCACGGGTGTCGGCATCGTCAGCCACTACCACATCCAGCACTTCCAAGAGATCGTTCATGGTGCGGGCATAGGGCACCACCACATCCATGGTCGGGGTCAGCGGCCAGTTGCCGCGCACAGAAATCACGCCACGGGACGGGGTGTAGGCGCACAGACCGTTGTTGGAGGCAGGGCCACGGCCGCTCGACCAGGTCTCTTCCGCCAGACCGAAGGCGGAGAAGCTGGCGGCGGTGGCAGTACCGGCGCCGTTGGAGGAGCCGGAGGCAAACGGCGCGGTCAGGTAGTCGGCGTTGTAGGGGCTCTCGGCACGGCCATAGACGCCGCGCTGCATGCCGCCATTGGCCATCGGCGGCATATTGGTTTTGCCAAGGCAGATGGCACCGGCGGCGCGCAGGCGCTCCACGGTAAAGGCATCGCGCTGGGCAACCAGATCCTTGAAGGCCGGGCTGCCGGAGGCGGCAGTCAACCCCTTGACCAGATAGCTGTCTTTGGCGGTGTAGGGGATGCCATCGAGCGGGCTCAGGGTCTCGCCACGGGCGCGGCGGGCATCGGAAGCCTCGGCCTCTTTCAGCGCATCGGGATTGGCGACCACCACGGCATTGAGTTTGGTGGCACTCTCGGGACCGTTATAGGCCTCGATCCGGGCCAGATAGGCCTTGACCAGTTCGACCGCTGTGGTGCGGCCTGATTCGAGCGCGGCACGCAGCTCGGCAATGGGAACCTCGGTCACTTCGATCATTTTGATCTCCTGTAAAAGGGTGACTGTTTGTCATGATGATCGCCGCATCAGCGCCTGCGACCATCACACTATCAAGGGATAAAACCCCACTGTGTGGGGTTTTGAATACCAACCTCAGCTGGCTTGGAACAGGTTCTTATTTCCCTGAGGGGATTTGCTGAGTAATGCAGTGAATATTGCCACCGCCCAGCAGGATCTCGCGGGCCGGCACGCCGACCACGGTGTGCTCCGGGAAGATCTCTTCCAGAATGCGCTGGGCTTCGCCATCGGTGGCGGCATCCAGCAGCGGGTAGACGATGCGATCGTTGGTGATGAGGAAGTTCACGTAGGAACCGGCCAGACGGCCCTCGGCCTCGCGCGGCACACCGCTGCCGCTCTCGACGCCGGCAGACTCCTCTTCAGTGCAGAACAGCGGGCCCGGCTGGGGCAGCTTCCACACTTTCAGCTTGCGACCCTTGGCATCGACCGCCGCTTCCAGCACCTTGAGGGCGGCCACGGAGCGGGCGTACTGGGGATCGTTCTGGTCGTCAGTCCAGTGCAGGGCCACTTCACCCGGACGCACGAAGCAGCACATGTTGTCGATGTGGCCGTCGGTTTCGTCCATGTAGACGCCTTCGTCCAGCCAGATAAAGCTGGTGACGCCCAGATAGTCGCGCAGGTGAGCTTCGATCTGCTCTTTGGTCAGGTGCGGGTTGCGGTTTTCGTTGAGCAGGCACTCGGCGGTGGTCAGGCAGGTACCTTCGCCATCGACGTGGATGGAGCCCCCTTCCAGAATCAGCGGCGCGTCGTAGCGAGCCATGCCGTGCTGGGCCAGCATCTGGGCAGCGACCTCTTCATCCTGATTCCACGGGTAGTAGAGACCGCCCTTGTGACCGCCCCAGGCGTTGAAGCCCCAATCCACCCCACGGCACTCGCCGGCCGCGTTGGTGACGATGGTCGGGCCGGTATCGCGAGCCCAGCAGTCATCGCTGTTCATCTCGATCAGAGTGACGTGAGCGGGCATGATGGCGCGGGCCTGCTCCATAAACTGGGCCGGTACCCCCATAAAGACCGGGGTGGCGCCACCGATGGCATCGGCCACCTTGGCGAAGGTCTCTTGCGCGAAGCGACCGGCTACGCGCCAGTTGTCCGGGCGAAACGGCCAGATCATCCAGACGGCCTGCTGGTGCGCCCACTCGGCGGGCATGGTGAAGCCGTCGGCGGCCGGCGTGGAGTTAATGGTCTTGATGCTCATCGCAAGGCTCCTTGCATGGATTGAGGCCCCCGTTTACGCCAGATGCGGCGCGGGAACCCGGAAAAATAAGAGTGGGTCGCAGATTAAGACGTTGCGCCCCCATCCATCAAATGAATAGGATGGATTGTCCCATAAACACGGCGAATAATCCCCCCATGAAACTGCACCAGCTCGACCTCAATCTGCTGCTCGCTTTTGACGCCCTGATGACGCAGGGCAGCGTCACCCGCGCCGCCGAAGCGCTCTTTATCAGCCAGCCCGCCATGAGCCACTCCCTTAACCGGCTGCGCACCTTTCTCGGCGACCCGCTGCTGGTGCGCACCCCGCAGGGGATGCTGCCGACCCCGCGCGCCCAGCGGCTGCATCTCGGGGTGCAGCAGGCGCTGCGGCTGCTGGAGCAGCAGCTCACCGAGGAAGAAGAGTTCGAGCCGAGCCAGTCGAAGCGGCGCTTCGTGCTCTGCACCACAGATTACGTGGAGTGCGTGCTGATCCCGCCGCTTATTCAGCGGCTCAGAGGGCTGGCGCCGGGGGTCACCATCGAGATCCGCATCCTGCGCGACACCCTGCCCGAAGCCGAGCTGGCGAGCGGCGAGATCGATCTGGTGCTGGGCTTTGACGAGTACATGCAGGTGCCGGGGTATCTCGGCAAAGAGACCTGGCTCACCGAGCCGCTGGCCGGGCTGGTGCGCGCCGATCTGCCGATTGCCAAATCGGCCCCCGCCGGCGCCGAGGATGACCCCTCCCTGTGGCAGGAGCGCATCACCCTGCAGCAGCTCATCGCCATGCCCCATGTGTTCCACTCGCCCCTTGGCACCTCGGAGGCGAGCCTAGACCGCTATCTGAAGAGTCAGGGCTTTAGCCGCACCATCTCGGTCAACAGCCAGAGCTATATGTCCGCCGCCGCCATCGTCAGCCAGAGCGATCACCTGCTGGTGCTGCCCAGCATGGTGGCCGAGCTGCTCGCCACCCACTGGCCGCTGAAAAGCCTGCCGCTGCCCGAGGACGTGCCCGACTACCACCTCAACTGCGTCTGGCACCCCGTGCACGCCCAGCAACCCGCACTGGTGTGGCTGAAAGATTTGATGAAAGAGCTGGTGGGGCCGAGGTAACCCTCCCGCAAACAACAGTGGCTCCCGAGGGAGCCACTGTTGTTTCTGCGGTATCGCGTTACGCCCGCAGGGCCCGCATCAGCTGGGCGACTACGTCGTCGAGCAGGGGGCGATCGGGGCGGCACTGGGCGAAAGTGACCAGCCCTTGCAGGTTGATCAGCAGCAGGGCAGTGAGGGTGTGGATATTGCTATCCGGGGCCAGCTCGCCCTTGGCCTGCGCCTGTGTCAGCAACTCGGCCAGATCCTGCTCCAGCTCGCCATAGATCCCCTTGACCCGCTGGGTCAGCTCCTCATCCTGCTCGCTCAGCTCCATCATGGTGCGGGTCACCAGACAGGAGCCGCAGAGCGCCTCCCCCACAATCCGGTCGAGATAGGCAGCAAGGCCCGCCAGCGGGCTCGGGTTGTCGAGCAAGGAGCGGCGCTGGGTGCGTTTACCCTCGACATAGTGATCCACCGCCGCCAGCAGCAGGCCGCGCTTGTTGCCAAAGGCGCCGTAGATGCTGCCCGGATGGAGGCCGGTGGCGGCCACCAGCTCCTGCATGGTGGTCTTGGCATATCCCTTGGCGCGAAACGCTTCCATGGCATTTCGCAGTACCTCGTCCCGATCAAACTCGGCTATGCGCATGGTTCCTCCCGTGGGAAATGGTTCACCGGCAAGGGGCAACAGGGCCCGCCGATAAAGAGTGGCTGGAAAGGGCGGCAAGTTTACCCCAGCCGCCTGCTCGGGCCAACCTTCTTGAACGCGCATTCAAAAAAAGCTTGCGCCCGACGCAAAAAACGTCTTGAATGCACGTTCAAGAATAACCCGTTCAGGACAACCTATCATGAATACCCTGTTTCAGCCGTATCGACTCAATGACACTCTGACCCTGGCCAACCGTTTCATGATGGCCCCGCTCACCCGCTGCATGGCAGGCCCCGGTCTGGTGCCGACCGAGCAGATGGCTGCCTATTACGGCCGCCGCGCCGACATCGGCCTGATTGTTTCAGAGGCCGTCATCATCCGCCCCGACGCGCAGGGCTACCCCAATACCCCGGGCCTCTTCACCCAGGCGCAGATCGATGGCTGGAAGAAAGTGACCAGCGCCGTACACGCCAAAGGCGGCAAGATCTTCGCCCAGCTGTGGCACGTCGGCCGCCTCTCCCACCCCTTCTTCCATCAGGCTGAAGTGTTGGCCCCCTCTGCCGTGGCGCACGAGGGCACTGTGCCCCGCATGCGCGAGCTGACCTATCAGGTGCCGCGCGCCCTGACCGAGGCCGAAATCGCCCAGCTGGTGCTGGATTACGCCCTGGCCGCTGCCAACGCCATCGAGGCGGGCTTTGACGGGGTGGAGATCCACGGTGCCAACGGCTACCTGATCGACCAGTTCCTGCACCACTCCACCAACCTGCGCACCGACAACTACGGCGGCAGCCCGGAAAAGATGAGCCGCTTCGCGCTGGAAGTGGTCGATGCCATCAGCGCCCGTATCGGTGGTGATCGGGTAGGTATTCGCCTCTCCCCGGGTGCCTATGTCCATCTGGCGGGCAGCCCGGAAGATCGCGCCGTGTTCGACTATCTGCTGGGCAAGCTCAACGATCGCCCGCTGGCCTATATCCACCTTGGCATCTTTGATGACAACCTCACTTTCGATTATCTGGGTGGCCGTGCCTCCGACTATCTGCGCGCCCACTACAAGGGCAATCTGGTCGGTGTAGGCAACTACGACGCCGAGCGCGCCGCCGCAGCCATCGAGGCCAACCGCTTCGATCTGGTGGCTATCGGTCGTCCGCTTATCGCCAACCCGGACTATCTCGCCAAAGTGAAAAATGGCGAAGCACTGGTGCCCTACGCCGACACCATGCTGGCTGAGCTGGTATAACCACGAAGCCATCGCCAGACCACAGGCAATAAAAAACGAGGGGAGCTGTTGCTCCCCTCGTGCTATCTGGCTGATGCCGCATTCCGTTGGTGCGGGCTTAATTGGTGCGGATGCTTAATTGGTACGAAATAGCGCCTCGATGGAGAGCCCCTGGCTCAGCAGGATCTCCCGCAGACGGCGCAGCCCCTCCACCTGGATCTGGCGTACGCGCTCGCGGGTCAGGCCAATCTCGGCTCCCACATCCTCAAGGGTGGCCGGCTCGTAGCCCAGCAGACCAAAACGACGGGCCAGCACTTCCCGCTGCTTGGGGTTGAGCTCCTCCAGCCAGTGGACAATGCTGCTGCGCATATCATCTTCCTGAGACTCCAGCTCAGGCCCCATGCCGCGCTCGTCGGAGAGCACATCCAGCAGCGCCTTGTCGCGATCGCCACCGATGGGGGTATCCACCGAGGTGATCTTCTCGTTGAGCTTGAGCATGCGGTTCACGTCATCCACCGAACGATCCAGAGCGAAGGCGATATCCTCGGCGGTCGGTTCATGATCGAGACGGTGAGAGAGTTCGCGCGCGGTGCGCAGGTAAACGTTTAACTCCTTGACCACATGAATGGGCAGACGGATAGTGCGGGTCTGGTTCATGATGGCCCGCTCGATGGTCTGGCGGATCCACCAGGTGGCATAGGTGGAGAAACGGAAGCCGCGCTCGGGGTCGAACTTCTCGACCGCACGGATAAGACCGAGGTTGCCCTCTTCAATGAGATCCAGCAGCACCAGGCCGCGGTTGTTGTAACGACGGGCGATTTTGACCACCAGTCGCAGGTTGGACTCGATCATGCGCTTGCGGGCGGCTTTGTCACCTCGCAAGGCACGACGGGCGTAGTAGACTTCCTCTTCGGCAGTGAGCAGCGGGGAGAAACCTATCTCCCCCAGATAGAGTTGCGTGGCATCCATCACCTTGTTCAGCTCAGGTGCCAGCAACTCATCGGAGATAGTCTCGTCCGCCTCGGCGGCTACCTCCTGCAACTCTTCTACCTCGTGAGATTCGGGTTCAGCGTCAAACTCTAACTCTGCATCCTGCATTACCAGTTGTTCTTGGCTCATGGTGTGTCTCCCTGACGTTACCAGAGTAAGACGGTCTCTCTGGGGTTAACGCTTTGGCAAATAGCTCATCGGATTGATCGACTTGCCTCTGTACCGGATCTCGAAATGCAATCGCACATCCGGCGCGTCCGTGCTACCCATATTGGCAATGACCGAGCCCCCCTTGACGCTGTCCCCTTCCTTCACCCGCAACTCGTCGTTGTGTGCGTAAGCGGAGAGATAGTCATCATCATGCTTGAGGATAATCAGCTTGCCGTACCCCCTTAAAGCACTGCCAGCGTATACCACTTTACCGCTGCTGGCGGCGTAGACGGGTTGCCCCTTCTGGCCGGCTATGTCGATCCCCTTGTTACCCTGTTCTGCAACAGAGAACCCCTCGACAATCCGGCCTTTTGCGGGCCAATGCCAAGCAAGTCTCGACTGGGAGTTGTTTATTTTTTGTTCTTTGGACTGAGCGTATTCCTTCGGTGCTGCCGGAGCAACGGATTTTTGAGAGATGAACGGCGTGGTCTGACCAGATCCACTCGGCTCGGCCAACGGACGCGGACCGCTGCTGGGACGGCTCACGGCCACCGGTGTCACGGTTGCCGGACGAGTCTCAGCCACCATCTGGGTCGAACCGCCGCCTGCGGTCTGGACATTGAGCACCTGACCGGGTTGCAGCGCATAGGGGGCGCTCAGGTTGTTGCTCTGGGCCAGCGCCTGCGGCGTCATGCCGAACTGGCGGCCGATGCTGCTCAGGGTATCGCCGCGGCGCACCTCATAGGTACCGGCACTGCGGCTGCTGCTCATGCTGGCGCTGGAACCATCGAGTCGCAGTCGCTGCCCCGGATAGATGTTGTAGGGCGGGCTGATGTTGTTGAGGCTGGCCAACGACGGCACGTCGTTGCCGGAGTTGAAGGCGATGGAGTAGAGGGTATCGCCCCGCTTCACCACATAGCTGCCGCCCTGAATGGGGGCACTGACCTGGGCACCACTCTGGCGAGCCGGAATGGTCGAGACAAACTGCCCCTCATCAACACCATCTACCGGAGCTGCATTTTTACTGGAGGAGCAGGCAAGCAGAAGCCATGACAACACCACGACACTGCTTCCTTGCCAAATACGCGAACGCATAATGGATCCTTAACGACTAAACCAGAAATAGGCCACCACGGCCAGACCAATACAGAGCCAACCGAGCACATCTACGTAGTGCATCAGTTTGCGTTCCATCTTCTCGCCACCCCAGCGCATCAGGCCCGCAACCAGGAAAAAGCGCATGCCACGACCGATGAGGGAGGTGATGATGAAGGGCAGCAGAGCCATTTGCAACAACCCTGCCGTCACGGTAAACACCTTGTAGGGGATAGGGGTGAAGCTGGCAATGAAAATGACCCAGATCCCCCACTGCTCAAACCAGTTGCGAGCAATCTCGATCTTGTCCTGATAGCCCACAGACTCCACCAATGGCAGCACGACCGGATCCCACAGCGCATAGCCAAGGGCATAGCCAAACAGGGCGCCCAGCACAGAGAAGACAGTAGCCAGCGTGGCGTAGTGCCACGCCTTGTGGGGCTTGGCGAGCGCCATCGGCGCCAGCATCACATCCACCGGGATCGGCCAGAATACCGACTCGATGAAAGCGGTGATGGAGAGATACCAGGGGGCATGCTTGTGGCGGGCCCACTGCATCACCAGTACGTACAAACGGGAAAACAACTTCACTCAACATCTCCGTCAATCAGGGGAACAAAACGTACCGGCTCCAGAATACGGCTGGTCAGCTGGGATCCGGATCGTTCGATCAGTTGCAGGGTCTGCTGGCTGTCACCCACGGGCAACACCAGTCGACCCCCTTCGGCCAGCTGATCGGTGAGCGCCGTCGGGATCTCGCTCGCCGCGGCCGTCACCAGAATGGCATCATAAGGCCCCTTGTTGGGCCACCCCAGCCAGCCGTTGCCGTGCTTGGCCGAGACATTGTGCAGATCGAGCTGGCGCAGTCGGCGTCTGGCCTGGAACTGCAGCGACTTGATCCGCTCCACGGTATACACATGCTCCACCAGATGGGCGAGGATCGCCGTCTGGTAGCCCGAGCCAGTGCCAATCTCCAGCACATGGGCCGGATTGTTTTGCATCAGCAACTCGGTCATTCGCGCCACCATATAGGGCTGCGAAATGGTCTGGCCGTGGCCAATGGGCAGGGCGGTGTTGTCCCACGCCTTGTGCGCCATGGCCTCGTCCACGAACAGCTGGCGCGGCACTTTCGCGATGGTCGCCAGCACGCGAAAATCGCGAATATCCTGCGCAATGAGCTGATTTAACAGGCGCTGTACTATCACACCACCCTCATCCCTGCAGATCTAACCAGGCCCCCAGACCGGCGAGACTGTCGTAGGCAGTCATGTCGATGGTCAGAGGGGTAATCGAGACATAGCCCTGCTCGATGGCAGCAAAATCGGTGCCTTCACCGGCATCCTGCTGGCTACCGGGGGGGCCGATCCAGTAGATGGGCTGGCCACGGGGATCCTCGGTGCAGATCACCGACTCCGCCCGGTGGCGGTTGCCAAGGCGGGTGGTCTTGATCCCCTTGATCTGCTCGAGGGGCAAGTCCGGCACGTTGACGTTGAGGATCTGATCGGCAGGCAGGGGGTGTTTCATCAGCCCCTTCACCAGCAGGGCCGCATAGTGGGCCGCCGTGGCGAAGTGGGTATTGCCCACCAGCGAGATGGCGATGGAGGGGTAGCCAAGATGGCGCCCCTCGGTGGCCGCGGCGACCGTCCCCGAGTAGATGACATCATCCCCCAGGTTGGCACCGTGGTTGATGCCGGCCACCACCATGTCGGGTTCAGGACGCACCAGCTCGTTGACCGCCAGATGCACGCAGTCGGTCGGCGTCCCCTTCACCGCATAGCTCTCGCACCCATTAAAGCCGTTTTCTGCGATGCGGGTAACCCGCAGCGGTACTTCCAGCGTCAGGGAGTGACTCGCGCCGCTGCGGTTGCGATCCGGCGCCACCACAATGACCTCGCCGCAGGCGCGCAGCGCCTCGCTGAGGGCACGAATCCCCTCGGCATGCACACCATCATCATTACTGACCAGAATTCGCATCGGTCTGATTCCTGAAACCGTGATCGGCCTCTTCGGCCTGCATTAACTCGCGCACCACGCTGGTGGCAAACGCGCCCGCCGGCAGGAAGAAGGAGAGGGTCAGCGCCTCGCCGTCCAGCTGCCAGCTCATCTGCTCCGGCTTGAGCAGCAGCGGGCGGCGGTCCTGATCCAGCCCGGCTTTCTCCAGCCCGTCACACCAATCGCTGTAAGGGGCCAGCACGCCCTGTTCGAACTCGGCA
Organism: Aeromonas sp. FDAARGOS 1411; assembly: GCF_019047125.1. NCBI lineage: Bacteria > Pseudomonadati > Pseudomonadota > Gammaproteobacteria > Aeromonadales > Aeromonadaceae > Aeromonas > Aeromonas sp. FDAARGOS 1411. Next base: position 4,468,293 of record NZ_CP077214.1, on the reverse strand, counting down.
GCGGCCCCCTGACTGGCCAGGCGGCCACGGCCCCACTGGGGCGCGGTGAGCTGCACATCGCCGGAGGCGAGACGCGCTTCCAGCTCGGGGGTCACGCTCTCTTCGCTGAAGATGGAGTGGCTACCCTTGAGCATCACGCAATCACCGGCCAGCAGCTGATGGGCCAGCCCCTGTTCGATACGGGCGCTGACAATGGCGTTGAACAGCATGCTGCGAGCGGCAGAGAGGTAGAGGGAACGCTTGTTGCGATCCTTGATCCGCTTGCCGGCAAACATCGCCTTGGCCGCTTCCAAGTTGTTGCCATCGCGGCCAAAACGCTGCTCACCATAGTAATTGGGCACGCCCTGAGTGGCGATGGCCTGCAGGCGCGCCTCCAGCCCGTCGGCCTGTTCCAGACCGGTGAGACGCAGGGTGAAGTGGTTACCCTTGAGGTAGCCGACCCGCAATTTGCGGTTGTGACGCTTGGCTTGCAGGATCTGGATGCTGTCGCTCTCGATAACCGACAAGTCCGGCTCGGCCTTGCCCGGCAGATGAATGCCAAACCACTGCTCGGTCACCGCGTGGCGATCCTTCAGGCCCGCCCAGGTCACCGCATTGCGGTTGACCCCGGCCGCATCGGCCAGCAGACCCGCCACCCAGGCGGTGTTCTCGCCAGTTTTGCGCACACGGACGAAGATGTGCTCCCCTTCCCCGCAAGGCTCAAACCCGAGATCTTCATTGACCACGAAGTCGGCGGCCTCGGCCTTGAGGATACCGCGGGCAGTGGGCGCCCCGTGCAGATAGGCAAGTTGTTCCAGCATTATTGTTTCACCAGTAGGACGACGGCTTCGGTGGCGATCCCTTCCTTGCGCCCCGTAAACCCAAGCTGTTCGGTGGTGGTCGCCTTGACGTTCACCCGGTTCAAATCACATTGCAGATCGGCGGCCAGCACGGCGCACATGGCGTCGATATGGGGGGCCATTTTGGGGGCCTGGGCGATGATGGTCACATCCAGGTTGCCGATGGCATACCCCGCCTTCTGTACCCGGGCAAAGACATCACGCAGCAGAATGCGACTGTCGATCCCCTTGAACTCGGCAGCGGTATCGGGGAAGTGGCGGCCGATGTCACCGGCACCGATGGCCCCCAGCAGGGCATCGCTCACCGCGTGTAGCACCACATCGCCGTCAGAGTGGGCAACCAGCCCCTGCTCGTAGGGAACCGGCACGCCACCCAGCATGCAGGGGCCAACACCACCAAATTTATGAACATCAAAACCATGACCAATGCGCATCATCAGCGGCAACCTCCCAACATGCTGAAACCAACCCCATCAATTTTGTGTACGTCCACACCATGTCCAATCCGGATCATGCTAACTCCTTGTTCGGGCCTGTTTGTTCGAGACACTCTGCTCTGAACGGTCTGTTCTGACTGAGGGGCTTATGCCTGCTGGCTTAAAAACAGCCCCGCCAGCGACAAATCTTCCGGCCGGGTCACTTTGATATTGTCGGCGCGCCCCTCCACCATCCGCACCGTGAATCCGGCCCGCTCCATGGCGGAGGCCTCGTCGGTGATGGTGGCGCCCAGCAGCAGCCCCTCTTCGAGCGCCCGTTTCAGGGCACGGGTCGGGAACATCTGCGGCGTCAGGGCATGCCAGAGCTGCTCGCGCTCGACGGTGGCGATGATATTGCCCTCCCCATCGGAGCGTTTCATAGTATCGCGCACCCGACTGCCGAGAATGGCGCCGCCACAGCCCATGGCCGCGGCAATCAGCGCATCGAGATCGCCGTGAGTCAGGCAGGGGCGGGCCGCATCGTGCACCAGCACCCACTCTCCTTGCGCCACATGGAGACCATTGAGGACGGAAAAGGCGCGCTCGGCGCCTCCCTCTACCCGCACAATGCGCGGGTCGGCCGCCACGGGCAGGGCCTCGAACCAGCGGTCATGGGGCGCCAGCGCCACGATCACCTGGGCGATGGCCGGGTGGGAGAGCAGCCGTTCCAGGGTATGTTCGAGAATGGTTTTACCCGCCAGTTGCAGGTACTGCTTGGGGCAATCGGCCCCCATTCGGCTGCCGATACCGGCGGCAGGGACGATCGCCGTCAGGCCGGATACCCGGCTGGCATCAGTCATCGTAGGGCTCATCGTCCGGCGCTGTCTCTTTGTCTTTCTCTTTGGGGATGATCCGGTAGAAGGTCTCCCCCTGCTTGATGTAACCCAGATCGTTGCGCGACAACTCCTCGATGGCCTCGAGGCCAGAGGTGAGATCATCTATCTCGCGGTAAATGAGGTCGTTACGATCCTTGAGAGTCTGGTTGTCCCGCTGTTGCTGCGAGATGGCCTCCGACAGGTTCTGATAATCGGATAGCCCGTTCTTCCCCAGCCAGAGGTCATATTGCAGTCCCCCCAGCAGGAGGATCAGGATCAGGGTGAATAGCCGCATGCACTAGGTCTCCTTCAGGCGGCCTAGTGTCCCATATTCGGTGCCAAGACAAAAGAAAGCGAGCACCCGGGAGCCACCGGCCGAACATAAAAAAGTGCCCAAGAGTGAATCAGATAGCACAAAGCCCCGCCAAACCGGCGCAAGGATGGCCAACCAGGGCGCTCCTTGTCCGGGGGCGGGGCTCTCAATCAGAAAGCGGTAAGGGGGATCAGTTCACCGCGACCGGCTCTCCCGCGCTCTCGGCCGGAGTGTTGTACTCCTCCTCGGCATCGCGGAAACGCTCCAGCATCGCTTTTGAGGGCGCTTCGCCAAGCAGACTGCCCACCACGATGGCCAGCAGTGCGAACAGGAAGCCCGGAATGATCTCATACAGCCCCAGCCAGCCGAACTGCTTCCAGACGATGACGGTGATGGCACCGACCAGCATGCCCGCCAGCGCGCCGTTGCGGGTCATTCGCGGCCACAGCACCGAGAGCAGCACCACGGGGCCAAAGGCGGCACCGAAACCGGCCCAGGCGTAGCTCACCAGCCCCAGCACCCGGTTTTCCGGATTCATGGCGACGGCGATGGCAATCACCGCGATCAGCAGCACCATCAGGCGACCAACCCACACCAGCTCACGCTGGGAGGCGTTCTTGCGCAGGAACGGCTTGTAGAGATCCTCGGTGATGGCGCTGGAGCAGACCAGTAATTGACAACTTAGAGTGCTCATCACCGCCGCCAGAATGGCGGAGAGCAGCACACCGGCGATCCAGGGGTTGAACAGGATTTTGGAGAGCTCGATAAAGACCCGCTCCGGGTTTCCGGTCACTCCAGCCGCCAATTCCGGGAAGCGGGCAAAATAGGCTAGCCCGAAGAAGCCGATGGCAACCGCGCCTGCGAGGCAGAACACCATCCAGGTCATGCTGATACGGCGGGCATTGGCCATGGAGTGGTGGGAATCCGCCGCCATGAAACGGGCCAGAATGTGGGGCTGACCGAAGTAACCAAGACCCCAGGCCATCAACGAGATGATGGCGATCACATCCAGATTCTTGAACATGTCGAGGTTGGTGGCGCTCTTGGCGGCCACCTCGATCATGGCGCTGTCTATCCCGCCGACGGCGATGATGACGAAGACCGGGGTCAGGATCAGGGCGAAGATCATCAGGGTCGCCTGCACCGTGTCGGTCCAGCTCACCGCGAGGAAGCCGCCGAAGAAGGTGTAGGTGATGGTGGCAGCGGCACCGACCCAGAGGGCGGTGTTGTAATCCATGCCGAAGGTGCTCTCGAACAGGCGGGCACCGGCCACCACGCCGGAGGCGCAATAGATGGTGAAGAACAGCAGGATCACCAGCGCAGAGAGGATGCGCAGCACCTTGCTGTGATCTTCAAAGCGATAGGTGAAATAGTCCGGCAGGGTCAGGGCGTTGCGGTTCTTCTCGGTATGTACCCGCAGGCGACCCGCTACCCAGCGCCAGTTGAGGTAGGCGCCGATGACCAGACCGATGGCGATCCAGCTCTCGGAGATACCGCTGACGAAGACGGCGCCGGGCAGGCCCATCAGCAACCAGCCGCTCATGTCGGAGGCGCCGGCAGAGAGAGCGGTCACCCAGCTCCCCATCCGGCGACCGCCCAGAATGTAGTCATCAAAGTTGCGGGTGGCGCGATAGGCGACGAAGCCGATCAACACCATTCCGAGGATATACACCAGGAAGGTGATTAACATGGGTGTGCTAGCTGTCATGCAAAACTCCGTTTTGTGTCATTTTCTGCCCGCTCTGGTGACGGGCTCATCCCTAAAAAACCGGCCTAGCTTAATCAGCCGTTCGCGCCAGCTCAATCACTTTTAACAAACACAAAACACAATAAAAACCTTTGCGCATCAAATCATCTGCCGCATCAAGAGGATGGCGCCAGATTTCCTGCCGTGGCCGTGGCGGTCATCTCGCCGCGCCAGCCGCTACTGAGCGTTATGTTTTCACATTTTGTTACTATCCATTTTTTTACAAGCCAGCGCCCCGCTCCTACACTCCCCGCCCTGTCTCATTACACCAGTCAGAGGTCGGCACCATGTCATCTCATCTGTCACACCTGCGAACCCTCGCCCGCCGCCTTCACCCGGTGGAGGAGTCGGGTCATCTCATCAGACGGGCCAAGTATGTGGGGCGTCTCTGGCTCAATCCCGGCGCCCGCGCCCTCTATCGCCAGCAGCAGGAGCAACCGCTGCTGGCGCAGGCGATCAGCCGCTTTCCCGATATTCTGGAAAAGCCGATCCACCCCTATCGCCACAAGGGGCTCAACAAGCGCCTGCGAGCCGGGCTTATCAGCGGCCACTACCAGCAGCTGGCACGTCAGCTGCCCAAGGCGCAACAACTGGCAATCTACAGCGGGCGCGGCCTGCTGCTGGCCCAGTGGCAGAGCGACAAGCTAACGGCACCGCTGACCCTGCAACTGGATTACCAAACCCACATGGGCAAAGAGGGGGAGATGAGCCTGACCCTCAAGCTGGGTGACGCTGCGCTCTATTACATGGCCCTCAATCTGCGCCCCGCGCCGAACCCGACCCTCGAGATCTGCTCGCTGCAGGGCGGCAAGGGGCAGAGCGAGGAGATCAAGCTGGTCACCAAGGCGTGCGGCGGGCTGCGCCCCATGTCCCTGCTGGTCTATATGGCCGCCGAGCTGGCCCGGGGGCTGGCGTGCAAGAGCCTGCTCGGGATCCGCACCCAAAGCCACGTCTATCAGAGCAGTAAGCGCACCGCCGATCGGGTCAAGTTCGACCTCGACGGCTTGTGGCAGGAGCATCAGGGCAGCGTGCAGGATGAACTCTGGATGAGCCTGCCGCTGGAGGTGCCCCGCAAGACGCTGGAGGAGATCCCCTCCCGCAAGCGGGCCAGCTACAAGGCGCGCTATCAGCTGCTCGATCAGCTCGGCAGCGAGCTGCAGACAAATCTGCTGCGAAGCTGAGTCAACGCAGCAGAAACAAAAAGGGCGAACAGCATGCTGTTCGCCCTTTGTCGTGATGGGGATTTGCCGTTAGCGGTTGATCGCCATCGGCATGCCGTTGCGCTGCTCCAGCGCCTGCTTCACCAGTTGGGAGTCACTGTCGGCGTGGGCAATGAAGCGGGTCACCGCCGGAGTCATCGGCAGCGGTGCCGGCAGCTTGGAGTTGAACTCCTCTTCGCTGCGCGACAGCGGCTGGTGCACTTCCAGATAGCGGACACCGTTGGGCTCGAGAGAGGCCTTGATCGGCTGGTTGACGAACTGAACGCGGGTACCGACCGGTACCTGCTTGAACAGGTAGGCGATGTCGTCGTTGCGCAGACGCACGCAACCGTGGCTCACCCGCAGGCCGATGCCGAAGTTGGCGTTGGTACCGTGGATGGCGTACATCTTGCCGATGTAGAGGGCAAACAGACCCATGGGGTTGTCCGGACCGGCCGGCCAGACCGCAGGCAGGCTCTCGCCACGGGCGGCATATTCGGCATGCATCTTGGCGGTCGGGGTCCAGGTCGGGCCCGCTTTCTTGCGCTGCACGCTGGTCACCCAGTTTTCCGGGGTATCGGTACCGAGCTGGCCGATGCCGATGGGCAGCACTTCCACCACTTTTTTACCCTTGGGGTAGTAGTAGAGGCGCATCTCGGCCACGTTCAGCACAATCCCTTCACGGGGTGCATCCGGCAGGATCAGTTGCTGGGGGATCACCAGCTTCTCGCCGGTCTGTACCAGCAGGGGATCCGCATCGGGGTTGGCTTCGGTCATGTTGGTGAGCCCCAGCTGGAATTTGGCCGCAATGGCCTCCAGCGGCTGGCCGTTCTCTTCGGCCGGAACCACATATTCCAGATTTTCCCCTACCAGACGGCTGTTGGCCGCAGGCAGAGCATATTCAACAGCGAAAACCGGCGCAGCGGTCAGCAGCAGGCTGTAGCAGAGTGTTGCCACACTATTGCGAAGGAGCTTCATAACTTTCCCATGATGATGACTTGAAGTGACGTCTCTGGGCTGGCAGCTGATCAAGAGGGGATCAGGGGCGCGAAGAGAAGGCCGCCATTTTTCTCCTCTGCACGGCAAATTTCAACTGACAAGTGGCGACGGGTCGATGATTAATATACGGTTTTTTCCGCATCCTCGACCCGCCCCATTTCCCTGTTTATCCCCGTTGCCAGGCACGCATATCGTAACCTGTGGGAGATTGATGCAACCGCAGATGAAATTGCTCAATGATGGCGAAGATATGGTCGAAAATATCGGCCTGGATCCCTTCGTAATCGGCCCATGCGGTAGTCGCGGTAAAGCAGTAAATTTCCAGCGGCAGACCGTCTGACGTGGGTGCCAGCTGGCGCACCATCAGGGTCATGTCCTTGCGAATGCCGGGGTGGGCACGCAGGTAGGCATCCAGATAGGCGCGCAGGGTGCCGAGGTTGGTGAGGTGACGACCGTTGATGGGGCAGCTCAGGGCATCGCTCAGCTGCTGGTTGTAGGCACTCAGCTCCTGCTCCTTGCGGCTCAGATAGGGTGCCAGCAGTTGGGCCTGCTTGAGCTGCAACTGTTCCTCGGCCGTCAGAAAGCGCACGCTGGTCATGTCGATATTGACGCTGCGCTTGATGCGACGGCCCCCCGACTCGGTCATCCCCTGCCAGTTCTTGAAAGAGTCGGAGATCAGGGCATAGGTAGGAATGGTGGTAATGGTCTTGTCCCAGTTCGACACCTTGACCGTGGTGAGGCCGATGTCGGTCACCTCGCCATCGGCACCGTACTTGTCCATCTGCAGCCAGTCACCGACGCTCAGCATCCGGTTGGCGGAGAGCTGGATCCCTGCCACCAGTCCGAGGATAGGGTCTTTGAACACCAGCATCAGCACTGCGGTCATGGCACCCAGACCGCTGAACAGGAACAGCGGCGACTTGCCGAGCAGCAGGGCGATCATCAGGATGCCCACCAGAATGCTGCCTACCAGCTTGGCCCCCTGGAAGATGCCACGCAGTGGCAAATCCCGACCAAGGCGGGTGTAACGGCTCACCGACAACAGGCAGTCGAGCAGGGCGAAGAAGGCCAGCAGCAGGAACAGCAAGATCCAGAGCTGGGCCACCATCTCGATAAGTTTGAGGCTATCCGATTGACGGGGTAGCCAGATCTCCGCCTGACCGAGCAGCACGGCCCCCTGCAGCACGAAGGCGAGCCGGTTGAAGAGGCGCTGTTGCAGTTGGGGCGGCAGCCACACCTGCTTGGCCTTGCCGAGGATCCCCACCAGCCGGACCAGCAGCACCCGGTGCAGCGCCATGTGCAGCAGCAACGAGGTGATGACGATAAAGCCCAGCGCGATCACCAGCGCCATCAGGCTGGTCACTTCCACCCCAAGGCCCGACAACCAGTTAAAAAACGCCTCTTTCATTGCTCTCTCCCGAACCGGGCAGCCCGCAGGCTGCAAAAACAGTGATGGTCAGGGTACCGCTCCCCTCCCCCATGTCAAATCGGCGTACGCCAGAAATGACAACGCCCGGCACAGGCCGGGCGTTGTTTCAGAGCGAGGCTGACTTAGCAGACCAGGCTCAGGGCATCGCGGGCGATGACCAGCTCTTCGTTGGTCGGGATCACCATGGCGCAACGGCTGTCGGCGGTGGTGATGCGACCTTCGCCACCCAGTACCGCGGCGTTGTTGGCCTCTTTGTCCACCTTGAAGCCGAACAGGGCCAGACGGTTCAGCACCATCTCGCGCACCATGGCGGCGTTCTCACCGATACCACCGGTAAAGACCACGGCGTCCAGACGACCGTCCATCGCAGCGGCGTAGGCACCGACATACTTTGCCACACGGTAGGTGAAGACATCCAGCGCACGCTTGGCACCGGCGTCGGTGGCGTAGTTGGTGGTGACGTAGCGGCAATCGCTGCTCGCTTCGGTCATCCCCAACAGACCGGACTCACGGGTCAGGGTGTGGTTGATCTGCTCCACGCTGTAACCGAGCTGGTCGTGCATGAAGAAGACCACGGCCGGATCGATATCACCGGAGCGGGTACCCATCGCCAGACCTTCCAGCGGAGTCAGCCCCATGGAGGTGTCTACGGATTCGCCGTTCTTGATGGCGCAGACAGAGGCACCGTTACCCAGGTGGCAGTTGATGATGTTCAGTTCATTCAACGGCTTGCCCAGCTCTTTCGCGGCTTCTTCCGCGATGTAGCGGTGAGAAGTACCGTGGGCACCGTAACGACGGATGCCGTGTTCGCGGTAGAGCTTGTGCGGCAGCGCATAGAGGTAGGCCTCTTGCGGCAGAGTCTGGTGGAAGGCGGTGTCGAAGACGGCCACGTTCTTCTCGGACAGCTGCGGGAACACTTTCAGCGCGGCGCGAATACCGATGAGGTGCGCCGGGTTGTGCAGCGGGGCGAACGGAATGGCAGCTTCAATACCGGCGATCACGCCGTCATCGATACGCACGGAGCGGGAGAACTGCTCGCCACCGTGTACGATTCGGTGACCGATGGCCACCAGTTGCTCGGCAAGAGTCGGATCCTGCGGCAGGATGTGACCCACGATATGGTCGAGGGCCTCCTGGTGAGCGGCACCCGCTCCCAGCATGGCTTCGCCCTTGACCCCGTGGAGTTTCCATTTGATACGTGCATCATCCAGATTGAAGCATTCGGCCAGGCCGGACAGCATGTCCTCACCTGTTTCGGCGTCCATTACGGCAAATTTCAGGGAAGAGCTACCGCAGTTAAGGATCAATACCAACTTGCTCATTTTCTACATCTTCCTGTGCTTCGGCTTTATGCCGACAGTGTCGTGTCATCCAAAAGAGGATGGGATTCCCCTGCCGGGGGCTTATGGTCGCAGGAGGGTGCGTCCAATTTTTCAATTCTTGCTCTTGAAAGAGTGATCGCAACTTGTGGTACGTATCACTGGTTTCAATGCTTGCGAGTCTCAACGCATCAGCTGCGCAGGGCTCGCCTCAATGGGAATGCTCAAGCGATAACCAGCAGATTCTTGTGTACCTTGACCACCAGCTTCTTCACCTTGGCGGGCTGGTTTAAGGTACAGAGCGGGCGGTGCAGCTCGCCCGGCCAGAAGATGGCGAAATCGCCTGGTTGCAGCGCCAGATAGCTGGTCTGCTCGTCATCGACAAACCAGAGGTCGGGATGGGGATGGTCGGCGCCGTCGCTCACGTAGTCGTGGGGGCCCACACCTATCCACTCTTCACCGCGCAGCAGCAACTGGATATCGAGATACTGCTGATGGAATTCGCCACGGCGATCCGCGGCTGGCTCGGTCAGATCCTCGCTCACCAGACAGAACAGGTTGAGGCCATCGATCTCGGTCTTGCCGAGCGGAGCGTCACCCCAGTGAGCCACGCTCTTCACCACCTCGGCCATAATGCGGGCCAGCGGGGCGGGCAGCGGCGTCCGCTGCAGGGTGTTCAGGCTACCGGTGATCATGGCGTCTGTTTCCTGTTAGGTATATCTGAGCGGCATCTTTTCCAGCCAATGAAAAAGGACCTGTGACAGGTCCTTCAATAATGCCGTCTGCAATCCGTGCAAACCGGTTTAGAGCTTTTGCTCATGTTCAGCTATATGGGCACTGTTACACACTCGTCAGCACCTTGCCAAGAGACATAATCCCATTTTCATAGTGATCGTACCAGCTGAAACCATATTATTCACCACCCTTTCCTCCTCGACTTTGACCAGACGCAAAAACGGGCGCATCAGCGCCCGTTTTTTTCGCAAAACCGTTTAGCCACCGGTTTCATTCAAGCCTTTTGGGCGTTTTCCACCGGTTTGGCGTACATGGCCCGCCAGATCGCCTTGTGCTCTTCCGGCACCTCTGACTGACGGGTCAGGAAGGCCGCCTGCTCGATGGTATTGGCCTTGCCGGAGACATCGGCCGCCAGATAGTTGCTGGGGAACAGGTGGTAACTGCTCCAGATCGCCTTGTCGATCAGCGCGGCCAGTTCGTCCGGATCGCTGAAGCCCTCGGTAATCGGCGCACCGAAGGAGACGTGTACCCGCCCCTTCATGCCAACGATACCGGCGACGATACTCTCGATATCCTCGAACTCGCCCTTCTCGTAACTGCCGTTGACCGACTTCTCGTAGAGCTCGCGCGCCTTCGCCTTGTCGGTGGGGTCGAGCTCATAGCTGATGCTGACCGGCACGATATTGAGGCTGCGCATGTAGTCGACGAAGTCGATCTTCTGCTTCTTGCCGTCGACGTAGAACATCTTGAGGATGGCGGGATCGGTCTTGTCATCGCCATTCTTGGCGCGCCCTTCCTTCTGGGCGATCCAGATGGAGTGACCTTCGTGAACCGAGTTGCCAATATAGGCAGACAGCTCGCCGAGCGCCTTCATCATCTCCCGCGGCCCCTTGGCAGAGCGTTTGACGATAAAGCTCTTGTTGAGCTTCATCAGCTCGGTAGCGCAGGGTTTGCGCAGCAGGTTGTCACCGATGGCGATGCGCACGGTATCGAAACCGTGGGTGTGCAGCCCCCAGTTGACGAACGCCGGGTCCATGGCGATGTCTCTGTGGTTGGAGACAAACAGATAGCCCTGCTCTTTCTTAAGATGCTCGATCCCGGAGAAGGTCACCCCCTTGGTGGAGGTGGCGATCATGCGGGACATATACCGGGTAACCCCCATCTGGACCTGATGCACTGTGGTCACTTTTGACCATTTGCGGCGCAGGAACAGGCGGATCATCGGGCGGATGGCCCAACCCAGCCAGCTCATCAGGGAACCGAAACGATACTTGGCGATGGCGCCGATAAATTCATCATCCTGGATCAGCCGTTCGATGGCTGCCGGCACTTCTTCATCGCGGTAGGGGCGAATATCCGCGAATCTATCTACTTCAGTCACAATGTCAGCCTTGCATGCTAGGAAACCGCAGCCAACCCGCGTTGGCCGGGGAAAATTCAGGGCGCAATTTTACACGCTTTTATGGCAAGGGGTATGAGACAAGCATGAATAGTGAGATCTGACCAGTTTATTAATCGGATGCCAGTGCCAGCGCGACCGCCGCTTCGGCATGGATGGCGGTGGTGTCGTAGAGCGGCACCGCCGCTCGGGCATCCCCCACCAGCAGGGCAATCTCGGTGCAGCCGAGGATCACCGCCTCGGCGCCAGCGGCTGCCAGCCCCTCGATAATCGCCAGATACTCGGCCCGCGACGATTCGCGGATCTCCCCCAGGCAGAGCTCGTCATAGATGATCCTGTGCACCCGCTCCCGCCCGGCCTCATCGGGCACCAGCACCGTCAACCCGAAACGCGCCTGCAAGCGCCCCTTGTAGAAATCCTGCTCCATGGTGAAGCGGGTGCCGAGCAGGCCGACCCGGGTTATCCCGTCCGCCTGCAATTTGGCCGCGGTAGCATCGGCGATATGGAGCAGCGGGATATCGATGGCTGCCTCAATCTCGGGCGCCACCTTGTGCATGGTGTTGGTGCCGATCAGCAAGAAATCGGCGCCGCCATCCTGCAACTTGCGCGCCTCCGCCGCCAGCAGGCGGGCGGTAGCGGGCCAGTCACCGGCATGCTGCAACCGCTCGATACCGGCAAAGTCGACGCTGTTGAGCAGCACCCGCGCCGAGTGCAAGCCGCCAAGCTGCGCCCGCACCCCGCGATTGAGCGCCTGATAGTAACTGACGGTGGACTCCCAGCTCATGCCACCCAGCAGACCGATACATTTCATATGAACTCCTTTCATCCCAAGGGAGGGCAGAGCCACGCCACCTTGCAGGCAAGGTCACTGGATCGAGATAAAAAAGGCCCCGCAGGGCCAACAAGACAGCCGGTAAAGGCCCGGGTCAACCCCGAGCTAAATCCAGATCATCCCGACACAGGCGGCCGTCGCCAGCCCCATGCCGAGGTTGAAACGCCGCCAACCCCGGGCAGTGCGGATGATTTGCCGCACCTGGGCACCAAACAACACCCAGAACGCCCCGGTGTAAAGGCCGGTAATAAAGAAGATCACCAACACCCAGAGCGCGGAGGGCCAGTAAGCCTCCCCCGCCAGAGTGAAACCGCTGATGGCGGAGAGCGCCATCATCCATGCCTTGGGATTGAGCAGTTGCAGCATGGCCCCCTGATGGGCGGGAATGAGCGGCCGGTTGCCCTCGGCCGGGCCGCTGGCCGTCGCCACCTTCCACGCCAACCAGAGCAGATAGGCCGAACCGATAAGCTTGAGGCCGTCGTGCAGCAGCGGCACCTTCTCGAACACCACGCCAAGCCCCAGCGCGGTAGCGAGGATCATCAGATTGATCCCCCCGACCACCCCCACCAGCAGGGGAATCGTGCGGCGAAAACCTTGCGCCGCCCCGGCGCTGGTGAGCAACATATTGTTGGGCCCCGGCGTGCCGCAGGTAACCAGAGCAAACCCCGCCAGGGGCAGTAACCAGTTCAGATCCATCTCAACCTCTTGTCGATGCAACGCCCCCGTTATGGGGAAAGCCTTCTAATATGCAGAGCCAACCCCGTGGCGACAAGTCAGAAATGCCTCTTTCTCGGCCACCTCCCCCATCAGCGCAGCACGGCTCAATACCAGAGCATCACCACGCAGAGCGCCGTCAGCAGACCGAGGGAGCCGTTGAGCCGCCGCCAGCCCCGATCCGAGCTGATCCAGTTGCTCAGCTGATGGCCGAACAGTACCCAGACAAAGCAGACCGGCAGGGCCACCAGCGCAAACATGACCATCACCGCCAGCTGACTCGACCAGTAACTGGCGCCGGGCAGGCTGAACAGACTGATGGCGGAGATCCCCATCATCCACGCCTTGGGATTGAGGAACTGAAAACCCAGCCCCTCCAGCATGGTTAGCGGACGGGCGCTCCGGGCCGGATCCCCCGGCGCCCCGGCCACCGCGATACGCCACGCCAGCCACAGCAGATAGAGGCTGCCGAAGATCTGCAAACCGAGCCGTAGCAGGGGCCAGCGCTCGAACAGCGGATAAAGCCCCAGCGCCAGCACCAGTTGCAACACCGGCTGCCCCAGCCCCACCCCGAGCAGATGTGGCAGAGTGCGACGCACCCCGAAATTGGCGCCGGAGGCCGTCAGCATCAGGTTGTTGGGCCCCGGCGTACCGCAGGTGAGTACGGCAAAACCGAACAGGGTGACATACCACTCCATCGTCATATTGTGACTCCTTGCTTGCCACATTGTATCGATACAATGCGTGCTATTTGGTTGTTATCAGGTTGAAAATCACGCTATATTGACAACAAATTTGGATCAATGGATTTATTGTCACCATGACAATCTGGACACCCGACCTTGCGGCCTTCGATGGACCCCTCTACCTCAAGCTGGTCAAAGCGATCGAACAGGGGATCGCGAATGGCGAGCTGCCACCGCAGACCCGATTGCCTACCCACAGATCCCTGGCGGATCGTCTGGGTGTCACCGTCGGCACCGTCACCCGCGCCTACAGCGAGGCGGAGCGGCGCGGCCTGCTGGCCGCCCGGGTGGGCCACGGTACCTGGGTCAAGGGAGCGAACACGGATCCCGCCAATGAGTGGGTGATCCGCCAGGAGGAGGGGCACCGCATCGAGTTGTGGCAGAACCTGCCGGTGCAGCTGGATCGGGCGGCCATCATTCGCCCCATGCTGGGGGAAGTGGCGGACGGGGATCTCAACGCCCTGCTCGGCTACGACAAGGAGGCGGGACGACCGGATCAGCGCCAGCAGTTTGTCGACTGGCTGGCGGAGCAAGGGGTGGCCTGCAGTGAGGATCGCCTGCTGTTCAGCCACGGCGCCCAGCACGGCATCATGCTGGCGCTGCTGGCGACCGGCTGCGTGGGGGAGACCATCCTGTGCGAGGGGCTAAGCTACCCCGGTATGCTGGGCAATGTCCGCCAGCTGAAGAATCAGGTGATGGGGCTCGCGATGGACGAGGAGGGGCTGCTGCCCGAAGCGCTGGACGCCGCCTGCCGTACCCGCCGGGCCAAGCTGCTCTACCTCACGCCGACCCTGCAAAACCCCACCACCGCCATCATGAGTCTGGCGCGGCGGGAGGCCATCGTCGCCATCGCCCGTCGCCACGATCTGCTGATCATCGAGGATGACGTCAACGGCCTGCTGCCCCAGCAACCTGTGATCCCTCTGGTCAATCTGGCGCCGGAGCGGGTCATCTATCTGGGCAGTCTGGCCAAGATCGCCTGCGGCGGCCTGCGGGTGGGCTTCGTGCTGACGCCCCCTGCCCTGCGCAGCGCCTTCGCCCAGACCATGCGGCTGTCGAGCTGGATGGTGAGCCCGCTGCTGATCGAGCTCGCCTGCAAAATGGTCAGTCAGCGCCAGATCATGCCGCTGGTCGAGCAGCAGCGGGAGATCCTCAAACGCCGTGGCGAACTGCTGCGCCACCTGCTGCCCGCCGCCCGCTGGCAGCCGGGCAGCATGCACGCCTGGCTGCCGCTGCCGGAGCCCTGGCGCAGCCAGCAGTTTGCTGCCGCCGCCGACGCCCTTGACGTTGGTGTGGCGAGCGGGGAACACTTCGCCGCCGGCCAGTTTGCTGCTCCACAGGGGGTGCGCCTGAGCCTGAGCCAACCCGCCACCGACGCCCGGGTCGGCGAAGGGCTGGCCCGTCTGGCCCAACTGCTGCAGGGGACGCCCCCCAGCAATCCCCTGCTATAGTCAGGCCAACCGACCTGACCTTCACGCTTCATCGTCATAGCCAAGGAGATGCCGTGCCCCCCATCAGAGCCGCCCTGCTGCTTGCCACCCTGTTGTTGGGTGGCTGCGCCTCGTCAACGACCCACCAGCAGCTGGGGGCCGCGCTCAATGGGCTGGAAGGGGAGTTGCAACGACTGGAAGAGGAGCTGGCGGCGATGAACGGCCTGCACTATCAAAAGGCGATCGATGCACCGCTCAGTTTGCGCCGCGCACTCGGGGCACCGCAGCCCACCCCAGAGGGGCTGGTGCCAGTGACCAGCAAGCTGGAAGATGGGCCACTCCTGCGCTATCAATACCGACTGCCAGCGGGGATGGCGAGCCTGCCCCAGGACAACCTCTGCCAGCGCTACGAGTTCGAGCTGCGCCATCTGGGCCGCCTCGGCAAATTGGAATTGAGCTGGCTGGGGGAACAGGGCAAGGGGTCGCGGCTGATCCGCCAGAGCGACTGCCCCTTCGGGACGCAGGTCCGCCCTCTGCAATAACAGGTCGCAGCCCTGAGCGATGGCATAACCGATTGAAATGACAGCCCATAGTGCGCCCTCCAGCACACTGCTGGCTACTGTCAGCTTTTCACTCAGCGAGTGCTGTGCCTATGTTCCTCTTGGGTCTACCATAATCAACCTAATGGTTTGCTCACAGGAAGTACCTGCATGACGATACTGCTGCTCGAAGAGGATCCCCTGCTCCGTAGCGCCATCACCCGGGAACTGACCGAACAGGGAGTGCCCGCCGACCGGATCCACTACCACAGCCATCCAAACCACGAGCGCAGTGGCCTGCTGGCCCTGCTGCAACAGCACGCCTTCGACGCCATCATCTGTCAGCAGGACAAGCAGCAGGATCTTGACGGAGCACGGCTGCTGCACGAAGCGCACTATCTCGGCCTGCTGCAACCCGGTTGCGTATTGCTGCTGCTCGATGCCGATCAGAGCGAGCAGGAGTTTCTCCCCTCGGATCTCTACTTCTCCCTCTATCTGGCTCTTCCCTTCATGACCCAGCAGCTCACCGCGGTGCTCGGCCAGCTGGTGAAGTTAAGCAGCCTGACCCGCACGCTGGCCGCCCCAATTCTGCTGCGGGAGTGGCAACTGGCTACCGCCCTCTGTGAAGACCTGCTGTTTCAACGGGAGAATCGCTCGCTGACCCCCTGGCTGGATCGGCTCAAGGGCTATCTGCTGCTGCAATCGACCGAGCGGGTCACCGCCGCCCAGCACTATGCCCTCTGTGCCAACGAGTATCAGGCGAGCTGGCCAAGGGCCGGGCTCTTCTACGCCATGCTGGGGCTCGGCAAATTGCAGAGCGCCCGGACCGACTTGCAGCGCCATCAGGCCAGCGTCTCGATGGCCACCCGGCTTGAGCTGCAACTCGCCAGCCAGCTGCATCAGCATTACTGGCTGGCGGCCTGGGAGACCATGGGAGAGCTGCTGCAGATCCGCCCCCATCAGCCACGCTGGCATCAACTGGCGATGTTGCTCGGGCTGGTGCTGCAAGATGAGGAGAAAGTGCTGGAGCAGGCCAACAGCCTGACCCTGCGCCACTTCAGCGAGCAGCACGTCCGGCTCGCCATCGACAGCTTCATGCTCAATGCCAGTCTGGCGGTGCTGTGGCACGCCCCTTCCAGCAACCGGATCCGCTCCCTGCAACAGGAGTGGAAGCACCTCAAGCGCACCGTCCACCTGCAACCCCACGAATATGAGCTGCTGCAGGCGTTGATGCTGGGGCTGGATTACCGATTTGACGAGGCGCTGATCCTGATTGCCCACCACCAGCCGGATGAGGGGAGCGACAACCACCTCACCCTGCTGCTCGGCTTTGCAGTCAGCCAGTTCTGCGGTTTGCCCCACCACGCCCAGCGCTACCTGACCCAACTGACCCAATACCGCGTCAGGGTGGCGCCCCACCCGCTCACTCGCCAGCTGTTCCACCATCTGGTGGCCGAGCTGGGCCTGCGCCTGACGGCAAGAGAGCAGAGGCTGAGCGAACTGCGCCAGCTGCGCCACAAGGCGATGCAGGCCAGCCAATATCAGACAGCCCTGCAAGCGGGCTTGCAATTGCTGGAGGAGTTCCCCGCCCTGCCGGGCGATGCCTGGCAACTGCTGGAGCTGCTGCAACACTGCTGGCCCGCGGGTATGGCCGCTCCCAGGGTGGCGCTGCTGGTCGATACCCTGGAGCGGCGCCTCAAGCACAGCCCCGCGTTTCTCGATCAACATGCCCAGCAGTACCAGCGCACCCTGCAGGAGATCCGCACTCATCTTCAGCCGCACCTCTCCGGCAGCGGCCCCTCCTGCCTTGTCGCAGGGCAGCCCGAGCCGTGATGATGCTGGCGGCGTGCAAACCGGCATTGTCGGCAAAGCCAATATATAGAGAGAGGGGAGCCTTAGCTCCCCTCTCTCTATATTGGTTCTCTGTCAGCTAGTGGCGATAAGCGTTGGGCTCAAACCAGTGCGTCACTCTCCAGCGCCGCCTTGAGAAAATCCTTCCAACTGATGATGCCGACCAGAGCGCCATTCTCCAGCACCGGCAGGCAGGAGACCCCCTTCTCCAGCATCAGCTTGACGCCGTCGCGCACGGTGAGATGAGGAGCGATGGTGACGAGCTGACGACTCATGATCTGGTGGGCCCGCTTGTTGAGGGTTTCGGTATCGCGGCTCATCTCGGCTTCGGAGTCGAGATAGGGGCTGATGGCGCGGAACAGATCCCGATCCGAGATGACCCCCACCAGCTCCTCCTCTTCCAGCACCAGCAGGTGGCGAAAGTGTGCCTGCTCGAAGATATCCCTGATGACTCGGAGTCGATCATCCATTGAAACGGTGGCGACCCGGGTCGTCATAATATCCCTGATATGCATGCTAACCTCCCGTAACCAAACTGGTTTCTCTGTTATGGCATGTTTTTGCAGTGCCAGCCAGTAGCCAGCCCTTCGCTACAGTGCAAATCAGCGTCATTTCACGTAAGATCCGCGCCAGTTTTTCTCCTCCATTTTGAGCAAGCAGATCCCACCCATGATAGTTGCCAGTCAAATCGAACTGATCCGCGGCGGCCGCAAGCTGCTGGACAACGCCTCCGCCACCATTCACCCGGGCCACAAAGTGGGTCTGGTGGGCAAAAACGGCTGTGGCAAGTCCACCTTTTTTGCACTGGTACGGGGCGAGCTGGCCATCGACAGCGGCACCTTCAGCCTGCCCGCTGGCTGGCAGATTGCAGGCGTCGCGCAGGAGACCCCGGCGCTCGACTGCTCCGCGCTCGAGTATGTGATCGACGGCGACAAGGAGTTCCGCTCGCTGGAAGCTCAGCTGGTGCAAGCCGAGCAGGATGACAATGGTCTGCTGGTGGCCGAGCTGCACAGTCGCCTCGATACCATCGGCGCCTACAGTATTCGCGCCCGCGCCGCCGAACTGCTGCACGGCCTCGGTTTCAGCGACGAGCAGCTGAGCTCGCCGGTACGCAGCTTCTCCGGTGGCTGGCGCATGCGTCTGAACCTCGCTCAGGCGCTGCTCTGCCGCTCCGATCTGCTGCTGCTCGATGAACCGACCAACCACCTGGATCTCGATGCGGTGATCTGGCTGGAGAAGTGGCTCAAGGGCTATCAGGGCACGCTGGTGCTCATCTCTCACGACCGCGATTTCCTCGATTCGGTCATCAGCCGCATCATCCATATCGAGAACGGCAAGCTCAACGAATACACCGGCGGCTACTCCGACTTCGAACTGCAGCGCGCCGAACATCTGGCCCAGCAGCAGTCGATGTACGAGAAGCAGCAGCGGGAGATGTCCCACATGCAGGCGTATGTGGACCGCTTCCGCTACAAGGCTTCCAAGGCCCGTCAGGCCCAGAGCCGCCTGAAAGCGATGGAGCGGATGGAGAAGATCCTGCCCGCCCACGCCGACTCGGAGTTCAGCTTCGAGTTTCGCGAGCCGTCGGCCCTGCCGACCCCGCTCATCGCCATGGAGAACCTCTCTGCCGGTTACGGCGACAAGGTGATCCTGGAGAAGATCAAACTCAATCTGGTACCGGGTTCGCGCATCGGTCTGCTCGGTCGCAACGGCGCTGGTAAATCGACCTTTATCAAGATGCTGTCGGGCTCCAACCCGCCGCTCTCCGGCAAGCTCGAAGTGAGCGCCGGGGTGAGCATAGGTTACTTTGCCCAGCATCAGCTGGAGACCCTGCGTCTCGATGATTCCCCGCTCGATCATCTGGCCCGCCTCGCGCCGGACAAGACCGAGCAGGAGCTGCGCAACTATCTGGGCAGCTTCGGTTTTCACGGTGACAAGGCGCTCGACAAGGTGGCGCCCTTCTCCGGCGGCGAAAAAGCGCGGCTGGTGCTGGCGCTGATCACCTGGCAAAAGCCCAACCTCCTGCTGCTGGATGAACCGACCAACCACCTGGATCTGGAGATGCGCCACGCCCTCACCATGGCGCTGCAAGGTTTCGAAGGGGCCATGGTAGTGGTCTCCCACGACCGTCACCTGCTGCGTACCACCACAGATGACTTCTATCTGGTGCACGGTGGCCGGGTCGAGCCGTTCGACGGCGATCTGGACGACTACCACAAGTGGCTCGGCGAGCAGGAGAAAGAGGCCAACGCCAAACCGGCGGATGGCCCCGTCTCTGCCAACTCGGCAGTGGCGCGCAAGGATCAGAAGCGGCGCGAGGCGGAGTTCCGCCAGCAAACCCGTCCCCTGCGCCAGAAGCTGGAAAAGCTCGAAGCGAGTATGGAGAAGCTGCAAGGCAAGCTTGGCGACATCGAGAGCCAACTGGCCGACCCAGCTATCTACGAAGAGAGCGCTAAAACCAAGCTCTCCGAACTGCTCAAATCCCAGGGCCCCCTCAAGGAGCAGCTGGAAGAGGTGGAGCTGGAGTGGATGAGCCTCTCCGAAGAGCTGGAAACCATGGAGCAAGCCTTCTTTGCGTGACGAACAGCTGATGGCCAGCGAGCGGGTCGCGGTCCACGAATTGCCGACGCCGATCGGCTTCTGGCACTGGAGCGGCAAGGTCTATGGTGAGCGCAGCCAGGATTGGCTCACCGTGCAGGAGCAGGGGGGCAACGTCAATCTGGCGCTGCTGCTGCACCGGCTCGATCAACTCGGCATCGTGGTCGATCTGACCGACCTGCAACCGGCGCTGGTGCAGACCGAGGCGGTGCTGACCCCGTGGCGCGCTCTGCGCCAGAGCGCCAAGACGCGACTCGACGAGCAGCAGTATCAGTCGATGCTGGCCCACGAGCTGGAGCTGGAGCGGCTGCAACAGGGCGTCCTGTTGCAAACCCTGCGCAGCCTCTCCCTGTTTCGCGGCAACAGCCGCAATTTGTTGAACTATCTATCGTTACTGGGTGCCCAGCAGGGCCCCCTCAGAGATCTAATATGCTGAGCTACCGCCACGCCTTTCACGCCGGCAACCATGCCGACGTGCTGAAACACGCCGTTCAGGCCCTGATCATCGAGTCCCTCAAAAAGAAGGAGAAACCCTTCATCGTGCTGGACACCCATGCCGGTGGCGGTCTCTACGACCTTCGCGGCGACTGGTCCCAGAAGAAGGCGGAGTATGCCGACGGCATCGGCCGCCTGTGGGACGAGCGGGCCCAGTGGTCTGCCATGGCTCCCTATCTCGGCGTCATCGAAGAGATGAACAGCGATGGCCAGCTGCACTACTACCCCGGCTCGCCGGAGCTCTCCCGTCGCCTCACCCGCGAGCAGGACAAGCTGGCGCTGATGGAGCTGCACAACAACGAGGTCGAAGATCTGCGCGCCAACATGGGTTATGACCCTCGCGTCGCCGTACACCACCGTGACGGCTTCGAGGGGCTGATCGCCCTGCTGCCGCCCACCCCGCGCCGCGGGCTGGTGCTGATCGACCCGCCCTATGAGCTCAAAGAAGATTATTTCGCCGTGGTCGATACCCTGAAAAAGGCGCAAAAGCGCTGGGCAACCGGCATCTACGCCCTCTGGTATCCGATCCTCGGGCAGGAGGCGGACAAATCCCGCGACATGCTGCGCGCCATCAAGCGCGAGAACTTCGGCAACGTCCTGGTGGCCGAGCTGGAAGTGGCCAGTCAAACAGCCGACTGGGGCATGAACGGCTCAGGCATGCTGATCATCAGCCCACCCTGGATGCTGGACGAGCAGATTGAAGCCTTTCTCAAACCACTGTGCGCCAAGCTGGCGCAGGGTGCCGGTGCCCAATACAAGGTCGAGTGGCTGAACAAGGTCGAAGAGTAAACCTGCACCAGCCCGCTCTGGCGCCCGGTCAAGGCGCCAGCGAGTCGCTCACCCAAGCCGTTAAAAGTGGCGGCATGGCCAGCAACATGGCCAGCAAAGAGAAGCCCCGTTCAGGGGCTTCTTGTTTTTTTACCCGCTACCGCTTTACCCAACCACTCTTTCCCCACTAACGGTTTTCCTCACCATTTTCCTCACCAATGGCAGCACGCGCCCCATCTGCACACCAGATCAGTCGTTATTGACTAATTAGCCGATCCAGATCAGAAATCGGCCATCTGGTCCTTTCCCTCCGCCTGCCCGCCGCTAATATACCCGATTGGCAACAAAGCCTCGTAGGAGTCACCCCATGAGCCATGCCAACCCCATCCCGTTGGTTAAACGCAGCAGACTGGAGGCTGTAATTCAGGGGCGGTAGCCATGCCGGATGGAATGGATAAGCGAACGTTGCCCACGACTGCCCAGTCAACATGGTGACAGCCTTATGCTGATTTCTGACCCGCTCACGCAGGCGTGCTTTGGCGGTGCTTGCCAAGAGTGCGCTGAGCACTGATTTTTCACACAGTAGTAACGGTGGCGCAAAAAGAGGAAGTCAAGCGAATACGCTCAGCATAAGAAGCAAACGGGTAACATTATGATTTAATGGTTGTTTTTACTTGGCGGCAGTGGAAATGTTACGGAGTTATATGGAATGCTCTGCTAACGGATTAATACCGCCTTCCATCTAATCACTGTTATAAAACAGGAGATCACAGTGAGTTTAGTTAAGGAATTTAAGTTTATTAAGTGGGAAGAGTTTGGAGAAGTTGTTGAGGAAAATAGAGTTGTGGAGCCTTCAGTTTCATTGAGAAGGTATGCCGAACTGAATAGATATGATGTCAAAAATAGGCTTCCATCAGCAGTTAAAGAGTTACTTACACTCGCCAAGCTTTATGATATTCCCTACAACAATAGCTCTAGTCCAGTAACTTTTTCTTATGCCATTATCGATGCCATATTTACGACTATTATTGTTTCTGCTGCTGAAAGAGACATGATACTAAATGCGCAACTTGAAACAGCGACTCATTCGCAGTTGGTTGAGGCGGAGCAGTTTATATCTGAACTAAGGTTGCCAGAGATTCGATAGTTTTATAACAAAACGTTTAAGGCAGATTCGCAACGCGTGGCATTTTCAGTTCAAATTGGCTTTTGTGTTTACGGTGCAATGGTTTAGGTTAGGTGGCGGCGTTGCTCACTACTTAACGCGGCGTTAGATTTTATATTTGAGTTGAGTTGTTAAATTTAGATAATAAATGAGAGAGTTTGTATCGTGAGTTGGTTTATAGACAAAGTAAAGAGGAATCCTAAAAATTCTTTAGTGATGGCTGTAGCATTTGTGGTTGCTATTCTTTTTTTCACTTTTACCGAAAATTACAAAGCAGCCTTTGTTGGTAATATAATTCCAGAGTTAGTTGGGGTTGCAATTGAACTTGTTTTGATCATGGTTGCTTTAGACTTGATTGTTAAGAAGCAAGAGAAAGAGAAGAATAAAAAGTTAGAACAAAGAGCGCGTGAGTATTTAAGATTTATAATTGTTAATTTACTTAAGAATAAATCTATTTTTGAACGTGCAGTTAAGATTGAGCCTAGATTAAAAGATTTTGAGAATAACCCGCGAGACTATGAGTTCCTTTCTCAAGAGAGAGAGTTAAACCAAGCAATAATAGAGGCGATCCAAAAATCTCTAGATGGGCTAGAGAGTGAATCGGTAATCTCACACATCAAAACTCATATACGATTAGATTTACCTGCGTTTCACTCCCTGACTCCTGTTATTGCACAAGTCAGTGGAAAGCACCTCAAAAAGTGGGGGCGGATTTTATACTTTATGACTTTAATTGATGAAAAAGATGACACAATTAAAAATATGAAAGTGATTTTAGGCAAGATTATTGAGTTTGATTTGGAAACTTCGAGGCTTTATAAAATCTAACAAACTGTTCAAGAGGGATTCGCAACGCGTGGCATTTTTACTATGCGTTGGTTTAAGTGATTAAGGTAGTATGCGGCGGCTTTTGTATTCCGTTGTTCACCCCTTAACAGGGCGTTATGTAACAAGGGGTAATTGTGCGTTGTTTATTTTGTAAAGAATCTAGTCATGACACCAAGGGTGTAGAGCATCTTATTCCAGAGTCTTTTGGCAGCAAAAAGCTAGTACTACCTAAAGGGTTGGTTTGTGATAAATGCAATAACTATTTTGCTAGAAAGGTTGAGAGGCCAGTAATGTCGCACCCTTCTATGAGAAACGTCAGGGGGTGGTATCAAGTACCAAATAAAAAAGGGAAAATGCCAAGTGTATTAGGCTATATAGCTGGAACGGAAATACAGATCAATATGAAGCTAGATAAAAACGAAAAGCTTCAAATAAGAGCTGAAAAAGCGTCAGAGCAAGCAATTGTTGATGGATATCTAAAAGATATGCAGACAACAGGAGAGTTTCCACCTTTTATTTTTCCAGTTGACATAGATCCACCTCAGCAAGAAATGTCTCGGTTTCTAGCCATGCTTGCTTTGGAAGCTTTAGCTTTGCGCTTTTCTTATGCTGGGGATCAGGGCCTCATAATTGATGAGCCAAGTTTTGATTTAATCAGAAACTATGCTCGTTATGGTAAGGGAGTTAAGGAATGGCCATTTCACCGCCAAGTTTTGTTTCCAATGGATACATTGATGAGGCACCCAGAAACAGGTGAATGGGTTCAAGTAGGGTTTGGGCATGACATTGTCATTACACCGACTCCTGAAACATATGTATCTTTCAATTTATATGGTGTGCAGTTCACTATGAATGTTGGGGGACCGTCTATTCACGGCTATGAAATGTGGCTAAAGGATAATGACCCTTTAGAGAGAACGGGAAGCGAACTGGTTAAAAGAATGGTAAATGGAAAAGAGCAATTCTATTTGGAAGGTGATTTCTGTATGAAAAATGGAGCTGAGTACGATAGGCAAAATTGGCTTAATAAATAGAATTATTACATAACAAAGCGTTTAAGACGGATTCCCAACGCTTGGCATTTTCGGTTTTATTCAGCTTTAGTGTTTACGGCACAATAGTTTAGGCATGGTGGTTGCGTTGCTCACCACTTAACGCGGCGTTATACCACAAGGAGCAATATGTGATTGTAGTAGCAAGGTTTTCTTTTCCTCATGAAGCTCATATTGCGAAAGCGAGTCTAGATAGTGCTGGGATAGAAAGTCACATCGCTGATGAGCACACAGTGAATGCTCAGACAAATCTGGGACACCTACCTTTTTGAGCAAGGCGTAGCAGAGCCCGAACCCAAAAGATGGGGGTCCAAGGTCTTCTGCTCACCGAGTTCAAAAGCAAAAGCCCCATCACGGGGCTTTTTCTATTGGTGCGGCCGGTGTGTGCGGCAGCCTGAACCTGCGCGTCCTATGAGCGGGCGGGCAGATCCTGTTTCAGCGCAACCAGCAACAGGGCCAGCAGGCCAAAGGGCGGAAACAGACAGAGCAGGGAGCAGATAAGGGTGATCAGCGCCGGATGCTCGCTCTTGCGGCGCGCCAGTCGCCAGGCGATGAGGCCGACGATGACCATTAGCAACGCAATGAACTGGCCAAGCAGGGTGGCATTGATATTCATGAAAGATCCTTTTTCATGGGCAAGTGTGAAGAACCTGTACTTTATCGCCTTGGTTGCGATTGGCAACCGCTGAACCGCACCGGCCACTCGCCCGTTGATAGGTTCTCTCTATTCTGGCAATAGATGAGAATAGTTTTCATTTAATCTCATTTCGGCGGATACTCTCATCATCAACAAAGGGAGCCGCCATCATGAATAAGACCATCAGCTTTGCCATCCTGCACTTCGGTGTCGCCTTTACCGTGGCTTACCTGCTGACCGGTGAGCTGCTGACCGCCAGCCTGATCGCCCTGATCGAGCCCGCCGTCAACACGGTCGCCTTCTACTTTCATGACCTTGGCTGGCACAAGCTCAAGCCAAAGCACAGCCTGCAGGCCAAGACCAGCAGCTTCGCGGTGGTCCACTTCTCGGTGGCCTTCGGAGTGGCCTTCCTGCTAAGCGGCGAGCTGCTCACCGGCGGCGTGATGGCGATGATCGAACCGGCCATCAATACCGTGGTGTTCTTCTTCCACGAGCGGCTGTGGCGCGCCCGCAGTCAGCAACTGGCGCTGGCCTGATCGACCGGGCAACCCGCCTCCCCCTTTATCGCGGCCACAAAAAACCCGACATTCCGGCCAGGAGTGTCGGGTTTTTCCGTTTGGCAGCCATTCAGCAGTGCAAGTGCGCTCGGCGTCCCTGCTGCATTGCCCTGTAGAGTGTGCTGTAGTAGGCCAAAACACCCTCCTCATTGCTGGAATCTATCGATGAACAAGACCTTGCTTGCCACCCTGCTGTTTGCTCCTCTGCTGGCCAGCGCCGCAACCCCCTCCTTTGACTGCACCAAAGCCTCCGGGTCGGTCGAAACCCTGATCTGCAAGGATGCCGGACTGGCCGCCCTTGATAACGAACTGGCGGCCCTCTACCCCAAGGCGATTGCTGCACTCTCTCCCGAGCAGCTCAAGACCGAGCGCGCCATGCAGCGCGGCTGGATCAAGGGGCGTAACGACTGCTGGAAGGGGCAAGATCTGCGCCAGTGTGTGGAGGATAACTACCTGCTGCGGATCACCGAACTGCAGATCAGCGGCGGCCAGCTGATGGTGCCGGCTCCGGTCAACTACAAGTGCGGCAAGAACGTCATGCTCTCTACCTACTTCTATAACGATGCCAAGCTGCCCGCCGCGGTGATCAACCTGAGCGAGGGCGACCAGCAGCAACAAGTGCTCGCCTATGAAGCCCCCAGCGCCAGCGGCGCCCGTTATGAAGGGCAAAACCTTACCTTCTTCACCAAGGGGGACGACGCCACGCTGGAGCGTTACGGCCAGCCAACCCTCACCTGCATGGAAAATCCGACCAAGGGCTGACGCTCATAGGGGCGGCTCATCTTGCCGCCCCACCTTGACTAGATGGCGATATCCAGCGGTTTTCCTTCCCGCACAATCCGCAACTTGAGCGACCCCGGCTTGCTGGTGCTGAGCAGTTCACGCACCTTGTCGATATCGAGGGGACGATAAGCCATCCCGTTGATCTGCTCCAGAATGTCGCCGTTGGCCAGACCATAGGGGGCAAGATCCCGTTCATCGCTGTAGTAGACCTGCAGATGCTCGCCATCAAAACGCACCCCGATATTGCGCAGGACTGGCGGCACTTTGCGCGCCAGGCTGTCGGCGTCGTAGCAGAGCATCATCCGCCCGGGCATGATCGCAAAGCGATTGAAGCGGTTAACAAAATCCAGCCCCAGACCATACTGCTCATTGCTGTTTTCCGACACGCGCAGTTCACCGAGCTGGCGCTCATCAAAGTGCAGGCCGGTGAGGATATGGTCACGCCCCTCCACCATACCGCTGGCGTCCACCCCTTTGCGTGGCATCGCATCTTCGCCAGAGATCGCCTTCTGGCTCGCCATAAAGTCGATAAAGGCATGGTCGGCATAGCTCTGATCGGCCCCGGTATCCAGATACATGCGCACGCTGCTCTCGCCGTGGGTCAGATACACTGCCGGGGAGCGGTTGTAGCTGTCTTCATAGCCGATGCAACGCTCGAACGTAGCTGCCGACGGTGCCGTCAGCAAAGCAGTTAGCTGATGCTTGTCGCGATCAAACACCCAGTTGAAACGGCGGATGGTGTCGATCCCGAGGATGCCATCGATACGGCTGCCAAGAGACTGGGAGAAAAGATCGAAATCAATAGTTGCCCATAGCTCGCTGTCATCAATGGTGACCGACCCCACCGAGAAGGGCTGCGGCTCAACAAAGCCAAGCTGCTCGCTGCCCAGTTGGCTCGAAACGCTGCTCACAGTGGCAAAATCAGCCTGATAGGCCCTGGGCAATTCGCTTAAGGTCAGCGCCTTGAAGCGGCTGGCCAGACGACGATCGATAAAGGTGATACTGGCCCCGGTATCCAGCAAAAACTGGTACTGCTCACCTGCGATGGTGACGGGGATCAGGGGGGCACTTTCGTAATGCACGGTCAGCACCGGGCCGGGTGCATTGCGCTTGGTGGATGAATCCGGGGCTGTGCAGCCTTGGACGACGAACAGGGCCAACATGGCCAGCGCCACTTTGAACTGCGACTTCATAACTCTCCTTCCCGATAGCAGATGCCCCCGCGACGCCACCACATAATGCTATCTTGTTGATTTATAGATAAATAAGCTATTTCAGCGGGGGATGCGGACAATAACAAAGAGTTTTATGCTGGTTCAAGCCAGATATGACCATAAATATTCTATGGAGATAGTTCAAGAATGGTTGTTCACGCTATCTCGGCGCGTCATCAATCGTGGGTGACATTTGATTAATTTATTGATCTTGCACAGAAATCCTCAATATTGAGCTTTCTATCCACAGAGCCATAGTTAATATTGCCATTTGGCAACAATTGCCTTGTCGGAGTCTCCCATGAGCCATGCCAACCCCATCCCGTTGGTGAACCGCAGCAGACTGGAGGCTGAAATTCAGGGGCGGTAGCCATGCTGGATGGAATGGATAAGTGAACCTTGCCCACAATGACCCACCCAACATGGTGACGGCCTTATGTTTATTTCTGACCTGTTCATGCAGGCGTGCTTTGGCGGCGCTTTCCAAGACTGCGCTGAGCACTGATTTTTCACACAGTAGTAACGGTGGCGCAAAAAGAGGAAATCAAGCGAATACACCTATTACGAAAAGTAAGCTGGTAACATTATGATGTAATGATGCTTTTAACTCGACGGCGGTGAAGATGTTACGGAGTTATATTGAATTCTCTGCTAACGGATTAATGCCGCCTTCCATCTAATCACTGTTAGGTTAGCTTACAAGGAGAATTTGTGACTAAATTTGGAGTGATAATTACAGCATTATACATAGCGCTGATACTGCTATTACGATGGGGGAGCCTCCCAGACCTTGCAACCATGCCTCTCAATGAGTTTGGTGATTTTTTTGCGGGTGTGTTTGGACCGCTTATGCTTTTTTGGTTAATTCTAGGTTACATTCAGCAGCAGAGTGAACTTCAGCAAAATACGAAGGCACTGGAGTTACAAGCCGAAGAACTCAAGAAGTCTGTAGAGCAGCACAAAGAACTAGTTAAAGCTACTAGGGAGCAGGTACAAGCAGACCTCAAAGCTTTGGAAATCGAAGAAATCCGCGCAATGAGAGAGGCACATCCAAATTTTTCAATAACGGGTGCTGGCTGGAGTTCTATGTCGGGTGCAAAAGTAACCTATCAAATTAATTTAATTAACTCTGGACGACCAGCTTCGAGTGTTAGCTTTAGTACAGTGCCAGAGATAGAGGAAATAAACCAAAAAAGTGTCGTTCATTATTTTAATGAAGGACAAAGTCACACTCTGCAGTGGGATACCGAGAAAAGTGGTAAGGCTCCATCTGAATTGAAATTAATCATCAGTTGCAAAGATGCAAACACCAATTCTTACAATAAAATGTTCGATCTTAAATTGGATGAAGACAACAAATATCACGTCGTGAATGTCGCAGAGGTAAACTAACAAACGCTTTAAGACGGATTCGCAACGCGTGGAATTTCTACCATGCGTTAAGTTTAGTGATTTAGGTGGTGTGCAGAAACACCGTATCGCGTTGCTCACCACTTAAGCGGACGTTATATTTTCAAGGAGTACGTACCGAATGTTGGCATTTTTTCTAGGTGCAGGAGCGTCAGTAGAGTGTGGGATGCCGCTTGTCTGGCCATTTACAGCTACTTTTAAGGAGAATGTTTTAAAGCGGGTTGATACAAAGCTATTCAATTTTTCAGACAATGAAGAAATTAAAGAGCGATTTGTGGCAATCATAGGCAATACGGATATGCACTATGAGCAGATGGTAAGCGAGCTAGAGAAATGGAAGCTATCTTCGGTTGGAAAAGAGCGTAAAATTGTTGATGGGTTAATTAAGCAAGCCACAGAATGCATCCAGTTATTACTCTTGGAGCTGCAAGAGAAATGCAATTCTAGAATGCAGTTGAGATTTGAGCACTATTTTGGACTGAAAGCGATCATCAAAAAATTTGGCTGTTTAGATATCTATTCACTGAATCATGACTTGATTATAGAGGAGCTATGCGCATTCTATAAAATTCCTTTGAAAGATGGCTTCTATGCTGATCGTGAACATGGATATAGTCGATTGGGTTCTTTCAGGGTTGTTACGAAAGAGGAGCTTCAGCAGCACCGTTTAGATTTCTTTGATCAAAACCAGTCTGGAGTTAATCTTGTCAAGCTACACGGATCATTTGATATTTTTGCAATAGAAGACAAAGGTAAATACCTGAAATCTGTTGGAGACAGCGAGTTTGGGTCTTACGTTATGGCGGTTAGAAATATCGAAAGACTTAGCTTGGCGGAGTGCCAAAAGTCAGGCGTTCGAGGGGTCAATGAGCTTTTTGTTAATGATGATTCCGGTGAGCTTCAATTTCTAAGGCGATCTTTGCTTTCAGGTGGACACAAGTTTTCAGAAAAATTTGAACAGATTGCACCTAGGGAGTTATTTGAAGAATTTAAAACTAGAATTATGTCTGTTCGTGAACTTGTTGTCATTGGCTATGGTTTCGGAGATGAACATGTAAATGTGGTCTTTTGTGATTGGTTGAAGATACCTGGCACAAAGTTAATAGTCTGTGACCCATATAGGACCGAAGTTCCAGACTGTTTATCAAGAAATTCTAATCAGGTAGAAATTAGAAATTTGGGATTTACAGACTTGCTTCTATCATTTGATCCTGAGGGTGACACTGATGATAAAAAGCAAAAAAGAATGCTTATTCAACATCTTGAGTCATTGTCTAAGTCAGAGATTGAAAATCTAACAAGTTTGTTAAAAGGACGCTCCTGACGTCGCGCCTTTTACAAAAGCGTTAGGCGAAAGGAGCAGTTTTGATATCGCACAGAGAAACATACATAAAATACGACGAAAAACGAGATGTTCTCTTCATGTTTGGGGCTGGAGCGTCAATTGCTGAAGGTGATCCCCTGCAGCCGGTAGGTTCGATTAGC
The DNA here is from genome assembly GCF_019047125.1 of Aeromonas sp. FDAARGOS 1411. Classification (NCBI taxonomy): domain Bacteria; kingdom Pseudomonadati; phylum Pseudomonadota; class Gammaproteobacteria; order Aeromonadales; family Aeromonadaceae; genus Aeromonas; species Aeromonas sp. FDAARGOS 1411. Next base: position 4,437,919 of record NZ_CP077214.1, on the reverse strand, counting down.
GAAACGTAATCGGACGCTCGCGATACAAATATTTCGTGATAGTACCAGTAGCCTTTAGAGACCAACTTTCACGCTGTCTCATTTTCCACCTGTATCTTTGCTGGCAAACACCCGCGCCAAGGAGATTTATGAAGCCAGACTTAACCGGCACTCGGGTTGTACTGCGCACCATTGGCCCGCAGGATGCCGCCGATCTGTTCGAGATTTATGGCAATCCGCTGACCATGGAGTTTGCCTCTGATCCCTGCTTTACCTCTCCCGCCATGGTGGCGCAGTTGATGGCGAGCGTGGTGCGGCTGGAGCAAACCGGTGAGTCGCTGGAGTGGGCGATTGTCGAGCGGGAGGACAACAAGGTGATCGGCACCTGCGGCCTGCACAGTTTCAGCGAGGCGGGTCGCTGCTGCGAGGTAGGTTGCCTGCTCAATGCGGCCTATTGGCGCAGAGGGTTTATGTCGGAGGCACTGGGATTGCTGTTCGCCCACGCTAGCACACTGGGAGTCACCTGCCTCACCGCAGATATCGATGCCGATAATGTCCGCTCTATCGCCCTGTTTGAAAAACTGGGCTTCAAGGCGCATGCAGGGCGCTATCAGCGCATGCACCCCTTTGTCTGACCCGAGACCAGAGCCACAACGCCCTCGCCTCTCAGGGCGTTGTGGCAAGGCTCAGGCATAAAAAAACCGGAACCCTTGGGTTCCGGTTTTTTTCATTCCAGCCGAGGCTGGCAAACCAGCAAATTAAGCCTGGTTCTTAACTTCTTTCAGACCGCGGAAAGGAGCTTTGGCACCCAGAGCTTCTTCGATACGGATCAGCTGGTTGTACTTGGCAACACGGTCAGAACGGCTCATGGAACCGGTCTTGATCTGGCCAGCAGCGGTACCAACAGCCAGGTCGGCGATGGTCGCGTCTTCGGTCTCACCGGAGCGGTGGGAGATGACGGCAGTGTAGCCAGCGTCTTTGGCCATCTTGATGGCAGCCAGAGTTTCGGTCAGGGAACCGATCTGGTTGAACTTGATCAGGATGGAGTTGGCGATGCCGTTGTCGATACCGCGCTTCAGGATCTTGGTGTTGGTTACGAACAGGTCGTCACCCACGATCTGGATTTTCTTGCCCAGTTCAGCAGTCTGGTAGGCGAAGCCTTCCCAGTCAGATTCGTCCAGGCCATCTTCGATGGAGACGATCGGGAACTTGGTGGTCAGGTCAGCCAGGAAGTCGGAGAAACCGTTGGAGGTGAAGACACGACCTTCGCCTTTCAGGTTGTACTCTTTCTTCTCTGCGTCGTAGAACTCGGAAGCAGCGCAGTCCATAGCCAGGGTGATGTCGGTGCCCAGTTTGTAACCGGCAGCGGCAACGGCTTCAGCGATAACTTCCAGCGCTTCGGCGTTGGATTTCAGGTTCGGAGCGAAACCACCTTCGTCACCAACTGCAGTGTTGTAGCCCTTGGACTTCAGCACTTTGGCCAGGTTGTGGAACACTTCTGCGCCCATGCGAACGGCTTCTTTCAGGGTCTTGGCGCCAACCGGCTGGATCATGAACTCCTGGATGTCGACGTTGTTGTCGGCGTGCTCACCACCGTTGATGATGTTCATCATCGGCAGCGGCATGGAGTAAACACCCGGGGTGCCGTTCAGCTCGGCGATGTGGGCGTACAGCGGCATGCCTTTGGCAGCAGCGGCAGCTTTGGCGTTAGCCAGGGAAACAGCCAGGATGGCGTTGGCGCCGAACTTGGATTTGTTCTCGGTACCGTCGAGGTCGATCATGATCTGGTCAACGGTGGCCTGGTCCTTGGCATCTTTACCCAGCAGAGCTTGAGCGATCGGGCCGTTTACGGCTTCGATGGCTTTCAGCACGCCTTTACCCAGGAAACGGCTCTTGTCGCCGTCACGCAGTTCCAGCGCTTCGCGGGAACCGGTGGACGCGCCAGACGGAGCGGCTGCCATACCAACAAAACCACCTTCCAGGTGAACTTCGGCCTCAACGGTCGGGTTACCACGGGAGTCGATGATTTCACGACCGATCACTTTAACGATCTTGGACATGTGTATTTCCTCAGGTTTCGTAAAAAAACAACAAAAATATGCCAAAAAAAGCGGCTGTGGCACAGTGCCCCAACCGCATTTATTTTCAATTACTTCAAATTACGCTTCTGATACTCGCCTGCCGCCTTCACAAAACCGGCGAACAGAGCGTGGCCATCACGAGGAGTAGAGGTGAACTCCGGGTGGAACTGCGCAGCCACGAACCAGGGGTGATCCGGGATCTCGATGATTTCCACCAACTTCTTGTCGGCGGAGAGACCGGTCACTTTCAGACCTGCCGCTTCAATCTGCGGCAGCAGCTTGTTGTTTACTTCGTAACGGTGACGGTGACGCTCGTAAATGGTCGGGCTGCCGTACATCTGACGCACTTTGGAATCTTCGACCAAGTGGCAGAGCTGGGAACCCAGACGCATGGTACCGCCCAGATCGGACTTCTCGGTACGGGTCTCGATATTGCCCTCTTCATCAACCCACTCGGTGATGAGGCCGACGACCGGGTACGCGCAATCTTTCTTGAATTCGGAGGAGTGAGCCCCTTCCATGCCCGCGACGTTGCGAGCGAATTCGATCATGGCAACCTGCATGCCGAGGCAGATACCCAGGTAGGGGATCTTGTTCTCGCGGGCATACTGGGCAGCCAGGATTTTGCCTTCCACGCCGCGCTCACCGAAGCCACCCGGCACCAGGATTGCGTCCAGACCTTCCAGCAGCTCGGAGCCACGGGTCTCGATATCCTGAGAGTCGATGTACTTGATGTTGACGGAGTGACGGGTCTTGAGACCACCGTGCTTGAGCGCCTCGTTGACGGACTTGTAGGCGTCCGGCAGGGAGACGTACTTGCCGACCATACCGATGGTCACTTCACCAGTCGGGTTGGCCTCTTCGTAGATAACCTGTTCCCACTCGGAGAGATCGGCTTCCTTGCACTCCAGACCGAAACGCTCGGTGAAGTAGGAGTCCAGATTCTGGGATTTCAGCAGTGCCGGGATCTTGTAGATGGAGTCGACGTCTTTCATGGAGATGACGGCGCGCTCGGGCACGTTGCAGAACAGGGCAATCTTGGCGCGCTCGTTGGCCGGAATGGCACGGTCGGAGCGGCAGATCAGCACATCCGGCTGGATACCGATGGAAAGCAGCTCTTTTACAGAGTGCTGGGTCGGCTTGGTCTTCACTTCACCGGCAGCGGCCAGGTAAGGAACCAGAGTCAGGTGCATGAACATGGCATTGTTGCGGCCCACTTCAGCAGCCAGCTGACGAATGGCTTCGAGGAACGGCAGGGACTCGATGTCACCTACGGTACCGCCCACTTCGACGATGGCAACCTGATGGCCTTCGGCACCGGCAATCACCCGCTCTTTGATGGCGTTGGTGATGTGCGGGATAACCTGAATGGTGGCGCCCAGATAGTCACCACGACGCTCTTTACGCAGTACGTCGGCGTAGATACGGCCGGTGGTAAAGTTGTTGCGACGGGTCATCTTGGTGCGGATGAAACGCTCGTAGTGGCCCAAATCCAGATCGGTTTCGGCCCCGTCCTCGGTTACGAACACTTCACCATGCTGGGTCGGGCTCATGGTGCCCGGATCCACGTTGATGTACGGGTCCAGTTTCATGATGGTCACATCCAGACCACGGGCTTCCAGAATGGCTGCCAGAGAAGCTGCGGCAATGCCTTTGCCGAGGGATGAAACAACGCCACCAGTAACAAAAATATATTTGGTCGTCATGCTGAACCTGAAAGAAGTTTAGGGAATTTTAAGGGGTGCTTCGGGGATGAAGCAGGACGGGGAAACAGTATACCAAAAACCCCTCTCCCAAACAATGAGCAAAAATCTATCAGGCTCACCGCCCCCCCATCTTGCGCCAAATCAACTTTGCTCGGTTTCCTTCGCCTTATCCCAGGCGGCATCGAGCTTTTCGAGGGTGCAATCGGTCATTTTCAAGCCTTCTGCGGCGATTATCTGCTCAACCTGACGAAAACGACGTTCGAACTTGGCGTTGGCGCCTCGCAGTACCTGCTCCGGATCCTTGCCCAGATGACGCACCAGATTGACGGTGGCAAACAACAGGTCACCAAGCTCATCGCTTACCCGCGCCTCGTCCACATCGGCCATCAATGCCTCTTCCATCACCTCGTCGATCTCTTCGTGGATCTTGTCCACCACAGGCCCCAACGTCTTCCAGTCAAAACCGACGGTGGCACAGCGTTTCTGAATTTTGGCGGCGCGGGTCAGGGCAGGCAGCGCCTGCGGGATATCGTCCAGCACGCTCTCTTTGTCGAGGGCCGCTCGTTCTTTGGCTTTTTCCGCCTCCCAGTTCGCTTTTACCGCTTTCTCGTCGCCAAGGTCTACATCGGAAAAAACGTGGGGATGACGGCGAATGAGCTTTTCGCTCACCGTATCGACGATATCGGCGAAGTCGAACAAGCCCCGCTCTTTACCCAGCTGGGCGTAAAACACCACCTGAAACAGCAAATCCCCCAGCTCCCCTTTCAGCCCCTGCCAATCTTCGGTCTCGATGGCATCGGCCACTTCGTAGGCCTCTTCCAGGGTGTGCGGCACTATGCTCTGGAAGTCCTGTTTCAGATCCCAGGGGCAGCCGTTTTGCGGATCGCGCAGGCGAGCCATGATGTCGAGCAGTTGGGAGAGGTCATAACGTTGGGACATGGGATATTCGCTTTCAATTCGTTCAAAAAGGGTCGGAAATGCAGACCGGCCACTGGGGCCGGTCGGTTCGATATCAAAGCCGCTTGGCGCTGATCACGTCGTTAAGCTGACTGAGCTTGGCCAACGCCCGGTTGAAGGCGTTGATGTTGTAAATCTCCAGCTCCATATCGATCTCGGCGGTCTGCTCGCGCACGTTGGAACGTGAGCGCACCCCCATCACATTGATCTTCTCGTTGGCCAGCACTGTGGTGATATCGCGCAGCAGGCCGGAGCGATCGTTGGAGATGATCCGGATGGTGAGGCCGTAGCCGCCGGAGTAGTTCTCCCCCCACACCGCATCGATCAGCCGCTCAGGGTTGCGCCGTGACAACTCTTTCAACTGCTCGCAATCTTCCCGGTGGATCGAAACGCCACGCCCCATGGTGATGAAGCCCTGAATGGAGTCCCCCGGAATGGGTTGGCAGCAGCGGGCAATATGGGTCATCAGGTTGCCGACCCCTTCCACCACTATGTGATCCTTGGGCTTGTGGCGCATCGGCGCATTGGCCTTCTGCTCCAGCTTCTCCAGCAGGCGGCGATCTTCCTCTTCCGCCGTCGGCTTGTTGTAACAGGTGTCGAGATAGTTGAGCACCTGGTTGATGCGGATATCGCCGCTGCCGATACCGGCCAGCAGATCGTCGGTGCTCTCCAGATTGAAGCGGCGCAGCATGTTGCCCTTGTCGATCTTGGACATGCTGAGGTTGTGGCGATCCAGCTCCTTCTCAAACAGCTCGCGACCGGCCACGATATTCTTGTCCCGATCCAGTTTTCTGAACCAGGTCGCCACCTTGGCCCGCGCCCGGCTGGAGCGCAGGAAGCCGGCGTTGGGGTTCATCCAGTCGCGGCTCGGGTTGGGCTCTTTCTGGGTGATCACCTCCACCTGATCGCCGGTCTGCAGCGCGTAGGTGAACGGCACGATGCGGCCATCAATCTTGGCGCCGATGCAGCGGTGGCCGATCATGCTGTGGACGTGATAGGCAAAATCGAGCGGGGTGGCGCCTGCCGGCAGGTCGATGACATCCCCTTTCGGGGTGAAGACGTAGACCCGGTCCTCGAACACCTGACTGCGCAGATCTTCCAGCAGGGAGCCGCTCTCGGAGAGATCTTCCTGCCAGGCGAGCAGCTTGCGCAGCCACTCGATCTTGTCTTCGAAGGTGTTGGCCTTGCCGCCAGCTTGCGCCCCTTCCTTGTAGCGCCAGTGCGCCGCGACGCCGAGCTCGGCGTCCTGATGCATCTGGTCGGTACGGATCTGGATCTCCACCGTCTTGCCTTCAGGCCCCACCACTACGGTGTGAATTGACTGGTAGCCGTTGGGTTTGGGGTTGGCGACATAGTCGTCAAACTCGCGGGGAATGTGGTGGAACTGGGTATGGACGATACCGAGCGCCGCATAGCAATCCTGCAACCGCTTGGTCACTACCCGCACCGCGCGCACGTCGAATAACTCGTTGAATTCGAGGTGCTTCTTCTGCATCTTGCGCCAGATGCTGTAGATGTGTTTCGGCCGACCGTACACCTCGGCGTCAACTCCCGCCTCTTTCAACCCATTACGCAGGGATTGCACAAACTCGCGGATGTAGCGCTCGCGATCGAGCCGCTTCTCGTCGAGCTGCTTGGCGATCTGTTTGTAGGTATCCGGGTGCAGGTAACGGAAGGCGAGATCTTCCAGCTCCCACTTGAGCTGGCCGATGCCCAGACGGTTGGCGAGCGGCGCATAGATGTTGGTGATCTCCTGGGCCATCAGCACCCGGGTCTCTTCATCTGCCGTCTTCGCTTCCCGCAGGCAGGCGATCCGCTCTGCCAGCTTGATCACCACGGCGCGCACATCCTCGACCATGGCAAGCAACATGCGACGCACGTTGTCGACCTGCTCCGGCGAGGTTTCGCTGCGATGGAGGGTTTGCAGGGAGCGGATGGCTTCCATCTCCAGCACCCCTTCCACCAGCTTGGCGATCTTGGAGCCAAAGTCCTCGTCCATCCGCTCCTGGCTGATGAGACCGGCTTCGACGAAGGGGTAGATGATGGCCGCTTTGAGAGTGCCGATATCCATGCTGAGCATCTGCAGGATGCCCACCATTTCGATGCCGCGCACCAGCAGCTTGCTGGTCAGCGCCTCGTCACCGAGCGTCAGACAATACTGATAGACGGTTCGCAGCTGATCCTTTTCACTGTCACTCAAGGAGAGCGAGCTGACCCACTCTTCCAGGGTGAAGTTGTCTTTCAAATGAATATCGCGAACCGCAACCATGGTATCAATCCTTTAAATTATCGGGCCGAAAGCTGTCACTTTCCCCCCTCATGAGATTGCCTCAAATGGGGATATCCAGCGCACTTTTCAAGGCATATTGTCCAGAAAGACAATAGAGCGCACCAACAGGCCCTGCCGAACAACGAGGGTCTAGATTACCCCAATCACATCAGCTCAAACAGCCGCAGACATGCCAGATTACATATCCGCATCGCCGTACTGATGAGTCATTTACTCCCGTTCAAACAGCGCCATGGACTCCAGATGACCAGTGTGAGGGAACATGTCGAGCATGCCGAGGCGCACCAGACGGTAACCCCCTTTCACCAGCACCTGACTGTCCCGCGCCAGGGTGACCGGGTTACAGGAGACGTAGACCACCCGCTTGGGTGAAAGTTTCACGACGTGTCCCATCACTTCCAGCGCGCCGGGGCGAGCCGGATCCAGCAGCACCAGATCGAACCCTTCCCGCGCCCAGGACATGCCGACGATGTCATCGCTCAGGTCGGCCTTGTAGAAACGGGCATTGGTGATGCCGTTGCGACGGGCGTTCTCTTCGGCCCGCTGCACCATGGCCAGTTCACCTTCGACACCCACCACTTCGCGAGCCTGACGGGCCAGCGGCAGGGTGAAGTTGCCGATGCCGCAGAAGAGATCGAGCACCTTGTCATCCTTGCTCGCCCCGAGCCATGTCAGCGCCTGCTCAACCATGCTCTGGTTGATGGGGCCGTTGACCTGAATGAAATCACCGGGTGCAAATGCAAGAGACAGGCCATCCAGCGAGTAGGATGGGGAAAATTGTTGCTGCAGCGCTTCGATGCGATCATCGGCCGCCTGCAGATAGAGGTCGATCCCCTGTGCTTTTGCAAACTCCACCAGCAGGGCGCGATCCGCCTCATTGGGGCGGCCGGTGTGACGCAGCAGCATCATGATCCCCTGCTCGGCCTGGATAAGCTCCGCATGGCCCAGCTCGCGCTGGCTCTTGAGGCGATTGAGGCACTCACGCAGCGGGGCAATCAGCGCAGAGAGCGGCTCGGCCAGCACAGGGCACCCTTCGATTTCCACCAGATCGTTGCTGTTGCGACGGCGGAAACCGACCCGGGTGCAGCGACCGTTCTTGTCAAATTTGATGGCCAGACGACAGACCCGGCGATAGGCACGATCTTCACCGGTCAGTACCGGCTCCAGCGCAGGCGCCTTGATGTTGCCCAACCGCTCGAACAGGCTGACCAGTCCGGCCGCCTTGGCGGCTTGCTGATCGGCAACCGACATGTGCTGGGCACTGCAACCGCCGCACTCGCGATAGTGGCTGCAGAAGGGGGCGATACGATTGGCCGCCGGGGTCACAACCTGTTGCAAGGCGGCGTGACCATACTGCTTTTTTTCTTCGGTGATGCGTGCCTTGACGGTCTCGCCGGGCAGCGCCCCTTCGACGAAGATCGCCTTGCCCTGATGGCGACCGATACCGACGCAGTGGTGATCGAGGGTGTCTATCGTAAATTCAATGCGTTGGAGCTGGGTGGACTTCTTTTGGGGCTTGAAAAACTGGGCCATAAAACTTGGTGCCTATAGGTGGCTATGTCATGATTGTGGAATCTGCTGCCGGGTATTGTCCCACAAGAATAATAGTATGACCAAATACGGCCACAGAGCCCGTGTATTGCCATCAACCCTATCGCCAACCCTGTTCACTGGTGGCCTGTTCGTATGACCAAATATGGCCTGAGAGCACGCGTTCTCGCCTTCACCATCCTGCCAACCCTGATCATCGGTGGCCTGATGGCCGGTTACTTCACCTTCCACCGCTACCAGCAGCTGGAAAACAACCTCATTGATCAGGGGATCAACATCATCGAACCGCTGGCAATCGCCAGTGAATACGGGATGACCCAGCACAGTCGCGAATCCCTCAAGCGGCTGATTGGCCTGACCCATCGCAAGAACTCCCCCTTCATCAAGTCCATCGCTGTCTTCACCCAGGACAACCAGCTATTCGTTACCTCGAACTACCACAGGGACTTCACCCGGCTCAGGCTGCCCGATGGTGAGCCCATTCCGGATTTGACCAGCGTGACATTTCAGGGAGACGACATCATTTTGCGCACTCCGATCCAGGCCGAAACCAGTCTGGATGGCTTCCCGCTGCCCAGCGATGTAGAGCCGCCGATGATCGGCTACATCTCGATGCAGATGGCGACCGACAGGGCCATGCTGCTGCAGTACCGCGACACCTTCTTTGCGGTGATCATGGTGCTCATCGGAGTCGCCTTCAGTACCCTGTTTGGCTTCCGTCTGGTCAAGAGCGTGACCCAACCCATCACCAACATGGTGCAGGCGGTGCACAAGATCAGGGAGGGGCGGCTCGATACCCGGGTCAGCGGCCAGCTCACCGGCGAGCTGGATATGCTGAAAAACGGCATCAACGCCATGGCCAAGGCGCTCTCCGAATATCACGAAGAGATGCAGCAGAATATCGATCAGGCCACCTCTGACTTGCGCGAAACCCTGGAGCAGATCGAGATCCAGAACGTCGAGCTCGACATGGCCAAGAAACGGGCGCAAGAGGCCGCGCGGGTCAAGTCGGAGTTTCTGGCCAACATGTCCCACGAGCTGCGTACCCCGCTCAACGGGGTCATCGGTTTTACCCGCCAGTTGCTGAAAACCAGCCTGACCCCGAGCCAGACCGACTACATGCAGACCATCGAGAAATCGGCGCGCAACCTGCTTGGCATCATCAACGACATCCTCGACTTCTCGAAGCTGGAAGCGGGCAAGCTGCAGCTGGAGCATATCCCGTTCAGCCTGCGCGACACCCTCAACGAGACCATGCACCTGCTCGGCCCCAGCGCCCACGACAAGCAGCTGGAGCTCTCCCTGCGGGTGGATGCCGATGTGCCGGACTACCTCACCGGCGACCCCATGCGTCTGCAACAGGTGCTGACCAACCTCACCGGCAACGCCATCAAGTTCACCGAACAGGGCAACGTCGATGTCCATATCGAGCAGACCGGCAGTGGCAACCACAAGGTGAGGCTCAACGTCCAGATCCGCGATACCGGCATCGGCATCTCCCAGGAGCAGCAACATCAGCTGTTCCAGGCCTTCAATCAGGCCGACTCCTCCATCTCCCGCCGTTATGGCGGCACGGGTTTGGGCCTCGTCATTACCCAGAAGCTGGTGCAGCAGATGGGCGGCCAGATCCGCTTTGAATCGGAGCTTGGCAAGGGCTCCATCTTCTCGTTCAGTCTGGATGTGGAGGTCTCCCCCCTGCCCCAGACCGATCAACTGCCGCTGGATCGGATCCGTGGCAAGCGGCTCTGGCTGCTGGAGCCGGATCCCTTCGCGCAAGCCTCTCTGCTCGCCCTGCTGGCGGAGTGGCACCTCGACGTGCACCCACTGACCAGCGATGATCCCTGGCCCGAGATGAGCGAGCAGGAGATGGTGATCATCGGCAGCAGCACCCTGCATACGCCGCAGCAGGTGATCGGCCGTCTCGACAGACTGAACGGCCAGCAGCAGAACACCATAGTGCTGCTCAGCAGCCACGAGCCGGCGCTCTATGAAGCGATGCTGGCCCATGGCGCCCAACACTGTCTCTCCAAACCGGTCAACCATCGCAAGCTGCTGCACGCCCTGCTCTCGCCGGAATCGAGCCGCCAGAAGCTGCCTGCTCAGCCTGCGCCGCGCCAGTTGCAGCCAATCAAGGTGCTGGCGGTGGATGACAACGCCGCCAACCTCAAGCTGATCGCCGCCATGCTCAAGGAGATGGTGAGTCAGGTAGTTGTGTGCAAAAACGGCAAGGAGGCGGTCAAGCAGGCCCAGAGCCAGCCGTTCGACATCATCTTCATGGATATCCAGATGCCGATCATGGATGGCATCAGTGCCACCCAGGCGATCCGCAACCAATCCCTCAACACCACCACCCCGATCGTGGCGGTGACTGCCCACGCCATCCCCGGAGAACGGGAGCGGCTGATCCGGCAGGGGATGGACGACTATCTGGCCAAGCCCATCGACGAGAGCATGCTGGCCCAGCTCATCACTGACTTTGCCCATCGCCGCCACCAGAATAATGGTGCCCAACAGATCGACTGGGCACTGGCGGTGCGGCAAGCTGCGGGGAAAGAGCATCTCGCCAGAGAGATGCTGACCATGCTGCTGGCCAGTTTCGACGAAGTGGAACCAGTGCTGGATAGCGCGCTGGCTGGCGAAATTGAAGATAGCGAGGTGCTGGCCCAGCTCCATCGCCTCAACGGTGGCTGTGCCTATTCCGGGGTGCCGGGATTGCAACGGCTGCTCTCCCAGCTGGAGCAACAGCTGCGTGACGGCGTGCCGGTGAGCGAGCTGGAACCAGAGCTGCTGGAGCTGCAAGATGCGCTGGAACTGGTGCGCCAGGAGGCGCCCCGCTATCTCGGCAAGGCTTGATGAGCTTGACCCGAACTGTATCGGCCCCCGCTTTTTCTGACGCGAGGGCCGCCAGATGGTAAAGTTGCGCCGTTTACACAGGAGTCAGCATGACCAACAACGATATTCTGCGCCGTCTGCGCTACGCCCTCACCATCAGCAACGACCAGATGGTCGAGATGTTTGCCAAGGGCAACCTGACGGTCACTCACGCCCAGCTGCACAGCTGGTTGATGAAAGAGGCGGCGGAAGGTGAAGAGCAAGAGGCAGGCTATGTCGCCTGTCCCGACTCGGCCCTGAGCCAGTTCCTCGACGGTTTCATCATCGCCCGCCGCGGCGTGCGGGAAGATGCACCGGCCCAGGTGATCCCGAACCGGATCAACAACAACATGATCCTGCGCAAGCTGCGCATCGGTCTCAACTTCAAGGAAGAGGATATGCTCGGCACCCTCAAGCTCGCCGACTTCAACCTCTCCAAGTCCGAGCTCAGTGCCCTGTTCCGCTCCAAGGATCACAAGCACTATCAGGATTGCGGGGATCAGATCCTGCGCAACTTCCTGATCGGCCTCACTGCCAAATACCGCGGCTAACCAGCCGCGCGACTGACCAGACCGGGCCTTCGACATGTGCCAGCAACTCACTCCTCCCACGCTCAGCAGACTGACTGTGGCAGGGGGATGGTGCTGGCGCTGTCTTCTTCCCCTCTTCTTTCTACCACTGGTTCTGCTGCTGAGCGCCTGCACACCGTCCGAGTACCAGCTATCTACCCGCTATCAGAGCGCCAACCAGAACGAGCGGATAGCCTTTCTGATCCTCCACTACACCGACGAAGATGATGCCAATTCCCTGCGCCTCTTGACCGAGCCGGAGCACAAGGTGAGCGCCCACTACCTGATCCCCCGCGACAGCCACGAAACACCGCTCACCGTCTATCAGCTGGTGCCGGACAACGCGCGCGCCTGGCATGCGGGACGCAGCCGCTGGCACCAATATGCCGGGCTCAATGCCAGCTCCCTTGGCATCGAGATCGTCAACCTCGGCTATCCAGCAGAAGATGAGCCGCTGGCCCCCGATGCCCGCCGCTGGCAACCCTATACCCCGCAGCAGATTGCCGCCGTCGGCACCCTCAGCCGGGAGCTGGTCGCCCGCTACCAGATTCCACCGACCCAGGTGCTGGGCCACAGCGATGTCGCCCCCGAGCGCAAGCAGGATCCCGGCCCCCACTTCCCCTGGCGCCAGCTCTATCTGACGTATGGGGTCGGCGCCTGGCCCGATGAAGGTCGGGTGGCCGAGTTGCTGGCCAGCCCCTTGCCCGACTGGGATGCGGCCATGTGGCAGCAGCAGTTGGCCCGCTATGGCTATGGCCTGCCCCGGAGCGGCCAGTGGGATGAGCAGAGCCGCGCCGTCTTGGGCGCCTTTCAGCTCCACTTTCGCGCCAGCAAGGTCGATAGCAAACCGGACCGCGAGTGTCAGGCCATCCTGATGGCGCTTCTGGAAAAATACTTCCCCTAATCCTCATCCATTGCCCCCGTTGCTGCGTACTGTTTGATAGCCGTTAGCTATCAAACAGTTAGGCACAAGCAATTGTCCCTGCATTTTGCAAGGCGTTATTCTGACTGCGTTCCGAAAGAGAATTTAAAACCGATTTCCAAATCTGGAGGTGAATGATGAAAAGCCCGATTGGTCTTGATACTGCTCAATCACAAGCCCTGGCAGCCGAGTTGAACAAATTGCTGGCCAGCTACCAGATCCTCTACATGAACGTGCGCGGCTTCCACTGGAATATCCGTGGCAACCAGTTCTTCGAACTGCACCTGAAATTTGAAGAGATTTACAACGACCTGGTGCTGAAAGTCGATGCACTGGCCGAGCGGATCCTGACCCTGGATGGCGTGCCAATGCACAGCTTCAGTGACTACCTGAAAGTCTCTGCCATCCCGGAGCAAAAAGGGCTGCACGATGGCCGCGCCTGTGTCGAATCCTTGCTGGATAGCTTCCGCGAACTGTTGGTCGCCCAGCGCCGTATTCTGGGTCAGGCCGCCGAAGCCGGTGATGAGGGCACTGCCTCCATTCTCTCCGACTATGTGCAGCAACAAGAAAAACTGGTCTGGATGCTGCGCGCTTATCTGGCCTGATAGTGAACCAAGCTGACTGCAGCGTACGTATGATTGCTTGAGTAAGTACCGGGCCGAAAGCTCCTGACCAGACCACGGCCCAATCCGTCTGATTGTTATGTTCTGTTGCAAACCTGAGTTGTCTCTCCTTTTATCCACCCGCTTGCCGCCCTGTTTGGGCGGCTTTTTTTGTTTTTGATCTGCATCAAGGGAAACTTAATTGGCAAATTGAATGCCTATTAAGTTTTTCGCGAGAGGAATAGAATCGCTACAAAACAGACAACTGAAATGTCCAATTAGGAGAGGCATGATGTTTTGTGTGCAATGTGAACAGACAATTCGTACCCCGGCTGGCAACGGCTGTGCCTACGCACAAGGTATGTGCGGCAAGACGGCTGAAACCTCGGATCTGCAGGATGTGCTGATCTACACCCTGCAGGGGCTCAGCGCCTGGGCTCTGGCCGCCCGCGAGCAGGGCATCATAGATCGCGAGATCGATGCCTTCGTACCCAAGGCCTTCTTCGCTACCCTCACCAACGTCAACTTCGATTCCGCCCGTATCGTGGCGTACGTCAATCAGGCCATCGCCTATCGCCAGCAGTTGGCCGATCGTCTGACCGCCATGGCGGTGCAGGTCAACGACTTGCCACACTCCGCTTACTTCGAACCCGGTGCCGAGCTGCTGGAACAACTTGCCCATGCCGCGCCAGCCGCCCCCAATCGGGGCAAGAACGAAGTGAACGAAGACATCATGGGGCTGCGTCTGCTCTGCCTCTACGGCCTCAAGGGCGCCGCCGCCTACATGGAGCACGCCCGGGTGCTGGATCAGCAGAGTGATGAGGTGGCCGCCGAATTCCACCGCATCATGAGCTGGCTCAGCACAGACCCGAGCGAAATGGGTCGGCTGTTCAGCTGTGCCATGGAGATCGGTCAGCTCAACTTCAAAATCATGGAGATGCTGGATCTCGGTGAAACCAGCGCCTTCGGCCATCCGGAACCCACCCAGGTACGCGTAACACCCATCTCCGGCAAGTGCATTCTGGTCTCCGGCCACGACATGATGGATCTCAAACTCATTCTGGAGCAGACCAAGGGGACCGGCATTCATGTCTACACCCACGGCGAGATGCTGCCCGCACTAGCCTATCCCTTCTTCAAACAGTACCCCCATCTGGTGGGCAACTACGGCTCCGCTTGGCAAAACCAGCAGAAGGAGTTTGCCAACTTCCCGGGCGCCGTGGTGATGACCTCCAACTGCATCATCGACCCGAATGTGGGCAACTACTCGGATCGCATCTTCACCCGCTCCATCGTCGGCTGGCCGGGCGTCACTCATCTGGAGGGGGATGATTTCTCCACCGTGATCGCCAAGGCCCAAGCGCTGGAAGGCTTCAAGCACACCGAGCTCGAGCACTTCATCACCATCGGCTTTGCCCGCAACGCCCTGATGCAGGCCGCCCCCGCGGTGATTGAGAAGGTCAAAGCCGGAGAGATCAGCCACTTCTTCCTGGTGGGGGGCTGTGACGGTGACAAGGCCGAGCGCGCCTACTTCACCGAGTTTGCCAAGGCGGCGCCGCGCGACAGCCTGCTGCTAACGCTGGGCTGCGGCAAGTACAAGTTCAACAAGCTCGATTTTGGCGACATCGGCGGCATTCCGCGCCTGCTGGACGTGGGTCAGTGCAACGATGCCTATTCCGCCATCCAGTTGGCGCTGGCACTCTCCGAGGCTTTCGAGTGCGGGGTCAACGATCTGCCGCTGACGCTGGTGCTCTCCTGGTTCGAGCAAAAAGCCATCGTCATTCTGCTCACCCTGCTCTCCCTCGGGGTGAAGGACATTCGTACCGGGCCGACCGCCCCCGCCTTCCTCACCCCGGCGCTGCTCAAGGTGCTGGAGGAGCAATTTGGCCTGAAAGGGACCACCACGGCCGAGGCTGACTTGGCCGAGATCCTGGCGGCCTGATCGGCACCTCATGTTGTAAGCGTTTGGCGAGCCGCCCGGCTCGCCTTTTTTCTGGATCCGGCTTTTTCACCAGACGTTTTTCGAACCGTTTAAAACCTAAGGAGCCTTGTGATGACCTCTCTCACGCTCACCTGCATTGGCCGCCAACAGAACACCCACGACGTCGTGAGCTGGCAGCTGGCGCCGCTTTCCGGCAGCCTCCCTCCCGTACTGGCTGGCCAGTGCATCACCCTGCATACCGAGATTGACGGCCAGCCGGAGTGCCGCGCCTATACCCTCTCCTCCAGCCCACAGGATGCCTGCTGGCAAGTGACTATCAAGGATGTGGGACGGGTCTCCCACCATCTGCATCAGACCTTGCAGGTGGGAGACAAGATCCGGGTGGATGGTCCGTTCGGCGATTTCAACCTGACCGCCCTGCCTTGCGAACGGCCACTGCTGCTAAGCGCCGGTTCCGGCATCACCCCCATGTGGGCCATGCTGCGGGACGAACTGGCCAAACGGCCGGACGCAGACATCCGCTTTATCCATAGCGCCCGCTCGCCAGCAGATGTGATCTTCGCAGATGACTTGGCTGCATTGGCCGAAGCTCATCCCGGTGTACGCCATGCCCTGATACTGGAAGAGGCGCCAACGGCTCATCCCTGGGTGGGCCGACTCACCCCCGCCATGCTGGCCGAGCTGGCCCCGGATCTGCGCGAACGCCATGTCTATCTCTGCGGCCCGGCACCCTATATGGCGGCGGTCAGCAGCATGCTGGCTGAGCTGGGACTGCCGCCGGAGCAGCTGCATCAGGAGTCCTTTGGCCTTCCTCCAGCAGAGCCTGCCACAACCACCAGCGACCACTTCTGGCTGACCCTGAAAAAGAGCGGCAAAAAGGTGAAGATCCTGCCGGGTCAGACCCTGCTGGCGGCGCTGGAAGCGGCGGGCGAAACCATGATGGCGGCTTGTCGCGCCGGGGTATGTGGCAGCTGTCGTTGCACCACCACAGGTGACATCGAGCGCCAGAGCGTGATGACCCTGAGTGCTCAGGATCTGGAGAGCGGCGTTGCTCTGGCCTGCTCCTGCACCGCGAAAGGGGATATAAGTCTCGATTATTGAGATACGCAAAGGGCTTCATTGGTATCTCAACCTTTTCCCGAGCGGGCAGGACGGGTAGACTCTGCCCCAGTTTCACCAGAACACGGGATAAAAAATGACAATACTGGTCACAGGGGGCGCCGGCTATATCGGCTCCCACACCCTGGTTGAGCTGCTCGGCGCGGGGCAGCAGGTCGTGGTACTCGACAACCTCTCCAACTCCTCACCGGAGTCACTCAAGCGGGTCGAGCAGATCACCGGCAAGCCGGTCACCTTCATCGAAGGGGATGTGCTGGACAGAGCCTGCCTGCAGCAGCTGTTCGCCAACCACCAGATCGAATCGGTCATCCACTTCGCCGGTCTCAAGGCGGTCGGGGAGTCGAGCCAGATCCCGCTCACCTACTACCAGAACAACATCAGCGGCACTCTGGTACTGTGCGAAGAGATGGCCAGGGCCGGGGTTTTCCGCCTGGTATTCAGCTCCTCGGCCACCGTCTATGGCGATCCCGCCTCGGTGCCGCTGCGGGAAGATTTCCCCACCAGCGCCACCAACCCCTACGGCCGCTCCAAGCTGATGGTGGAGGAGATCCTGCGCGATCTCGCCAAATCCGACCCCCGCTGGGCTATCGTACTGCTGCGTTACTTCAACCCGGTCGGCGCCCACGAGAGCGGCCTGATTGGTGAAGATCCCAACGGCATCCCCAACAACCTGCTGCCCTATATCAGCCAGGTGGGTGTCGGCAAGCTCAAGGAGCTGGGGGTATTTGGCAACGACTACCCGACCCCGGATGGCACCGGCGTGCGCGACTACATCCATGTGGTGGATCTGGCCATCGGCCACCTGAAAGCACTGGCGCGCATCAAGAGCGACACCGGCGTCTTCACCTACAACCTGGGCACAGGTCAGGGCTACTCGGTACTGGAGATGGTCAAGGCGTTTGAAGCGGCCAGCGGCCGACCCATTCCCTACCAGATCAAACCCCGTCGCCCGGGCGACATCGCCGAGTGCTGGGCAGAGCCAACGCTGGCCCGTGCCGAGCTGGGCTGGCAGGCAGAACGCGGTCTGGAGCAGATGATGGTCGATACCTGGCGCTGGCAAAGCAACAACCCGAACGGCTATCAAGGCTGATCTCTCGCGGGTTGATAACAAAACGCCCCGACATTTTCATGTCGGGGCGTTTTATTTTGCGACGTTCAATCAGTGGGTCTGACTGCGCAGCAGCGGCACACGGGCCAATCGGGGGGCGATGCGCTCTATCAGCCGATCCGCCAGCGGGGTCAGCAGCAACCAGGGCAGACAGAGGGTCGCCAGCCCCAGTGCGCCGACGTAGACATCGGTAAACCAGTGAGCCCCAGCCAGAATGCGCGGCGCGGAAAAGATCGGCACCATCAGCAATGCGGTGACTCCCGCCCAGCGCGGTAGATAGCGCAAGGCGTAGCCGGCGAAGATCATCAGGAACAGGGCGTGATCCCCGGGGAAACTATCACCGGAAGAGTCCTTGGTCGGAATAGCACTGATCTGGGTCACCCGCAGCGCATCAGCCACCATCAGGGTCGGGCTGGGTCGCTCCACCGGCAATCGGTGACCAAGCTGGTTGATCACCAGAGCACTCAGCAGCATCACTATGCCCATCGCTACCAGTTGGCGACGACCCGCCAGATCCCGTGCAAAGAAGCAGCGGGCCAGGATCAGCCCCATACAGGCCAGCACCGCCAGATCGAACAGCCGGTTGTTGGTGATGGCCACCAGATCGGCCCACAGAGCCGACTGGCCGAGCCAGCCGTTAACGGTGTGAAAAATCGTGAGGTCCCACTGATCCCAGGGACCATGAGCGGGCAGCGCAGCCCAACTGATGGCCACCAGACCACCGACCAGATAGCAAAGCAGGAACTTGCCCATGGGGACTCTCCTTTGGAAAAGGGCGATATCGTAAAACTGTAGAGTGCGTCACAAAACCGAAGAATTGTAAGAAAGTGCGACACAATATCAAGTCTCAAATAAAGCCTTCCAGCCCATTCCAATCTCGCATATCCCAACAGCGCCAAGATTTCTGCCTCCAGTGCTGCATCTGTGGCCTCTCACCATGAGTGCGGCTTGTGCCACCACCGCAACACCCCCTAGAATGCGCACTTCCCTTTACTGCGAAAGGAAGCGGTATGCATATTCACATTCTCGGGATCTGCGGCACCTTTATGGGTGGTCTGGCGGTGTTGGCAAAACAGCTTGGTTACCGGGTGACCGGTTCGGATGCCAACGTCTATCCCCCCATGAGTACCCAGCTCGAGCAACAGGGCATTGAACTGACCGAAGGCTATGACCCCTCCCAACTCGATCCGGCGCCGGATCTGGTGGTGATCGGCAACGCCATGAGCCGCGGCAACCCCTGTGTTGAATATGTGCTGGACCGCAATCTGCCCTACATCTCCGGCCCCCAGTGGCTGCTGGAGCACGTGCTGCAAGATCGCTGGGTGCTGGCCGTAGCCGGCACCCACGGCAAGACCACCACCGCCAGCATGCTGGCCTGGGTGCTGGAGTACGCCAAGCTGGAGCCCGGTTTCCTTATTGGCGGCGTGCCGGGCAACTTCCCGGTCTCGGCCCGCCTCGGCTCTGCCCCCTTCTTCGTGATCGAAGCGGACGAATATGACTGCGCCTTCTTCGACAAACGCTCCAAGTTCGTCCACTACCACCCGCGCACCCTGGTGATGAACAACCTGGAGTTCGATCACGCGGATATCTTCCCGGATCTCGCCGCGATCCAGCGCCAGTTCCACCACCTGATGCGCACCGTGCCAAGCAACGGCCGGGTGCTGTTCCCGCAGGCGGATGACAACCTCACCGCCGTGCGCAAGATGGGCTGCTGGAGTGAAGTAGAGCTGGTGGGTCAGGACGACGCCAAGTGGAAAGCGGTCAAGCTGGCCGATGACGGCTCCGCCTTCGAGGTGTGGCTGGATGGCGAGAAACAGGGCGAAGTGCACTGGGAGTGCATCGGCGAACACAACGTCAACAACGGTCTGATGGCCATTGCCGCCGCACGTCATGCTGGCGTGATGGTGGAGCATGGCATCGCCGCCCTCTGCCAATTCAAATCCCCCAAACGGCGGATGGAACTCAAGGGCGAAGTGGCGGGCATCAGCGTCTATGACGACTTTGCCCACCACCCCACCGCCATCGAGACCACTCTCGGCGGCCTGCGCGCCAAGGTGGGAGAAGCCCGTATTCTGGCGGTGCTGGAGCCACGCTCCAACACCATGAAGCTGGGGGTTCACAAGGAGGAGCTGGCTGGCTGCTTCGATGGCGCCGACGAGGTGTTCTTCTTCCAACCCCCCAACATCGGCTGGGATCTCGGCGAGGTGACGGCCCATATGACCCGACCGGCCAAGGTATTCAACGATCTGGAGACCTTGATCAACCGGTTGGTAGCCGAGAGCCGCGATGGCGACCATATTCTGATCATGAGCAACGGCGGCTTCGGCGGTATTCATGACAAGCTGATCGCCCGCCTCAAGGATTACCACGGCGAACTATGAACAAAGCGATCACCCTGGCGCTGACCGGCGCCTCCGGCGCCCCCTATGCCCTGCGCCTCCTCCAGTGTCTGGTGCAGGCGGACTATAGGGTCTACCTGCTCGCCTCCTCGGCGGCTCGTGTGGTACTCAAGACCGAACAGCAACAGGATTGGCCGGGCTCGCCGAAAGAGCTCTCTGCCTATCTTTGTCGCCAATATGGCGCCAAGGAGGGACAGATTGTCGCCTGTGGCAAGGAGGAGTGGTTCTCGCCGGTGGCCTCCGGCTCGGCCGCGCCCAAACAGATGGTGGTCTGCCCCTGCTCCATGGGCACCGTCTCGGCCATTGCCAATGGCACCTCGGACAACCTGCTGGAACGGGCAGCGGATGTGGTGATCAAGGAGCGAGGTCAGCTGATCCTGGTGCCCCGCGAAACCCCCTTCTCGGCGATCCATCTGGAGAACATGCTGAAACTGGCACGGCTCGGGGTGACCATCATGCCCGCTGCGCCCGGTTTCTATCATGAGCCGAAAAGCATCGCCGATCTGGTGGACTTTATGGTTGCCCGCATCCTAGATCATCTGGGTGTCGAGCATGAGCTGACCCACCGCTGGGGCTATGGCCACCATTGAGGTGACCGCCACATTCGGCCATAAAAAAACGGCGCCACTCAATGAGTGACGCCGTTTTTTCGTTAAGCCGTGTTAGCGAGCCTGAATTGGCGCCGTCACGTACTTGAACAGGAAATCAGTCACCTCTTGGCGCGCCGGGCGCTGAGGTTGATTGATCATCTGCATCATCACATAGCCAAAACCGGTCAGAGAGCGGGCCAGATCCTGTGCTGACAGCACGCTGGTGATCTCCCCTGCATCCATGGCGGTTTGCAGCTCGCTGGCGATCAGCTCAAGGCAGTGATCGAGCAGCCGGGTATAGCGGGGCCATACCTCTTCCCGAACCGATGAGCTCCACTCCAGCCAGATACCGGCATAATCCGGTTGATCGTAGGCGGCATCGACAGAGAGGCGTACATGACGCTGGATCTTGTCGAAAATGGAGCCCTGGTCACCGTATGCCTGCGACAGCATTTGGTTCACAAAGCGTTCGATCTCGGCCAGCACCTCATCTACCAACTCCTCGCGGGTGTTGAAATAGTTGAAGACGGTTGCCACAGAGACCTTGGCCTGTTCGGCTATCTCGGCGTGACCTGCACGGCCAATACCGCGACGGGAGAACACCTCGATGGCACATTCCATCAATTGGGAGCGACGAGCTTCCGGCGACAGCCGGGTACGACGTCTTATTTCTGCGCGTGGTTCCATAGTTTTTATCATCTAATAGTTATTGATTATGGTGTTTATAGTATTTTAACTAATCATGCCTGAGTGCCTGCTAACTCTATCAATTAAAATAAGCCGATAAAAGCACCACGTATCTCTAGCACCCTTCAACATGAGTGGTAGAATCATCGGTTTTGATATTCATGAACGGCCAAATCCCCTTTGGCCTTATGGGAGTAAGTGATGAAACACACCGTCGAGGTGATGATCTCCGAGGCTGAAGTAGCCGCCCGGATCGCCAAATTGGGTGAAGAGATCACCGCCCGCTATCAGGGTTCTGACGAAGTCGTGATGATTGCGCTGCTGCGCGGTTCCTGCATCTTCCTTGCCGATCTCTGCCGCCAGTGCCAGCTGCCCATCACCTTGGACTTCATGACCGCCTCCAGCTACGGCTCCGGCATGCACAGCACCCGTGACGTCCGCATCCTCAAAGACCTGGACGACGACATCAAGGGCAAGGATGTGGTGATCGTGGAAGACATCATCGACACCGGTTACACCCTCAACAAGGTGCGCGAGATCCTCTCCCTGCGCGAGCCGAAATCCCTTGCCATCTGCACTCTGCTGGACAAACCCTCCCGCCGAGAAGTGCAGGTGCCGGTCGACTGGATTGGCTTCGCCATTCCGGACGAATTCGTGGTCGGCTGTGGCATCGACTACGCCCAGAAGTACCGCAACCTGCCGTTTATCGGCAAAGTGGTACCCCAGGAGTAAGCCAGGTTCAGGAATATCACGGGTGAAGCGGCCTTGCGCCCTTTACTCTGTGCAGGCGGCCTTGGCCGCCTTTTCTGTATCGAGCCGGATTCAACCATCACAGAGGTTGCAATGAACGCACTGGAAATCAGCGGCCTGAAAAAGACCTATCAGGGGGGCGTCGAAGCCCTTAAAGGCATCGATCTTACCGTCAGGCAGGGGGATTTCTTCGCCCTGCTCGGCCCCAACGGCGCGGGCAAGTCCACCACCATCGGCGTCATCAGCTCGCTGGTAAACAAGAGCGCCGGCAAGGTGAAGGTGTTTGGCTACGACATCGACAGCGATCTCGAACAGGCCAAGGCCCAGCTCGGACTGGTGCCGCAGGAGTTCAACTTCAGTCAGTTCGAGAAGGTGATCCAGATTGTCACCCATCAGGCCGGTTTCTACGGCGTGCCCAAGGCGGAAGCCAAGATCCGCGCCGAGAAGTACCTGCGCCAGCTCGATCTGTGGGAGAAGCGCGACATGCCTGCCCGCACCCTCTCCGGCGGCATGAAGCGCCGTCTGATGATCGCCCGCGCCCTGATGCACGAGCCCAAACTGCTGATCCTCGATGAACCGACCGCCGGGGTCGATATCGAGATCCGTCGCTCCATGTGGAGTTTCCTCAAGGATCTCAATGAGCAGGGGGTCACCATCATCCTCACCACCCACTATCTGGAAGAGGCGGAGATGCTCTGCCGCAACATCGGCATCATCGACAAGGGTCGTCTGATCGAGAACACCAGCATGAAGAATCTGCTGGGCAAGCTGGGTCGCGAGACCTTCCTGCTCGACCTTGCGCCAGGTTCTGCCGTACCCGAGGTGCCAGAGTTCAACGGCCGCATGCAGGATGAGCGCACCCTCGAGGTGGATCTCGACAAGAGCCAGTCACTCAACAGCCTGTTCGAGCAGCTGTCGAACCAGCAGGTGCAGGTCGTGAGCATGCGCAACAAGGCCAACCGGCTGGAAGAGCTGTTCGTCAATCTGGTCGAAGAGGGGAGAAAAGCATGAATCTGGCCATCTACTACATCGCCTTCAAGAGCATTCTGGCCAAGGAGGTGAGCCGCTTTACCCGCATCTGGATCCAGACCCTGGTGCCACCGGCCATCACCATGAGCCTCTACTTCGTCATCTTCGGCAACCTGATCGGTTCGCGCATCGGTGACATGGGCGGTTTCACCTACATGGAGTTCATCGTGCCCGGCCTCATCATGATGTCGGTGATCACCAACTCCTACTCCAACGTCGCCTCCTCCTTCTTCAGCGCCAAGTTCCAGCGCAATATCGAGGAGATGCTGGTGGCGCCGGTGCCCAACTACGTAATCATCGCCGGTTACGTGGGCGGTGGCGTGGCGCGCGGCCTCTGCGTCGGCCTTATCGTCACTCTGGTGTCGCTCTTCTTCGTGCCGCTGCAGATCCACCATCTATTCAGCGTCTGCGTGACCGTGCTGCTGACCGCCATCCTCTTCTCGCTTGGGGGCCTTATCAACGCGGTGTTTGCCAAGACCTTCGACGACATCAGCATCATCCCCACCTTCGTGCTGACGCCGCTCACCTATCTGGGCGGGGTGTTCTACTCCATCAGTCTGCTGCCCCCCTTCTGGCAGGGCGTCTCCCAGGTGAACCCCATCATCTACATGGTGAACGCGTTCCGTTACGGTTTCCTCGGTATCTCCGATGTGCCACTCGGCACCGCCTACCTCATCATCATCGGCTTTATCGTGGCCCTCTACGGTATCGCCTGGTGGCTTATCTCCCGCGGCACCGGCCTGCGCCACTGATAGCCAAAACGGGTACCTCGCGGTGCCCGTTTTTTATTCCCCCTGTAGCCCCTTCAACCTGCCAGCCCCCTTCTCAATAACCTGCCTGTCATTAAGGATTTACCTGACACCTTGTGATCCACCGCAATTTTCTAATTACCCCCAAAGGTATAATTCTCGCGGTTGGATGTGCCGTCACGGATGGCTCGTCCGTCTCTTCATTTCTCTCATCAGGGCAGGATCGCCTATGTCACTTATCACCGAGTTGCCAGCCATATTCGATAGCTTTTCAGATGCCCGTCGTCAGGGCTTTCTGGCTGTAATGGCACTCAAGGAGCGACAGATCCCCCTGGTCGGCACCTACTGTACCTTTATGCCGCAGGAGGTGGCGATAGCCGCCGGCGCCGTGGTGGTATCGCTCTGCTCCACCAGCGACGAGACCATCGAGGAGGCCGAGAAAGATCTGCCCCGCAACCTCTGCCCGCTGATCAAGAGCAGCTACGGTTTTGGCAAGACCGACAAGTGCCCCTACTTCTACTTCTCCGATCTGGTGGTGGGGGAAACCACCTGCGACGGCAAGAAGAAGATGTACGAGTACATGGCAGAGTTCAAACCGGTGCATGTGATGCAGTTGCCCAACCGCGCCGATGACGAGGCCTCCCGCACCCTGTGGCGCAGCGAGATCGTCCGCTTCAAGGATCTGCTGGAGCAGCAGTTCGGCAACCCCATCAGCGAGCAGGCGCTGCACGAGGCGATCGTGCTGAAAAACCGCGAACGCCGCGCGTTGGCCGACTTCTACCGGCTGGGCCAGCTCAACCCGCCGGCGCTGAGCGGCACCGACCTGCTCAAGGTGGTCTATGGCGCCACCTTCCGCTTCGACAAGGAGCAGCTCATCAGCGAACTGCAGGAGATGACCCGCCGCATCAAGGCCGAGTATGCCGAGGGCAAGCGGCTCGATGCCCGCCCGCGCATCCTCATCACCGGCTGCCCCATCGGCGGCGCCGCCGACAAGGTAGTGCGCCTTATCGAGGAGCACGGCGGCTGGGTGGTGGGTTACGAGAACTGCACCGGCGCCAAGGCGACCGAGCAGTGCGTCAGCGAAGAGGGCGACCTGTTCGATGCGTTGACCGACAAGTATCTCGCTATCGGCTGCTCCTGCATCTCCCCCAACCACCAGCGCATGAATCTGCTGAGCCAGATGGTGGAGGAGTATCAGGCAGACGGGGTGATCGATGTGATCCTGCAGGCCTGCCACACCTATGCGGTGGAGTCGCTCGCCATCAAGCGCCATGTGCGCGAACGCCACGGCATCCCCTACATGGCGGTCGAGACCGACTACTCCAGCGCCGATAAGGGACAACTGGCCACCCGGCTGGCCGCCTTTATCGAAATGCTGTGAGGAGGCGCCGTGTCACTCTCCATCGGGATTGACTCGGGCTCCACCGCGACCAAGGGGATCCTGTTCGACAGCCGGGATGGCGGGCGCATCGTCCACCGTTTTCTGGTGCCGACCCCCTTTCGTCCGCTGGCTGCCATCGAGCAAGGCTGGGAGGAGCTCTCGGCCGATTTGCCAGAGCGCCCCCACCTGACCCTGACCGGCTATGGCCGGGATCTGGCGTCGTTCGCCGATCGGCGGGTTACCGAGATCTCCTGCCATGGGCTGGGGGCTCGCCTGCTCTGCCCGTCGGTACACACCGTCATCGATATCGGCGGGCAGGATAGCAAGGTGATCCAGCTCGATGGCGAGGGCAACCTCACCGACTTTCTGATGAACGACAAGTGCGCCGCCGGCACCGGTCGATTTCTCGAGGTGATCACCAGCACTCTGGGGGCTCGGGTCGAGCAGCTCGACGAACTGTTGGAGGGCGCAGAGCCCCACGACATCAGCAGCATGTGTACCGTGTTTGCCGAATCGGAGGCGATCAGCCTGCGCTCGGCGGGCATTCCCGCCGAGTCGATCCTGGCCGGCATCGTCCGCTCCATGGCCCGGCGCAGCGCCAACTTTATCGGCCGCCTCGGCGCCCGACCGAGCGTGCTCTTTACCGGCGGAGTCAGCCACTGCGCCACCTTCCGCCACTATCTGGCGCAAGGATTGGGCTGTGAGGTCGCCACTCACCCGGATGCCCAGTTTGCCGGTGCGTTGGGGGCCGCCCTGTTCGGCGTGCGCGCCAGCACGGGAGGTAAATCATGAATCAGGAGTTTCTCTACCTGTTCCACTCTACCCTCGGCACGGTCAGGCTGCGCAAGCGGCTGGAGCAGCACGGTCAGTCGTTTCGGGTCTGCGATGTGCCGCGCCTGCTCAGCGCCGGCTGTGGCCTCGCCATTCGCCTCCACTGCCCACCAGACGAGTGGCAACAGTGGTGTCAGAACGGTGAAACCGCCGCCGTCTTTCGCTGCGAAGCAGACGGCGACTATCAGGAGCTGGCCCGCTATCCGGCCGATAGCCCGGACATGGCGAAGCAAACGCCTGTGGCTGGCAGTCGGAGTCATGGATGATAAAGATCTATCCCATGGCCGTTTATCTGCGCATGCTGGCCAATCTGGCACTCGGGGGATTTTTCCTCGCCTCCGCCGGGTTCAAGCTGGTCTCCCCCGCCCTGTTTGTCGAACAGATCGCGGCCTTCGGGCTGATCTGGCCGTCACTGATCCCGCCGGTGGCCTGGGGGCTGATCGCGCTGGAGCTCTGCGCCGGGCTTGCAGTCATCGCCAACCGGCGCTGGGGACTGTGTCTGGTGATCGGGCTGCTCGCCCTGTTTATTCCGGTGTTGGGCTATGGCGTTGCCATCGGGCTCGACATCTCTTGCGGCTGTCTGGGCAGGGCTGATCTCAGCTCGTTGCCGGAGGCCATTGTGCGGGATCTGCTGCTACTGACGCTTGCGGGCGCCCTGCTGCGAACTTCCCGCCCCGTTTTTCCCGTTCTAAAGGAGTAGTGACATGATGACATTGCGATCCCGCACCCTGCTGGCCTCGCTGATCGCCGCCAGCTTTGCCCTCACGGGCTGTGGCGACAACCAGTTCGAGCAGGAGGTGAAGCTGGAGCAGTCGGCGGTGCAGCTGGCACAGGAGGCGCAGCAGGGGGGCTATCAGCTGCTGACCGTGGCCGAGCTGAAGACCCGGATGGACAAGGGTGAGGAGTTGGTGATCATCGACACCATGCCCTATGAGGACTCCTACAAGAAAGAGCACATTCCGGGCGCCAAAAACTTTGTCTTCGTGAAGGAGGCCAAATCCGGCGATAACTGGAGCGAAATCGTCGAGGGGAGCGGCACGGCGGAGCAGTTCCAGGCGCTGTTGGGTGAAGACAAGTCCCGTCCTGTGGTGATCTACTGCGGCTTCGTCAAGTGCGGCCGCAGCCACAACGCTGCCGCCTGGGCGGTGACTCAGGGCTATCAGCAAGTCTATCGGGTGCCGGGCGGCATCTTTGCCTGGAAAGGGGCCGGTTACCCCGTATCTGCCGAATGACCGCGTCTGCCCACAAGGCAACACAGCCGATATGAAAGAAGCCCGCAACTGCAGGCTTCTTTCATATTGGGCAACACTTGGAGTTAACTGGCGGCCTGCGTCTGCACCGTCTCCACGTTGGCCAGCTGCTGCTTGCCCAGCAACCGCTTGGTGATCATCGCCGCCATGATGGAGCCGTTGACGTTGAGAGCTGTGCGGCCCATATCCACCAGTGGCTCGATGGCGATCATCACCCCCACCAGCGCGATGGGGAAGTTGAGGGTGGAGAGCACGATCAGCGCGGCGAAGGTGCCGCCACCGCCGACGCCGGCCACCCCGATGGAGCCCAGCGCAATCACCGGCAACAGAGTCAGCAGGAACAGGGGATCAAACGGGTTGATGCCGAGCATGGGGGCAATCATCGCCACCATCATGGCCGGATAGATGCCGGCGCAGCCGTTCTGGCCGAGGTTGGCACCAAAGGAGGCGGCGAAGTTGGCGATGCTGGCGGGCACCCCAAGACGCTGCTGGGTCTCGATACTGAGCGGGATGGAAGCCGCGCTGCTGCGTGAGATAAAGGCAAAGGTGAGCACACCCCACACTTCCCGCAGATAGTGCAGCGGGTTCTGGCCGATCAGCAGCAGGATCACCATGTGTACCGCAAACATCGCCAGAATGGCGACGTAGCAGACCAGAATAAAGCCGAGCAGGCTGAGGATCTCGCTCAGGGGATAGTGGGCCACCACCCGGGCGATCAGCGCCATCACGCCATAAGGGGTGAGCGCAATCACCACCCGCACCATCTTCATCGCCCACAACTGCAGGGTGTCGATGGCCACGGCGGCGCGAGCACCCGCCTCCGGGCGCTCCGCCTTCAACTGCAGCAGAGCAACCCCGGCCAACACGGTGAAGATCACCACCCCGATCACCGAGAGACCGCGGCTACCCGCCATATCGGCGGCAAAGTTGGTGGGCACCAGCGAGAGCAGTAGGGCGGGCAGAGTCTGGGCACTGTCGATGGTGCTCATGCTCTGTTGCAGGGTGGCGCTGTCGCTACCGTGACTCAACAACCCGGCTGCGGTGAGACCGCTCAGGTTGGTAATGGTCATCCCCACCACACCGGCAATCATCACCAACGTCAGCATGGAGCCGATCAGCACGGCGCTGATCTTGCCGAGGGACTGGGCCTGCTCCAGCTTGTTGATGGCGGAGAGGATGGAGGTGAACACCAGCGGCATCATCACCACCTTGAGCAGGCTGACATAGCCGCCGCCGACGATATTGACCCACTCCAGGGTCTGCTGAACGTCGGCATCATCGGCGCCCCAACCCAGTTGCAGCGCCAGCCCGAACAGGGCGCCAAGCAGCAGACCCGCAAGTACCTTGCGCGAGAGCGGCACAGTAGAGGGAATCTGGGTCAGGGCAAAACAGAGCAGACAGAAGAGCAACGAAGCAAACAAGGTAAACATAAATAAACACCTGTAGCGGCCATCAGGGCCGATTGTGGAAAGCGAAAACAGCGGGTGCGAGCGGGGTCGCGGGGGAGAACGCCGGATTGCAGGCGTGAAAAAGCAGCGGACGCCCAAGAGGGCGTCCGCTGGCAATCGGGGGAATTACTTCTTTACGGCGACGACGCGGTTGTCGATAAGGCGGGCCTTGCCAAGATAAGCGGCCATCAGGATCACCAGCTGTGCGCTCTCGTCAGTGGCGGATTCGAGGGTGGCGGCATCGACGATGTCGATGGCATCGGTACGAAAACCGGCGTTGTCGAGACGCTGGCTGGCCTGCGCCACCAAGGAGGGCAGGTGGTGGTCACCCGCTTCGATCTGCTCGGCGATCCAGTTCATGGTGCGCGCCAGCTCGGGGGCAATGGCCCGCTCGGCGGCAGTCAGGTAGCCGTTGCGTGAAGAGAGCGCCAGCCCGTCTTCGGCCCGCACGGTGGGCACGCCAACGATCTCGATGGGCATCGCCATGTCGGCCACCATCTTGCGAATAAGCGCCAGCTGCTGGTAATCCTTCTGGCCAAAGCAGGCCACATCAGGCTGCACCAGATTGAACAGCTTGGTGACGACGGTACTGACCCCGCGGAAGTGACCCGGACGCAGCGCCCCCTCCAGCAGATTGGAGAGACCCGGCACCTCGACGAAGGTTTGGCTCGCCAGCCCCTGCGGATACATGATCTCCGGGGTCGGGGTGAATACCATGTCGACGCCAGCAGCTTCCAGCGCAGCACAATCCTGCTCCAGAGTGCGCGGGTAGTTGGCGAGATCCTCGGCCTTGTCGAACTGCATCGGGTTGACAAAGATGCTGACCACCACCTTCTCGGCGTGGCTGTGCGCCTCCTTCACCAGCGTCAGGTGGCCCTGATGCAGGTTGCCCATGGTGGGCACGAATGCGATGGCACGCCCTTCACGGCGCCATTGGCTGATCTGCTCACGCAGAACGACGGGATTATTTACGACCAACATCAGCAGTTCACCTTCCGATAAATCAAAAAGAGAGACGGGTTGCATCCACAGATAGCGCTCGGGCGGGATGAGGCACGAACATGGCTATCAGCAGTTCACCTTAGATGAATCAATAAGATACGGATTAGCTATACGGATTAACTGTGCAAGGCTGACAAGCAGAGACGGGGGCCGCAGCCCCCATCATGCAACCGCCAGGATCAGTTGAAGCAGTGCTCCGGGCCGGGGAAGCTCCCCTCGCTCACCTGCTGGACATAGAGGCGGATGGCGGCACGCACATCGCCGGTCTCGGCCAGGAAGTTCTTGGTGAACTTGGGCACATAGCCGGAGGTGACGCCAAAAGCATCGTGCATCACCAAAATCTGACCGTCGGTCGCGGGGCCGGCACCAATGCCGATCACCGGGATGCGAAGCGCCTTGGTGATGCGCTCGGCCAGCGCAGTGGGCACACACTCGAGCACCAGCAGCTGGATACCGGCCGCTTGCAGTTCGAGGGCCTGACGGTAAATCTCCTGTGCCTGAAACTCATCGCGCCCCTGCACCTTGAAGCCACCAAAGACATGAACGGATTGCGGAGTGAGGCCGAGGTGACCGCACACCGGCACCCCGTTGCGGGTGAGGTGGCGGATGGAGTCGCAGAGCCAGTCGCCCCCTTCCATCTTCACCATGCGGGCACCGGCCGCCATCAGGCGGGCAGCGTTCTGGTAAGTCTGCTCGGGGGTGGCGTAGCTCATGAACGGCATGTCGGCGACCACCAGTGCCTTGCTGGCACCGCGCGCCACACAGCGGGTGTGATAGACCATCTCATCCATGTTGACCGCCAGGGTATCCTGACCCCCTTGCAGCACCATGCCCAGTGAATCGCCGATGAGCAGCACGTGGGCCCCCTCGTCGTCGAACAGCTTGGCAAAGGTGGCATCATAGGCGGTGATGGCGGTGAACTTTTGACCTTCCTGCTTCATCTTCAACAGGCTGGCGGTGGTGATCTTGCTCATAGAGGCTCCTGTACGTCTGCACGCGGGGCAATGATGGCCAAATCATTGTGCGGGCAGCGGGCAACCAGTCGGGCGAGCGGGGTGCCGCAGGGCAGCACCAGAGCAGGCGCAATTTCGGCAAGGGGCAGCAGCACGAACTCCCGCTCCTTCATGCCGTAGTGGGGTACGATCAGGCGCTCATGGTTGATCACCTGATCCCCATAGAGCAGCAGATCGAGATCCAGAGTTCTCGGCCCCCACCGCTCATCTTTGCGCACACGTCCCTGTTCCAGCTCGATTTTTTGTAATTGATCCAGCAGCGCAAGGGGCGCGAGCCGGGTATTGAGCCGGGCCACGGCATTGACGTAGTCCGGTTGGTCAGCAGGCCCCATGGGGCGGCTGCTGTAAAACGACGAGGCCTCCACCAGCACAGATTCCGGCAACCTTGCCAACGCGGCAACGGCGCGACGAGCCTGACCCAGCGGATCAGACAGGTTGGAACCAATGGCGATGAAGACCTCGGTCATCACGTCTGTTGTCACTCGGCCACTTTCGGTTTGCGGCGACGGGGGCGACGACGGTTGCGGCTGTTGCTGCTGCGCTTCTCGCCATCGTGGCTACGGGCCTCACCGCGCTCACCGCTGGCCGGGCGACGGGTCGCTTCACGCTGCAGTTGCGGGCGCACATCCGGATTGGAGGCGACATAGCGCTCCCACCAGCTGGCCAGCTCGCCGAGACCGCGCTCGACCCGGTTGCGCAGCAACAGGAAGTCGAACGCCGCGCGGAACTTGGGATGCTCCATGGCGCGCTCGGGATGCTTGCCCTGACGACGGGTCAACCGCTGTTGCAGTGCCCAGATGTCGCGGACATCTGTGGTGAAACGGCGTGGAACGGCGATGATCCGCACCTGATTGTCCAGTACCTCGTTGATCGCCAGCATGAAGGCGTCATACCAGGGCAGGCCGCTCTCGTTCTCCAGCACCCGACCACGGGCCTCGACGCAGCCCCACAGCAGGGTGGCGTAGAGGAAGGCCGGGGTGACGCGTTTATCTTCACGAACGCGGGTATCGGTATCGATCAGTGCCTGCTCGATAAACTGCTCATAGGGCGAGTTGCCGTGCGGGGTAAACAACGCCGCTACTTGCGGGAACAGCTGCTGGAACAGGCCATACTCGCGCAGCAGTTTGTAGGTCGCCAGACCGTCGCCAGCCAGGAACAGCTTGAGGGTCTCCTCAAACAGGCGGGCAGCAGGGATGTCTTGCAGCAGCGGCGCCAGCTCCTTGATGGGGGCGGCGGTACGCGGGCTGATGGTCATATCCAGCTTGGCGGCAAAGCGCACGGCGCGCAGCATGCGCACCGGATCTTCACGATAACGGGTCTCGGGATCGCCGATCAGCTCAAGCTTGCGCTCGGCCAGATCTTCCAGACCCCCTTCGAAATCGTGCAGGGTGAAATCTTTGGCGCTGTAGTAGAGGGCGTTGACGGTAAAGTCGCGGCGCTCGGCATCCTCTTCGATGGTGCCGTAGACGTTGTCGCGCAGCAGCATGCCTTCATCAGACTGGGCCGACACATGTTTGCTGGTATTGACCTGATGGTGGTGACCCCGGAAGGTGGCCACTTCGATCACGTCACGACCAAAGACAATGTGGGCCAGGCGGAAACGACGGCCAATCAGGCGGCAGTTGCTGAACAGCGCCTTGATCTGCTCCGGCGTCGCATCGGTTGCGATGTCGAAATCCTTGGGCGTCTTCCCGAGCAGCAGATCCCGGACTCCGCCGCCGACCAGGTAGGCTTCGTAGCCGCCCTTGTTCAGGCGATAGAGCACCTTGAGTGCATTCTCGCTGATCTCTTTGCGCGAAATAGGGTGCTGATCACGGCTCAAGGTACGACGTTGACCGGCGACACGGGCTGGAATGGGGGATTCCACCGACTGCTCGCCGTCTTCCTTGCCGAGCACCTTGCGGCAAAAGTTTGCGATCTGGGAAAAAATGGTACACCTCTTCATGACTTCTAAATTGACGGGAGGCCAAAAAATAGCGGCCTATCATAGCTCACGCCTAACCAAATGAAAAACCGTGCTGACAATTGATCCCGTTTGAAACGGATCATCCCGATAAAATCACAATCAACAGCGGCAATTTACGCTCAATCAAACAAAAATCACCTGGTCGACTCAGCAATCCGCGAGCGGGATCTTCTCGCTGGCGGGCACCCGTTCGAGCAGCCAGTTGGCGATGCCCCACCGGATGATCTCGTCGATCCGGCTTGCCATCAGCTCGGGCGGCGGGCACTGGCCGAGGAAGTGCAGTGCCTGCCACAGGGCCGGTCGCACCTCATCGAGCGCCAACGCCGGCGCATGGTTCTGCTTGGAGAGCTTGTTGCCATCTGCCAGCACCGCCAGCGGTAGATGCACCCAGTCGGGCACCGGCGCCCCCAGGGTCTGGTAGAGGGCAATCTGGCGCACCGTGGGCTCCAGCAGATCGGCGCCGCGCACTATCTCGGTGATACCGCTGTCCATATCATCCACCACCACCGCCAGGTTGTAGGCGTAGAGCCCGTCGCGGCGACGGATAATAAAATCCTCCTCGGCGAGCGCCGCCGGGACCGCGATATGGCCCTGCAAACGATCGTCGAAGTGGTAGACCGGATGGTGCTGGCGCAGCCGGGCGGCGCAACCTTCGGCCGCAAGCCCGAGGGTGCGGCAGTGGCCGCTGTAGAGACCGCCCGCGGCCATGATTTCGCGCCGGGTGCAGCGGCACCAGTAGAGGTCCCCCGCCCGATAGAGCTGGTCGATGATCTCGTCATAACGGCCGTGGCGCACGCTCTGGAACATCACCTCCCCATCCCACTCGAGGCCATATGCTTCAAGGGTCTTGAGGATCAGGGCCGCAGCCCCCGCCATCTCCCGCGGCGGATCGATATCCTCGATGCGCACCAGCCAGCGTCCCTGCTGCGCTCTGGCCTGCAAAAAGCTGCCGAGGGCGGCGATCAGCGAACCGAAATGAAGCGGGCCTGAGGGTGAGGGGGCAAAGCGGCCGACATAGGGACGTGCAAAGGGTGAGGACGGGGGATTCACTGGCATGACTGTTCGGGTAAGCGATTCATTGAGGCTGCATTCTGGGGCGCGACCGCCAAAAGCTCAATAAAAAAGGGAGCCCGCGAGCTCCCTTTTTCATATACCAGAGGGTCGGGATCAACCGGCCATCTGTTTTTCCTTGATCTCGGCCAGCGTCTTGCAATCGACACAGAGGTCGGCAGTCGGACGGGCTTCCAGACGACGGATACCGATCTCGATACCGCAGTGTTCGCAGTAACCGAAATCATCGTCTTCAAGCAGCTGCAAGGTCTTCTCGATCTTCTTGATCAGCTTGCGTTCACGGTCGCGGGTACGCAGTTCAAGAGCGAACTCTTCTTCTTGCGCGGCACGATCCACGGGATCCGGGAAGTTGGCAGCCTCGTCTTTCATATGGTCGACGGTACGATCAACTTCCTGCATCAGTTGGTTGCGCC
The DNA here is from genome assembly GCF_019047125.1 of Aeromonas sp. FDAARGOS 1411. Lineage (NCBI taxonomy): Bacteria > Pseudomonadati > Pseudomonadota > Gammaproteobacteria > Aeromonadales > Aeromonadaceae > Aeromonas > Aeromonas sp. FDAARGOS 1411. Next base: position 4,403,643 of record NZ_CP077214.1, on the reverse strand, counting down.
AGGCACCCAGGATCTTGCGAAAATGCGCCTTTTGTTGGTCATTCATGTACTCCTCACCCGGCTTTTCCTGGTAAGGCGCGACACCCGCAATGGCCAGGGGGCCCAGAGATTTCCTGTTTTCGCCTGTTGGCATGCCCTGTCTCCTAATTCAGCACGCTACCCGTGCCATCCATAAATTGAGGGCGACATCTATAGCAGAAGGGTAACGGGTAAGCAAACGAGCCGTACCAATAATGTTACCCACTCCAATATTTATGCACTCCCCTCGGGTAACAGGTGACCAGATTCAAACGGGATAAACCCTTGAGCCACCATGCCTTGCACCACAACATGGGGCCGATAGCATAAAATTTCAACCCCCGCCGCGATTGCCTGCTCAATTAGCAGACTATAGTGCGGATCTATATGGGTTGAAGGGCGCATCCGGCTTATTCCGGAGTGCAACACCATAAAGAGCAGCACTGCCCTGTGGCCCGCCGCTTTCATCGCCATCAACTCGCGCAAATGCTTGGCACCACGGGCGGTGACCGCATCGGGGAAGTAGCCCATGCCAGCCTCCTCCCGCTCGTCGAGCAGGGTGACCGATTTTACCTCGATGTAACAATTGCCCTTCTCGTCATCTTCCAGCAACAGATCGATGCGACTGTTCTCTTCGCCATACTTCACCTCGGTGCGCAACCGGCTGTAACCCGCCAGCGGAGCGATGGCCTCCTGCTCGATCAGCTCCCGGGCAATCTGGTTGGCGCGCGCCGTGTTGACGCAGATAAAGTGGCCCGCCGGGCTCTCGGCGATCTCCCAGCTGTTGGGCAGCTTGCGCTTGGGGTTATCGGAAGTGGAGTACCAGACCCGGGTGCCCGGATCGGCACAACCGGTCATGGCACCGGTGTTGGCGCAGTGGATGGTGATCACCTCGCCATTGGCCAGTTCGACATCGGTCAGAAAGCGCTTGTAGCGGGCAATAAGCTGCCCGGATTGCAGCGGCGGATCGAATATCACGGGTTCGCCCTCCGCGCGTCTTCTTTTACCCGGGCGCGCAGCGGCCAGCAGGCAAGCGGCTCGTAGCGCACCCCGTCCGGGGTCGAGATGGATTGATAGAGGCAGAACTCATCGGCCTGCAGCAGAAAATTTGGGGCAGGCAGGGTGGCTGGCGCCTCACCCGCCTTGCGCGACAGGGTGACATGGGGGCGATAACCCTTCTCGCCATTGCCAAGGCGCAACTTCTCGCCGTGGCGGCGCAGCGCCTTCGCCAGCACGGTCAGCTCGTTGGGCCACTCCTTCGGGCCAATCCAGGCGGCCTTGGCCCGGCTGAACCAGCCGGTCTCATCCAGCCTGATGGAGAGCGGCGGACAGTGCTGACGCTCCACGGCGGCGATCAGGCGGCGGGTGGTCAACTCGTCAGCCTCACCCAGAAAGGCGAGGGTCAGGTGGAGGTTGGCTTGCGGCACCGGCTGACCGGGCCAGGGCAGCTGATCGCGCCAGGCGATGAGCTCGGGGGCGAGCTCCTTGACGGGCAGGGCAAAGAAGAGTTTGGCCATGTGGTGATAATGCCTTTTTCACGCTCATTGGATGGGCCCATTCTATGGCAGCTATCCGGCCATGTCTCGCCAGCCTCCCGCCCGAGTGGCCATATCCGCACATCCACTCACGGTGGCGCGGGCGGCTGTGGCAGAATAGGCGCCGTTTTACCGGTTGCCACAGAAGGTGCTCATCGCTTTGTCCCAGCTCCCCATCGTTTCGGTATTGCCCGAACTCTTTGCCGCCCTCGACAGCCACACCAGCGTGATCCTGCAGGCGCCACCCGGCGCGGGCAAATCGACCCTGCTGCCGCTGGAGCTGGTGCGTCAGAACCGGCTACCCGGCCGCATCATCATGCTGGAACCAAGGCGCCTTGCGGCGCGCAATATCGCCACTTTTCTGGCGCGCCAACTGGGGGAGAAGGTGGGCGAGCGCATCGGCCTGCGAGTGCGTGGCGAGAGCCGCACCAGCGCAGCAACCCGGCTCGAGATCGTCACCGAAGGGGTACTGACCCGGATGTTGCAGCAGGATCCCGAGCTTACTGGCGTCTCGCTGGTCATCTTCGATGAGTTCCACGAACGCAGCCTGCACGCCGATACCGCATTGGCCTTCGCCATCGAGAGCCAGCAAGGGCTGCGCGATGACCTCAAGCTCTTGATTATGTCCGCAACCCTAGATGGCATTGCACTCGAGACCTTGTTGCCGGATGCCCCTGTGATTCGCTCCGAAGGGCGCGGCTTTCCCATCGACTACCACTACCGCCCCGCCAACCGCCAGCAGTGGCTGGAGCCGCAAGTCGGCGCCGTGGTGCTCGAAGCGCTGGCCGATCAAGATGGCAGCCTGCTGGTCTTTCTGCCGGGACAGGGTGAGATCGAGCGGTTGGCGCAGTGGTTGGCAGACAAACTGCCGGACGACGTGACCCTCGCCCCCCTCTACGGCCGCCTCGACATGGCGGCACAGCAAGCGGCCATCGAACCGGCGCCTGCGGGCCGCCGTAAGCTGGTGCTTACCACCAATGTGGCGGAGACCTCGCTCACCATCGAAGGCGTCTCTGTCGTGATCGACAGCGGGCTGGAGCGGCGCGCCTCGTTCGATCTGAAAAGCGGCGTCACCCGACTGGAGACCCGCCAGATAGCCAAATCCTCCGCCACCCAGCGGGCCGGTCGCGCCGGTCGTCTCGGCCCCGGCGTCTGCTACCGGCTCTGGAGCAGCGAGGTGCAGGAGCGGCTCGCCGAGCAGAGCCCGCCAGATGTTCTCACTCAGGAGCTGACCGGTCTGCTGCTGGATGCCGCCCAGTGGGGGGCCAAGGTGGAAGATCTGCCGCTGCTGGACATGCCCCCCGCCGCTGCGGTGGCCAGTGCCAAGCGGCTGCTGGTGGCCCTTGGCGCCATGAAGCCTGAGGGTGAGCAACAACTCACTCCCGCTGGCCGTGCCATGGCCGCCTTCGGTATCCACCCTCGCCTAGCCCGCATGCTGCTACGCGCCCGCGAGCTGGAGTCCGAGGGTCTGACAGGGATTGTCGCCGATGCCGCTTATCTGCTGGCGTTGCAGGAAGAAGATCTGCGAGGATCGGAGCGCCTCTCTGTGCTGTTCCACCGCCGTCAAAACGCCCTGCGCCAGAACGCTGCCCGCTGGTTTGAACGGCTTGGCGCCCGCCCTGCCAATGCGCAGGGCCAGTGGCTCGGGCTGCTCTGTGCCCTCGCCTGGCCGGATCGCATCGGCAAACTGCGCAGCGGCAGTCGCTATCAACTCAGTGGTGGGGTGAGCTGCGATCTGGTAGAAGGTCATCCCTGTCAGGGACAAGGGGCGCTGATCGCCATCGAGATGGGGCAGAATGATCGCGGCAGCCGCATCTTTATCGCCGAACCGATAGAGCTGGATGAGCTGGCGCGCCTGCTGCCGGAACTGGTAAGCGAGCGCCAATGGTTCGACTGGGACGAGCGCGAGGAGCGGGTGCGCGCCGAGCGCCAGCAGGTGATCGGCGAGCTGGTGCTGAGCCAACGACCGCTGACCGAACTCTCTGACGAGCAGAAAGGACGCTGCCTGCTGCAAGGCATTCGCCACAAGGGGCTGCATGTGCTGCCTTGGGACGAGAGCAGCGAAGGGCTGCTGGCCCGCCTGCGCTGCGCCCGCGACTGGCTGCCCGATGAGGGGTGGCCCGCGATGGATGAGGAAATTTTGCTGGCCACGCTGGAACAGTGGCTGCTGCCAGCGGTGAGCGGTATGACACGGCTGGAGCAGCTGAAGAGGCTCAATATGAGCGACATCCTGCGCCAATCCCTGCCCTGGCCGTTGCCCAAACGGCTGGACGAGGCGCTGCCGAGCCACTTTGCAGCGCCCACCGGCAGCCGGGTGCGGATCCGCTATCAGCCGGGGCAGGCACCGGTGATCCCGGTACGCATTCAGGAGATGTTCGGGCAAGGCTCGACCCCCTGCGTGGCCGATGGCCGGGTGCCGCTGGTGGTGGAGCTGCTCTCCCCCGCCCAGCGACCGCTGCAGATCACCGCCGATCTGGCCGCCTTTTGGGCTGGCTCTTACGAGCAGGTGAAGAAAGAGATGAAGGGGCGCTATCCCCGCCACTACTGGCCGGATAATCCGCTGGAAGCGATGCCGACCAAGGTCACCAAGAAGAAGATGGGCATCTAGGTTCGATGGGTTAATCCCGCTCGAACGTTCGCGAATGCGACATAACAAGTATAAAGGAAAGCAAAGAGGATTTATGGCAACCCAACGACGCAAGCGTGCCCCCAAGAAGGCAGCGCCCAAACGCACCATCTGGCGCAAGCTGTTCTGGCTTGGCTTCAAGCTCTCCCTGGTGGTGGCGGCCTTTATGGTGGTGTTTGGCATCTACCTCGATACCAAGGTGCGCGAGCGCTTCGATGGCGAGAAGTGGCAGCTGCCGGTGATGGTCTACAGCCGTCCGCTGGAGCTCTACCCCAGCCAGCGCCTGTCGCGGGACCAGATGCTGCGCGAGCTCAACATGCTGAGCTACAAGCAGGTGCGCCAGCCTCACACGCCGGGTGAATACACCATCAACGGCAATCGCATCGAGCTTATTCGCCGTCCGTTCGAGTTCTATGACGGCGCCGACGGAGCCCGTGGCCTGCGCCTCACCTTCAACGGCCCGCGCCTTGAGGGGATCCAGTCGCTGGAGAACCAGCGCCAGCTCGGTTACGCCCAGATGGACCCAGTGCTGCTCGATCGCCTCAATACCGAAGATCGGGAAGATCGCCTGCTGGTGCGTATCGCCGAAGTGCCCGACAGCCTACTGGTGACCCTGCTCACCACCGAGGATCGCGACTTCTACCAGCATGGCGGCGTCTCGCCAGTGGCCATCATGCGCGCCATGTTCGCCAACCTGATCGCGGGTCGCACCGTGCAGGGGGGCAGTACCCTGACCCAGCAGCTGGCCAAAAACTTCTTCCTGACCCGTGAGCGCAGCCTGTGGCGAAAACTGCAGGAAGCCTATATGGCGGTGCTGATCGACTATCGCTACAGCAAGGACGAGATCCTGGAGTCCTACCTCAACGAGGTCTATCTGGGGCAGAACTTCTCGCAAGGGGTCTATGGTTTCGGCCTCGCCTCCTACTTCTACTTCGGCATTCCGGTCAACGAGCTGGATATCGATCAGGTCGCCCTGCTGGTCGGTCTGGTGAAAGGCCCCTCCTATTACGACCCATGGCGCTTCCCGGAGCGGGCCAAGACCCGCCGTGATCTGGTGCTGAAGCTGCTGATGGATCACGGCAGCCTGACCCAGGCAGAGTATGAACTGGCCAGCCGTCAGCCCCTCGGCATCATCGCCCGCGGCCAGATGAGTTATGGCCGTACCCCGGCCTTTATGGGACTGCTCAAGCGAGAGATCCAGAGCCGCTTCGGCGCCGATCTGCTCAAGCAGTCCGGCCTCAAGATCTTCACCAGCCTCGACCCCATCGCCCAGCATGCGGCCGAGCGGGCGGTCGAATCGGGCCTCGCCGATATCGAGAAACTGCGCGGCAAGAAGAAGCTGGAGGCGGCCATGGTGGTCTCCGACTGGCATAAGGGCGAAGTGGTGGCGCTGGTGGGTGGCCGCGATCCCCGCTACGCCGGGTTCAACCGGGCGCTGGATGCCCGCCGTCAGATCGGCTCGCTGGTGAAACCGGCGGTCTACCTCACCGGCCTCTCCAACGGCCTGACCCTGGCGACCCCGCTCAAAGATCAGCCGATCCGTATTCGCGGTCAGGATGGTCAGGTCTGGACGCCGCAAAACTACGATCGCAAGTTCCGCCAGAGCGTGCCGCTGATGGATGCATTGGCCAGCTCCCTCAACGTGCCGACCGTCAATCTGGGTCTGCAGGTGGGGCTGGAGAAGGTTGTCGATACCCTGCACAAGCTGGGAGTCCAGCAGGAGATCCAGCCCTACCCGTCGCTGGTGCTGGGGGCGGTGGCCCTCTCCCCGCTGGAGGTGAACCAGATGTATCTGCCCATTGCCAATCAGGGGCTCACCCAGCCGTTGTCGGCCATTCGCGCCGTGGTGAACGGAGATGGCAGCCTGCTCTATCAGCATGATCAGACCGCCAAGCGGGTCACCGACCAGCAAGCAAGCTGGCTGACCCTGTTCGCCATGACCAAGACGGTGAGTCAGGGCACAGCCCGCGCGCTCAGTGCCAAGTTCCCCGGCGCCACCATGGCGGCCAAGACAGGCACCACCAACGAGCTGCGCGACTCCTGGTTTGCCGGGATGGACAACAACGAGCTGGTCAGTATCTGGGTCGGTCGCGACGACAACACCCCGGCGGGCTTGACGGGTGCCAGCGGAGCCCTGCAGCTCTTTAGCGGCTACATGAGCCAGCGCGGCGTCAACAGTCTGGGATTGAAGATGCCGGAAGGGGTCACCTGGGCCAACTTCTCCCGCGCCAGCGGCACCCGCGTCGCCAGCGACTGCCCGGGCAGCCTGCAGGTGCCGGCCAAAGCATCCACCATGGGCTCCCCGGCCGGTTGCGCCAGCAATGCGACACCGCGCAGTGCGCTGGATGACTGGTTCGGCGGTTTCTTCAACTAGATCAACGACACGGGCAGAGCAGGCTGCCCGTTCACTATGCTGCTGACAAGGAAACACCATGACCTTTCCGCTGTTTGACGCCATCCACCATGTGGCCATCATCGCCAGCGATTATCCACGCTCGCGCCACTTCTACCACGAGGTGCTGGGGCTGCCCATCATCGCCGAGACCCTGCGCGAAGCGCGCCAGTCATGGAAACTGGATCTGGCCCTGCCGGACGGCAGCCAGCTGGAGCTGTTCAGCTTCCCCTCGCCTCCCGAGCGCCCCTCCCGCCCCGAGGCGTGCGGCCTGCGCCATCTCGCCTTTCGGGTCAGCGACCTTGACCGGGTCATCGCCCACCTGCTGACCAATCGGGTCGAGGTAGAGCCGGTGCGGGTGGACGAGCTGACTGGCAAGCGCTTTACCTTCTTCGCCGACCCCGACGGCCTGCCGCTGGAACTCTACGAAGCGCCGCGCTGAGCCTGCATCGACCAAGCAATCAGCCAAACAAAAGCCGCCCGGTTGCAATCGGGCGGCTTTTGTTATTGCTTCAGGTTATCAGGCGGTAGTCAGCATAACGACAGCCAGCGCCATCACCATCATGCCAGCCCAGCCGATGGGCTTGAGCCGCTCACCGAAGAAGAGCAAACCGCCCAGCGCCGTACCGACGATGCCGATAGCCCCCCAGGTGGCGTAGGCAACAGCCAGGTCAATCTGGCCGCCACTTACCGCTTCCGAGAGCAGGGTAAAGGCGCCGAGTACCAGCATGATCCCCAGGAATCCCCACCCCTTGTAACGAAAACCCTTGGAGCGGTTGATGGCCATGTTGGCGCCGATATCGATCAGTGCGGCACCCAGTACAATCACAAACGGACTCATGCTGTGGCCTCCGCTTCTACTGACTTGCCTGCAGGCTCATCATGGGTCTCCCCCATGGTCACCATAACAATCCCCACTATCGCGAGAGCCAGGCCAATCAGCTCCTGAACGGTCACATCGTAACCAAGGAACATGACCGACACTATGGTGATCAAGGTGATCCCGAGCCCCTCCCAGAGCGCAAACGCAATACCAATGGAGATTGTTTTGGCGGCTTTCGCCAGCAACCAGTACGAGAAACCGATCAACAGCCACATCGGGATGTAATTCATCCAGCCAGCCCCCTGCTCGGGGATCATGGCCATGCTGGAGGTACCGGCGACCTCGGTCACGATGGCGCCGGTCAAAAACAGCCGGGCCAGAAACATACGACTTAATAACATATAAGATGCCTTTGTTGCTTCGACGGGAGAGATGGTAAACGGGGAGAAGCAACTCGCGACAATCGCTCAGCGTCGATTATTTCGACGCCACAGGTTTGCCTTGCCTTAGTTCGACACGCTAAGGTGATAGTGAAAAACTCCGCCATAGCCTGTAAAACATGAAGCTATATCAGATAGAACTCTTTGTAGAGTCCGCCAATAGTGGCTCTATTGCCAACACTGCCCGTCGCCTCGGCAAAAGCCGCAGCGCCGTCAGCACCTCCATCGCGGCGCTGGAAGTTGAGCTTGGCGTCGAACTTTTTGAACGAGGCGCCAATCAGAGTCGCCTGACCGAGATCGGCGAGCTGGTGCTTGATGATTGCACTCGCCTGCTGCAGGCAGCCAACAGCCTGCAGCAGAAGTGCAAACATTACGCTTCGGGGGCCGAAGTGGCGCTGCGGGTTGCCCGCGATGACGCCATTCCCGAGCAGGTGTGGCGCGAGATGCTGGCCAGCCTGCACAATCAGTTTCCCGGTACCAGTATCTCGCTGGTGCTCGCCTCCCCACCCGAACTGCCGGCGCTGGTGGAAGAGGGATTCGTCGATGCCGCTTTTGGCCTTATTACCGAAGATCAGGAGCGCAGCGGCCTCAATATCGACGTGCTCAACCCGATCCGCACCCTGATGGTGGTGGCACCCAGCCATCCGCTGGCCGGACTGAAGCGGGTCAAACAGCAGGATCTGACCGAGCACACCCAGGTCACCCTCTCGTATGTAGATGAATTTTCGGTAAAAAGCCTGCTACCTGTGGGAGGCCAGCATATCGGCCTCTCCAGCTTCGAGTTGATGTGCAATGCGGTGCTGGACGGACTGGGCTGGGCGGTACTCCCCTCGCCACTGATCCAGAGCCAGCTGCGACAAGGCTCCCTGCTGACCCTGAAACACAAGTTCAGCCTGCAGTGGCGGGATTACGGGGTCTATCTGGCGGAAAACGCCTATCACGGCAAGGTGTTGGCCTGGTTGAAGAAGTCGATCCAGGGGTATCTGGAACCTTTCGAGTAGCGATAAAGAGGCGGAGCCAGCTCACGATATCTACTTATCCTGATGATCCGAGAGGATGTGATCGTGCATACTGTTCACATACTCATTGAGCGCCGGAGGCGTAACCGATATGAGCAGTGCCCAAGACAAGGACGATATCTTGCTGGACGACGACATCATCGAACTCGATGATGAGGAGGTCGTGGTCCCCAAGGCACTCAACCCATGGCAAGTGCTGATCGTGGATGATGAGCCGGATATCCATCATGCCACCCGCCTGGCCCTATCCAACATTCATTACAAATCCCGTCCGCTGGAGCTGCTCAATGCCTACAGCGGTGCCGAAGCTGGCCGCATGCTGGAGGCCAATCCCAGGATTGCGCTGATCCTGCTCGATGTGGTGATGGAGACCGAAGACGCAGGTCTGCGGCTGGTGCACCGGATCCGCAACGAAATGCACAACTCGCTGGTGCGGATCGTGCTGCGTACCGGCCAACCCGGCCAAGCCCCCGAGCAGCGGGTGATCCTCGATTACGACATCAATGACTACAAGACCAAGACCGAGCTGACGGTACAAAAGCTCTACACCACTGTCATCGCATCCCTGCGTTCATACGAAACCCTCAGTGCTATCGACAAGAGCCGCCAGGGGCTCGGCAAAATTCTCGAAGGGGCGGGCGATCTCTACCATCTTCATTCACTCAAAGAGTTTGCCTCCGGCGTGCTGAAACAGATCAGCGCCATTCTCGATGTGGGCACCGAAGGGGCTATCTGCGCCGAGCGCCGTCCCGGCGAACAGGGGCTGGAGATCCTCGCCGCCACCGGCGACTACGAGACTCTGCTGGATGATGGCAAGATCACCGACTTTCCCACCCTCAATGACTCGGTCATGAAGGCACTGGCGGCGCGCTGCAACCGCTTTGAACACCCACAGGACTCCCTCTATATCGCAGCCCAGAATGGTCGCGAGTTCGTGCTGAGTTTTACCCCGACCCAGCCTCTCGATCCCCTCGAGTGCGATCTGCTGGATGTCTTCTGCCAACGCATCTCGGCGGCCTACGACAACCTCTATCTCTACAACCAGTTGCTGCGCGCCCAGGAGGCTACCGTGGTGGCGCTGGCGGCGCTGGCAGAGTTTCGCGACTCCGATACCGGCGAGCATGTCTTGCGGGTGCAGAAACTCTCGGATGCCATCGTGGCCGAATTGAAGCAGATGGCGGCCTATCCCGAGCAGCTGACTCCGGAGTTTGTCGAGATGATCGGCATGGCCTCCATCCTGCACGATGTGGGCAAGGTGGGCACCCCGGATCATATCCTGCACAAGCCCGGCCGTTTCGACCCGGAAGAGCGGGCCATCATGGAGCAGCACGCCGGTATCGGCGCCAATATCCTGCACAAGGCGGGCGAAATGGTGGAGGGAACCAGCTACCTCTCTCTCGGCGCCGAAATCGCTCGGGGCCACCATGAGCACTTCGATGGCAAGGGCTACCCGCAGCAGCTGGCAGGCCAGCAGATCCCGCTGTCGGCGAGGATTGTGGCGGTGGTCGATGTATTCGATGCCCTGCTCAGCAAGCGCCCCTACAAGGAGCCCTGGACGCTGGCGCAGACCATGGAGTATATCCAGTCCCGCTCCGGCACCCAGTTTGACCCTCATGTAGTGACAGCCCTGTCGCGACTGGTCAACGAGTCGAGACTCCCCTACTCGCTCTGACCCCCTTTGCTCGCAACTCCACATGCCCTGCCGGTGACCAAGGTCAGCGGCAGGGCATCAAAACAGCAGTTTTGTTGCATCCCGCACACATCAAAGTGCCGCAAAGCGGATACATCCCCCTTCTTTGTTAGCGATATCCGCTGAAATATGGTCATTTAACATCACATCGCTATAATATCGGCCTGCAAACCTGATACTAACAACGAAGGAATTATCATGAGCCTGAACCTGGTACCGGCCGGCAAGAGCCTGCCCGACGATATCTATGTCATCATCGAAATCCCGCAGAATGCCGACCCGATCAAATACGAAGTCGACAAGGACAGCGGTGCTATTTTCGTCGATCGCTTCATGTCTACCCCGATGTTCTATCCGTGTAACTACGGCTACGTGAACGCGACCCTCTCTCTGGATGGTGACCCCGTCGACGTACTGGTTCCGACCCCCTACCCGCTGCTGGCCGGTTCCGTCATTCGCTGCCGCCCGGTTGGCGTGCTGAAGATGACCGACGAATCTGGCGAAGATGCCAAGATCGTTGCTGTACCGCACTCCAAGCTGACCAAGCAGTACGACCACATCCAGGATGTGAACGATCTGCCGGAACTGCTGAAAGCCCAGATCCAGCACTTCTTCGAGCGCTACAAAGAGCTGGAAGCGGGCAAATGGGTCAAGGTGGAAGGTTGGGGCGACAAGGCCGCTGCCGAAGCCGAGATCAAGACCTCTGCCGAGCGTTACGCTGCCAAGTAAGCGTCACTCGGTTTGTAAAAAAAAGGCGCCTTATGGCGCCTTTTTTGTCGGTGTTTGCGGCAGCTGACCGGTCGCATCTCCAGCAGGATTACCCTGAATGTATATTTCACGACCATCTTTCTGGTAGGGACGATAGTAATCACCGCCACAGCGATAGCCGCCGCCCGGCGGGCTCATCAGCTCGCAGTTGACCGGCAATACCTCCAACCACTTGATGGCCTGCTGGTAGCGCAGCCACTCCTGCCATTCGTGTTCGCGCGCCAACTGATCGCGCAGGGCAAAGGTATCCGCAACGGACATCCCCTTGTTAACGATCACCTGACCCGCCATGGCTGGCAGGCTGAGCAACCCAGACAGCACTATGATCCAAGGCTTCATAACCCCTCCAGAGTGACTTAATTTCACAATTAAATTAAAAGTCACATCAATCTGTTATCCAGATCACAAAACGAAACATCACCAAAGTGGTGCCGGCTCACCTAGTTGTTAATTATCGTCCACGGCAGGAAGCACCACCATGAAGCTGACCCCCGCGCTGTTGCTCAGCCTCACTCTCTGCACCACTCTTGGTGCTACAAGCAACGCCAGCGAAATCAACATGAGCTGGCAGTGGCAATCCACCGATGGCCAGCGCAAGCACTTCCAGCTGACCACCGACGATCAGGTGATGGCCGCCAGTCGCCACGAGATGAGCCTGCTGAAGGCCTCTCTCACCAATCCGCTGGAGACCCTTTACGCCTACATCAGCCCGCGGCTCTACAACAGCATCAACCTGATCAACCAGAGCAGCCCGGAGACCGCTACCAAGTTTCGCAATCTGGAGCAGGCCTTCACCCTGCGGGACGACAGCATGGAGTCGATGCTGTTCTGGCAAGCCTACCAGCAGTATCAGGAGGATGCCTTCTACCAGATGAGGGTGATCCCCTGCGTCCATCCTGCCAATCGCAAACTGCCTTGCGTGCGACCCGATTACTCCCAGCTCTTCTACCACTTCAAGGGGCATCTCAAGCCGCTGGCGCAGCAGTTTGCCGCCAAGGATCTCGCCACCAGCGTCAGCCTGCTGCAGGAGTGGCTGAACGCCATCCCCACCCAGCCGGAGCAGCTGGATCACTTCGCGCCGCCGCTGCAGGCGCTGCAGGATAACAAGGCCGACAGCGACGAGAAGGCGCTGTTGATGGCCAGCCTGCTGGCAGAGCTGGCGCCGCAATATGTGCTCAGCATCATCTATCCGGATATCAGCATCGGCAGCGTCTCCCCTGCCTGGCTGGCCATTACGGCAGACAGTGGCGTACCCGGTGATGTTGTGGTGATCAACAATCAGCGCCATGTGCTGCTGACCGGCTCGTCCCTGCTGGCCCAGCAGATGACCATGGCCAAGATCCCCCTCATCAGCGAGTCGCTCTACTGACGCAGACAGCTCAGACCAGCAGCCAATTCATTGATTTTTATCGATGTCATGCCATCCTAGCCGCCCTTGCCAGCCAACCACCTGACTGGCGGGGCGCCGACGCTTCTGAATTGCGATCTTATTTAACACTTTTTAAACAGATCCGATCAGTTTAGGATGAAGCTCGCCCATTCCCTCAATCCGAAACTCGTTATAACATAACAAATGGAGTGTCATCAGGATGAAACATCTCGTACTTACTTTGGCGCTGCTGCCATCTCTGGTCTTTGCTCACAACTTCAAAGATGGCAACCCGGTGCCGCTGGTCAATGTCAGCGACAAGGGTGAGCTGGTACTGAATGGCAAGGAGATCGGCTACCAGCCGTGGCAGAGCACCTCGCTCACCGGCAAGGTGTTCCTGATCCAGCATATTGCCGGTCGCTCCAGTGCCAAGGAGCTGAACGCCCCGATGATCGAGGCGATCAAGGCCGCCAAGTTGCCGCAAGACAAGTACCAGACCGTTACCGTCATCAACAGCAATGACGCCATCTGGGGCACCTCCGGCTTCGTGAAGAGCAGTGCCGAGGACAGCAAGAAAGAGTTCCCTTGGTCCGCCATGGTGCTGGATGCCAAGGGCATGGCGCGCAACGCCTGGGATCTGACGCCGGAAAGCTCGGCGATCATTCTGCTGGATAAAGAGGGCAAGGTGCTGTTTGCCAAAGATGGCCAGCTCGATGCCAACAACATTGCTACCGTGATGGGGCTCATCAAGTCCCATCTCTAAGTCAGAGAGAAAGGGCGCTGATGGCGCCCTTTCCATAAGGGTCTATGGGTCGTATCAAGCTGAAAATCTGGATCTTGCTGCTGGGCTGGTTATGGCTGCAGCCTGCCCTTGCTCGGCACCAGTTTGAATCTGCCCTGCCCGGCCACGACGACCATCACTGCCTGGTTTGCGCCCTCCATCTGGATGGCAAACAGGTCATCACCGCCACCCCCTATTGTTTCCCCGGTTCGACCTCTGTTCTGCCAGCAGTTGCAACCATGCAACGCTCGGCAGATACCGCCACGCTTCACAGCTATGCCATCCGTGCGCCGCCCGCCTCTGCTTTTCTCTATCCCTTTGTTTAATTTCGCTATTTTTTTTGAAAAAGGATTAAAGATGAAAGCAGTTACTCTGTTGCTGGCCGCAGCGGCCTTTAGCGCACACGCCAATCACGACGAACACGAGAGCCACAGCCACGGCGCCCACGAGCATGGCCACGGCCACCTCAATCTGGTGGTCGATGGCGACCAGCTGATGATCGAGCTGCAGGCCCCTGCCGCCGATTTGGTGGGCTTCGAGCACGCCGCCAAGAGCGATGAAGAGAAGGCGCTATACGCCAAAGCCATCGCCCGCCTCCAGCAGCCTGACACCCTGTTCCGCTTCGACCCGGCCGGTGGCTGCAAACTGATCCAGCAGGAGTTGCAAGCAGCCAAAGAAGATCACGGCCATGACCATGACCATGACAAGGCTGCCAGCGACAAACATGAAGACCACCATGATCATGACGAAGCGGGTCACGCCGATATGGGCGCCATGTATACCTACACCTGCGCCACGCCAGCCAAACTCACCGGCCTTGAAGCGACCCTGTTCAGCGTCTATCCGAGCCTTGAGAAGCTGAGCGTGCAGGGGATCCTGCCCACCGGCCAGACCGCGGGCGAGCTGACCCCGTCCGCCAACAAGCTGAGCTGGTAACGCCATGAAAAAAGCCGTGGTTGAGATCCGCGATCTGGCCTTTGCCTGGCCAGGTGGCGACGCCGTACTCGATCTGCCCGCCCTCACCATCCGCGAGGGTGAGCGGGTCTTTATCAAGGGCCCGTCGGGCTCCGGCAAATCGACCCTGCTCGGGTTGCTGGCCGGGATCCAGACCGCCAACCACGGCACCCTGGAGGTGCTGGGCCAACCATTGGCCCGGCTCTCTGGCCGTGCCCGTGACCACTTCCGGGCGGCCAATCTGGGTTATATCTTCCAGCAGTTCAATCTGCTGCCCTTTCTCTCGGTGCAGGACAACGTGACTGCTGCCCTCACCTTCTCGCCCGCCAAACGGGCCCGCCTGCAAGGGAGTCCGGAGCAGGAGGCGCGCCGTCTGCTGGCGGAGCTGCAACTGCCGGACGACGCGCTGCATCGCCCCGTCCATGCCCTCAGCATTGGCCAGCAGCAGCGGGTTGCCGCCGCACGGGCGCTGATCGGTTCGCCACCGCTGGTGATTGCTGACGAGCCCACCTCTGCCCTCGACACCGACAACCGGGCGGCCTTTATCAAGCTGTTGTTCGAGGAGTGCGACAAGCAGGGCTCGACCCTGATCTTCGTCAGTCACGACCCTTATCTCGAACCCCTGTTCCCGCGGGTCGAAAATCTGCAACAGCTCAAC
Source organism: Aeromonas sp. FDAARGOS 1411 (assembly GCF_019047125.1). Classification (NCBI taxonomy): domain Bacteria; kingdom Pseudomonadati; phylum Pseudomonadota; class Gammaproteobacteria; order Aeromonadales; family Aeromonadaceae; genus Aeromonas; species Aeromonas sp. FDAARGOS 1411. The sequence continues at coordinate 4,388,570 of NZ_CP077214.1, read as the reverse complement.
CGGAGGGCATCATGCTGAGCACCGTTCAACACTGCGTCTCCCTGATGAATGCCATGCGTACCCACGCGGTACGACAACAAAACCGGAGGGTCACGTGCTAAAGCTCGCCCTGCAAAGTCTCTGGGCCCGCCGCCTTACCGCCGGGCTCACCCTGCTGGCCGTCGCCATCAGCGTCACCCTGCTGCTCGGGGTGGAGCGGGTGCGCACCCAGGCCCGCGAAAGCTTCTCCAACACCGTCTCGGGAACCGATCTCATCGTCGGCGCCCGCTCCGGTCAGGTGAACCTGCTGCTCTACTCGGTGTTTCGCATCGGCAACCCCACCAACAACGTGGGGTGGGACTCCTATCAGGCCATCAAGCAGAAACCGGGCGTAGCCTGGACCATCCCGCTCTCCCTTGGCGACTCCCACAAGGGATTTCGGGTGCTCGGCACCAATGGCGACTACTTCACCCACCTGAAGTACGGTCAGCAGCAGTCGCTGCAACTGCGGGAAGGACGGCCTTTCGAGACGCCGTTTGAAGCTGTGCTGGGCGCCCAGGTGGCCGAGAAGCTCGGCTATCACCTCGACCAATCCATCGTCATCGCCCACGGCGCTGGCAACACCTCGTTCAGCCAGCACGACAACCTGCCATTCAAGGTGGTGGGTATTCTGGCGCCGACCGGCACGCCCATTGATCGCACCATCCATGTGCCGCTGGCGGGGATAGAGGCGATCCATCTGGGCTGGGATACCGGCCGCCACAGCAAGAACGTGACGCCGGAGCAGGCGCTGGCGCAGGATCTCACCCCGAAAACCATCACCGCCTTTATGGTGGGGCTGAGCAACCGCATTCTGGCGTTCCAGCTGCAACGCAGCGTCAACACCTATCCCAAAGAGCCGCTGATGGCGATCCTGCCGGGGGCCGCCCTGCAGGAGCTGTGGAGCCTGATGAGCGTGGCGGAAACCGCTCTCTCGGTCATCGCCGGTTTCGTGGTGGTAGCGGGCCTGATCGGCATGCTGACTACCCTGCTGGCGGGGCTTAACGAGCGGCGCCGGGAGCTCGCCATTTTGCGATCCCTCGGTGCCGGCCCCGCCCACCTGTTCCTGCTGCTGGCGCTGGAGGCCATGGCGCTGACCACGGTCGGTATCGCCCTCGGGGTCGCCGTGCTCTATCTGGGACAGGGGCTTGCCTCGCCCTGGCTGCTCAGCCACTATGGCCTGCAACTGAGTCTGGGGCTGCCGAGCACCTACGAGTGGCAGTTGCTGGGGGTAGTCTGGCTGGCAGGCATGGTAATTGGCCTGCTCCCTGCCGCCCGCGCTTACCGCTACAGCCTGAGCGATGGCATGAGCATTCGCGTCTAGCGAGACGCCCAAAATTGAAACAGAAGGACAGATGATGAAGTGGAAAATTGTGGCGCTGCTCGCCAGCCTGCTGGTGCTGCCCGCCCTGGCCGCCGATTACAAGACCATCGACTGGGATGTGCTCATCCCGGAAGGGGAAAAACTGCTGCCACCGCCCCAGGTCAATCACGAAGATCCCATGTCGGTGCCGCAACCGGTGGGTGGGGTAAACAAGAAGCTGGACAACCAGGATGTGCGCATTCCGGGCTTCGTAGTGCCATTGGAGGGGGATGCCAAGAAGATCACCGCCTTCCTGCTGGTGCCCTACTTCGGCGCCTGCATCCATGTGCCGCCGCCCCCCACCAATCAGGTGATCTATGTGAGCTACCCCAAGGGTGCGCCGGTGGATGATCTGTGGGATGCCATCTGGGTGAAAGGCAAGATGCGCACGGTCAGCTCAAGCCACGAGATGGCCACCGCCTCATACTCGATGGAAGCGGTCGAGGTGAGCGTCTACGAGGAGTAATCCTCCCGTTGCAAAAAAAGCGGCCTCCACGGAGGCCGCTTTGTTATCTTGGCATCCCGGTTGGAGTAACATTCAGCTCCAGAACCTGTGCGAATGGAGTCAGCATGGCAGACCTCCCCCCCCCGAAAAAAGAGAGTTCGATCCTGAGCAGCCAGGAGCAGACCCTGCGTCTGGCCCGCAGTCGCGGCATCGACGGCATGCTCACCCGCAACACCGACAGCACCTTCGAACAGCGCGCCACCTTTCGCCATCTGGCGGATCAGGCCGCCCGCCAGCGCAATCTGGAAGCCATCATGGTGATGGCCTCCCGCCACTGCGAAGAGACCGCAGCTGGCGGCGAGATGGACAGCGACTGGCTGACCCGCTTCCTGCAACTGGCGGAAGATATCAGCATGGTGCCGATGCAGCAGCTGTGGGGGCGGATCTTCGCGCTGGAAGTAGCCACGCCGGGCCGCTTCTCCATTCGGGCGCTCGCCACCCTCAAAGAGATGACCCAGCGCGAGGCCCAGCTGTTTCAGCGCATCTGCTCGCTGACCTGCCACTATACCGGCAGCGACGAGCAACGGCTGCTGCTGGGGCTGCACAAGGGGGCCAGCTTGCTGAGCCGCGCCAAGGCGACGCGCCTTGGCCTTGGCAAATACCGACTGCCCTACAACGCCCTGCTGCAACTGTTTGAGCTCGGGCTGCTGCATCGCGCCGAGCTGGAGTCCGGCCCGCTGCCCGCCGATGGGGTCGAGCTGGAGTTCGGCAACCAGCGCTGGCGACTGCAGTGCAAGCAGAACAACATCACCCTGCTCTACTACCGCCTCACCCCGGTGGGCAACGAGCTCGCCCAGCTGCTGCAAGAATCGCCGCTGGAGGAGTACCTGCAGGATCTGAAAACCGTGCTGGTGCAGGGGATCCAGATTGAAGTGATGCAGCTCGTCAGCGCCCCCTCCTCACCCGCTCCCGACCCTCTCCCCTGATCTCTGGCGGGGCAGCGGATGCCCCGTCGGTTCGTGGCTCCTTCGCATCCAGCTGCTGACTCCAAGCTCATGGGCTTGACCAGAATAGGTTGCAAATTGCAGATACCGCAGCGGCACACCCTGTCAGATCCGTTGCATATTGCAAACAACCACGCGTTTTTCCTCTCCAAACCTCGCTAATAACACATCAATCATTAGTTTTTGCCAGCTGGCCCGCCCTTTGCACATGTCTTGACGCAGATCAAAATTTAACCACCACAGCTCGGGAGCAAGGCCATGAGAATCAATCAACCGGTTACCCAAAGAGAACGTCTCTATCCAGACCACCAGAGCCTCATCTCCACCACGGATCTGGAGAGCCGCATCACCTACGCCAACGATGAGTTCTGCGATATTGCAGGCTTCTCGCTCGACGAGCTGAAGGGGGAACACCACAATCTGGTGCGCCATCCTGACATGCCGAAACAGGCCTTTGCCGATCTGTGGGGTCACATCAGGGATGGCAAGAGCTGGATGGGACCGGTAAAAAATCGCTGCAAGAACGGTGATCACTACTGGGTCAGCGCCTTTGTCACCCCCATCAAGGATGCAAGCGGCCGGGTGGTGGAGTATCAGTCAGTGCGCACCGCCCCGAGCGAAGAGATCAAACAGCGGGCCGAGAAGGTCTATGCCGACCTTCGCAACAACAAGCTGCCGCTGGCGCTCAAGTTGCCCACCTTCTCCCATACCCTGGCCATCAACCTCTGTCTGCTGCTGAGCCTGCTCGCCATGTTTGCGCTGGGCTACAGCCACGATATGAACTGGCAACTGGCGCTAGCCGCCCTGCCGCTGGCGATAGCGGCCATCACCCTGAATGCCCTCTCCCGTCGCCTCGGCAAGCTCAACAAGATGGCCCGCAGTCGCTTTGACAACCCGCTGATGCAGCTGCTCTACACCAACAAGGTGGACAACATCGCCGCCATCGAACTCTCGATGGTGATGAATCAGGCCGAGTTCAACGCCGTGCTGGCCCGCACCCAGCAGACTTGCAGCAAGATCCTGCAGGCCGCCGAGGGGGATCTGCGCAACGCCGAATCCATCACCGACAACCTGCAACAGCAGCAGGCCGAAACCAATCAGGTTGCGACCGCCGTGACCGAAATGTCGGAATCCATTCGCGAGGTGTCACAAAGCTCGACTGACTCCTCCAGCCTGCTGGATGAAACGGCCGTGCTGTTCAAGAGCGGCAACAGTAGCGTGGCCGAAACCGTGGCTGCCGTGGCGGGCATGAACAGTGAACTGATCACCTCCAAGAGCGTGATCAGTGCGCTGGTCGGCCACTGCCGCGATATCGACGGCATCCTCGATGTGATCAACAACATCGCCAACCAGACCAACCTGCTGGCCCTCAACGCCGCCATCGAAGCGGCCCGGGCTGGCGAAGCGGGTCGCGGCTTCTCGGTGGTGGCTGACGAGATCCGCACCCTCGCCATCAAGACCCAATCCTCGACCAGCGAGATCCAGAAGATGATCACCGAGCTGCAAAACAGCTCTGGCGAGGCTGAGCAAGCGATGGAGAAGGGCTGCCAACTTGCCGACAGTTGCCAGCAGAAGGCCACCGCGACCGGCACCATTCTCCAGCAGATCAACAACATGTTGCAGCAGGTCGCCTCCGGCAGCGGCCAGATTGCCCAGGCGGTGCAGGAGCAGTCCCACGTCACCGCCGAGATCAACCGCAACGTGCTCAGCATCAAGACCCTGGCCGATGACTCCAGTGTCGGCAGCCAGCACGCCGTACACGGCATCACCCAGCTGGTAAACCAGTTGAGCGATCTCGACCGGCTGGTACGCCAGTTCCAGAAAGGGGCTCCGACAAGCCAAAGCCGCTACGAAGTTGCCGCTACCCGCGCCGTGCCGGTACGCCAAGCCAGATAACCACTACACCAACAATCACCGCAGAAAAACCCTATGGGCCTTTGGGCCCATAGGGTTTTTAATGTCCGCCAGCAAGAGGGCGGCACTCCCGCTTTCACTGTCCGATTTCCCTCTGCGCTGATGGGCCCAAGTGGTTGATTGACCACATTTAAACCCATTAATGATTAATTTATTGATCTTGCTCAGGAAACGACCCGCTTGTGCTTTTCACCCCAGCCCCGTTCGGTAACATAGCCGCTTGGCAACCTCTTGTCGGAGTCAGCCATGAGCCAAGCCAGTGCCAAAACGCAGGTAACAAGCAGCAGACTGGAGGCTGAAATTCAGGGGCGGTAGCGTGGTTTTTGTCGATTGGGGGCAGTGCGTAGCGAAGCCCAATAGACGAGCATTATCGCGTCAACCAGAGCGGGATAATGATGGGTTGATCGGTAAAATAAATTTGCAGATACGTTTCTGCGGTAAACGTTGGGCTTCAATGCGTTCAGCTCCAACCTACTATTTCTAGCTCAACATACGACATAAAAATAGTGATAGTCCCAACTCCAGCCCCATCTAAATATTCCATGGCTTTTTCATACGTAAAGATCAAAGCCAACAGTTTTATAATTAAGACTAGTGGCTATAGTTACCCCTACTCACTATATCTTTCACACAAATAAAAGAAGTGTATTTATGAACATCCAACATATTAAAGTTGGCAGTGTGCCACAGATTATTGAACTACTACCGAACTCAAGTGAACAAAATGACTCTCATCCTTTCACCCTAAAAACGAATAGTTCATGGGGCGAACAAGGGACCCAAGTATCAATAGAAAAATTGCGCCAAAATATCGAACCTTGGTTAACCGCTCTTTTCCAATCAGAACATTTAAATTTATTAATTGGTGCAGGCTTAAGTACATCCATTCAAATTTCAGCTACGGGAGCACCTCCTGCCGGCATGGGATGGATAAGTGATCTAGCTGTATGTCAAAACGAAATAAATGAATTTGCTGCAAAAACTGCAAAAGCGGCTGGCCGAGACCAAGGTAATATAGAAGATCAAATCAGAGCAATTAATGAGCTTATCAAAGGGCTTGAAATTCTAACGGTATTGAATAGCCCACAACCAGAAAACCCACCTACGCCATATGCAGCCTATAGAAATCTAAAAAATGATTTGGATACACTTAAAAGAGAGTTGTCCCGGTGTCTGGGTGAATTCTCTAAATCTGTAAGTAATGGAGAATACTTAATTAAAAGCGCAGACTCAACGCGCAAAGAGGATACTTTCAACTATCTTGTAAGCTTCTTAATGAGCTTTGCAAGTAGAACGGCTACTCGCGATAGGCTTCATATTTTTACAACAAACTATGACCGAATTATTGAGGTTGGGGCAGAGCTTGCTGGTTTAAGGCTAATAGATCGTTTTGTTGGAAGTATCGCTCCCGTTTTTCGGTCTTCGAGATTAGAAGTTGATTATCACTATAACCCCCCAGGAATACGCGGAGAACCTAGATATCTAGAGGGTGTTGCACGCTTCACAAAACTTCATGGATCTCTTGATTGGCATGAGCAAAATGGAGCGATCAGGCGCTTTGGTCTACCTTTTGGAGCACGTACTGTTGAGCCCTTTCTAGAAGCCGAAGGTCACGAAATAAATAGCTATGAACAACTAATGATTTACCCAAACTCAGTAAAAGATAGAGAAACAGCTGAATATCCTTATGTTGAATTATTTAGAGACTTAGCAGCAGCAACTAGCCGACCAAATAGCACACTGGTTACATATGGCTACAGTTTTGGTGATGAACATATAAATCGAGTAATTGAAGATATTCTTACTGTACCCTCTACCCATTTGGTTATTATTGCTTTTGGCGATCCACTCGGAAGAATTATTAATTTTATTAGTAAAAGCGGAAGAAAAGCACAGATCACTTTGCTAATGGGAGATCATTTAGGTGACCTCAAATCACTCGTTGACAACTATTTACCTAAACCTGCAATAGATAAAGCATCGATCAGGATGGCCGATCTACTTAAGCAACGTGGTTTTATCAAGTCAGAGCATGCAAGTAACTCAACTTCCGACGAGGTAACACTATGAGTTACTTGCCTATAGAAAGACTAGAGCAATTAAGAATAGGAACCGTTGGTTTTGTATCACCTAACGAAATAAGAGTTTCCTTAGAGATTGATTCTCCAGATTCAGTATCACTTCAAGGTGGCTCACCGCGAAATTTCCCCCGAATAAATAGTTATGTACTCATAAGTAGCGATGATGGATTTCTCGTTGGTCAGGTTGAGTGGATTGCGGTGGAGAACTCGCCATATCCCAAAAGGCGAGGCTTACAAGATTTTGGCTTGATAGACCTACCTTTCCCGTTGAAGAAACTCAGTATAAATCCTGTTGGAACATTGAGAAGCGATAGAAAAAATGATGGATTCAAATTTACAAGAGGAACAGATGCATTTCCCTCAGTTGGTGATTCCGTCCTCCTACCTACTGACCAGCAGTTAAAATCAATTATCGAATCAGGTGAAAATAGAAGAGTTAAAATCGGAGATAGCCCTCTTGCTAACAATGCTGAAATAAAAGTAGACCCAGATAGACTTTTTGGAAGACATATAGCTGTTTTAGGTAACACTGGTAGCGGTAAATCATGCTCTGTAGCAGGGTTAATTCAATGGTCTTTAGATGCTGTTCTACAACAAGGGCAAACTCCAAATGCTCGATTTGTAATACTTGATCCAAATGGAGAGTACAGTAGAGCATTTGGTCCAGAATCAAAATACAAGGGTAAGTTATTACGCGTAGATGCTAATACTGTTGCTGAAGAGATAGATCTTAAGGTTCCATCATGGTTATGGAATAGTTCTGAGTGGGGAGCTTTCACTCAGGCCAGCTCAAAAGTTCAACTCCCTTTACTACGCAGAGCGTTGAGGGCGATGAGAAATGATGTTTTGTCAGATAGTGATGTGAAAATCCAAGCAAAACACTTTTGTGGCATCCTTCTCATATCAGTGAGGCAATTGACAAGTCAAGGTCAGATATATGTTAATGGGGGCCATGCCAAAGGCTTTGTAGAAAGTTTAACCTCTTGGAAAAATAGCATTACCACATTAGATGAAAAATTCTTAGAGAAACCATTTGAGAATTTAATAAACACAATAGATGAATATCTTTCAACACGAATAGGGCAGCAGTGGCCCGCGAAACCTAATGTATCTGAAACCGACAAGTTAATTGACTCTTTAAATAATACATATGCTGCGCTTGGCGGTGATGAACAAGAGCTTCTTCCAAAAAGTGAAGATACGCCTATTCCTTTTAAAGGGGATGACTTTGTCGCTTACCTTGAAGCTCTAGCGAAAGAAACAGGTACAGAGCAGTTTGTAGAATTTCTTTTGACTCGCATTAGAACGATGCTTGGTGACACTCGTATAAATTCAGTAACAAATGACTCAGAAGAACCAATTAGTTTAGCTAGTTGGTTAGACACTTTTCTTGGGGAAGATTAACGAGGCTCTATAACTGTTATCGATTTATCTCTAGTCCCAAATGAAATTATACATCTGGTAACCGCTGTAATTTCCAGAGTAACTTTTGAAGCACTTCAACGCTATCGAAGGATAAATGGAAAACCATTACCAACAGTGATGGTCGCAGAGGAGGCACATACATTCATTAAGCGATACAAAGAAGATAGTGAAGGTCAGTCAGTCTCTGATGTATGCTGTAAAGTATTTGAAAAAATCGCTCGTGAAGGACGAAAATTTGGCTTGGGCCTTGTAATTTCCTCCCAAAGGCCGTCAGAGTTATCTCCTACTGTTTTATCTCAGTGCAATACTTTTTTGTTACATCGAATTAGTAATGATAGAGATCAAGAGCAAGTCCACAAACTTGTTCCTGATAATATGAGAGGGCTATTAAGGGAGTTGCCATCATTACCATCTCGGCATGCCATTTTACTTGGATGGGCTTCTGAACTTCCTGTTCTAGTAAGAATGAAAGAGCTTACCGAAAAGCAAAGACCACAATCAGACGACCCTGATTTTTGGAATGTATGGTCTAATTCAACAGAAGATCTTCGTGAGGTAGATTGGCAACTAATAGCAAATGATTGGCAAAATCAAGACTAAATAAGGCTGTAAAATAGAGCCCGTAGATTCGAATAACGCAGCGTATTCGGACAATCGCGAATCCCCCCCGCGATATAAGCAGGGATCGGAAGAACTCCTTGCGGGGTTGCTATCGACCGCCTTGGGGTGGCTCAAGGCCCGCCGGTGCCACTATAAGTTGAATTTATGGGTTTTCCGATAATGACCCAACTTTTTCTTATAGTGGCTGCTGCCAACCCAGCAGCGCCTATGGTAGCCAAGTGGCAGACCACTGGGCGCTTGTTTTAGGTTCTTCCGATCCAGCTACAGGTAGTTCCCCTGCCGCAGAGCGGCCAGCAACTCCTCCACCACAACCTCCACCGCTTTACCGGCATTAAGTAGATGAATTTCCGGCTGCTCCGGTGCCTCATAGGCGGAGTCGATACCGGTAAAATTCGTGATCTCCCCGGCCCGCGCCTTTTTATAGAGCCCCTTGGGATCGCGCTCTTCACAGACGGCGAGCGGCGCATCGACAAACACCTCGACAAACTCCCCCTCGCCCAAGAGGCTGCGCACCAGCGCCCGCTCGGCACGAAATGGCGAGATAAAGGCGGTAAGCACGATCAGGCCCGCATCCACCATCAGTTTTGCCACCTCGCCGACCCGGCGGATATTCTCCTGACGGGCGGCGTCGTCGAAGCCAAGATCGCCGCAGAGGCCGTGGCGCACATTGTCACCATCCAGCAGATAGGTGTGCTTGCCTTGTGCCGCCAGCGCCTGCTCCAGCGCCCCCGCCAGGGTGGACTTGCCCGCCCCGGAGAGCCCGGTAAACCAGATCACCAGCGGTTTTTGCCCTTTAAGCTCGGCCCGGCTCTGTTTGTTCACGGCATGCTTGTGCCACACGATATTACTCATCCCACACTCCTTGCTTGGCGCTCACGCCTCAAAACTTAAACTGTCCGGCACCACGGGGAGCCGCCTCGGACTATCCGCCGACAACGTGCTGATGCCATGGCATTGCTCATCCAACACTCCTTGTTTGGCGCTTACGCCTTAAAACGGAAACAGCAGGGGCACCATCACAATCACCCCGAGGCTATAGGCCAGCGAGACCGGCAGGGCCAGCTTGAGGTAGTCCGGCATCTTGTAGTTGCCCGCGGCATAGACCATCAGGTTGGTCTGGTAGCCGTAAGGCAGGATAAAGCTGGAGCTGGCCCCGAACAGCACCGCCAGAATAAACGGCATGGTCGAGACATCCATGCTGAGCGCCAGCTGGTAACCCATAGGGAAGGCCAGCGCGGCCGCCGCGTTGTTGCTCATCAGTTCGGTCAGCACCAGGGTAAAAACATAGATACCGATAAAGGCGATGATGGGGCTGGCACCGTTGAACTCCCCCATCAGCCAGTCGGCGATAAGCTTGGCCAGCCCGCTCTTTTCCAGCTGATCGGCAATGGCCAGCGCCCCGCCCACCACCAGCCAGATATCCAGCGGAAAGCGGCGGCGGATCTCGTCCAGGGTCAGAATACGGGTGAGCAGCAGCGCCACCAGCATCAGCAGCAAGCCCTTGAACAGCGGCACCAGATCGAATACCGAGAGCGCCAGCACCCCGAGAAAGCCCAGCACCACGGCGGCGCTACGCTTGCCATCGAGACGGGTGGAGGCTTCCAGCCCGCTCACCACCACAAACTCCCGTCCCAGCGATTTGTTGCGGGCAAACTGGGGGCCGGGGGCCAGCAGCAGGGTATCACCGGCATGCAGCTCAATCTGGCCGAGGCCACCGGTAAGCTGGGTTTCACCGCGGCGCACCGCCAGTACCACCGCATCGAAGTGGGTGCGAAACTCGGCATCCTTGATGGTCTGACCCACCAGCCGCGAGCTGTGGCTGACGATCACCTCCACCAGATGCTGGCCGTTGAGGCGGTGCTGGCCGTAGAGATCCAGCCCCTTCATCTCCTGCAACACACCGACGCTCTCCACATCGCCGCAAAAGAGCAGCACATCCCCTTCGTGCAGTTCGTGTTCCGGCTGCACCGGGCAGATCACCTGCTCGCCGCGAATGATTTCCGCCAGATAGAGGCTTTTCAGGCTGCGCAGGCCGTTCTCCTTGACGCTGCGCCCCGCCAGCGGTGAACCGGCGCCCACCTTGGCTTCGAGAAAGTAGCCGGATTCGCGGCTCATCTCGGTATCCTGCACAGGCAGGTGACGGGCAAACAGCAGCACGGCCACCAGACCGGTCAGCAGGGTACCCGCTCCCACCATAAAGAAGTCGAACATGCCGAGCGGCGGCGCCCCCATCTTGATGAGGAAGCTGTTGACGATCAGGTTGGTGGAGGTGCCGATCAGGGTCAGCACCCCGCCAAAGGTGGCCGCGAAGCACATGGGCAGCAGCAGTCGCGACGGCGCATGGTTGGGGTTGCGTTTGACCGCTCCCAGCATGGAGGCCACCACGGCGGTGTTGTTGACGAAGGCCGACAGGAAGGCGGTGGAGAACCACACCTTCACCAGCACCTTGTTGAATGAACCCGTGCCCACCAGATTGGCGAACCAGCTCATGATGCGGGTCTTCTCCACCGCCAGCGACACCAGCAGCAACAGCACCAGCGTCAGCAGGGCACTGTTGGTGTAGCCCGCCACCACGGCATTGATATCCGCCAGTCCGCTCAGGTAGGTGATGAGCACGGCGCCCGAGAAGAGCAGCGCCGGGCGGAGTTTGCCCTGGATCAGCAGGGCCACGAGAGCAGCCAGCAGACCCAGCACCAGGAATTGTTGCCAGGTCATGGGCTTACTCCTTGCTTGTGTCGTTACCGATGGCAAGGGCTTGCCAGTGCGGGAAGTGCTTGCGCACCAAGGCGTTGAGCTCGATCTCAAACTCGCTGTAGTGCCCTTTTACCGCTTTGGCGGCCAAGCCTTCCACTATCATGCCGGCGCCGACGGTGACGTTGGTCAGCCGGTCGATCAGGATAAAGCTGCCGGTATCGCGGATCTCCTGATACGGGTCGAACGCCACCGGGTCGGTGAGGCTCAGCTCGCACAGGCCGATCTCGTTGAGCTTGAGCTCGCTCGCAGGCAGCTCGTCCAGCTTGTTGATCTCGATGCGGTGGCGGATGGCCTCCACCTGACCGCGACTCTTCTTGGTGGCCAGCTTGACGTCGTAGACCCGGCCCGGTTGCAGGGACTCCTCCCCCATCCAGACGATATGGGCCAGCACATTCTGGGTCACTTGCGGCCGCTTGGCGGCATCCACCAGCAGGTCGCCGCGGCTGATGTCGATCTCGTCGGCAAAGGTGACCGTGATGGCCTGACCCGGCAGGGCGTACTCCAGATCTCCGTCGAAGGTGACGATGCGGGTGACTGTGCTCTCCTTGCCGGACGGCAACACCGCCAGCTTGTCGCCCACTCGCAGGATGCCGGAGGCGAGCGTGCCCGCGAAGCCGCGAAAATCGAGGTTGGGGCGGTTCACATACTGCACCGGCAGGCGCACCGGATGGCGCTCCAGCTCGCGCTCAACCTCGGCGGATTCCAGCAGAGCAAGCAGGGTTTCGCCCTGATACCAAGCCAGCTTGTCGCTCTGGTTGACCACGTTGTCACCGTCCAGCGCCGAAACCGGCACGATATGGATGGTGTCGACGCTGAGCTTTTTGGCGAACTCGCGGTAATCGGCGCTGATGCGCTCGAACACCTCCTGACTAAACTCCACCAGATCCATCTTGTTGACCGCCACCACGAACTGCTTGATGCCGAGCAGGCTCGCAATAAAGCTGTGGCGGCGGGTCTGATCCAGCACCCCTTTGCGGGCGTCGATCAGAATGATGGCCAGATCGCAGGTGGAGGCGCCGGTCGCCATGTTGCGTGTGTACTGCTCATGGCCCGGGGTATCCGAGATGATAAATTTGCGCTTGGCGGTGGAGAAATAGCGGTAGGCCACGTCGATGGTGATGCCCTGCTCGCGCTCCGCTTGCAGGCCGTCTACCAGCAGCGCCAAGTCAAGCTTCTCCCCGGTGGTGCCGAGCTTCTGGCTGTCGGACTCCAGCGCTTTGAGCTGATCTTCATAAATCTGCTGGGAGTCGTGCAGCAGGCGACCGATAAGGGTGCTCTTGCCGTCATCCACGCTGCCGCAGGTGAGAAAACGCAGCAGACTCTTGTGCTGCTGGGCGTGCAGATAGGCTTCGATGCCCTGTTCGGTGATGGCGGTCTGAATATGGCTGTTCATGCTGACGACTCCTTAGAAATATCCCTGACGCTTCTTCTGCTCCATGGAGCCGGCCTGATCGTGGTCAATCAGCCGCCCTTGCCGCTCGCTCGAAGTGGTGAGCAGCATCTCTTCAATAATTTCCGGCAAGGTGGTGGCATCGGATTCGATGGCCCCGGTCAGCGGGTAGCAACCGAGGGTGCGGAAACGAACCAGCTCCTGCTTCACTTCGTCTTCCGGGCCGATGGGCATACGATCGTCATCCACCATGATCTTGATACCGTTTCGCTCCACCACCGGACGGTAAGCGGCGAAGTAGAGCGGCACTATGTCGATCTTTTCCAGATAGATGTATTGCCAGATATCCAGCTCGGTCCAGTTGGAGAGCGGGAACACCCGGATGCTCTCCCCCTTGTTGACCTGGCTGTTGTAGACCCGCCACAGCTCCGGGCGCTGGTTCTTCGGATCCCAGCGGTGGGACTTGTCACGGAAGGAGTAGACCCGCTCCTTGGCGCGGGACTTCTCCTCGTCGCGGCGGGCACCGCCGAAGGCGGCATCGAAGCCATATTTGTTGAGCGCCTGCTTGAGCCCCTCGGTCTTCATGATGTCGGTGTGCTTGCCGCTGCCGTGGACGAAGGGGTTGATGCCCATGGCGAGCCCCTCCGGGTTCTTGTGGACGATGAGATCCAGCCCGTACTTCTTGGCGGTCTCGTCGCGGAACTTGATCATCTCCTTGAACTTCCAGTCGGTGTCGACGTGCAGCAAGGGGAACGGGATCTTGCCCGGATAGAAGGCCTTGCGGGCAAGGTGCAGCATGACAGAGGAGTCCTTGCCGATGGAGTACATCATCACCGGGTTTTCAAATTCGGCAGCCACCTCGCGGATGATATGGATGCTCTCGGCTTCCAGCTGCTGCAAGTGGGTCAATCTTTCACGGTCCATGTTGGTCCTCGGGTCATTGCTTATGCGCCTGCTCGGGGCGCTGGGTGGTTCAGTTCGCGGCCGCGCTGGCAGCCGCATCAAATATCTCTTTCCGGGTCAGGCCAGCTGCACCAGCTTGAGGTCGCAGCCATCGAGATCCGGGTTAGCGCGCTGCTGCTCGCCGCCCAGCTCTCCAAACCAGGCGAGCCGCTCGCGCAGGGCAACCACTTCGCCGATGACGATAAGCGACGGGCTCACCGCCTGTTTGGCCAGCTCAGCCAAGTCGGCCAGCGTGCCGGTCAGCACCCGCTGGCGGGATGTGGTGCCGCGCTCGATGATGGCGATGGGGGTGGCTTGGCTTCGGCCGTGATCCACCAGCTGCTGCTGGATATGCTCTGAGCGCATCAGCCCCATGTAGATGACCAGGGTCTGACTGGTGGCGGCGAGCTGCTGCCAGTCGGGCTCCTTGCCATCGATCTGGCAGTGGCCGGTAATAAAGACGGCGCTCTGGGCGTAATCACGGTGAGTGAGCGGAATACCGGCATAGGCGGTGGCACCGGCGGCGGCCGTGATGCCGGGCACTACCGAGAAGGGGATGCCTTCATCGGCCAGCACTTCCAGCTCTTCGCCGCCACGACCAAACATAAAGGGATCGCCCCCTTTCAGCCGCACCACCCGGTTGCCCGCCTTGGCGTATTCCACCAGCAGGCGATTGGTCTCCTCCTGCGGCACGCTGTGGGCTCCCGCCTTCTTGCCAACCGACACCAGAGTGGCGTCGCGGCGCACCAGATCGAGGATCTCGGCGGAGACCAGCTGGTCGTAGAGCACCACTTCAGCCTGTTGAATCTGTTGCAGCGCCTTGAGGGTCAGCAGGCCCGGATCACCGGGGCCCGCGCCGACCAATACCACCTCGCCCACTTCGCTTTTCGCCTGATCGAGGCCATCACTCAGCCACTGCTCGGCACCTTGCCAATCCTCTTTTTCAATCAGGCTGGCGAGGGTGTTGGAGGCAAAGGCGCGCTCCCAGAAGCGACGACGATCGGAAATCGAGGAGAGCACCCGCTTGGCCTTGTCACGGACCCGGCCGGAGAGCTCGGTCAACCCGCCAAGATGGCGCGGCAGCAGGCTCTCCAGCCGCTCGCGCAACAGGCGCACCAGCACCGGCGCCTTGCCGCCACTGGAGACCGCTACCATCAGCGGCGAGCGATCGATGATCGAGGGGAAGATAAAGCTGGAGCGTTTGGGGTCATCCACCACGTTGACGAACAGACCCAGCTGGTTGGCGCTCTGATAAACGAGGGCGTTGACTTCGAGGTTGTCGGTCGCCGCCACCACCAAAATCTGGCCAGCCAGATGGGCCGGGGTGAAGCGCTCCGCCAGATGGGTGAAACGACCGGTGAATTCCGCAAATTCCGGTTCAAGCTCCGGGGAGACCAGGGTCAGCCGGGCACCGGCCGCCAGCAGCAGGCGCGCCTTGCGCAGGGCAACCTCGCCCCCGCCCACCAGCAGTACCGGGCGGCCTTCCAACTTGGCAAACATAGGTAAATAATCCATTTCGGCCCATCCCTCGGAACACGACTAATATGGGGCGACTATAGGCAGGGCAGCTTATCCCTCAAAATAATAAAAAATGCTTTTTAATGCGTTTTGGTAATTAGCAAAGCCAATTCATGACAAAGGCGTACAAAGTCACTTGTGGTACCTGACGCCAGACCATAGGCTAGGGACTGTGTTTCATAAGGAGCTAAATGATGAATGAATCATTGATTGTGCTAGGGATTTTTGTGTTCCTGGTGCTCGCCACCCTGAGCGCGGGCATCAAGATAGTGCCCCAGGGCTACAACTGGACGGTAGAGCGCTTCGGCCGCTACACCCGCACCCTGACCCCGGGTCTCAACCTGCTGATCCCCTACGTGGATCGGGTCGGCCACAAAATCATCATGATGGAGCAGGTGCTGGATATCCCGGCACAAGAGGTGATCTCCCGCGACAACGCCAACGTCACCATCGATGCCATCAGCTTTGTGCAGGTGGTGGATGCCCGCAAAGCGGGTTACGAGGTCAACGATCTCACCAGCGCTATCCGCAATCTCACCATGACCAACATGCGCACCGTGCTCGGCGCCATGGAGCTGGACGAGATGCTCTCCCAGCGCGACACCATCAACGAGAAACTGCTGCGCACCATGGATGCCGCCACCGCCCCCTGGGGCATCAAGGTGACCCGCATCGAGATTAAAGATGTGCGCCCGCCGCTGGCGCTGGTCGAAGCGATGAACGCCCAGATGAAGGCCGAGCGCCAGAAACGGGCCGAGGTACTGGAGGCCGAAGGGGTGCGCCAGTCCAAGATCCTGAAAGCGGAAGGGGAGAAGCAGTCCCAGATCCTCAAAGCCGAAGGTGAGCGTCAGGCCGCCTTCCTCGCCGCCGAAGCGCGGGAGCGTGCTGCCGAGGCGGAAGCAAAGGCGACCCATATGGTTTCCCAGGCAATTGCGGAAGGAGACCTGCAGGCCATCAACTACTTCGTGGCTCAGAAATATACCGAGGCACTGGCCCGCATCGGTGAAGGCCCCAACAGCAAGATCATCATGATGCCGCTGGAAGCGGGCAGCCTGATTGGCTCGGTGGCCGGCATGGCCGAGCTGTTCAACAAAGATGGCAAGGGCAGCAAGTCATGACAGCCCTGTTAGAGGGGCTGACCCACTGGCATTGGCTGGGGCTCGGCTTCATTCTGCTGGCCATCGAGGTGCTCGGCTCGGTGGGCTTTTTGCTCTGGACCGGCATCGCCGCGCTGGAAGTGGGCCTGCTGCTGCTGATCTGGCCCTTTGGCTGGCAGGCGCAGCTGCTGCTGTTTGCGGTGCAATCCCTGCTCACCACCTGGGCCTGGTGGCGCTGGCAGCACCAGCGCGACAACTCGGGTCAGGATGCCGCCAGCACCATCAACGAGCGGATGCAGAGCTATATGGGCCGCGAGCTGACCCTGCTGGATGATGTCGCCCAAGGCACCAGCCGGGTACATCTGGACGACACGGTCTGGACGGTGCGCTGCGACGAGTCGCTGCCTGCAGGCAGCAAGGTCAGGGTGGTGGGGGCCGACTCCCACATCCTGCTGGTTGAACCCCGCAACTGACGCAACTCTGCCATCGAGTCATAAAAAAGCCCGCGATCGCTCGCTGGCTTTTGTCTCTCTGGCTGCCACTCAGGTACGCAGCCGATCGAGCTGACTGGCCAGCGACGTGGCCGCTTGCTCCAGCGCTTCGCTCAGTTGATGGCTGGAGCTTGCCTCCTGCCCGATCACGTTGGCGGTATCGCCGATCCGCATCAAATTCTTGTTGATATCGTCACTGACGGCGCTCTGCTGCTCGGCGGCGGTGGCAACCTGACTGATGTGGTCGTGGATCTGCTGGATCTGGGCCACCACCCGATTGAGCGCCTCGAACGCCTGCTCGGTACCCTGCACCGTGGTGGTGGAGCGCTCGATGCCGGTATTCATCAGACGCTGGCTGCTGCTCACCTCAGTCTGCAAACTGCCAATCAGCTGGCCAATCTCGTCGGTCGATTCACGGGTCTTGTTGGCCAGCGCCCGTACCTCGTCTGCCACCACCGCAAAGCCACGGCCCATGTCCCCTGCCCGCGCCGCTTCGATGGCGGCATTGAGGGCCAGCAGGTTGGTCTGCTCGGCAATGGCGCGGATCACATCGAGGATCCGGCTGATATTGGTGCTGCGCTGGGCCACCAGCGCCACCGCTTTATCCGCCTCATGCATATCGCCGACCAGAGTATGGATCTCGTTGCGGGCATTGCTGAGGGTCTGCTGGGCGGTATTGATGTGGTGGGTCGCCGCTTCCGACTCCTGCGCAGCCTGCTCGGCATAACCCGCCACGCTGACTGCCGTGGTGCTCATCTGGTGCATGGCGCTCACCACGCTCTCCAGCTCCAGATTCTGCTCGTCCAGACTACTGCGCATGGTGTCGGCGGTATGTTTCATCTCCCGCGCCTGCTGGTAGACCTGCTGACCGATCCCCTTGCTCATTTGCACCATGCCCCGCAGCTTGCCGAGAAAGGCATTGAGCTGGGCGCCCAGATCGATCAGCTCCTGATGGGTGTCGATCTCCATCTGCTGGGTCAGGTCCCCCTCGTTGCTGGAGAGATGGCCCACATGGCGGCTGATAAGAGAAAGTGGCGCTGTGATGGTCTGGATAAACCAGACCAGCAGTCCCAACACCAACAGGGTGATACCGCCCATGGCGATGATCTGCTGCCGCTGGGCATCCACCAGCAGGGCGCCGAGCTCGCTGCTGATGGTGTGCGCCTTGCTTAGGGCCAGCGCCTTGGGCACCTTGATCATCAACCACCACTGGGTATTGGCTGCCTCAACCCGGATGGGCTGATGAAGAATGAAGTCACTGTCGCTGCTGACCGGCTGACCGTCAGGCAGGGTCAGGCCCACCTCCTTGAGTGGACGGCCCAGCTTGTCGGCATAGCGGTTGCTGCCCACAATCAGCCCCATCTTGCTGACCAGGGTCACATCCGCCTTGTTGTCATAGAGGCTCTTGCCAAGGTTTTCAGCCAGTTGCTGGAAGATGGGCAGGTTCATATCCACCCCGGCCAGCCCGACAAACTTGCCGTCACGCAGCACGGGCACCGTCAGACTGGTCATCAGCATCTTGTTGCCCGGGCTGATTTCGTAGAGGTAGGGCTCCATCAGGCAGGGCTGGCGGGTATCGCGACCACAGAGATACCACTCGCTGTTGCGAATGCCGAACTCGTTGAGGGAGGTATCAAACTTGGCCTCGCTGGCGGCGGCGTCCACCGCTTGCTGAGCGACGGCCCCTCCCTGATCCTTGGTGAAATAGACCTCCAGACTCCCCTTGCCTGCCACCGAGTGGCTGGCCCCGCCCAGCCAGTTGCCATCCTCGCCATCATAGCCATCCGGTTCAAACTGGGCATAAATGGAGCTGATCCCGCTCGCTTGCTGCAGGCTGCTGCCGAGCAGAGACTCCACTTGGGGCCGCGACAACCGCAGTTCCGGTTTGGCCATCCCGGCTTCAATCTGGGCGGTCACGGTCAGGGGGATCTGATAGGAGTTCTGCATCAGCGAGGCAATCTGGATGGCATAACGCTCTGCCTGATACTGCAGGCTGCGGGAGACCTCCTCTTCCAGTGCATCGCTGGTCTGGGTCATCACCATGTTGCGAAGGGAGCTGAAAGAAGCCGATTGCAACAGGGTCATGGCCAGCCCGGTCAGCAGAAACAGCCCCATGGTAAGGCACAACAACTTGAACTTGAGGGAACGTTGCTTCATGCGACAACTCCTTATGGCAGAATAACAACGAATTAATTGAGTATATTCGCCCACTTGCGCTTCACCCGATTTGTTGATGGGTTTGTGACAGGCTTATGGTTATAATTTTTGCCTTCCCGAGCGTTGATGGAACAGTCGCAATGAACAATGCACTGAGCAGTGTCCCGCCGGTAGTCGCGATGGACTACCCCTTTCCGGCCAAACCTCTTCCCCTGAGTGCCGAGCAGAGAACGACCTTGACCACAGAAATCAAGGCGCTGCTCAAGGAGCGCAAAGCGGTACTGGTTGCCCACTACTACACGGATCCCGAGATCCAGGCGCTGGCCGAAGCCACCGGCGGTTTCGTCGGTGACTCGCTGGAGATGGCCCGCTTTGGTCGCGATCACGAGGCGCAGACCCTGATTGTCGCCGGGGTGCGCTTCATGGGGGAAACCTCCAAGATCCTGAGCCCTCACAAACGGGTGCTGATGCCGACTCTGGAGGCCGAATGCTCCCTCGATCTGGGCTGTCCCATCGAACAGTTCTCCGCCTTCTGCGATGCCAATCCCGACCATACCGTAGTGGTCTATGCCAATACCTCGGCTGCGGTCAAAGCACGGGCTGACTGGGTGGTGACCTCCAGCATTGCGCTGGAAATCGTCGAGCACCTCGACAGTCTGGGTCACAAGATCATCTGGGGCCCGGATCGCCATCTGGGTGCCTATATCGAGAAGAAGACCGGGGCGCAGATGCTGCGCTGGCAGGGCCACTGCATCGTCCACGACGAGTTCAAGGCCCGCGCCCTGCACGAGCTGAAAGAGCAGAATCCTGACGCCGCCGTGCTGGTTCATCCGGAATCCCCCGCCTCGGTGATCGAGCTGGCCGATGCGGTGGGCTCCACCAGTCAGCTGATCAAGGCGGCCAAAGAGCTGCCCCAGCAGAAGCTGATCGTGGCGACCGATCGGGGCATCTTCTACAAGATGCAGCAGGCCTGTCCGGAGAAAGAGATGGTGGAAGCACCGACCGGTGGCGATGGCGCCACCTGCCGCAGTTGCGCCCACTGCCCTTGGATGGCGATGAACGGTCTGGTGGCGATCAAGGAGGCGCTCACCGATGGTGCCGAGCGCCACGAGATCCATGTCGACGAAGATCTGCGGGTCAAAGCCTTGATCCCCCTCGACCGGATGCTCAATTTCGCCGCCGAACTCAAGCTCAAGACTCAGGGCAACGCCTGATTGCCGCCATCACGAGATGCAAAGAGGGCTCCCGCGGGAGCCCTCTTTATTTATCTGAACCTCATCCAACTCAGATGATTACGGTGGAGAGACTGTGCTCTTCATCCGGCGCAACGGTCACACCCGCCTCACCGGCGATGGCCGCTTCGACGCAGAGCATGGTGCGATAGCCATCGTCGCTCATGTCGGCCATGGCGGTAGCCCCTTCCAGCCAGGGGGTCCAGACCACCACGCTGTCGTGGTTGCCACTGACAACCCGGGTCTCGCGCTCACCATCCTGCACGCTCACCAACGCCTCTGGCTGCCAGTAGACCCGATCCAGCGGCCCGCTCAGGGTCAATGTACCCTGCTGCTTGGCATCCTGTCCGGTCAGCTTGTCGGCATAGGGCTCGCCCAGACCGCTCACGCTCACCGCCTCCGGTGCGCTGATCTGCAAATAGGTGTGCAGCGCACCGCTATAAGTCAGCGGCTGGCTACCGGTGTTGCGAGTGGTCAGCACCAGCGAGAGCTCTTTGCCAACCAGCACATCCAGCTCCAGCTCGAAGGTGTGATCCCACAGGGCGCGGGTTGCGTCGCTGTCGCGCAGGGAAAGATGAACGAGCGTGCCATCGGCGTGATCGGAGACCCCGTCCAGCATCCAGAGGGTGGTGCGGGCAAAACCGTGGGAGGGCTTGCCGCTACCAACGCGGGCGGGCGCCGGGCCAAACCAGGGCCAGCAGATCGGGATACCACCGCGAACAGGCTTGCTGCCATCCAGCACCGCCTTGTCACTCAGCCAGATGGAGGCCGGCTCGCCATGACGCTGATAGCTCAGCACATGGGCGCCAAACAGGCTGATCTCGGCCTTGGCATAGTCGTTGTTGATGGTGAGAACCGGCAGACCGGCGGCATTGTTGGCAAGCTTGCAATTGGCTGTCAGGGGACGAATGGATTGCATGTAGACTCCTGTCATCAGGGGAAACCGAAAAACAAAAAGGCGGCCAATGGCCGCCTTTTTCAAGCTACGCGATTGCGCATCCCAAATTACTTGGAGATGTGAGCGATCAGGTCCAGAACTTTGCTGGAGTAGCCCATTTCGTTGTCGTACCAGGATACAACTTTAACGAATTTGTCGTTCAGCTGGATACCAGCCTTGGCGTCGAATACGGAGGTCTGACGCTCACCCAGGAAGTCGGTAGATACAACTTCGTCTTCGGTGTAGCCCAGAACGCCTTTCATAGCGCCTTCGGAAGCAGCTTTCATCGCTTCGCAGATTTCTGCGTAGGTGGCAGCTTTCTTCAGGTTAACGGTCAGGTCAACAACAGACACGTCCGGAGTCGGAACACGGAAAGCCATACCGGTCAGCAGGCCTTTCAGTTCCGGGATAACTACGCCAACAGCTTTGGCAGCACCGGTAGAGGACGGGATGATGTTCTGAGCCGCACCGCGGCCACCGCGCCAGTCTTTGGCAGACGGACCATCAACGGTCTTCTGGGTAGCAGTGGTAGCGTGAACGGTGGTCATCAGGCCAGACTCGATACCGAAGGTATCGTTCAGAACCTTGGCGATCGGTGCCAGGCAGTTGGTGGTGCAGGAAGCGTTGGAAACGATGTCCTGGCCAGCGTAGGTAGAGTCGTTAACACCCATTACGAACATCGGGGTAGCGTCTTTGGACGGGCCAGTCAGAACAACTTTCTTGGCACCAGCAGCGATGTGCTTACGAGCAGTCTCGTCGGTCAGGAACAGACCGGTAGCTTCAGCAACAACGTCAACACCGATTTCGCCCCACTTCAGGTTGGCCGGGTCACGCTCAGCGGTAACACGTACGGTTTTGCCGTTTACAACCAGGTTGCCGTCTTTAACTTCAACGGTACCGTTGAAACGACCGTGAGTTGAATCGTACTTCAGCATGTAAGCCATGTAGTCAACATCGATCAGGTCGTTGATACCAACAACTTCGATGTCTGCACGCTCGCAAGCCAGACGGAATACGAAACGACCGATACGGCCAAAACCGTTAATACCTACTTTGATAGTCATATTTAGTTACCTAACTGTTCAGTAGTCAAAGAAAATTCCGCTTGTAAATTTACTAGAACTCTCCGGTGAGTCAACCAACATTCTGTCTGAAATTGCGCTATATCATGAAAAACTGTGAAATTAATTTTCTGTTTATGTAACTGATTACCACGTTTTGACGAAAAAAGTGCCAGATCGTGGCATCGCGCAGATATCAACAATAGTGCCTACTCGGTCACACAACCATTCACAGAGATATGTAAAAATGTGCGCGGTTTAGCATGGCCAAAGAGCCACTGTTCAAGTACCACCCCATAAAAATCAAACAAAATAGTATAGATAGAATCCACAGCGGGAATTCTCAAACTATGACCACCCTGATTGAACAGCTGGCTGCCGCAAAAGGTATCGCCAGCGAGTATGTCGATGCCTGGGGCCACCCGGCCCAGGTATCAGAAGAGAGCAAGGCCGCCATGCTGGGCGCCATGGGCTACCGCGTCAATGACGAGGCCGCACTGGTGCAGCAGCTGGAAGAGGAGCATCGCCAGCACTGGCTGCGGGCGCTGGATCCTGTGATGGTGGTTCGCACCGGCGACGCCGTTACCCTTGAGGTTCGCCTCCCCATCGAATTCGTCAACGACGCCCTCACCTGGCAGCTCCAGCAGGAGCAGGGTGCGGTGCTGTCCGGTCAATTCACCCCCATCGAGGGTGAGCTGGTCGGCGTGGCCGAATTTGAAGAGATGGAGTGCCAGGCCTATCGCGTCACGTTGGAGATGGCCCCGGAGTTGGGTTATCACCAGCTGGTGCTACTGGAAGAGGGCAATGACGAACCGCTGGCCACCATGCGCCTCATCGTCGCCCCCAAGGCCTGCTACAAACAGGCGCCGATTGCCAATGGCCGCAAGGTATGGGGCCCGAGCGTGCAGCTATACTGCCTGCGCAGCCGCCACAACTGGGGTATCGGTGATTTCAGCGATCTCGGCCAGCTGGTCGAGAAAGCGGCCGCCTGGGGTGCCCACTTCGTCGGCCTCAACCCCATCCACGCCCTCTATCCGGCCAATCCGGAGAGCGCCAGTCCCTACAGCCCCTCTTCCCGTCGCTGGCTCAACGTGGCCTATATCAATGTGGAAGCGGTGCCCGAATTCCAGCAGAGCGATCGCCTGAAAGCGGAAGTGGCGAGCCCTGCCTTCCAGCAACATCTGGCCGATCTGCGCGCCAAGGAGAACGTCGATTACACCGGCGTGATCCAGACCAAACTCGGCATGCTGCGTCAGGTGTTCGACGAAGCCACCCTGAGTGTCGAGCGTCAGGCCGCCTTTGATGCCTTCGTGGCCGCCGGTGGCGACAGCCTGCAACAGCAGGCAGCATTTGATGCCCTGCAGGCCCACTTCTATGCCAAAGGCGAAAATGCCTGGGGCTGGCCGGTATGGCCGCAGGAACTGCGCGATTACCACAATCCTGCCGTTGCCGCCTGGATGGCCGAGCACCCGCAAGATGTCAACTTCTACCTCTATCTGCAGTTCTTGGCTGACGAACAGCTGGCGCAAGCCGATGCCCGCGCCAAGGCTGCCGGCATGGTGATGGGGATCTACCGGGATCTGGCGGTGGGCGTCTCCGAAGGCTCCACCGAGATCTGGGCCAACCAGGATCTCTACTGCCCGAAAGCCTCGGTCGGTGCGCCGCCCGATATCCTCGGCCCGCTTGGTCAGAACTGGGGCCTGCCCCCGATGAACCCGAACAAGCTGTTCGAAGCGGCCTATCAGCCGATGGTGGATCTGTTCCGTGCCAACATGCGCTCCTGTGGTGCTCTGCGCATCGACCACGTAATGGCCTTGCTGCGCCTGTGGTGGGTACCGCCCGGAGCGTCCGCCGCCAAGGGCGCCTACATCTACTATCCGGTCAACGATCTGCTGGGCATTCTGGCCCTCGAATCCCACCGTAATCAGTGCCTGCTGATCGGCGAGGATCTGGGCACCGTGCCGGAGGGGATCGACGTGACTTTGAAAGAGAACGGCGTCCACTCCTACAAGGTGTTCTTCTTCGAGCGCTCCAAGGAAGATGGCGGCTTTATCTCCCCGGCGCACTACACCGAGCAGGCGATGTCGGCCCTGACCACCCACGACATGCCGACCCTCAAGGGCTTCTGGCATTGCGATGATTTGGCGCTCGGCCGTCAACTGGGTCTGTATCCGGATGAAGATGTTTTGAAGACTCTGTATGCTGATCGTCACCAGGCCAAACAGCGGATCCTCGACAGCTTGCATGCCCACAAGGTCATCTCTGACAACATCAGTCATGACGTGAACTGGGTCGGCATGAACACCGAACTCAACCACGGTCTGCAGATCCACATGTCCCGCGGCAGCTGCGCCCTGTTCAGTACCCAGCTGGAAGATTGGCTGGAGATGGACAAGCCGGTCAACGTACCGGGCACCAGTTACGAATACCCCAACTGGCGCCGCAAGCTTTCCGCTGATCTGGAAGATATTTTTGCCAATGAGGCACTCAAGGCACTGGCTGGCAAGATGAGCCAAGCCCGTGATGAGGCCAGTCGTTGAGACGCTGTCTCCCACAGCGTTCTCACCTAAATCCACTCCGGCTTCGGCCGGAGTGGATGCTCTGTCATGAAAGGAAATCTCGATGCTCGTTGAACGTTTGGTTGCTGCCCGCTGTTCCGATCCCTTCTCTCACTTAGGCCTGCAGGCCAATCCGGATGGGCCCGGCCTCAAACTGACCGCCTGGTTGCCTGATGCCCTCGAAGTCCGCGTCAAGGATCTCAAGTCGGGCAAAGTCGTTGCCACCCTGGCGCCCACCGATGAATCGGGTCTTTTTGAAACTGTTTTCACCCGCCGCAAAAACTCCTTCCCCTATCAGCTGCTCGCCAGCTACCAAGATGCCACCACCGAGGTCATCGACCCCTATCAGTTTCAGGATGCCGCCTGGGTAGGCCTGGCCGAACTGACCGCCCAGCCGGAAAACCTCTACCACACCCTTGGCGCCCAGCTGCGCACCGTGGAGCATCTTGGCCAGCAGGTGGAAGGGGTGCGTTTTGCGGTCTATGCGCCGAGCGCCACCGCCGTGAGCCTCATCGGCGATTTCAACTTCTGGGATGGCCGCCGCCATCCGATGCAGCGCAGCCTGTGCGGTCACTGGGTGCTGTTTGTGCCGGGCCTCAAGGCCGGGGATCGCTACAAGTTTGAGCTCAAGGACCCTATGGGCAACCGGCTGCCCCACAAGAGCGATCCGGTCGGCTTCTACTGCGAGCAGTATCCGTCGTTCGCCTCCGTGGTCTATGACCACGCCCAGTACCAGTGGCAGGATGCCGAGTGGATTGCCAGCCAGCACAACGACAAGCGTGAGCAACCCCTCTCCATCTATGAGCTGCACGTCGGCTCCTGGAAGCGCCACCCCAACGGCGACAGCCTGAGCTGGCGCGAGCTGGCAGTGGAGCTGGTCGCCTACGTCAAAGAGATGGAGTACACCCACATCGAGCTGCTGCCGGTCTCCGAGCACCCCTTCAGCGGCTCCTGGGGCTACCAGCCGGTGGGCATGTTCTCCCCTACCAGCCGCTACGGCACCGCCGATGATTTCAAATACTTCGTCGACCAGTGCCACCAGGCCGGCATCGGCATCATTCTGGACTGGGTACCCGCCCACTTCCCGTCCGATGCCCACGGCCTGGCCCGCTTCGATGGCACCCCGCTCTACGAGTACGAGGATCCGCGCCGTGGCTGGCACCCGGACTGGAACTCCTACATCTATGACTTTGGCCGCGACACAGTGCGCCAGTTCCTGGTGGCGAGCGCCCTGTTCTGGCTCGACAAGTTCCACATCGACGGCCTGCGGGTGGATGCGGTTGCCTCCATGCTCTATCTGGACTACTCCCGCAACGCCGGTGAGTGGGTACCGAACGTCGATGGCGGCAACCACAACTACGAGGCGATCAGCCTGCTCAAGTGGACCAACGAGGAGGTCTATGGCAAGTATCCCCACGCCATGACCATAGCCGAAGAGTCCACCGCCTTTGCCGGTGTCTCCCGCCCCACCTTCCTCGGCGGCCTCGGCTTTGGCTTCAAGTGGAATATGGGCTGGATGCACGACACCCTCACCTACATGCAGAAAGAGCCGATCCACCGCCGCTACCACCACAACGACATGACCTTCTCCATGGTTTACCACTATGACGAGAACTTCATCCTGTCGCTCTCCCACGACGAGGTGGTGCACGGCAAGCACTCCATGCTCTACAAGATGCCGGGCGACGAGTGGCAGCAAGCAGCCAACCTGCGGGCCTACATGGGTTTCATGTACGCCCACCCGGGCAAGAAGCTCAACTTCATGGGCACCGAAATCGCTCAGAGCAACGAGTGGAACCACGACGCCCAACTGCCGTGGCATCTGCTGCAATATCCCAAGCATGCCGGTCAACAGCGACTGATCCACGATCTCAACCACCTCTACCGTCATGAGCCTGCCTTGTATCAGGCCGATTATGAGCAGACCGGCTTCCGCTGGCTGGATCATAACGATGCCGACAACAGCATCTTTGCCTGGCTGCGGGCGGACAAAGAGGGCAAGCAGGCTATTGTGGTGGCTTGCAACTTCACCCCGGTGCCTCGTCTCGAATATCGGATCGGCGTCCCAGCTGAGGGCCACTATCGGGTGATGCTCAACACCGACAGCGAGTATTACTGGGGCAGTAACTATGATGTAGGTCTGGTGTTCGCTGCCGAGCCGACCCCCTGGCAGGGGATGGCGCACAGCATAGTGCTGGATCTGCCGCCGCTGGCGACCTTGTTTATCAAACAGGAGTCTTGATGCTTGTAATGGAAAAAGGGGTGGGCCACCCGCTGGGGGCCCGCCTTGACGAGAACGGTTGCCACTTCTGCGTCTGGGCCCCCCAGTCGGACAAGGTGGAGATCTGCCTGTACGACGAGCAGGAGCAGGAGCTGATGCGGCTGGAGTTGCCCGGCCGCCGTGGCCAGTATCGCTTTGGCTACGTGCGCGGCGTAAAGGCCGGTCAGCGCTACGGCTATCGGGTCTATGGTACCCCGCAGGAGGGGATGCTGTTCGATCCGCAAAAACTGCTGATCGACCCCTACGCCAAGGCGCTCAGTCGTCCCACCTACTGGGATGAAGCCCTCTATCAGGGGGACAGTGCCGGGATGATTGCCAAGTCGGTGGTAGTGGATGACAGTTTTGACTGGCAAGGGGTTGGCAAACCCGGGATCAGCCCGGCCCGCACCATTATCTACGAGACCCACGTCAAGGGCTTTACCAAGCAGCACCCGGGGATCCCCAAAGCGCTGCAGGGCACCTACCTTGGCATCTGTCACCCGCTGGTTATCGAGCACATGAAGAGCCTCGGCATCACCTCGGTGCAGCTGATGCCGGTGGCCGCCTTCATGTCGGAACCGCGACTGGAGCAGCTGGGACTGACCAACTACTGGGGCTACAACCCCATCGCCTTCTTCGCCCCGGAGCCGCGTTACAGCACCAGAGCAGACGAGGCGGTGACCGAGTTCAAGACCATGGTGCGCGAGCTGCACCGGGCCGGGCTCGAGGTGATCCTGGATGTGGTCTACAACCACACTGCCGCCTCGGGCTTCGACGGCCCTACCCTCTCGTTCAAGGGCTTTGACAACGCCGGTTACTACGCCTTCGAAGCGGGCCCCCACGGCCCGGACTACACCCGTCACGCCAACGTGACCGGCTGTGGCAACAGCGTCAATCTGGATCACCCCAACACCCTGCGACTGGTGCTCGATGCCCTGCGCTACTGGGTTACCGAGATGCAGGTGGATGGCTTCCGTTTCGATCTGGCGGTGACGCTGGCGCGGGAAGCGGGGGAGTTCGAGCCCATGGGCGCCTTCTTCAAGGCCGTGATGGCCGACCCTGTGCTGTCACAGGTCAAGCTCATCGCCGAACCCTGGGATATCGGCCCCTTCGGCTACCGGCTGGGTCAATTCCCGAGCCAGTGGCAGGAGATCAACGACCGCTACCGCGACACGGTGCGCGCCTTCTGGCGCGGTGATGCGGGCAAGATGGGGGACTTTGCCACCCGCTTGGTAGGCTCGCGGGATATTTTCCCGAAGAACTGGCGCTCCCCCCACACCAGCGTCAACTACCTCTGCTATCACGACGGTTTCACCCTGGAGGATCTGGTCTCCTACAACCAGCGCCACAATCAGGCCAACGGTGAAGACAATCGGGATGGTCACGGCAACAACCTCTCCTATAACCATGGGGTAGAGGGGCCAACCCTGGATCCGCGGGTCAACAGCCTGCGCCAGCAGCAGAAGCGCAATCTGATTGCCACCCTGCTGCTGTCGCAAGGGACCCCGCACTTCCTCGCCGGGGACGAGATGGGCCGCAGCCAGCTTGGCAACAACAACGCCTACTGTCAGGACAACCAGATCAGCTGGGTCAACTGGCAGTGGCGACCGGAGGATGAACGGCTGTTCGCCTTCACCCAGCAGATGATGGCGCTGCGGGCGGAGTCGTGCGTCTTCTCCAACCTGCAACTGAGCGACGACAGCTGGAATGGCACCCCGTCCAGCTGCCATCAGGTCAACTGGTATCACCCGGACGGCCACCAGCTCACCGATCAGGATTGGCACGCCCCCATGGGGCAGGCGTTCGCCATGGATATCGGCATGATCAACTGTGTCGGCGAGCGCTGGTACGTGCTGTTCAACGCCAGCGACTACGATATCCAGTTCCGCCTGCCCCCGCCGGGGGAAGGGCTGGAGTGGATCCAGACCATCGACACCGCCACCAACGATGGGCTGCCCTTCCTGCCCGATGACATCAAACGGCAGGTGGCAGTCGGCCGGGCCCACTCCCTCAAACTGCTGGAGCGGGTGGCGCTGGCCAGCACGGCGGAGGATGCCCAACCACCGCAGCAGGAAATTCTCCCTGCATCCGGTGAGGAGATGGTTGCCACCTCGATCACAGATACAGGCAAACCATAACAGGCATGCTGGAGTCAGCTTTACGGAGCCGCTATGCTGGGCTCCGGTATGGATGGCAAGGAGTCGGTATGAGCAGTAACAATCCGGAACAGTGGCGCAGCAAACTGACCGCAGAGCAGTTTCACGTCTGCTGGGAGAAGGGCACCGAGCGCCCCTACAGCGGCGCCCTGCTCCACAATCGCAAGAGCGGCGACTACCTCTGTGTCTGCTGCAAGAGCGTGCTGTTTCACTCAGGAGCCAAGTTTGATTCCGGCTGCGGCTGGCCCTCGTTCGACAAGGCCATCGAGGGGACGGTGGAGTACACCGAGGACAACAGCCACGGCATGAAGCGGGTGGAGATCACCTGCCGCCAGTGCGGCTCTCACCTCGGTCACGTCTTCCTCGACGGACCGACCGAGACAGGCCAGCGCTACTGCGTCAACAGCCTGAGTCTGGATTTCGATCCCGACGCTTAAGCGGCTGACCCATTGCAATAAAAACGGCGCCTCCGTTATGGAGGCGCCGTTTTTTTATCGGGATTTCACCGCATTCACGCCAGCAGGATGGCGGCCATCACCAGCAGGGCCGCAATGGCCGGTATCGGCAGCTTCACCACCCGCAGCAGATAAAAGCCGATGGCCGCCAGCGCCAGATCGGTCGGCGCCAGCACCGCGCTCTGCCACACCGGCTGATAGAGGGCCGCCAACAACAAGCCCACCACGGCGGCGTTGATTCCGGTGACGGCCCCCGCCAGACGGGGCTGGGCCAGCCACTGTTGCCAGCAGGGGCCCACCGCCCAGAGCAGCAGAAAGCCGGGCGCAAAGAGCGCCAGGGTCGCCAACAGGGCACCGATCATCGGCATCTCGGGCTGCAGCTGGGCGCCAAGATAGGTGGCAAGGGTAAACATGGGGCCCGGCACCAACTGGGCCAGGCTGTAACCGGTCAGAAACTGCTGCTCGTTGAGAGTGTGGCCCACGCTCTCTTGCAGCAGCGGCAGCACCACATGGCCACCGCCAAACACCAGACTACCGGCGCGATAGAAGTCAGCAACCAGTTGACCAAGTGGACTAGCGAGCAGCGGCAGGCCGATAAAAAGGATGCCAAACAGCAGCAGGGTCGGCCAATGAGGCTGACTGCTGGCGGCAGCAGGCAGCTCGGCGGTGGCAGGGCGACTCCCCGCCCCGCGCTGGCTGCGGGCGCAGATCAACGCCGCTCCCGCCAGCATCAACAGTTGAGTCAGCAGACCGGGCTGCCACCAGAGTACAGCAGCGGTCACCACCATAATCCCTTGGGTCACTCCAGTGGCACAGAACTGACGACTCATGGTGAGCACCGCATCGGCCACCACGATGAGCGCCAGCAGTTTAAGGCCATGCAAGGCAGCGTCGAGCCACAGATTGCTGCCCAGCTGGCCGATGCCGATCGCAGCCACCAGTAGCAGAAGAAATGAGGGCAGCGTGAAGCCAAGAAAAGCTGAGAGCGCCCCGCCCAGACCGGCGCGATGACGACCGATGGCGAAACCAAGCTGGCTGGAGGCGGGCCCCGGCAGCAGCTGGCACAGCGCCAGCAAGCGGGCAAATTCGGCCTGTGTCAGCCAGCCGAGCCGCTGGACGAAGGTGCGCTGGAAATAGCCGATATGAGCGGCCGGACCACCAAAGCTGATGCATCCCAGCCATAAAAACTGAATAAATACCTGTCCCACGCTCTTCTCCCTCATCCCTCTTCTCCCGATAGAGAGGGGATATTATGACAGCGCGATGATCGTTTTATGACAATCAGGCTGATTCGGCCGACACCATGGGCACATCACCCGGCAGATAGCAGCGTCCCGCCAGCCAGCAGGCGATGGACTGACGGCTGGCGTCGAAATGGGGCTCGGGCAACTCGCGCGGATCGCACCAGACCCAGCCTTCGCACTTCTCCGGCTCCAGCAGTTGCGGTTCGCCATCGGCCTTGGCATGCAGCGTCACCGAGATATAGTGCAGCCCGCTCTCGCGCCAGGTCTCCAGATTGTTGGTCACCGCCACCACCTCGGGCCCGTGGATCTCAAGTCCGGTCTCCTCGGCCACCTCGCGGATCGCCGCCGACTCGAAGCTCTCCCCCAACTCCAGATGACCACCCGGGATCGACCAGTAGGGGGCATGGCTCCCTTTGCGCTTGCCAAGCAGCACCTGGCCTTGGGCGTTGGTCAGGATGACGCCGACCCCGACGCGGGGATAGAGAGTGGACATGAAAACGCTCCTTCAATCAGGCAGTAAAACGGCCCCACCTTAGGCCCAAGGAGGGCACAGGGCAAGCCCCGGCTGCACGGTACCTGCACCTGTCGGTGGCCCCTCCCCTTGCCCCTTAACCGGTTATCACTGATGCTGGGGAGTGAAGCCCGGATGGAGAGGTCATCCCAATCCTCTCCATCCCCCATCACCCCGAGGAGTCCGCCATGAAAAAATTGCTCCCCCTGTGCGCCCTGCTGCTCACGGCTTGCCAAACCACGCCGCCCCCCAACTCGCTCGCCATCGATGATGCCGACGCCTGGCAGGCCATTTGCAAAGATGGCACCCGGGTTCGCGCCGTGGTGGCAGAGGGGATCTGTGGGGATCATCGCGGGGTAGCCATGTGGACGAATAAGCCAAGAGCTGAACGGATGGCAGAAGAAGCCGCCAAATAGTGTGATCCAGGCACCATAAAATGACACTGCCGGCCAATTGGCCGGATTTTTTCGCGATCTCGCCAGCACTTTGCCACCTTGTTCATGGTGCGCTCAGTTTTCTGTTCCCATACTGGCCCTACAGTTCCAAAAGAGGAGAGACAAGATGCAAACATCCATCGTCGGGCTCTCCATTCTGTGGGGGCTAGCCAGTTTTGGTGTTCAGGGGGATTTCATCGAGAGCCGTGATTCCGTTGCGCCATCCTGGCAAGCCGAGTCCAGAGTGGAGATGGAAGGTTATCTGATTGAATCGCTTGGCGAAGATCGCTGGCTGTTCGACAACGGCAGCGAGAGCCTGCTGGTATCCCTGCCCGAGGGGCAGTGGGTGCCGACCGGCGAGCGGCTGCGGGTCAGCGGCGAACCGCAGCAGGAGCAGAGCGGCTGGCTGCTGCAGGTGGAAGACATCAGCCAGGTCAGCGTCTGACAGCGGCAGTCGCCCCGTCACCGCGACAGCGAATCCAGACCCGACAACCACTACCGAACAACCAAGAGCGAATAGCAAAAGAGGAGGCCAGTGGCCTCCTCTTTCTGTTTATCTGAGCGGTTTGCGCGGGCTCAACCCAGATGGTTGAGCGGCAGCGCCGTCTTGTGCTTGATGCGGCGCAGCACGAAGCTGGAGCGCACTCCGGTCACCCCCGGAATATGGGTCAGCTTGTCCAGCAGGAAGTGCTGGTAGTGCTCCATGTCGCGCACCACTACCTTGAGCTGGTAGTCGGCATCATTGCCGGTGATGAGGTCACACTCCAGCACTTCCGGCAGTTCGCTGATGGCACGATCGAAATTCTCGAACCGCTCGGGCGTGTGTCTGTCCATGGAAATGTGAATGTAGGCGGTGAGGGTGAGGCCAAGCTGGCGGGCGTTGAGCAGAGTAACGTGGGTGTCGATGAGACCGGCATCCTCCAGCGCCTTGACCCGGCGGGAGCAGGGTGACGGGGAGAGCCCTACCAGCTCGGCCAGTTCCAGATTGCTGATGCGGCCATTCTCCTGCATCAGCTCGAGAATATGTCTGTCTATGCGATCAAGTTTCAGCATTTACCCTTCCTCGTTGCAATGACTAATCCACTTTTCCTAGATTAAGGGTGAACTATTGCAAAAACAACCGAAATAAGTGGTTACTTTGCAACCACTCACCGGCACGGGAGGGATACTATGGTTACATCTTCCGGTGGCAAAGCAGATACCTGACCGGGTCTCTGCGGTGAAGGACCTTACCGGGTCAAGAGCCCCATCAGCCGTCTTACCTTATCGGGAAACGACGGGCTGGAACGAGAGAACCCCCTCCCCGAAGGCAACAAAGCAGGCATCCCGGCGCCTGCTTTGTTGTTTTTGGGCGTTTGGCGCAATCAGAGCGCGGGCGGCGTGATGCGATAGAGGCAGCGATGCGCCCCCTCCAGCAGATATTGCTCCCGCTCCACCGTCGCCGGCGCCAGCAGCTGGCGAAACAGCGCCAGTTCGCTGCGACAGAAACCGCGGCAGGTACGCGCTGCCGCACAGATGGGGCAGTGGCTCTCCCACAGCAGCCAACTGCCATCCTCTTCGCGAAGGATCTCCGCCATATAGCCCTCGCGAGTACGCAGCTCCTTGAGCGCCGCCAACCGGCCAGATAAGCCATCGGACCCCAGCGCCTCCTGATAGCGAGCAAGCATCTGCTGCTCCCGCTGCTGGATCAGCCGTTCCATCCCCTCCTCGCCAAACAGCTCGCGCACGTTGTCGATCAGCTGCACGGTCAGGTCGCTATGGCTATCGGGGAAGCGCTGCCAGGCCTGCTCGGTAAGCTGCCACTGTCGCACGGGACGACCGCGCCCCCGCGCCTCGTCGCTGAATGTGACCCACCCCTCCTGCTCCAGTGCGAGCAGGTGCTGGCGGGCGCCCATGGAGGTCATCTGCAACTGCTCCCCCAGCGCGGCGGCGCTCTGCGGGCCATGGCTCTTGAGCAGAAACAGGATCTTGTCGGTGCTTGCGTTCATGACCCCATTATGGGGAGACCCCTTTATTAAATCAACAATTCACTTTACTTAATGCCGATTACCACCCAGAATAAATAAACAAATTACTTTACTTAATGGATGCGACATGGCGAAACAACAGCACAAAAATCCCCTCTGGGTGCTGGTCATGACGGTCACGCTGGCAGTTGCAGGTTTCAGTCTCCCCTCCCCGGTGTTGGCACCTTTGCTGCTGGATCCGGCCCACGGCATGCTGACGCCGGATGCCTCCGACTGGAGCCGCAAGGTGTGGCTGGGGGTCATCATGGGGCTCTACCCGCTGTTCCAGCTGGTGGGCAGTCCCTGGCTCGGTCGCCTCTCCGACCGCTATGGCCGCAAGCAACTGCTGTTGCTCTCGCTGGCGGGGGTACTGGCAGGCTATGCCCTGATGGCACTCGGTATCGCCTGGCGCTCCCTCCCCCTGTTGCTGCTCAGCCGGATTGTGGAGGGGCTGTGCAACGGCAACATCGCCATCGTGCAGGCGATGGCGGCGGATCTCGCCGGCAAGGAGCACAAGGCCCGCAGCTTCGCCTGGATCAACATCGGCATGAATCTGGGCTGGGTAGTGGGGCCGATGATCGGGGGCTACGCCGCGGTGATCTCGGGGGATTACAGTCTGGCCGCCTGGCTGGCGGTAGGAATGACCCTGCTCAACCTGCTGCTGGTGCTCTGGCTGATCCCCTATCGTCCGCCGGTGGCGGCCACCCGTCAGACAGCGACCCTCTCCAGCCGCCAGCTGTTGTTGCAACCGGCCCTGCTGCCCTACTTCGCACTCACCCTGATCAGCTATGGCGCCGTGCAGCTCTATTTCACCTACTTCAACATCTGGCTGGTAGAGCGGCTGGCGTGGGATCCGGCCCAGCTGGCGCAGGCGGCGGTGCTGGTGAGTCTGCCCATGATGGCGGGCTCCTGGCTCGGCTCCCGCATCGCCCGTCACTGGCGCGGCAGCTCCCTCGGGATTGTCGGCCATCTGGTGATGGCGAGCGGCATGCTGCTCTTTATCCTGCCCGTGCACTGGTGGGGGCTGGCACTCACCTTCGTTCCCGCTGGCATCGGCATGAGTCTGGGGGAGCTGGCCACTTCGGTGGCGATCTCCAACCGCAGTCACCCGGAGCAGCAGGGGCAGGCTATGGGGCTCTACCGCGCCCTGGCCGTGGGCAGCGAGATCCTGGCGGTGCTGCTCGGCAGTCTGGTGCTGCTTGCCGGTACCGAGTGGCCCTTCTATCTCGCCACCCTCTGCTCCCTTGTCAGTGCCGCCGGTTTCTATCTGCTGCGTCGCCGTGCCGACCGTCGTCAACAGCTGGCCAGCTGCGCCTGAGCCACGAAGGGATCACAGTTCGGCGCTTCGGCTGCGGGCAAGACTTGCATCGGGGCGCCGGGTCTGGGACGGTAAGGCTCTTTACGGATTTGTTCGATGCTGGAGGAGCTATGAGTGAGTACAAGGCCATCGCGCTCGATATGGATGGCACCCTGCTGACCCGGGATCACAAGATCTCGTCGGC
The DNA here is from genome assembly GCF_019047125.1 of Aeromonas sp. FDAARGOS 1411. Taxonomy (NCBI): domain Bacteria; kingdom Pseudomonadati; phylum Pseudomonadota; class Gammaproteobacteria; order Aeromonadales; family Aeromonadaceae; genus Aeromonas; species Aeromonas sp. FDAARGOS 1411. The sequence continues at coordinate 4,352,994 of NZ_CP077214.1, read as the reverse complement.
CACTCGGGCAGCCCTGGCGCAGGCCCGCGCCCACGGCATCAAGGTGCTGCTGGTCACGGGGCGCCACTACATGACGGCGCGTCCCTTCCACCACGAGCTGGCCCTCGATACCCCCCTCATCTGCAGCAACGGCGCCTATCTCTATGATCCGGTGCAGAACCGGATCCTCAGCGGCGACCCGCTGGCGGCCGCCCCGCTTACCGAGCTGCTGGCCGCGGTCGAGGCGCAGCAGATGGGCGCCCTGTTCCACCTGAGCGAGGGGATCGGCTACATCGGCTGCGAAGAGCATGTCACCCGCATCCGCCACTGGTCGGCCAATCAGCCGGATCACCTCAAGATCGCCCTCCACCCGGTCGAGGATCTGGCAGGCTGGCTCGACAACCCGGTCTGGAAACTGGAGCTGTTCAATCAGGATCCGGCACGCCTGCACACCTTTATGGGCGAGGTGGTCGAGCAGATGCCCTTTACCCGCGACTGGGCGGCCCCCTATGCGGTGGAGCTGGTACAGCCCGGTTGCAGCAAGGGCAACCAGCTGGCCCAGTGGGCAGCCAGCGAAGGGATTGCGATGGAGCAGGTGGTAGCGTTTGGGGACAACAACAACGACATCAGCATGTTCGAGCAGGTGGGGCTGGCTGTGGCCATGGGTAATGCGGCCCCGCAAATCCAGAGCCATGCCCATCGGGTCACGGCCGACCACAACGAAGATGGTATAGCACTGGCGCTGCAGCGCTGGGTGCTGCCCTGATCTGACAAGGTGCAACATGGCCAGCACGCGGGCTGGCCATGAAGAGAGGGATTAACCGCCGAAGGAGAACTGGATCACCCGATCCGGATAGCGCAGACGGTTGTACTCCCGGCGCAGGGATTCGTAGTGGCGAATGGCTCGATCGCGCTTGGCACGGTAGTAGTCGCGCTGTTCCGTGTTGGTTTCGTTGCGGATGCTGCGTTCAAGCGTATCGATATCCCGCTCGGTACGCTCCAGCTCGTCGCTGATCTCCCGCAGGCGGGCAGCCAGTTTGTACTCTTCGTAGCCACGCTGATACTGCTTGAGGAAGCTGGCATCATTGGGGCATACCCCCAGATAGGCCTGCCCCTCCTTGCCCTTGCTGTAAGCCAGCTCGGGAATGCAGTAGAGCTCCAGCCCCTTGTCGTAGCCCCGTTTCCACTCGGCTTCATCCACTTTGAGGCCATATTCGCTGCAAGACGAAACGTAATCGCGGGTCGCCTGACGGGTTTTGCCTTCCGATCCATCCTGATAACCCAGGTTGTACCAGCTCATGGTGCGGCACTCATCTTCTGACAGGGCACTGCATCCCGCCAGCAATACCGGCAGGATCAGCAACAGGATTTTGGGGGACATGAACAGACTCCGGAAAAGATAGTGACCGGCATTCTAGAGAGGATAAAAGGCCATAACAAGGGATGCGCCCCCGTGCGGTCTGGCACGGTTTATTTGATGTTTTTGTCACTATTCAACGCCGTGCCAGACGGGCAGCCAACCCGCTTTCCTTGTTATCAGGTGCAAGGTAAACTGCGCCATCTTTTAACTGGCGCGCAACAAAAACAATGAAAGTCCTGACCGTCGATTACCGCTCACCCGATGCGGCCCAACGCTTCACCGAATCCCTGCGAACCACCGGCTTTGGCGTGTTGACCAATCACCCCATTCCGAAAGAGCTGGTGCAGTCCATCTACGAAAACTGGTATCGCTTCTTCATGAGCGAGCAGAAGCAGGATTTCCTGTTCAACCGCGAGACTCAGGATGGCTACTTCCCGCCCTCGGTCTCCGAGGTGGCCAAGGGCCATAGCCAGAAAGACATCAAGGAGTACTTCCACATCTACCCCTGGGGCCAGATGCCGGAAGAACTGAAGGAGCAGGCGATGGAGTACTATCGTCTAGCCAACGGTCTGGCCGCCGAGCTGCTGGGCTGGGTCGAGCAGTACACCCCGGCCGATATCGCCGCTCACTACAGCTGCCCCCTCTCCTCGATGATCGAAGAGAGCCAGAAGACCCTGCTGCGGGTGCTGCACTATCCGCCGTTCGATGGCACCGAGGAGCCGGGCGCCATCCGCGCCGCCGCCCACGAAGATATCAACCTGCTTACCATTCTGCCCGCCGCCAACGAGCCGGGGCTGCAGGTGAAGGGTTCCGACGGCGAGTGGATGGATGTGCCGTGCGACTTTGGCACCCTCATCATCAACATCGGCGACATGCTGCAGGAAGCCTCTCGCGGCTACTATCCCTCCACCACTCACAGGGTCATCAACCCGACCGGTGGCAGCGCCGCCAAGTCGCGTATCTCCCTGCCGCTGTTCCTCCATCCGCGCCCGGATGTAGTGCTCTCCGAGCGTCATACCGCCCACAGCTACCTGATGGAGCGGCTGCGGGAGCTCGGGGTGCTCTAGTCCACCGACGAGCAGTTTTCAGAGACCAAACCGGAGCAATCTCGCTCCGGTTTTTATTTGGTGGCAGGATTGGGCAAAAAACAGAATTAAATTAGCCAATCATGCCAATAAATCGCATTTACACCTGATAACCGTCGTAGTGATTGCGCCGTGACCTCCGTAACATGAGCGCCATTCTGCCCCTGCCAAGGGGCGCTCGATTGGAGTTCTTATGAAGCAGTCCCAATGGTCATCCCGACTCGGCTACATCCTCGCCGCAGCGGGTTCCGCGGTCGGTATCGGCGCAATCTGGAAATTCCCCTACGTCACCGCCGTCAACGGCGGCGGCGCCTTCCTGCTGGTCTTTCTGCTGTTCAGCTTCACCCTGGGGGTTGCGGTACTGATGGGGGAAACCCTGCTCGGCAGCATGAGTCGCCGCGGGGTAGTCGGTGCCTTCTCCGATCTGCTCGGCAAACAGTGGCGCTGGGTTGGGGTAATGGGGGTGATCTCTACCCTGCTCATCTACTGCTTCTACAGCGTGGTGGGGGGCTGGACCCTGGGTTATACCGGCATGGCCATCTCAGGTCAGCTCAACCATGGGGATGCGGCGGCCCTCACCGCCCGCTTCAATGACTATGTCAGCGGCGACGTCTGGCCAATCCTCACTCACCTGCTGTTTGCCGCCCTCACCTGGATGGTGGTGCAAGGGGGCATTCAGAAAGGGGTGGAGCGCACCTTGCGCTGGATGATGCCGGCCCTGTTCCTGATGATCCTGATGCTGGTCGCCTTTGGCCTCACACTGCCCAATGCGATGGCGGGGGTACGTCACTTCCTGATGCCCGACTTCAGCAAGCTGGGGATGTCCGGCGTGCTCGATGCCATGGGGCTGGCCTTCTTCTCCCTCTCCATCGGTCTGGGCATTCACACCACCTACGGCGCCTATCTGCCGACCAGCGAAGGGGTTGGTCGCTCCAGCCTCTGGGTGGTGCTGCTGGCCAGCATGGTGGCAGTACTGGCGGGGCTGATGATCTTCCCGGTGCTGGCCTCGACCGGTATCGACCCGGCCTCTGGCCCCGGTCTCACCTTTATGACCATGCCGGCGGTATTTCAGCTGCTGCCCTTCGGTCAGGTGCTTGAGGTGATCTTCTTCACCCTGCTGGTTTTTGCGGCGCTCTCCTCGGCCATCTCCCTGCTGGAGCATTTGCAGTGCTTCCTGTGCGAGACCTGGGGCTGGTCACGCCGCATGGCCTGCAGCGCCATCACTGGATTCGTCATGGTTAGCGGTGTTCCGGTCAGCCTGTCGTTTGGCCCGCTGCAACACGCAACCCTGTTTGGCAAAACCATCTTCGAGCTGCTGGACTTTGTCACCTCCAACCTGATGATGCCGCTGTTCGGCCTGATGCTGACGCTGCTGCTGGGCTGGAAGCTGGGACGCAAGGCGCTGCCGCAGGGGATTGCCAGCCACTGGCATCACTTGCTGATGAACTGCTGGCGCTGGATTGCCCCCTTGCTGATCGGCGGGATCTTGATTCGCGGTCTGGTGTGACGGTTACTCTTCGCGGGTGGGCTCATCGGCCCGCCCCTGGGCGGCTCTGACGGCCTCCAGGGCATGTTGCCAGCGGGTGATCTCGGCATCATCCGTTCCCTTGGAGAAGACGATATAGAGACCGGCCTGATGGAGCAGCACGCCACTGCTGACGATGCTGCGCCGGGATAACCCCATCTTGTCGAGGGTGGCCTCCATCACCAGCTCCGCCATCGGCAAGGCATCGATCTTGCCCAGCATCAGCCGCTCTATCGCCTCCCCGACCGTCTTGTAGCGCACCAGATTGGTGTAGCCCTCATGGGTCAACCGCACATCATCGGCATTGCCCAGCACGACCCCCACTCTGGGCAGATCTCGCAACTGTGCCAGCGAGGTCAGCGGGTGGCGACTATCCGGCGCCTGATAGATAAAGACCCGATTGATAAAGAGCGGGCCAACCCATTTGAAATGGGACTCCCGCTCCGGGAGCCGCTGTACCACGAACAGTCCATAGCCGGGCTCGACCCGTGCCAGTGCCAGCGCCCGCTTGAGCGGGTAAATCCGCACCGGATAGCGGGTGCCAAGCTCCTCCTGCACCTCATCGATCAGGCGAATGGCAAATCCGTCGAGCTTGCCGTCGCGGTATTCGGTAAAGGGGGGTAAGTTCGTGACTCAGCAGGGTTAATCCGGGCTGCGCCGACACACTCAGGCTGATCAGTAACCAGGGCAGCACCATCCATCTCATACGACATCCTGTCTCATCGTTGTTCCCGTCAGCGCCATGTAGCGGTCACTAGTTCCAGAAGAAGCTACGTCGATTATCGCCCAGTAAATAGCCACAAGGTAGAAAAGATGCTGCCCTGCGAGGTTCCCCACATTGAGTTGTACGTACAGTCAGAGTGGTGACAGCGGCACACATAAAAATTTTTTGATTTTATGTGTCAATTATTCTTTCCATGGTTTAGGCTGTTCCCTCATTCATTAGTCAGGTTGCCACCTCATGTCTGCCATCCTCGTGCTGTTTGGTCGATTTTTTAGCTCGCAAGAGAGGTGACCTTGCACGCACAGTTTTTCTGAATGTTCATTGCAAAGGTCGCCTCAGGCGGCCTTTTTTATGGTCTGTCGTTTATTGCTACAGAGGAGTATTGCTTCGATGTCGTGTTACCCGGAGGTTGTATGAGCCAGGTTCAGTGGTCTTCCCGTCTCGGTCATGTGCTGGCCGCAGCAGGCACAGCGATTGGCCTTGGTGCCATCTGGAAGTTTCCCTATGTGACCGCCACCAATGGCGGTGGCGCCTTCCTGCTGGTGTTTTTGCTGTTTAGCTTCACCCTGGGGGTAGCGGTACAGGTCGGCGAAACCCTGCTCGGCAGCCACAGCCAGCGCGGGGTGCTCGGCGCTTTTCGCAAACTGGTGGGGCCGAACTGGCGCTGGATGGGGTATATGGGGATCGCCTGCGGCTTCTTTATCTACAGCTTCTACAGCGTGGTCGGTGGCTGGACCGTGGGTTACGCCGCGCTGGCGATGGCTGGCAAACTCAACCTGAACGAAGGAAGCGCCCTCACCGCCCTGTTCAACGGCTATGTCAGCAACCCCTGGTGGCCGGTGCTGACCCATCTGATTTTCGCAGGCCTGACCTGGTGGTTCGTGCAGGGGGGGATTCAGAAAGGGGTTGAGCGGGCACTGCGCTGGATGATGCCCGCGCTCTTTATCATGATGTTGCTGCTGGTGGGGGTCGGTCTCTCCATGCCGGGCTCCATGGCGGGTGTGCGCCAGCTGCTGCTGCCGGACTTCTCCATGCTGACCGGCCAGAGCGTGCTGGACGCGCTGGGGCTGGCCTTCTTCTCCCTCTCCATCGGGCTGGGTGTACACACTACCTATGGTGCCTACCTGCCCAATAGCGAAGGGGTGCTGCGATCCGGGGTCTGGGTCGTCACACTGGCAAGCCTTATCTCGGTGCTGGCGGGCTTGATGATCTTTCCGGCGCTGGCCTCCACCGGTATCGACCCCACCGCAGGCCCAGGACTCACCTTTATGACCATGCCAGCCGTGTTCAGCCATCTGCCGTTCGGTCAAGGACTGGGGGTGGTCTTCTTCCTGTTGCTGCTGGTCGCCGCCCTCTCCTCCTCTATCTCCATGCTTGAGCATCTGGTGCGCTTCACCACCGAGGAGTGGGGCTGGTCGCGCCGTGGTGCCTGCCGGGTACTGACCCTGCTTATCATGGCATCCGGCATTCCAGTGAGTCTGTCGTTCGGCCCATGGAGCGATCTGACCCTGTTTGGCAAGACCATCTTCGAGCTGCTCGACTATCTCACCTCCAACCTGATGATGCCGCTGTTTGGTCTGGTACTGACCCTGCTGCTGGGCTGGCGCCTGGGTGATGCAATTCTCCCTGTAGGCCTGTCACCCGCCCTGCGTCTGGCGCTGCTCTGGTGCTGGCGCGTGGTGGCGCCGCTGCTGATCAGCGGGATCCTGATCCGCGGGATCATGTAACACCTTGTGCATCTTTGCGGGCAGGCCTTGGCCTGCCCTTTTTATTGCTGGCGTTTGCTTTATTACAGGCGTTCTTATGAGCAGCATCACGATGGACAGGAGTGCAGTCGGGCAATCTCGGCAGATCAGAGTAGAGGATGTGCGAAATGACAGAGTGCAGACTGGCACAATAAGAGGTGGTGCTTTGCTCGCCACAACGACAACAGAAGAAGCTGGAGTACTGAATTTCAGGCAAAAAAAATCCCCATCTGAATGGGGACTTTCTCTGCAACCGCAGCTGATATCTCAGCTTCGCTTGCGAATATGGTGGTCGTTACTGGGATCGAACCAGTGACCCCCTCCTTGTAAGGGAGGTGCTCTCCCAGCTGAGCTAAACGACCTGGGATTCTTGAAATGATGGTGGGTCGTGCTGGATTCGAACCAGCGACCAATTGATTAAAAGTCAACTGCTCTACCGACTGAGCTAACGACCCATCTAAATCATTTTTTCTACAAACTGGTGGTCGTTACTGGGATCGAACCAGTGACCCCCTCCTTGTAAGGGAGGTGCTCTCCCAGCTGAGCTAAACGACCTGGGATTCTTGAAATGATGGTGGGTCGTGCTGGATTCGAACCAGCGACCAATTGATTAAAAGTCAACTGCTCTACCGACTGAGCTAACGACCCATCTAAATCATTTTTTTACAAACTGGTGGTCGTTACTGGGATCGAACCAGTGACCCCCTCCTTGTAAGGGAGGTGCTCTCCCAGCTGAGCTAAACGACCTGGGATTCTGAAATGATGGTGGGTCGTGCTGGATTCGAACCAGCGACCAATTGATTAAAAGTCAACTGCTCTACCGACTGAGCTAACGACCCATCTAGATCATTTTTTACAAACTGGTGGTCGTTACTGGGATCGAACCAGTGACCCCCTCCTTGTAAGGGAGGTGCTCTCCCAGCTGAGCTAAACGACCTGGGATTCTTGAAATGATGGTGGGTCGTGCTGGATTCGAACCAGCGACCAATTGATTAAAAGTCAACTGCTCTACCGACTGAGCTAACGACCCATCTAAATCATTTTTTCTACAAACTGGTGGTCGTTACTGGGATCGAACCAGTGACCCCCTCCTTGTAAGGGAGGTGCTCTCCCAGCTGAGCTAAACGACCTGGGATTCTGAAATGATGGTGGGTCGTGCTGGATTCGAACCAGCGACCAATTGATTAAAAGTCAACTGCTCTACCGACTGAGCTAACGACCCATCTAAATCATTTTTTCTACAAACTGGTGGTCGTTACTGGGTTCGAACCAGTGACCCCCTCCTTGTAAGGGAGGTGCTCTCCCAGCTGAGCTAAACGACCTGGGAATTCTGTCTCCACCGAGTGGAGAAAATGGTGGGTCGTGCTGGATTCGAACCAGCGACCAATTGATTAAAAGTCAACTGCTCTACCGACTGAGCTAACGACCCTCACCACGACCAGTTCCGACTGCATTGCTGCTTCGGCTCTGACGGCGGCCTATATTACGGATTTAAATTTCCGGTGCAACAGAAAATTCGTAATTTAAATCCGTTTGCTCACTGTGCGTACAAATGCAGGCTGTTTTTACAGTAGCGTTACGAAAACAGTGACATACAGCAATGTTACAGCTTGGCCAGACTCTGTTTGGCCAACTGGGCCGGCGAGGTGTTGGGATAGCCCTTGATCACCTGCTCATAGAAGGATTTGGCTTCCGCCTTCTTGCCATCCAGCTGCGCCAGCATACCCAGCTTCAGCAGCGCATCGGCTCGCTTGGGGGATTTGCTGTATTTGTTGGCCACGGTCGAAAACTGGGCCGAGGCACCGGCTCTGTCACCCTTGTTGAACAGCAACTGGCCAAGCCAGTAGTGTGCATTGGGAACATAGCCCGAATTGGGGTACTGCTTGATAAAGCCCTGGAAAGCCGGGATGGCTTTGTCGTAGTTCTTCTCTTTGAGCACCATGTTGACCGCTGCGTCGTAGGCCTGGTTCTCATCCTGATTGGTTGAGTAATTGGCGGCAGCAGCCGGTGTGGCAGCAGCAGGGACCGGGGCGGCTGGAGCAGCCTGCTGGCTGCTGGCAACCTTGTCGAGCTCCTGGTAGAGCTGACGCTGGCGCTCTTGCGACTGTTCCATCTGGTAGGTCTGCTGCTCCAGCTGACCACGCAGCTCGGATACTTCCCCTTGCAGGGAGTCGACCTGTTGCTGCAATTCAGCTTGCAGTCGCAGACGGGCATTGAGGGTGCGCTCCAGCAGGGCAACCCGATCTTCCAGGCTACCGGTGGGCACGATGGCGCCGTTGTTGCCGCTAAGGACAACCCCACCACTTGAGTCACCGCCCAGATCGCTGACCGGTGCCGCAGCTTGCGCATTCAGAGCAACCATTACGGCCAGCGCAACGACAGCTTGCTTGTACACAGATTTCATTCGGATCAAACCTTAGCGTTTAGTACAGATAAAACGGCCAGCGCCATCGTCGCTCGCATATACAGATTTCATTCGGATCAAACCTTGGCGTTTAGTGCAAATAAAACGGCCATCGAAATGGCCGCTTGCATATAAACGAACTTCGTTCGGTTCAAACCTTAGTAAACCAGAACCGCGCGGCGGTTTTTGGCAAAGGCATCCTCGGTGTGGGACAGATCCAGCGGCTTCTCTTCGCCATAGCTGACGATGGAGAGCTGCTCGGCCTGCACACCCAGGGTTTGCAGATACTTGGCAACAGCCTTGGCACGACGCTCGCCCAGGGCGATGTTGTACTCCGGAGTACCGCGCTCATCGGCGTGACCTTCGATCAGGACTTTCACGCTCGGGCGCTCGCGCAGGTAGCTGGCGTGGGCATCCAGCAGATCAGCGTACTGACCCTGGATATCGTAACCGTCGAACGGGAAGTAGATCACGTTGTCACGCTGCAGTGCTTCGAACTTCTGACGCATCTGCTCTTCCGGGGACAACATGCCGTTGGCGCCGCCGGTTTGTACACCGCCCATGCCGTCGGTCATACCTGATTCAGCGCCAGCGGCGTCGGAATCAGAAGAAGAACTACAAGCGGCCAGGGTGAACAGTGGCAGTGCGATGGCCAAACCCTTGAGCAGTTTATTGAGTTGCATGCTATTTCCTTAAACCTTTATAACAAAACAAAAAACAATTGGATTTTTATCAATTCAAGAAGGGCGACCAAGCTGGTGCACGAATTTCACCGCTACTGGTCGGAAGCACAGCCTTGAAGCGACCATCAGTCGACACCAACGCGAGACTCTTACGACCCTGATAGATGGTGGCATAAATGATCATGCTGCCATTGGGAGCCACACTTGGCGACTCATCCAGAGCACTCTGGGTAAGGACCAACAGGGCATTGTTTTCCATGTCCTGACGGGCAATACGATACTGTCCCTGAACACGGGTCACCATCACCATGATTTTGCCATCAGGAGTGATGGATGCACCCTGGTTGGATTCACCTTCCCAAGTCATCCGGCGAGTCATACCAGTCGCCAAATTTACGCTATAAATCTGGGGTTTGCCACCACGTTCAGAGGTGAACAACAAATTTTGCCCATCCGGCATCCAGGAGGGTTCAGTGTCGATCACCCGGCTGGTTGTGACGCGGGTCAGCTGCTTGCTAGCGACATCAACCACATAGAGATTTGGTGAACCATCTTTGGAGAGAACGATAGCCAGACGACGACCATCCGGAGACCACTCCGGCGCCCCGTTGATACCGCGGAAACTGGTGATCAGACTGCGCTGCTGGGTGTAGATATCCTGCACGTAGATTTCGGACTTCTGGTTCTCGAAGCTCACGTAAGCCAGCTTGCTGCCATCCGGTGACCAGGCCGGAGACATCAAGGGTTCGCGGGAGCGCAGCAGGGTCTTCTCGTTGTAACCGTCGTAGTCAGAAATACGCAGCTGGTACGGGAACTGGGTCCCCTGCTGGACGGAGACGTAAGCCAGACGGGTCAGGAAGGCACCGCGCTCGCCCGTCAAACGCTCATAGACGATGTCGGAGATACGGTGGGCAAACTGGCGCATCTGGGCACCCGGGATGGTCGCCATACGGCTATCCAGAATGTAACCGTTGCTCTCGCCACCTTGTGCCTTGGCCAGCTGGCCTTTCAGCACATCGACCAGCTCGAAGTTCACCTTGTAGGTGCCGTCACCGACTGCCGAAATGGAACCCACCACCACGGCTTCAACCCCTTGGGAGGCCCAGGGAGCGAAGTTGATCTCGCTGCTGCTGCTCGGGGTTTGCGGCATCTGGCCACGGGCCAGCGGCTTGAACTTGCCGCTGCGCATCAGGTCGTTGGAGACTACTTCCGCGATGTCCTGCGGCAACTGTCCGTTGCCTTCCCACTTGAAGGGAGCAACGGCGATGGGGCGTGCGCTATCAATACCGCCGGTGATGACGATGTCCAAGGCCGCCTGGGCACTCTGGCCCAGCAACAAACAGCCAACCAAAGCAAAAAATACTTTTCTGATCATGGCTTAAATACTCGGTTCCAATATAGATGAGAGGTTAAATTCCTTTCTCGGCGAGAGGTTGCCAACCGGAGGCAAGCAACCTCGTTTTATCACGCTTAGATACTCGGTTCTAACTTCAGGTTAAATTCCTTCAACATCTCGAATGCCGCAGGATCCTTGGGCACAGGCAGTTGATTGGCTTTCAGAACAGCCGCCTTACCGGAACGACAGACCGCCGGGTCACCCTGGCCGTTATCTACCGATATGACAAAGCCACTGCTCGCAAGACGTACGCCGATAGTACATGTTTTGCCCCGCATGGTGGGATCCAAAATCATATACCGCTCAACAGTGGCCTTGATGAGCGCCGCATATTTGTCGACTTCGCCCTGGGCTGCTGCCGATGCCGCCTGACTGCGAGCATTGGCCTCAGCCGACAGCTGCTGCTGCATCATCTCTTCCATCTCTTTTTGCAGCTTGGCCTGCTCGGCCGCTTTACGCTTGCGCTCAGCCGCGATCTTGGCCTGCTTTTCGGCCTCTGCCTTGGCTTTCTTCTCTGCGTCAGCTTTTGCCTTTTTCTCAGCCTCTTCCTTGGCCTTCTTCTCGGCCTCGGCTTTGGCTTTTTTCTCTGCTTCTGCCTTGGCTTTCTTCTCGGCTTCGGCTTTGGCCTTCTTGTCAGCTTCCGCTTTCTTGGCCTTGGCTTCTGCCGCCTTGGCCTTCTCTTCGGCCTCTTTCTTCTCTTGTTCCTTTTTCTTCTTCAGCGCCAACGCCTTGCTTTCGGCTTCCGCCGCTTTACGCTCGGCTTCGGCCTTCTTGGCCTTCTGTTCTTCCAGCTTGCGGGCTTCCTCGGCTTTTTGGGCCTTCTCTTCCGCCTGCTTCTGCTCGGCAACCTTCTTCTGCTTCTCGGCCTCGGCCTTGCGAGTCGCCTCTTCGGCCTGCTTGCGCTTGGTCTCGGCGATGCGAAGCTGCTCCTGTTTCTGAGCCAGCTCGCGCTTGGCGAGATCCGTGTCTTCCTTATCCTTCTCTTTCTCTACCTTTTGAGGCTTGGGCTGAGATTTCTGCTGCTGGATCTGCTTGGCCTGTTCGTTGAGGAAGTTCTCATCGAGCATGACGGCATTGACGATCTGCCCCTTCGATTCGGGTCGCTTCGGTTTGCTGAAATCGAGCCCGACAAACAGGATGATGCCGATGATCAGGTGCAGCAGAAACGACGCGATGAGATAACCGGAAATACCACGCTTCACATCCATCTCCGTTAGTTCACCGGATCTGTCATCAGGCCAACCTGAGGCACACCCGCATTCTTGAGGGCCACCATCAACAGGATCACCTCTTCGTAGCGCACGGCCTTGTCACCCGCGACCACCACGGGGGCATTCTGGTTGATCGCCAGATAGCCCATGGCTTTTTCGGTGATGTATTGCTGCATCGCCTCTGGCGTGCCGCTTGGCACCGGCTCGTCATCGGCTTCGCCAGCCTTGATGACATACTCGCCTTCGGTATTGACGCTGACGATGAAGGGCGGCTTGGCATCTTCCGGCAACTGCTCGGACTCAGCCTGTGGCAGATCCACCTTGACCCCTTGCGTGATCACCGGCGTGACCGCCATAAAGATGATAAGCAGCACCAGCATGACGTCGATATAGGGAACCACGTTGATCTCGGCCACCTTCTTGCGCCGGATCCGCTGATAGGTTTGCATTACTGATCACCCTGCTGCTGTGCAATTTGACGGTTCAGAATGGTAGTGAACTCGTCCATGAAGTTGGCGTAGGCGTTCTCCAGCCGCTCGACCTTGTTGGAGAAGCGGTTGTAGAAGATAACCGCCGGGATAGCGGCAAACAGACCCATGGCGGTAGCGATCAGCGCTTCTGCGATACCCGGTGCCACCATCTGCAGGGTGGCCTGCTGCACCTGACCCAGGGCGATAAAGGCGTTCATGATCCCCCATACGGTACCAAACAGACCGATATAGGGGCTGATGGAACCGATGGTCGCCAGCACCGGCAGGTTGGATTCCAGATCATCCACCGCGCGGGAGAGGGAGACGCGCATGGCGCGGTAGGTACCATCCATCACTGCATCCTGACCACGGGCACCGGCCTTGAGCAAGCGGGCATACTCCTTGAAGCCGGAGTAGAAGATATCTTCCATGCCTTCGATGTCATCGCGGCGGGAAGAGGACTCCTGATAGAGCCGATTGAGATCGACCCCTGACCAGAAGCGATCTTCAAACTGTTCCGATGCGAGATTGGCCGCCTTGATCGCCTTTGAACGCTGGATAATCAGCGCCCACGAGACAATAGACATGCTCATCAGGGTCATCATGACCAGTTTTACCAACAGGCTGGCTTGCCAAAACAGGCCAATAAACGAAATTTCAGCGTGCACTTAACAGCACTCCCTTGATTTTTTCAGGTATAGCTACAGGTTCCATTTGCGGATGACTGACACAGGCTATCTGTACCATGGCCTGGGTGATCAGTCGTCCATCAGCCGCCAGGATCTGCTGCGAAAAGCGCAGGGATGCGCGTTTCACTTCAATCACTTGCGTTAATACATTCAATAGTTCATTAAAACGGGCCGCCGAGCGGAAATCGATCTCAGTTCGGCTCACCACGAAGGCATATCCCTCCTGCAGCCAGACGTCCTGTTCGACCCCTTTGGCACGAAGAAACTCGGTGCGAGCACGTTCCATAAACTTGAGATAATTGGCGTTGTAGACGATGCCCCCGGCGTCGGTGTCTTCGTAGTAGACACGCACCGGAAACTCAAAGACTTCCCCCATAACAATCTGTGATCCATTCGACAGTCAGATGGGGGGCTATCATAGCGCAGGGCTGAATAGGAAAGAAGCAGGGGGAGACAGGGAAATCCTGCCTCCCCCCGTTTTTTATGAAAGGAAATATGAATGTGTCAGCCAGAGGCCATACAACAAACTGGGCCAAGCGAGCCAGGGGTTGAACAGCACACGTCCGGGCAGACTTTTCAGATGAAAGCCAAGCCCGTTAAGTACGCCACAACAGACGGCCCACATCAGCCAGGGAGCAAGCCAGAGACCATGCTCGCTGGTGTTGGCCGCGATCAGATTGGGGGCCTGTAAAATAGCGACGGCCAACAAGGCCGCCGCGAGTAACATCAACCCCTGCCACGGCTGCCGCTCCAGTGGAGCGGCCAGCCTGGCGAGTCGATCACTTGTTTTCATCGATCTGACGATCCATGTTCTCGGTGTGTTCCAACCACAGCGCATTGATGATGCCAAATGCACAGGCCAGCAACAGCCCCAGGATCCAGGTGAAATACCACATTGTCAGCGCACCTCTTAATAGAGAGATTGTTGGTTATCTTCGATGTGCTTGTTGGTTACCCGGCCAAACATCTTGATGTAAGTCCAGATGGTGTAACCCAGCACAATCGGTACGAAGATCGCTGCAGCCACAGTCATCACCTGCAAGGTGTTGAAAGAGGCGGTAGCATCCCACATGGTCAGGCTCAGTGACGGCTCAAGGCTTGAGGGCATCACGAACGGGAACATGGAGAAACCGGCAGTGAGGATGACCCCGGCAATCGCCAGCGAGGAGCTGGTAAACGCCAGCCAGCCGATGTTCATGCGGGCAAATAGCGCAGTCAGCAAGCTCATGGCCAGGCCCAGTACAGGAGCAGCCACCATCCACGGATAGAGGGTGTAGTTGTTCATCCAGGCGCCAGCCTGCAGGACAACTTCCTTGTTCATCGGGTTGGATACTGCGTCTGTCGCGGCAGCCTTGACGATGACATACCCTTCCATACCGCTTACCCACCAACCCGCGGCAGCAAACAGCACCAGGGTCAGCAGTGAGCAGATCATGGCGGCAGTGCGGGAACGTGCCAGCACTTCACCGTCGGTCTTCATCATCAACCAGGTTGCGCCCTGGGTGAGCAGCATGAACAGACTCACCAGACCAGCCAGAATGCCGAACGGGTTAAGCAGACCAAAGAAGTTGCCGTGATAGGTCAACATCATGAACTGGTTAAACTCGAACGGAACGCCTTGCAGCAGGTTGCCAAAGGCCACACCAAAGACGATGGGCGGTACGGCGCTACCGGCGAACAAGGCCCAGTCCCAGTTGCTGCGCCATTTTGCATCAGCACGCAGGGAGCGGTACTTGAAACCGACCGGACGCAGGAACAGCGCCATCAAGGTCAGGATCATGGCGATGTAGAAGCCGGAGAAGGTCGCGGCATACACCATCGGCCAAGCGGCGAACAAGGCGCCACCGGCAGTGACCAGCCACACCTGGTTTCCTTCCCAGTGCGGTCCCATGGTGTTGAGCATCACGCGGCGCTCGACATCTTTTTTGCCGACGAACGGGAGCAGTGCGCCTACCCCCATGTCGAAGCCGTCAGTGATGGCAAAACCGATCAGCAGTACGCCGACCAGAGCCCACCAGATGACACGCAGAGTTTCGTAATCAAACATGGTCGCTCTCCTTATGCCTTGATCTGTTCAAAGTGATACTTGCCAGTCTTCAGGCTGCTGGGGCCAAGACGGGCATACTTGAACATCAGGTACATCTCGATAACCAGAAGTACGGTATAGAACAGGCAGATACCGATCAGAGAGAACCAGATCTCGGCTGCAGGCAGGTTGGATGCAGAGAGGGAAGTCGGCAACACCTCTGCAATGGTCCACGGTTGGCGACCATATTCAGCAACAAACCAGCCAGCTTCGATAGCGATCCACGGCAGCGGGATACCCCACAGCAGACCCTTGAGCAGCCACTTGCGCTTGCCAATCTGGTGACGGGCACTGTCATAGAAGGCCATACCAATCAGCACCAGCATCAGCATGCCGACGGCAACCATGATACGGAAGGCGAAGAACAGCGGCAGAACCTGCGGGATGGAGTCATCCACGGCGGCCTTGATCTGCTCGTCAGTAGCATCGGTCACGTTGCTGGTGTAGCGCTTGAGCAGCAGACCGTAGCCCAGATCCTGTTTCACTTCGTCGAAGCGAGCGCGGGTCTCGTCAGACTTGTCACCGGATTGCAGCTTGGTCAGCAGGTCGTAAGCGGTCATACCGTTACGAACGCGCAGTTCGTGCTCGCTCTTCAGATCCTTCAGACCGGTTACCTGACCGTCCAGAGAACGGGTCGCGATAATGCCCAGCGCATAGGGGATCTTGATGGCGTAGTCGGTGCGCATCTCTTCCTGATTCGGAATACCGAACAGGGTAAAGGCGGCCGGAGCAGGTTCAGTTTCCCACTCGGCTTCGATAGCGGCCAGTTTCACCTTCTGCACTTCACCGGTCTCGTAACCGGATTCGTCACCGAGGATCAGCACGGACACGATGGAAGCCATACCGAACGCAGCGGCAATGGCGAAGGAGCGACGGGCAAACGCCACATCACGATTCTTCAGCAGGTAGTAGGAGGAGATACCCAGCACAAACATGGCGCCACAAGTATAACCAGCCGCCACAGTGTGGACGAACTTGACCTGAGCAACCGGGTTGAGCACCACGTCAGCGAAGCTCATCATCTCCATCCGCATGGATTCGAAGTTGAACTCTGCACCGACCGGGTTCTGCATCCAGCCGTTGGCGACCAGGATCCAGAGGGCGGAGAGGTTGGTACCCAGCGCCATCAACCAGGTGGCAGCCAGATGCTGATGCTTGCTCAGACGATCCCAACCAAAGAAGAACATACCGACGAAGGTGGACTCCAGGAAGAAGGCCATCAGCCCTTCGATAGCCAGCGGGGCCCCGAAGATATCGCCGACATAATGGGAGTAGTAAGCCCAGTTCGTCCCGAACTGGAACTCCATGGCCAGACCTGTGGTGACCCCCAAGGCAAAGTTAATACCAAACAACTTACCCCAGAATTTGGTCATGTCCCGGTAGATGGTGTTGTTGGTCATCACATAGACGGATTCCATGATCGCCAGGAGAAAGGCCATTCCCAGCGTCAGGGGTACAAACAAAAAGTGATAAAGGGCCGTCGCAGCGAACTGGAACCGCGATAGGTCTACCACATGCTCAGCAATCATGATGTTTCCTCACCGATTATTGGCACGGCTATTTTAAGTTTTAAGCACAAAGCTTCCGTTGGAGGTTAGCGAATGAGCCTTATTGGGACGTGTCACAACAAAACGCGTTCAGTAACCACTGGCATTAACAACAAGGCAATACGAGAACACAAATAAAGCTAATGTTTAACAATTCCAAAACAATCAGCCTAAATTTATTCTCGCCCATGATGACCGGGTTTTTATATCACCTTTATTTGATTGAAATCAATGTAAAAGGACCCGCCATACATGGCTTTGAAAGGCATTTTTAATCTATTTCACGATTATTGACGCGAGCCAGATCACAAAACACGATAAAGCGTAAAACATTGATTTAAATCAATTTAAGAATTTAACATCCCGCCACTCGGTTTAATTTGAAAAGCGTGAATGACGCGCCTTTTTCCATGTTATCCGAGTCAGGCAATCTGATTCGAAAACTCAATTTAAAACTACAAACAATGCATACTCATGCGAACCAATTTCATCAATAAAGACATTAGATAAACTAATTTGAAGAGTGCAATTTTTCTTGTTTGCCGGGGTAGATTCGAACTCCTACAATGCGCCTCGCAGTGAGGGCATACCCTTGGATACAGGCCGGTTAATCCGGGTTCACGGTACGTATTCGACGATCAATTTGAACCTGTCTATTGGAATCGAAGATGAAAAAGTTTGTTGCTAAAACCATCCGTTACTACAAGCTTTCCTTTGTTCAGCTCTATCAACTGAACCGACTCTGAGAGCTCGCGACGGCTCACCTGTTTATTTTCCGGTCTGTGTCCAGACGCACTCACTGTCTGTGAACATCCATCCTGAATTGTCTTTGCCCACCGCATCCGCCGTGGGCTTTTTTTTGCCCGGATAATAAAAAACCGCCTTTGACGGCGGTTTCATGTTCAAACGACTGTTTTTACTTCTCATCTGGTCGCTGAAGACCGAAATGAGCGTAGGCTCGTGTGGTCGCAATCCGTCCTCTGGGTGTACGTTGCAGATACCCTTGCTGGATCAGATAAGGCTCCAACACATCTTCGATAGTATCTTTCTCTTCCCCGATCGCGGCGGCCAGATTATCGAGACCCACCGGGCCCCCCATAAACTTGTCTATCACAGCCAACAATAACTTGCGGTCCATGAAGTCAAAACCTTCGTTATCGACATCCAGCATGTCCATGGCGCGGGCAGCAATGGGGCCGTCGATCCGGCCATCGGATTTCACCTGGGCAAAGTCGCGCACCCGCCTTAACAAACGGTTAGCAATCCGCGGCGTGCCGCGAGAGCGACGGGCGACCTCAATGGCTCCATCTTCCGTCATGTCTAGCCCCAGACAACGGGCGCTGCGGGAGACGATATCGGTCAGGTCCTTAACGTTGTAGAACTCCAGCCGCTGGACGATGCCGAAGCGATCCCGCAGCGGGCTGGTGAGTGAACCTGCCCGGGTGGTGGCGCCAATCAGGGTGAAGGGAGGCAGATCCAGCTTGATGGAGCGAGCTGCGGGTCCCTCCCCGATCATGATGTCGAGCTGGTAATCCTCCATCGCCGGATAGAGCACCTCCTCCACCACAGGGCTGAGGCGATGGATTTCATCGATGAACAGCACATCGTTCGGTTCAAGGTTGGTGAGCAGCGCCGCCAGATCGCCTGCTTTCTCCAGTACCGGGCCGGAGGTGGTCTTGATATTGACCCCCATCTCGTTGGCGACGATGTTGGCGAGGGTAGTCTTGCCCAGACCCGGCGGGCCGAAGATCAACAGGTGATCGAGCGCTTCTCCCCGCTGACGGGCCGCTTCGATAAAGATCTCCATCTGTTCGCAGACGGTATCCTGACCGGTGTAGTCAGCCAGCTTCTTGGGGCGGATAGCCCGGTCAATAATGTCATCCTCACGGGCGGCACTGGCCGAAATGAGGCGGTCTGCTTCAATCATCAACTACCTCATACCAGGCTACGCAGGGATTCACGGATGATATCTTCCACCGACATCCCCTCTTTGGCGATCTTGCTGACAAGCTGACTCGCCTGCTGCGGCTTGTAACCTAGGGCCACCAGCGCACTGGCCGCCTCCTCGGTCACATCCGGTGCCCGCAATTCGGGCTCACTGGCTGGCAAGGTGACCATGGCCGGGGAGAAGAGGTCGTGACTGACCCACCCCTTGAGGCGATCCTTCATCTCCACCACCAGCCGCTCGGCGGTCTTCTTGCCGACTCCCGGCAGTTTGACCAAAGAGCTTATCTCTTCACGTTCGACACTCAGCACAAACTGGGTAGCTGTCATGCCGGAAAGAATCGCCAGCGCCAGCTTGGGGCCGACTCCGTTGGTCTTGATCAACTCGCGGAACAGCGCCCGCTCCTGTTTGTGGTTAAAACCATAGAGCAGCTGGGCATCTTCCCGCACCACGAAGTGAGTATGGATGGTCGCTTCCTTGCCGATCTCCGGCAAATCATAGAAGCAGCTCATCGGCATCTGCACCTCATAGCCAACCCCGCCCACTTCCAGCAGGACCTCGGGGGGCTGCTTTTCAATGACAATGCCTCTCAAGCGACCAATCACGGCTCTCTCCTCACCAATACAACTATTCGTAAATTGGCTCATAGCATAAAGAATAACTGGATAAGTATCCAGCATAGGGCAGCAACACCCGCGTAGTCAGAGAGGCTTTTTATCCAATTTTCCACCATGCTTGATCGGGTGCAACCAGTGCACGGGATGTTTCAGCGCCGCACCGGCCCCCGAGCGGGGGATAAACCACTACACTAAACCCGTTCGGAACCGAAACTGGTGCCAATGTCGATACCAAGGAAGGCCATCACATGAAAATTGTTACCACCTCCAATCTGGGTCTTGCCATATTGCTCGGCTGCACGCTGGGCATGGGGGTCGTTGGCTGGTATGGCAGCCAGCGGCTAGCCAATCTGCTCTCCTACGTATTGGGCGCCGCCTGGCAGACCGCCGACGGTGCCATGGAGGGCTCCATAGAGCTGGGCAACCAACAGCTACAGATTCAGAAGATGCAAAACGGAACCCTACTCAATCGCGCCGAACTCGATGCTGCCAAGGCGGCGACCGATGACGCGCTGGCCCGGGTCAGCCAGGGGCAGCTCATTGATGGTGCAGCCCTTGCCACCATGGAACAGCACAAGCAGGACTATCAACAGCAACAAGAGAAGCTGCTGGCGCTCTATCACGCCTATACAGAGGTGGATCAGGCCCTGCATCACAACGCCGATCTGATGGCTCGCCTCTCGACCCAGCTGGAGGTGATCGGCGATGGGGCAGTCGAGGCGCTGACCCAATCCCCCGACCAGACCATCAGCTGGAACAGCGGCCTCTCCACTCGCTGGGAAGCGGCCGATGGGGGGATGGAGTCCAATATAGGCTTTTTGCGCCAACTCTATGCGCTGGAGAAGATGCGCAGACAAGGAGTCACAGAGGCGATCAAGGTCGAGTTGAAAGAAGCGACCGATTTCTACCACGAAGCGATCGACAGCATGCTCGGCACCGGGCTGTTCGATATCGAGGGAACCGGCGAATTTGCCGGCAAGACACTGTCGGCAGAGTATCGCGCCCTGTTGGCCCGGCATCAGCAACTGATGGGACAGTGGGTCGATGCGCTCGGCAGCTATCAGGCCCAGCAGTCCGCCTATGAGGTCAGTGCCGATGAGCTGCGACAACAGCTGGTTGCCATCGAGGAGAGCGGCGATGCCACCGTAGAGGATCAGGTGGCCCAGCTCAACGGCATCATCAGCCAGACCCGAACCCTGCTGCTGGGTGGCCTGTTGCTGAGCCTGATCATGGTCACCCTCTGCGGCTTCTGGCTGACCCGCAAGCTGGTGACCCCACTGCTGCAAGTGGACAAACGAATGCAGGATATCGCCGCCGGCGAGGGAGACCTCAACGCCCGCATCAACCTACAACGGGATGACGAGATAGGCTCGCTGGCAAACAGCGTGGATCGTTTCATCGAGAAACTGCAGAAGATGATCAGCTCCACCATGGACAACAACCAGCACATCAGCGAGCACGTTCACACCTCGGTCAACCGGGTGGAAGCAATCAGCCAAAGCAGCCGCCAGACCGCCGAACATGCGCTGGCCCTGCACCACGACAGTGAACAGATGGTGCAGGTCGCCACAGGTATCTCGGACAACTGCAGCATGGCGGCCCACAATGCCAACGAGGTGCGCCAGCTGACCACCGAGAGCAGCCAGTATGTCGCCTCCGCCAGCGCGGGCATGCAGCGGGTGGTACAGGAGGTGAGCGAGTGTGCCATCGCCATCAACTCCCTCAAGGAGCAGGCGGGTCAGATTGGCCAGATCATCTCCACCATCAGTGGCATCTCGGAGCAGACCAACCTGCTTGCCCTCAATGCGGCCATCGAAGCGGCCCGCGCGGGGGAGATGGGGCGTGGCTTTGCGGTGGTTGCGGACGAGGTGCGCACCCTGGCCAATCGCACCGCGACATCAAGCGCCGAGATCAGCCAGGTGATCAGCAGCATCCAGCAGCAGACCGAAACCGCCTATCTGATGATGCAGCGCAACCTCAAGACGGTGGAGTCCGGCATGCAGGACTCCGAGAATACCAAGCAGATCCTGTTCAAGGTGGAAGGCGCCATCGACCAGCTGGCCGACATGGTGCAGCAGGTCGCCGTAGCCACAGGTCAACTGTCACACACCCTGAGCCACTCCTCTGACAAGGTCTCCGGCATCAGTCTGCAAGCCAGAACTGGCGAACAGGAGGCGCAGGAGTGTCTGCAGCTCGCCTCCTCGCTCCATCAGGCCAGCCTGCTGCAGCAGCGCCTGCTCTCTCAGTTCAGAGTCTGAGCCCCCTGTAATAGCAAGGATGCCACTCATATGAGTGGCATCTTTTTATTACCGGTCGCTCATTCCTGCCGCCTTAACTTCCTCAACGTCCTATGGCCAGTTGAACAGCCAGGCTCAACATGATGATGCCTACCAGCAGATCGATCCCCTGCTGCACCCGGCCGCGGGCCAACCAGGGCGCCAGCGCTGCGGCCCCCAGCGCCAGCGAGTAGAACCACACCAACGAGGCCAGCATGGCCCCCGCAGCAAAGGCCGGACGCAGGGACTCGCTCACCTGACTGCCAAGGGAGCCGAGCAGCATCAAAGTATCGAGATAGACGTGAGGATTGAGCAGCGTAACTCCCAGCGTCATCGCCAGCACGCTTTTGGCCCCCATCTGCTGAGCTGAATCGGCAAGCCCCTCCCCTTTACCACGCCAGGCACTGAGCAGGGAACGGCCACCAAACCAGCCGAGAAACAGCACGCCTCCCCAGGTGAGCAGCGCCATGCCGAGGGGGCTGGCGGCCAGCAGATTGGCTCCGCCAAATACGCCGATAGCAATCAGGGTGAGATCGCAGAAACTGCAGAGCGTGGCCGTCAGCAGATGGTGATTGCGATGGATGCCCCGACTCAGCACAAAGGCATTCTGGGCGCCGATGGGGATGATCATGGCCAGACCGATGGTGAAGCCCTGTAGTGTAGTTGCGAGCATCATGGAGAGCACCGTTCGAAATGATGAATGAGCGGCACTATAGCGATGGTGGTTCCTTCTTAGAAATTCATTGATTTACTTATTGATTCATTTTGCTAATAAAAACCGGCATACCCAGCCGCTGTTCCAGCCCTTGTCAATTACCGGATCTGACAATTGTGACCCTCAGAGTGCGGCAGGAGAATCTGTTGCGCCTGTGGGCTCAGCCTACTGCAGCAATCTGGGGAAGTTGGTAACCACAACTTGCTCCAGATTGGGCAGCAACAGCCCCGTACTAACCCCTTTGGCAATGGCCTGATAGCGGTTCATGGAGCCGGTTTTGCGGGTGACCTGATTGAGATGGTAATTGACCGTGCGCTCCGTGATCCCGAGGATGCAGGCGATCTCGCTAGAGGTCTTCCCTTCGCTGGCCCAGAACAGGCACTCGGTCTCGCGCTCGGTCAAGGGGTCTTTCCCCGCACTGTCCATCATGCTGAAACGCACCACCCGAATGGCCGCCTCGAAGATGTAATTGGACATCCAGGAGAGGATCGGCGAGGACTCCAGCAGCAGGTCGCTCGAGGCCCGCTCGGAGGTGATGAAGGAGAGAATACCGTTCTCCCCGGCAGCACCGTGCAGAGGGAAGGAGATGCCGTTACGCAACCCGAACTCGGCTGCCAACCCCATCACGTCCATGGTTCCCTCCTGCAGAAAACTGGCCCGCTCATCGAGGCGGTTCCAGTAAATGGGCAGCGTCTGCTTGCGTGCCAGCCGGATCACCGGATCGCACGCCAGCATGTTGTTTTCGGTATAGGCCTGCACCCAGGAATCGGGGCACTGGTTGAACAGCACCACCTTGGGCCTTTGCATCGACATCGGCAGGATCAGGGCGAAGCGATAGTAGTCATAGCCCATCCCGAGCGTAAAGCGACCGATCAGTTCGGCCAGACGATTGCCGTCCGTAACCGAAGTGAAATGTTCGAGGTACTCAAGCAGTTGGTCTCTGTTCATATGAAAGCCCCCTTGGCCAGACATGTGATTATAACGGCGAATAGCAAGATAGAGGGTCCATAATGTTGGTTTTTAAAGGAAAATTGAGAGAACATCCACGAAACGAGGTGGAGAATGAACTCTATCGCTTTCGAAATCGCGTCTTTTCCGACCGGCTAGGCTGGGATGTCGAGTCTCATCGGGGCCTGGAGCGTGACAGCTTCGACACGCCAGACACCCATTGGGTTCTGATCGAGGACGAACAAGGGCTGTGTGGCTGTATTCGTCTGCTCAACTGTGCCGATGCCTATATGCTGCCCACCATCTTCCCCACCGCCCTTGCCGGTGAAAGCGCGCCACGCACCCCAGATGTCTGGGAACTCACCCGTCTGGCTATCGATGCCCAGCGCGCACCGCGCATGAGCAATGGCGTCAGCGAACTCACTTGCGTCATCTTCCGCGAGGTCTATGCCTTCGCCCATGCCCACGGGATCCGGGAGCTGGTCGCCGTCGTCAGCCTGCCGGTGGAGCGCATCTTCCGCCGACTTGGCCTGCCCATCGAGCGGCTCGGTCATCGGCAGGCGGTCGATCTGGGTGCGGTAAGGGGCGTTGGCATCCGCTTCCATCTGGATGAGCGCTTCGCGCAGGCGGTCTCCCAACCTCTGCTGGGCCATTATCAAACCAGCCATTATCCACTGCAGCAACCGTCACCGGTGCTGGCAGTTCACTCATAAAAAATCCCGGGAAAACAGACCCGGGATAAAGATGTCGCTACGATCTGCGCAGGGCTACCCCATGCGGCACCAGAGAGTATCCTCCCTCAATGGCCTGACCACTACTGTCAAAAATCACAGCGCAACGCCCCTTCCACCGCCCATTGTTGTCCCCTGCCGAGTGACGTAGAGTCAGCCCTTGGGCAACGGAAGGGAGAGAAGATGAAAGAGCTGGACTACAAACTGCTGCGGGCACTGGATGCGGTACTGCAGGAGCAGAACTTCGATCGGGCGGCCAAGTCGCTCCATATCACCCAGTCGGCCATCTCCCAGCGGATCAAGCAGTTGGAGCAACAGTTTGCCGAGCCGCTGCTCATTCGCAGCCAGCCGCTGCAGGCCACTCCACTCGGCCAGAAACTGCTGGCCCACTATCGGCAGGTACACCAGCTCGAGCTCGAACTGGCGGGGGAGCTGACTCCCGATGAGCCGCAGGGGCCAATCCGGATCAGTATCGCTGTGAACGCCGACAGCCTGGCCACCTGGTTTCTGCCCGCTATCGCCCCCTTGTTGAGACAGCACCCCATCGAGCTCAACCTGCTGGTCGATGACGAGAGCCGCACCCTCGACAAGGTCCGCGAGGGTCAGGCCTTTGGTGCGGTCAGCCTGCATCCCCAGCCGCTGGCGGGTTGCTGCGTCGACGAGCTCGGTGAGATGAACTATCTGCTTACCGCCAGCCCCGCCTTCGTTGCCCGCCACTTCCCTCGCGGCCTGACCCGTGAGGCGCTGGCCAAGGCACCGGCGGTGGCGTTCGATCAGCGCGATGACATGCATGTGAGCTTTATGAGAGAACGCTTCGGGCTGGAGCCGGGCGGTTATCCCTGCCATACGGTTCACTCGTCAGAGGCCTTCGTCGCCATGGCCGAGCAGGGGTTGGCCTACTGTCTCATTCCCGAATTGCAAATAAGAGGCCAGCTGGCTGGCGGATCACTACTCAACCTCAGTCCCGACCACGTTCTGACTGAACGCCTCTACTGGCACCGCTGGGTACTGGAAAAAGGGGTTCACAAGCAGCTCTCCCAACGCCTTATCGACCATGCCAGATCGCAGTTGAAACCACGCTGAGCAGGCCATTCACCTTGGCTTTGCAGGGCTAAAAACGTATAGTGCTGGGCGATCCTTCATCAGGTCTCCACCCAGGTTTTCACTTCAGGTTCCTCACTTATGTTCCAAGACAATCCGCTGCTGGCCCAGCTCAAGCAACAAATCCGCGAAAACATCCCGAAGAAAGAGGGTGTGATCCGCGCCTCGGACCGGGGCTTCGGCTTTCTGGAAGTCGATGAGAAGACCAGCTATTTCGTGCCGCCTCCCTACATGAAGAAGGTGATGCACGGTGACCGGGTGACCGCCCTGATCCGCACCGAAAAAGAGAAGGAAGTGGCCGAGCCGGATACCCTGCTGGAGCAGTCCGTCACCCGCTTCGTGGCCCGGGTCAAGATGTTCCGCGACCGCCTCAACGTGGTGGCCGACCACCCGCTGATCAAGGATGCCATCAAGGCCCGCGTCAAGAAGGGCCTGGATGAGAAAGAGTTCAAGGAAGGTGACTGGGTGGTAGCTACCCTCAAGCGCCATGCGCTGGTCGACGGCAACTTCTCTGCCGAGATAATCCAGAAGATCGCCGCCCAGGAAGATCACAATGTGCCCTGGTGGGTGGTGCTGGCGCGCCACAATCTGGCCCAGGTCGAGCCGGCTGATTTGCCGGAGTGGAAGGTCATCGAAGAGGAAGAGCTGCCCCGTCGTGACCTGACCAAGGTGCCCTTCTTCACCATCGACGGGGCCAAGACCAAGGATATGGACGATGCGCTAGCCATCACCAAGCTGGACAACGGCTGGGAGCTGCTGGTCGCCATCGCTGACCCGACCGCCTATGTGGCCGAAGGGAGCGAGCTGGACAAAGAGGCCGCCCAGCGCGCCTTTACCGTCTATATGCCGGGCCGCAACGTGCCGATGATCCCGCGCACCCTCTCCGACGAGCTTTGCTCCCTGAAAGAGGGCGAGGAGCGCAACACCCTGTGCGCCCGTCTGCTGATCGCCGAAGATGGTCTGCTGCTGGAGGAGACCGAGTTCTTCGCCGCCCGCATCTGTTCCCACGCCCGTCTCAACTATGACGACGTCTCCGACTGGGCCGAGCATGGCAAAGAGCTGTCCATCGATGCAGGCGTACTGGCCCAGCTGCCGCTGATGAAGGCGATGACCGAGGCGCGCATCGCGTGGCGCACCGAGCATGCGCTGGTATTCCCGGATCGTCCCGACTACGACTTCGAGCTGGGCGAGAATGGCGAAGTGCTGGCCATCCACGTCGAGCCGCGCCGCATCGCCAACCGCATGGTGGAAGAGTCGATGATCGCCGCCAACATCTGCGCCGGTCGCGTACTGGGCAAGAGTGTCGGTTACGGCATCTTCAACGTTCACACCGGCTTTGACGAAGAGTCCCTCGACGGCGCCATCGACCTGCTGAAGAGTGCCGAAGCCCCGTTCGAGCGCGACGAGATCGCCAGCCTCTCAGGCTTCTGCGCCCTGCGCCGCTGGATCGACAACCTCGACACCCGCTGGCTGGATGGCAAGATCCGCCGCTTCCAGAGCTATGCGCTGATGTCCTCCGAACCGGGCGCCCACTACGGTCTGGGTCTGGATGCCTACGCCACCTGGACCTCCCCGATCCGTAAATACGGCGATATGGTCAACCATCGTCTGCTCAAAGCGGTCATCGCCGGCAAGACCCCGGGTGAGCGCCCGAGCACCGAGCTCACCGAGCACCTGACCGCCTGCCGCCGTCTGCACCGCATGGTGGAGCGTGACATCGGCGACTGGCTCTATGTTCGCTACCTGAAAGCCGCGGCTGGCACCGATCAGGTATTCAACGCCGAGATCATCGACGTGATGCGTGCCGGTCTCAAGCTGCGTCTGCAGGAGAACGGCGCCGTGGTCTTCCTGCCTGCTCGCCATATTCTCGACAACAAGGATCGACTGGAGTGCAACTGGGACAACGGCCGCGTCTATCTGGACAAGACCGAAGTGGTCTACGAGCTCGGCCAGATCATCGAGGTGAAGCTGACCGAAGCGGTGGAAGAGACCCGCTCCCTTATCGCCAAACCGGCGGTAGACCTGGTACCGGGTCCGGCACCGGAAGCCCCGGCGACCGAGAGTGCGCCAGCCGATAGCAGTGAAACGACCGCTGAGACTGCCCCCAAGGCAGAATAAGCCACGCAGAATCATCTGATCTGCCCGAGAGCCCGCCATCGTGCGGGCTCTTTTTTGCCCGGCATCCCGCCCTACAAGCTGCCATATATACTGTTATGGCACACAGTTCTAGCCACGATTGGCAGAGAACACAGTGAATGTCTCCACCAGCAGGGCTGAAAGCAACCATTATGTGCGCCGCCTCTCCTTTCTGACATATTAATCAAGGAGAAATATGTCTATACTCGCTTGGGTACAATCCAAGGGATATTGGTATGCAGGAATGGGACCCGGAACACTTCACCAACTTCGCTCAGTTATGCGAAGTGAGCCTCGCCACCATCCGTGAAAAGACCGATGCCGAACGCCTCTACCTCTGGCTGAAAGCCCCCGAACCGCAGCTCTACAGTTTTCAGCTCGATCACGGGCTGACCACGCTTGATCTCGCCCATCTCGGTCAACTGACCCTGCCCCACCACCTGATCGACAAGGCGATGGAGAAGGGACAACTGGTGATCGAGCAGCTCCCACCACCGTCTGACCCCGGCGAAAATGTGGAGCCCGCCCAGCCGCAGTTACGCGCCTGTTTCCCTCTCAAGCGTCACATGAAACTGGAAGGGGTCATCTATCTGGAGACCCGCCGCCGCATCGATCGCCTCTCCTCCCACCAGCGTCAGGGCATCCAGCTCCTTATCCACTATCTGACGGCCGAGCTCAGCAATCATCTGCTCTCCAGCCAGGTCAATCAGGAGCGGGACCAGCGGCTCCATACCCAGACCGATCTGGTACAGAGTCAGGCACTGCAAGGATCCTTCCTCACCATGTTGCAGGCGCTGCACATGGTCAGCGTCACCCTCTCCCGCAGTCGCAGCGAGAACGATCTGCTGCGGGATGCCGTGCTGCTGGCCCGCAAGGAGCTGCAGTTCGATCGGGTCGCCATCTTCCTGATCGAACCCGATGGCAAGACCATGCGCGGCACCTGGGGCACCAGCGAAGGGGGCGAGCTGATGGATGAACATAACTTCATCAGCCCCATTCCGGATCACCCCACGGTGCAAGAGGCGCTCAGGCGCAAGGACTACGTACTGGTGATGGAAGATACCCCTCTCTACTACGAGAAGCAGCAAGTAGGCCGTGGCTGGAACGCCATGGTATCGCTATGGGATGGCACCACCCCCATCGGCTGGATCGCCGCCGACAACCTGCTCTGGCACCGTCCGCTCAAGGCCTATCAGAGCGAGATCTTCAAACAGTACGCCGCCATCCTGTCGCAACTGCTGATCCGCCAGCGCACTCAGGAGCAGCTGGAAACCCTCAACCGCCAGCTGGAGGCCCGGGTCGCCGAGCGCACCATGCAGCTGGCCGAGACCAACCGTGCGCTGGAGGAGGCCAATCACCGCCTCTCCCTGCTGTCGCTGGAAGATCCCCTCACCGGCATCGCCAACCGGCGCCAGTGGGACATCACCATGCAGCGGGAGTGGGAGTGGGCACGACGCACCCAGAACCTGCTGGCGGTATTGATGATCGACGTCGACGAGTTCAAGGCCTACAACGACCACTTCGGCCATGCCAAGGGGGATCTCTGCCTGCAACAGGTGGCCCATGTGCTGCGGGATGCAGAGCGGCGCTGTACCAATCTGGTCGCCCGTTACGGCGGGGAGGAGTTCGTCATTCTGCTCTGCGCCCCCCAACCCGGTGAGGCCGAACAGCTGGCCGGACGGATCCACGATGGTCTTGCCCGCTTGAAAATGCCCCATCCCGCCTCGCGGGTTGCTGATTTCATTACGGTTAGCATAGGCTTTAGCTATCTGGTTCCCTCCCTGGACGGAGCATGGCAGACCCTGACCGAACAGGCTGACCAGGCGCTCTACCACGCCAAGTCACAAGGGAGGGCCCGCACTCTGGCCTATCGGTGATCCCATGCTGTTGCGTCGCTACCCTATCTTCAATCGTCGCCTGGCTCTGGTGGCCTACGGCATCGACTATCAGCTCAGCTCACCGGCCGAATGGCCTTCACTAGCGCAACATTGCCGCCTGCTGGCGCAGGGGCGTCAATATCTGGTGCCCTTCACCCACGAACAGCTCGATGAACAGCGTCCCCTGCTGCTGGATCAGGACGCGATCCCGCTGGTTGAAGCCTCCAGTGAACGCCAACCCAACTCGTTTCCGGTGCTGGAGCAGTGGCGTGACAGCCGGCGCAGACTGGCGGTGCATGGCGCCAACCGGGATCCACGCTGGCTCGGTGCCAGCCGCCTGCTGGTGTACTGGATGGGGGAAGAGGGGATCTGTCAGCCCACCGAACACAAGCGGATGGCGCTGAACATCGAAACCTGGGCAGATTTTCTCCCGCTGCGGGAGGCGGGGGTCGACTTCTTTGCCGGCGGCTTTCTCGCCCGTCCGGAGCTGGTCAATCAGCGAGCCAATCAGCCCGATATGGCGCTGGTACAACAGATCCTCCAGCTCATCTGCCACGAAGAGTTCTCCTTCGCCCAGGTAGCCCGCCTGCTAGAGCGGGATGCCTGGCTGCCCGGCCTGCTGCTCACCTACGTCAACGCCCCCGGCTTCGATCATGCCGCCCCCATCACCTCGGTACCCCGCGCCCTCTCCTATCTGGGGGAGCAGGAGATCCGCAAGTTCGTGTTGATCAACGGTCTGGCTCGGGTAAGCCAGCACATGCCGGAGGCCTGCACCCGCATGGCCATCGCCCGCGGCCGCTTCTGCGAGTTGATTGCCCTCACCGCCCTCGGTAAAGCGGAGGCAAGCTGGGCCTTTCTGGTGGGACTGGTGCTCGATGGCTCCCTGCTGTCGGAACCGCTGATGGCCCACCTGCCCAAGAGCGTGCAGCGCGCCATCGAACTGCACGAAGGGCCACTCTTTCATCTGTTTCAGCTGGTCAGCACCTATGAACAGGGCAACTGGGCCCTGCTGGAACAGCTTGCCCCCAAATATCAACTCGATCCGGCCCAGCTCACCCCCGTCTATTTTCAGTCACAAATGTGGGGGCAAGCGTTTCTCACCAGCTAGGTGATGGCGAGGCAGAGAACCACTGGCTAGAATGGGCTCCCTTTTTTCAGAGACTGACCCGCACCATGACGCTTTCCGGATTCCAAGGCCTGGTCTTTGACCTTGATGGCACCCTGGTCGACTCCATGCCGCTGCACCTCGCCGCCTGGGAACACACTGCCCGCGAGTTTGGCTTTCACTTCGACGCCGACTGGTTCTATGAGCTGGGGGGCATGCCGAGCCGCAAGATAGCCCTGCTGGTCGCACAGGAGCAGCAGATCCCTCTCGATCCGCTCGAAGTCACCCGCTGCAAGACCGCCCACTATGTGGCCAACCTGCACAAGGCGACCGTCTTTCCGGCCATGCAGGCGCTGGTCGAGCGCTATCATGGCGTCATCCCGATGGGGATCGGCACCGGCTCGCCTCGCGTCAACGCCGAGGCTGTGCTGCGCAACACAGGGCTGTATCGCTACTTCTCAGTGGTGGTCACCGCAGACGATGTGGAGCTGCACAAGCCCAATCCGGACACCTTCCTGCTGGTCGCCAGCAAGCTGGGGGTCGAGCCATCAGGCTGTCTGGTGTTTGAAGATACCGGAATCGGGGTACAGGCCGGAGAAGCGGCGGGTATGCAGACCTGCATGGTCAAAGAGGGTCAACCAGTCGGCATAACGGCGTAGTGCGGAAAAAAATATCGCCCTGCAAGGGGCGATAACCGGAACCGGCTCTCATACGGGACATGAATGAAAATGAGAGCAGGTTCCGTCAGCCGCTGACGCAGGGCGCGTCAACGAGGAGTGCGGGGCAGACGATTACTCGTTGTTGCCGCCGCCCTGATTGTCGTCATAACGACCCGGCGCACCGTGGGGGCGCGGCGCCATGGAGACACGCGGCTTGCGAGCACGCTGGATGTTCACCTGCGGACGGCCGGTGTGCATGGCGATGGTGGAGATCTTGGCCTTGTAGACCAGCTGCTGGTTACCATGAGCATCGGTCAGCAGCACGCTGTACTGGTCGAACCCGCTGATGGTGCCTTCCAGCTTGATGCCGCTCACCAGAAAAATAGCAACCTGACTGCGGTTCTTGCGCAACCAGTTGAGGGCAGAATCTTGCCCGTTCCCGAGGGAGAAGGCTTGCTCAATCGTGGAGTAGCTGGGGGATTCAGTTGTCATAAATTATTGTCCCGCGGAAAAAAAGTGGCGTTTGATTGTGCTAAATGGGCACTGGCTTGTCAAAGTCATTCTCACTCCCGCCAGCAATAGCGGCCTCCGGGGGCTGGTCGCTGACCGGCACAACTGCGATAATCGCCAGCTCTGGCTCTACCACGGGCCTTATCTGGGGTTTTATCTTGCATCCGGTTTCACACCAACACCACACCACCTATGTCCATGATGCCACTGCCTGCGAAGAGTGTGACCTGCTGATACCGGCCACACCGCTCGAGGTGGGACAGGCCAGTTGCTGCCCCCGTTGCGGACACACCTTGAGTCGCCACCTGCCAAAGCAGGAGTTGCTGCCGATCTCCTACGGGTTCGCGGCACTCATCATGTTCGTGCTCGCCAATGCCTTTACCTTTATGTCCTTCTCGGCCAAAGGGGTGGGCCAGGAGATGACCTTTTTGCAGAGCATCACCACCCTGGTGGATGAGGGCTATCTGTTTCTCGGCGCGGTACTGAGCCTGACCCTGATCGGCCTGCCGCTGGTTTATATGGGCTCCATCATGCTGGTGCTGTGGCGGATCGATAAAGATCTGCACAGCAATGCCCTGCGCTCCCTCGGCCGTCTGCTCTGCCGGATCAAACCCTGGCTGATGGTGGATGTCTTTCTGGTGGGGGTGCTCATCTCGCTGGTCAAGCTGATGGGGATGGCCGACATCAAGATGGGGCTGTCATTCTGGGCTTTCGTCGGTTACACCGTGCTGCTCATCAAGATGATCTCCTCACTGGATCAGATGTGGCTGTGGCAGCGGCTGTTCGGCCCGACCGAGGCGCGGGATATCGACCCGGAAGCGGGCGCGCTGGAATCAGGTCTGGTGGGCTGCCATATCTGTGGCGCTCTGAGCGAGGTGGGCAGCCACAGCTGCTCCCGCTGCGGCGGCAAGCTGCATGCCCGCAAGCCGGGCGGCCTGAACCGCACCTGGGCGCTGCTGTTTACCTCCGCCATTCTCTACATTCCGGCCAACGTCTATCCCATCATGGATACGGTGTTTCTCGGTGATGACAGCCCCTCCACCATCCTCGGCGGTGTGGTGCTGCTCTGGGCCATGGGCTCCTACCCCATAGCGGCGGTGATCTTTTTCGCCAGCGTGGTGGTGCCGCTGGTGAAAATACTGGCGCTATTCTGGCTTTGCTATATGGTGCAGCGCGGCAATGTCACCTCCCCCCTCGGCAAGCTCAAACTCTATCGCATGACCGAATTTGTCGGACGCTGGTCGATGATCGACGTCTTCGTGGTGGCCATTCTGGCGGGCCTGATCCGGCTCGACAATCTGATGACCATCTATCCCGGCCCTGCGGCCGTCGCATTTGCAGGTGTGGTGCTGATCACTATGGTCGCCGCCATGAGTTTCGACTCCCGCCTGATCTGGGATTTACAACAAGGAGAACGCGAACGTGAGTGAGCGTAAAAAAAGGTGGAAACCGGGCTCTGACTTTCTGAGCTCTGCCGCCGCAATCTGGATGGTGCCCCTGCTGGCGCTGTTCATCGGTCTCTGGATGCTGTTCCAGCACTGGTACTCCCAGGGCCCCAGTTTCACCCTGACAGTCGCCACTGCCGAGGGCATAGTCGCCGGCAAGACGGTGATCCGCTCCCGCGAAGTGGACGTCGGCCGTATCGAGGCCGTCGAGCTGAGTGATGACTACAGCCATGCCGTGCTGAAAGGACGGCTGACCAATGCCGCCTCCGGCATGCTGCGCGGTGACAGCCAGTTCTGGGTGGTCAAGCCCAGAGTGGGCCGTGAAGGGGTATCGGGTCTGAGCACCCTGCTCTCCGGCGCCTATATCGAGCTCGCCCCCGGCAAGAAAGGTCGGGCGCGGGATGAATACGCCATGCTCGACAAACCGCCGCTCGCCTCCCTCGATGCCAAGGGGCTGCGTCTCACCCTCAGCAGCCGCGACACCCGCGCGCTGGGGGAAGGCTCCCCCATCAACTATCAGGGCTTCACCATAGGTCAGGTGGAAGAGGCGAAGTTCCTGCCGGAAAAGAGCGAGATGCAGTATCAAATCTTCATCCACGCCCCCTATGACATTCTGGTGAGCAGCAACTCCCGCTTCTGGATGACCCCGGGCTTCGAGGTCTCCATGAGCAGCGAGGGGATGAAGGTGAAGATGGATTCGCTGGAGAGCCTGATCGATGGCGGCATCACCATGGGTCTGCCACCCGGCTGGGCGCCTGGCGAACCGGTCAAACAGATGGAAGGGTTCACCCTGTTCCAGGATGAGGCGAGCGTGCTGGCCGGTAGTCTGGATCAGTTCATCGACTACGTCTTCCTGTTCGATGACAACGTGGGTGGCCTGCACCCGGGCGCGGCGGTGCAGTATCGCGGCATTCGGGTCGGTACCGTCATCTCCGCCCCCTACCTCATCGAGGACAAGGGCGTGCAGATCTTCAAGAGCCGCCAGATCCCGGTGCTGGCCCGCATCGAGGTACAGCGCCTCTCCCACCGCTATGCCAAGGCGGAGAAGGATCAGTGGCGTGCCCTGTTCGGCAAGCAGTTCAAGGAGGGGTTGCGCGCCAGCCTCAAGACCTCGAGCCTGCTGACCGGCGGCAAGATCATCGATCTCAACTTCTATCCGGACGCGCCACGTTTCGAACAGGCCAAGCTGGCCGGTTATCAGGTCTTCCCCACCGTGCAGGGCGGGCTGGATCAGATTGAGCGCAAGGTGAACCTCATCCTCGACAAGTTTGTCGACATGGACATGGCAACCACCCTGACCAAGGTCAACGGGTCACTGACTACCCTGGATGGCACCCTGAAGAACATCAGTGCAGTCAGCGCCAACCTGAACAAGCTCACCGCCAAGGATTCTACCCAGCAGCTGCCCGCCTCGCTCAACGAGAGCCTCAAGCAGTTGCAGGAGACCTTGCAGGCCTATGATGCCCAGTCGCAGACCAATCAGGACCTGCGTCAGTCGGTGCAGACCCTCAATCAGTTGATGCGCGAACTGCAGCCGCTGGTGCACTCCCTCAACGAGCAGCCCAGCTCGCTGATCTTCGATCGCGCGCATCCATCGGACCCTGAGCCCAAGCGAGGCAAACAATGAAAAAAGAGATCCTGACGCTGGCCCTGCTGGGCCTGCTGGCGGGTTGCAGCAGCCAGCCAAGCCTGCACTACTACTCGCTCGATGCCGACAGCCAGCAACCCGTGACGGCCCCGGCCCAACCGCAGCACCAGCTGGTGCTGCGCCCGGTGGCGCTGGCCAGCCAGCTCGATCGGATCAGCCTGGTCTATCAGCTGGAAGGGCAAGAGCTGCACTTCACCGAGTACCATCGCTGGGCCGGTGCGCTGGACGATCAACTCAACCAGCTCACCCTCAATGGCCTCTCCACCCGCCTGCCGGGCTGGGTGGTGCGGCAGGATGGCGCCCGCAAGGGGCCGGTGCTGACCATTCTGGTGGAGCGCTTTCAGGGCCGTCATGACGGCAGCGCCGTGCTGAGCGGCCGCTGGCGCCTGCTGGCGGAAGATGGCACCGTGCTGCGCGATGCCCCCTTCCGTCAGGAGCGGGTGCTGCCGGCCGATGGCTACAACGCGCTGGTGAACGAACTGGGTCAGGGCTGGCAACAGTTGCTCGACCAAATTGCCGCCGAGGTGCGCCAGAACGCCAGCTAATCGCCCATCCGCCGATTGCAGAGATAAAAAAACGACGCCAGCTGGCGTCGTTTTTTATGGACAAGAGTCGGGGGCGACTTATGCCTTGGCAGGCAGGCTCAGGCGGGCAACCGCTTCCACATGCATGGAGTGCGGGAACATATCGACCGGTTGCACCTCATCCAGCACGAAGCCCTGCTTGACCAGCCAGGCGAGATCGCGGGCCAAGGTCTGCGGGTTGCAGGAGACATAGACCAGACGACGGGGCGCCATGGCGACCAGGGTCTGCAGCACCGCCTTGTCACAGCCTTTGCGCGGCGGATCCATTACCACCACGTCAGCGGTCACGCCCTGGGCGTGCAATTCGGGCATCAGCTGCTCCGCCTTGCCGACGTGGAATTCGGTGTGCTCGATGCCGTTGAGGGCTGCGTTGCGACGGGCATCGCTGATGGCGCTCTCCACCGACTCGATCCCCACCACCTTGGCGGCCTTGCCAGCCAGGAACAGGGAGATGGTGCCGATACCACAATAGATGTCGAACACTGTCTCGTTACCGGTCAGCTCGGCATACTCGAGGGCGCTGGAGTAGAGCACATCGGTCTGGGTCGGGTTGTTCTGGAAGAAGGAGAGCGGCGAGATCTCGAACTCGAGTTCGTGGATCTTGTCGCGGATCACCCCTTCGCCGAGCAGCACCCGGTTGGTGGCGCCCAGAATGCGGTTGGTGCGCTCATCGTTGATGTTCTGCACCAGGGTAGTGATAGGCAGATCGCTTAAGCTCGCCAGCAGCTCGGCTTCGAACGGCAGCTCCTCGCCCAGGGTCACCAGCACCACCATCAGTTCGCCGCTCTTGAAGCCCTTGCGGGTCATCAGGTTACGCACGCAGCCGCTGTGGTTTACTTCGTCATAGGCGGCGATGTCGTGCGCGCGCATCCAGTTGCGCACCCGGGCGTTGAGCTCGACGTGCAGCGGATCCTGCACCGCACAGTCATCAGCGGTGATGAGATCGTGGGAGTGCTTGCGATAAAAACCGATCTCGGCACCGGCGTCACAGCCACGCACCGCATATTGCGCCTTGTTGCGATAGGCGAACGGGCTTTCCATGCCAAGGATATCCTTGACCAGCGTGTCACCCAGCCCGACCTGCTCCAGTGCGCTCTGCACCAGTGCCTGCTTGAGCTTGAGCTGGGCCGGATAGGCCAGCGGACGTACCTGACAGCCACCACACTCGGTGTTGGGGCAGAAATCGGCAACCCGATCGGCGGAGGGCTGGAGCAGCTCGGCAACCTTGCCGTGCAGATAGTTCGGCTTGACCTCGGTCAGCTCCACCAGCGCCTGCTCACCGGGCAGCAGACCTTCGACAAACAGGGGGCGATCGAACAGGCGTCCTTTGCCATCTCCTTTGTCGGTCAGTTCCAGGATCTCGATCTGGTGTTGATGTCCCACTAACGGCATGAGCGGCTCCAAAAGTACTAAAAATGGGGGGTGATGAACGCGGCAAAACCATGCCCATCGAGAAAAGGTGGCAGAGTTTAGCGGAGATCCGGCCAAATTGCAGGCATAAAAAGCCTGCTTGTTGCAATGGTCATTACCCCAGGCTATCTGACGGGCGTGGCCACCTTTCGGGTTGCGGCAAATTTAGCCCTTGGGCCGCAACGCCCAGCCTGTTAAAATTCCGCCCTTGAAATTATCCTGGGCCCCGCGCCCGTTCTAGCTAAGGTCTACCGCGATGCGTACCAGCCAATATCTGCTTTCCACTCTCAAGGAAACCCCCTCCGACGCTGAAGTTGTCAGCCACCAGCTGATGCTGCGCGCCGGGATGATCCGTAAACTGGCCTCCGGCATGTATGCTTGGTTGCCAACCGGTCTGCGGGTACTGAAGAAAATCGAGAACATTGTTCGCGAAGAGATGAACAATGCTGGTGCCGTCGAAGTCTCCATGCCGGTGGTACAACCCGCCGAGCTGTGGCAGGAGTCAGGCCGCTGGGATGACTACGGTCCCGAGCTGTGCCGTCTGACCGACCGTCACAACCGTCCCTTCGTGCTGGGCCCGACCCACGAAGAGGTGATCACTGCGCTGGTACGTTACGAAGTGAACAGCTACAAGCAGCTACCACTCAACCTCTACCAGATCCAGACCAAGTTCCGCGACGAAGTGCGCCCCCGTTTCGGCGTGATGCGTGGCCGCGAATTCCTGATGAAGGATGCCTACTCCTTCCACATCGACAAAGAGTCTCTGGTCGATACCTACGAGAAGATGCACGCCGCCTACTGCAAGGCGTTCACCCGCATGGGTCTGAACTTCCGTCCGGTGCAGGCCGATACCGGCTCCATCGGTGGTACCGGTTCCCACGAATTCCAGGTGCTGGCCGAGAGCGGTGAAGACTTGATCGCCTTCTCCGACAGCTCCGATTACGCCGCCAACATCGAGATGGCCGAAGCACTGGCACCGGCTGGTGAGCGCCCTGCCGCCACCGCAGCCCTGACCAAGGTTGCCACCCCGAATGTTCACACCATCGACGAAGTGGCTGCCTTCCTGAACGTGGCACCGACCGCCATCGCCAAAACCCTGCTGGTACTGGCAGAGGAAGATGAGCACGGCAAGCAGGCCGTTATTGCGCTGGTACTGCGTGGCGACCACGAGCTGAACGAAATCAAGGCAGAGAAACTGGCTGGCGTGGCTAACCCGCTGACCTTCGCCAACGACGAGCAGATCAAAGCTGCCGCCGGTTGCGACGCAGGCTCCATCGGCCCGGTCGGCTTTGCCGGTCGCATCATCGTCGATCGCAGCGCTGCCCATCTGGCGGACTTCGTCTGCGGCGCCAACGAAACCGGCTTCCACCTGACCGGTGCCAACTGGGATCGCGACATCACCGCTTACGAAGTTGCCGACCTGCGCAACGTGGTGGAAGGCGACCCGAGCCCGTGCGGCCAGGGCAAGCTGCTGCTCAAGCGCGGTATCGAAGTGGGCCACATCTTCCAGCTGGGTACCAAGTACTCCGAAGCAATGAAGGCAAGCGTGCTGAACGAAGCTGGCAAGTCCGTCACCATGGAGATGGGTTGCTACGGTATCGGGGTTTCCCGTCTGGTGGCCGCCGCCATCGAGCAGAACAACGACCAGTACGGCATCATCTGGCCGGACGCCATCGCTCCGTTCGAAGTGGCCATCGTGCCGATGAACATGCACAAATCCGAGCGCGTAGCCGAGCAGGCACAGCAGTTCTACGCCGAGCTGAAAGCGGCCGGTGTGGACGTGCTGTTCGACGACCGTAAAGAGCGCCCGGGCGTGATGTTCGCCGACATGGAGCTGCTGGGCATCCCGCACGCCATCGTCATCGGCGATCGCGGCATGGATAACGGCGTGGTCGAGTACAAGTGCCGCCGCACCGGCGAGAAGCAGGAAGTGGCCATCAGCGATATCGTCGCCATGATCAAGGCCAAGCTGGGCCGCTAAGCCCACCCTCTTCCCGATATAAAAAAGCGCGCCCAATGGCGCGCTTTTTGTTTGTCTTCTCTTCTAAAGCAAAGAGGATTGCCGCAAGGAGCCTACTCGTTGCGACCGATAAAGAGATCGGTCACGTGGCAGCTGCTTCTGGCTTCCAGTGCGTCGAGCATATAGGCCGCCGCATCTTCCGGAGTCATGAAGCCACTCGGGTCCACGTGATCCGAGTTGTCCCAGAATTCGCTGCGGATCCCGCTCGGGTAGAGGTTGACCAGCCGCAGTGGCGAGCCTTTCAGCTCGGCGCGCAAGGATTCGAGAAAGCCGCGCATCCCCCATTTGGAGGCGCAGTAGAGGCTCTCGTTGGCCTTGCCCACCTGCGCGGCGGAGGAGAGCACATTGGCCAGCACTCCGCCCTTGTCGCCGATAAGCCGCACCGTCTGCTGGGCCACCAGAATGGTGGAGATAAGGTTGCTCTCCACCACCCGGCGGATCTGCTCGGCAGTATAGACACCGACCGGGCCAAACTCACCCACCCCGGCGCAGTGGATCACCATGTCGGGCAGCCCGCCCCACTCCACCGCAGCGGCGAAGGCGACATCGACCTCTTCATGGTGCGCCAGATCGGCGGCGATGCCGATCACCGCGCTGCCGAGCAGTTGCTCCTGCTCCTGCAGTCGCTGATAACGGCGCCCCATCATGGAGACCTGGTGGCCCCGCTCAACCAGACCTATGGTCAGCGCCCGACCCAGACCAGAACCGGCACCTGTCACTATGATGTGGCCCATTATCGCTCCTCTTCGTCAGTTGACGGTCAGATTAGAAAGTGAATTCGCCGCCCATGAACCAGCCATCGATACGCTGGTCAACGTTGTCGAAGTCGACCTTGGCTTCACGCCAGCCGGCACGCAGCTTGATCGGCATGGAGGAGAACTTGTAGGAACCGCCCAGACGGTAGTCATAGTTGTCCGCATCGTGAGTGCGCAGATCACCGAAGAAGGCGATGCCGGTGCCCGGGATCTTCACTTCGCTGCCGGCATAAGCCATCAGGGTATCTTCGTTATAGCCCTTGCGACCGACATAGACCTGCTCGCCATCGTAGTGACGACCGGTCATACCCAGATCGATCTTGAACAGATCGTTGTTGAACAGACGGTAGTAGAGGCTCAGATCGTAGGCGGTCAGGTCGTTCTTGAAGTTGCCGCCGGAGGTGCTGAAATCGGAGACTTCAAACTTGGCGTTCGGCAGGAGGATGATGCCGTGCTCCAGTTGCAGATAGCCGTTCCAGTTGTAGCTGTCGTCATAGCTGCCATCGGCACTGGTGCCATAAGCCTGACCACTGCCCTTGGCTGCCCATACGTCGGCACCGGCGGCAAAACGCCAGTCGTCAGCGGCCATGGCACTCTGGCTGCACAGAGCCAGCACAAAACCGGCAATCAGCGTCTTTTTCATTACGTCACTTCCTCTTGCATACATGGAAAAGAGCACTATTTTACTCGGTGCAGCCAAAATACCCAGCGTCAATCCTGAACAAACGACGACAAATGTCAGTGCTTCATATGCTTCATCTCTGCCATCGGCTCAATCGGCTTCACCGGCAGTGACAGCTCCAGCTTCTGACCATCGTCCATGGTGAGGGTGAGCGGGAAAGGAGTCTGCTCGGAGAGCGTACCCACCTCGAACAGCATGATGTGCAGGCTGCCCGGTTTCAGCACCGCCTCGCCCTTGGCCGGGATCTCGATATTCTCGACCTGACGCATCTTCATCACACCATTTTCGTGCAGATGAGTGTGCAGCTCGGCACGCCCGGCCGCAGCAGAAGCCGCTGCCACCAGCTTGACCGGCTGGTCGGCGTCATTCTTGAGCACCATAAAGGCGGCAGTGTTGGGGGTGCCCGGCGGCAGCAGGCGCACATAGCCGTCGACGGCCTCGACCTTGGCCAGCGCGGGAGCCGTCATACCGAGCACCAGCAGAGAATAAAACGCACGTTTAAACATGGTTGAAATCCTTTTATGATGTTGTTAAACGGCAGCAAGGTTACCCCAGCAGAAACCTTTTGTGCACCTTTCAATAACAAGGATTTAGACATGGCCCCCATTCTCATTGCCGAGCGGCAGGATGGCTTGCTCACCCTGACCCTCCATCGCCCCGACAAGCGCAACGCCCTCAATACCGAACTGTACCGGCAACTGGTGGCAGCGCTGCGAGAGGCGGCGGTCGATGAGGAGGTGCATGTCCTGCTGTTGCAGGGGCAGCACGACTGCTTTACCGCGGGCAATGATCTGGCCGACTTTATGGGCAAGAGCTCGCTGGAGCCCGATGACCCCATCTTGCAGTTCCTCCACACCCTGGCCGATTTCCCCAAACCTGTGATCGCCGCTGTTGCGGGCCCGGCAGTGGGGATTGGCACCACCATCCTGCTGCACTGCGATCTGGTCTATCTGGGGGATAACGCCCGCTTGCAGCTTCCTTTCGTCGAGCTGGGGCTGGTGCCGGAGTTTGCCTCCAGCCTGCTGCTGCCACGTCTGGTGGGGCATCTCAAGGCAGCCGAGCTGTTGTTGCTGGCCGAGGCAATCGATGCCGAGGAGTCGCTGCGGCTCGGGCTTGCCAACAAGGTGGTGGCGGCCGATGGATTGCTTTCCTTTGCCCGCGAGCAGGGGCTGAAGCTGGCGGCCAAACCGCCCAGGGCGCTGCAAAAGAGCAAGGCGCTGCTCAAGCAGGAGCTTAAACAGGCGGTGCACTTTGTCATCGATCTGGAGGCACGCGCCTTCGCGCAGGCACTGCAAGGGGAAGAGGCACAGCAACGCATTGCCCAGAAGCTCAAGCGACGGAGTTAAGTTATCGCTCAACCCCGGTCAGTTGAGGCGAAAGCGGCCGATCAGCTCGCAGCCCTGTACCTTGTCCTGTAGCTGGATCAGCCGGGCAATCTCGGGATTGGGGTGACGCTTGAGAAAGGCGAGCAGGGCGCCGCGACAGCAACCCAGTTCGCTGATCAGCGCTTCGCACTCCCGGTTGGGGCACTGTGGTACCAGTGCAGTCACCAGCTCGGAGGCGAGCTTCAGGTAGCGCAGCTCGTAAGTCGGCTCATCCATCGCCCGCCAGAAATCGGCCAGCCGGTGACAGGTGGCGACCCGCATGGTGGCCAACTCCGTCAACTCGACCTGGGTCATCTCGTAAACATCCCCCAGCGCCTGCTGATAAAAGCAGATAGCCGCCCCCAGCGAACCGGCCTGCCAGGCACGCTCCGCCTCCAGCATGTATCGTTGCCAACTTTGCGGTGTCATCTCGCTCTCCCGAGTCCGTCATGGTGGGAGTGTTATCATGGCTAATTGAGAATAAATATCAACCAGAGGGTTAGTGCAGGATCTCTGCGCAACCTTGGCAAACCCGGCGCCCGACCTTATGATCGCGCCCTTCCCTCTTCTTTGGAGCACACCACAATGCGACCTCGCCTCCCGCAGATGCTGGGCTGCTCCCTGCTCTGCGTGCCCCGCATGCTGGTCTGGATCTATTAGCTGCGCTCAAGCGAACGCAACCCATCCGATCCATTCAGCAAAGGAGTACCAGCATGAACACCTGCCAACACTGGTCGCAGGTCGAATACCTGCACCTGACGGTGACCAACCCCAATATCTGCCTCAAGGGACAGCACAGCTACTACTCGGGTGCCTGGGATGGCCCCTTCGAAGAGGTGGCAGTGCGCTACCTCCATGGCGATCCCTTCAGCCGCAGCCCGGACACCGGCTGGGAGCCGCTCTGGCATATCGACCGGCTCCATATCGGCGACTATGTGCAGATTGCCGCCGGGGTAAAGATCATCATGGGTGGCAACCACACCCACAACACGGCCTTCATCAGCACCTATCCGTTCGCCGA
Source organism: Aeromonas sp. FDAARGOS 1411 (assembly GCF_019047125.1). NCBI lineage: Bacteria > Pseudomonadati > Pseudomonadota > Gammaproteobacteria > Aeromonadales > Aeromonadaceae > Aeromonas > Aeromonas sp. FDAARGOS 1411. Next base: position 4,310,541 of record NZ_CP077214.1, on the reverse strand, counting down.
TCTGGCAGCGCTCCAGCGCAGCTACCGCCCCGCTGGCGATACCCGCATCGGCAACGATGTCTGGATCGGCATGGAGGCGATGATCATGCCCGGCGTCACCATCGGCGACGGCGCCATCATCGCCGCCCGTTCGCTGGTCAATCAGGATGTGCCGCCCTATGCCATGGTCGCGGGCACCCCGGCCAGGGGGGTGCGGATGCGCTTTGGCGAGGAGGAGATTGCCCGGCTACAGGCCCTCGCCTGGTGGGATTGGCCGGATCAACAGGTCAACGATCTGCTACCGCTGATCCAGCAAGGTGACGTCGCCCTGCTTGAGCAGGCGGCTGCCCGCTGGGCGGAGCGCCATGAGTGACCACCGCCAGCCAGCAGTAACAAGCAGACAGCAGAAGGGCGACCCCGGGGTCGCCCTCTGTTATCTCCGGCATGCTCTGGATGCCGTCATCGCGCATCCACTCACTGCGCGCTTTTGGACTGGTTGAGGCTGCACTGCTTGCCTGGATAACCGGGTAGATCCTTGGCATCGCTGCCGCAGGCGAGCCGTTTGGCCTGTTGCAGGCGGGCCGCCAGATTGGCGCTGTCCACCGGCATCCACTGCATCTGCTTGCCGAGCCAGCTGGCCCAGGCAAACTCGACGAAATAGACCTGTTTATCCTTGCGAAAGTAGCCCGCATTCTGCAGCAATCCGGCGAGGGTGCGATAGGGGTAATCAGGCAGCTTGTCGATGCTGCTCGGCAACTGCTCCGGGGTCAGCGGCTGTCCCTTCTCATCCTTGAGCCAGGCCCAGTGGTTGTTCTGCATCTGGCTCCAGAAGTTGGCTTTGTCCTGCAGACGGCCAATCACCTTGACCCGGGCATCCTTGACGCCCTGCTGCCACAGCGCCTTGGTGAGATGGTGTCTGTCCACCAGCCAGTAGCTGCCATCCGGCGCAATCACCACGGGGATCTCTTTCTTTTTCATCAACTTGTCGAGCTGCTTTGCGCTCATGCCCGCCAATGTGGCCTGGGTCTCATCGACCTGGATCTGGCCGACGCCCCCCTGAGTCGGGTGCAAGGCATCGATGCCGATCTCGCACCAGTTGCCCACCGCCGTGTCGCTCTGGCACGGGGCCAACGCCCAGGCACCCTGGCTCAACACACAGGCCAGCACTAACCATGCTTTCATCGTTTGACACTCCTCACCACATTGAACTGCACAGACGCCGGGAACGCTCTTCTACCCCGATTGGGAGTGAGAGTCGAATGCTGGCGGTCAGACCAGCAAACGGGATATCATGATTTCCCATCTGTCGGCGATATTTTCTCGCCGAGTTTTCTCCCCGCTTCACACTATTTGAAGGATCCGACCCATGAAAGGATGGACCCCCTTGCTGGCCCTGCTGGGCTGTGCTGCTGTCCAGGCTGCCGATATTCCCGCCGGAACACAACTCGCCGCCGAGCAGATTGTCGTTCGCCACCTCAAGGATGAACCTGCAAGCCTGAGCCCACTCAAGCTGGTCGGCCTGCCGGAGTTGCAGGTACTGCGGGATCTGTTCGAGGGGCTGTTGACCCAGGGGCCGGATGGCAAACCGGTTGCCGGGGTGGCGGCCAGCTGGGAGAACAAGGGCAACCAGTTCTTTACCTTCCATCTGCGCCCGGATGCGCGCTGGTCCAACGGCGATCCGGTCAAGGCCGGCGACTTCGTCTACGGCTGGCGCAAGCTGGTCGACCCGAAAGAGGCGGCCACCTTCGCCTGGTTTGCCCAACTGGCCCGTTTCGACAAGGTGGACGAGATAGTCGCTGGCAAATTGCCTGCCAGCGAGCTGGGGGTCAAGGCCCTCGATGACCACACCCTGCAGGTGACCCTCTCCCAGCCGGTGCCCTACTTCCTGAACCTGCTGAGCCACCCCAGCCTGTCGCCGCTCCATCAAGCCAGCATCGAGCAGTACGGCAACCTGTGGACCCAACCCGGCAAACTGGTGGGCAACGGTGCCTTTGTGCTGAACAACCGGGTGGTCAACGAGAAGCTGGAGCTGACCCCCAACCCTTATTACTGGGATCGGGCACATACCGTATTGACCAAGGTGATCTTCATGCCGATCAATCAGGAGAGCGCGGCAACCAACCGCTATCTGGCGGGCGATCTGCATATCACCGAATCCTTCCCCAAGGAGCAGTACGACAAGCTGAAGCAGCAGATCCCGAATGAGGTCTACACCCCGGATCAGCTCGGCACCTACTACTACGCCTTCAATACCCGTCAGGCACCACTGAACGATGTGCGGGTGCGCAAAGCGCTCTCCTACACCATCGACCGCGCCCTGATCGCCGACAAGGTGCTCGGTACCGGCGAGAAACCGGCTTATCACTTCACTCCGGATGTGACCGCCAGCTTCACCCCGGCCCCCAACCAGCTCTCCACCAGCAGCCAGCCGGAACTGGACAGCAAGGCCAAGGCCCTGCTCAAGGAGGCCGGTTACGGCCCGGACAAGCCGCTCAAGCTGACCCTGCTCTACAACACCGCGGAAATTCACAAGAAAATGGCGTTGGCAATTGCCAGCATGTGGAAGCAGAAGCTGGGCGCCGAGGTCGAGCTGACCAATCAGGAGTGGAAAACCTATCTCGACAGTCGCCAGAGCGGTCAGTTCGAGGTGATCCGCTCATCCTGGGTCGCCGACTACAACGACCCGTCAGCGTTCCTCGGCCTGTGGGGCTCTCGTCACAGCGGCAATATGGCAGGCTTTGCCAATGCCCGTTATGACCAGCTGCTGGCAGAGGCGGCCAGCACTCAGGATGCCGCCAGCCGCAGCAAGCTGTTTGGCGAGGCGGAAGCGATCCTGCTGGAGCAGGCCCCTATAGCCCCCATCTACCAGTACACCAATGCCCGCCTCATCAAGCCATGGCTCAAGGGCTACCCCATCAACAACCCGGAAGATGTGGCCTACAGCCGCCAGCTGTACCTCGTCAAACACTGACACCAGCCACAACGATGCGAGGCCCCGCCGGGCCTCGCTATTGATACTGTTCACATCCCGATTTCCAGCCTAAAATGCCGCCCCTTCTGTTCAATTAATCTTCAACACCCAGTCAGACATGCGTTATTTGATACTGCTCTCGTTGTTGTGGACCCTGCCTGCGCAGGCCAGTAGCGAATCCCAATGCCAGCAAGAGTTTGTCGGCTGGATGCTGCATCAGCAGCAACAGTTCAGCGATCGCAAGTCTGACAAGATGGAGCGGCGCCGGGCCGAACGGGCCATCGAGTTGGCTCGTCAGGAGTACGACAAGCAGGCCAGCTTCTGCAAAACCATGCAGCTTGTACATGAGTACAAAGATGATGATCCTCGCCTCGCCCCGAGAAAGGGCGAAGTTCACGATTTCACACCGGCCAGCTGACCCTCACTTCATCAATTCATTGTGTTGATTAATTGACCCAAGCCAAGTTCGGGGCACTGAAGAGCCTTAGAATGATTAACTGAGAACGACAATAAAAATATATTTATCAGTTATTTGGCTTTTTCAGGAACGACACATGACCAGACTCCATCAGGAGGGGGAGATACACTTCCCCGACAACATCGCACTCATCTCGACCACGGATCCCGCCAGTCATATTACCTATGCCAACCAGCACTTCTGTGATGTGGCCGGGTATGGTGCGGCCGAAATGGAAGGGGTGCCCCACAATCTGGTGCGACACCCCGACATGCCCAAGGCGGCCTTCGCCGACATGTGGCAGCGGCTGCGACAGGGCAAAAGCTGGATGGGGCTGGTCAAGAACCGCGCCAAAAGCGGTCAGTTCTATTGGGTAAACGCTTACGTCACCCCGATCCTCAATGCGCAGAAGGAGATCGTCGAGTTCCAGTCGGTGCGCACCAAACCCGCCGCCAGCGATGTGGCCTGGGCCGAGCAGCTCTATGGCCTGCTGCGCAGCGGCAAGGCACTTCCCTGGCTAAGCCGGTTTCACCTTGAACCGGGTCAGCTGACCCTCTGGCTCTCCGTTTCTGCGCTGCTCACCACTCTTGCTACCTTTGCCACCGGCAACCTGTTATGGCTGCTGCCCACCGCCTTGTTGCTGTTGGCACAGGCAATCCACGGCTGGCGATTGCAGCAACGGCTGGCTCATCTGCTCACCCTTGCCGCTCAAGACAAGGGAACCCGCCTCTGTCAGGTGCTCTACACCCGACGGCGCGATACCCTGGCGGCCGTCGAACTGGCCCTGCGGATGAAGCAGGCCGAGCTCAAGGCCGTGGTCGGGCGCAGCGCCGACACCAACCAGCAGATCCTGCAGGCAGCCGAAGATGACCGGGGCAATATCCAGACCATCGATACCCACCTGCAGCAGCAGCGCGCCCACAGCGAGCAGCTGGCGACCGCCATCACCGAACTGAGCCACTCCATTCGGGATGTGGCACACAGTGCCCATGAGGCGAGCAATCTGGTTATAGAGGTACAGCAGGTCTCCGATGAGGGGCTGCAAGCATTGGCGACCACCCGATCTGCCGTCAACCAACTCCATCAGGAGCTGGATGCCAACCACGCCGTGCTGGCCCAGCTCACCAGCGACAGCCAGAAGATCAGCGGCATTCTGGAGGTGATCAGTCAAATCGCCGACCAGACTAACCTACTCGCTCTCAATGCGGCCATCGAGGCCGCCCGGGCGGGCGAACAGGGGCGCGGTTTTGCCGTGGTGGCGGATGAAGTGAGGGCGCTGGCCCAGAAGACCCGAGCCTCGACCAGCGAGATCCACGAGATGATCCAGGCGCTGCAACAGACTACACAACAGCTGTCGGACGGGATGACACAAGGGGCACAGACTTCGGTGCGCTGCCAGCAGCACGCAGGCACCACCGCCGACGTGCTCACCCAGATCAACCGGATGCTGGGGCAGGTAACCCGCACCAGCGACGAGATCGCCCAGGCGGTGAGTCAGCAGGCCGACGTCACGGCGACGCTCGATGAAGGGGTGCACCAGATCCACCAGCTAGCCAGCCACACCGCCGACAACAGCAGGCAGGCCCTCGACGGCATCACCCTGCTGGTTGAGCGGCTGCAAGATCTCTCGCGGCTGATCAACCAGTTCAGACATTGAAGCGACAGCGATCAAAAAAGCGCGTCAACTGACGCGCTTTTTGGCTGCTCTTGCCTTGGCACAACTGGCTTATTCGGCCGCCTCGCTGGCGGCAAACTCCGGCACCTTGGCCATGGCATCCAGCACCACCTGAATATCCGCTCCCGGTTTGCAGGCATTCTCGCTCAGGTGACGGCGCCAGGCGCGGGCCCCCTGCATGTTCTGGAACAGACCCAGCATATGGCGGGTCATATGAGAGAGGTAGTTGCCCTTGGCCAGCTCCTGTTCGATATAGGGCAGCATCATCCGCACCACCTCGTGGCGGCTCGGCACAGCGTTGTTCTGACCGAACACCAGATTGTCCACCTGCGCCAGAATGTAGGGGTTCTGATAGGCTTCACGCCCCATCATCACGCCATCAACATGTTGCAGATGCTCGAGGGTCTGCTCCATGGAGGTGACACCGCCGTTGAGGGCGATGGTGAGATCCGGGTAATCCTGCTTGACCCGATAGACGCGGGGATAATCGAGGGGCGGGATCTCGCGGTTCTCCTTGGGGCTCAAGCCACTCAGCCACGCCTTGCGGGCATGGACGATAAAGGTGTCGCAACCGGCATCGCGCACCTGTTCGATGAATGCCTGCAGAAATTCGTAGGAGTCCTGATCGTCGATACCGATACGAGTCTTCACCGTCACCGGAATATCGACCACATCGCGCATCGCCTTGACGCAGTCTGCCACCAGCGCCGGTTCACCCATCAGGCAGGCACCAAAACGGCCGTTTTGCACCCGATCGGAGGGGCAGCCGACGTTGATGTTCACCTCGTCATAGCCGCGCTCCTCGGCCAACTTGGCACAGCGCGCCAGATCGGCCGGATTGCTGCCACCCAGCTGCAGGGAAATGGGGTGCTCCTGCTCGCTGTAACCCAGATAATCCCCCTTGCCGTAGATGATGGCACCGGTGGTCACCATTTCGGTATAGAGCAAGGTCTGGCGGCTCATCAGTCGATGAAAGTAACGGCAATGCCGATCAGTCCAGTCCAGCATGGGGGCGATGGAAAAACGCTGCGCCTGCATAAAAATCATCCGGGTTGGCTAAAGAAAGGGGCGGATTTTATCACAACGTGAAGCAGCCCCAGAAAATGAATTTTGTCGCCGCGCCATGCGAGGCCCTGTGATAGTATCCGGCTAATAGAAAGGGTATCTGCGCGATCATGAATCAAGACCAACTTTTACAACGAGCCGAGCGACTCTGTATACAGCGAGGGATCCGCTTCACCCCGACCCGACGTCAGGTATTTCGCCTGCTGGCGGCACATGGCAACGCCATCAGCGCCTATGATTTGTTGGCCCAGCTGCAGCAAACCGAAGCCAATGCCAAGCCGCCAACCGTCTATCGGGCACTCGATTTTTTGCTCGAACAGGGCTTTGCTCACAAGGTGGAATCTCTCAACGCGTTTATCTTCTGTTGCCACTTCGATCACGCTCACCCGATGCAGTTGCTGATCTGCGATGAGTGTGGCGATGTGGTCGAGCTTCACGATGCGGCGATCGATAGCGCGTTTTCCGAGCAGGCCCACTTGCATGGTTTTACTATTACCAATAAGACGATAGAGGCACATGGCCAATGTGCCCGTTGTACGCCCACTGTAGGAAGTCATCATGAAGGCTGATTTTGTAAATCCGTTCCTGCTATCCCTGCTCAATGTGCTCTCGACCATGGCACAGCTGGAACTCAAACCGGGCAAACCGAAACGCAAGATGGATGAGCTGGCGCGCGGCGACGTCTCCGGCCTGATCGGCATGGTCGGCCCGCAGACCCGTGGCTCCCTCTCAATCAGCTTCGAGAAGGGGTTGGCGCTGGAGATCATGCGCCGCATGCTGGGGGAAGCTCCCGCCTCCATCAACGAAGAGGTGACCGACATGGTCGGTGAAATCACCAACATGGTGACCGGCGGTGCCAAGCGGATGCTGGGCGAGAAGGGCTACGAGTTTGACATGGCGACCCCCATCATCGTCTCCGGCCCCAACCACACCATTACCCACCGTGCCGATGGCACCAAGATCATGATGCCGTTCGAATCGGATTTCGGTCGCGCCACTATCGAAATCTGCTTCGAGTAACCCTATGTGGAAAGCATTGAAATGGCTTTTCATCTGCTGGGCCCTGCTGTTGATCCTGTCGGACATTCAGATCAGCACTTCCCTCTACAAGTACGAAGATAACCGGGTGCTCATCAACTTCCCGCGCTGGGAAGCCAAGCAGCCTTGGGGCACCTTCGAGTGGCATGCCGGACGGGTAGAAACCCACTGGTATGGTCTGGAGGGCAAACCCAAGCCGTCAGGCCCGCAAATCTGATCCGGTAACGGATCCGGCAGAAACAGAAGAGGCCAGCAGATGCTGGCCTCTTTGCTATCTCGTTGATCCTGAATCAAGCCGCTTCGGCCGCCAACTTCCCGCTTGGTCGCACCAGGATGCCGACGATGCAGGCCAGCAGAGTCGGCAGCAGCCAGGCAAGCCCCTTGTCGAACAGCGGCAGGAAGGCAAAGACGTCCATCGCCATCCCGGCAGCCCCCAGCCCATCGAGGCAACCAAACAGAAAGGCGACCGTCAGCACGCCGCGAAACGCCAGCCGTGGCTGGGCAAACCATCCCTTGAGGAAAGTCACCAGCACCAGCGCGATGGCAACCGGATAGATGGCCACCAGCACCGGAATCGAGAGGCCGATCAGCTCGCTCAGCCCCACATTGGCCACCACTGCACAGAGCGCCCCCAGCAGCATGACCCAGTTGCGATAGGCCCAACCTGTAAGGCCATGGAAGTAGTCGGCACCGGCACAGAGCAGGCCGACCGCACTGGTAAAACAGGCCAGGGTGATGATGGCAGCCAGAATAAACTGGCCCGGTTGACCAAACAGACTCAGGACGTAGGCATTGACGATGGCGCCGCCGTTGCTGATATCGCTCGCCACCCCACCGGCACTGTTGCCCAGCTGAAAGAGCGAGACATACACCGCCGACAGCCCAACTGCCGAGATCAAGCCTGCGATGGTCAGATATTTGAACTGGCTGCGATAATCCTCGATCCCCTTCTGACGCAGCAGACCTATGATCAGGGCGCCAAACATCAGGGAGGCCAGGGTATCCATGGTGTTGTACCCCTCCAGCATTCCTTTGGTCAGGGCTGCATCTATGTACTCACCGCTGGCATCAGGCATGGTGCCCTGCGGCGTCATAAAGACCCCGACCGCCAGAATAAGCAGCATCGCCATCAGGGCTGGGGTCAGATACTTGCCGACCGCATCGAGCAGCTTGCCCCGATCGAGCGCCACCAGGATCACCAGCGCAAAGAAACTCAGGGTGTAGATCCGCAGCCCCGCATGACCGGTATCGCCAAGCCAGGGCTTGAGCCCCATCTCGTAGGCGACCAGACCGGTGCGGGGAATGGCAAAAGCGGGCCCCATGATGATATAGATGGCGATGGCCAGCGCCGTCGCCGCCCCGGCGGGCAGATAGCGGGTCATTCCGGTCCAGCCACTCGCGCCGCCCCCCGAACTCCCCTTGGCCACTGCAATCAGGGTGATCAGCGGCAAACCCACCGCCGTCAGCAAAAAGCCGCACATGGCGGCCAACAGATGCTCACCAGCCATAAAACCGGCCAGCGGCGGAAAAATGATATTGCCAGCCCCCAGATAGAAGGCAAACGTCATAAACCCCAATCCGAATACGTCGGACAACTTCAATGATTTCGTCAAACTCAACCTCATCTGCCTTATCAGCTTGTTATTGATTGCACCCACTGCCTGGCAGATAACCGGTAACAATACCTCTCGCCCCCACACGGCCCGCGGACCGGATGAGGCGCACCACCTTTAGCATAAAGAAGAGGAGTTCGATCTCAATCACCAATTAATATCTTGAAACAATTTACCGCTGTGGAATTAATCGCCGAACAACTCAGCGCTCCATAAAAAGGTGTCACACCTGGCGTATGGGAGGTGAGAAGGGGGAAACCGGTTATAGCAGCAAAATACGGCTGCTCAGATGCAATCTGTGTACAGTGACAATTACGGCAGTGCAAAACGAGGCGAGAAGCTAGGCTCACAGAAAACAAAAGAGCCTGCACGGGGCAGGCTCTTGGCAATATCAGATCGGGTGTGATCAGGCAGCTTCGGCAGCCATCTCGGTCGGACGCACCATCACGCCAACTACGCAGGCCAGCAGGGTCGGCATCAGCCAGGCGAGGCCCTTGTCGAACAGCGGCAGGAAGGCAAACGCATCCATCTTCATACCGGCAGCACCCAGACCATCCAGGCAACCGAACAGGAAGGCAACCATCAACACGCCACGGAACACCAGACGGGGACGGCCGAAGTAACCCTTCAGGAAGGTGACCAGCACCAGCGCCACGGCAACGGGATAGATGGCAACCAGCACCGGAATGGAGAGGCTGATCAACTGGCTCAGGCCCACGTTGGCCACCACGGCACAGATAACGCCCAGCAACACCACCAGCTTCTTGTAAGCCATGCCGGTCAGATTGTGGAAGAAATCGGAACAGGCAGAGATCAGGCCCACGGCAGTGGTGAAGCAAGCCAGAGTGATGATGGCCGCCAGAATGAACTGACCCGGCTGACCAAACAGGCTCAGTACGTAGGCGTTGACGATGGCGCCACCGTTGCTGACATCGGTCGCCACACCGGCGGCAGTGTTGCCCAGCTGGAACAGGGATACGTACACCACGCTCAGACCAACGGCAGAGATGAGGCCGGCAATGGCCAGATACTTGAACTGGCTCTTGTAATCGTTGATGCCTTTCTGGCGCAGCAGATCGACGATCAGGGCGCCAAACATCAGGGACGCCAGGGTGTCCATGGTGTTGTAGCCTTCCAGGATCCCTTTGACGAAGGGGCTGTTCTGATAGTCACCGGACGCATCAGGCATGGAGCCTTGCGGCGCAACAAATACCCCGATCGCCAGAGTCAGCAGCAGCAGCATCAGTACCGGAGTCAGGTATTTGCCGATGGCGTCCATCAGCTTGCCCTGGTTCATGGAGACCAGAATGGCCACACCAAAGAAGATCACGGTATAGGCAGCAAGACCAACCTGACCCATGTCACCGATGAACGGCTTGAGGCCCATCTCGTATGCAACCAGACCGGTACGGGGCGCGGCAAAGGCCGGGCCTATGATGATATAGATGGCAACAGCCAGCGCAGTCGCGACACCGGCAGGCAGCAGCTTGGTCATGCCAGCCCAGCCGTTACCGGCTTTCGCCACGGCCAGAATGGTCACCAGAGGCAGGCCCACGGCAGTAACCAGGAAGCCAAACATCGCCAGGGAGAGGTGCTCACCAGCCATGTAACCGGCCAACGGCGGGAAAATGATGTTACCGGCGCCCAGATAGAAGGCGAAGGTCATAAACCCTAATCCGAGTACATCGGACAATGTGAGTGATTTCGTCAAGTTCAACCTCGTCTGTCTTGTAAATTATTGCTTGTTATAGTTTTTATCGGTCGCTGACCGGGTGTGTTCAGGGGGTATAAAAAAAGAGCCCCGCATGTTTTTTCATCGCAACCAGTGGTTTTAGCTGGTCTGGAGCGGGCGCTCGATCTGGAACCAGCATAATGGCGTGAAAAAATAGTTCAAGACGAAATTTACATCTTAAAATAGAAGGGGTTGGTCAGTTGGATATATCTGTCGGAATAGGCCCCATCAGCAGAATGGATCACAATTTCACCCCTCTCACACCTGTTTAATCCTCTGCCAAGTAGCAATAAAACACGATTTGCCTCTTTACCCTCTCTGGTGATAACAGCTGTATAACAAATGCCATGCAGATCATAATTCGCCGAAATGCATAAAATTTCATCGGCCATCGCCGTCGGCAGCACCAGCGCCACCTGCCCGTTCGGGCTCAGCAAACGATCGCAGGCCGCCAGTAATGCGGGGCTGTCGAGGGCGCCGGTATGGCGGGCCAACGCCCGCGCCGGATCGCTAAATGACTGGCCTGCCACGAAATAGGGAGGGTTGGAGACGACAAGATCGTAAGGGGCGGCCTGATAATCCTGAATGGCACTCTCTATGACGGTCACCCGATCGGCCCAGGGAGAGGCAGCCGCATTCTCCCGCGCCTGACTGGCCGCATTAATATCCAGCTCGACCGCATCAAGACGGCAGTCAGATCTGCTGCGTTGGGCCAGCATCAGGGCGATCAGGCCGCTGCCGGTGCCGATATCGAGCACTCGACGCGCCTGTTCGACCGGCGCCCAGGCACCGAGCAAAATGCCATCGGTGCCCACCTTCATGGCGCAGCGATCGTGATTGATATGGAACTGTTTGAAGGTAAATCCGCGACTACGTCCCATCTGGCCCCCGTCATCTGCAAAAATGGTGGGCGATTATAGCGGCTAAGACACACTCACCAATAGGAGCCGACGAGATAATCGCCTATAATCTGCCGTTTCCTTAATGACCGAGTATTGCCATGAGCCAGTCCTTTGATGATTTCGACCTGCACCCAGCCCTCAACCGGGCCTTGGCCGAGATGGGATTCACCCGCCCCACCACCATCCAGCAGATGGTGCTGGAGCCAGCCCTGGACGGCCGCGATATTCTGGCATCCGCACCGACCGGTACCGGCAAGACCGCCTCTTTCCTGCTGCCGGCACTCCAGCACCTGCTGGACTTCCCGCGCCGCAAGCCGGGCCCCTGCCGCATGCTGATCCTGACCCCGACCCGCGAGTTGGCGCTGCAGGTGACCACCCACGCCAAGGCGCTGGCGGCTCACACCAACCTCAGCATCGAGACCATCATCGGCGGCGTCAGCCATGAAGAGCAGTTGCCTGCTCTGACCAAGACCACCGACATCGTGGTCGCCACCCCGGGCCGTCTGCTCGAGTACATCGAGAAAGAGGAGTTCGAGAGCCACGACATCGAAGTGCTGGTGCTGGATGAAGCGGACCGCATGCTGGACATGGGCTTCATCAAGGATGTGAACCGCATTGTGGAAGAGGCGCGCTACCGCAAGCACACCATGCTCTTCTCCGCCACCCTGGAAGGGGCCGGCCTTGAGAAGTTCGCCAACGAGATCCTCAAGGATCCGGTGGAGCTGCACGCCGAGCCGCCCCGCAGCGAGCGTCGCCCCATCACCCAGTGGATCCATCTGGCTGATGACGCCGCCCACAAGCTGGCGCTGCTGACCCATATCCTGAAAGATCCGGAAACCCAGAAGGCGATCATCTTCGTCAAGACTCGCGAGCGTCTGGCGGAGCTCTCCGGCCAGCTGCAGGCGGCAGGTATCTCCTGCGCCTGGATCCGTGGCGAAATGGAGCAGAGCAAGCGTATCGAGTCGATCCGCAAGTTCCACGAAGGGGAAGTACCCTTCCTGATCGCCACCGACGTCGCCGCCCGCGGCATCGACCTGCCGAACGTCAGCCATGTCATCAACTACGACATGCCCTACGGCGCCGATGTCTACGTCCACCGGATCGGCCGTACTGGCCGCGCTGGCAACCGTGGCTGTGCCATCAGCCTGGTGGAAGCCCACGACATGGCGATGGTCGCCAAGATCGAGCGCTACACCGAGGAGCGCCTCAAGCGCCGGGTGATCGACGAGCTGCGCCCGAAACACAAGGAAGCGCGGGTACCGGTGAAGAAGAAAAAGCCGGTCGACAAGAAGAAGTCCGCCAAAAAGAAAAAGAAGAAGTGATCGCCTGGCGATAAAGAGAAGGGCCATCCCGCGGGATGGCCCTTCTGCATTCTGAATCACTCTGACGAGTGGTTATGCCACCACTCTGCGCATCCCCATATGGGGGATATCATCTTCGAGATAGCCTTCCCCTTCCGCCACAAAACCGTGCTGGCCATAGAAGCCTTGCAGATGGGCCTGCGCCCCCAGCCAAATGCTGTGGGTCGGCCAGCGCGCCTCGCACGCCTTGACCGCCTCGCTGATCAGCTGGTGACCGAGACCGCCGCCGCGCGCCTTGGGTGAGGTCACCACCCGACCGATGGCAGAACCGCTCTCGTCGCCGATGCCGGGCGCCATGATCCGCGCATAGGCGGCCAACAGATCGCCCTGATAGCCGAGCAGGTGCCAGACCCCTTCGCGGCGATCGAGCCCGTCCAGATCCTGAAAGGGGCAGGTCTGCTCCACCACGAACACCTCGGCCCGCAGCGCCAGCAACTCATACAACTCGTCAGTGGTCAGTTCAGACCAGGGTTTCAGGATCCAGTTCATCGGCAACTCCTTATCAGTTCGGCCTGCCAGCATAATCGCGGCACCAGCGCCCTGCATTAACCTTTGTTAAGTTCTTTCAGCCGTTTGCGAATGCGGCTCAGGCTAATGGGAGTGATACCGAGATAGGCGGCAATCTGGTGGTCTGGCACTCTGGCATCGAGTGCAGGAAAACTGTCGAGAAAGTGCTGATAGCGCGCCTGCGGGCTGCCTGTCAGCAGCAACTGCTCCTTCTCCTCCTTGATGCGCAGCTGCACCTCCAGCAGGTGCTGGTACCAGCGCGGCCAGCCGGGCAGCTGGCGCAAGTCGGCCAGACTGAACAGCTGCAGATGGCAGGGTTCCAGCGCCTCCACGCTGTAGCGGGCCGGATCGCCACTGAGCAGGTGGTGAAAGTCGAGAAACTCGTCCCCCTCCCAATAGAACTCCTTGATGTACTCGCGGCCATCCTCCAGCACCAGCTTGGCCCGCAGCAGCCCCTGCTCCACCCTGACCAGCAGATCCGGGCTGTCACCGGCGTGCCAGAGGCAGCTTTTCGGGCTGAGGGTCAGCGGGCGGGCAAAAGAGAGGAGGCGCGCGGCCTCCTCTTTATCTGCGACCTGCGCCCAATCGAAGGGGGGTCTGTCAGTCAGCATGATTAACCGCGACGCTGACGCACGGCTTCAAACAGGCAAACGCCGGTTGCCACCGAGACGTTGAGGCTGGATACCGCCCCCGCCATCGGGATGCTCACCAGCTCGTCGCAATGTTCGCGGGTCAGGCGACGCATCCCCTTACCCTCGGCACCCATCACCAGCGCCATCGGGCCGGTCAGTTTGGCCTGATAGAGGTCGTGATCGGCCTCGCCAGCGGTGCCGACGATCCAGACGCCGCGCTCCTGCAGCTCGCGCAGGGTGCGGGCCAGGTTGGTGACCTGAATAAGCGGCACCACTTCAGCGGCGCCACAGGCAACCTTGCGCACGATTGGGGTGAGGCCGGTGGCCTTGTCCCGCGGCACGATGACAGCATGAGCCCCGGCGGCATCGGCGCTGCGCAGGCAGGCGCCGAGGTTGTGCGGGTCGGTCACGCCATCCAACACCAGCAGGAATGGCTGGCTCTGTTGTGCCGCCAGCTCATCCAGCAGGCTGGCCAGATCGTGCTCGGCGAGCTTGGGCGCCTCTTTCACCCGGGCCATGATGCCCTGGTGATTGTTGCCTTCCGCTTTGTCATCAAGGGTCTTGCGATTCACGCTCTGCACCTTGAGGCCGAGGGACTCCAGCTCGGTCAGCAGGGGTTGTAGCCGGTCGTCATCCCGCCCCTTCAGCGCCCATACCTCGATGAAACGCTCCGGGGTGCGCTCCAGCAGCGCGGTGACAGCGTGAATGCCGTAGATCAGTTCAGTACTCATTTAGTGCTCTTGGCCTTATCGCGAGCCTTTTTGCTCGGTCGTCTGTTGCTCGGTTTGGCGCGGCCACCCTTGTCGGATTTGCCGTGATCCTTGCCCTCTTTACGTTTTTCGTGGCGCTGGGCACTCTTGGCCTTCTCTTTCTTGATCTCGGCCTGCTTGCGCGCCATCTCTTTGGCGTTCTTGCCGGTAGCCTTGAGCGGCTCTTCCACCATCACGAAGTCGATCTTGCGATCATCCAAGTTCACGCCCATCACCTTGACCCGCACCTTGTCGCCCAGACGGTAGCGACGGCGGAAGTTCTCGCCAATCAGCTGCATGTGCAGGGGATCAAACTGGTAGTAGTCGTTGGTGAGGGTGCTGACGTGCACCAGACCATCGATATGGATCTCCGCCAAACGGACGAAGAAACCAAAGCCGGTGACGCTGGCGATGACGCCGTCAAACTCGTCACCCACGTGATCCAGCATGTACTCGCACTTGAGCCAGTCGGCCACGTCGCGAGTGGCATCGTCGGCACGGCGCTCGGTCATGGAGCAGTGCTCGCCCATCGGGTCCACTTCTTCCAGCTGGTAGTGATAACCACCGCTCGGGGTCCACTTGTGGCGCAGGTTGCCCTGCTGTTCCTTGGCAGTCTGGTACTTGATCGCCCGGTGCAGGATCAGGTCGGGATAGCGACGGATTGGCGAGGTGAAGTGGGCGTAGGACTTCAACGCCAGACCGAAGTGACCGATGTTGTCAGCCTGATAGATGGCCTGACGCATGGAGCGCAGCAGCATGGTGGAGAGAAGCTCCGCATCCGGGCGCCCTTCAAACTTGGCAGCCAGCTCGGCAAAGTCTTTCGGCTCGGGCTCGAGACCGCCCTTGAGCTCCAGACCCAGTTCGGCCAGGAAGTCGCGGAAACCGGTCAGACGCTCTTCGCCAGGACGATCGTGTACCCGGAACAGGGCAAAGGCTTCGTTCTTCTCGATGTAACGGGCAGCAGCCACGTTCGCCTGGATCATGCACTCTTCGATGATCTTGTGGGCATCGTTGCGCACCAGTGGCACGATGCGGTCGATCTTGCGCTGTGCGTTGAAGATGAAGCGGGTCTCCTCGCTCTCGAACTCCACCGCACCGCGCTGGTGACGGGCATGCTTGAGCGCCTTGTAGAGGTTGTTGAGCTCCTCGATATGGCCCACCAGCGGATCATACTGCTGGCGCAGCTTGGGATCGCCATCGAGGATCGCGGCAACCTTGGTGTAGGTCAGACGGGCGTGAGAGTTCATTACCGCTTCGTAGAACTTGTAGCCGGACATGCGGCCAGCGGCGGAGATGGTCATCTCGCACACCATGCAGAGACGGTCAACTTGCGGGTTGAGCGAGCAGAGGCCGTTGGAGAGCACCTCAGGCAGCATGGGCACCACGAACTCGGGGAAGTAAACGGAGTTGCCGCGCTGATACGCTTCGGCATCCAGCGCCGTGCCGGGCTTCACGTAAGCGGAGACGTCCGCAATGGCAACCCACAGACGCCAGCCGCCACCACGCTTGGCTTCACAGAAGACGGCGTCATCGAAGTCGCGGGCATCTTCCCCGTCGATGGTCACCAGCGGCAGAGCGCGCAGGTCGATGCGGCCCTCTTTGGCTTTCTCCGGCACCTGCTCGCCGAGACCGGCAACCTCTTTGGTCACCTCTTCCGGCCAGGTGTGCGGAATGCCGTGGGTACGCAGGGCAATTTCGATCTCCATGCCCGGCGCCATATTCTCGCCCAGCACTTCCAGTACGGTGCCGACGGCATTGATGCGGGAGGTGGCGCGCTGGTTAATGCGCACAACCACGACCTGGCTCTGGCGAGCCCCTTTGTTTTCCCCTTCCGGGATGATGATGTCCTGGCCGATACGGCTGTCATCCGGCACCACGAAACCAACGCCATTCTCGACGAAGTAACGGCCGACAATGTCTGCCTCACGGGACTTGAGCAGGCGCACCAGACGCGCTTCCTGACGCCCCTTGCGGTCGATCTCGGTCGGCTGCACCAGCACGTAATCGCCATGCATCAGGCGTTGCATCTCTCGGTTGTTCAGATACAGATCCGGACCACCACCTTCCGGACGCAGAAAACCGAAGCCATCCTTGTGGCCGATTACATAACCTTTGACCAGATTCAGGCGATCCGGCAGGGCATAACATTGGTTGCGAGTGAATACCAGTTGTCCATCACGCTCCATGGCGCGCAGACGACGACGCAAGGCTTCCAACGGCTCTTCATCTTTCAGCTTGAGGACCTTGGCCAACTCTTCACGGGACATGGGCTTTTCATGGCCCTTGATGAGTTCCAGGATCAACTCGCGACTGGCGATGGGGTTATCGTATTTTTCGGCCTCGCGTTCGAGGAAAGGATCTTTTTGAGACATAAGCAGGCCTTAGGGTAGGTGGTAACGGTGCCATTATATCGGAGGGGGGGGCGAATGGCATCCATCGGCTGCCTTTTGGCCAATCTCTCTGTCATACTATCTTCAGTTCGCTGGCATGATGAGACACAGAACTCATGAGTAAGGACACATTTGCCCAATCCGCCGCCTATCTCAAACAGGCGGTTCCTTTGATGATCAAGTACCAGATCCCCACGACGCCGGACAATTACCACCTGTGGTACAACTATGTCTCGGCCAGCATGCCCGAGCTCAACCAGGCGATCGATCAGGCAGTCAAAATGCAGGGAACCTGCTCGCTCACCACCTGCGAGCGACTCTATCACCAGTATCTGGCCGCTCAGGACGAGAAGCAGATGGAGGCGATGAAACTGAGCCTCGCCGCCATGGCCAACGAGCTCGGCCACTCCATGCAGGACGCCATCTCCGATACCGGCATGTTTCAGGAGATGCTCGACAAGAGTTTTGACAAGCTCAGCCGCATTGATGACGAGGGCTTCAGCCTGGAAGACACCATGGGGATCCTGCGGGAGCTGGTGCGCGAATCGCGGGATGTGCGCATGTCCACCATGCACTTTCGCAACCAGCTCAGCAATGCGGAGAAAGAGATCAAGGAGCTGCGGGCGGCGCTCAACGAGACACGCAAACTGGCCAACGAGGATGCCCTCACCAACCTGCTCAACCGCCGCGCCTTCGATCTGGAGCTGGAAGGATTGATCCGCAGCCAGCACCCCTTCTCGCTGATCCTCGCCGATATCGATCGCTTCAAGAACTTCAACGACGAATATGGGCACCTGCTCGGCGATCAGGTACTGCGCGCCTTCAGCAAACGGCTGCGCGACGCCTGCAAGGAGGGGGTCACCGCCTATCGGCTGGGTGGGGAGGAGTTCGCCATGCTGGTCCCCCATCGCTCGCTGGCGCTGGCCAGACAGATGGCGGAAAGCATGCGCCGCGCCATCGAGCGGATGTCGATTCTGGATCGCAAATCAGGCCGCCGCATCGACCACATCACAGCCTCGTTTGGCGTGGGTGAGTTCAACGGTCAGGAGAGTGCAGACTGTCTGGTCGAACGTACCGACAAGCTGCTCTACAAGGCCAAGGAGCTGGGGCGCAACCGGGTGATGCCGCTCCCTTCCTGATTTAGTACCCTGCCCGACCGCAATGCCAATGTAAAAAGCCAGTCAGATCAACTGACTGGCTTTTTGGTCTCTCTTGCTCCGACAGGGGCTGTTCATTCCAGCCCCATTGGAAACCTGCTCAGTGTGAAGGATTACTCCTGCACCTCGCTGACACCTTCGACTTTCACATCAACACGGCGATCCGGAGCCAGGCAGACGATCAGCTCACGCTTGGACTTGCTGACGCAGCTGTCGCCGGTAACCGGTGAGGATTTACCACGCCCTTCCACATTGATCTTGGCGGCCGGGATCCCTTTACCAACCAGATAGTTGGCAACGGTCTGGGCACGCTGCTCGGAGAGCTTCTGGTTGTAGGCATCGGAACCGATACGGTCGGTGTGACCAATTACGGTTGCCACGCCATCCTTGGGTCGTGCTTCTTCAATCTGGCTATAGAGGCTATCCAGTGCCTGACTGGCCTCTGGCTTGAGGGTCGCCTTGTTGAAGTCAAACAGCACATCGGAGCTCAAGGTGAACTGCTTCTCAACCATCACAGGTGCAGGAGCAGGTTCCGGAGCCGGGGCGGGCGCCACAGGGGCAACCTGACCAAAGCGATAAACCGCTGCCAGTGAGAGCAGGCCGTTATCCATTCTCAGACCGGTATCATCGCGGCTGCCATACGGGGTGGTGTACTGGTACTCCAGGCGAGCGGCCCAGTCGAGATTGAACGCATACTCGGCACCCAGTGCACCGACCATGACAAAGCGGCTGTCATCTTTGTAGACATCGCTCTTGGTATCAGCCCAGCCATAACCGCCACCGACACGACCATACAGATCCAGATTATCGGTAACCGGGAAGCCCAGTTTCAGGGTCAGTTGAGCCAGCTGTGCTTTTACTTCATCACTGAAAGCGCCTGCCGCCGTAGTGGCATCGTATTTGTAATTGCCCAGATAATCGTAACCCAGCTCCAGTCCCAGATTCTTGTTGATCTGATAACCGCCAAACACGCCTGCACCCAAGGCATCGTTGGTCTCATTGCCAAGGGTCAGGGCATTGCTTTCATCAATGCCGTAGAAGTTGGACCAACCCAGTTTGGCACCGCCATACCAGGTGTTGTCTTGACCGGCAGCCTGGGCATTGGCCGCCAGCAAGCCGGTAACCAGCAAGGTAATCAATGATTTTTTCATGTTTGAGCCTCTGCAACTTTATGTAGGAGGAGGTTGATTGATATCACCTCGTCTTATAGGTGCAACCACCCAAAAGCGATCGCAGCATATCAACGTTAGCCTATTTTCAAGTCACTGATATCAATTAACAAAAAACACTCTAACGCAACCACGTTACAAAAACAGCAACAAACGTTTGTTATTTGAACTGGATGTGACGCAAAAAGACGCACAGATGAGGGTTGAAAGGGGAAAAAAGGCCAGCAACATGCTGGCCCGAAGCGATATCAGTGACGAACAAACTCGTAGTGCTGATCGATAAAGTCAGCAACACGCAGGCTCAGTACCTTGTGCACCGTCTTGGTCGGATGCACCTGATCCCAGAACATATGCTCATCGCAGTTAAGAGTCGCAGCTCGCCCTTTTGCCTGCCCGCTCACCACCGCCTGCGCCAGGATCGGGTTACCGGCAATAGCCACTCTTTCGGAGACACTCAAAGCCGGGGTCGCAGCCACCTCGGCGGCGCTGCCGGAGAACGGCTTCCACGTATAGCCGCCACCGTAGCAGGCGTGTTCTGTGTCACTCAGCCCGAACAGCTGGGGATCGCGCATCATCTCGTCAAACTGCTTGTCCACTTCGAACAGCTTCACGATGCCAAGGGGAGCCAGCTCTCGAGTGAGGTTCTGCAACTTCTGGTTGTGGTAACTGGCCACATGGCGCACCTTCTCCACCACCTTCATGCTGCGGGCTGACGGGGTCTGCCCCAGATCAGGAATGTTGAACAGCAGGATCTGCTGCGCGCCGTTGAGCACCAACCGGTTGGATGCCAGCCGGATGGTATCGATCACCCGATCCGCATCCCGCTCGGTGTTCCAGCCATAAGCCAGATAGTCGTTGGCACCGACCCAGATCACCACCAGATCATCGGGGCGGAACTTGTCCTTTTTCAGGAACTGATCGATCTCGTAATCGAGGTTGTTGATCACCTGATATTTGGGATCCCAGGACCAGAAACCGAGCCAGCCATTCAGGGCGCCCAGATGGTTATAGGCCACCGCGGTCGCACCGCCTTCCGCCTCGTTGGCCACGACCAGACCGGGAAAACGCTCGTCACCCAACTGCTCCAGCCACACCGGGCCGTTGCTGAAGCGCCCGTTGAAGTAAGGTGGGCTGGAGGGGAGATACCCCCGCATCTTTTTGTACATCTTGCCGGTGTCGGAGAGGCTGTCACCAAACATCACGACCCGGGAAAAAGGTTGGCGTCCCTCTGCCGCTTGCGCGGTCAATGCCATTAACCCCAATAAACAAACAAGCCATTTTTTCATATTGTTATACTCTTCGATTAAGCAGGTGAGACCTGCGGACTTCTCCTCGAGTGGCGACAGGCATGGGAAGAGTCTGCTGCCACTGACTTCTGGTGAAGGCGACAGATTACAGTTCCAGATGAAATCACACATGTTCCGCCACCGATGAAATCGCTTGCGCTCACAAAACAGACAATCACACCAGCCTATTTCTTTCACGCTTGTTTCACGCCCCTCCCGGCACAATGCCCCCATACCAACGACAGGAGTATGAAATGAACAAGGCAAGCGCAAGCGTAATCGGACTGTTGACCCTGATGTCTGTCTCCTCTTTTGCCATGGCGGCCTATACCGGCCCGCAAGAGCAGAACAAGGTTTCCGTTGCTCAACTGAAAGATCTGGCTGATGACAGCTGGGCCACCCTGGAAGGGAAACTGGTCAAGCACCTGGGCGGCGAGAACTATCTGTTCCGCGATGCCAGCGGTGAGGTGGAGGTCGAAGTGGATCAGGATGTGTGGCGTGGCACTGAAGTGGGCCCGGATGATCAGATCCGCATCCGTGGTGAAGTGGACCACAGCTGGAACAAGACCGAAGTGGAAGTGAAAACCCTGGAGAAAGTGGGCGCGGCCCCGCAGACCAAGGGCGGCTTTATCGCCAAATAAGGCCACTTCAACGACGAACTGGCCAGACGTTAAAAGGGCGCTTGATATCAAGCGCCCTTTTGCATGGTTAACCCGGCGTCACCGCTTAACCGGCCCGACTGGCAAAGGCTCTCTTGAACCCCTTCTCGGCCTGATTGACCTTGTAGAGGTAACGGCGCGCCTCCTCTTTGGGATGTTGCTCGGTCAACACCTGATAGACCGCCTCGGGGGAGAGCCGGTTGATCCGACCCGGCGCCGCCTTGCGATCGCTGGAGAAGGTATTGAGCACCCCGCCCGCGCCACCGTTATAGGCGGAGATCACCGCATAGCGACGGGAGCGCGGATCCTGAATATCCGCCAGATAGACGGTCTGCAACAGGTGCAGATAGGCGGTACCAACATCGATATTGTAGGCCGGGTTGAACAGCTCCTCCCGGGTTGGCTGGCCGTTCTTGCCCTTGACCCGCACATAGACGTCACGACCGGCGGTAGCCGGGATCACCTGCATCAGGCCATAAGCGTTGGCATGGCTCACCGCATAGGGGTTGAAGCTGCTCTCGGTCTTGATCACCGCATAGATCAGGCTCTCCGGCACGCCGTATTTGCGCGACGCTTCCCGGATGATCCCCGCATACTTGTAGCCCCGTCGATCTTCATGGTTGGCCACCATGGGAATATCGACGAAGAAGATGGTGCGAATCCCCAGAGTGCGCTTCTTCATCGCCGTGTTGAGCAGGTAATCGGCATAACGCTCGGCGCGCCAGGAGGCGCGGATTGGCTGGCGCTGATTGTCCAGCACCTGACCGTAGAGGAAGGGCTCGCCGCCGGTCAGAATTTCCCGGTCGGAGTAAAGATCCACTTCGGCTGGATCGTCCGGCGTCAGAAGGGTCTCGATAATGGCGCGACGCAGGTGAGCGCGGGGATCGATGCCCGAGACCGTCTCCACCATGATGTGGCCGCTGGAGAAGTCGATGTGGGCCCGGCTCTTGTACTGATCCGTGTATTTGACGTAGTCAAACTTGCCCGCAAACAGCGCCTCCCGCCCCCATATCTCGTTTACGTTATGGGAGAGCGCGCTGATCATGTGTTCAAAACCGCGGATGTCCTTGCCGTTGACCAGATCGTCATCCTCACTCCCGCTGGGCTTGGGGGAAGATGAGCAGGCAGAGAGAAACAGCAGGGTGCACAGCAGCCAAAAAATTCGGCCCATAGGATCCTCAAACCGGGCAGCAGAGCTGCCCATCATTCATTTGCTGCGACTTCAGGAGCGGTCACGCCAGTGTGGCGCCATTCCCGCACCTGTTCACACGTACAACAGCCGGAGAGCTTACTGGGCAGGCGGGGTGTAACCTTCGATCTGCACTTCACCTGCATCAAACAGGTAGCTGACCATCTCTTTTTCCAGCAGTTGGCGATGCTCAAGATTCATCATGTTGAGCTTTTTCTCGTTGATCAGCATCACCTGCTTCTTCTGCCACTCGGCCCAGGCTTCCTTGCTGATGTTGTCAAAAATCCGCTTGCCGAGCTCACCGGGATAGAGTTGGAAATCCAGACCCGGGCCCTCTTTTTTCAGGCGTTGGCAAAATACAGTACGGCTCATGTTGACCTCTATGGTTGTAACTCTGGATAGGCGAGCAGACGGGCCGTGGCGGCCGCCAGCCCCACCTCGGCAGGATGGCGTAAGTTATACCAGAGTCGGTTATCTGCTTCCATGAGCCGCAGCGGCTGCGCCTCATCAATGTCAATCAGCAGCGGCTGAATATCGAGATGGAAGTGGCTGAAGGTATGGCGAAAACCGGCCAGTTCACGATAACCGTGATGGCTCAGGCCGAGGGATGCCAGCAGACCATCCACCTCCGCCAGCGAAGCCACCTGCGGGAAGCAGTAGAGCCCGCCCCAGATCCCCTGTGGCGGCCGCTTCTCCAGCAGCAACTCATCGCCGTGACGGATCAGCAGCATGATGCCGTCGCGGGCCGGAATGCTCTTCTTCGGCTTGCTATTGGGATAAGCGGTAGGCTTGCCTTGCGACAGCCCCTGGCAATCGGCCCGCACCGGACAGCGATCACAGGCAGGCTTGCTGCGGGTGCAGATCGTTGCCCCGATATCCATCATCGCCTGATTGTATTGCGCCACCCCCAGCTTGGGGGTGAGCCGGATGGCGATCTCCCACAGCTCGTTCTCCACCTGTTTTTGGCCGGGCCAGCCCGGCAGCGCCAGCCAGCGGGTGAGTACCCGCTTCACATTGCCATCAAGGATGGCGTGGGGCTGACCCAGAGAGAGCGACAGCACGGCCCCGGCGGTAGAACGACCAATCCCCGGCAGCGCCATCACCTCGTCAAAGCGCTCGGGAAAGAGGCCGTGGTGATGATCGCGGATCTGCTGAGCCGCCTTGTGCAGGTTGCGGGCCCGGGCGTAGTAGCCAAGCCCGGTCCAGTGGTGCAGCACCTCATCGACAGGGGCATCGGCCAGCGCCACCACATCGGGGAAGCGCGCCATAAAACGCTGGTAATAGGGGATCACGGTCGCGACCTGGGTCTGCTGCAGCATGATCTCCGAGACCCAGACCCGGTAAGGGGTCTTCTCCTGCTGCCAGGGCAGGGTTTTGCGGCCATGAAGCTCGTACCACTCCAGAACCCGACTTGCGAAGGTTGATTGATTCACGTTGTTCTCATGTCGTTGATATATGGGGAACTCTGCGGTTCCTCCGGCTCATCTGGCCTGCACGGGCATAAAGTCATCCCGCTGCACAGCGCCAGCTGTCTGGTGCGGCAGCGTAAGGCCTCGCCACGCCCAAGTCAAAGCCCTGCTGACTGGCGCTGTGGGCAGGTGGTGGCCAGGCAGCAAAGCGATAACAAAGACGATATACTCGGCCCCACGATTGATGACGGGAGAGACGGTTTGCAGACTTATCTGGTTGGGGGCGCAGTGCGGGATCGCCTGCTGGGATTGCCGCAGGGCGACAGGGATCATCTGGTGGTCGGCGCCACCGTGGAGCAGATGCTGGCGCTGGGCTTTACCCAGGTCGGTCGCGACTTTCCCGTGTTTCTTCACCCCAAAACCCAGCAGGAGTATGCCCTCGCCCGTACCGAGCGCAAACAGGGTCAGGGCTACACCGGCTTTGTCTGCCACGCAGCCCCCGATGTGACGCTGGAACAGGATCTGCTGCGCCGGGATCTCACCATCAACGCCATCGCCGAAGATGATCAGGGCCAGCTCCACGATCCCTACGGTGGCATCGAGGATTTGGAAAAACGGCTGCTGCGCCACGTCTCCCCCGCCTTTGCCGAAGATCCGCTGCGCATCCTGCGGGTCGCCCGCTTCGCCGCCCGCTTCCACGCTCAGGGCTTTACCATAGCGCCGGAAACTCTCTCCCTGATGAGCGAGATGACGGCCGCTGGCGAGCTGGCCCACCTCACGCCGGAGCGGGTCTGGAAGGAGCTGGAAAAAGTGCTGCTGGGGCCGACCCCGCAGATCTTTATCGAGGTGCTGCGCCAGTGCGGCGCCCTGAAGGCGCTGTTCCCAGAGATTGATGCGCTGTTCGGCGTCCCCGCCCCGGCCAAGTGGCACCCGGAGATCGACACCGGCATCCACACCCTGATGGTGCTGGAGCAAGCGTGCCGGATCTCCCCCGAGCTGACCGTCCGCTTTGCTGCCCTCTGCCATGACCTTGGCAAGGGAGTAACCCCCAAGGAGTTCTGGCCAAGCCATCACGGTCATGGCCAGAAGGGGCTGCCGCTTATTCGCGCCCTGTGCGAACGGTTCCGGGTACCCAACGAGTGCCGGGATCTGGCGCTGCTGGTGAGCGATCTGCATACCCACATCCACATCGCCTTTAAGCTCAAACCCGCCACCCTGCTCAAGGTGTTCGACAAGGCTGATGCCTGGCGTCGCCCCGAGCGCTTTGCCCAGCTGCTGGATGCCTGCCGCGCCGACTTCCACGGCCGCACCGGTTTCGAGGAGCGGGTCTACGCCGAGCCGGACTATGTGGCCGAAGCGCTGGCTGCCGCCCAGGCGGTGCCGGTGAAAGAGATAGTGGCGGCCGGTTTCAAAGGGGAAGAGATCAAGGAGCAGCTCGCCAAAAAGCGCACTGATGCTATCAGCCGCATCAAGGATGAGTGGACCTTTATCGAGGAGTAACCTCGGCCCCATAACAGACGGCCGCCCTGATGATGAGCTCCGCAAGGAGAGCATCGCCAGGGCGGCCGTTTTGCATCCAGATTGATATGTGAGGGGGCGCTAACCTCTGCTGGTGCCGTTATGCCGGACCAATTCGCTCCATCAGGCTCATATGGGATGAGCCATCGTGGCGCTTGAGGTTCTGGCGATACTCGAACTGGCGCTGGCTCTCCTGCTTGAGCCCCAGCATCAGCGAATAGCACATCGCCAACATGATCACCGAAAAGGGCAGCGCCGCTATGATGCTGGCCGCCTGCAAGGCCGCCAGGCCGCCGGAGACCAGTAAAATCGCAGCGACCAGCCCCTGGCCCAGCCCCCAGAGCGCGCGGTGCGGCACCGGAGGATCCTGATCACCGATGGAGAGCAGAGTCGTGATGACCAGCGTACCCGAGTCACTGGAGGTGATGAAGTAGGTGCAGATGAGCAGGGTCAGCACAGCTTTGGCAATCCAGCCGAAGGTCTCCCAGTGCAGCAGCTCCACCGTCTTGTAGAGCGCCAGAGTGACATCCTGATTGACCGCGGCCACCACACCACCACTGCCGAACAGCTCCAGATTCATGGCAGTACCGCCGAACACGGTGAGCCAGAACATGCCGAGCAGGGAGGGCACCAGCAAGACACCGAGCACGAACTCGCGGATGGTGCGCCCCTTGGAGATGCGGGCGATGAACATGCCGACAAAGGGCGCCCACGCAATCCACCAGCCCCAGTAGAAGGCGGTCCAGCTCGACTGCCAGGCCGAGGTGCCGTTGGCCTCGGTATTGGTCCAGAAGCTCAGCTTGACGATGTTCTGCAGGTAGTCACCTATGTTCTGCACATAGGCGTTGAGGATGTAGGTGGTCGGCCCCAGCACCAGGAAGAGGCCCAGCACGAACACGCTCAACCAGATATTGAGCTCGGAGAGGATCTTCACCCCGCGTCCGACGCCGGAGACCGCCGACAGGGTGGCGATCAGGCTGATGCCGCCGATGAGCCAGAGCTGGTTCGCCTGCGAGACTTCCATGCCGAACATCTGGTTGAGGCCGGTATTCATCTGGGAGACCCCCAAGCCAAGGGAGGTCGCCACCCCGAACACGGTACCAAACACCGCCAGCACGTCGGCAGCGTGACCCCAGAAGCCGTAGATGCGATCGCCGAGCAGCGGATAGAGCACGGAGCGGATGGCCAGCGGCAGCTTGCGCCGGTAGCTGAAGAAGGCGAGCGACAGGCCGACGATCACGTAGATGGCCCAGGGGTGCAGGCCCCAGTGGAAGAAGGTGAGACGCATGGCGATCTGGGCCGCCTCCGGGGTCATCCCTTCGGTGACGAAGGGGTTGCCCTGCAGGTGGTACATGGGCTCGGCGATGCTCCAGAACACCAGCCCTATCCCCATGCCGGCGCTGAACAGCATGGCGAACCAGGCGAAGTAGCCAAACTCCGGTACCTGGTCGTCGTCACCCAGCCGGATGCTGCCGAAGCGGCTGAACATCAGATAGATGGCGAAGAACAGGAACAGGGCGACCACCAGGATGTAGTACCACTTGAACCCGGCAATAATCTGATCCTTGGCACCGACAAACCAGGCGGCCGCGGTATCGGGAACAAATACGCCAAACAGCAAAAACAGGGTGATCACGGTGAGGGCCGTCATGGCCATAGTCGGGTTGAGGCCTTTCAATAGCCCTTTGCTTGCTCGCATCCAGCCTCCTTAGTCGTTGTTGAAAAAGTCTTCGCCCACATGATCACCGGCCCCGCCGATGGCACGATAGACCAGTTTGCCGGCCGCCTGTTCGCGGTGATCCACCAGCGAAACCGAGGGCTGGCCATTCACGGCGTGACGCTTGCCAAGGAAGATGGCCATGGGGACGCCCAGATTGGAGATACCGCTAGTGATCCAGAGGCGGTTGAAGTCGTATGAGCCACCGATGAATTCCAGCTGGGCCAGGCCGGTATCGAGGCCGGTCAGATAAAAGTTCATGGCACTTTCATCAGGAAAGAGGTGCACCAGCACATAGGCGTAGCGCAATTCGTTCACTAACTCCTTTAGGTTGAAAGTACCTGTCTCACTGCAAGAGAGGGGTAACTCACCATCATAGTGGTGTACCTTGAGGTTGTTGGGATCTTCATCATAGGCAGGCTGATAGCGCACAAAAGCCGAGGTGTCCGGCAGTTCATAGCGCACTCTGACCACACGTAACTCGGCCACCAGAGACTTGATATCCAGCTCGTCATTCATCATTTCGCTCCTCAAATGTCAGGGTGAATTCCGTGAAATGCCCGTCAACCTAACACAAAATTAGTTAGAGCAGAAATTATTACAACAAAAACCATATTGACCTTGTGACGAATTAGGCGGAAAATTTTGCGCCTCTCCATAGCCTTCCAATGACGCACACCCCATGGAAAAACATGATGAAGTGCTGGTCGCCCTGCGCCAGATTATTCGTGCCATCGACATGCACTCCAGGCGCTTGATCAAAGAAGCCGGGCTCACCTCCCCGCAACTCTTGCTGCTCAAAGGGATCGACGAGTTGGGACAGATCTCCATGCGCCAGCTGGCCGATCACACCAACATGAGCCAGGCCACCGCCACCACCATCATGGACCGATTGGAGAGCCGCCAACTGGTGCAGCGCGTTCGCAGCAATACCGACAAGCGCAAGGTTCACGCGACACTGACTGATGCAGGCCGCGCCCTGCTGGCCCAGGCTCCCACCCCGCTGCAAGAGCGCTTTATCCAACGCTTTCAATCCCTTGAAACCTGGGAGCAGACCCTGCTGCTCTCCTCCCTGCAACGCATCTCCGCCATGATGAATGCAGACGAAATCGACGCAGCCCCGGTGCTGAGCGTCAGACCCCTCACCGAAGAGCAGGCATAAGCTGCTGAACAATTTCAGGCATAAAAAAAGCTCCCGAACGGGAGCTTTTTTCGATCAGGGGCCGCCGAGAATTACTCTTCCAGGCTGATCCCGATATTGGAGACGCCATCCTGAGAGGCGAATACTCTGATAGCCAGGATACGATCGCTGTCGCGCTCATGGGCAACCCGCTTGAGCAGTTCAACCTGGAACTCCAGCTCGGCCTCCATGTACTCGTGCTCGTAGAGCTCCTCTTCGGTCAGATCCCGCTCTTCCAGCAGCTCGATAAAACCGGCCACGGTACCGACTGACGCATGGCTGGCATCGTTGGCCTCTTCGCCGACCCGGCAGATCACCGAGTTGTAGGCGCAGCCCAGCGCAACACAGGCATCCAGCGCGGGATAGGCACCGTAGGATTCAAACTTGCGGGGATCCGGAATGTGAGACTCGAACTCTTCGAGAATGGCACCCAGATTGACCCGGGATCCCTTGACGGTGAGGTAGACCCACATCTGATCCAGCGCATGCCGGAAAGCGCCAGCATTGCCAAAGCCGGAGGCCTGACAGAACAGGGCATAGTTGGGGTACATGCGCTCTGCCAGCGCCAGGGTGTAGACGGTCTGTTGCCAAGGCTGTAGCTCGGCCAGTCGCTTATAAAACTTGTCACCAAACACTGGAGTCGGATCCTTTGCAAAATGTGGGGCAGATTGTAGCCCACGAGGGGCGCGGCGAAAACGAAAAAGCGCCCTGGTCGGCTATGTTGCGATATGAAGTCAGGTAAGATGGGTCGAGAGCGGCATCTTGTTGCGCCGCAAATTCTGATAAGGAACAAGAGTATGAGCCAACGTACCCTTCTTTTGCTCAGCCAGGATAATGCTCACTACGAACGGCTGCTCAAGGCCGCCAATCTCCCCCATCTGCGCATTCTGCGAGCCGATAACCAGAGTGATGCCGAGAAGCTGATCGGCGAAGCCCATATTCTGATGGCCGAACCGGCCCGTGCCAAACCGCTGCTGCCCAAAGCCAACAAGCTGAGCTGGTTCCAGTCCACCTATGCGGGAGTCGATGTGCTGCTCGACCCTGACAGTCGCCGCGACTATCAACTCACCAATGTGCGCGGCATCTTCGGCCCGCTGATGAGCGAGTATGTCTTTGGTCATCTGCTCAGCCTGATGCGCCAAATCCCCCTTTATCGGGAGCAGCAGAAACAGCGACTGTGGCAAAGCCACCCCTATCAGGGCCTCAAGGGGCGCACCATGCTGATCCTGGGGACCGGCAGCATTGGCCAGCATATCGCCCATACCGGCAAACATTTTGGCATGAAGGTGCTGGGCATCAGCCGCAGCGGTCGGGAGCGGGCCGGGTTTGATCAGGTTTATCAACTACCTGCGCTCAACAAGATGCTGGCGCAGGCCGATGTCATCGTCAGCGTGCTGCCTGCCACCCGCGATACCCGTCATCTGTTCAATGTCGCCCGCTTCGAACACTGCAAACCGGGCGCCATCCTGTTCAACGTTGGTCGTGGCAGCGCCGTGCACTCTGGCGATCTGCTCACCGCACTGCGTACCGGCAAGCTGGCGATGGCGGTGCTGGATGTGTTCGAGCAGGAGCCGCTGCCCGCCGACAGTCCGCTGTGGGGCCAACCCAACCTCATCGTCACCCCCCACAACAGCGCCTACAGCTTCCCGGATGATGTGGCCCAGATCTTTGTGCGCAACTACATCCGCTTTATCGATGGCCAGCCACTGGATGGCAAGATCGACTTCGACAAGGGTTACTAACCCTCACGGCGCATGTAAAAAGGCCCCGCCAATCTGGCGGGGCCTTTCATTTCAGGCTTTGACGACAGGAATCAACCCGCGGCCAGCTCCTTGCGGTAGCTCTTCACCTTGGCAAGGAACTGACGACGCTCCTTGCCGCTGAGCGGTTCAGCCATCGGCAGCTTGGCGGTCATGGCATTGACCGGGCGGTTGTTGATCCGCAGTTCATAGTGGAGGTGAGCACCGGTAGAACGACCAGTGTTACCGGAGAGGCCGATCTTGTCGCCCATCTTCACTCGCTGACCGGTTTTGACCAGCAGCTTGCTCAGGTGCAGATAACGGGTAGAGAGAGTACGGCCATGCTTGATGACGATATAAGTGCCCGCTAGCGGGTGGCTGGTTGCCTTCTGGACGATACCATCGCCAGTCGCCAGCACTGGCGTGCCCACCGGCACCGCAAAGTCGGTGCCCTCGTGAGGACGCACCATACCGGTTACCGGATGTTTGCGCGCCGGGTTGAAATTGGAGCTGATCCGATAGCGGCTGTGGGTCGGGTAGCGGCGGAATCCGCGCTCCAGACTGTTGCCCTGACCGTCGTAGTAGTTGCCGTCATCGGAGAGCCAGGCCGACACCGTCTTGCCCTGGCTGGTCACTTCCACACCCAGCAGCTGGCTGTTACCAGTGCTCTTGCCTTCCACCGTCTCCTGGCGTACCAGCACTTTGAACTTGTCACCCTTCTGCAGATCCTTGGCGAAATTCATTCGCCACTGGAACAGGTTGGCAATTTTCTGGATATGGTTGGCCGGAATCCCCGCATTGCGGGCACTGACATAGAAGCTGCCGTTGATCACGCCGTTGTAACGCTGCGGTTGCCACTCGACCTTCTCATTGATCATGGAGGCGGTATAGGCATCGTCGCTGCGCGCCATCACCAGCGTCTGCTTGATGTTCAAGCGGATTTTGAGCTGCTGCAGGATGTTGTCCTGATCGATCAGCAGCTCGATATTCTGGCCCGGCTTGAGGCGCGCCAGATAATTCTTGTTGTCCGCGTCCAGCACCTTGTAGAGGGTGGTGGTGGAGAGACCGAGATTGTTAAAAATGGCGGTCAGGTTTTCGCCGTTGCGGACCCGGTAATCCTGCCACTGGGGGGTGGTGTCAACCGGGATGTCGTCATCCGGCGCACTCTGATCAACCAGTTCGTGATCGGGGATTTCGTTAAAGTCGGTGTTGTTTTCGTTGGTTGCCGTACCTGCGGTATCAATGGGCAACTCAAGACGCAGCGGCCGCTCGAGGATGTCACCCGGAGCTGGCAATAATGCCACTGCTGACAGGGTCATGGCCGTCAGCATCAGCATGGCGTAAAAGTGTTTGCGGGGAACCGGTGGTTCCCAATTGGCAGCCTGTACTACCAAGGGACGGAGACGTTTCATCCGCTATCCTGTATTTAGATCTAAAGAGTGTGAGTTGCGATGTCAGTTGTGACAAAACCGTATAAAACTGTTTGTTGGACACAAATAGTTACAAATAGTTCATCACAATCTGCATGAACCTCACATTTTATGCATAACCCGCCCGGATGGGCAGAAATGATCGTCTTTTTTAACCATTTTTTCCTATTTTTAAGAACCGGGTCGGATTCGATACTGAATAGAAACCTGAAATGTTGCGATAACTTTTCCATGGAGTGGATATGTCGTTAGCAAAACTGTTAATCAGAATAATTGTCGTCCTGTTCCTGATCGGTGCAGCGCTGCTGTTTGCACTGGAAGTCACGACGGTCCGCCAATCCATCCTCGACCAGATGTCAGCCAACCTGGAAACCGCCATCACCGCTCTCGGGCTGGTGCTGCAAGGAACCCTGCTTAATGACGACAATGTGCTGGCCGAGACCATCGTCAATGCCATGTTCGATGGCGGCTTCGTCAGCTCGGTCACCCTGATCGATCCCGATGGCCAGTTGCTGTTTCAGAAGGTCTTCCACTCTACCCAGCAAAATGTCCCCGGCTGGCTTCCCTCGGTTATCGGCATGCCCCCCGTCAAGATTGAGCAAGAGTTGACCGATGGCTGGCGCATGCTGGGCACTCTGACCCTTGAGGGGCATAGCGGCTACGCCTATCAGCATCTGTGGAATGCCATCAGTCGCACCGGTCTGGCGCTGCTGGCGGGCCTCGTCGTATTTACCCTGATCATCTCCCTGGTGTGCAAACGCCTGCTGCAGCCCCTGGAGCAGATCAACCTGCAGCTGATCCGTATCCGCAAACACCAGTTCAACAGCACCCTGCCCACTCCCTGGTTGCAAGACCTCAAAGAAGTGGCACTTTCCATCAACCAATTGGTTTCCGAACGCAAACGGGATCTGCTGCAACAACGACTTAAAATCACCCAGCTGGGAAAACAGCTGCTACTGACGCCCCCACAGCCGCTGCAAGGAGTGAGCCCACTGCCGGAAGGCGGGCAACTGCAAAAATTTGTCTCCACACAAGGGGAGATCGCGCTCTATCAGCGTTTCTTGCCCAGTCAGCCCCTCGGTGCCGACAGCGATCTCGCAACCATCCAGAGCGCCCTGCAACAGTGGCAGCACTCTCATATAGAAGGGGTCTTGCTGCCCCTCTCCCTGCTCAATCACCCACAATGGTCCGAGATCGCCCCTCTGCTAAGCCAGGGCCGCGGCAAAACACTGGATTGGCGCTGGGATGTGGCCACCTTTCCCGCCCACGGCCAAGCCACATTGGCTGCGTTGCAGGAACAGGGGTGTGAGCTTGCCTTCAGCGCCATTCCCCTCAATGCGGATACCTTCAATCAACTTGACCCGCTCAATCCCATCTTTATCAGCTGTCAGCTGACCGATGCGCCGCTCTACTGGAATCTGCTCTCCCAAACCATGCATGCCGCCGGTTATACCCTGCTGGCAGAATCGGGAGAGTGCCGCGACATCGACAAACTGCGGACCTGGGGTATCGATGGTTATGCCAAGGAGGCGCAATCATGAAGAAGCTCGCCATGCTGTTGCCCCTGATGTGGCAACCCGGCCTGATGGCTGAAACCGTCACTATCACCACCGGGGGTGAGCAGGGGATTTATCACCAGATAACCAAAGAGTTTTGCCGTCTGGCTCATGAGGTCGACGAGCAACTTGCGTGCACACTGCAGAGTTCATCGGGTTCAATAGAAAACCTGACGCGGCTGAAGAGTGGCGAGACCTCCTACGCCATGGTGCAGTCAGACTGGCTGTATCAGGCAAGCCAGGGCTTGGGCCCTTTTGCCACGCAGCCGCAACCTGAGCTGCGCGCCCTGTTTGCCACCCATGCCGAGCCCTTCACCATAGTGATCCGTGCCGATGGCGATATCACTTCACTGGAACAGCTCAAGCTCGCCCCCATCGACATGGGGTTGAAGAGCTCGGGAACCCGCCAGACGGCGCTGACCCTGTTCAACATCTTGGGAGCGAAAGAGCAGGATCTCGACCTGAAGAGCATGGCCAACCTGCCGGATGCGCTCTGCAGCAAGCAGATCGACGCATTTGCACTGGTGATGGGACACCCTAACCGGATTGTGCTCGACACCGCCAAACGTTGCGCAGTCAGTTTCCTCCCCATCGATGGGGCCACCCGTGATCAGCTACTCAAGGGGGTCAAATATTACCAACGTAGTCAGGTGCCCGCCCGCATCTACCCCGGCAATCTGAAGGCAACTCCCACCTTTGCCATTGCCGCCACCCTGGTTACCAATGCCACCATGCCGGAAGAGTCTGTCTATCGTCTGACCAAGGCCATGCTGACCCAGCAGACCAAGTTCAATGAGCAGACTTATGGCTACGCCAATATGTTTCACCGGGCACGCAATAAAACCGGCCCGGTGCTGAGTATTGAACAGCATCCGGGCGCGGCGAAATATTTCGATGAGTTGAAGGCGGCGGGCAAGCTATAACTGACGACGAGGGGAGCGCAGTTGCTCGCTGGAGAAACGGGTCTTCATCGATGTCCACTGCGCCAACCGATCGGCACTCCCCGCCAGCGTCCCTTCCCGCCGTGACTTCATTATCCAGATGCTTTTGGCATCGAAACTGTAAACGGGAATGAGATCGGTACGCTTGCTGCCCGGCAGGATCCGGCTGTTGATGTTGTCGAGCACCAGTGGGTCAGCCTTGGGCGTCGGGAAGTAGAGCGTCACCATGTGGAACTGGTTGTAACGCACCGCCTTGACGTAGGCCAGTCGCAGCTTCTTCTCATCCACCCCCAGCTCCATCAGGGTGTAGTACTTGGAGATGCTGTAATCCTCGCAATCCCCACCCCGGGCGCCGATGAACTCCAGCGGATTGGCCCAGTAATCCTCATCTCCCCACAGCTTGGGATCCTCGCTGTAGGTGAGATTGTTGAAGTAGTTGTTCACCAGCTCGATCTTCTGCTGGTCGGTTGTACCCGCTCTGGGGGTGAGCAGGCGAGAGAATGCCTCGGCCCGTTGAATGGCGCGGCCACCATACACTTCCTGCAGCTTGGCCCGCAGATCCGGACTGGCAATATATTCGGAAAGACGCGAAGCCTGCACGCTGGCGCAACATAGCGCCAGAGTACAGGCCGGGATCAACAACCATTTCATACCGGACACTCCATGTCAGATGCTGGAGGTCAGTATAGTCCCTCCGGATGAGAGACTCAGCAGGCGATCAGCGACACTGGGCGAATGCGTCTGCCAGTTGTTGCATAAATTGGGGATAACCATCCGGGCCGAGTGGCACCTGTTCACCCACCTCATCAAGCAACAGTACCTTGGCGCCGGTATTGCGTGCCACCGATTCGATCACAGCCGGTGAGAATTGCGGCTCGGCATAAATGCAGCTCGCCTGCTTCTCTTCCAGTGCCTTGCGGATATCCACTAGCGTCTTGGCGCCCGGGCGACGCTCAGGGCTCACGGTAAAGTGACCCTTTGAACTCATGCCGTAGTGGCGCTCCCAGTAGCCATACGCCTCGTGGAAGACAAAGTACCCCTTCTCATTCACCGCCTTCATCTGGCCGGCAATCACCTTGTCTTTGGCATCCACCTTGGTATCAAATGCCGCGAGGTTGGCGTCATAGCGAGCCTGATTGGCCGGATCCAGCTTGCCCAATTCAC
This sequence comes from Aeromonas sp. FDAARGOS 1411, assembly GCF_019047125.1. Classification (NCBI taxonomy): domain Bacteria; kingdom Pseudomonadati; phylum Pseudomonadota; class Gammaproteobacteria; order Aeromonadales; family Aeromonadaceae; genus Aeromonas; species Aeromonas sp. FDAARGOS 1411. The sequence goes on along the minus strand of NZ_CP077214.1, from coordinate 4,275,356 downwards.
TTGCGATCGCCTTGGCAATCACTTTGGCCTGCGTCGGGCCAAGCCAGATATGGGGATCGACCCCTTCGTGATGATGTCCCTCATGCCCTTCATCATGGTCAACGTGCTCGTGGGCGGCATGATCGTGATCATCATGGTCATGGGAGTCATGACTATCCTGAGTCGCGTAGTTGAACAGCGGCATTCCCTCAACCTGAGTCAGGGCCAAAGCATGGGAGTGATTGGCCAGCGGCTTGGCCATAAACCCTTCCAGCTCGGGGCCAACCCACACCACCAGCCCAGCACTGTTGATGCTGCGAATATCGGAAGGGCGCAGGGAAAAATCGTGGGGAGAGGCGCCGGTGGGCAGCAATACCTTGGGCTCGCTCACCCCGTCAGTGATCGCCGCAGCGATGAAGCCAAGGGGCTTGATGGTGGTCAGTACCTCAATGGCACGAACAGGCAAACTCACCGCCAGCAGGGCAGTGAAAAGCGCAATAATTCTCATTGGTGAATCTCGTCAGGGGGTGAGTATGTGATAATATAACAGCCGCTTTTTGTTATATTATAACTCTCACTGGCTGTAAACCCCGGAGTTGTCATGAGCCAACTGGTAGAGCTGAAAGAGGTCTCTCTCTCGTTTGATGGACGCTCTGTGCTCGACAAGGTCTCCTTTACCCTCAATAAAGGCAAAATCACCACGCTCGTCGGCCCCAACGGGGCTGGCAAGAGCACCCTGAGCAAGCTGGTACTGGGTCTGCTCACCCCGGATTCGGGCAAGATCACCCGCAGCCGCGACCTGAGAGTCGGCTATGTGCCCCAGCGCCTCTATCTGGATCCCACCTTGCCGCTGACGGTACGTCGCTTCCTGCAACTGGGCAAAAATAGCCGCCTCTCCATCGAGGAAGCGCTGGCCCGGGTGGGCGCAGAGGGATTGCTGGAAAACCGGATGCAGAAGCTCTCCGGCGGCGAGATGCAGCGCGTGCTGCTGGCCCGCGCCCTGCTGGTCAAGCCCGAGCTGCTGGTGCTGGACGAACCGGTGCAAGGGGTTGATATCACCGGCCAGATCGAGCTCTACGCCCTGATCGGCAAGCTCGCCGCCGAGTTCAATTGCGCCGTGCTGATGGTATCCCACGACCTGCATCTGGTGATGGCCAGCACCCACGAGGTGATCTGCCTCAATCGCCACGTCTGCTGTCATGGCGAGCCGGAAAGCGTGGCCCGCCACCCCGAATTTGCCCGTCTGTTCGGGCGACCGGAGCAGGAGGTGCTGGCGGTCTATACCCACCATCACCACTGCGACGGCGAACACCATCATCATGAACCGCAGGCCCCCGTCATCCGCCTGCCTTCTCGCAACAACGCTCACAGCAAATAGCGCAAGCAACAGGACATTCAAGTGGACAGCTTTCTGTTATACGCCCTCGCGGCCGGTCTCGGCATCGCCCTGCTGGCCGGCCCCCTCGGCAGCTTCGTGGTATGGCGCAAGATGGCCTATTTTGGCGACACCCTCTCCCACGCCTGCCTGTTCGGCATCGCGCTGGGCATCCTGCTGCAGGTCGATCTCACTCTGGCGGTGGTGGTCTGCTGCCTCGCCATGGCGATGCTGCTGGTGATCATGAGTCGCAACCAGCAGGTGGCGACCGATACCCTGCTCGGCATTCTGGCCCACAGCGCCCTGTCGCTCGGTCTGGTTACCTTGAGTTTTATGGATAACGTGCGGGTGGATCTGATGGCCTACCTGTTCGGCGACCTGCTCTCGGTACAACCGATGGATCTGCTCTGGATCTACGGCGGTGGCGCGCTGGTACTGCTCACCCTGTTGCGACTGTGGGATCCCCTGCTCTCCATGACCATCTCGGAAGAGCTGGCACGGGTAGAGGGGATCCGGGTCGATGTGCTGCGCTGCGTATTGATGCTGCTGATCGGGCTGGTGATCGCGGTGGCGATGAAGTTTGTCGGGGCGCTGATCATCACCTCCCTGCTGATCATTCCCGCCGCCACCGCCCGCCGCTTCAGCCAGACGCCGGAGCAGATGGCTGGCTTTGCCGCGCTGATCGGCTGTCTCGCCGTCCTGGGGGGGCTGACCCTCTCCTGGTATCAGGACACCCCGGCAGGCCCTTCGGTCGTCGTCTGCGCCACCAGCCTGTTTGTGCTGAGCCAGTTCAAGAAAGCCTGATAACCCGAGCAATTACAACGGCATACTCTGGCGTGTCTCCATCATTAGCCACTGGCGCAACCGGCTGATAGCGGGCTCATGGGCCCGCGAGCGCTTGCAGGTAAAGTAGAAGGCATCCCCCGTCTCCAGCTGGTGTACCGGCAAGGCCACCAGCTGGGGATCATCGGGCCGCAGCATGTAGTCATTCACGAACGCAACCCCCTGATCCCAGGCCGCCGCCTCCATCGCCAGCAACACATGGCTGAAATGGTGCATCCGCGCCTCGTCCGGGATCACCAGCCCGCCCGCCTTGGCCCAGCGCTGCCAATCCTCGCCCCGCGCCTTGTAAATGGACTGCACCGAGAGCAGCGGCAGCTGCCAGATGGCCTCAGGCCACTCCCCGCTGATCTGCTGCAACAAGCGGCGGCTGCAGACCGGAAAGAGCCGCTCCTGATAGATAAGATCGTGACAGTAGCCCCGTCCGTGGGGTGAGACTGTGATAAAGCAATCCGCCACCCGATCGGAGAGCTCGGGATCTTCCGCCACCATCTCCAGACTCAAATCCAGCTCGGGGTAGAGTTGGCGCAATCCCGCCAACCGCGGGATCAGCCACTTCACAGCAAACGAGCTGTAGACTGCGAGCCGGACCCGCATCTCGCCGCCCCCGCGCAGCTGTTCGCTGCTCTGGGCAATCTGGCTGAGTCCGGCGGCAATCCCCTCGAAATAGCTCTCGCCCTGCGTCGTCAACGAGAGCAGCCGCCCCTGACGCAGCAGCAAGCGCTCACCCAGAAAATCCTCCAGCAGGCGGATCTGGTGGCTGACCGCACTCTGGCTGACGTTCAGTTCAAGGGCGGCGCGAGAGAAGCTGAGCAAGCGTGCCACCACCTCGAAATATTGCACCGCACGCAGGGGAGGAAGCTTCATTATCTAAATATCTCATGAGTGGTCATTTTTTATCATTTTACTGGATAACGGCCCTCGCGCTACCCTCCCCGAATCTGAAGTGGGAGGTGGTATGAATGCAGTAGGGATCGGCATCCTTTATCTGGTGCTGGGCAATATGGTGGCGGTTTTTTCCGATGCGCTGGTCAAGGTGCTGGAGCCGGATCAGCCCATCTTCCAGTTTGTCTTTTTCCGCCAGCTCTCGGCCGCCATTCTGCTGATGCCCTGGCTGCTCTGGTCATGGCGCCGCAACCCACCGGTGGCCATCAAGTGGCACCTGCTGCGGGCCCATATTTGGGCGGTCGGCGTCTGCCTGATGGTGGTGGCCCTCACCCGCTTGCCGCTCGCCACTGCCAATGCCCTCTTCTATGCCGCCCCCCTGATGATGGTGCCGCTGGCAGTGTGGATGGCGGGGGAAGCGATCTCGCGCCAGAAGGTGCTGACCGCAGTTATCGGGTTTATCGGGGTACTGATCGTGCTGCGCCCGACCGAGGTGAACTGGGCCGCGCTGGCGGCGCTTGGGGTGGCGCTGTCGATGGCGCTCAACAATCTGCTGATCAAGCGGATCCCGCTCAAGCAGCCCATCGCCCAGACCCTGTTTTTCACCAACGTGCTGAGCATGCCCTTCATTCTGGCGCTGGCATTGTGGGAAGGGGGCAACTGGCAGTGGCAGATGTGGTGGCCCGCTTTTGGCTCCTCGGCGCTGATCATGGTCTATGCGGGATTGTGCGTGGTGGCCTATCGCAAGGCAGAGGCGAGCAAGATCGCCTCAGCGGAGTACACCGGTCTGCTGATGGCGGTGGCCATCGGGGTGTGGCTGTTTGACGAGCAGCCCGGTCTGCCGCTGCTGCTGGGCTGTATCTGCATCGTCCTGCCGCTCATCGCCATGGCGCGCAGCAAGCCAAAACCGCTGGCCGAACCGGCGCTTTAAGCGCTCAGGGTCGTTCCAGCAAAGGGGCGACCCTTTGCTGCAGATGGGGGACAATCTCATCCTCGAACCAGGGATTCTTTCTGAGCCAGAGGGTATTGCGCGGTGAAGGGTGAGGCAACGGCAGCCAGCCGGGGCCATAGTCGGCCCAGCTGCGCACCGTGTCGGTGAGCGATCCCTTGGCTGCCCCCCGCAGATAGTAGGCTTGTGAATATTGGCCGATAAGCAGGGTCAGTTCGATATTGGGTAGCAGCATCAATACCTTGTCGTGCCAGTTAGGCGCGCACTCGGGTCTGGGCGGCAGATCGCCGGATTTTCCCCTGCCGGGATAGCAGAGGCCCATCGGCATGATGGCGATGCGGGATTCGTCGTAAAAGGTGGCCTTATCGACCCCGAGCCACTGGCGCAGCCTGTCACCGGAGGGGTCATCCCACGGGATACCACTGGCATGCACACGAGTGCCGGGGGCCTGACCGATGATCAGCAGGCGGGCACTCTCGGCCCCGCGGATCACCGGACGAGGCCCCAGCGGCAGATGTGCCTCGCACAGACGGCAGGCCCTGATTTGCTCAAACAACTTATCGATTCGCTGCATGACGTTGATAGTACCAGCATTTCCCTGTTTTCCCTCTTGTGGAAACAGGGCGCACCCCCTACTATCGCCATGAGTGTTTAATTTAATAAACGGATAATAATGAAAAACTGGCTAGGTACCGGCACCGCGACCCTCTCCTTCATCCTGTGGGGGATGCTGCCGCTCTATTATCAATTCATGCCCGAGGTCAACATGTGGGAGCTGATCTCCCACCGGGTGCTCTGGTCTGTGGTGCTGCTGGGTGCCCTGTTTTTGCTGTTTGGCCACCAGGTGCCGTGGGCACGGTTGCGCAGTGAGCCGCGCCAGCTCGGCCTCATTCTGCTGGCGGGCCCCGTCATGTCCATCAGCTGGTGCATGTTCACCTGGTGCCTCACCACCGGGCAGGTATTGACCACCAGCCTCGCCTTCTTTATGACCCCGCTGTTCAATATCGTATTCGCCGTCATCTTCCTCAAAGAGCGACTCACCCCGCAAAAGCATCTGGCGGTCGCCCTGGCGCTGGCGGGGCTCGCCTACATGCTCTTCTGCTACGGCCAACTCCCCTGGTTCTCCCTCATCATGGGGGCCAACTTCGCCTGCTACGGCCTTATCAAGAAGAAGATCCACTACGACACCGGCACCAGCCTCTATCTGGAAGCCATGGTGCAACTGCCCGTCGCGCTGATCATCATCGGCACGCTGGCGTGGCACGGGGAAGGGGCATTCGTGAACGGGGATCTGGCCGACAAGCTGCTGCTGATGGGCAGTGCGCCCGCCACCCTGTTGCCGGTCGGGCTCTTCTGCTACGCGGTGGCGAGAACCCGGATGAGCACGGTGGGACTGCTGCAATATATCGAGCCCAGCCTCGCCTTCCTGCTCGCCATCTACTGGTTTGGTGAAACGCCGGACCCCATCAAGACGGTCGGCTTCGCCTTCGTCTGGGCAGGCTTGCTGGTGAGTCTGGTGCCGCTGCACCGGCTCAAGCGCCGCCCTCAGGGCGTACCGCGATAAGACTCCAGCACCTTGTGCCAACGGGGATCTCTGTCCATCTGCTCGGCGATGTCGTTGAGGGTGGCATGCAGCTCGGGACGGGATTTGGGCAGCAGGATATGGCGGGTATAGCTGGATTGGGGGAAGGGTGAGATAAACAGCTTGCCCTGATAATGCTGTGAGTCGATGAAAAAGCCCAGCGATGAACCACTTACCAACGTCACATCGATGCGGCCGCGCACCAGCAGCTCAAGATTGGTCTTCACCTTCTTGGCATCCTGACGCACCAGCTCCCCGCGGCCAGCTGCATCATCGATCCCCTGATAGCGGTAGCCCTCCACCCCGCCAAACACCAGCCCCTTGAGGGAGTCTGGCCCGCGATAGGTGACCGGTTTGTCGATGTTCGAGACCAGCTCGTTGGTGTCGCGCATCACCGGAAAGGTCCAGAGATAGCGCTCGCGATGGGGATCCCCCACCCAGGCGGGATTGACCCAGACCACCAGACCGTCAAAGTCGGGATCCGCCATCTCCTGCGCCAGTCGGGCGCGATTGACCAGCCAAAGCTCGATTCTGGGTTCACCCCCCAGCTTTTCATTGAGATACTTGACCAGCTCGCGGCTCAGCCCTGCATCCACTCCGGTGTTGAAGGGCGGATGCTGATGGTAATCGTAGAGACGGATCGTCTCCCCCAGAGCCGGGACCGACAACAGTAACCACAACCAAAACCAGACTCTCATCGCACCTCCTTGAGCTGCCTCTGAGTTTGGCACAGAGAATTTGAATGAGAGAACCCGCGACCACCACACCGGCACAGCAACCATCCACCCCTTCCCGCTGGTCTGTCTATATGGTGCGCACCGCCACCGGCCTGCTCTATACCGGGATCAGCACGGATCCGCTGCGCCGCCTGCGCCAGCACCAGAGTGGCAAGGGCGCTCGCGCCCTGCGCGGCAAGGGGCCACTGACGCTGGCGTGGCAACAGGAAGTCGGCGAGAAGGGGGCGGCTCTGCGCATCGAATATCGCCTCAAGCAGCAGCCGAAATCCTTCAAGGAACAGCTGATAAAAAGCCCGGCACTCTGGCAGAGCTGGAGCCCCCAGTGGTTACCCGCAGCCACCCAGCCTTGAGGACGACAGGCAAAAAAAGGCCACTCGATGAGTGGCCGGAAAGGGGAAATCAGGGAGCATCACACAACGTCTTGCACAACCTCAGGCGGGTTAGAGGTAGGTATTGGAACGCTTGCTACGGTTGCTGATCAGCCAGCAAACCGCCAGCACCAGCAACAACCAGGGGGCCAGCTTGATGATCAGAGCAAGCATGCCGCCCAGCGCCCCAAGCAGCACGAACAGGCCGCTCACCAGCAACATGGCTACCAGGGTAAAACCGGTCAGTGCCATGACCAGCAGCACCACCAGCAAGATGAAAAATTCCAGCATAACTTGCTCCTTATCAGTACCTTGTCTGCCGACTGTTCAACCCTTCGGTCAATCCAGCCAGCGCTTCAATTCATAACGGGGCGGCATCACCAACACCGCCAGCAGATAGGCGGCCAGAGCCAGCGGCGGCATCAGGATCAGGGCGAGCAGTGCCACCACCCGCACCGTGACTCTGGAGACCCCCAACCGCCTGGCAATACCGGCGCAGACCCCGGTCAGCTTGCGATGCACCAGATCCTTGGGCCAGGGGCTCATGATTACACCTCCGCCTTCTGGCCTTTGAGGCGAGCCAGCTCGCGCTCGATCTCGTCATTGAGCTCCAGCTCGCGGAACTGGGCCTCCAGCGAGGGATTCTGCCCCAAGGTGGCCGCCTCCAACTGGGCTTCCAGCTGATCGACCCGGCCCTGAAAACCATCAAAGCGCGCCATCAGCTCATGCATGCGCTGGTTGTCCACCTGGGCGCGGGCACGAATGCGGCTGTGGGCTGTCTGCTCGCGCAGGGTCAGCAGTTTCTGCTTCTCGCGCGCCTCGGTCAGCTTGGCTGCCAACCGCTCGCTGTCGGCGCTGAGCTGGGCCAGCACCTCGGCCACCCGGGCCTTGTCCTGCTCCAGCTGTTCACATTTTTTAACCTCCGCCAGCTTCTCGGTAAGGGCGGCGCGGGCCAGATCCTCACGTCCCTTCTGGATGGCGAGCTCGGCCTTGGCCGACCACTCCAGGATCTGCGCCTGCAACGCCTGCTGGTGACGCTCCAGCTGCTTCTGTTCGGCAATCACGCGGGCGGCCTGGGTACGCATCTCGACCTGCACCTGCTCCATCTCTTCGATCATCAGGCGCAGCATCTTCTCCGGCTCTTCACTCTTGTCGAGCAGGCTGTGCAGGTTGGCATTTATCACGTCGGTCAGGCGGCTGAATACGCTCATGGTCTGGCTCCTTGTTGATGGGATGGCTATCTCTTCCCATAGCATTACAAGAGCCGTGCCAAGAAAAATTATTGTTGTTTTACATATAGATGGGAATTTACTGAGGAAATTCAAGAAGGGCTTGTTGGTGAGAATAGCCAACCTGGTGGTGATTTTTACCAACAAAAAAGGGAGCCTGTGGCTCCCTTGTCGATTCGTCTGCGATATCCGTCAGGCGGCGTGGCTGTGGCCCAGCTTGCTGTCCAGTTCGGTCAGCTTGGCCTCCATCCGGGCGCGGCAGGTGTCGGAGAGATCGCGAATGCCGCTGGCACCGTGCTCCTTGCTGCAGACCGGGGCCATCACTTCCACCAGCACTTCGCCGTTATCCCAGCGATTGAGGTCGACCTGACCGAAGTAGCTGGAGCAGACGATGGGCACCACGGGCACTTCAGCCTGTACCGCAGTGTGGAACGCGCCCGCCTTGAATGGCAACAGGCCACGCCCCTGGGAGCGGGTCCCTTCCGGGAACATCCAGATGGAGGTACCGCGGTTCTTGATACGATCCACCACCTGACCTATGGTGCCGATGGCACGGGAGCGGTTGGAGCGGTCGATCAGCACGTTGCCGGAGAGCCAGAAGATAAGGCCGAACAGCGGCAGCCAGAGCAGGCTCTTTTTGCCTACCGCCACCACGCCGGGCTGCACCGCACCGGTCACGGTGAAGATGTCGAAGTTGCTCTGGTGGTTGCAGACGTAGACCGCCGGGCCGACCGATTTGACCTCGTCGGCCACCGTCACCTTGACTCGCAGCCCGATCAGCGGGCAGACCGCGTGATACATGCGGGCGAAGACATAGACGTTGTTGGGATGGCGCGGACGAACCAGACAGAGCAGCAGGCCGAACAGGAACCAGAAAATGAGCAGCAGACCAAGCAGCAGCACACGGGCAATTTTGAGCATCGAACACCTCGAGTTTTAACTCGGCGCAGTATACTGATCCCCCTTTTAGCGAACAAGCGTTCGCCAAACAGAACCGACCACCCCGTCGCGCCACCCACATTGCTGCTCATCAATACGCCGCCGACTTGCCCCACCCGCCATTGGTCGTTAGGATGGCCCCATCTTGATGGACGGGGCGAACATGATGTTGCAACAACGGGTAGCGAAACATCTCCTGCTGCTGGTCTGCCTGCTGGTGCTCAATTGTGCGGCCCAGCCGCTGGCCCGGCTTGCCCTGCTCGATCACGCCCTCAGCTGTCAGGCACTGCCCGTTCCAGGCTCGGCAACGGATCAAGAGGATGCCAAACCGGCCAGCCCGCAACCCACCAGCTGCCAGCTCAACGGCAAGTGGCTAAGTGCCGCCACCCTGCTCTGCGTCGAACAGCTCTTCTTTGCCGTGGCCGTGCTGATCGCCCTGCTGGCTCCCCTTTGGCGCTACACACCGCCACTGCCCCCTCCCAGAGTCATCTCGCCGCCCGAGCGGCGTCTGCACCTCACCCTGTGCGTCTGGCGGGAATGAGTTCGGCTGCGTTCTTTCGTTAGCTGTCACTCAATTTTTGCGAGACCAAAAAGATGTCGAATTTCTTCAAGGCGGCCCTGCTACTGGGCGGTCTGCTGTGGCAATCCATGGGATTGGCCAGCGACACGGGCTGGCTCACCAGCCCACAGAATGATCACGCCCGGGTACGGCTGCAGGCCGACCGCAGCACGGCAGATCAGACCCGCATCCTGCTCGATGTCGAGCTGGAGTCGGGCTGGAAAACCTACTGGCACAGCCCGGGAGAAGGGGGCATTGCCCCCCAGATCCTGTGGGATGAGCCGGTCGGAGACTTTCAGTGGCGCTGGCCGGTGCCACGCCACTTCGAGGTAGCCGGGCTCAGCACCCAGGGTTATCAGGGGGACGTGACCTTCCCCCTCAGCCTCAACTACCCAACCGGGCAACCGCTCAAGGGGACTCTGCGCCTCTCCACCTGCAGCAATGTCTGCATCCTGACCGACTTTCCCTTCACCCTCGCGGTGGATGGGCAGGCCCCGGCCGACTTCGATTTTGCCTGGGCGAAGGCGATGAGTACCCTGCCCCAGCAATTGCCTGCCGAAACCCGGGTCGAGCTCAGTTATCAGCACAACCAGCTGCAACTGCGCGCCGAGCGGGCAGAGGGCTGGCAATCACCGGCCCTCTTTATCGACGCTCTGGAGGGGGCCGAGTTTGGCAAACCGGCGCTTGAGGTCGAAGGCAACACCCTGATCGCCCGGGTGCCGGTGAGCGATGGCTGGCAGGGGGATGCGCCGGATCTGCGCGGCCAATCCCTCGGCCTGCTGCTCACCAGTGGCGAGCAGGCGTGGCAGGGCAAGGGGACGATCGGCGCGCCGCTCACACTGCCCAACCAGAGTCATTCGCTGTTCTGGTTGCTGGGGGCGGCGCTGCTCGGCGGCCTGATCCTCAACCTGATGCCCTGCGTGCTGCCGGTGCTGGCGCTCAAGCTGGGAACTGTGTTGCAACATCAGAAGCGTGAACAGGGAACGGTGCGCAAGCAGTTCCTCGCCGCCAGCGCCGGGATCATCGCCTCCTTCTGGGTGCTGGCGGCCATGAGCAGCCTGCTGCGCGCCACGCAAGGGGCCGTTGGCTGGGGCATCCAGTTCCAGAGCGCCGGTTTTATCGGCTTGATGGTGCTGGTCACCATGCTGTTTTGCGCCAACCTGTTGGGGCTGTTCGAGATCCGCCTGCCCAGCGCCCTCAGCACCCGCCTCGCCACCAGCGGCGGCAACAGCCTCGGCGGTCACTTCCTGCAGGGGAGCTTCGCCACTCTGCTGGCGACCCCCTGCTCGGCACCGTTCCTCGGCACGGCAGTGGCCTTTGCGCTGGCGGCGCCACTTGGCCAGCTCTGGCTCATCTTCACGGCATTGGGGATTGGCATGAGCTTGCCCTGGCTGCTGGTGGCGGCCCTGCCACGGCTCGCCCTCTGGTTGCCGAAACCAGGGCGCTGGATGAACCATCTGCGCATCCTGCTCGGCCTGATGATGCTGGGCTCCAGCCTCTGGCTCACCAGCCTGCTCGACAACCATCTCGGCAGCTATGCCACCGGCTGGCTGATGGTAGCCATGCTGCTGGCACTGCTGATTGGCATCATATGGCGTTACGGCATGCGCGGCTTCACACTGGCGATCGCCCTCGCCGCCCTGATTGGCAGCCCCCTGCTGCTGAGTGGCGCCTTTAGCGCGCAGGGCTCGGCCAGTGTTGACAAGGTGGTCTGGCAACCGCTCTCTGAACGCGCCATCACAGATGCGCTGGCCCAGAACAAGCGGGTCTTTATCGATGTCACCGCCGACTGGTGCGTTACCTGCAAGGCCAACAAATACAACGTGTTGCTGCGCGATGAGGTGCAACAGGCCCTCTCGGCCCCCGATGTGGTGGCCCTGCGCGGCGACTGGAGCAAACCGAACGACACCATCGCCGCCTTCCTGCGTAAGCGGGGCGCAGCGGCCGTCCCCTTCAACCAGATTTACGGCCCGGAGTTGCCGCAGGGGGTCACGCTGTCACCCCTGCTCGACAAGGACGATCTGCTGACCACATTGCACAAGGCTGGCCTGCTTCAGGCTGGCACCACCCGATTTTAAGGAGCAACCATGAAACCGACTCTGAGCGCCCTGACCCTGCTGGCTTCCCTTTCCGCAGCCCTGCTGGCTCCGGCCCTGCACGCCGCCCCCTTCACCCCGGAGCAGGAGGCACGTATCAAGGAGCTGATCCGCGAGACCCTGATCGCCAACCCCAAGATCCTCGACGAGGCCGCCGAATCCTGGGAGAAGCAGAACGCGGCAGCCCAGGAGGCGCAGCTTGGCAACTTCATCAAGGGCAACAAGGATGTGCTGTTCAACAGCGCCACCAGCCCGCGCCTCGGCGCCAAGAATCCCAAGCTGACGCTGGTGCTGTTCACCGACTACAACTGCCCCTACTGCAAGCAGTTCGATCCCCAGCTGACCAAGCTGCTCAAGGCCTATCCGGACGATCTGGGGCTGGTGATCAAGCTGTTGCCGTTCAAGGGGCAGACCTCCGCCAAGGCGGCCCAATACAGCCTGACCCTGTGGCAACAGGATCCCGCCCGCTTCCTCACCCTGCACGACAAGCTGATGAGCAAGCAGGGGATGCTGACCGAGGCGGACATCAACAAGGCGCTGGCCGCCACCAGCAACACCGCGCTCAAACCGACCGCCACGGCGACCGAAGAGCTGCGCAACAGCCTGCGCATCGGCACCATTCTGGGGGTACAGGGCACACCGGCGACGCTTATCGGCAACCAGCTGGTGCCGGGCGCCATCCCCTATGAGGAGCTGGAGCATCTGGTGAAGGCCGAACTGGCCAAGCAGGGGTAAGGGATGACCACCAATCCTCAACCCCGCTGGCGCCGCTGGGGCAAGGAGGCGCTCTGGCTGCTGCTGATGGCGCTGATCATCTCGCCCCTGCTGGATCTGTGGCGCAGCCCGACCCTGCCAGAGGGGGCGATGAGCGCCCCCGTCACCCTGCAGGATGGCACCAGTACGGATCTCGCCACCCTGAGCCAGGGCAAGCCACTGCTGGTCTACTACTGGGCCAGCTGGTGCGGGGTCTGCCGCTTCACCACCCCGGCCGTGCAGCAGCTCTGGCAAGAGGGGGAAAACGTGCTGACGGTGGCACTGCGCTCCGGCAATTCGGAGCAGTTAGCCAAGGGGATGAGCAAGAAGGGGCTCACCTTCCCGACCCACAACGACGAGTCGGGAGCGCTGGCGGCCAAGTGGCAGGTGGGCGTCACCCCGACGTTCCTCGTTATCAAGGATGGCAAGCTGGTGAGCAGCACCACCGGCTGGAGCTCGAAGTGGGGCTTGCAGTTGCGGCTCTGGTGGGCATCGCTCTAGCCACGCAACTTCGTTGCCTTTAACAGGGCCATCCCACCGGATGGCCCTTTTTTATGCCGACATATTTATCCCGACATCAGACGGGGAGCTGCATCCCGCGCACCTGCTCCAACAGGGCAGTCACCGCTGCCGAGCGCAGCGCATCGGGGGCGTAGCAGAGCCCCACCCGCCGCTTGAAGGAAGAGGCCGCCAGCTCGGCGACCGAACAACCGGGCAAACAAAGCGAACGGGGCAACCAGGCGATCCCCGCCCCGGCGGCCACCATGGTCGCCGCCAGTCGCAGCGACCCCGCCCGCCGTGGATAGAGCGGCGCCTGATTGCCGAGGATGGCGATCAGCCGCAGGTGGGAGTCGTGGCGCGGGCAGGTGACCCAGGGCTGGTCCGCCAACGCTGCCGGGGTGAGCGCCCCCTTGCCCGTCAGCAGGTGATCCGGCGGCAGCACCAGCACGAACTCCTCCTCCAGCAGAGGGATAAAGAGCTCGTCGCCACAACGCAGGGATTCACACCCCAGCCGCACATCGCCACAACAGCCCTCATCCAGAGTCAGCAGGATCTCCTCGTGGGCGAGTACCCCGTTGACCAGCGTCCCCACCACGCCATCACCCAGATCCGCCTCAATCCCCACCGTCAGCTCGAGGCAGGGGGAGGTTTCACGAAACTCGCGGGCGAGGGAGTCGGTATCGGCGATCAGCCGCTTGGCGCGGGGATAGAGCCGGTGCGCCGCTTCGGTCCCCTCCACCCCGCGCGCCTGCCGCACAAACAGGGTCACCCCCAGCTCATCCTCCAGCGTCTTGATGGTGGTGGAGAGGGTGGGCTGGGTAATGAAAAGGCGGGTAGCGGCCGCCGTGATGTTGCGCTCCTCGAAGACAGCCACAAACGCACGCAGGGTTCGCACATCCATAGAATTCACCTATACCAGACAGTAATAAAAGCCATTTTTCACGGCTACACGGGGCAAATATAGTGGCTTACCTGCCACAAGGCATCCTAATTCTCTATATCAGCGTCTATCAACACAGCCAGGAGCCATCATGCGCCATATCTCTGTCATCGGCCTAGGAGCCATGGGCTCCGCCCTCGCCACCACCTTGCTCAAGGCGGGCCATCCGATCACCGTCTGGAATCGCAGCGCCGCCAAGGCCGCCCCGCTGCAAGCGCTGGGTGCAACACTCGCCCCCTCGGTTGGCGCGGCCATCGCTGCGAGCGATATCATCCTTGTCTGCGTCGATAACTACGCCGTCAGCCAACAGTTGCTGGATGAGGCGAGCGACGCGGTGGCGGGCAAGCTGCTGGTGCAGCTCTCTACCGGCAGCCCGCAGGGGGCCAGAGCGCTGGAGAGCTGGAGCCACGCCCGCGGCGCCCGCTATCTCGATGGCGCCATCCTCTGCTTCCCGGATCAGATCGGCACCAGCGATGCCAGCATCATCTGCTCGGGGGCCAGCGCGGCCTTTAGCGACGCCGAGCCGGTGCTGCGCCTGCTCGCCCCCACCCTCGACCATGTGGCCGAGGCGGTGGGCGCCGCCGCGGCGCAAGATTGCGCTGTCGCCGCCTACTTTGCCGGTGGTCTGCTCGGTGCTCTGCACGGCGCCCTGATCTGCGAGGCTGAAGGGTTGCCGGTAGCCAAGGTGTGCGCCCAGTTCAGCGAACTTTCCCCGATTTTGGGGGGCGATGTGGCCCATCTTGGCAAGACGCTGGCGAGCGGCGATTTCGATCACCCCTACGCCAGCCTAAAAACCTGGAGCGCCGCCATCAGCCGCCTCGCAGGTCACGCCACCGATGCCGGGATCGACAGCCGCTTCCCGCGTTTTGCCGCCGATCTGTTTGAGGAAGGGGTGGCGCAAGGGTTTGGTCAGCAGGAGGTGTCAGCCCTCATCAAGGTGCTGCGGGCGCGCAACGGAGCGGCACAATGAACGAGCTGACCAATCACCCCCAAATTGCACTGGTCACCGGCGCCGCTGGCGGGATTGGCCGCCAGCTCTGCATCGGGCTGGCCGAGGCGGGTTATCGGGTGATCGCCACCGATCTGGCTCCTCACGCTTTCGACCATCCCGAGATCCACTTTCACCCGCTCGATCTGCGGGATGAGCAGGCCATCGTGCGGCTCTTTACGGAGGTGCGCGCACAACATGGCGGCATCCATCTGCTGATCAACAACGGCGTCATCAGCAAGTTCCACACCCGCTTCGAGGAGCTGAGCGCAGCCCAGTTCGATCAGGTGATGACGGTCAATGTGCGCGGCGCCATGCTCTGCGCCCGCGCCTTTGTGCAGGCCAACTGCGGGTTGCCCTATGGCCGCATCATCAATATTGCCTCCACCCGCTGGCAGCAGAACGAACCGGGTTGGGATGCCTACGGCGCCTCCAAAGGGGCGCTGGTCGCCCTCACCCAGTCCCTCGCCAACTCGCTGGCCGACCATCCCATCACGGTCAATGCCATCAGTCCGGGCTGGATCCAGGCGGAGGATTACCACACCCTGACCGAGGCGGATCACCGCCAGCACCCGAGCGGCCGGGTTGGTCGCCCCGACGACATCACCCGCGCCTGCCTCTTTCTGGCGGATCCTCGCAACGACTTTATCAACGGTGCCAATCTGGTGGTCGATGGCGGGATGAGCAAGAAGATGATCTACCACACCTCCGCCTCCTTCTGGGAGGAGTAACCCCTGCGGCGGCAGCCTCGCCCCGGCCTGCCACCCGCTCCTTTCCTGCCCGTTTTTTCATCGCTTTTGCCCCACCGCCCTTGCACTGACCAGATCGACTGGCAACAATAGACGCTCAACTGACACCTCTTCATCTCGCCCGTTAATTGATCGCCCAACTCATCGCGTTGGCGGGCTGTTTCCGTTAAAATGACGGGTTTTTGCCGTGCCTGGTTTGCCAATCCCCACCATCAGGCACTCGCAGCGTGAATCCTATGATGCCAGTGATGCAGGATCTGCCATGAACAACTACTTTCGGGTGCTGGGCGTCAAGTCCAACGCCAGCGAAAACGACATCAAGAAAGCCTATCGTCGGCTGTCAAACCAGTACCACCCCGACAAGCTGCACGGGGCCAGTGAAGAAGAGAAAGAGCAGGCAGCCATCAAGCTGCACCAGGTAAAGCAGGCCTATGAAGTGCTGTCCGATCCGAAACAGCGGGCCGCCTTTATCAAGGATTTCAACAACGTCATCGTGACCGACCCCGCCTCCGCCATGCAGGAGATGTGGGATCAGTTCTACCCCTGAAACAGCAGGCAGAAAGAGCAACTATGCAAAAGAGATGGGACCAGGCGCGGCTCAAGTCGCTGCAAAGCGATGCCAGCGAAAACATCGAATCCTACCGGGATCAGGACGACCCCAAGGGGCTGGAACAGTTCACCGACCAGATGAAGAGCCTGCTGCTGGCCGATATGAGCATGCTGGAGTTTATGCCCGAGTATCTGCCGCTGGCCCTCTATGGCCGGGTGCAGTTCCCGGCCAAGGCCAAGTCGCAGTGGAACAAGTGGCTCGCCAACGGCGAGCAGCCAAGCTGGGACGAGTTCAAGGTGAGCGTCGGCTTCAACAACGCCGCCCTGCCGCTGGTCAAGGCGGTGCGGGCCCAGAGCGAAGATCAGCTGATGGAAGCCTGCGCCGTGCTGTTCCTGCTCGATAACCCGCTGCCGCGCGGCAGCCACCGCGGCGATGACGACTATGAGCTGCGCGACGAAGAAGATGAAGACGGGGAAGATGCCGACGCAGACTACCACGGCGGCAGTGACCGCTATGGTGATGACGACGGCGATCAGGATATGTACGACGAAGTCCGTTTCTAATTGGGGCAAGGCATGAGCAACAGTCTGATAGAAATTACCGCCATCGAGATCAAAGAGCTGGCCGTTATCGAGCCGAAGCAGGCCAGCGAGAAGTTCGAGCTGATCGCCAAGACCATGTCTGACGACCAGCTGGCAGAAGTGATTGAAAACATTGATATCGTTACCCTGACCCAGATTAACGGCCAGCACGATATCTCCTTCCCCTCCATCATCTCCGAGCTGATGACCCCGGAGCGGATCCGCGACATCGTCTGCCAGCAGCCGCTCTATTGGGAAGAGGCGATCAAGAACAACGCCGACGAGCTGCAACAGCACACCTTCGACTTCCTCAACTACCTGATCCGCACCCAGGATAGCGAAGCCAAGCAGCGCGAGATCCTCGAGTGCGTGGCCGAAGACCCGGCCGGTCTCTTCTACCTCGCCATCCCCTTTATCGAGTTCTATCGCGGCGATCGCTATGAAGAGGACGAAGGCTATCGCGACGTGCTGCACGCCGAAGAGGAAGATCTCGAAGAGTCCCTGCGCTACAGCGAGCGCCAGCAGAGCGAGGATGTCCACGACTACGCGCTGGACGACCCGCGCAGCCTGTTGATGCTCATTCGCGAGCTGGCCCCCGAGGTGGAGAAAGCCATCAAGGCGCTGCTGCGCAACGAGCACTCCAGCTGGGACGGCATCATCAACAAGTTTGCCGCCGAACTGGTGATGCAGGCCAAAGAGAAGAACAAGGTCGAGGAAGACGAGTACGGCGACGTCGACGACATGTTCAGCTTTCTGGATTAAGGAGCCCATTCATGCAGTTAGTCATTCGCGATGCCAACCAGGGCCCCTTTCTGAGCCAGGTGCTGCGCTTTGGCCGCGACAACGAACTCTTGAGTCAGCAACAGCTGGCCGCCATCAAGGGCAAGGCGGTGCTGATGAGCCTCAAATTCGCCGACAAGTACTACAACAAGTACAAGATGCACCTGCTGGAGCAGGCCGCCCACGACGTCATCGGCGTGGTGAGCCTCGGCCTGCAGGAGCTCTCGGCGCGGGATCCGGCCAAGGCACTGGCGCTGCTGCAGGCGCCGGAAGGCCCCATCAAGCCGTTCCAGAAGGGCTGGTCGATGCTCATCACCGTCAGCCCCAAGCAGGCTGGCAACAGCCTCTACGGTGACGTGGATGCCCGCCTGCTGGACAAGATCTCCAGCCCGCCCGATGTGGAGGAGTGGCAAGGGTGGCAGGAGTACGAGAAGGCGCTGACCGAGCACAACAAGAGCCGCCTGATGGATCTCATCGACCAGCACTTCTTCGCCTGCGAGAGCGACCACCCCACCATGGAGGACAAACTGGCCGAAGCACTGCTCTACCGCATCCTCTGCGGCAAGGGCTGTGGCGCCGCTCCGCTCAAGGTGAAGCAGGATCTCAAGCGCAAACTGGCGCGGGAGATTGAGCTCGACGAGGGCTGGTATGACACCGACTACCTCGCCGCCCAGCTCGCCCTGATGCTGAACGCGCTGCCCGCCGACATGGCCGCCGCCCTGCGTCAGGAGCTGAGCCCGGGCTTTGTGCCCAACCTGCTGCATACCCTCGGCTTTGTACGCCAGTACCAGCTGCTGCAAAAAGAGAACGCCTCGCCGGAGAAGCTCGACAACGTCGAGATGCGCGCCGGTCTCAAGCACCCGCTGCTCGGCTGGCCGCTCTACCACGACTTCTAAGGCGGCTTTCGCCGCCCATCAGTCGCACCACAACGCCCGGCCCGCCGGGCGTTGTTATATCCTTCCCTCACCCTCTCCCAAGCAGAGAGGGAACACACGCAAGTCACCCTGAGGCTACCCCTTCTCTTCCCGATATTTATTCACTCAATGCCCAAGGATGAATAAACAACCTGCGATACAACGGCTTGGCGCCAGCTGCGTTGCGGGACGACAAAGCGGGACACAGATCCCGCCACAGCGCCAGAATCAGCACCAAATAGCCGACTGGATCACATCAACCGTGCTGCAACCGCGTGGTAAACCGAGCTAAAACCACGACTCAATCACGCATAAAAAGGCGGAATAGATCAATAAAAAGCAATTAATCGCGCCGGATTAAATTTCAGGTATGGCTATTTGCACCGCTTGGCCGCTAAATGACAGACCGGCCTTCAGACCAGCATGGAAGCGCACAAGGCTAACCGGCAGCAGACCGGTACGCTCTCAGGACGAGTAATGACTTTCTTCTCTCACAGGAGACAGACCGTGAGCGCTTCGAATCAACACCCCACCATTCCCCCCGGCTCCGGGGCGCTGTTCTTTATCCAGACCTTCTCGACTCTGGGGTTTGCCGTGCTCTACTCCACCCTGGTGCTCTACGCCACCAAGCGGCTCGGCTTTAGCGAATCCCAGGCAAACGCCATGATGGGGGTCTTCGGGGCCTTCAACTATGGCCTGCACCTGTTTGGCGGCTATCTCGGCGGGCGCTACCTCAGCAACCGTAACCTGTTCGTGATGGGGATGGTGCTGCAGGTGATCGGCTGCTACTTCATCGCCGAGATGGGGATCACCGGCCTCTACTGGGGGCTCGCCATGTTCCTTACCGGCAGCGGCCTCAACGTCACCTGCCTCAATATGATGCTGACCCAGCGCTTCGCCCCGGATGATCACCGCCGCGAGAGCGCCTTCCTGTGGAACTACGCCGGGATGAATCTGGGCTTCTTTATCGGCTTCACGGTGGCGGGCTACTTCCAGCTCACCGAGGATTACCGCACCCTGTTCCTGTTTGCGACGCTGGGCAACATCATTGCCATCATCGCTACCTTCGCCTGCTGGCCCATTCTGGCGGATATCAGCACCCCGCTGCGCCATCTCAAAGGGAGCGGCTTCTACCGCCGCATGCTGGCCGGTATCGCCATTCTGGCCATGCTGGTGCCGGCGCTGCGTCTGCTGCTGACCCACGCCAGTTTCAGCGGCAGCTTCGTGCTGATCCTGGGGGCCGTGGTGCTGGTGCTGCTCTGCGTGATGACAGCCCGCCACCCGGACGCCGCCGAGCGAAGCCGCATGGTGGCCTACCTGATACTCGCCCTCGGCTCCCTTATCTTCTGGTCGCTCTACCAGCTGGCGCCCATGGGACTGATGCTCTTCTCCGAGCACAACATCAACCTCAACGTGTTCGGGCTGCGGGTCGCCCCCCAGTGGATCCAGAACATCAACACCATTGTCATCGTCATCGGTGGCCCCCTGATGGCGCTGCTGTTCAAGCGACTGCGCGAACAGGGGTGGAATATCGACATCCCCTCCCAGTTTGCCGCCTCCCTGTTCTGCATGGGATTGGGGATGCTGGTGCTGCCGATCGGTATCCATCTGGCGGGGGCCGACGGGCTGGTCGCCTTCAAGTGGATCGCCATCAGCTATGTGCTGCAGAGCTTTGGCGAGCTGCTGATCTCCCCCATCGGCTACGCCATGATCGGCAAGCTGGCCCCCGCCAGCCTGCAGGGCTTGATGATGGGCTGCTGGATGATGGTGACCGGCATCGCCTCGGTGCTGGCGGGCTATGTCTCCGGCGCCATGCCGCAAAATATCGGCAGCACCCCGGTCGCCACCAACCCGGGTTACAGCTCGGTGTTCAATATGCTCGGCTGGGGTTCGCTGGCAGGCGGCGTGGTGTTGCTACTGCTGGTGCCCCGCCTGCGCCAGCTGATCGCCTCCAAAATCACCCCGCCACCGGCGGCGACAGCTATCCCCGCCTGATCGGTTTGAACCACTTGGCGGCGTGAGCCGCAAACAAGACCAGAGTCCCCGCAATCATGGATTGCGGGGACTCTGCTTTTGGTGGGGTGGATCGTTTAGACTTCGCTAATCAGCGCAAATCGCCTTATCCAGCAAGGCAATCCGGTTACCTTCAGAATCCTGAAACTCGGCCACCTTGATGACTTCCCCCACCCGGGTCACGGGGTAAAGCAACCTGGCGCCCGCTGATAGCGCATCTGCCATCACCCGCTCAATATCGTTCACCGTCAGATAAATACGCGTGCCATCCAGACTCGGGACATAACTCTCCCCTCTGGCCAACGCACCAGAGCAGCCTTCGGCACCGTCAATAAGCGGAAATAGCGCCATTTCATTGCCATCGATCTCCACTCGTTCGAACTCGATATCAAAAACGGCAGAATAGAAAGCAATTGCTCGCTGCATATCCGTTACCGGAATCTCGAAATGCATCCCAATATTGACCATCGAACCCCTTCCTTGTTAGTTAGCGAAAGCGCCGTGCAGGCAGAATCATGCCCCCATTATTGCCATGAAGCCATCCATCAGATCCACGCAGACGGGTCAAAAGACCAGATGGTGCGCTGAGAAGCACGATCTCGCAGGGGACAAGTGCATGCCAACCTTTGGCCCTAGTTGTCACGCCATACCAAAATGGCTGCGATCTCTGCTCCCTTCTCCCACTCTTTGCCATAGATAAGGGGAGAAGGGTCGGGGATGAGGGGAGCAAACAATCGACAAGCAGCAAAACGTTAAAGCAAACAGAAAGAAGTAGGGTCGATTAGCGAAGCGTAATCGTCCGCACTGCAATCTCGGTGGCGATGGATATAGAGAAGAGATCAGCTGGAGCACCGGTAGAATTACGGTAACCTGTTTTCGCGATCTACGGCTCTTCGGTTGCTTCATCTAGCTAGACTAGTTACTCCACCTTGAATAGAATAATAAAATTCAAACTTCAGGATTCCTAGCGTGACACATATAACGAAAATAAAATTAATTAAATCGCTATCACTTGCTTTTATTTTCTTGTGGGTGAATGCAATGATGACTGCCCCATTGATAATGACTGATTTTTCTTGGCTTGAAATACAGAAAGTCTGGGATCGCTAGCAGACATTCAACTCAGGTATGATTGCTCTTTTGGCTGCCGTACTTGCAATATACGCAGCTCAATATTCTGAAAATGCGAAGAGATACAGAGAACTAATCGCCGCAAAATCTCTCCTGCCATTAGCCTTGTCAGAGCTACACACCTACTGTACCGAATTAGCTACATACCTAAAAAATGAATTTATTTTTCTTAGTGAAAAACACCAGATAGATACATCAACAACCAAAGAAAACCATGACCCCCCCATTCCACCAAAAGAATGGGTTTTTGAAGTATTTAAAAACTGCATGATTCATGAGCATGAAACTGAAGCAAAATTCATGGCATCAATACTATCTGACATGCAAATAACACGCGCAAGAATTGAGAGCATGAAAGATAAAAACAACCTAATTACAGAATGTACATTTTCAAGCCATGCTAACGACATATGTCTATTACATGCTAAATTAGGTAGAATGTACGATTACTCGAGGAAGCACTCTTTATTATCGACAACAGAAATAACTGATGAGGAAAAAAAATAATAGTATCTGTGTATTAGATATTGAATGCCTTCCAAAATATAAATAAATACATATATTTATAAATGAAGGGCGCTTTCGCACCCTTCTATATTAATTACCCTTCCTGATTTTCCCCGGCTACCGGTTCGGTTCCAGCGGCGGGTTCAATCTCGATGCGATCCACGCGCTGCAAACCGCGGGGCAACTTGGCGCCACGGCGGCCGCGCTCGCCGCGGTAGTAGTCAAGGTCAGATGGCTTAAGAGTGAGCTTGCGCTTGCCGGCAAACAGGGTGACCGACTGGCCCTGCGGGATGACGGCGGCCATCACCACAAACTCCTCCCGCGCCTTGACCCGAGCAGAGGGGATGCTGATGAGCTTGTTGCCCTTGCCCTTGCCGAGTACCGGCAAGGTATTGAGCGGGAACAGCAGCATGCGCCCTTCGTTGGAGATGGCCATGCAGAGATCGGTTTCTGGCGAGCCAATCTTCTGGGGTGCCATCACCTGACCCCCTTCCGGCACGGTGAGCAGCGCCTTGCCGTTCTTGTTCTTGCCGATGAGATCGTCATAGGTGCAGACAAAGCCGTAACCGGCATCGCTGGCGATCAGATACGGCTCGCCCTCGTTGCCCATCACCAGATGGCGCACCTCTTCCCCAGCCCCCAGCGCAAAGCGGCCGGTGAGCGGCTCACCCTGACTGCGGGCGGAGGGCAGGGTGTGCGCCTCCAGCGAGTAGGTGCGGCCAAAGCTCGACAGGAACACCGCCTGCTGGTTGCTGCGGCCAAAGGCGTGGGTGAGGTAGTTGTCCCCCGCCTTGTAGGAGAGCCCCTCGACATCCACGTCGTGGCCCTTGGCGGCGCGTACCCACCCCTTGTCGGAGAGGATGACGGTGACCGGTTCGCTAGGCACCAGCTCTTTCTCGGTCAGCGCCACCGCGGTGGCACGCTCCACCAGCGGGGTGCGGCGATCGTCGCCGTACTTCTCGGCATCGGCCAGCAGCTCTTTCTTGAGCAGGGTGTTGAGACGACGCTCGGAGCCCAGAATAAGCTCCAGCTTGTCACGCTCTTCGGCCAGTTCGTTCTGTTCGGCGCGCAGCTTGAACTCTTCGAGCTTGGCCAGATGGCGCAGTTTCAGCTCGAGGATCGCTTCGGCCTGGGTCTCGGTAATGTTGAAACGCTCCACCATCACCTTGCCCGGCTCATCCTCGGTACGGATGATCTCGATCACCTCGTCGATGTTGAGATAGGCGATCAGCAAGCCTTCGAGGATGTGCAGGCGAGCCAGCACCTTGTCGAGGCGGAATTGCAGACGGCGACGCACTGTCTCGCGGCGGAACTGGATCCACTCGCTGAGGATGGTCTTGAGGCACTTCACCTGCGGCCGGTTGTCGAGGCCGAGGATGTTGAGGTTGACCCGGTAGTTCTTCTCCAGATCCGTGGTGGCGAACAGGTGGGCCATCAACCCCTCCACATCCACCCGGTTGGAACGCGGCACGATCACCAGACGGGTCGGGTTTTCGTGGTCCGATTCATCGCGCAGATCGGTGACCATCGGCAGCTTTTTCGCCACCATCTGGGCGGCGATCTGCTCCATGATCTTGGCGCCGGAGGCCTGATGGGGCAGCGCTGTGATGACGATGTCGCCATCCTCCTCGCTCCAGACCGCCCGCTGCTTGATGGAGCCCTTGCCGGTCTCGTAGATTTTGCGGATATCGTCGCGCGGGGTGATGATCTCGGCGTTGGTCGGGTAGTCCGGCCCCTGAATGTGCTGCATCAACACATCGAGCCCCGCATTGGGGTTGTCGAGCAGCTCGGCACAGGCGTAGGCCACTTCCCGCGCGTTGTGGGGCGGGATGTCGGTCGCCATCCCCACCGCGATACCGGTCACCCCGTTGAGCAGGATGTGCGGCAGACGGGCGGGCAGCACTACCGGCTCCTTCATGGTGCCGTCGAAGTTAGGCGTCCACTCCACCGTGCCTTGGCCGAGCTCCGAGAGCAGCAGCTCGGAGAAGCGCGACAAGCGCGCTTCGGTATATCGCATGGCCGCGAAGGATTTGGGATCGTCCGGCGCACCCCAGTTACCCTGACCGTCCACCAGCGGGTAGCGGTAGGAGAAGGGCTGGGCCATCAGCACCATGGCTTCATAACAGGCGCTGTCGCCGTGGGGGTGGTACTTACCCAGCACATCACCCACGGTACGGGCGGACTTCTTGTGCTTGGAGAGGGCCGACAACCCCAGCTCGCTCATCGCGTAGATGATGCGCCGCTGCACCGGTTTGAGGCCATCGCCAATATGCGGCAAGGCCCGATCCATGATGACGTACATGGAGTAGTTCAAGTAAGCCTGTTCGGTAAAGGTGCGCATTGGCTGGCGCTCTACCCCGTCCAGACTGAGCTCGATAGCATCACTCATGTGATTTTCTCTTTCGGTTCGGGAGCCGCCACAGGGCGACTCCGGCTAAATGCTTGCTGGCCCTGTGAGGGCCAGCCGACGGCTTAGATGATGGCGAGGTTGCCCTTCTCTTCGAGCCACTCACGGCGATCACCCGCCCGCTTCTTGGCCAGCAGCATGTCCATCAGCTGCAGGGTTTCGTCAGCCGCATCCCCTTCACTCTCCCCTGCCGGCTCCATGGTGAGCTGCACCAGACGGCGGGTGTTGGGATCCATGGTGGTTTCCCGCAGCTGTTTCGGGTTCATCTCACCCAGCCCCTTGAATCGGGTCACCATCACCTTGCCTTTCTTCTTCTCGGCCTCGACCCGCTGCAACACGCCGTTCTTCTCGTCCTCGTCGAGGGCGTAGTAGACCTCTTTACCGATATCGATCCGGTAAAGCGGCGGCATGGCGACATAGACGTGGCCTTTCTCCACCAGTGTGCGGAAGTGCTTCACAAACAGGGCGCAGAGCAGGGTGGCGATGTGCAGACCATCCGAGTCCGCATCCGCGAGGATGCACACCTTGCCGTAGCGCAGGCCGCTGAGATCCTCGGAATCGGGGTCAAGGCCGATGGCCACGGAAATATCGTGCACCTCCTGCGAGGCGAGCACCTGACCGGCCTCCACCTCCCAGGTGTTCAGTATCTTGCCGCGCAGCGGCATGATGGCCTGAAACTCGCGATCCCGCGCCTGCTTGGCACTGCCGCCCGCGGAGTCACCCTCCACCAGGAACAGTTCGCCCTGCATGGGGTCGGCGCAGTTACAGTCGGTCAGCTTGCCGGGCAGCGCCGGGCCCTGGGTTATCTTCTTGCGTACCACCGTCTTGGCGGCGCGCATCCGGCGCTGGGCGCTGGAGATACAGATCTCGGCGATCTGCTCCGCCAGCTCGGTGTTGCTGTTCAGATAGAGGCTGAAGGCATCCTTCACCACGCCGGAGACAAACGCCGAGCTCTGGCGGGAGGAGAGGCGCTCCTTGGTCTGACCGGCGAACTGCGGATCCTGCATCTTGATGGAGAGGATGTAGGCGCAGCGATCCCAGATATCTTCCGGAGTCAGCTTGACCCCGCGCGGCAACAGATTGCGGAACTCGCAGAACTCACGCATGGCGTCGAGCAGACCCTGACGCAGACCGTTGACGTGGGTGCCGCCCTGCGCGGTGGGAATGAGGTTCACATAGGATTCGGCGAGGCATTCGCCCCCTTCCGGCAACCAGCAGAGCGCCCAGTCCACCGCCGACAGTTCGGAGCTGAACGAGCCGATAAAAGGCTGCTCCGGCAGGCAGGTGAACTGCTTGACCGCGTCGACCAGATAATCCTTGAGGCCATCTTCGTAGCACCACTCCAGCTTGATGCCGGTGTTCTTGTCGAGGAACTTGATGGTGAGGCCGGGGCAGAGTACCGCCTTGGCTTTGAGCAGGTGCTCCAGCTTGGTGACCGAGAATTTGGGCGAATCAAAGTAGCTCGCCTGCGGCCAGAAGCGCACCCGGGTGCCGGTGTTGCGACGGCCGCAGGTGCCGGTGATGGTCAGCTCCTGCACCTTCTCGCCACGCTCGAAGGCGATGTCGTAGACCTGACCGTCGCGACGCACCGTCACCTCGACCCGATCGGAGAGGGCGTTTACGACCGAAATACCCACCCCGTGCAGACCACCGGAGAACTGGTAGTTCTTGTTGGAGAATTTGCCGCCCGCGTGCAGCTTGCAGAGGATCAGCTCCACCCCGCTGACCCCCTCTTCCGGGTGGATATCGACCGGCATGCCGCGGCCGTCGTCGATCACTTCGAGGGACTGGTCTTCATGCAGGATCACCTCCAGACTGCGGGCGTGACCTGCCAGCGCTTCATCGACGCTGTTGTCGATGACCTCCTGGCCGAGGTGATTGGGCCGGGTGGTGTCGGTATACATGCCGGGGCGGCGACGCACCGGCTCAAGGCCATTGAGGACCTCAATGGCATCCGCATTGTATTGAGTAGACATGGAGGGCCTTGCGAATTGACGTTTGGAGGGAATCTTAACTGCTAGGCGGGGGTAGAACAAACTCCCCGCACCGAAAGCTTGATCTGGAGAAGAACAAGCAGGGCGAGACCGCCCTTATTGACTCAAACCTGACTATAACCCGAGGAAACGGATGATCTGGGCGGGGTAGCGCTCGAACGCCACAAAGGCGTGGTTGCCGCCGCACTCCAGCGAGAGGCGGGCAAAGCGGTATTCATCCAGCGCCTTGCGATAGTCGAGCACCTCATCCCCCTGCTGTTGCAGGATCCAGAGTCGCTCCGGCACCGTCACCGGTACCGCCAGTGCCCGCAGCTCATCCATATGTTCAGGCCGCAGTTCGTACTGCTCACCCGTATAGGGATTGGTCTGGGGGCCGAGGTAGTCACAGAGCAGCTCGTGGGGGCGCACCGCCGGATTGATCAGCGCAGCGCGGCAGCCGTACCGCTCGCTCACCCGGGTCGCCATAAAGCCGCCGAGGGAACTACCCACGGCGCCGAGCTTGAATTCACTACCATAACGACGCTGCAGGTCGGCAATGGTCTGCTCGATAGCCGCCCAAGCCGCCGCTGGCGTATTGGGCTGGGCTGGAATGACCACCTCAATGTCGGGCCGATTGGCGGCCACCCAGGCAGCCATCTGCTGCGCCTTGGCGGAGCCCGGTGAGGAGTTGAAACCGTGCAGATAAAGGAGAACCGACTTCATGGAATGCTCTCCTCAATAACCGGTAGCGTTGGGGTCGGGTACAAACTGCCCCACCGGCAGGCGCCACACCTCGCTGGCCACCCGCCCATCCGGATAGAGGGTGAGATAGCGCCAACCCGGGCCGGACTCGTCCAGCGCAAAGCCATCGCAGAGCGGTTTGAACTGGATGCAGGTCGATGGGCTGGCAATCAGCCGCACCCCGCGGTGCACCTCGTCAAACTCCTGATGGACGTGGCCAAACAGGATGGTCTTCTGCTGTGGATGACGGGCCAGTACAGCAAACAGGTCATCGGCATTCTTGAGATTATGCTGATCCAGCCAGGCGCAGCCCACCGGTACCGCCTGATGGTGCAGGGTGATAAGGGCGTGGCGATCAGGATATTGGCGCAGGGCACGGTCGAGGGCGGCCAGCTGGTGATCGCCAATCATGCCGTGGGGTTTGCCGCGCACCTGGGTGTCGAGCAGGATCACCTGCCAGTGGTCGCCCACCAGCTGTTTGGATTCGCTGATCCCGGCGGCATGGAGATATTCGGTCATCAGCGGGCTGTCATCGTGATTGCCCGGCAGCCAGTAGATGGGGCGACCCAGGGGTGCCATCATGGAGGCGAAACGCTGATAGGATTCCGGGCTGTGATCCTGCGACAGATCGCCGGTCGCCAGAATCACCTCGTAGGGGTGTTCATTGGCCTGCACCTGTTCCAGCACTGCGGCCAGACTCTCTGCGGTGCGCACAGCCAACAGCCGCCCTTCGGCACTCGCGAAGAGGTGGGTGTCGGTAATTTGCAACAGGCGCACACTGCCGTCCTGCGCCTGGGGGAGCTCTGTTTCCAAAATCACGCTTCTTTTTATTTGTTCAACTGGAGATATTGATCGGGCTGGTACCATGTCTGAGACAAAATTTTAGCCATTCGGCCAGAAACAGATTTACCTGCTCCTTTTCGTCCCGCTGGTGCATCTTTTTATTGGGATAATCATAACGTGGTTGCAAACGGGAAATCTGTTGCGCTGCACACACTTCCGCCATCCGCACATCATGATACAAACGAATCTCTATCTGAGCTTGTAAATATTCGGGCAATTCGGGGTTATGCTGGCTCAGGATCACCTGATTGGTGAAGCGACTCTCGCCAATGATGGTGAGCTGGAACTGCAGATCGTTGCCGACCCGATAGCGGCGCTCGGCCCCAACTTCCCCATCTGGCGGCAGCAGTTTCATCAACGCCATGTAATTGACCTCGCAGGTTCTCTGCAAAGACATCAAATCCGGCACATAACGTTTGGTCCGGGATTGAACTAACGACATCGCAAAGCTCCATCAATCAACACCCGGGAGTAGTTGACCTCGCAGGTACGCTGCAAGGACATCAGATCAGGCACATAGCGCCTGCTCTGTTGCAGGGTCAGCGCCACCTCAGCGATCTGCCAGCCAGCGGGCACGCAGCTCGCCATGGTTGAGGGCCAGCCACTGCAGGGCAATGACCGAGGCCGCATTGTCGATACGTCCCTCTTTGAGCCAGGCGTAGGCCTGTTCGCGGCTCACCACGTGCACCCGGATATCCTCGCCTTCATCAGCCAGACCGTGCAGGCCGCTCGCCTTGCTGGCATCCACCTCGCCCACAAAGACCTCGATCCGCTCAGTGCTGCCGCCCGGGCTCACCAGATAGCTGATGGCATGCTCGCAGCGGGCCACCTCGATCCCGGCCTCTTCCACCGCTTCGCGGCGCACCACCGCCTCGGCGGTCTCCCCTTCGTCGATGATGCCGGCCACCAGCTCCAGCAGCCAGGGGGTGGAACAGGTCTCCATGGCGCCGATGCGGAACTGCTCCACCAGTACGATCTGGTCGCGTACCGGATCATAGGGCAGCAGCGCGGCAGCATGACCCCGCTCGAACAGCTCGCGCACGATGGGCTGATTCCAGCCGCCAGCAAATAACCGATGCTGCAAACGATAGACATTCACCTTGAAGAAGCCGTTATATCCAGCTGATTTTTCAATGATTTTCACATCATCGGCGGCGTAATGCCGATCTTGCGGCAAGGGTTGCTGCGACATCCGGGGCTCCCGTCAGCTTGACTTGTATCAGTTTGACCATAAAATCCGAGGAACATGAATGAACGTTCATTCACTCGGCGTGCCATGGTAATGAGGGGTGGATTTTAGCAGCCACAGACCATTTGGCTAGGCGCGCGGGGAGAAAACTGCGTCCGGTTCTTGACGTTCCCGTCACCGGACCTGAGACTCTTAGCATTAAATTTTGCTTATAGTAGAGTGATTAAGCTGCAATCAAGCTTGGTCGGTGACAATATTTGCCTCTCCAGCAACCAGTTTGGGTTACTACATAAGGTTAAAACGATCTATGAAAAGAACACTTTTGTCAGTCATGGTGTTGCTGGGCGTCAGTGCCGGTGCCCATGCCGAAAACCTGCTCGACATCTACCAGCAAGCCCAGATCAAAGACCCGCAGTTGCTGCAGTCCAAAGCCGTTCGCGACCAGGCCTTCGAAAAGATCAACGAATCCCGTGCTCCTCTGCTGCCCCAGATCGATCTGGGTGCCGGGCTCAATTATCTGCAAAACAAGAACGATACCCAGAGCAATACCAACGCCAAGGGTGAAGTGACGCTGTCGCAATCCCTCTATCGTCGCAGTAACTGGGTCAATCTGGATATCAGCGAGAAGCAGGCCACTCAGTCAGATGTCGCCTACAACCTCGAGATCCAGAACCTGATGGTGCGCACCGCCAAAGCCTACTTTGATGTGCTCAAGGCGATGGATACCCTAGAATTCGTCCGAGCCAACAAGGTTGCGGTAGAGCGTCAGCTGGAGCAAACCCAGCAGCGTTTCGAAGTGGGCCTGACCGCCATCACCGACGTCCATGAAGCTGAAGCCTCCCGCGACCAAGCGCTGGCTGACGAGATCAATGCCGAAAACTCTCTGGACAACAGCTACGAGACCCTGCGCGAGCTGACCGGTATCGATCACCGCAATCTGGATGTGCTGAACACCGATCGTTTCAGCCCGCAGAAGACCGCCTTCGGCTCCGACAAGTGGCTGGAGCTGGCGCTGGACAAGAACCTGCAACTGCACAGTGCCCGAATCAGCAAGGACATTGCCAAGGAGCAGATCGATCTCGCCAAGACCGGCCATGAGCCGACTCTGGATCTGGGTGCCGGACTGCAAACCAGCAATACCGATTACAAGCTGGATAGCATTCCGGGTGGCAATGACAATCAGGCCAATATCGGTCTGACCTTCAAGCTGCCCATCTACAGCGGTGGCGCCACCAGCTCCAAGGTGAAGCAGGCTCAGTACAACTACGTGGCGGCAAGCGAACTGCTGGAGAAGAACTTCCGCTCGGTGCAGAGCACAGTACGCTCCTCCTACAACAACGTGAACGCCAGCATCGGCTCGGTGCGCGCCTACAGCCAGTCTGTGGTCTCCGCCGATAGCGCCCTGAAGGCAACCGAAGCCGGTTACGAAGTGGGTACCCGTACCATCGTCGACGTGCTGGACTCCACTCGCAAGCTGTACGAGGCCAAGCAGAAGCTCTCCGAAGCCCGTTACAACTACATTCTCAATATCCTGAGCCTGAAACAGGCTGCCGGTATTCTGGAAGCGCAGGACCTGGTGGAAGTGAACCAGGGTCTGATGCCTGCCACGGCAAAAGCCAAAGGCTGATAGCCGCTATCGGACATGAAAAAGGCGACCGCAAGGTCGCCTTTTTGTTATCCGTATTTCGGTCGGATTGCAGCCGCCGATAGTGAGTCCCGCCAGATTGCGGGGCCAGCAGAACGTTAGCCGCGCTCGCGGATCGTCTTGATAATGTCGGTGGTGGAGCAGCCATCCTCGAAGTTGAGAACGCGCACCTCGCCGCCATTGGCGGTCACCTCGGCGTAACCGGCTATATCTTCCGGCTTGTAGTCGCCGCCCTTGACCAACAGGTCGGGCAGGATTTCGGCGATCAGGCGCTGCGGGGTATCTTCACCAAACGGCACAACCCAATCCACCGCGCCCAGCGCAGCCAGCACCGCCATGCGGCGCTCGGTCGGGTTGACCGGACGACCCGGCCCTTTCAGACGGCGAACCGACTCGTCAGTGTTGACCGCCACGATCAGGCGATCCCCCAGCTTGCCGGCGTTGGCCAGATAGGAGACATGGCCGGCGTGCAGGATGTCGAAGCAGCCGTTGGTCATCACCACCTTCTCGCCGCGCAGACGGGCGGCACGAACCGCCACTTTCAGCTGGGCTTCGGACATGACGCCGAAGCCGGTCTCCTGCTCGGTGTAGAGGGCATTGGCCAACTCGACCGGGCTGACGGTAGAGGTACCCAGCTTGCCGACCACGATACCGGCAGCGGTATTGGCCAGCGCACAGGCTTCGTCCAGGCTCTTGCCTGCCGCCAGTGAGGTAGCCAGAGTGGAAATGACGGTATCACCGGCACCGGTCACATCGTAAACCTCGTGAGCCTGAGCCGGCAGATGCAGCTCCGGCTGACCTTCGCGGATCAGGGTCATGCCGTTCTCGGAACGGGTGACCAGCAAGGCATCCAGCTCGAAACGCTTGACCAGATCCAGCCCCTTGGCGACCAGCTCCTCTTCGCTCTTCACCTTGCCCACCACGGCCTCGAATTCGGACATGTTGGGGGTCAGCAGGGTGGCACCGCGATACTTCTCGAAGTCAGTCCCCTTGGGATCGACCAGCACCGGAATACCGGCGGCACGGGCGCGCTGGATCATGCCTGGCACGTCGTTGAGAGCACCCTTGCCGTAGTCGGAGAGGATCATCACGTCGCTATTCGGCAGCGCCTGCTCGACCTTGCTCATCAGCAGGGTGGCATCGACGGAGTGGAAGGGCTCTTCAAAGTCCAGACGCAGCAGCTGCTGGTTGCGTGACAACACCCGCAGCTTGGTGATAGTCGGGAAGTCGGCCAGACGAACGAAATCACAGGCCACCTTGACGCCAGCCATCTGGCCAGCCAAAGCATCGGCAGCCTCGTCCTGACCGGTCAGGCCAAGCAGCACGGCGTGGGCGCCCAGCGCAGCGGAGTTGAGGGCCACGTTGGCCGCGCCACCGGGACGCTCCTCAATGTGTTCAACCTTGACCACGGGCACCGGCGCCTCGGGGGAAATCCGACCGGTAGGGCCATGCCAGTAACGGTCCAACATGACATCGCCAACGACCAGAACGCGGGCTTTTTCAAAATCGGGCAGGGTGATCTTCATCTGTATCGACTCTCAAAACCTGAAAAATCAGCGGGCGATTTTATCACACTCTTTTATCCGGTGTAGAAAAAGCCGACCGCGGTTGCCGCCGCTGTCACGCTAACCGGACGCGGGTTACCCCTCTGACCAGCACACAGCCATTCGCCCCCGCCCCCCCTTTTCGGCTAGAATCCCCCGATTGTGTTTGCGAACAAGAGATTAGCCATGGCCCATGACAACGCTCCCCGCCTGGAGCCCCGCCTGTTTCATCCCCGTTACTGGGCCAGCTGGTTCGGCCTCGGCCTGCTCTGGCTGCTGACCCTGCTGCCGTGGCGTAGCCAGATGTGGCTGGGCCGTCAGCTCGGTCGTCTCGCCGCCAGGATATTGAAGTCCCGGGTCAAGATTGCCCGTCGCAATCTGGAGCTGGCGATGCCCGAGCTGACCCGGGATGAGCGGGAGAAACTGCTTAAGGCAAACTTCGAGAGCGTGGGCTGCGCCGTGTTCGAGGTGGGGATCGCCTGGTTCTGGCCAGACTGGCGGATGCGCAACCTGATGAAGGTGGAAGGGGAAGAGCACGTCATCGCCGCCATGGAAAAAGGTCAGGGCATGCTGCTGCTCTCCTGCCACTTCCTGACGCTGGAACTCAACGCCCGCTGTTTCGGGTTGGTGCGCCCCGGCGTGGGGGTCTATCGCCCCAACACCAATCCGGTGCTGGAGTATGCCCAGTACCACGGCCGCTGCGCCTCCAACAAATATCTGGTGGACCGGATGGATGTGAAGGGGATGATCAAGGCGCTGCGCAACGGTGACGCCCTCTGGTACGCGCCGGATCACGACTACGGCAGCCACGCCAGCGTGTTCGTGCCCTACTTCGCGGTGGAGCAGGCGGCGACCATAACCGGCACCGCCACTCTGGCGCGGGTGAAAAACACCGTCACCCTGCCCTGCTACAACATCCGCACCAGCGAGGGTTACACCCTGCATATCGGCGCGCCCCTTGCCGACTACCCCAGCGGGGATGACATGGTTGATGCCGCCCGCGCCAACCGCGAGATTGAAGCCGCCGTGCGCAAGGCGCCGGAGCAGTACATGTGGCTCCATCGCCGCTTCAAGACCCGCCCCTCCTCCGAGGATACCGGCTTCTACTAAGCCGCTGCCCCGACAGGGCTCAGATCGCAAAAACCGACAAACCGCCTGCTGGCGGTTTGTTTTTATCTGCTATCAGCCCTGCACGGCAAGTAAGCTACCGAAACATGATTGGCGCAATCCCCCTCGGCACTTTTCCTCAACTCTCCATCAGCCAGCAGCAAAAGAACCCTCATCACCAACCGTAAAAACTGAAAGCGGGTTACAAATTTATTGATTCATTGATAAACAATGGAGTGTTTCGATAGATCCATCGTCACCACCCGCTGATGAGTTATTGAGTGATTTGCTCCATTCGAATACAAAAACTGAATTTGTGATGCAAATCACCTTTACGCAAAGACACGGCAAAGACGAGTTGGCGATCTGAATCACAAAAAATGGTCATTAAAAATAGAAAAGATCGAAATGTAGCCGAATTACAGCTCTCGAACGTGATCAGGATCACTGGTTTTGGAGGGGGTATCGCTGGGTATCTGAGATCTGTATCACAAGACACCCCGTTTTCAGCCTAATTTGATCGCAAGCTGGTAGATTGAAGTTGCTTAGACGACCGGGATGGAGGTTCGGCAAAACCGGCCATCCCGAACTACCACTTTTAATCAAACAGGCTTAAAACGGGGTCCCGACATGTTATCACCGGATACCAAAGTCAAGATACAGAATTTTGGACGCTTCCTGTCCAATATGGTCATGCCCAACATAGGCGCCTTCATCGCCTGGGGCTTTATTACCGCCCTCTTTATCCCCACCGGCTGGCTGCCCAATGAAACCTTGGCCAAGCTGGTCGGCCCCATGATCACCTACCTGCTGCCGCTGCTGATTGGCTACACCGGCGGCAAGCTGATGGGCGGTGATCGTGGCGGCGTGGTCGGTGCCATCACCACCATGGGCGTCATCGTGGGGACCGACATCCCGATGTTTATGGGTGCCATGATGGTCGGCCCGCTCGGTGGCTGGGCCATCAAGCGTTTCGACAAGGCGATGGACGGTCGCG
Organism: Aeromonas sp. FDAARGOS 1411; assembly: GCF_019047125.1. Taxonomy (NCBI): domain Bacteria; kingdom Pseudomonadati; phylum Pseudomonadota; class Gammaproteobacteria; order Aeromonadales; family Aeromonadaceae; genus Aeromonas; species Aeromonas sp. FDAARGOS 1411. The sequence goes on along the minus strand of NZ_CP077214.1, from coordinate 4,240,965 downwards.
TCAAGAGCGGCTTCGAGATGCTGGTCAACAACTTCTCCGCTGGCCTTATCGGCATGCTGCTGGCGATCCTCGCTTTCTTCGTGATCGGCCCCTTCGTCAAGGTGCTCTCCGGCGTGCTGGCCGGTGGCGTCGGCTTCCTAGTGGATAACCACATGCTGCCGCTCACCTCCATCTTTGTCGAACCGGCCAAGATCCTGTTCCTCAACAACGCCATCAACCACGGCATCTTCTCGCCGCTGGGGATCCAGCAGGCGACCGAGCACGGCAGCTCCATCTTCTTCCTGATCGAAGCGAACCCGGGCCCGGGCATGGGCGTGCTGCTGGCCTACATGGTGTTCGGTCGCGGTGCGGCCAAGCAGTCTGCGGCTGGCGCCTCCATCATTCACTTCTTCGGCGGCATCCACGAGATCTACTTCCCGTATGTGCTGATGAACCCGCGCCTCATTCTGGCGGTGATCGCCGGCGGCATGACCGGGGTCTTTACCCTGACCCTGTTCAACGCAGGTCTGGTCTCCCCCGCCTCACCGGGTTCCATCTTCGCCGTGTTGTTGATGACGCCGAAAGCCTCCCTGATCGGGGTGCTGCTCTCCATCACAGCCGCCACTCTGGTCTCCTTCCTGGTCGCCGCCGTGTTCGTCCGCGCCCAGCAGCCGGAAGCCGATGAGGCCGATGCCCTCGGTGAAGCCACCCGCAAGATGAAAGCCATGAAGGGCGGCAAGCCCGAAACCGCAGCGGCCAAGAAGCCGGGCGGTGAACTGATGGCGGTGCGCAATATCGTGGTCGCCTGCGATGCGGGCATGGGTTCCAGCGCCATGGGCGCCGGCATGCTGCGCAAGCGGGTACAGGCCGCCGGGCTCGATATCAACGTCACCAACCGCGCCATCGATCAGCTCGACGATCAGGTGGACTGGGTCATCACCCACAAGGATCTGACCGAGCGGGCCCGTCGCCATGCGCCGCATGCCCACCATATTTCACTGACCAATTTCCTCGACAACGGCCTCTATCAGGAGCTGGTACAGAGCCTGACTCAGGCCGCCAACGACGATGTCGCCAACCCGCAGCTGCTGGTGGCGGCCAACGACGACAGCTATGAGCCGCAAGCGGCCGAAGTCTTTACCCTGAGCCGTCATGACGTGCATCTGGGACTGAAAGCCGACAACAAGGAGGCCGCCATCCTGACCGCAGGCCGACTGCTGGCGGAGCGCGGTTACGTAGCGCCCGACTACGTCAACGCCATGCTGGAGCGCGAACAGCTGGTCTCTACCTACCTCGGCGAATCCATCGCCGTGCCCCACGGCACCATCGCCGCCAAAGAGTTTGTGAAACGTACCGGCATCGTCATCTGCCAGTACCCGGCCGGGGTCGCCTTTGGCGAAGCCGCCGATGAGGTGGCGCGGCTGGTGATCGGCATCGCCGCTCGCAACGACGAACACATGCAGGTAATAACCCGCCTGACCAATGCACTGGATGAACCCGGTCTCATCGACCGGCTGGCCAGCACCACAGATCCCCAGGCCTTCCTGGATCTGCTGGGTGCCGAACAGGCAGCCTAATCATCTTTCATCGTCTTTGGTTCAAGAGGTTAATATCATGAAAACATTGCATTTTGGTGCCGGCAACATCGGTCGCGGCTTTATCGGCAAAGTGCTGGCGGATGCCAGCCATCAGGTCACCTTCGCCGACGTCAACGACACCCTGATCGACCAGCTCAACCACCGTCAGGAGTACAAGGTCCATGTGGTAGGTGCGGATCAGAAGCTGGACGTGGTACGCAACGTGGCAGCGGTCAGCTCCGCCGGTCACGAGGTGATCGCCCGCATCATCACCGCCGATCTGGTCACCACCGCGGTCGGCCCCAACATTCTGGACAAGATTGCCAGCACCCTGGCCAAGGGGCTGCAGGCTCGCTTCGATGCCGGCAACCTGACACCGCTCAATGTCATCGCCTGCGAAAACATGGTGCGCGGCACCAGCCACCTCAAGCAGGAGGTACTCAAGTACCTGCCGGTCGCGTATCATGCCACGCTCGAATCCTGCATCGGCTTCGTCGACTCGGCGGTGGATCGCATCGTGCCGCCCGCCGCGGCTGCCAACGATGACCCGCTGGAAGTGACGGTCGAGAGCTTCAGCGAGTGGATCGTCGACCAGACCCAGTTCAAGGGGGAGCTGCCACAGGTGGCGGGCATGGAGCCCACCGACAACCTGATGGCCTTCGTCGAGCGCAAGCTGTTCACCCTCAACACTGGCCACATCGTCACCGCCTACCTCGGCAAGCTGCGGGGCTATCGCACCGTGCGCGAGGCGATCGAAGATCCGGTGATCCGCAGCAAGGTGCGCCGCGCCATGGAGGAGAGCGGTGCCGTGCTGGTAAAACGCTACGGTTTCGACCCGCGTCTGCACGCCGCCTATATCGAGAAGATCCTGGCCCGCTTCGCCAACCCCTATCTGGTGGACGAAATTGACCGGGTCGGCCGTCAGCCACTGCGCAAGCTGGCGGCGGGGGATCGACTGGTGAAGCCGCTGCTCGGTACCCTGGAGTACGGCCTGCCCAACGAGCAGTTGCAGGAGGGGATCGCCGCGGCGCTCCACTATCGCAATGCCGATGATCCGCAGGCGGTCGAGCTGCAACAGCTGCTGGCGGAGCTTGGCCCGGCAAAAGCGTTGGCCCGCGTCACCGGACTGGATGAAGAGAGCGAAGTGGTTCGCGCCATCGTCGCCCGTTACGAAACCCTGTAATGACCCTGCTTGCGGCGCATTCAGCCACCACTGATAGCGCGCCAAGCGCTTGAATGGCAAGGGAATGTGCCCCATATGATAGAAACCGGGAGAGAGGCCCACTCTCTCCCTGTCAGCTGGACCCAATGCACCTATGACCACACACCAGGAAGATGAAGTACTGGAACGACTGAACGAGCAGGATGGCCCCCGCGGCTTCTTTCTCGAAGCCGTGACCATCCTGGAAGAGGCGGTCGACTCCCTGATGCGACGCGCGTTCCGTCAGGAGGAGTATGCCGTCAAATACGCCATCGAACCCCTGCTCAACCAGAGCGGCCCCCTCGGCCAGCTGGAGGTGCGCCTCAAGCTCATCTTCGCCCTCGGCCTCATCTCACTCGAGCGCTATCAGGATATCGAAGCCTATATCAAGATCCGCGACTTTCTGGTGCGCGACCCCAAGGATTACCGCTTCAGCGACAAGCCGATCCGCGATCTGCTCGACCGCCTGCACGGGGTCAACCAGGGCGGCATGATGAAGCTGGAGCCCCCCGCCAGCGAAGAGGATTGGGCCTTCTACCAGATGCAGCTCAACCGGCTCGATCAGATGGTGCGCTCCGCACTGGTACTGGCGCTGGCCGACTGTGTCGGCGAGCTCCACAAGGAGAGCCCCATCTAATCCGGCCCCGAAGCCACACCATCACCACGGTTGGCGTCTGGCTGGCGCCCTTCACACCACCGCCAGCCACCATGACGCCGACTGTCGCACATATCCCCATCCCGGCCATGACGCCCACACCTTCGGGTGTCAATCTGACCAACTTAGCCACTACACTAGCTCCATACTCACTGCCTGAATCGAGGTCTGCATGATTGCCCTCTCTCTGGCCGGGATCGCCCTGGTCTCCGTGCTGGCCCAATGGCTTGCCTGGTCGCTGCGGGTGCCCGCCATCCTGTTTCTGCTGCTCACCGGCCTGACTCTGGGCCCGGTCAGCGGCCTGCTCGACCCCGATGCCCTGCTCGGGGATCTGCTGTTTCCGCTGGTCTCCCTGTCGGTGGCCATCATCCTGTTCGAGGGGGCACTGACCCTCCATCTGGCCGAGCTCAAGGGGATCGGCAAGGTGGTGCGCAATCTCTGCTCCACCGGCATGCTGGTCAGTTTCGCCGTCATCGGCAGCGCCGGTTACTTCCTGCTGGGGCTGGACTGGCGGGTTGCCACCATGCTCGGCGCTGTGCTGGTGGTAACGGGCCCGACGGTGATCGCCCCCATGCTCAACGTGATCCGCCCCACCCGGGAGGTGGACCGTATCCTGCGCTGGGAGGGGATCGTCATCGACCCCATCGGCGCCCTGTTTGCGGTGCTGGTGTTCGAGGCGGTACGCCTCGGCAGTCAGGGGGACCTCATCAGCCATACCCTGCTGGCGCTGGGCAAGACAGTGCTGGTCGGTTCCCTGATCGGGGTGGCGGCAGGCTGGCTCACCACCCTGCTCATTCGCAAGGACTGGCTACCGGTCAGCCTGCACAAATTCGGCGTGCTGGCGCTGGTGCTGGTCACCTTCAGCTTCTCCAACTGGCTCAGCCACGAGTCCGGCCTGCTGGCGGTGACCGTGTTCGGCATCTGGCTCGCCAATCAGGAGGGGCTGGATCTGGAAGAGGTGCTGGCGTTCAAGGAAGATCTCGCGGTCATCCTTATATCCAGCCTGTTTATCCTGCTGGCGGCCCGCCTCGATCTGGCACAGCTCTGGCAGCTCGGCCCCATGGTGCTGGCGCTGCTCTGCGTGGTGCAGTTTGTGGCGCGCCCGCTCTGTATTCTGGTCTCGACCTGGGGCTCGGATCTCTCCTGGCGGGCTCGCGCCCTGCTGAGCTGGATCGCCCCGCGCGGCATAGTCGCGGCGGCGGTCAGCGCCTCGTTCGCCATCAGCCTGCATCAGGCCGAGATCCCCGATGCCGACAAGCTGGTGCCGCTGGTATTTGCGGTGATCATCTCCACCGTGGTGTTGCAGAGCCTCACCTCGGCACCGCTGGCCAGCCTGCTCAAGATGCGCCAGAGCGCCCCCAACACCTGGCTCATCATAGGGGCCAACTCGGTGGCGCGGGCCATAGGCCGGGCGCTGGCGGATCAGGGGGTGCCAGTGCAGCTCTGCGATCCCGCCTGGGAGTTCTGCAAACAGGCGCGGATGAGCAACCTCCCCTGCTACTTCGGCAACCCCCAGTCGGAACATGCCGAGCTGCACCTGCCGCTCACCAGCATCAGTACCGTGCTGGCGCTCTCCCCCAACCGCCACAACAACGCCCTCGGGGTGCTGCACTTTGCCCACCTCTACGGCGAGGAGCAGGTCTACTCCCTGCGCTCCAGCGAGCAGCACGGCAAGGCCAACCGGGAGAGCGCCACCTTCCGCGCTCGCCAGAACCTGTTTGGGCCCGATATCAACTATGCCCGCTTGAGCGGTCTACTGAGCCGGGGCGGCCAGATCAAGGCGACCCGCCTGAGCGAGGCGTTCGACTGGGCCCAGTATCAGGCCGCCAATCCCGGCGCCATCCCGCTGTTCATCATGGATGGCAAGGGCAAGCCCCAGATCGTTACCGGCCCCGTCACCCCGCAGGCGGGTGAGCTGCTGATCGCCCTGCAGCCGCCCAGAGAGCAGGGCGCCGAATGAACGAAGCCAACCATAATCCGCTGATCGCCCCTCTGCTGGTGCTATTGCAACAGGCGGCGGGCAGCTACAAGGTGCATGAACTGATGGCTGCTCTGCGCCAGCAGGGGGCGATCCCCCGGCTGGCCGACGACGAGCAGCTGCAGCTGTTTCGGGTCAACTTCCTGATCATGAACGCCCTCTACCAGCTGCAGGCCGAGCTTTATGAAGAGGGTTGGTGGCTGGTGATCAGCACCTTGGATATCCGGCTCGAACCGCTGGCCGGGAACCAGGAGGTCAACCACGGCTTTGCTGTTGGCGAAAATCTGCGTAGCTACTATCTCGACTGGCAGGTGTTCTGGCAGACCGACCGTGCCGAAGTTGAAGCCCTGCTCAACCGCTTCTGGCGCGCTTATGACGGTGAGGGGCACAAAGCCGAGGCGCTCGCCCTGTTCGAGTTGAATGAAGGAACGAGTCAGGAGGCGATCCGCCGCCGCTGGCGGGAGCTGGCACTGCAGCACCATCCGGATCGGGGCGGCAATGCAGAGACCTTTATCCGCATCCGCTGGGCATGGGAGGCCCTGCGGGGATGATCCCGTTGCCGCATATAAAGGGCAGGCATAGACTAGAGCTGGATATTCCCCACAGGAGAGCATCATGACAGTCAGTGAACTTCGTAAGCTCTATCAGCAACAGACCCTGCAAGAGGCTGAAATTCTCCACGACGTGGCCATTCCCGGCTGGCTCATCGAATTCAGAGGCAAGGATGGCGCCCTCTACGAGCTGACCGACACCCTCGGCTGCCCGGTCAGTTTTGGCACCGTAGAGCAGGCCCGCGAACATCTGCATCAGGTGGCCGACTGCCCGGTTCAGGTGGAGCACCTCTACCGCTTCTTCGAACGCTAGCGCCACCCACCACACACTAAAAAGGCTCCCGAGGGAGCTTTTTGTTATTCCGGTTGCTTTCTATTCCGGTTGCAGCGGTTCCACCACCTTGCCCTCCAGCTTTCTGACCGGCTTTTGCAGGATCAGGTTGGCCGGATAGGTGACCAGGTCGCCGTTGTCATCACGCACCCGCACATAGAAGAGGCCGATCTCGGTGATGACGCCGGTGACCGAGTCATCCTTGTCGAGGATGCGGATCCGGTCGCCAATCTTGTAGGGGAAGGCAAAGAAGATGGTGATGCTGGCGGTGATGTTGGAGAGGATCGACCACTGGGCGACCATGGCGACCCCCAGTACCGCAAAGAAGGAGGACGCGAGCACCACCAGCCGGGAGAAGTCGAGCCCCCACACCCCGGCCAGCACCAGCAAGGTGGCGCAGCCGAGCAGGAAGTGGAACACATGGGCCACGTAGAGCACCCGGTTCTCGCTCACCTGCCTGCTCTGGCCGAGCGCCAGCAGGCTCTTGTGAATAAGCCGCCGGATCAGGGTATGACCCAGCAACAGCAGCAGGGTCAGGCCAATTGATTGCCACATGGGTTATGCCTCCTTACCACCAGCGCCGATGCTTGAGCCAGATAGCCAGCCCGCTTGCCAGCGCCACCAAGGATCCGCAGAAGACCCAGAAGGCGGTCGGATTCTCGGCCCCGGGGATACCGCCGAGGTTGATGCCAAACAGGCCGGTCAGGAAGCTGGCAGGTAAAAAGAGCAGCGCCATCACCGACATCTGGTAGGCGCGGCGGTTGGTCGCCTCCGCCATCAGATTGTTGATCTCGTCTGCCAGCACAGCGGTACGTGCCACTCCCGCATCGAGGTCGTCGAGCCAGCGCCGCAGCCGATCGGCGATATCGAGCAGACGACGGCGGTCATCCTCATCCAGCCAGCTGATCTTCTCGTTGGCCAGCCGCGCCACCAGATCCCGCTGGGGGGAGAGGTAGCGGCGGATCATGATGAGCTGCTTGCGGATCAGCGCCAGTCGGCCATTGGCGGGCATGTCGCGCATCAGCACCATCTCCTCCAGATCGAGGATCTTGTCGTGCAGCTCCTCGACAAACTCCCCCGCCCGATCGGTCAGGGCATCGCAGATCTCCACCAGCCAGTCGGCCGGGGTATCGGCGCCCCCCCCCAGCTTGAGCTGGTTGAAGACATCCTGCTCGGAGAGCAGCGGACGACGACGGCTGCTGATGATGAGATCCGGGGTGATGAAGATGCGCAGCGCCACCATCTCTTCGGGCCTGTGATCCTTGTTGTGGTTGATGCCGCGCAGGATCAGCAGCACCGTCTCCCCCATCCGCACCAGCTTGGGACGATTGCTCTGGCCGAGCAGCGACTCCCTGGCCGCCTCGCTGAGCAAGGGGGTCTGCAACAGCCAGCGCGCCGAATCGGGATTGCCGTAATCCAGATGCAGCCAGCCGGGATGCGCCGCCGGGACTTCGCTTCCCGCCGTCAGCGGCGCCATGCCACCCTTGCCATCCAGGGTCAGGGCATAAATCACTTCACCGGGCACCCGATCCATCTCGTCTCCTTCTCGTTTCATGTGCTGGCCCCAGCTTACACCAAAGGTTGGGCCGACTCAGCCCCGCGCCGGGAAGGGGAGGCCTGTGTTAACATGGCCGCTCTCGTTTTCCATCCGCTTTCACTACAGGAAACCATGCCATGCCCATCTGGGTTGATGCCGATGCCTGCCCCATTCCGGTCAAGGAGATCCTCTACCGCGCCGCCCACCGCGCCCAGGTCGTCACTACCCTGGTGGCCAATCAGGGATTGCGGGTGCCCCCCTCGCCCTTCATCAAAACCCAGCAGGTGGAGAAGGGATTCGATGTGGCAGATCATGTCATCGCCCAGCAGGTTCAGCCCGGCGATCTGGTGATCACCGGCGATATCCCCCTCGCCTCCTGGGTGATCGATGCCGGTGGCGAGGCGCTCAATCCCCGCGGCGAGATCTACACTCGCGAGACCATCAAGACGCGGCTCGGCATGCGCAACTTTATGGAAGAGCTGCGCTCGGCCGGAGTACAAACCGGTGGCCCCGCCCCCTTCAATGCCGCCGACAAACAGCGATTCGCCAACGCCCTCGACAAGTGGCTGGTCAAAGGCAAGCTGTAAAGAGACCCTAAAGGCGCCCTACCTGGGCGCTTTTTCGCCGTAACATCCTGATTTTTAAAATAAGAGCTGACCACAACCGTCAGGCTGGTAAGATGCGCCGCCATCTTGTCCACGCCGTAATCATCATGACCGCCCAAGGGCACCTGCTCTTCTCCGTTACCTGCACCCTGATCGCCCATAAACTGCAGCTCACTCCGGCGCTGGCCGATGCCAGCCTGTGGCAGACCATCCCTGCCGCGCTGGCCAGCGCCCTGTTGCCCGACCTCGACCACCCCAAATCGGTGCTGGGGCAGCGCCTGCCGTGGATCTCGAAACCCCTGTCGCGGCTGTTCGGCCATCGCGGCTTCACCCACAGTCTGCTGGCGGTCGCCGCCGCCGTCTGGGGGCTGAACCAGAGCCTGCCGCCGGGCACCCTGCCCGTGGGGGTCAAGGATGCGCTTATCGTCGGCTACCTCAGCCATCTGCTGGGGGACTGGCTCACCCCGGCGGGCATTCCGCTCTTCTGGCCCATCAAGCGCCGTTACCGCCTGCCGGGCTGGCCGCTGCGCAGCGGCGGCGCCATCGAAACCGGCTTTTGCACCCTCACCCTGCTGGTTGCCGGCTGGTGGTGCGGCTGGCGCCTGTAAGCCAGAAACGAAAAAGCCCCTGACGAGGTCAGGGGCCCAAGCAGTGGTGCGAACCACTAGAGGATCAGATCATGATGCCTGCGATAACGGCAGAGAGCAGGCTGACCAGGGTAGAACCGTAGACCAGCTTCAGGCCGAAACGGGAAACCATGTTGCCCTTCTCTTCGTTCAGCGCTTTTACCGCACCGGCGATGATGCCGATGGAACTGAAGTTGGCGAAGGAGACCATGAAGATGGAGAGGATGCCGACGGTGCGCGGAGAGAGCTCGGCAGCCACCTTGCCCAGATCCATCATCGCCACGAACTCGTTGGTCACCAGCTTGGTCGCCATGATGGAGCCCGCTTGCAGCGCTTCACCACTCGGGATACCCAGGATCCAGGCGATCGGGTAGAAGAGGTAACCCATGACGAACTGGAAGTTCACGCCAAATGCCATCTCGAACAGGTAGTTGATCAGAGCGATCAGGGCGATGAAGCCCACCAGCATGGCACCCACGATAACGGCAACGGTGAAACCGGCCATGATGTACTCACCCAGCATCTCGAAGAAGTTCTCTTTCTTCGGGGTGTGGTGCTCGTCACCTTCGGCAATGGCCTTGATGTCGGTCACGGAGTTATCCGGCTCGTAGGGGTTGATCAGCGAGAGCACCACGAAGGTACTGAACATGTTGAGCACCAGCGCGGCAACCACGTAGCGCGGCTCGATCAGCTGCATGTAGGCACCGACGATGGACATGGAGACGGTAGACATGGCCGTCGCAGCCAGGGTGTACATCTGCTTCTCGTTCAGGTGCGGCAGGATGTTCTTGAGGGCGATGAAGTTCTCGGACTGGCCGACGATCATCGAGCTGATGGCGTTGAAAGACTCCAGCTTGCCCATGCCGTTGATCTTGGCCAGCACGGTACCGATACCGCGGATCACCAGCGGCAGCAGACGGATGTACTGCAGAATACCGATCAGCACGGAGATGAAGACGATGGGCATCAGCACCATCAGGAAGAAGGAGAAGGCCCCTTCGTTGACCAGGCCACCGAACACGAAGTCGGTACCCTGTTTGGCAAACTCCATCAGCTTGGTGAAACCGGCGGCAAAGCCCCCCACCACCGCCAGACCCACTTCAGAGTTCAGCATGAACCAGGCCAGCGCCAGTTCGACCACCAGCAGTTGGCCGATATAACGCAGTTTGATCTGTTTCCAGTTGTGGCGGTTAGCCAGCAGAGAGAGAGCGAGGACCATCACCAGTCCGAGCACAAAGTGAACGTATTCCATACCTGTAGCACCTGAGTAAATTGTAATTTTTGACCGGCGCCATCATAGACATTTGCACATTTAAAAATCAGATAGCCATCACAATCCCGCGCAATATTATGGAGGCAGGATAATACAAACGTTTTTAAATTAATTGTGCAATGAACTGATATTAATCGCGCAACGCGGATAACATAAATCCTTTTAAAACATCATGTTGAGTAATGGCGGCGCCGTTTTCATGTTCTTTGAAAATATTTAATCAGCATTTTCGCAACATTCCATGTGGCGCAGTAACTGCTCGTAGAATATTTTCCAGTCATTATATTAAAATACTGAAAATAGAAAACGTTTATCCGCGATAAATAATTAGATGTGTGTTTGAAAAATAGTCCTTATTACATTGTCAGTGCTCGCCCGCGATCGGTTTGGCAACAAATGAACCTTTCATGTCCCCTCGTGACAAGCCGTTCAAAAATCCGCCACATCCGGTGCCACATTCTGGTATGATGCGCGGCCTTAGCGCTCGCGCATCCCCGTTTTCTCCGAAATAGAGTCCTTTTGTGAACAACAGCGAATTTAGCAGCCTCAATCTCTCCCCCGCCCTGCAAGAGAACCTCACCAGCCTGGGTTACCTGCAGATGACCCCGATCCAGGCCCAGAGCCTGCCCCTGGTGCTCGATGGCAAAGACCTGATCGCCAAGGCAAAAACCGGCAGCGGCAAGACCGCCGCCTTCGGCCTCGGCCTGCTGGCCAAGCTCAACGTCAACCGCCTCGAAGTGCAGGCGCTGGTACTCTGCCCGACCCGCGAACTGGCGGATCAGGTGGCCACCGAGATCCGCCGTCTGGCGCGCGCCCTGCCCAACGTCAAGCTGGTGACCCTGTGCGGCGGCACCCCGACCGCACCACAGTCCGCCACCCTGAGCTTTGGTGCCCATATCGCCGTCGGTACCCCGGGTCGCATTCTCAAGCATCTGGAGCAGGGTACGCTGGAGCTCTCCGGCCTCAAGACGCTGGTGCTGGATGAAGCGGATCGCATGCTGGATATGGGCTTTGGCGAAGATATCAACCGGGTCATCAGCTATGCCCCCCAGCAGCGTCAGACCCTGCTGTTCTCCGCCACCTATCCGGAAGGGATCGCCCAGATGAGCCGCGGCGTGCAGCGCAATCCGGTCGAGGTGAGCGTGGAGTCCCTGCACGAGGGGAGCGCCATCGAACAGAAGCTCTACGAAGTGCCTGCCGGCCAGCGCCTCGACGCCCTCACCTGGCTGCTGAGTCACTACCAGCCAAGCTCCTGCGTGGTGTTCTGCAACACCAAGCGCGCCTGTAACGACGTGGCCGACCATCTGGCTGCCAAGGGCTTCTCGGCGCTGGCGCTGAACGGCGATCTGGAACAGCGTGAGCGGGATCAGGTGCTGGTGCGCTTTGCCAACGGCAGCGCCACCATTCTGGTGGCCACCGACGTGGCGGCCCGCGGTCTCGACATCAAGGAGCTGGGCGCCGTCATCAACTACGAGCTGACCTATGATCCGGAAGTGCACGTGCACCGCATCGGTCGTACCGGTCGTGCCGGCCAGCAGGGTCTGGCCCTGAGCCTCTATCAGCCAAACGAGGCCCAGCGCGTCAACTTTATCGAAGAGTACCAGCAGGCCCCGATGCCGCTGGGTGATCTCGACAGCATCGGCCGCGACATCAAGCCGATCGCGCCGCAGATGGTGACCCTCTCCATCGATGCAGGCCGCAAGACCAAGGTGCGGGCCGGTGACATTCTGGGTGCCCTGACCGGTGAAGGCGGCATTGCCGGCGCCGACGTCGGCAAGATCCAGATCTCCGAACAGTACTCCTACGTCGCGGTGAAGCGCAGCGTGGCGAGCGCCGCCCTCAAGCGGTTGCAGGAAGGCAAGATCAAGGGTCGCAGCTACCGCGCCCGCAAACTGGGCTAAGGTTTTTTGCAAGCCGTTAGCCAGACCACAGGCGCCTGACAGGCGCCTGTTTCATATCTCCCATGCCGCCATGCGGCAAGACAGGCACCATGACCCAAGCAATCCAAACCGATGTGAGCTGCCAGAACTGCGAAGCCTGCTGCTGCCGCCTCGAAGTGATGCTCTTTACCGATACCGGCGTGCCGGACCGTTATGTACTGGAACGGGATGGCGAGATACCGGTCATGCGCCGGCTGGACGATGGCTGGTGCGCCGCCCTCGACCGCAACACCATGATGTGCCGTATCTACGAGGTGCGACCGCTGATCTGCCGGGAATTCGAAATGGGTGAACCCGACTGCGTTGACGAACGGGACAAGTGGTTTATCAAGCTGGATTGAGCCAAGGCCAGTCAGGATAAGGGTGGTCAAACGCTCGCAGGTTCACAGGGAGCGGTGTTGAGCTGCTCCCCCAGCCACTGGATGGCCGCTGCCTCCTGCTCGAAGTAACGTACCGCCCGAAAGGGCAATCCCTTGAAGATGTTATCCGCCAGATAGCGCTTGAAGCCCCCTACGAAAACCACCGCCAGAAACTGACAGCCACTCTCGGCACACCAGCCAAACTGGCGACGAAAACGGGCCAGCACCTCGGGCCCGGCCGCTTCAAACTCGGTCGCGACCTCGACAATCCCCCAGGGGCCATCCATCAGACCGACCAGTTCGTGACGAAAGCGCGCCTCATAGGCCATGGCGCCTGCCAGATTGAAGGGACCACTCGGGCGGCAGATCAGCATCTGACCCCTGCGCTCCATGTCAAATTGCCCATGTGGCTGCATGACTGCTCCCATTCCGTTACCACCACCATCACCTGCAAATTGTTACCACAAGGTAATAATTTATAAGGAAAAGTCCAGCAGCAAACTGACTTTCCCCAAAGTGTGCTCATCCTATCCAGCAAACCGTCGGCACCTCATGTTACCGACATCCCGCACCGAACCGAACCGAACCGAACTCATGATGTGTGATTGCAGTTAACGAAACGTTACTGCTATTATCCGCGCCGCCACAAACATTCCACCTGCCGAAAGGTTTGGCACCCCAACAAGGATGTGCAATGAAAAACAGGGACTCGAGTCATTACCAACGGATCTGGCGCTGGCACTTCTACGCCGGTCTCTTTGTCGCCCCTTTCCTGATCCTGCTGTCACTGACCGGGATCGTCTATCTGTTCAAACCCCAGCTCGACAACCTGATGTACCCCGAGCTGATGAAGGTCGCCCCCGCCAGCCAGACCCTGAGTGCCGACCAGCTGCTGGCCAAGGCGATGATGACCATGCCCGATGCCAGCCTGCGTAAATACCTGCCGCCTGCCGCTCCCGACCTGAGCGCTCAGTTCATCGTCAATCGGGGTGAACAGGAACTGACCCTGTTTATGGATCCCGCCAGCGGCGCCCTGCTCGGCACCATGGACAACAAGTGGAATCTGCAAGCGGTAGCCCGCGCCCTGCACGCCGACCTGCTGCTCGGCACCACCGGAGATCGGCTGATCGAACTGGCTGCAGGCTGGGGGCTGGTACTGCTGCTGAGCGGCCTCTACCTCTGGTGGCCACGCAAGGGGCCCGGGGTGGGCGGCATCCTCTGGCCCAGAGTGAACCAGCGCGGGCGCCTCTGGTGGCGAGATCTGCACGCCGTGGTCGGCTTCTGGGGCGCCGGTTTCCTGCTGCTGTTGCTGCTGAGCGGCATGACCTGGACCGGCTTCTGGGGCGATAAGTTTGCCGCTGTCTGGAACCGCTTCCCCGCCGCCATGTGGAACGAGGTGCCCAAATCGGCGCCGCTGGCCCGCACCCTGAATCAGGCACACGAGCAGACCGTTCCCTGGGCGGTGGAGAACACCCCTATGCCCAGCTCGCAGCCGGTCGATGAGGGACACGATCACGGTGCCATGAACCATGGCGAGCATGAGGGAGTGGTGATGGCGAGCCAGCGCATTGCGCTACAACGGGTCGTCGAGATCGCCCATGAGCGGAGAGTCCATCCGGGTTACAGCATCACCCCGCCGGTCGGCGCCACCGGCGTCTACACCATCGCCCTGTTTGCCGACGATCCGCGCAACGACGCCACCCTGCATGTCGATCAATACAGCGGCAAGGTGCTGGCCGATGTGCGCTGGCAGGATTACGGCCCGGTCGCCAAGACAGTGGAGAGCGGGGTCATGCTGCACATGGGTAAGCTCTACGGCTGGCCCCACCAGCTCGCCATGCTGCTTATCTGCCTGATGGTGCTGGCCAGCGCTGTGAGCGGTCTGTGGATCTGGTGGTGCCGCCGTCCGCAGGGCCGTCTCGCCGCACCGCCGCTGCCCGCCAAATTGCCGCCGATGCGTGGTGCCATCGCCCTGCTGATCCTGCTGGGGATCGCCTTCCCTCTGGCGGGCGCCTCCATGGTCGCCATCTGGCTGCTGGATACCCTGCTCTTCTCCCGCCGCCCTCTCAGGGTGGCGCGCGCCAGCTAAACCGGCCAAAACCAAAAAGGGCTCCCATATCGGGAGCCCTTTTTATTGTTCGCCTTGGCGAGCTGCGACCAGCAGTCAGGAGAGCGCCAACCCGATGGAGAGCAGCAGACTGAACAGAAACGCGCTGATGGCGGTCTTCTTGAGGGCACCGGTCAGCACCTCGCCATCGTAGCTTTCGCGCAAGGTGCGGGCCGCATCGCTGAGGGGCTTCATGGCGGGCAGGAAGATCCACGGCCAGAAGCTGGCGGGCTGGATCAAGATAAAGGCGATGGTTGCCAGCAGCGCCGCCCCCAGCAACACCCAGTGATAGGCGATGGCACGGTTGCGGCCAAGGCGCACCGCCAGAGTGATCTTGCCGCTGGCAGCGTCGGTCTCGATATCGCGCACATTGTTGATATTGAGCACGGCGGTGGCCAGCAGACCACAAGCGGTGGCAGGCAATAGCAGATCCCACTCCAGCGTCTTGGTGAAGAGGTAGTAGGAGCCGAGCACCCCGAGCAGGCCGAAGAAGAGGAACACAGAGATATCGCCAAACCCGCGATAGCCGTAAGGGGTCTTGCCCACGGTGTAGGTCACTGCAGCCACAATGGCCGCGCCACCCAGCACCACAAATGCCAAAATCTGCAGCCACTGGCCACCGAAGGCGCAGCCGAGCAGCAGCAGGCCACTGGCCACCGCCGCCAGCGCGGTCAGCCCCATCGCCACGCGCATCTGTTTTTTGGTGATAAGACCGGAGACCACCGCCCGCTGCGGGCCAATCCGCTCACCGTTGTCGGCGCCGGAGACCGCATCGCCGTAATCGTTGGCCAGATTGGAGAGGATCTGCAGCAGGATGGCGGTCAGCAGGGAGAGCGCCATGATGGTGCCATCGAAGGCGCCACGACTGGCAGCCAGCCCCGAGCCCAGCAGGATGGAAGAGCAGGCGAGCGGCAGTGTTCGCAAACGCGCCGCCAGCAACCAAACA
Organism: Aeromonas sp. FDAARGOS 1411; assembly: GCF_019047125.1. Lineage (NCBI taxonomy): Bacteria > Pseudomonadati > Pseudomonadota > Gammaproteobacteria > Aeromonadales > Aeromonadaceae > Aeromonas > Aeromonas sp. FDAARGOS 1411. Next base: position 4,225,300 of record NZ_CP077214.1, on the reverse strand, counting down.
GAGAAGGTATTTGTCATTTTGTGATGGCCAAACAATCGGATATTGATCGTGTTAAGGGTTATCGAACCGGATTTGGGTATACTTGGCCCCGGAGAGTGAAGCTCCCGCGGGCGATTTACATGGACGAATGGGCAGATAATATATAGGAAATCATCGCCCTTTGGCATAAACCTACGGCATCCAGCTACCGGATCGCTCGTTACTACCCGGCTCAGAAAAGAATCCATGTTGGTTCAGACCCATATCAAGCAACAACTGGACGCCCTGCGTCACAGCAACGTCAGCGGCTTCGTACGGTTGCGAGTGGCGATCGAAATCCGCTCCTTTCTGGGCTGGCTCGCGGCGCAAACCCTCTATCCCCGCATCTACTGGCAGGCCCGTGGAGAGGCTCGTCCCGAGTATGTCGCGCTGGGCGCCATCCATGAACTGACCGAACCGCACGCCATCAAGCAGGTGTGCACTAACACAGCCAACCAGCATCATGACGACAGCCCTCGCTACTATGGCGGGCTGGCGTTCGATCCGGCCCAGTCCGGCTGGCAAGGGTTTGGCCCCTGCCGTTTCGTGCTGCCCCGCATCGAGCTGGTGCGCCGTGGCGAATGCGTCAGCCTCTGCCTCAACCTCTGGCTGGATGAAAACAATCTCGATGCCGAACTGCAGGCGGCCGAAGCCGCCCTCGATGCCCTGCGCCCGGAAGCCCCGCTACCCGCCCTGCAAAAGCAGCCCTGGCAGCGGCAGGATTGCCCCGGCGCCGCCCAGTGGCAGACGCTGGTAGAGCGCGTCACCGCCTCTGATTTTCAGGCCCACACTCCCAAGGTGGTGCTATCGCGGGAGAGCGTGCTGACCAGTCCGAACCATGATGCGGATATCAATCCCTGGGCCATGCTCGACCAGTGGGCCCGCCACGCCCAGGACTGTTTCCACTTCGGTTTTCAATTCTCCCCCGAGCAGGCCTTTATCGCCTGCTCCCCCGAGCGGCTCTACCGCCGGGAAGATCGCCACCTCTTTACCGAGGCGCTGGCGGGCACCATTCGCCGCTCCGGCGATGAAGAGGTGGATGCCCAACTGGCCGCCGAGCTGCTCGCCGACAGCAAGAACCGGCTGGAGAACCGGCTGGTACACGCCGACATCCTCAGCCGACTGGCACCGCTGGCCCACGACGCCACCCTGACCGAGCCGCGCATTCTCAAACTGCGGCTGCTGCAGCACCTCAAGTGCGATATCGAAGCCGAGCTCAAGCCCGGGGTCTGCGACTGGCAGCTGCTCGACGCCCTCCACCCGACGCCGGCGGTGGGTGGAGCCCCGCGCGAGGCAGCGCTCGCCTTTATCCGCGAGTTCGAGCCCTATGATCGGGGCTGGTACGCCGGTGCCTGCGGCATGCTGAGCCGGGAAACCTCCGAGTTCTCGGTCGCCATTCGCAGCGCCCGCATTCAGCCGGGCAGCGTCACCCTGTTTGCCGGTGCCGGCATTGTCGCCGGTTCCGAGCCTGTCGCCGAGTGGGCCGAGCTCGACAACAAGATCGCCAATGTGCTCTCCCTGCTGGGATAGTCATTCACCCTTTTCACGCTACGAGAGCCCCTATGCCCACCCGTAAAGAGCCTGCCAGCGAAGAGTTTGCCTGCACCCCGTTTTCGAGCCAGCACGCCACCTTCAACCACGTCTGGTCCTCCCTCTTGCTGGAGGAGCTTTTTCGCCTCGGGGTGCGCGACATCGCGCTGGCCCCCGGCTCCCGCTCTGCGCCGCTGACCATGGCGGCCGCGGCCCATCAGGGCTTTCGTCGTCACCTGCACTTTGACGAGCGCGGTCTCGGCTTTATGGCGCTGGGGCTGGCCAAGGGGAGCAACCGGCCGGTGGCGGTGATCATGACCTCGGGTACTGCGGTGGCCAACCTCTGGCCCGCCGTGGCAGAGGCCCAGCTCACCGGCGTGCCGCTGATTATTCTCTCCGCCGATCGCCCTCACGAGCTTATCGACAACGGCGCCAATCAGGCGATCGACCAGCAGGGGATCTTCGGCCGCTACCCCGTCTATCAGCAGAACCTGCCGAGCCCCACCCCGACCATTCCGGCGGCGTTTGTGCTGAGTTCGGTGGACCAAGCCTTGGCCAAGCAGGCGCTCACCCCCGGGGTGGTGCACTTCAACTGCATGTACCCCGAGCCCCTCTACCCGGGCGAGCACTATCAGGATTTCTCCGACTATCTGGCCCCCCTCGGTGACTGGCTCAACTCGCAGACACCCTGGAGTCCGTGGCAACAGAGCGAACCGACCTGCTCTCCTCAGGCGGAGTGGGAAACCTTTCGGCAACAGCGCGGCATCGTTGTGGCTGGTCGCATTACCGACCCGAAGCAGGCACAGACCGCCGCCACACTGGCGGAGCAACTCGGCTGGCCGCTACTGGCAGATCTGCAGAGCCAGATCCGCTTCGATAGCCGCAACCTCATCCACATGGATATGGCGCTCAACGACCCTGAATTCGTCGCCGAGCTGAGCCGCGCCGAGGTGCTGTTGCAATTTGGTGCGCGGCTTGTCTCCAAGCGGCTCGGCCAGTTCATCAAGCACCATTCATGGCAGGATTACTGGCTGGTGGATCCGCAACCGGCGCGGCTCGATCCCGACTACCGGCTGCGCAACCGGCTGCTCTGCAGTGCCAGCGCCTTTGCTTCGGCCCATCCGGTCACAACACAAGCCCCCTGGCACACATTGGCCGAGCTGCAACACAACGCCAGCCAGCAGATCGCCGCCGCCTGCGAGCACTTCTCCGAGCTCGGGGTCTGCCATCGCCTTAACCGCCTGATCGAGGGGCAACTGTTTGTCGGCAACAGCATGCCGGCCCGACTGATGGATATGCTCGGCGAAACGGGCAAGGGGCCGAGCCGGGTGATGACCAACCGCGGCGCCTCCGGCATCGATGGCCTGATCGCCACCGCCTACGGGTTTGCCCAATCGATCGAGCAGGACAGTGATGAGCCCACTACCCTGCTGCTTGGCGATCTCAGCGCCCTGCACGATCTCAATAGTCTCGCGCTGCTCAGCAAGGCGAGCCGACCGCTGGTGGTGATCCTGCTCAACAACGATGGCGGCAGCATTTTCCGTATGTTGCCGGTGCCCACCGAAGGGGAGCTGCTGGAGAGCTACTATCGGCTGCCCCACGGCCTCAGCTTTGAACATGCTGCCGCCATGTTTGGCCTCGCCTATCGGGCGCCGACCACCCTGCCCGAGTTCGAACGCGATTACCGCGCCGCCCTCCAACATGGCGTTACCTTGATCGAGATCCGGGTACCGAGCGAGCAAGTGGCCGATGATCTCAAGGCGCTGGGGGCCGCCATCCGTGGTGAATAAAGATGCCAATATGCCGCTGGTGCTGCTGCACGGCCTGCTGGGGGATAGCGGCGACTGGCAACCGGTGATCGACCGGCTGCCCGCCATCCACTGCATCGCCCTCGATCTGCCGGGTCACGGCCAGCATAGCGATCTCAACGTCAGCGACTTTGAGCAGAGCCACCAGTGGCTGGTCACCGAGCTGGCCAGCCGCAACATTGAACGCTATCTGCTGGCGGGTTATTCGCTGGGGGGGCGACTGGCCCTCTATCACGCCAGCCGCGAGCCCGCCGGGCTGCGGGGGCTGCTGCTGGAGAACTGCCACCCGGGGTTACCGGTCAGTGAGCGGGCCGCCCGCATCCAGCACGATGAACAGTGGGCGCAGCGCTTCGAGCGTGAGCCCCTGGCTGACGTGCTGGCAGACTGGTACCGGCAAGGGGTGTTTGCCGATCTCGACGACGCGGCCCGGGCCCGCCAGATCGCCCGCCGCCTTGGCAACGACGGTCAGGGCATCGCCACCATGCTGCGCGCCACTTCGCTAGGCAAGCAGCCGGATCTCGCCCCCTGGCTCATGGCGAGCCAGCTGCCGGTCACCTGGGTGAGTGGCAAGCGGGATCACAAATTCCATCAGCTGGCTTGCCAGCTGGCGAACCAGGATCGCAGAATCAACCACTTGGTGCTGGATGGCGGCCATAATCTGCACGCCCATCAGCCTGATAACTTTGCCCGACTCCTCGCGGAGTGGGTCAACCAACAAGAAGAGACGAGTCATGATTGAAGCAATGACGGAAGCTGAACTGTATGCACCTGTTGAATGGCAAGATTGCTCCGCCGGTTACGAGGACATCCTCTATCACAAGTCCAACGATGGCATTGCCAAGATCACCATCAACCGTCCCCAGGTGCGCAACGCCTTCCGCCCCCGCACCGTCAAAGAGATGCTGCAGGCGCTGGCCGATGCCCGTTATGACGATCAGATCGGCACCATCATCCTGACCGGTTTTGGCGAGAAAGCCTTCTGCGCCGGCGGCGACCAGAAGATCCGTGGCGACTACGGTGGATACCGCGATGACGAGGGGACTCACCACCTCAACGTGCTCGACTTCCAACGCGACATCCGCACCTGTCCGAAACCTGTGGTTGCCATGGTGGCCGGTTACGCGGTCGGTGGCGGCCACGTGCTGCATATGATGTGTGACCTGACCATCGCCGCCGACAACGCCCAGTTTGGCCAGACCGGCCCGAAAGTGGGCTCCTTCGACGGCGGTTGGGGGGCTTCCTACATGGCTCGCATCGTCGGCCAGAAAAAGGCCCGCGAAATCTGGTTCCTCTGCCGCATGTACGATGCCCAGCAAGCCCTCGACATGGGTCTGGTCAACACTGTCGTGCCGCTGGCGGAACTGGAGCGCGAAACCGTGCGCTGGTGCCGTGAAATGCTGCAAAACAGCCCGATGGCGCTGCGCTGCCTGAAAGCGGCGCTCAACGCTGACTGTGATGGTCAGGCGGGCTTGCAGGAGCTGGCGGGCAATGCCACCATGCTGTTCTACATGACCGAAGAAGGTCAGGAAGGCCGCAACGCCTTCAACGAAAAGCGTCGCCCCGACTTCTCCAAATACAAGCGGAATCCCTGATGACACTCGCCCTGTATCGCTATCAACTGCCTTTTACCCAGCCACTGACCTTTCACGGCAAGGTGGAGGTGGCGCGAGAGGGGCTGTTGGTGCGCATCAACGACGGCTGGGGGGAAATTGCCCCCCTGCCCGGCTTCTCGAAAGAGAGCCTGCAACAGGCAGAGGCAGAAGCCCTTGCCACGCTGGCAGCCTTGGCCGCTGGCGACACCCCGAACCCCGTGCTGCCGTCGGTGCAATTTGGCCTCGACTGCGCGCGCCGGACATGGCCGGAGCAGTGCAACCCGCTGCCAGAGCCCTATCCCCTCATTCAAGGCTCCCCCCAGGAGCTGCTGCGCAACTGGAAAGAGTGGCTGCACCGCACGCCCGGCAAGGCCAAGCTGAAGGTGGCACGCTACCCGATGCGTGACGAGCTGGCGCTGATCCGCCTGCTGTGCGACCGCCTCCCCTCCCTCAAGCTGGTGCTGGATGCCAACCAGGGCTGGACTCGCGAGGAGGCGTGGACCTTCTGCGGCCACCTCGACCCGAATCGCATCGAGTATCTGGAAGACCCTTGCGCCGACTTTGCCGACATCGCCTTTGTCGCCAACCGCACCGGCATGCCGGTGGCGCTGGACGAACTGCTGGCACAAGGCAAGCCGTGGGAGCCGATCCCGCAACTGCGCGCGCTGGTGCTCAAGCCTACCCTGCTCGGTTCACTCGCCAACTGCGAAGCGCTGATCGCCCGCGCCCGCGAACTGCGGCTCAAGGTGATCATCTCCTCCTGCTTCGAATCGGATCTGGGCCTGAACCAGCTGTTTCATCTGGCGGGCGAATGGGCGCCGGAACAGGCGCCGGGTCTGGATACCCGCCGCTGGATGGCGGGCAACCTGCTGGGAGAAGATGGCAAGCCGGAACTGAGCCGACTGGAGCAACTGTATTACCGTGATTGACCCCTCCCGTTCACCCGAACAGATACCTTGCCCGGTACGCCACCGGGCAATCACAGCCCCGAGCCGCATTGCCATCCACGCAGTCTACCCCCTCAGTTACCGCCAACTCGATGCTCGCCTCAACAGCCTGTGCCAACAGCTGAAACAAGCCGGAGTGCGTCGTGGCGATCATCTGGCAGCGGTGGTGCGAGGAGCGCTGGAAGATGTGCTGCTGGCTTGGGCCTGCGTACGCAGCGGCGTGGTGTTCTGCCCGCTCAATCCAGCCTTTCCTCTCGAAAAACAGCGCGAGCTGGCGGTACAACTCGATGCCGATGCATTGTGGTCGGCAGGGGAGATCCCGGCAGGCAACTGGCAGCCCTTGCAGCTCGACTTCACGCGCGAACTGCCAGCAAGCGAGGAAACATGGTCGCTGGAATCAACCCAACTCAATAATATGATCCTCACCTCCGGATCCAGCGGCACGCCGAAAGCGGTGGTGCACCGGCTCTGCAACCACCTTGCCTCGGCGCGCGGCTCTGCCACCCTCATTCCCCTCGATGAGAAGTCCGGCTGGCTGCTCTCCCTGCCACTGTTCCATGTCGGCGGCTACGCCATCCTGTTTCGGGTCTTTCTGGCGGGCGCAACTCTGGTACTGGATCAACGTGAACGCTCCCTCAAGGAGCGGCTGGAGTGCCAGCCCATCACTCACCTCTCGTTGGTGCCAACCCAGCTCTGGCGCCTGCTGGCAGAGGGCTTTGACCCCACCCGTACCCGCCTGCGCGAGCTGCTGCTAGGTGGCGCCGCCATCCCGCAGCCGCTGGTGAGCCGCCTCTGCGCCATGGGGCTCAAACCCAAGGTTAGCTATGGTCTCTCCGAGATGGGCAGTCAGGTCTGTACCGCTATCCCCGGCGATGCAGGCGTAGTTGGCAAACCGCTACCGGGACGGGAAGTGTGGATCAGGGAGCAGGAGATCTGCGTGCGCGGCGCCACCCTGTTTGCCGGTTACTACCGAGATGGCGAGCTGGAACGACCCCTCGATGACGAAGGCTGGTTTCATACCCGCGACAAGGGGAGGTTCACTGCGGCAGGGGAACTGCTGGTAGAGGGACGTCTCGATAACCTCTTTATCTCGGGTGGCGAAAACATCCAGCCCGAAACCATCGAGCAGCGACTGGTAGATCATCCCGCCATCGCCCAGGCGCTGGTGGTGCCGGTACCGAGCGACGAGTGGGGGCAACGCCCCGCCGCCTTTATCGACTGGCACGGCGAGCCGGTTCCCGACTCCGAACTGGCTGCCTGGATCCGCAGCACCCTGCCCGGCTTTATGGTGCCCGACCACTGGTTCCCCTGGCCCGATCTTGGCGGCAATCTCAAACCACAGCGAAAACAATTTCAGAATATTATTAGGTCGCAATAATTATTCATGCGACAAAAACTGACACCACGGAGCCATCCAAATACACATATGACTCAAAATAAAATGCTGGTGGTATCAAAATCCTCCTCCTCAGTCTGAATAAGTGAGAACGATTACATAAACGGCCTTTTTTTGCACATTTTTTGAACCAAATTAATTGGCTGTAGTACCATATACCCCACCATGCATTTAAGCGGAAAAACAACCATTTGATAACAAAGGAAATTGACGATTTATCATTATTTGAACAAAGACTGCATGGTGGTAAAATGCTCTCCTTGGCAGTAAGGCGAGTCACACATGAGTAACAGAATTTATAAAATTGCAGAGGATATATTTTTCTCCGCTGCAATATTCCGGCTCTCGAAAGGGGACAAGGACATCAAGCTCAGCAACAAGGAAGCGGAGCTACTCGAAATGCTGTGTGATGAGGCAGGCTCTGTCATTCCAAGAAGCAAACTGCAGGATGCCTTGTGGCCAAATCAGGACAATACCGATACCAATTTGAACCGGCAGATACTCTCGTTGAGAAGAAAGCTGGAATCCTTCGGCTTGATGGATGCGATCGATACCATCCCACGGGTTGGCTATATGTTTTGTGCTCCAATTGAGTTCGCAGGGGAAACTGAAGAGCCAGCACCAGCGGAAGAAATTCATGCGCCGACGCCTTCTCCTGAACCTCAAGCCAGGCGGCAATATACTCGCCGCAAATATGACCGATATTTCAGCCCAAAGCGTATTTTGCTGTTTGCATTGCTGCTGGTCTCGCTGACTTCACTGGCCCTCGTCATTTATAACTATGCGACAGCAAATACGCTGCGCACTATCAATCTCAGCCAAACCTCTCTCTATATGACCAGCGATACCGAAAAAACGCTGAATGTCAAAATAGATTCGCTGACACCCTTGATACAACGTATTTCACGCAAGACTGATAAGCAAGTTTCAATTCTGGTCGGAAAAGAAGCCATCAGCTATTTTTCCATCGACAATGACAGTAAAAAACTTTCTGCGAATATCTTTCTGCTGCGTAGCGGTCACCCTGTGGCTGAAGAAGTACAATGTGTCATCACAACCATGAACCAGCAGGGAGACAATGTTTCCAACAACTATTACAATAATCCTGATACCACTGTCAGATATCACAGAAATTGTCTGGCACCGGACAACTGGGTAGAGATGACCAGAAAAAGTAAATATATTGTGACCATGAACAGAGAGATAGTGGTGGCCACCGTGATAGCCACTGACAATCAGGGAAAGACGCTGTTCAATCTGGATTCCGTCGGGGATCTGGACCGGGATAATGGTGATATTTCGGTCGAAATCAAAAACACCATTGTCAATTTCATTGACCAACAGGCGCTGACCAATAACGCTCTGGTCGCCACTCTGGTCGCGGCGCTAACGCCCCCCAAACAAAAAGCCAAGTTCATTCAATTGCCCGGAGGTATTTACCTTTCCAGTTATCTAGGTGGCGTCATCACCTGGCCCAGCCATGGCAATACAAAAGTCATCCAGCGCAATGACTTCTGAGTTTATTCATAAGCAACGATGAAATTGGCGACGGCAGAATAGTCGCCAGGCTGGATGTTCTTGGCGGTCAATGCCGCTGGATGTCCTTCGACCCTGGCAAAAAATTGCAGCTCATTATCTGCCGCACCACCTAGCAGATAGCCGCGGGAGGCACTACCCAAATTCAGAGGTGATTGAGCCACGTCATACAGGCGGATGCCTGCCCCCCTGGCAATCCCGGCCGTGAATGCCAATCCGCCGCTGAGTTCGGTATCCTGCGAGCCAGTAAAGGTCACCTTGGCCATGCGGAAAATACCCGGCTTGCAATTGGTCAGACGAATGAAGAACGGCACTAGCTGTCCGACTCCGTTGGCATAGAGTTCCTTCACGTCAACTACCCCCATCTCGACCTCCTGATCAAGGGATTCAGGAGAAACCACACATGGCTGATCGATGATCCTGCCATGGAGATGAACCGTATTGCCAAGCAATTCCAGGTCATTGCTGGCACGAGGAGCCGCCGTCACGGCCAGCATCGGGCAAAGCGCCAAACCTATCCACAATGTCCGCAACATATTACAAATCCTCACTGGAACTCGGCAACGATGGTGGCAGTCGCATAGAAATCGCCCGCCGGAATATCTGCACCTGCTGGGGTTACCGGTGCCGCGATAAAGCCCCAGTCACCGATATTTCCCTGCATGGAAACCGGATAGAAGGTATTCAATTTCAGCTGAGAACCATCCAGCTGTTTGAATTTTATCCCTAAATCGGAAATAACATTTCCACCTTGATAGCCATCCCGAGTTGTCCGCAGATAGTCTTGACTGAAAGAGGTTGGTTTTCCAGAAATACCAAGATTGATCTTCAAAGCATCCCCTTCGAAAACACCACCACGGCATCGAAATGTCAGCGGAACCGTCTTTTCAAAGTTATTTCCATCCAATCCTGATCCTGGCAAATCACCAAACTCTACTTCAATCGTCTGCCCACCATTGATCACGCACTCTTCTGGTACATATAAAATTGCAGATGTAATCGTAATTCTAGACATTGGCAAATTATTAAAGTCTGTCGTTGTAGCCCCTAGACGGCCATACATCTCTACAACTTGACGATCTGATATTTGCACACCATTAATTATTTGTTTTCTCACGCGAAAAGTTACCTTTCCACGGCTACCGCTTTCGAAATTATTTATTCTTGTCTCTTTCCCTTTAGTACAAGAGTAATTTGGGTAATCGTTACTTTCATTCGGGAATGGGGCTGTAACAAATTTTTTCTTCCAACCGGCTATCCAAATTTCGACTTTCATATCCAAAAAGTCATTCAGTTTTACAAAACCATCACCAACTTGAGGCAAGCCATCCGTCATTGTTGCTTTATAGTACACTGGAGATTGTGGAATGCTTCTATCTGGGCAGGTAACGATACCTGAGTATTGCCCTCCCAAATTCCACTCAAATGCCTTGGTAGTAAAACCAGGTCTGTTTTGAATGTCAGCCTTGTCCAACGATATATAGTAATCATGGGTTGGGTTAGGCGTCACATAGCCATTTGCCAATGCCGTTCCTGCCAACAACATAAGACTTGAACAGAAGATAGAACGTAGCATAAGGCTTACTCGCTCTTCACGGCTTTACAGGCATTGCCTGTGCACTGGTATTTGATATCCATATATCCGCCGTAGTCATTGACATAGCTGATCACAAATTCGTTGCCCAGGGTTTCCGGGATAGTGACCGTCAGCTCTGACTTGGGAGAAACCATAAAGGCGGAGAACCCCTTGATAGTGGTCCGCTCCTTGCCCTGCGGATGACCCAGGCCCACGTAGGTGATGTAGTAAGGGGTCGGGTTGTTGACCTTGAGGGCTTTGCCCTGCTTGGTGATCAGCACCTGATCCTGCCAGACAGCCCCACGCTCAGGCAGAATGGCCTCGGGGCGGTAGAACAGCTTGATCTTGGACTGCACGGCAATCTGCATCACGTTGCTCTTCTCGCTCTTGGGCGGGATCTCGCGCAGGTTGAAGTAGTAGATGGACTCACGATCCTTGGGCAAGCTGTCGATGGCCGGCACACTGGCGATGCGCACGATGGACTTCTGGTTGGCATCCACCCGCTGTACCGGCGGCAGCACCACGAAGGGAGAAGAGATCTTCTGGCCTTGGGCATCTTCAATCCAGGCCTGCGCCAAGTAGGGCAGCTTCTGGTTCTCGTTCTTGATGTTGAGGCTGATGGACTTTGCGCCGCCCGGATAAACGGCACGAGTACGATCCAGCACAATGGCGGCACTGACGTTGAGTGAGGTCATGCCAAGCGCAGCCAGACAGATATAAGAGAGCAGCTTTTTCATCGGTATCCCATTACTTGCAAGTGAGAGTCTTCATCGACAGATCGGTTACTTGTTGCGGCGCCACTATCTTGCACTGGCGGGCCCCGCCCCAGGAGAGTTCAAACGCTTCATTCGGTTTCACCCCGGTCAGATATACCAGGCCATCTTCATCCACCACCGAGAGCACACGGCCGGAATCCTTGACGACGGTGGCACCAAACGGCGGCACTGAGCCATCGGGTAGTCTGACATTGGCCAGCAGCTTGAACCCTTCCGCAATTTCGAAAGCATTATACCCAATTGCGCCCTCGGTCAGGGTCCCCTGCTTGATGGCATTCATCGCATCGATGTCGTCGCTCAGCTGATCCACATCGACCCGGGTATCGCTCTTGCGATAGTCGGTCATGTCGCTGATCACCGCGACGCCAAAGCGGTTGGTCACGGCGCGGCCATTGTTGAAAGAGACGCCGGAGGTATTGTCGGTATCCACCATCATGCGGGTACCGCCACGACGTGTCGCCTGGTGCAGGGCTGCACCGTGCTGGGTCGCCGTCAGACCACCACGCAGGCTGGCACCAACCGAGGTGTATTCGCTCTGCACGCTGTAGGCATTGAGGCTGACCGCACCGATGTCGCTGTTGTGGTTGTAGTAACCCCGCGCCACGGCGTGGCCGTTGCTCTGCACACCCGCCCCCAGCTGATAGGTATCATCCGGTCGACTGTAGTCCTGATAGGTGGCCAGGTGAGTCACCTTGCCGTTGGAGGACTGCACGCTGTATCCCGCGCTCTTTCTGTCCCCGATCGGCATGCTCAGGGTCAGCATGACGCTCTTGTCATCCTCGTAGTTCTCGGTCTTGGTCTTGTAGGCCGACACATAGACGGAGACATCCTTGAAACTGCCGATGTTCACGTTCTTGTTGATAGTGAGGCCGTATCGATCCTCGGCATCGTGTTCCCAGTAGGTTCTGTGGGTGTAGTCCAGATAAACCGTCAGCGCCTTGGCCGCATCCTCCGCCCAGAAGGTCTTGTTGGCGGTGATGGTGTAGAGCTCCTTGTCACCCCAGGTGTTGTAGTCATCACTCGAGGTCGTAGTGTTGTTCTCCAACCGATCCTTGTTATTGAGGAACTGCGACATGGTCATGAAGTCATGTTGGGAGAAGCGATAACCCGCGAAAGTGATCGAGCTGTTGTATTCATCAAACTGCTTGGCGTAGTTCACCCGTACCGACTGGCCAATCTTGGTCGACAGTCCCGGCAACTTGGCGATGGACTGGGTCAGGTCGGCGGAAATAGCGCCGAAGGCATAGAGATCACGACCGATACCCAATCCCATGGAGTTGTATTCACCCGCAATCAGGCTGCCGCCGTACAGCGACCAGGAGTTCGCCACCCCCCAGGAGAAATCACCGGTCACAAAGGCAGGGCCGTGCACATCGTGCACCGAATCCGTCTGTTCGGAAGGCGCACCAACCGCCAGGTTGTATCGAACATAGCCAGGGCGTGTCAGGTAGGGAACAGTTGCCGTGTCTACCTGGAACGAATTGACACTGCCATCTTGCTCCTCTACCCGTACATCGAGACGGCCGCGCACCGAGCTGTCCAGACCCTGGATGCGAAACGGGCCCGCCGGCACGTTGGTTTCATAGATGATCCGGCCGGACTGGGAGATGGTGACCTTGGCGTTGGTCTTGGCAATACCGCTCACTTCCGGCGCATAACCCTGCAGGCTAGGTGGCAGCATGCGCTCGTCATTGGCCAGGTTGACGCCGGTATAGCGGAAACCATCGATCAACTGGGAGTTGAGCTGCTGCTCACCCACTGTCAGCTTGGCGGCCATGTTCGGCAACGGACGATAGGCATATATACGGTTCAACTCGGTCGATGTCCGCTCATTGTCGCCCCAGTAAGAGCTGGCCTGATAGTCACCCCGCAGACGCCAGGCGCCGTAGTTGAACCCCAGCGTACCATAGCTGCTGATGTTGTGTTTGGAGTAACCATCGCCTTCGTTGACTTGGGCGTTAATGTTGTAATCAAGCATCATCCCCGGGATCCCTTCATCCCATTGCTCGGGCGGAATCCAGTTGGGATCGCTGTACTTCATCCACGCCTGAGGGATGGCAATGCGCAGCAAGCCGTTACCGATATCGTTCGAGATCACTACGCCGTCCAGCGCCAACAGGTTGGCACACTGGCCATCGTGCCAGGTATCGATCTTGGCGATGGCCTCGTCGGTCAGCGCCAGCTTGGGGGTCACGTCTTGCGGCAGGCAGGCGACCCCACCCTTTCCCTTGCCAGTATCGCTCTCGTAGAAAGGGATTTTCTGCAGGGGCAGCTTGTTCTTGTTGACCTCGATCTCGAGGTAGTAGTCGCCGGGCAGGATGTAGCCTTCGTCGGCAAACTGGGAGAGGTCGATCTTGGTCCGCTCATCCAGATCGAGCGCATCAATATTAAACTCCGTTTCTGCCCATACGTGATTTGCCACCGCCATCAGGCCGGGCACGCATAGCATAAAAGCCATTTTTGAATAATGTTTTTTTCTCACAGAGTCTGATGTTGAAACGCTCATATTTTCACTCTAGGAATTGCATAAAGGTCTCACGTAATGAGGTATCTACACTAAGCAATTGGTTTGCTTACATATAATTGAGTTCTAACAGCGTCGTACTGTCCGGAAAAAACAGCTGACTGCTGATGAGCCCCAAATTGAATTCCAGATCACTGTTGACGATATCCGAGACAATAAAGAGCTCACCGGATACCTTGTGATATTGACCGTTATTGAGAATGCCCAGCTCATCGCTCATGGCACCACGCACGGACATGGAAATAAAAGGCAGTGATGCCACCGTCGCTCCGTCAACCTGACAACCGCTGATTTTCAACGTGCCCGGTTGCTGAGCCTGCAGTGGAATGCTGCGCAGCACCTCCAGCGTACAGCCCGATTCGGCTAGTCCATCCGTTAGTTCGTTGGCGTGGACTGATCCCGCCATCATCACCAGCTGCAGCACCATGGCCGCCATCATTGAAGTTTTCATGATTAGGGTTCGATGTGAGGAAACAGAATGTGTGAAGTTGTGGTGGCTCGCACCACCACAACCCTTGTCACACGTTAAGGCACTCTATTACTCGTAGGAGAGAGTAAAGTTGGTCACTGCAGTGAAAGCACCGGCTTTCAGCGGGTTGGTGTCTTGGCTTGCATAGCCTTTCAGCACGGCGCTAAAGGGCAACTCGTTGTCACCGTTGACCAGGCCGAAGGCGGCAGTCGGGGTACCCAGTACGATCGGAGCACCGCCCGGAGCAGTCATCTTGATACCGGCACCCGCGGCGTCACCACCACCGATCACCAGCAGGCTGGAGTCTACCGGGTCTTTGGCACCACTGAAGGTCACCTTGACGGCATCTTCCTTGTCAGAGATTTCACAGTTCAGCAGCTTGATGCTGAACGGCTTGGAGCTGGACTCACCACCGTTGGCCAGCTCTTTGGTGCTGATCTGGCCCATTTCAACTACCTGGTCAACAGACTCAGGGGCTACAGAGCAAGGGGCGTTGATGATTTCACCGTTAAAAGTGACTTTACCGGAACCGGCACCACCAGCAGCAAAAGCGGAGCCACACAGCAGCATGGAACCAACACCCATAGCAACCAGAATTTTATTAGCTTTCATTCGTTTATACCTACATTAACGTGTGTTGTACTGCATCACTCCAATCATGCTGGAGTCACGATATTAAGTGATGCCGCGATATACTGCACAGCAACTGTTGGCGCTCGTCTCTCATTAAGCCGATGAGAAGTCATGCCAATAATAAACTGTGCCTCTTCAGGTTTATTTAAATAAGCAAAAGCAGCACACCGCATCAGGGGTAGTTCCCGCTACACCTCAACTGCACAACTACATACATCCTTGTCGTCTGTGCAGAAAACCGCATTCCGCTTTTGCTTGACGAACAAATTAACGACTCGTTTGATGCACATCAAATACATTTTGATTTATATAAATTTTTTTATAAACACTTAAAAAACATGAGCTTACAAAACACCCACAACACTTGCAGATATCATCAAACAAATAAACATCATATAAAACACATCTATTTCAATATGGTCAGGCTGTGAATTTAAAATTATCATCAGCAACATAACAAAAACACAACAAAAATAACCTCTGCAGTTTCAGTAATAGTTATCAACCACTTCATAAACCGCCCCCTAAAGAGGCAATCAGGCAATCAGGCAATCAGGCAATCAGGCAATCAGGCAATCAGGCAATCAGGCAATCAGGCAATCAGGCAATCAGGCAATCAGGCAATCAGGCAATCAGGCAATCAGGCAATCAGGCAATCAGGCAATCAGGCAATCAGGCAATCAGGCAATCAGGCAATCAGGCAATCAGGCAATCAGGCAATCAGGCAATCAGGCAATCAGGCAATCAAATTATTGGCAGTCCACACATAAATATACATCTACTACATTACATATTAATCATAGATATGACGCGCTAATATAGAGGCTTGCCCGCAATATTCACAGGCAAGGTTTGAGATAAAAAAATAAATATACGTTATTAATTATGCAGACTAACTGTGAGCCATCTCTCATGATTTTTAAGCCGATTGATTTCTCAAAGTGGAGTGTTATCATCTAGACATAGAGTAAAGGGCAAACCGATCGAAAGGTCGGGACGCAAAGCCACCGGTCTAAGGGTTTTGATACCTAAGACAGCGGAGCTGCCATCTGAGAAGAGTGATGTTATTGTCGATTTATGGCATTACTCTTTGATTGCGTTGCCCTTTTCGTACAACACCTGTGACGAAAAGGACATAGATATGAAAGCTCAACACACCGCCTCCCGTTTAGTTCGCAAGACAGTTTTCTCTGTATGCACCTCCTTGCTGCTTGGTACCGCCTTGTTGCCATCCACAGCTTCTGCGGCTGATGGCTCAGTGACGTTTACTGGCACTATCTATGAAACTCCATGTGATTTTTCTGACAGCAGCGTGACCTGCTATTCAGGCATGAACAAGCAAACCATGCCTTTGGCTCACTTGCAGCAAGCCGGTCAAATCAGCTCAATTAGCAGCACTATCAGCTACAAAGTGACCAATGCCAGCAACATGGCGATCGTGACTGTCAGCTATCTCTGATGACTCATCTGTAGTGACGCTGAAATTGGCGCGAAACAGATGAGCAGGTGGTGTTGAAAGCAACTCTTATCAGGTCGCCTGTGCTACCCATACAGGCGGCCAATATCTTTTCATCCCGCCTCCTCACGAACAAATAGCTGGTTTTGCTGATTGAGTCACAAGTCATCATGCGCCCAGATAATGTGGCTTAAGCCATAGGAACATCTCGCTTTTCCTGGCCATTTGCTGCATGTCTCGTGTTGATTAAAGGAGATCTGACTCTCACTTTACACAACTAACAACTTCTTCAATAAAGTCGCATATGAGCCCTCACTACGGCAGCAGGAGTTCAAAAACAGCAAGCATATAAATCAGCGCTATACCATTGATTTATATGTCATTTAAAAAAATCATTGATATCCCTTTGAGTCCCTGTAAATTACCTTGCGATTACTTGCAAGACAATACACAAACAACAACAAAGGGATAAAAATGAACCGTTCAGGTACCGGGTGGCTGCTGCTGGCAGGCCCCCTGCTTTTGGCTACATCCTCGGCGCAAGCCAACTACTCCCCCAATGACTGGCGACAGTATCAGCTGACTGGCGAATCGAGCCGGCAACTGGCCGCTCGCATCACCGAAATCACCTACGAGCTCAAGGCGCGCAGCAGCAATGCTCCTTACCAGCAGCTTAGGGTCTACCGTCGCTTCGACTGGCAGAGCAGCGATCTCGCCGCACTGGCCGAGCAGCAGTGTGGCGAGCCGCAGCTCAAGGTAGATGCGGGCTGGCAGATCCGCTTCGTGCGCTGTGAAGATCGGATTCCTGCGGGCAAGCTGATCCCGGCCAGCAGTTATGACTTTGGTTATGGCCTCAAGCAGGGTCGCTGGGAGCAGCTGGCGGGCACGCCGACCGCCCAGCGGCAGGATCGTCTGCCGCTGCCACAAGCCATCATCCTGGGTCAGAGCGAAAGGGAGCTGGATCGCTGCAAACTCAACGCGCAGGGCCGCTGCACCGAGTCAGAGTGGCACTATCAGCCGCAGGATTGGCAGCAGTTGCAGGTACTTGAAGAGACCCCGAGCGAGCGGGATGGCCGGTTGGAGCAGATCTTCTTCCGTCTGCAACCGGTGGCAGGCACTCAGGCTGCCGCTCAGGTCAGCGAGATCCACGTCTGGCGCCGCTATCAGTGGCAGCTGGATCAGCTCACGCCTCGGCAGGAGTGTGATGAGCCGCAGGAGCGCAAGGAGGGGAGCAACACCATCCGCTATCGCATCTGTCGTCAGGTGATCCCCGCTGGCAGCGAGGTTCAGGTAACGTTGCAAGATAGCGGCTACCAATACCCGGTCGCCGGCGGCGAGTGGCAACCCCTGCCAGAGAGCAAAGAGTGGCAGGAGAGTCGGGTGCTCAATCGCCCCATCGTGCTGGCCAGCAAGGAGGAGCAGCTGGAGTGTCGCCGCGCCAACGGTCGTCTCTGCTCCGAGCCAGAGCAGCCCGATGTGGATCTGCTCGACAGCGATGCCGCCAAACTGGTGGCCGACGTGAGCGGCCAGAACAGCCCTGCCTGGCAGGCGGATTACGGCCACGATGACGCCAAGCTGATGGCGGTGGTGCGCGGCATGCGTGCTCTGCTGGCGGCCAACCAGCCAACCCATCCGGCAATGGACAAGCTGCTCTACTATGTGCGCGCCCACAACTACCACGGCGGCGTTGGTAAAGAGAGTGATCAGGCTGCCCGGGCACTGGCCGGGGTGATGATTGATCTGCTTAACCATCCCCTGCTGCTGGGAGCTGAACCACAGGATCAGGCTGGCACAGTGCTGGAAGCCTGGAGCGTAGCGGCGCAGGGACAACTTGGCCAAGCCGCCTTCCGCCAGAGTGCCGCCCCCATGCTGGTCCAGCTCAACCAGGCGCTCGGCTATGCGGTGCAACATGCGGCGCAGATCAATGGCCACAAACCCTGGGCCGATGGCCTGTTCGAGCTGCTCAATCTGGTCGATCAGAGCGCCTCTTACGGTCAGCAGGCTGACTTCAGCGCAGCTGTGCTGCAACAAGAAGCGGCATTGCGCCAGAGCCTGCTGCAACTGGGCCTGAGCGAGCTGGCCCTCTGGAAACAGCGCGATGGCTCACGGGATCTGTTTATCTTCAACAACATCCTCGATGCCCACAGCCGCCTCTACCAGATGATGCGCTACCTCCATCACACCAGCCCGGATAAGGCGATCGCCTATCGCCAACAGCTGGATCGCGATGTCATCGCCATCATGCGCCAGCAGGGACTGGTCCCGGGCGGCCAGCATCCGGCCTCCATGCTGGAAGAGGTCTCCCTGACCCTCTCCAGCTACTACTTCACCTACACGGATCGCACCAGCGAAGCCTGTGTCAGCGGCGAGTTCGCCGGGCTTTGTACCCCGATCCGCATGGAAGATATTCTGCCGTTCGAGCACACCTGCTCACCCACCCTGCGTCTGCGCGCCCAGGATCTGACCTTGGCTCAGGCCGAAGGGATCTGCCGCGAGCTGGGTGATGAAGAGCAGCGCTTCCACCAGCAGATGGAGACAGGCTGGCAACCGGTGGCCGATGATCACAACGAAGCGCTGGAGCTGGTGATCTTCAACTCCTCCGCCGACTGGGGCCGCTACGGCAGCGCGCTGTTTGGCGTATCCACCGACAATGGCGGCATCTATATCGAGGGGGATCCGGCTCGCCCCGACAATCAGGCCCGCTTCTTCGCCTATGAGGCGGAGTGGAAACGCCCTGCCTTCCAGGTGTGGAACCTGCGCCACGAGTACGTTCACTATCTGGATGGCCGCTTCAACCAGTACGGCAGCTTCGGCCACTATCCGCTCAACCGCACTACCTGGTGGGCAGAGGGGATTGCAGAGTACATCGCCCACGGCCAGTGCTTTGCCCGGGGTCTGGATAACGTGGCAAACCGCCCCGCCAACCAGCGTCCGACACTGGCGGCGATCCTCCACCTTGACTACGACCAGGGTGGCGAGATGGTCTACTCCTGGTCCTATACCGTGCACCGTTTCCTCAACGATACCGGTCGCGGCGCCAGCTGGCTGGCGCTGGCACAGGCGCTGCGTAATCCGGATCGCCAGCAGGCGATGAGCAACTTCGAAGGGGAGCTGGACCGGCTGATCGCCAACGACAGCGACGCCTATCAGGCGTGGCTCGCCCGGGATCTGCTGCCCTGGTGGCAAGCCAACAAGGAGTCAGACGCCTGCAAGGGTAACGACTCCGCCCACTGATAGACCTTCACCTAACAGAGGGGCTGCCACCGCAGCCCCTCTCTTTATCCTCCCGCTCTCCCGGCCTCTGCTGCGACAACCTCTGCCCGAATGAGGTGCCCGCCCGTTATCAAGCCTGACGCCAGCGGCCGAGTTGTAATAGAATGCCGATAGCCACTCCCAACTTCAGACCCTGACCGCACCGCGCATGAAGAAGTTTTCCAAGATCCTCCTCGCCTGCCTCGTTTTGCTGCTGGCCCTGATTGCCATGCTGCTGGGCTACAGCGAGTGGATCGTCTCGGATGCCCGTCACTACACCTACGATCAGGTGGACAAGGTGCCCTACAACCGGGTTGCGGTGGTGCTGGGTACCTCCAAATATCTCTCCGGTGGCGGCCCCAACCACTACTTCAAATACCGCATCAAGGCGGCGGCCGAGCTCTACAACAATGCCAAGGTGGACTTCATCATCGTCTCCGGTGACAACGCCACCGTGCAGTACAACGAGCCACGCCAGATGCGCCGCGCCCTGATCAAGGCGGGCATCCCCGCCTCCGCCATCTATATGGATTTCGCCGGATTCCGCACCCTCGACTCAGTTGTTCGCGCCAAAGAGGTGTTCGGCCAGGATCGCTTTACCGTGGTCTCCCAGGGCTTTCATAACGAGCGGGCCATTTTCATCGCCCGCCATTTCGGTATCGATGCGGTCGGCTTCAATGCCGAGGATCCCAGCGCCTATCAGGGGATCCGCACCCGGGTGCGGGAAGTCTTTGCCCGCCTGATGGGGCTGCTCGACCTCTATGTACTGGACAAGGGGCCCAAGTTCCTCGGCGCTCCTGTGCCCATCGGTCTGCCTGTGCCTTGCCAGTCACTGAGCACCATCGGCAGCCTGCAACCCTGCCTCAAACAGCCCAAACCGGCGGTGGATGAGGCCAAGCCAGCGGCAGTCTCTGCCGCGGTTGCCACCGAGTCAGCAACTTCGTCTGCCTCGGCCACGACTGAACAAGTCACTCCTGCTTTATCCGCAGCGGCAACGACTGATCCGGTCACTCCCGCCAAATCCGCGGCAGAAACCACCGCAGAGGCGCCCAGCGCGGCCTTGCCCACATTGCCGATGACCCCTTCAGCCGCCAGCGTCAGCACTGCCACACCATAAACAGACGACCCGCCAACTGGCGGGTCTTGTTATTACAGCGCGGGTTGTGGCGGCTGTACTGCAAACCAATTCCCAGCGGCCAAGTCAGCCTCGCACCGCCTGATAGCGGCGGGCCACTTCGGCCCAATCCACCACCTGATAGAAGGCTGCGATATAGTCAGGACGCTTGTTCTGGTACTTGAGATAGTAGGCGTGCTCCCACACATCCAGCCCCAGGATCGGGGTATGGCCATGCATCAGGGGACTATCCTGATTGGCACTGCTCTCCACCTGCAATCTGCCCGCCTTGTCCACCACCAGCCAGGCCCAGCCGCTGCCAAAGCGGCTCAGAGCCGCCTGAGTGAAAGCCTGCTTGAAGGCATCGAATCCCCCCAATTCCCGCTCGATGGCCAGAGCCAGTTCACCATCCGGCTCACCGCCCCCCTGCGGGCTCATCACCAGCCAGAACAGGGAGTGATTGGCATGGCCGCCACCATGGTTGCGGACCGCCCCCTGCAAGGTGGCAGGCAGAGTATCGAAGCGGCGCAGCAGAGCCTCTACCGGCATTGCGGCCAGCTCGGGCACCCCTTCCAGCGCGGCGTTGAGGTTGTTGATATAGGTCTGGTGATGACGGCTGTGGTGGATCTCCATGGTCAGTGCATCGATATGGGGTTCCAGTGCGTCGTAGGCATAGTTCAGGGCTGGCAGGGTATGGCTCATGATGACCTCTGTTCGGATTAATGGAGCCGGGATGAGGGCTCGCTCTGACACAGGCAGTGACCGAGCGAACGCATGATCCCGGCGTGGCTGCCGTGGCGCTGTACGAACGTCAGCAACTCGGCACGGGTTGTGCGGGTATGGCGCAAAGCAGCCTCTCGCAGGCGAGAGGAGCAAGCGGGGGAGTGACAGGTCGCCAGCAGGCAGTCGTGCACATAGCAGAGCAGGTCGGCGGCGCGATCGGGCAGAGTCATGGCCACCAGCAGATCCGCCAGATTGTGGTGAGCCACAACCAGCGCCGCCACCGCCTCATCGGCGTCATGCCACTGCACCAATTGCTGACGAGCCAGCCACAGCGCCTGCTGATAATGGGCCAACGCCTGATGATACTCGCCGCAGTCAAACAGCCGGTTGCCCTCTCTGGTCTGCTGTTTCCAGTGACTCATGCTGCTGCCACCTTCGGTCGACTCGACCCACCCCTTCACCCAGGTTGCTGTCATATACTTCACACCAACAAATGATAATAATTATCATTACATAGATCATATCCGGGAGACAAGGGGCGTCGGGAATCACAGCAAACAGCCAAAACAGCGCGGCCACCCCTTGGCAAGGAGTGGCCGCTTGAGGCAACCAATCAGTGGATTCGACCGGCCAATGGCAAGTTAACGGCAGGTCAGATGTTGTTGGCTGGCGAAGGCGGGGCGATCCCCAGCAGCATATGGTCCATCATCCCCACCATGCGCCCTATCTCGGGCTTGGTGATGGTATCGTTGGCCCCCAATTGCAGCGCTTTCTGGCGGTTGTCATCGCTCATCAGGGAGGAGAACATCACGATGGGCATCTCCTTGTAGGAGGGGGTGTCCCGCAGCCGCTTGAGCAGGTGCATGCCATCCATGCGCGGCATCTCCACATCAGTGATCACCGCGTTGACGAAGCCGGTCACCGGCATTCTCTCCTCCTGGGCAAGGCGATCGAAATCCGTCATCATCTCCAGCCCCTCTCCCCCGTCCTTGGCCGTGATCACGTTGTAGCCAGCGGTGCGCAGGGTGGTCTCGATCATCTTGCGGATAAAGGCCGAGTCGTCCACCACCAGAATGGTTTTTCCCTGGCGCAGCGCCATCATGCGATCGTCGATGAGCACCTTGCGGTCCTGAGTGACATCGTACTTCTCCATGCTGAGCTCGGGGTTGATATCGGCGATGATCTTCTCGAAATCGAGGATCATGATGAGGTTGCCATCGCGCCTGACCACGGCCACCACGCAGTCGTTCTCCCCCGCTTCCAGAAACTGGCTGGGGGACTCCACATCCTCCCAGGAGACCCGATGGATCCTGCTGACACTGTCGATCAGAAAGCCGTTGGCCATCTTGTTGAAATCGGTGACGATCACCACCTTGTGGCTGTGGTCAGGGTTGGTTTTGATGCCGAGCCAGCCCGCCAGATCCACCAGCGGAATGAGGCGATCCCGCAGGGAGAAGACCCCTACCATATGGCGCTGGGCATTGGGGTAATCTGTGGTCTCCGGCACCCGGATCACCTCGCGCACCTTGGCGACGTTGATTCCGTAATAAGCGGTTTTTTCACGGCCGTCCGGTAGCTGCTTCTTGAGGTGAAACTCGATGATCTCAAGCTCGTTGGTGCCACTTTCGGTCAGGATAGATTTACGCTCTTCCCCATCTTTGGACATCATGGTGACTCTCATTCTGGTTGCGCGGGCAGCAGACCGCTGCGGTTTTCCCTCAGTATAGGAATGGAATTCACCCAGCGGCTCGGATCTCGGCAAGATTGCAGCGTTAACCGCTTGATCCCGCAGGCTGGCGGGATCGTATCTGCCAATCAGGACAAATCCATGCGCTGATAAGGAGCCAGAGATGAGTGAAGGTGTCGTCGTGATTGGCGCTTCTGGCGGTATCGGGGCGGCGCTGGTCGCACACTGGTTGGCGGCGGGTGTCGGGCCCGTGATTGCCATCAGCCGTCAGCCCGCACCAGCAGGAACCTCTTCGCCAGCCCTGCACTGGCTATGTTGTGACTACAGCGATGAGCAGATGACAGAAGTGGTGGCCCGCATCGCGGAATTGGCGCCGCGACCCCATCGGGTGGTGATCTGCAACGGCATCCTGCATCAGGGGGAGATCCAGCCGGAGAAGCGACTCGAAGCAATCAATCTCGATGCCATGACCCGCCTCTACCAGACCAACGCCCTACTGCCGCTGCGCTGGATCAGCCAGCTGTTACCGCTGTTTGGCCGCGAGCCTTGCACTTTGGCCGTTCTCAGCGCTCGTGTCGGCAGCATTGGCGACAACCGAGCGGGCGGCTGGTATGGCTATCGTGCATCCAAGGCCGCCCTCAACATGCTGCTCAGGTGTGCCGCCATCGAGCTGGCCCGGCGGGCCCCCAGCGTCAAATTGCTGGCCTTCCATCCCGGCACCGTGGATACCCAACTCTCCCGCCCGTTTCGCACCAATGTACCGGCGGGAAATGTGCAGAGTCCCGAGCTGGTAGCCGACCATCTGATTAACCTGATGAACCGGCTGCAACCGGATGGCGAGCTGAGCTTTCTCGACTGGCAGGGCAAACCTATCGAGTGGTAGAGGAACTCAAGAGACGCGCCAGCAGCGCCCGCAAACTCTTGATCACGGCGGGCTTGCCCGCCAGTTGCAACCTCGCAGCCAGTCTTCCCCAGTCGGCATATTGCCAGATGGCTGCGATCAGCAGATAACGCTCGTCAGGAGTCAGTGAAGCCAACACAGCCAGATTGCGCGCCAGCCACAACTGCAGGCTGCATTGGCTCAGTTCAAACGGCTTGTGATGATGGGCAAAGCACTCAACCTCATCGCGCTCGAACTCGCCAAGCTCCGCTGCGGTAACGATGCTGCCTTGCAGACATTGCCATACCAGCTCGGGATCCAATCCTTTCAACTCACCCGCCAGCAGGGTCGGCAGCTGGCGAACAAAACGCTGCTGCCACTGATCCAACTCGGGCTCATGTCCGGGTTTCAGCGCTTTGAGCAGCAGGGCTGCGTGGCAGCCGCTGGCGGCATCCCGTTGCAGGCCGATGCGCAGCACCGTCAGTCCTGCCTTGCGCCAGAAGGGGAGCAGGTCGGCGCTGGCCGAAAAGGCCGAGCCGAGGTAGTCGATGCCAATCTGACGATAGTGCTCCTCAAGCTTGCCAAGCAGCAGCGAACCCAGTCCGTGCCGATGCAGCTCGGGGTGGATGGCGATACGCATCACCCGGGCGTAGCTGCGCCCCCCCGCCGTTTTAAAACCGGCGTGGGCCAGCAGCGACTGGGGCAGCAGATGGCCGCGCGGACGGCGGCGACCGGCCCAGATCGCCTCGGCCAGTTCGGGCTCTATCTCCCCTTCACGCGCCACCAGCGCCACACCCAGCAGGCTCGCATCCTGCTCCAGCAGATGGATGTCGAGATCCGGGCTCTCCAGCAGGGATCTGAGATCGCTCGGCGTGGTCTGGTAGTGAGCCAGCACCAACAGGCCGAACAGCTGGTTGAGCAACGCCTCGTCGTTCGCCAGCGCCTCCTGACTGACCAGACGCCAGCTTGAGTTGCTCGGCGACATAGGCGCTGCCACTTCGGCATTGAGGCCGAGCAGGCGGAAAATCAGCGGCTCCAGCGGATCACGCTCACTCCAGCGAATGGGTTCAGAGAGGCGGATCTCCTGCCACTCCGGGGTCTGGCTATCGAGCACCCGTTTGAAGCGCAGGTGAAAACCGCGCCCCGTCCCCTCGTAACCGTGCTCGGTGGTGGCAAACACGATGCGGCTGTGACGGGCCAGCATGTCCTCAAGCAGCGGGGTCGGAATGGCGGCCGCTTCATCCACCAGCAGCAGATCGGGATTCATCGCCTCGTGCACCAACCGATCTGGCGAACAGTAGCTCAGCCCAGTCAGTTGTTCTGGCGTGCAATCAAGCCCACGAGCAGCGTGGGCAAACAGAGTGGCGACCGTTGCCTGCGAGGGAGCCGTCACCACTATGTTCAGCCCGGGTTGCTGGCGCAGCAGCTCGGCGGCGGCCAGCCCCAGCAGCGCACTCTTGCCACGACCGCGGTCGGCGCTCAGCACCAGCGGTCGACGACGATGGCCGTGCAACACCTTGTGGATGGCGGGCAGTGCCCGTGCCTGATCGCAACTCAGCCTGCGCTCCGGCCCAAGCGGTTGCCACGGCTGCGAGCAAACCGGCGGATCCAGCGAGAGGGCAGGATCCCCGTCCAGCAACCGCACCAGCCGGGCGATAAAGCCGTGACCGGCCCGACTGGCCTCCTCCGGCTGGGCCACCAGCCGAATCCGGTCGAGGTCCGGCCATGCGGGCCACTCTGCTCTGGGTGGGGTCAGCAGCAACAGCCAGCCACCGGCGCGCAGAGTGCCCGCCAGCGCCCCGAAGGCGTCGGGATGAAAGCCGCTGAAGGCGTTGAACACCAGCGTGTCGCACTCCTGACCGAGCCGCTGCAACGCCTTGGCGGCGGGTTGCGGGGCATAACACTCGGGCCCGGCCCCCAGCCAAAAAACGGTCTCACCGAGCAGGGATTGGGCGCGGGCAATGCAGTCAGGCTCCTCCCCCTCCAGCCAGATCAGGCGCCGCTCGCCGGCGCGGGCCAGCGCCTCGCGCAGGCAGTGGATCTCAGGCGGCGTCATGAAGCCTGGCTGTCAGCCGGTTTGCGGGGCTCGAACATGCGATCCCCCATCTGATCGATAAAGGTGTGGGCCTTCTGCACCATGAAGCGCTCGGCATCGGCCGGATTGGCAAACAGATCGGAGCGGATAAAGCGGTGGGTTTGCAGCACGCCGTCCAGCTCCTTGGTGATGCGGCCCGCCAGCCGATACTGGCCACCTTCTGCCATGGGCTCCGGATAGATGAGATAGCCGGCATATTCGGTGGGAGTGACTTCCGGCGCCTTGGTCGGCTCGCCCCCGAACAGGGCGCTGAACAGTTTCTTGAGCATGGTGATCTCCTCTGGTTGCCAGCATTGTCCCCAAGGGGTTGCACAGTGGCAAGCAGGGGATCTTATTACCAATGGTTATTTGCACTACGAACCATTCTCATTTAGATTTCATTTAATTTCAGCGCGAGGTAACCACCATGTATGTCTGTTTGTGCCGCGGCATCACAGATACCCAGATCCGCAAAGCGGTGCAGTCAGGTAAAAGCGAATTCCGCCAGCTCAAGCAGTCGCTCGAGGTGGGCGCCCAGTGCGGCAAGTGCGTACGCATGACCATGGAGATCATTGCCGCCGAGCTCGACAAGATGGAGCAGGAGCAACCCGTGCTCTACTACGAAGTGGCCTGATCCGGACACCTCTTTTCTGATGCGACCCGCCAACAGGGTCACCCCTTTTCTCAGGCGAGCTAGCTCGCCAGACCTCTTGTTGTCACTTTTCTGGACTAAGCTCTAACGATCGGAGCCTCAGGCACGAACCAAGGAGCACTGTCGATGAAAGGAGATCCCAAGATCATTGCCCACCTCAACAAGGTGCTGGCCAATGAGCTGATTGCCATCAACCAATACTTCCTGCACGCCCGCATCTACGATGACTGGGGCCTCAAGGCGCTCGGGCACAAGGAGTATCACGAGTCCATCGATGAGATGAAACACGCCGACGAGCTGGTCAAACGCGTGCTGTTTCTCGAAGGGCTGCCCAATTTGCAGGATCTGGGCAAGCTACGTATCGGTGAAACGGTGGAAGAAATGCTGCGCTGCGACCTCTCGCTGGAGATGGATGCCATCCCCGACCTCAAGGTAGCCATCGCCTATGCCGAGTCGGTGCAGGACTACATCAGCCGCGACCTGTTCCAGGAGATTCTGGAGGATGAGGAGGAGCACGTGGACTGGCTGGAGACCCAGCTAGACCTTATCGATCGCATCGGGCTGGAGAACTACCAGCAGTCGCAACTGCACCACGGCTCCTGAGCCCGCAGGCCAGCAAGCAAAGAGACCCGCCAGCGCGGGTCCCTTTATTTGGACCGCCATATTTGAGTCGCATGACCCGAAAACTTTTCGACAGGATCACAGTTAATACGCCCAACACAGCATCTGGCATGGCTTTCGATTAGGATACGACTCTCTTCCAATAACAATGCTACGGACGATTTCCATGGAACAGATTGCACGCGAGATGGCGCCCCACAAACGGGTGGCACTGGTGGCTCACGACAACATGAAGACCCCTCTGCTGAACTGGGTAATGCGCCGCAAGGAGGAGCTCAAGCTCCACCATCTCTATGCGACCGGCACCACCGGCACCATGCTCGGCAAGAAGGCACAACTGCCCATCACCTGCCTCTTCTCCGGCCCCATGGGGGGCGACCAGCAGCTTGGCGCCCTGATCGCCGAAGGGAAGATCGACGTACTGATCTTCTTCTGGGATCCCCTCAATGCGGTGCCGCACGATCCGGACGTGAAGGCGCTGCTGCGCCTCGCGGCAGTCTGGAACATCCCGGTCGCCACCAACGAAGCGACCGCCGACTTCATCATGGACAGCCCCCATATGCGGCAAGCGTTCAGCGTACAGATCCCGGATTACGCCGGTTATCTGAAGGCGCGCACCGAGTGATCGGCTAACCCGTCATGCAAGAGGGCCGCAACAAGCGGCCCTCTTTAATTGGGAAAATGCATCAGCCAGGGACACAAACCGGCGCCGGCTTATAGCGCGCGGGCGAGAATGCGTGCCACCCGATCCGGGTCGATATCCTGCTGCTCACCGAGCGCGGTGCGCCCCACCCGTTTGAGGTTGGAGCAGACCGCCGGAATGCAGCTTTCGCTGAGGCCATAGTCGGCCAGCCGGGTACCCAATCCCATCTTCTGGAAGAACTGCTCGGTACGGATGATCGCCTCTTCGATGCGCAGGGCCTTGTCCTCGCGGGTCGAATGCCACACCCGCTCGGCAAACTGGGCCAGCTTGTCCTGCTTCTGGCTCGCCCGCTCACGCAGCAGTGAGGGTAGCACCACCGCCAAGCTCTGGCCGTGATCCAGCCCGTAGAGCGCCGTCAGCTGATGGCCGATGGCGTGAGAGGCCCAATCCTGCGGGACTCCGCAACCGATAAGGCCGTTGAGCGCCAGACTGGCCGCCCACATCAGATTGGCCCGCACCTGATAGTTGGTTGGCTCCGCCAGCGCCTTGGGGCCGTTCTCCACCAGCACCTGCAGCAAGCCTTCCGCCAGCCGATCCTGTACCTCGCCTCCCACCGGAAAGGTGAGGTACTGCTCGGCAATATGGACGAAGGCATCCACCACTCCATTACCGGTCTGGCGCGGCGGCAGACTGTAGGTGGTCGCCGGATCGAGCACCGCAAATTGCGGCTGCACCAGCGGGCTTCTGAAGGAGATCTTCACATCCCCCCGGCTCACCACCGAGGTAGGATTGCTCTCGGAGCCGGTGGCTGGCAGGGTCAGCACACAGCCCATCGGCAGCGCCTTGTGCACGCTCGCCTGCTTGCCGCAGATATCCCAGGGATCATCCCCCTCATAGCAGGCGGCCGCCGCGACAAACTTGGTGCCATCCACTACCGAGCCGCCACCGACCGCCAGCAGGAAGTCGATGCGCTCGCGCTTCACCTGCGCCACCGCCTCCATCAACAGCTCGAATCTGGGGTTGGCGCCGATGCCGGAGAACTCCTGCCACGTCACCCCTTCCAGCGCCCGGGTCAGCTGCTCATAGACGCCGTTTTGATTGATGCTGCCGCCACCGTAGAGCACTAGCAGCCGGCTGCCGGACGGGATCAGTTCGGGCAGGCTGGCGATCTGCCCCTCGCCGAAACAGATGCGGGTCGGATTGGCATATTGGAAGTTGTACACGGCGGACTCCTCGACTGGCTCAATGCGCGGACATTGTGCGCCTGTGGGGAGGTGAGGTCAAAAGAGGTGGCAGAAGCTTGCCCATCGGCGGTCGACACTGGCCCATCGGTGCCGACCGGGTAGATCTCAGAACAGCGGCAGGATCAGGCAGTTTTGGCCTCATCTTTGGATGAGCTCTTCTTGCCGGTCAGGCGATCCATCGCCTCCTTGAGCATCGCCTCTCGCTGTTCGTTGAGCGGCTTGCTCTGCTCCGCCCGCTCTTCCGGCGTCAGCTTCTTGTTATCGGCGATGGTCTTGAGCTTCTCTTCGATCTCGTTGAACTTCTTGCGATCGAAACCGAGCGCCTTGTCCACCAGTTGCTGCACCACGCCCCCCTTGTCGGAGCTCATATCCAGCGCCGGTGGCAACTTGTTGTTCTTGGCCAGATGTTCGTAGGTCAGCACCTGCTGGGCCTGACCGGTCATGCGCTGGGTGGAGAGGCTGACCATCTCCTCCCAGCCACCGCCCTGACCGCCGCTACTGGCACTGTTGAGGGTAGCGAGGGCGCGGTTGTTGGAGGCGCTCTGGGCAAGCTGCTGGCTGTAGGGTTTGATATCCATGGGGGCTCCAATTCAGTGCGCATCTGCGGCAATGGGCACAGGCTGATCCGGTCACATGGGGCGTCAGGCCCCACCATTATCAATTAAACTAGCAAGTTACAGGCCAACTTGTCAGATGTTGCAAGATCCCGCGCTATGGCGGATCTCACCACGCCCCACACGCAAGGCTGGCGTCAGAATCATGACTCATCTGCTGCCGGCTCTCGCTGTTTTGGCACATTTCGCCGTCCACGCGCCACGATGCCAGAGAAAAGTCAGGAACCGCAGCTCGATCACAAAATAAACAACCACTCGGGAATACAATTTTGGCGCACATCACAACCAGCCAGCCGTGTCATGGATGATCTGTTCGAAAAACCAATAACAGGCAGACCAATCTGTCGTGCTCACTCCGCTGCCAGTTCGGAGTTGCAGCCTCCCCACACCTCATCCCCTCGTCTGACTCTCACTCACCGCAACCCTTCGGGTACACCTATGAAAAAACACACCTTGAGTCTTCTCTCCGCCACCCTGCTCACCCTGCTTGGCACCAGTGCCGACGCCTGTACCGGTCTTATCGTCGGCAAGGGGGCCAGTGCCGATGGCAGCGTGATGATCGCCAGAAACGAGGATTTTGGCGTCAACAACTGGAACAAGTACCTCGCCTTCCGGCCCGCGCAGCAGAACGAGGGCAAACTCTGGAAACTGGGCAACGGGCTGGAAGTGCCGATGCCAAAGGCGTTTTTCGCCTACTCAGCCATTCGTGACTGGGATGCGACGTCCAGCGACCCGGACGGCAAGTATTACGAGGAGCGCGGCATCAACGAGTTCAACGTCGCCATTTCGGCCACCACCAGTGCCGAGGTCAACGACAAGGCCCAGAAAGCAGATCCGCTGATCGAGAAGGGAGTGATTGAAGCTATCATCCCGACCCTGATCCTGCCGCAGGCCAAGACGGCCAAAGAGGGGGTCGAGCTGCTTGGCCACTATGTGGAGCAATATGGCGCCGGTGAGGGCAACAGCCTCTATCTGGCGGATGTGAACGAGGCCTGGCTGATGGAGATCGGCTCCGGCCACCACTGGATCGCAGTGCGGGTGCCGGACGACAGCTACGCCATGGTGGCCAACGGCCTGCGAATCCACGGCGTCAATCTCGACAGCGCCGATGTGCTGCACTCGCCCAAGCTGCTGGAGTTCGTGCGCGAGCACAAACTGCTGGATAACGCCGACCCGAAAGATTTCAACTTCGCCAAGGCGTTCGGGGTGATTGCCGATCCCTACAACGTGGATCGGGAGTGGCTCGGCCAGAACATGCTGACGGCCTCCCACAAACAAGCGACCCGGCAGGCGCAATATCCGCTGTTTATGAAGCCGGATGCCCCCATCGCCGTGCCGGACGTGGCCTGGCTGCTGAGCGCCACCTATGAGGGCACGCCGCTCGCGGGCAAGGCGGAGCGGCCGATCCGGGTCGATCGCCAGCTGGAATCCCACGTCATCCAGCTGCGCAAGGAGATGCCCAAAGAGCTGCAGGGATTGATCTGGCAGAGCTACGGCGTGCTGGCCGAATCTGTGATGGTGCCGCTCTACAACACCCTAGAATCCTACCCCCTGCCCTATCACACCGGTAGCGACAGCTACTCCGATGATTCCGCCTACTGGCAGTTCCGCAGCCTGACCGCGCTGGCCAGCGCCGATCCGGACAAGTACCTGCCGCTACTGCGCGGCGTCTGGAGCAAAGAGAGCCGCAAGCTCTACAAGGAGGTAGCGCTGCTCGACAAGAGCCTGAAACAGGCCTACGCCAGCGACAAAGCTACCGCCATCGGGCTGGCCGCCGACTACTCCTATGGCCAGTTGGAGCAGACCTATCAGATGGCCAAAGCGCTGCGCTACAAGCTGATGACGGATCTCACCAAGCGCACCGAGAAGAAGTACTCGCCGGAAGAGTTCAAGAAGATCATGAGCCTGTGACCGGCTCGCCAACGCAAAGAGGCTCCCACGGGAGCCTCTTTGTTTCAACCAATGCAGCGATCAGCGACGGCTGATATTGAGCGGGCCGAAGGTCTGGGCCACCGGCATGATCTCGATGCTGTTGATGTTGACGTGGGCCGGTTGCTGGCTCACCCAGAGCACGGTATTGGCGATATCTTCCGGCTGGATAGCCTCCACCCCCTGATAGACGGTGGCCGCCTTGGCGTCGTCACCGTGGAAGCGCACGTTGGAGAACTCGGTGCCGCCGCACAGGCCCGGCTCCACGTTGGTGACGCGGATGGCGGTGCCCGCCAGATCGGCACGCAGGTTGAGGCTGAACTGCTTCACAAACGCCTTGGTGGCGCCGTAGACGTTGCCGCCCGGATAGGGGTAGGTACCGGCGATGGAGCCGATGTTGATGACATGGCCGCGATTGCGCGCCACCATGCCCGGCAGCAGCAAGCGGGTGAGCAGGGTCAGACCGCTGATGTTGGTGGCTATCATCTGCTCCCAATCTTCCAGATCCGCCTTATGAGCCGGCTCCAGCCCCAGCGCCAGACCGGCGTTGTTGACCAGCAGATCCACCTCGTTCCAGGCGGCTGGCAGGCCGGCGATAGCGGCGCGGGTAGCCGCCTTGTCCTGCACGTCGAACGCCAGCGGCAGGAACTGCTCGCCCAACTCGTCCGCCAGCGCAGCGAGCCGCTCGGCGCGGCGACCGGTACCGATCACCTTGTAGCCCGCCTGCACCAGCTGGCGGCTGATGGCTTCACCAAAACCGGACGAGGCGCCCGTTACCATTGCAATCATCTGAACCTCCATATCTACACCGATATTGTTATTTATCTGTTTGAATCTATTCAGATTCATTCATCGCTCAATTCACGTCCGGTCGCCTTGCGCCAGACAAATACCACCAGATGGAGCAGCAACAGGCCCGAGCCACCCAGCGCAAACAGCAGGCCGGTGAGAGCGTTGACCGAGGTGTCGGCGCCGCACCACCACCAGACCAGCCAGCCAATCAGGCCGATGACGAAGGTCTGGCCAGCGCAGACCGGACAGCGCCCCAGCTTGGCCCTGATGGCGGTGGCAAGACAGTTGTCGCAGCTCATCCTGCTCCTCGATTCTGCTCGTTCAACATGATCAGTTGGCCTGTGCAGAGGGCTTGCGCGCCTGAGTGCGAGCCACTCTGCGCCGCTCACGCTCCTCGTCGCTCACCAGCGGCAGCACCAGCCGGTGGGCGTGCTGGTCGCGGCCATAGTAGTCCGCCAGCCGCTGCTGGGGACGAAATCCCAATCCCTGATAGAGCGCCAGCGCCTCTGCGTTGGCATCCCCCACTTCGAGGCGAATCGCCCCCCAGCCAGCGGCCTTGCCCTCGCGGATCACCTGCTCCAGCAGACGGCGGGCCCAGCCCAGACGACGCACTGTCCAGCGGATGGCCAGCGCCTGAATGACCAGCCGATCCCAGCCTCTGTGCTCCAGCAGGCAGAGATAGCCCATCAGCTGATGTTTCTCGTCCAGCAGCAACAGGGTACGCCCCTTGGCGTGGGCCAGCAGATAGTGCCAGCGGCTGCGGCCAAAGGCGACTTCGGGGGGAAAACAGTAGCGTTCCAGATTAACGATGGCGCCCAGATCATCGGTTCGGGCCGCACGTACGGTCAACACGGGGAGTCCTTGTTCAGTTATTTATCCTCAGCACCAAAAATGCGACTTGTATCACAAGTTACCAAGGCGTCATATTAGGCACTGTAACCTCTTGTTTCCCCTCGCGCCATTGTCGTGCTTGTCGGTGCATCGAAGCCCACTGGGGATCCTGCCTGTTCAGGCAGTCTGATCTGTGGAGCCGAAAATATGAGTACCTATGTCATCGTCGAAGAGCTGGGCGACTGGCCTTGCCATGCCGATTATCTGCTGACCGCCCGCACCTATCTGCAACATGGCGTGCCGACTACCGGCGGCCGACCCCGCATCATCAACCTCTGCCGCAATCTGGAGCACCTGAGCGCAGGCTACTACTGCTCGCTGCTGGCCCAGGCCCGCGGCCACCACTGCCTGCCGGGTCTGCAGGCCATCAGCCGACTGCAACCCCAGCAGCCACCGGCCAAGCTGTGGCGCAAGGCGCAAGGGTGGCTGGCCCAGCAGAGCGAGGATCGGATTAGAGTCCGCGCCATCTTCGGCCAGTGTGAACAGAGCGAGCTGGCGGGGCTGGCCCGCTACTACTATGGCCTGAGCCAGTTGCCGCTGCAGGAGCTGACCCTCAAGCGCGGCCGCCACGGCTGGTCGGTGCGCCAGCAGCAGAGCCTGTCGCCACTGGCGCTGAGCCCAAGCGAGAAAGAGTTGATGCTGCACCACGCCCAGGCGCTGGTGGGCACCGGCGATGAGGAGCAGGCGGCGCCGCTCTACCAGCTCGCTATTCTGGTGGATCCCGATGATGGCCGTGCCAGCAGTGACGGGCTGGCGCTGGAGCGCTTTATCCGGGCAGCTGCCGCCCAGGGGATCCGGGCCGAGATCCTGCCACCGTCCGCCATCGAGCGGCTGCCGGAGTTCGACACCCTCTGGCTGCGTGCCGAAACCGCGGTCGGCCACTACACCTTCGAATTTGCCCACCGTGCCGAACAGCTCAAGATGCCGGTGATCGACAGCTCCCGCGCCATCCTCGCCTGCAGCAACAAGCTCTACCTCTACGAGCTGATGGTGCGCAGCGGCGTGCCCATGCCGCCCACCATGGTGGTCACCCGCCGCGGCCGCCACCATGTGGATGAGCTGGTACAGCGGCTCGGCCTGCCGCTGATGGTGAAGGTGCCCGACGGGGCACAGGGGCGCGATCTCGCCATGGCCAGCGACGAGCAACAGCTGGCCCGCCTGCTGGACGAGGGGCTGGGCCGCTCCGCCCTGCTGCTGGTGCAGAGCCGGATCCCCGCCGAGTTCGACTGGCGCATCGGCTTTCTCGACGGCTCGCCGCTGTTTGCCTGCCGCCGCTACCGGCCCGAACCCGGCAATCGTATTCGCCGCCGCAAGCACCCCCTCGACATGAGCCGCATCGAGGCGCTGCCACTCAACGAGGTGCCGGAACGGGTACTGCAGACCGCCCGCCGTGCCGTGCATCAGCTCGGCAATGGCCTCTACGGGCTCGATTTGCGCCAGCAAGGGCGTGATTGCGTGCTGCTGGAGATAGTCGACAACCCCTGGATCCGCGGCGATATCGAAGACAAGGAGGCGCAGGATCTCTACGAGCGACTGGCCCGCGCCTTCCGCCAGCGGCTGGAAAACCGGGGCCAGACCACCGTATAACCCCGCCATGACCTTGTCACCCACAATGACAGAGAGGGCCCCGCGACGGGGCCCTCTCTCATATCAAAGCGTGCTGTGGCTGACTTATTGCAGACGCAGGAAACGCCCGCTCAAGGGCGGTATCTCCACCGTTACGCTGCTGCCGCCGATAGCCAGACTCTCGCCACTTTGCAGATCCACCAGCGTGCTGCCGCTGCGCAGTTTGCCCGTCGGCAGGTTGTAGCTGAGCGCCGTGGTGGAGAGGTTTAGCAGGTAGACTATCTGCTCCCCCGCCGTCTGCTTGATGTCACCATAGAGACTGCCCTCGGCCACCAGTTTGACTCGCTCTCCCTGATAGAGAGCGGGGTGCGCGGCACGCATCGCCAGCAGCTGGGCCAGCCACTCTTTCAGCTCGGCCTGTTCGCTACTTGGCACAAAACCGGTGACAGCGGGCACCTTGCCATCGCTGCGGGCCACATGATCGTCGCACAAGCCCTGCGCTGCGCAGTCACCACCAGCCTTGGCGGCAAAGCCCGGCACCTCGTCGCCAAACTCCTCGCCATAGTAGAAGGTGATGGGGCCGGAGCGGGCCGCCATAAAGCTGAAGGCCGCCTTGTGGCGCTGCCAGTACTCGGTCGACTTGAAATTGCCACGCTCCAGCAGATCACCAAAACGCACCAGATCGTGGTTGCCCAGCATCAGGTTCGGCATGGCGTGATTCGGGTAGTTCTCCACCTTGTTCCAGCTGGCGTCGAGCACGCTGGCCCCCTGCCCGCCCTTGCCGGACTCCTCCACCGCCAGTGCCTGCACGATGCCGTAACGCAACGGGAAGTCAAAGGCCGAGGAGAGCGCCGGATTGTCGCTGCTGCCGTAAGCCTGGGCGCGAATGTCGTCAGCCCCCTTCCACACCTCGCCCACCATGTAGCCAAGGGTGCCCCACTGCTGCCCTGCCGCCTTGCGCGCTGCGCTGGCTTGCTCCACCTCGCTGCGAATGGCGCGCCAATCATCCAGCCCAAGCTGATAGGCTTGATCGAGGCGCCATCCGTCGATGCCGTACTGCTCGACCCAGTAGCGGGCTACCTCCTTGAAGTAAGCGAGGCTCTCCGGCTTGCTGTAATCCACCAGCTGACCCGGATAGCCGGCACCGCCGCTGGTGAGGGCTGGCTGACGCCCCTCTGGCGAGGGCTTGCTCACCCCCACCTTGTTGACGTGGCCAAACACCCCGTCGAGGAAGACATAGAGGCCACGCTGGTGCGCCCCATCCACCAGCTGTTTGAGCTTGGCATTGCTGCCAAAGTTGGGATCCACGGTGAAAAAGTCGCAGGCGAAGTAGCCGGTGGCATCGAGCTTGTTATCGCCGCCTTGCCCCGCGCAGGAGTCGAACACCGGGGTGAGCCAGATGGCGTTGACGTTGAGACTCTTGATGTGGTCGAGACTGTCGATGATCCCCTGCAGATCGCCGTTGTGCTGGGAGGGGCCATAGCCGACGCCGTAGTTGGCACTGCCGTCACCATCGGCAAACGACTCCACCATTACCTGATAGATGCGCAGGTTGCAGGCGGGTTGATCGTCGCCATAGCAGGCACGACTGGCCGTGGCGACCGGAGGGTGGGTGACCGGCGGATTGACGACGGGGGGAGAACTCTCCCCACCTGAACTACCGCTGCCGCCGCAAGCCGCAAGTAACAGGGCGGCCCCGAGCAGGCCGCCATAGCGTAACGTTCCCTGTTTCATTGTTATGTTCCCGCTGTGAGAGCAGGCGTCTGATACGCCTGTTTTTCACCATGATAGCGATGCTCACACAGCGGTGTCTGTGACTGAAAACGTTATCTGACTCAACTGGTTAGAGCACACCGGCCGAGGCAAAGCGGTAGTTGACAGAGAGCCAGTAGGAACGGCCCGGCTCGGGGATGCGGCCGCTCTGCTCATAGCCCAACCCGGCCTGACTGGCGTGCACCGACTTGGAGAGGTGCTCGTAGTAGAAGGTGTCGAACAGGTTGTCCACCCCGGCCGAGAGCTGCCACCCCTTGGCAAACTGCCAGGCGCTGCTCAGGTTCATGGTGAAGAAGCCCGGAGTCTCCCCCTGATCCTGACCCGCAACGGTACCGGACCAGAGATCTACCCGATCCTGCGCCGCCACCGCACGCCCCAGTAGGGTAAAGCTCAGCGCCTCGTCCGGCTGCCAGCCCAACGCCAGCTTGCCATCAAGCGGCGGCATCTGGGCCAGCGGCTTGTTGTCGCTCTGGTTTTCGCCGTAGACCACCGCCAGACCACCATCGAGACGCCACTGCTCGGCAAACTGCCAGCGCCCCTCCAGCTCGCCACCCCGGGTCTGGGCATCGATATTGCGCACCTTGTTCGACTTGCTGTTGTAGAGCAGGTAGTCCTTGATATCGGCGCTAAAGAGGGAGAGGGTCAGGTCCAGCTCGCGACTGCGCAGGGCCAACCCCGCATCCCACTGGCGGCTACGCTCCGGGTTGAGGGTGAACGGGGTGCTGTCCTTGCTGCGCTCCCAGTAGTCCGGCGCCCGCTCCGCTTGCCCCCAGGCCAGATAGCTGGACCAGCGGGGCGACCACTGGTACTCGTAGCGGCCAAATCCGCTGTTCAGACTCAGGGTATCGCTGTAGAGGGTCTGTTCACCGGCGCCATAGCGGGTGGTCTCTACCCTATCCTGGCGGTAACCGCCCTTGTAGCTGTGAGCCCCCTGCTGACGACCCAGTTCGGCGAAGCCGCCCTGCTGCTCGAAACGCAGGGTGCGCTGACGATCCTTGGTGGCATAGTCGACCCCACTCCGACTGCGGTGCTGGTCCCGGTTGCTGTCGAGCCCGGCGGTCAGCAGCCAGTCTGCTGGCAAGGCGATGTCGTTGGCCCAGCGACCGCCGGTGTTGCGGCGATCCGGGTTGGAGAGCATCTTCATGCCGCTGTTTGGCCGCAGACTGAAGTTGTCCATGATGTGGTCGATGTAGTTGTCCCACAGAGTCAGCTCGCTGCGCTGCCAGTGAGTGGTGATCTGCTCCTGCTTGAGCTTCAGCCCGAAGGATTCGCGATCAAACATGGGGCCATCCATGGTGCGATCCGCATAGGCGGCGCGGGCATTGCTGCGCTCGGCGGTGAGTTCCAGCCAGGTGTGCTCCCCCGGCGTCCAGCCCAACTGGGCGGTGCCGTTCTCGCGGCGATAGAAAGATCGCACCTTGTTACCGTGACCATCGCGGTAATCGTCGCTGTCGGAGTGGGTGAACTGGCCGCGCAGATAGCCATCGGTCGAACCCGCCGTCATATCCACCATCTGGTCATCGCGACCAAAGCTGCCAAAGAGGGCCGAGGCATCGGCCTTGAGGCCCGGTGCGGTAAACTCGGGCCTGTCCCGCTCGAACAGTACGGTTCCCGCCAGGGTGGCACCCTGCTCGAGGGATTGCGGCCCCTTCAGCACCCGGATCCGGTCAAAGGATTGGGGGAACACATAGGCCGTGGGCGGGTCCATCCGGCCGCCACACCCACCGGCCAGCATGCCGCCATCCATCTGCACGTTGAGGCGGGACATCCCCATCCCCCGCAGTACAGGGTCGCCACCGAGCCCTCCTTTGCGCACCATGCTCATGCCGGTGACATTCTTCAGATAACCGGCGCCGTCGGCAGCGGGCATGGGGGAACCGGGCTTCTTGGGATCCAGCGTCACTTCAAGTGTGCTGGCCGGGCGGGTTGCCACCACCACCATGGGGTCCAGCTGTTGCACCGACTCCTGACCGGCAGCGCCGTGACAGGCGAGTCCACCAACCAGCAGGGCAAGGGGTGTGCGCATATGACAAGCCATACATTTTCCTTATGTATTTGTTTGTTTTGTTATTTTCATTCAACCAACCAAACCTTTCAGCAAGGGAAAGGTTTGCCGTCAGGCCGCAAAAAAGGCCTGCGGCGCGAAAGCGGCAAGCCTCTGTCAGGTGAAGCGAAGGCAAGTTGGCAAAATGTTGCGCAGGTTTTACCCAAGTTGGCTCAGAAAGGCAAACGGGCAAACATTCCAGCAACAGGAATCTGGCGTTGGCTCACAAAAAATGGGGATTAGCTGAAGGCTTCCCGCTCATCAATGGGAGAGATGAGGTGATAGACCTCATGGGCTGACAAGGTACATCCGACGGGCCACTCCAGCTGGTGGTGACGGTTGATGAAGACCCGGGCGCAGTGACGCTCGCTCTCCAGCTTTGCAAACAGCGGCTGGGTTCGCCAGGGGGTCAGATCCAGCACACCCGTAGTGCCATCCGATAACACCAGAAACAGGCGCCATCCCCGCACATACTCGACATCGATAAAGACCGGCATCCCTTCGGCTCCGATTGAGATAATTCGCGGCAATTATAAACACCCATCCCCCATCCATACGCGCTGTGGCTCACATTTTATCCAGCAGGTTATGCTGTGCTCATTAAGCGCGCGACATCACATTTTTAGATGATAAATGTGTTAATTCCGGCTTTTAACAAAATTGAATGCAACCTTAACCCGTTCGATCTGTCATAACCTCACAACAAGTAAAAAACGTCTGTGGACAGGCGCTTACAGTCTCATTCAGGAACAAAAATGACAGATCTAAAACAGCGACTCGGCCCGTTTTGGCCCTTCGCCATCTTCTGCGCGCTCGCGCTTTTCTCTCTCTCTTTCAGCCGAATCGCCCTCGGCCTCTGGCAACTGGAACGGGTGGATGCCGTGGCCGGTTGGCAGGAGATGCTGCTGCAAGGGATCCGGGTCGACTTTGCGACCCTCTGCTGGGTCTGGGGTGTCCCCGCCATGCTCACCCTGCTGCTGGCAGGCCCCCATGCCATCGGTCGGGGCTGGCTGCAACTGATGCGCGTCTGGCTGACCGTCGGACTCTGGCTGATGCTGTTCCTCGAGATCTCCACCCCCTCGTTTGTCACCGAGTATGGCGTGCGCCCCAACCGCCTCTATGTGGAGTACCTCATCTATCCGAAAGAGGTGTTCGCCATGCTGTGGGCGGGGCGCAAAGCCGAGCTGCTGCTGGCTGTACTCTTCAGTGGCGCCGCGCTGGCCGGCGGTTGGTGGCTGAGCGGCCGTCTGGTGCATGGCCTCAGCTTCCCCCGCTGGTATCTGCGTCCGGCCTTCGCCCTGCTCATTCTGGCCATAGGTTTTCTCGGTGCCCGCTCCAGTCTCGGCCACCGCGCCCTGAACCCGGCCATGGTCGCCTTTGCCGAAGATCCGCTGGTCAACTCGCTCACCGTCAACTCCGCCTACTCCCTCTTCTTTGCCATCAAGCAGATGGGCGCCGAGGAGGATGCCGGCCAGTTTTACGGCGAGATGACGGAGCAGAAGGTGCTCGAGGTCATGCGCAAGGAGAGTGGCCGTCCGGCCAGTGATTTCAACTCAGATCTGCTGCCCAGCCAGACCTTCAACCAGGCGAGCTTCCAGGGTAAACCGAAGAATCTGGTGATCCTGCTGCAGGAGAGTCTGGGTGCCCAGTTTGTCGGCTCCCTCGGTGGCCTGCCGCTCACCCCCAACATCGATGCCCTGTCGCAGCAGGGCTGGGCCTTCGAGCAGCTCTACGCCACCGGCACCCGCTCGGTGCGTGGTATCGAGGCAGTACTGACCGGCTTCACGCCAACCCCGGCACAGTCGGTGGTCAAACTCGGCAAGAGCCAGACCAACTTCTTCACCATCGCGGATCTGCTCAAACAACGGGGTTACGACACCAGCTTTATTTATGGCGGCGAGAGTCACTTCGACAACATGCGCAGCTTCTTCCTCGGCAATGGCTTCACCACCATCGTCGAGCAGAAGGATTTCGACAATCCGGTGTTCAAAGGGTCATGGGGGGCTTCCGACGAGGATCTGATGGCCAAGGCCGACGAGACCTTCAAGGCGTTGCACAAGGAGGGTAAACCCTTCTTCAGTCTGGTGTTCAGCTCCAGCAATCACGATCCGTTCGAATTCCCGGACAACCGCATCGAACTCTTCGAGCAACCCAAACAGACCCGTAACAACGCGGCCAAGTATGCGGATTACGCCATCGGCGAATTCTTCAAGAGGGCGAAACAGTCCGAATACTGGCAGGACACCCTGTTCCTGGTCATCGCCGACCACGACAGCCGGGTCGGTGGCGCCAGTCTGGTGCCCATTCCCCGCTTCCATATTCCGGGGGTCATCGTGGGCGATGGCATAGTGCCGAGAAAGGATTCGCGTATCGTCAGCCAGATCGACATGGCGCCTACCCTGCTCTCCCTGATGGGGATCAGTGCCGACTACCCCATGCTCGGCAAGGATCTGACCCGTATGCCCGCCGACTGGCCGGGGCGCGCCATCATGCAGTACGACAAGAACTTCGCCCTGATGCGCGGCAAGGATGTGGTGATCCTGCAACCGGAACGGGCGGCAGAGGGCTATGTCTACGACAATGCCAGCGAGAAGCTGACTCTGGCGGCGCAGCCGGACGCCTTGAAGGAGGATGCCCTCGGTCTTGCCCTGTGGGGCAGCATGGCCTATCAGAAGAGTCTCTATCAGACGGCCAAGGATGAACGCACCGCCGCCAATTGAGCCACCCGTACTGATTCAGCCGATAGCAGAATGGAAAAAACCGCCAGCTGGCGGTTTTTTCTATCTATTCATACTGTCGGCCCACTGGCCGTTATGGCTGGGGAAAGCAGGGCAGGGAGCGGCTGAACTTGTGCTCGAATACCAGCGAGGTTTCGAGGTGCACCACCTCTTCGCGGGAGGTGAAGTGATCGAAGACAAAGTTGCGCAGGTGCTCGGTATCTGAAACACAGAGGTGCACCAGAAAATCATCCTTGCCGCCCATGTGGAACAGGCTGATCACTTCGGGTAGCGCCAGAATGGCATCGCGGAAGGCATCGATGATCTGGCGGCTGTGACGGGCCAGCTGCAGGGAGACCATGGCCTGAATGTGACCACCGAGGGCCTGATAATCCACTTCGCAGTGCGCCCCCTTGAGCACGCCATCCTGCTGCAGCTTGCGCACCCGCTCCAAACAGGTGGAGGGGGCAACGCCCACCAGCGCGGCCAGATCCTTGTTGGTCATGCCCGCATCCCGAAACAGATGGGCCAGGATATCCAAATCCAGTTGATCCAGGTTTCTCATCTTAACTCCTTGAACCGCTCAATTTTTTAGACTCTGCCCGTAAACCGAGGCAAACACAACGGCCATTGACATCCCCCCTGCCCCGCCTATCCTTGGCGCCATTCATCGGTCGCAGCCCTGCGGCCACCACGCGAGGATCCGCCATGCACCCGTATCACCCCTTCTGGAGCCTTGAGGTTCCCCGTGTCGACGGTCAGCTGCTGCTGACCCCCTGCCCCGGCACCCAGCAGGTGCCGCTGACCCTGGCGCTCGATCAACTGCGGTTGGCCGGTGCCCACGGAGTGGTGACCCTGATGACAAGCGCCGAGTTGATCCGACTCGAACTGGCGCAGCTCGGCCAGCAGGTCAAGCACGAAGGAATGCGCTGGTTCCATCTGCCCATCGAGGATGATCTGGCACCCGATGCCGACTTCGAGGCTGCCTGGCAACAGGCGCTGCCACAGCTGCGCGAGCTGCTGGGAGATGGCAAACATCTGGTCATCCACTGCAAAGGGGGCAGCGGTCGCACCGGTCTGGTCGCCGCCGCGCTGCTGATGACCCTCGGCCAGCCACAGCAAGAGGCGATGGCCGCCATCAAGGCCCACAGACCCAAGGCGTTTACCCTGGCCTGCCACCGCCAATGGCTCGACCAGCTGGCCGAGCGGCTGGCGCAGGGCGACTGACTACTTGCCTCCCTGGTCGTAGGTGAAGACCTTGCCGATATCTTCCACCCGATAGCTGGTGAGCTGATAGACGTAGTAGTTGAGCCAGTTGGCAAACAGCAGATGACCATGGCTGCGCCAGCTGGCGCGCGGCGTCCGGCTCGGATCATTATTCGGGTAGTAGTTGACAGGAATGGCCGGGTCGAGCCCTGCCGCCAGATCCCGCTGATACTCCCCGTCCAGCGTCAGGGCATCGTACTCCGGGTGCCCGGTGACAAACACCTGACGACAATCCTTGGTCGCCGCCAGATAGACTCCCGCCTCTTCTGACTCGGCAAAAATCTGCAAGTCGGTCTGGGCACGGATCAGATCGCCATCAAACGCCGCGTAACGGGAGTGCGGGGCGACAAACTCGTCATCGAAACCGCGCAGCAGCGGCTCGTGCTCATCGAGGCGATGGTGGCGGTAAACCCCGGAGAGCTTCTCGCCGTGGGTCTGCTTCTCCATACCATACAAGGCTTTCAGCGCCGCCTGCACCGCCCAGCAGAGGAACAGGGTGGAGGTGACATGCTGATGGGACCACTCGATGATCTCGACGATGCGCGGCCAGTAGACCACCTCCTCGAACTCCACCAGCCCGAGCGGCGCCCCTGTGATGATCATGCCGTCGTAGTTATTGCCACGCACCTGTTCGAAGTCGTGATAGAAGTTCTCCAGATGCGCCTGAGGCGTGTTCTTTGACTCCCTGTCATCGATGCGCAGCAGATCCACATCCACCTGCAGCGGCGAGTTGGAGAGCATCCGCATCAGCTGGATCTCGGTCTCAATCTTCTTTGGCATCAGGTTGAGGATGAGCACCCGCAGCGGACGGATGTTCTGGGTGACGGCCCGGGATTCCGTCATCACGAAGATGTTCTCCTGCCCCAGCACTTCGGCGGCGGGTAACTGATCCGGGATCTTGATCGGCATGCTTACTCCCTGTACTGCATCAGTAAATATGTCTGGACATCCAGAAGCCTATAATAAAGCTCCTGCCCTGTCATCAGATACCTTTTGTATTCACCCCCGCCTTTGACTAGCATACGGCTCAGTGTGTCTCCTGCTTCCAAGATAATGACCGGTATCAAGATTTCCGTAGATCGACTGCAAGTCGGCAACTATGTATCCCTGCCACTGGGGTGGCGCGAACACCCGTTCCTGTTTTCCAGCTTCAAGATCAAAAGTGAAGAAGAGATCGAGCTGATCCGCCGTCTCGGCCTGAAACTGGTCACCATCATTCCCGACAAGAGCGACGTTCCGCCCAAGCCCCTCAATCAGGTACAGCCTCAGCAACAAGAGAGCGCAGACGCCGCCCAGCGCCAGGCCCAGATGCAGCAGGAGAAGGATCGCCGCATCGAGCAGTTGCAACTCTATCGCCGCAATCTGCAGCAGTGCGAGAAACAGTTCCAGCAGTCGCTGGCGCAGGTGCGCAGCGTGATGAGCAAGATCCAGTCCCGCCCCCTCAATGCCATCGGCGAGGCGCAGGAGCT
Source organism: Aeromonas sp. FDAARGOS 1411 (assembly GCF_019047125.1). Classification (NCBI taxonomy): domain Bacteria; kingdom Pseudomonadati; phylum Pseudomonadota; class Gammaproteobacteria; order Aeromonadales; family Aeromonadaceae; genus Aeromonas; species Aeromonas sp. FDAARGOS 1411. The sequence goes on along the minus strand of NZ_CP077214.1, from coordinate 4,181,088 downwards.
GGTCAACGCCATGACCGAGCAACTGCTCTCGGTGGACGAGATGGTGCTCCATCTGGTCTCCGACAGCGAGGATGGCAACAACCTCTACTTCCACTCCCTCAACGTCAGCGTGCTCAGCATGCTGCTGGCCAAGGAGTGCTGCATGACGGCCGACGAGATCCGTCAAGTCGGCATGGGAGCGCTGTTCCACGATATCGGCAAGCTGAAGATCCCGAGCCAAATCCTGCGCAAGACCGATCCGCTCACCAAGCCGGAACAGAACCTGATGGCCCAGCACCCGCGCTACGGGCTGGACCTGCTCAATCTGGCCAAGGATTTCCCGGCCGAGGCGAAGGGGATCGTGCTCCATCACCACGAATATCTCGATGGCAGCGGGCCGGAAGGGCTCAAGGGTGGCCAGCTCGATCCGCTGACCCAGATGGTGTCGCTGATCAACGAGTACGATAACCTCTGCCACATGCAGGCCAAGGTGCCCTACTCGGCCCTGAGCGGCCTCTACAAGCAGCGCAAGGCGCAGTTCAATCCGGAGTACCTCAGCATGCTGATCCGGTTGATGGGGATCTACCCCCCCGGCAGCGTGGTGCAACTCTCCAACGGTCAGGTGGGGCTGGTGATGTCGGTCAACGCTTCCCGCCTGCTCTACCCCTCGGTGCTGGTCTACGATCCGCGCATTCCCCGTCAGGAAGCGGCCATCATCGACCTGCAGCAAGCCGAACTGTCGATCGCCAAGGTGATCCACCCCAAACGGCTGCCACCCGCCGTGTTCGAGTACCTCAATCCGCGTACCCGGATCAGCTACTACTTCGAGCACAACAAAGCCTGATTGTGTTGGCCCGAGGCCAACCGTTGCCACCCGTTTAATCCAAGGAGCCTGCCATGCGTATCGAGATCATCAGTACCGGAGACGAAATAGTGACGGGTCTGGTGGTGGATACCAACGCGGCCTGGCTCAGCGCTCTGCTGCTGGAACAGGGGTGGCAGGTGCGCCGTCGCCTGACGGTGGGTGACAACCTCGCTGACCTGAAAACGGTGCTGCAAGAGAGTGCCAGCCGCGCCGAGGTGGTGCTGGTGTGTGGCGGGCTCGGGCCCACCGCCGACGACCTCACCGCTCAGGCTGCCGCTGAAGCCTTTGCCCAGCCGCTTACCCTTTTCCCCGACTGGCTCGCTACCATCGAAGCGCGCTACGCCAGCCGTGGCCGCCCCATGGCACAAAGCAATGCCAAACAGGCATGGTTGCCACAGGGGTGCGAAATCCTCGACAACCCGGTCGGCACCGCCTGCGGCTTTGTGGTGCGAAGTGGCCAGAGTCAGCTCTTCTTCACCCCGGGCGTGCCGTTCGAGTTCAAACAGATGGTGCGCGAGCAAATTCTGCCGCGCCTCAAACAGCTGGCCGGGGCACAAGTCGATACCGAGCTGCGTCGCTTTTACACCTTCGGCGTCTCGGAGTCGGCGCTCAGCGATATGCTGGATGCTGAACCCTGGCCAACTGGTATTGAGCTGGGTTACCGCTCCTCCATGCCCCTTATCGAGCTGAAACTGATCGGCCACGGCGCCAGTGCCGCTGACATGGAGAGTGCCGAGCGCCGACTGCTGGATACGATCCGCCCCTGGCTGGTTGGCAGCGGAGATACGGAACCGGCGCAGCAGATCCTCGAGCTGCTGCAAGGCAAACCGCTGGCTCTGCTGGAGGGAGAGAGTGGCGGCGCCCTGCTGGCGCTTTGTCACAGCCATCCCCGGCTGGAGGCCAACTTCAGTACGCAACTGGCCGATGAGCTGGCACAACTGCCGACCGCCGATGCGGGCCTGCAACTGACCATAGGGCGAGAGGGCGCAGAGGGGGTGCCACTGCTGCTCAGCGCCGATGGCAAACACATCGGTCAGACGGTCAAGGTCAGCCACCCCGACCCGGAGAGTCGCCGCAAGATCCTCGCCTTTGCCGCCCTCGACATGCTGCGCCGCCATATGCTGGGTGAGCCGGTGCTCGGCGATTACCTCACCCTGGCCAGAACAGCCCAGCGCAGCTGATAACCACCGCCCCTGCCAACGACCCTATGTTGCTGGCGCTGCGATCTGTCTTTTCACACCATTGCCAAACAGAACCCATATTTATCCGGCCGCCATCACCGATTTGACTTCAATTCATTGACCATTCAGAGGAAATATCTGAATACTGCCCACTCTCAGGGTTGGTGACTCGCTTTATTAATCATTGAGAGATTAAATGACAGTAGAGGAGCGAGCCGATCGTTCCGTTCTCATTCAGCAAGGAGATGCGGTGTTAAGCAAAGAGTGGTTGCTGCTATCAAGCGATATGGAACTGGTCTGCCTGCGGATTGCCGCCGGTCTCACCAAACCTGTCACGGAACAGGATGTGCAGGCTCTGCTGCTCGCTTCCAACTGTCGCCGCTATCAGCCGCTGCCCGAGGGGATCAAACAGGCTATCAGCCTGCTTAATACCCTGCTCACCAACCCTGCCGCCCCCGTCCCTGCCAACCCCATCCCCATCGGCAAGCGTCAGGATGCCCGACTCGCCGTAATAGTGGAGAAGGATCGCATGAGCGCCATCGCCCAGATCACTGCCGACTGGGGGGGCAAGTATGTGACGCTGGAACAGCTGAAAGAGGCGATCGCCATCAGCGAAATCAAACAGGGGGTAAGTGAGCAACTGCTCACCGCTGCCATCCAGTCAGCCAAGGAGGCCGCCCCCGGCAGTCAGCTCAAGCTGGTGATTGCCAACGGCCAGCCTGCCGTCAATGGTCAGGACACTCGCTATGAGCGGCTGGTGGAGACCCCGGCCGAACGGATCCTCAAACCGCAGGAGCTGGGTCATGGCAAGGTCGACCTGCGGGATCTCGGCTCCATCGTCACCGTCAAGGCAGGCGCTCCGCTGATGCGCCGTCATCCGGCCACCGTCGGGGTACCCGGTTTTACCGTGACCGGTCAGGAGCTGCCCGCCAAGGATGGCAAAGACAGTCCGATGAGCGCTGGCGAGGGCACCTTCATCTCCCCCGACGATCCCGACCTGCTGATTGCCGGTCGGGCTGGCCTGCCCTGTCAGGAGAAAGCGGGCATGAAGGTGGACGAGGTGCTCAGCGTCAAACAGGTTGATGCCCGCCACGGCCACATTGATTTTGAAGGGGGCTTAATCGTCAGCGGCGACGTCAACCCGGGCATGAAGATCAGGGTCAGCGGTGATATCGTGATTGGCGGCTTTATCGAAGGGGGCTGGATCGAGGCAGGGGGCAGCATCACGGTACGCCACGGCATCATTGGCCGCCGCAACGAGCAGGGAGAGTATCTTTGCCAGCTCAATGCTCAAGGGGAGATCCACGCCAGCTACGCCCAGTATGCCCAGCTGGAAGCGGGGGGCGATATCCAGATCCAGAGCCAGCTCAGCCACTGCTACTCCCGTAGCGGACAAGACATCAAGGTAGGCGATAGCAACATGCGCAAAGGCACACTGCTGGGGGGCACCAGCATTGCCAATCGCCTGATCATGGCCCCCAGCCTGGGGGCCGAGGCCGCCAACCATACCCGGCTGCAGATCCTTGGCGGCTACTTCACCCACAAGGAGCAGGAACACCAGCTCAAGTTGCACCAGCAGGCGTGTCAGGCCCAGCTGGAGAAAATCAAGGAGCTGGTCATGAAGTTGCTGCAACTGCCCGGCGACAAGCGCAATCCGGATACCCTGCGCAAGCTCAAACCGATCCGGGACCATCAGCTGGCCGAGCTGGCCCAGCTCGATGAGCAGCTCACCGCCAACCAGGAGGAGCTGCGAAACTTGATGGCTCAGATGGAGGTCATTGCCACCCAACACCTCTACTCCGGCATCGAGGTCGAGATGGCCAGCTTCAAACGCAAGGTTACCATCACCCGAGGCCCTACCCGTCTGACCATCCATGATGAAACCCTCGAGATGACCCCTTACGAGGGACACAAATAGCTCAACCGGCACGGACTGCTCGCTGTATCGTCCGTGATCCCGCCGTCGATTTTCGCTACACTCGCCACTTCCTTGGCCCCACCGGGCGGGCCACCCAGACTCAGGTAGTGAGAGATGTACAAGCTGATCGCATTGGATATGGATGGCACCCTGCTCAACCCGCAGGGCCAGATTACTCCCCGCACCCACGCCGCCATCAGCGCCGCGCGCGCTAAAGGGGTAACCGTAGTACTGGCCTCCGGCCGCCCGCTGGAAGGGATGAGCCGCTATCTGGAAGAGCTCGGCCTCACCACAGAGCATGACTACGTCATCTGCTACAACGGCGCCCTGGTGCAACAGGTGGCCGATCAGCGCATCATCCGCAGCCAGCTGCTGACCGGCAGTGACGCCAGCGCCGTCGCCAAACTGGCTGACGAGCTGGAGGTGAACGTTCATGGTTTCTCGGTCACCCAGGGCCTCATCAGTCCCCGTGTCAGCACCTACACCGAGCACGAATCCCGCCTGATCGACATGCCGATCAATCTGATCGACTTCGCCACCCTGCCTGCCGACGAGCAGATCATGAAGGTGATGATGATCGACGAGCCGCCCCAGCTCTCCCGCGCCATCGAGCGACTGCCTGCAGAACTCTATGAGCGCTATACCGTGGTACAGAGCGCCCCCTTCTTCCTCGAGTTCATGAACAAGCAGAGCAACAAGGGAACCGGCGTGGCCGCACTGGCCGAGCACCTTGGCCTGACCGCCGATCAGGTGATCTGCGTCGGGGATGCGGGCAACGATCGCCACATGATCGAATACGCAGGCCTCGGGGTTGCGATGGGCAATGCCACCGACGAGATCAAGGCGCTCGCCCAGCACACCACTGCCCGCAACGATGAAGATGGCGTGGCTCAGGTGATCGAGCAGTTCGTACTGAACGCCTGATCGCAATCGAGCGCTGCTGCGTCCGATGAGGAAATAAAAACGGGGAGGCTGTCAGCCTCCCCGTTTTTTCTGGTCAGCTATCTGCGTGATGAGCGGTAATTCGTGCGCATCACTGGTTCGCCAGACACTGGGTATGGGAGCCCGGTTGCAGGTAAGGCGTCAGCAGGGGAGCCATCCCCTTGAGCACCTGCACCGGCAGCGCCGAGGTGAAACGGAACTTGTCAGACTGGCTACCCGGTACATAGGCGGTCAGGGTACCGAAGTGATCCTCACCCAGATAGAAAACGAAGGTCGCGGTGCGGTTGCGCGCCAGTGAGCTGGTCACGTTGCCATAACGACCCACGGTTTCAATCCGGTTATCCCCGGTTCCGGTCTTGCCCCCCATCTGCAGCACAGTGCCATCCGGCAGGGTAAAGGCACCGGCGATACGTCTTGCCGTGCCCCCTTCAACCACCTTGGAGAGCGCACTGCGCAGGGCGGCCGCCACCTCTGCCGGCATCACCCGGGTACCCTCGGTGTGCTGCGGCTCAAACTCGGTCTCGAAAGGAGTCCCCTTGGCGAACGAGAGGTGCTCGATACGCAAAGTTGGCGAGCGGACACCGCCATTCTGGATAATCCCCATCAGCTCGGCCAACGCTGCCGGACGATCGCCAGAGCTGCCCAACGCGGTCGCCAGCGAAGGTACCAGATGATCAAACGGATAACCGAGCTTGGCCCAGCGCTGATGGATATCGAGGAAGGCTTCCACCTCCAGCATGGTGCGGATCCGGCTGTCACGAGCACTGCGATGGCGAGTCTTGAACAGCCAGCTGTAGACCTCTTGCCGCTCGTCACGACTGGCCGCCACCGCGTCGGCAAAGGTGGCCTTGTCGAACTCCTTGAGATAGGCCAGCAGCCACAGCTCCAGCGGGTGAACCCGGGCGATATAGCCCTGATCCGGCAGTGAATACTTGCCCGGGCCATAGCTCACATAGAGCTGATTGACCCGTTTCGCACTCAGCTTCTCCCGCGGCAACCGCTCCGCCAGGAAGGCAGCAAATGCGGCTTCGCTGGCTTCCGGCATCAGGTAGCGGTGAACCGCCGCCAGACGTACCGCACTCGGCTTGAGACCGTCGAGGAAGGTATCGAGCTGCTCCTCGGGAGTCTTGCCGCGATATTTGCGCCAGAAGCGCAGCAGATAGGTCTGGCCCTCTTTGTCAGCAAATTTGGCCAGATACTCCTGACGACGTGGATCCTTGTCATCCTTGAGCAACTGGGCACGGTTGCCCTCCTTGTAGAGGCTGTAGCGCACGATATCGCGCATCAGCCGCACAAAGGGCAAGTTAATCGACTCACGCAGAGAGTCACGCAACGTCGGAATACGATTGTTATCCTCGCGGCGGAAGTTGTTGAAGGTGTGCATGCCACCACCGGTAAAGAACCCTTCGTTGGGGCTGGCGGAGTATTTGCGATCCAGCGCCGCTTCCAGCATCACAGGCAGGCTCTTGTCCTGAGCCGTCATCAGATAGGAGATGGCCCAACGGCTGAGGTTGTCCTGAGAGACGGCAGCCAGCTTGCGCAGATTCTCGACCGGCATCCCGGCATAGTTGTCGTGCAGCTCGGCCACGATCTCCAGATAGGTGGTCAGCACCCGCAACTTGGCGGTTGAGCCCAACTCCAGCTTGGAGCCTTCATTGATATCGAACGGCTGATCGGTGTTATCGGTCTGTACCCGCACCTTGAACCCTTCCGGCGACTTCTCGAACAGGGTGAAGCTGTAGCGCACATCGCCCGTCTTCTCCGGCGAGAGCAGGCGCTCACCAAACAGTCCCACCTGAGCGGCAAACGTCGGGTCGGCTAGCTGTTGCAGATAACGGGAGACTTCGTTCTGCAACGGCATGTTGAGGCTAGTATCGGCGGTCAGATCCATCCGGTCGAGGTCATAGAGCTGCACCCCGAGCTGACGGCTCAGGCGAGTACGGGCAACCTGCAACCCCTTGTTATTGTTCACCCGGGTGATAGCCGGGGACTGCAGGAAGTCACGGAACGTAATCTTGGCCTTGAGCGCCGCCTCCATCAGAGGTGGCGTGATCATTCCCTCCTGCACAAACAGGCGCAGGTAACTGTCGGTCAGGGTAGCCAGCGCCTCTCGCCCCTGAGCCAGATAGTAAGAGGGACGGCGGTGCGCAATCATCAGCGAGACCACCTGACGCAAGGCAAGCCCCTGTTCGGCCAGCGGTGCGTTCTGGTTGCGGGCGGGGTCCAGCAGACGGTTCACGTCATCGACATTGGCACCAAACCAGACCCAGAGGCCATCTCCCAGACCATGCACTTCACCATATCCTGGCGCAGCCGAGAGCGGCACCGAGTTGAGATAGGCCCAAGCGACCAGTTTGCGCGCTTCGAGGGTTTCCGGCCCGAGACGATAGGCCCGCACGCTGGCAGAGGCCATCTGACGGATCTTCTCGGTCGGCGACAGGGTCAGGCCATCCGGCGAGTGGCGATACTTCTCCACCTGGGTCGCCAGGGTACTGCCACCGGCAGATTGATCCTGCATATCGAGCGCCTTGCCCACTTGAGAGAGTGCGGCCTTGGCAAAACGGGGCCAATCGACCGCCGGGTTGGCCAACGGCTCTTCGTTGCTCAGCAGATCGCGGTTCTCGATAAACAGCAGCGACTGGATGACGAGCGGTGGAATGGAGTCAAAATCCGGATAGTGATGGGTCGGATACTTGAATTGATAGAAGGGCTCGGCGCGGCAATCGTGCAGCGTCAGTCCGGCCTGCACCTTCTCGGTATAGGGCACGAAGAAGCCACGACTGGCGTAGTCATAGAGCGCGTCGGAGAAATGCACCTGCTTGCTGACTTCATAGCCCCGCTGCAGCAGGCGCTCCTGCATCATCGGCAGTTGCACATAGCCGAGCCGCTTGTCGAACGGGCCATCCTCAGGGAAAGCGATCTGCTTGCTCTGGCCGGGCTCGACCTGATAGGTGAGCTTGGCGGCATAGCGGGAGATCTCCTGAGATTGCAGCTTCGAGGTTTTCATCTCATAGCCAACCAGAGCGATCACCGCCCCCAGGCACAATAAAAAGAGAAAACAGAACAGCCAACGCCACCAGGGACGACGCTTGCGCTTTGGGTTCCCGTCCGAGGTCTGGACAGATGAATCTTGAGATGCCACTTGTGTCAAATCCGTCTGTTCTGATGCGCCCATATCAGCCCCACCATGGTTGCGCAATTTATTGTGTTTCACTCAAGCTTAGTCTTTTCAAGTCAATGGCTTGAAACTATTGACCGCTTTGTAGTGATGGTAACAGGGCAATTCTAAAAAGGGGAGCCGATTGTTGCAGGAGTGGCAGAGATCCGAGCTGATAACAAAACACCGGCCAGTGGCCGGTGTTTCTTAAGCGAAAGCGCAACGCTTATTTGTGAGAGCTCATGCCCTTCAGCTTGGTGCTCAGCTCTTTACGCTCTTTGGAAAGCTCGGCGTTCTTGATGATGTGGTCATCCACGCGCTCTTCATAGTCGGCACGCATGTTGGCGATGATCGCCTGCACATCATCAATGCTCATGCCCGGCTTGATATAGTCGCTCAGGTTGTCGAGCAGCAGCACGCGCTTCTGGTTGTCACGGATCTTCTTCTCGTTATCCGCAATTTCACGCTTGAGTTTGTTCTGGCGACGGGACATACGCACATATTCCAGTACATCGCTGAAGGTGGACTTGTTTACTTGTTCCATATCGATACCACTGACTTAAGGTTGATAAAAACTGGCCAAGTTACACCTGGAACCCGGCAAACTCGGCGCGGGACAGGCAAACTCAAGATGCCCTTACTCTACCGAGTTATAAGCGAGATACAACCCTAATCGCGCGCCATGAACAGAGTTTGGCCAAAAGTAAACCAGTTAAAATGGCCAGTAATCCATCAGATAAGGGGTTGATATAGATAGAAAATGGTGGAGGTGACAGGGTTTTAGTTCTCTTCCTGCAGATAAATGCTAACACTGGCTGTTTAATACGCTAAAAATACCAAAGCCCGGTTATGAACCCGGGCTTTGTGTTGGTTCCGGTGTGCAACCATCGGGGGAAGTTGGTAAAAATGCCCATAGCAAAAAGGCCTTCCCATCAGGGAAGGCCTTCAAATTAGTGGCGGAGCGGACGGGACTCGAACCCGCGACCCCCGGCGTGACAGGCCGGTATTCTAACCGACTGAACTACCGCTCCGCATTCGGTTAGCTTTCGCTAAATCTTCTGCTGCTTCTTCTGAGGTATCATCCTCGCAGCCGGTCATGTCTTTCACATCACCGTTTAATTGGGTGCCTGGCAGTGTCCTACTCTCGCATGGCGAATGCCACACTACCATCGGCGCTACCGCGTTTCACTTCTGAGTTCGGCATGGGATCAGGTGGTTCCACGGCGCTATTGCCGCCAGGCAAATTCTTCAATCTGAGAAAGCTGACGTAAGTAATTCGTTCGTATTTGCTACAAGCCTTAGAACACTTCTTGGGTGTTGTATGGTTAAGCCTCACGGGTAATTAGTATGGGTTAGCTCAACACATCACTGCGCTTACACACCCCACCTATCAACGTTGTGGTCTCCAACGGCCCTTTAGGACCCTCAAGGGGTCAGGGATGACTCATCTCAGGGCTCGCTTCCCGCTTAGATGCTTTCAGCGGTTATCGATTCCGAACTTAGCTACCGGGCAGTGCCACTGGCGTGACAACCCGAACACCAGAGGTTCGTTCACTCCGGTCCTCTCGTACTAGGAGCAACTCCCTTCAATCATCCAACGCCCACGGCAGATAGGGACCGAACTGTCTCACGACGTTCTGAACCCAGCTCGCGTACCACTTTAAATGGCGAACAGCCATACCCTTGGGACCGACTTCAGCCCCAGGATGTGATGAGCCGACATCGAGGTGCCAAACACCGCCGTCGATATGAACTCTTGGGCGGTATCAGCCTGTTATCCCCGGAGTACCTTTTATCCGTTGAGCGATGGCCCTTCCATTCAGAACCACCGGATCACTATGACCTACTTTCGTACCTGCTCGACCTGTCCGTCTCGCAGTTAAGCTGGCTTATGCCATTGCACTAACCTCCTGATGTCCGACCAGGATTAGCCAACCTTCGTGCTCCTCCGTTACTCTTTGGGAGGAGACCGCCCCAGTCAAACTACCCACCAGGCACTGTCCGCGAGCCCGATTCAGGGCCCTGCGTTAGAACATCAAACATACAAGGGTGGTATTTCAAGGACGGCTCCAGCGCAACTGGCGTCACGCCTTCAAAGCCTCCCACCTATCCTACACATGTAGGTTCAATGTTCAGTGCCAAGCTGTAGTAAAGGTTCACGGGGTCTTTCCGTCTAGCCGCGGGTACACCGCATCTTCACGGCGAATTCGATTTCACTGAGTCTCGGGTGGAGACAGCATGGCCATGGTTACACCATTCGTGCAGGTCGGAACTTACCCGACAAGGAATTTCGCTACCTTAGGACCGTTATAGTTACGGCCGCCGTTTACCGGGGCTTCGATCAAGAGCTTCGCTTGCGCTAACCCCATCAATTAACCTTCCGGCACCGGGCAGGTGTCACACCCTATACGTCCACTTTCGTGTTTGCAGAGTGCTGTGTTTTTGATAAACAGTCCCAGCCATCTGGTCACTGCGACTCCCGACAGCTCCATCCGCAAGGGACTTCACCATCAAGAGCGAACCTTCTCCCGAAGTTACGGTTCTATTTTGCCTAGTTCCTTCACCCGAGTTCTCTCAAGCGCCTTGGTATTCTCTACCCGACCACCTGTGTCGGTTTGGGGTACGATGACTTGTAATCTGAAGCTTAGAGGCTTTTCCTGGAAGCAGGGCATCAATGGCTTCCACACCGTAGTGTGTTCGTCTCGTGTCTCAGCGTTGTGTCTGCGGATTTGCCTACAAACACCACCTACGCACTTTCACCAGGACAACCGTCGCCTGGCCCACCTAGCCTTCTCCGTCCCCCCATCGCAATTACAAGTCGTGCAGGAATATTAACCTGCTTCCCATCGACTACGCCTTTCGGCCTCGCCTTAGGGGTCGACTCACCCTGCCCCGATTAACGTTGGACAGGAACCCTTGGTCTTCCGGCGAGGAGGCTTTTCACCCCCTTTATCGTTACTTACGTCAGCATTCGCACTTCTGATATCTCCAGCATACCTCTCGATACACCTTCGCAGACTTACAGAACGCTCCCCTACCACTCACA
>NZ_CP077214.1:3907500-4165000 GCF_019047125.1 Aeromonas sp. FDAARGOS 1411 | reverse complement strand
GGAAAATCGCCGGGGCTATGCCCAGATTGCGATAACCGTGGGGACGGTCGGCAGCAAAACGCACCGCCTCTCCTTGCACCAATGAACGCCACTCCCCTTCCACCAGCACCTCCATCATGCCGCTGATGACGATGACATGTTCGGTCACTCCCGGCTCATGGGACTCGGATTCACGCTGGTAACCCGGCAACAGGGTCAGCTCAAGCAATTCGAAGCCAAACCGGTTTTCATAAGGGAAGAGCGGCGCCACTTGCATGCCCTCTCCCGCTGGCTGCTGGCGAATGGCATCGGCGGTGCGATAGAGCACCTCAGCCTGCGCAGCGGGTGTGGGCTCAATGAAACTGGAAAATGAGACTCGAAAACCGGTGGCTATCTTCCATAGCGTCGCCACCGTCGGGCTGGACTCTCCCCGCTCAATCTGCCCCAGCATCGCTTTGCTGACACCCGTTTCGCGCGCGGCGGCATCCAGGCTCCAGCCGCGCTCGCTGCGCAGCCCCTTCAGTCGAGCAGCCAGATGCTGACTCATCTCTTGCATAACTGCCTCTTTATTACTCTTGCACGATGCGCCTTGTGCGCTATAGCGCACAGCGATATAGTCAAAGCTGTATTGTACGTAATAACGCACAGCGCGTCACAACGCCAAGAGGAAGAGTCATGCCCTTCGCCCTCCCCCATCTGGTCGCAGGCTTTATCGCCGTGATGGTCGGCTACACCAGTTCCGTCATCCTGATCATCCAGGCCGCCACGGCAGCGGGTGCTGATACTGCCCAAGTTGCCTCCTGGCTCTGGACGCTGGGGATCGGCATGGGGGTGAGCTGCATCGGCCTCTCTCTCTATTACCGCATACCCATACTAACCGCCTGGTCCACACCGGGCGCGGCACTGCTGATCACCACGCTGGGCAACTTCACTCTGGCGGAAGCGATCGGCGCCTTTGTGATCTCCTCCCTGCTGATCACTCTGTGTGGCATCAGCGGCTGGTTCGACCGCTTGATGAAACATATCCCGGCTCCGCTGGCCGCTGCCATGCTCGCTGGCGTACTGCTCAGATTCGGGCTGGATCTGTTCAAGGTCGCCCCGCAAGATCCCTTGCTGCTTGGTACCTTGCTGCTGACTTTCCTGTTGGGGCGTCATCTCTGGCCTCGCTATACCATGGTGCTGGTACTGGGAGTGGGGATGCTGATCTGCAGCGTGCGGGGGGATTTGCAAATGGGCACCCTTCACTGGCAACTCGCCAGCCCGGTCTGGACATGGCCAGCCTTCTCCCTTGATGCTCTGTTTGGTATCGCGCTGCCGCTGTTCATTGTCACCATGACATCGCAAAACATGCCGGGGATTGCCATCTTGCGAGCCCATGACTATCAGCCTGCCACCTCCTCGCTGATCAGCTGGACCGGCCTGACTGGCCTGCTGCTCGCCCCTTTTGGCGGTTATGCCTTCAATCTGGCCGCCATCACTGCCGCCATTTGCATGGGCAAAGAGGTCGACCCGGATACCAAGCGCCGCTGGCCTACTGCGGTTTGGGCGGGTTGCTTTTATCTTGTGACCGGCTGCTTCGGCGCAACCGTCGCGGCCCTGTTTAGCGCCTTTCCGGCAACCCTTGTCACCTGCGTCGCTGGTTTGGCCCTGTTAGGCACCATCGGCAGCAGCCTGCACTCGGCCTTGCAAGAGGATGAAGCGCGAGAAGCTGCGCTGCTCACCTTTATCATTACCGCGTCCGGGATCAGCCTGCTCGGCATCGCGGCAGCCTGCTGGGGTCTGCTGATTGGTCTGGCTATCTATCAGTTCCAATCATATCGACAAAGGAATCAATTGAACCTCAAACCGTGAACCTCTGCACACTATCCACATAAAATGATTCACAAGTGAAACTAATTTCCTTCTAGTGGTGCCAGGGCACCAATCTTCCCGGACGTGTTGCCCTGTCAGGTTGCATGCAACGGAGAATAAAAATGAAAAATCAGGCTGTCTTGTTACTACTGGCCATACTGGGTGCTACGAGCGTCCAAGCTGCCGATACGGATCGAGAGCTGGCTCGCCAGCTCGCACTTCAGCAGAAAAACCTGCTGCCCCTGCTGAGCAATCAGCAATACCAGAGCCCGCTTCCCACCCTGCTGCAGAAGGCCAGCCCACGCCTTAAACGGCAGGCGAGCGATGCCAACCAGGCAGCCATCAGCCGGCAAGGACTGGATGGCGAGGTCAAGCAACTGATGCAGTTGCGGCTGGCCAACACCGATCAGGCCGCAGCACTGCAACAGGGCGTCGAACCGCTGGTCGCCTATGTTCCTAGTGGGGATGAGAAGAGCTGGAGCGCCATTGAAGCGTTCGATAGTGCTGGCAATCCCGTCTATCTGGATGTAGACAAGGCACCGGCCCGGCCGGTTCTGGTAGTCGAAGCCGATCCCGTCAAAGCCAAAAATGCAGGCTTGGAGGTGATGCGCAAGGCGCTGGCCGATGCGGATCTGCAAAGCGCCCCGCGAGTAACGGCCAGCACGGTGCCACTCAAGACCAGTATCCTGAAAAAGATCAGACTGAAGGATGATCAGGAGCCCTGGCTGCTCGGCGCAGCCGAAGTGTATGCAGTGGTCGCAGGGGTTAATCCCAGCCGGGATGAACCAGTGGTCGATATTGTCGACATGCCCTACCTCGACTATGACAACACAGACTACACCCCCAACCAGATCCTGGTTTACTGGGATCGCTATCGCTGGGGTGCCGTCGATGTGGTGATGATGGAGCAGGATGACAACGTCAACTACAAGGAGCTGAGCGCCCTGCTGATTGAAGCTCTCAAACTCGGCTTTACTGCGGGTGGCGTGCCGGAAGCCCTGCCCTTCCTCGATCTCGGCGGTCGCATCGTCAAGGCACTGCCCGACTCCTGGATGACCAACAACGACGACTATCTGGATACCTTCTACACACTGGAGCAGGATCAGGTCTATCGCCAGTATCCGGGGGCTGCCGGTAATGCGGTTATCGATCTTGAGCCAAAAGAGATCGCCCCGACCAGACCTTGATAATCGGCCATAACGAAAAAGCCAATGAGCAACTCATTGGCTTTTTGCTTTTATCGCGGTGGCCACCGGTCAACCCTTGGGACGAACCCCCAGAGTATGGCAGATGGCATAGGTCAGCTCGGAGCGGTTCAGGGTATAGAAGTGGAAATCCTTCACCCCTTCCTGACTCAGCACGCGCACCTGATCGATGGCGATGCTAGCCCCCACCAGATTGCGAGTCATCTGATCGTTATCCAACCCCTCGAAACGCTGATGCATCCAACGCGGGATCTTCACATTGGTAAAACCGGCAAACTTGGCCAGGGTCTGATAGTTGGAGACCGGCAGGATCCCCGGCACGATTTCAGCATCAATACCGATGGCGGCGCAGCGATCCCGAAAGCGCAAATACGTTTCCACATCGAAGAAGAACTGGGTGATAGCACGGTTGGCACCGGCATCGATCTTGCGCTTGAGGTTGAGCAGGTCGGATTGCGCACTCTTGGCCTCCGGGTGCCCTTCCGGATAGGCGGCAACCGAGATATCAAAGTCAGCCTCTGACTTGAGCAGGGCAACCAGATCGGTGGCATACATATCCGGCTTCTCCAACCCCTGCGGCAAATCACCGCGCAGAGCCACGATATGACGAATACCGCTGTTCCAGTAATCACGGGCGATGGTGCGCAATTCGTCGCGGCTGGCATCGATACAGGTCAGGTGAGGCGCCGCAATCAGGCCGGTCCGTTCCTTGATGTCCTTGATCACCTTGTGGGTGCGATCACGGGTGCCGGAGTTGGCGCCATAGGTGACGGAGACGAACTTGGGTTCCAGCACTTTCAGCCGTTCGATGGACTGCCAGAGGGTATTCTCCATCCCTTCACTGTTGGGCGGAAAAAACTCGAAACTGACCGATATATCGCCATTCAAATCTGCCAAGCTCTGGTTGAGCGCCTCAACCTGACGTGCACTGTGAAATCCCATCTGCTCTTCTCCCTGTCCTGCAATCCATCTGCCTACGTCAAAACGGATGTTTGGACGTCTAAACGTCTTTATATTTATGAGCAAAACGACACAAAGTCAACAGGGTTTTACCTCACATCCGATCTGACGAACTTCATATTTACAAAATTAACGGTACGTAACCGAAAAGTGCCCATCCCAAAATTGCCCCAGTCGAGTTATGATGGGGGCAGATCGTCCTGGACGTTCTGAATCTGCGTGTGATTGTTTGGCCGGAGGTTTCTCCGGCCCCTTTTCATCTATTTCCCACTCCTGCCGATAACAGAATGAGTCTTTGCAGGAGCACCATCATGGATACCCACCCCGGCTTTGCCACCGACTTGCTGTTCGATCGCTACCAGGGCGAGGTAACCCAGCATGAGCAGTTCTGGGCGGTTCGCACGCCGGATGCTCCCGACTATTACTTCGGCAACTACCTGCTGCTCCCCACCCCGCCCAGCGACCGCGACAAAGGCTGGCTGGAAGCCGCATTCGATCAGTTGATCGGCCAGGATCCTCGGGTGCGCCACCGCACATTCCAATGGCCACTAGCCGCCGGACAAAACAGCCGGATCGCCGGTTTTGTCGCAACGGGTTACCAATATATGGAGTGCGTGGTACTGGCGCTGGATGAGCAGAGCTGCCCACCTCCTCACGACGACATGAACAAGGTTGAGGCACGCACCTTCACCACTGCTGATTGGCCTGAGTGGCTCGACTTCGAACTCCATGAGCGGGATGAGGGGCACTCGGAACAGAGTTACCTCCCCTATCTTCGATCCCGTCAGGCGCTCTATCAGGCCATGATTGCCGATGGTCTCGGGGACTGGTGGGGGATCTGGCAAGAGGGACAACTGGTCGCTAGCTGTGGCCTCTTCTTTTGCGGCACACTTGGGCGCTTCCAGTTGGTACGCACGCACCATGCCTGGCGCAACCAGGGGTTATGCCGCCAGCTGCTGAGTCAAGTGGCTCGCGCAGGATTGTCCCGCGCCAAACAACTCATCATAGTGGCTGACGAGCACTACCATGCCCTGCGCATTTACCGCTCTCTGGGGTTTGCCCCGGTAGCCCGCATCGGCAGCCTCTGCCGCTGGCCCCACGAAGCACAATAAAGCAATACATACTGGCCGCGAGCCATAAAAAAACGGGAGGCTGATGCCTCCCGTTTTTATTGATGCAGATGACCTATTGCTGTGGCTGCTGTGGCGCCTCCAGCTCGTTGGAGAGCGCCTGTTCCACCTCATCCGACGGCGCCGGTAATGGGGCAGCGGCCGCTGATGCGGGTTCTGCGGGAGTCACAGCTGGTGCCACCACGGCCGATGTTTCACTGGTCGCGGGAGCTGCGGACACCTCAGTCGTCGGCGCTGAAACTGGAGCAGGAGCAGGAGCAGGAGCAGGGGCAACCGCATCACACTGACAATCCGCGCTCTTGGCCTTGTTGCCCTGATGAGGGGCATACCAGCCCTTCAAGCCACTTTCCAGTCGCTCTGCGGCAGCCTTGGGTTCCATCTTGCCAAGCAGCACCGCCTGACTCACCTCGGCCAGCTCATCCCCCAACTTGGGCGTACCACGGGAGAGGATCTGGGTCGCGACCCGAATGGTCGAGTCACACTGATCGCGCCACTCCATCATCTCTTTGGCCGCCGGATTGGTGACATCGAAGAAGTGGTTGGAGAGGGAGAAGAATCCCGGCAGCGAGTTGGTATAGAGCTCGGCAAATTGCGGCGTCGTCAGCCACTGCAGGAAGGCCATTGCCCCCTCTTTGTTCTTGCTGGCCGGATTCATCCCCATACCGATATCGGTGTGGTCGGTAAAGAAACAGCCATCACCCTGTTTGGCCACCGGCGGACGCATGACGCCAAAATCGACCTTGCCGGTGAAGGGGGCAATCTCCCAGGAGCCCGCCACGTAGAAGGCTGCCTTGCCCGAAGTGAACAGCTCGTTACTGGTCGCATAATCGCGGCTCTCGCCACCTTCACCGAGGTAGGAACGCCAGCGGGCCAGCTCGTCGAACACCTTCACATATTGCGGGTTGTCCAACCGCTCCTGCCCGCCGATCAGTGCCAGACGGCCGTCCTCTCCCTTCCAGTAATTCGGACCAATGTTCTGGAACCCCAGTTCGGAGGCAACCCAGCTCTCGGAACCGCTCATGGCCAGCGGCACATAACGCCCGTCGGCCTTGATCTTGTCCAGCACGGCGAAGAACTGGTCGCGGGTTTGCGGCAAGGTGAGCCCCAACTCACTGAAGATCTTCTTGTTATAGAAGAAGCCATGGATCACCGAAGCCATCGGCACGCAGAAAGTCTGGGCACCGGAATCGGTCTGCCACGGTGACTGGGCAAAACTCGGGAAGTTCTCCATCCCCGCCATTTCGGTCAGCTCGGCCAGATGGCCAGCCTTGAACAGGGCGAGCGAGTCATCAAACGGACGACAGGTAATAAGATCCCCCGCCTTGCCCCCTTTCAGGCTCTCCCACAAAGTGGGCATGTAGTTGACGTTCTGCACCGGATGAAAACTCACCTTGATGCCGGGATGCGCCGCTTCAAACGCCGGGATGATTTTCTGCTCCCACAACGCCTTGTCATCGGTTCGCCAGCTTTCAATCACCAGCTCGCTGGCCATCAGCTGGCCACACAACAGGAGACTCAGGGCTCCAATCCACTTTTTAGACATAAGCCCTCCTAGACCTTGAAATGTGCGATCAATTGCTGCTGTTTGGCGACCAGGTCGGCCAGCACTTCGCTGCTGCTGGCGGATTCCCGCGCCTCCCGCTCTGTCTCGTATGCCACATCGGCAATACCGGCGATATGACGAGCGACCCCCTGACTGACGGAGATCTGCTCCTGAGCGGCATGGGCCACCTGATCCGCCATCGACTTGATGGCCCCCATCCGCTCGGCAATGGATTGCAGCGCCACATCCATCTCGCGGGTCTGCTCGACACAGCTCTGGGTCTGCTCCTGGCTGCGTCCCATCACTTCAACCACATGCTTGCTGGAGCTCTGCAGGTTCTCAATCATCCCCTGGATCTCTTCGGTCGAAGTCTGGGTGCGATTGGCCAGCGCCCGCACCTCATCGGCCACCACCGCAAAACCACGACCTGCATCACCAGCACGGGCCGCTTCGATGGCAGCGTTCAATGCCAGCAGATTGGTCTGCTCGGCAATACTGCGGATCACATCGAGAATGCTGCCGATGTTGTTGCTGAATTCGCCCAGCTTGTAAGTGATGCCGACCGCCTCCTCCATGGCGCCAGCCAGCTGCTCGGTGATCCGGCGAGTGGTGGCCACTTTCTGGCGACCATTGCGCGCCTCTTCATCGGCCAAATCCACTTCCCGCTTGGTGCCATCGGTAGAGCGGGCCACCTCGGTGGCGCTCACTTCCAGCTCGGTAATGGCGGCGGCCACCTGATCGGTCTGGCTCTTCTGCTCCTGTACCCGGGACATGGCCCGTTCGCTGATCTCGGCGGCGCGGCTCGCCTCATCCACCAGATGGCGGGAACCCGCATTGATTTGAGAGAGCAGCTCGCCGGTCTTGCCCGCCAGCGTATCGATGGAGCGAGAGAGGCTGCCAAATTCGCAACTGCTGCGGTAGTTGATGCGGCGGGTCATGTCACCGGCCGCCATGTAATCGAGCTCCTTGTTGATCATCTGCAACGGGCGCTGAATGCTGCGCGCCGTGGTATAGCCGATCACCAGTGCGGCAGCGGCAGACATCGCGGCAACCACCAGGATCCAGAAGCTGGCGCTACTGACCGCTGCATCGGCATTGATCCGGCTATCGCTGGCGATGGCTCCGGCAGACTTGCCCATCTCATCGAGCAAATTGAGACTGTTGACCAGACTGGCATCCAGCTGCTGATTTTGCGTGGCCAGCGACAGCGCCAGTTGCTGAGCCTGACGCATGGTTGCCAGCAAGCCCTGAGCGCCAAGCGCCAACTCCTGCATCCGATCCAGATTGGAGACAAAGCGCGCTTTCACATCATCGGGCACCAGCACCCGCTCCAACCGCTTGCGGGCCATATCGATATCCTTGCTGAGTACCTTTTCCAGCTCGTTCAGGTCGGTTTTGGCATCGGCACGGCGGATATTCTTCAGATCGCGGGCGATACCCGAGGTAATAAGCTCCGCCTTGTTGCGCATGGAGCGTTTGCTGGCGGCCTGTTGCAGCAGCAGATCCGCCGCCCACTGGTAAGTATCCTCAAGGCGGATAAATTCCATCTCCAGCTTGTGGCGCTGCTCCAGTGCACTGACCCACTGCCGATGCTGGGCTAACACCTGATCCGCCAAGCCATAAAATTGGGTGGTAGCACTCTCGACCTGTTGGAAGCGGGCACGAGCATCCGCTACGTCGGTAAATTTACCCATCTCCTGACTCAGCTGGGCGAAGCGGTTCTGTTGCTCCTTGAACTGATTGGCCAGCTGCGGCAACTGGGCAGCATCTTCACTGGTGCGGTAGACCAGCACCCAGCGGTTACTATCCTGCAATGCCCCCTTGAGACCTGCGACAGCCACCACCAGCGGGGTTGCCCGGTCAGATACGGCAGAGAGGCCGTCATTTATACCCTTGATTTTAAAAGTACTGATCACACCAAGCAGGATCAGCAACAGCAGCATCAACACGAATCCGGCGATGATCCGCTGCACGATAGATAAGCCCATGGAGACATCCTCACTCATTGGGGGAAGGTAAAGTGAACATAGTCACTATCGGCAGGGGTAGCGAATAACTGAAATAAAGCGGCAGGTATTTAATTGATTTGTATCGGGTTGGATCACAGTACAGACAAAATCAGCCATACGAAAAAAGCCCGGCACAAGCCGGGCTGAAAGAGACGTACTTTGCTATCTTCCGCGGTCCGTTCAGAACCGCAATCAGAATCATTAGAAGCGATAGCCAACACCCACCATAAAGGCCATCGGGTCGACCTTGGTATTAATGGTGCCAATCGCTGTATGCACATCGGTATCGATATCCATGATCCAGGCTGAACCGTTGACAAACCAGCGGTCAGTGATCGCCATATCGATACCAACTTGTCCGGCAACACCCCAGGAGTCATCGACTTTGACATCGGTTCCTGACAGTGCACCACGACCCTCTTCATCAAAGAAGGTGGTGTAGTTCACGCCAATACCGACATACGGGCGAACCTTGCTTTGAGCATCGCCAAAATAGTACTGACCCATCAGAGTCGGCGGCAGATGCTTGATCTTGGCAACTTCAGCGCCACCCAGTTTGACTGAATGAGAGAAGGGGGTTGCAGCCAGCAATTCGACACCCCAGTTATCAGTAATCATGTAAGAGAGAGTCAATCCCAATTGCATGTTGTCATTAATTTCCAGCTCTACAGGCGTGCTGCTTTCCTGCGGCGATACAAATGCCAAACCACCACGAACCAGAATATCACCAGCCTGATGGGCCATGGCGAAAGGAGAGGTCACTGCAGCGGCGATCATCAGAGGAAGTAATTTTTTCATCACGTAATCCCTTTTTTTGTTTTCATTTGATGCTGTAAGCCCGCTGACTATATGCCCTTGTAAATGCAAAGTTATTGACTTGGAGCAAAGGTTGCACAGAAATAAATCGATTGGTGTGACATCTTTGCGCACCATCCCAATCTCGTTGAGTCCCCAGACAACAAGCCGAAATACCTGTTTCGACAGGTTGTAACTACCAGCGCCCAGCGCCAAAAGGCGCAAGCAAACCACATCTTATTGCACGGCAGTGCGGCTATTAATTGTTGTTTATATGGGTAAATCAGCGTATTTTTTGCGCCATACAAGTTACTGGGAAGTAATGGTTTATTTATGAAAAATGAGTCGAAATGGCAAAAGGTGGGGGCCTTTCTCGCGGCCGTGTGGGGAATCGGATCCTTTCTCTTTATCCTGCTCGGTTTTATTGTCGCCCTGGCCTATCTGGTATTGGTACGGCAGGGTTAATCCGGGTTGACAGAGTGCAGTAGGGTGATATCCCCCCCTTCGGCAAGCTGTTCCGGCGTCTGGCCTATTCCCTCCGCAGAGAGGGTACCAGCGTAGCCACACCACCGATTTCGCCCGCCGACTTTGGCCTGATACAGTGCCATGTCCGCCAGTTTGAAGCTATGACTCCAGAATGAATCCGGGTACTCCGGGTGCAACGGATAGCGGCAGAATCCCAGCGACACCGTCAACCAGAGTGGCACATCCTCTCTGCCAAAGCGGTGCTGAGCGACACGCTGGCGCAGATATTCGACCCGCAGCGCCAACTCTTGCTCATCATCCACTTGTAGCAGCAACAAGAACTCCTCCCCGCCCAGCCGGATGATCGGCTCACGCTCTCCTGTCACCACCTTGCGCAGCAGATCCGCCAACTGTTTCAGCACCAGATCCCCGATGTCATGGCCAAGGCGATCATTGATCCGCTTGAAATGATCCAGATCCAGCAGCAATAACAGACAAGGTTTGGCCCGGTTGGCCTGCAACCAACCATCGAGATAGCGACGATTGAAACAACGGGTCAAGGGGTCGGTGAATGCAGCCATCTCCATCTGGCTGGATTTTTCCAACAAATCATCGTGTTGCTGACTGACCTTGCTGGCCATCTCCTTGAACTTGCCGCTCAAGGTCGCCATCTCGGCGCTGCTGTCGATATAGGGGATCAAGGTGGCATCTGGCCGATCGCCAAAGCGTTGCAGCGCCGACACCAGCTGCTGCAACGGGGTGAGCACAATGCTGTTGAGCCGGTACATGGCGATCATGACGCAGATAAAACTGATAAACAGCATGCCGATAAAGGTCCAGAGCGCCCCCTCCATGACGCTACTCAAGATCTTTCTCTCCTCCTCAATCACCAGAGTCAGTACCGGCTGGTTATCGCTGTTAAGCAGTCGCACCTCTCCCCTGAGCCGGGTCAGCCCAAGGTCGATCAGGCGATACGTTATTTGCGGTTTCAGTGGTTTGAAGGTAGCGGTGACATCCAGATTGGCGTGGGAAATCGCCAGAGGCAGTGCGGTACGCTCCGATACCTGCTCGAGATAGTCTTTGTCGAGCCAACGTACAACCAGCAAGAAACCGTTGAACGGTGCCGACTCGTCACTGTTTCTGATCGGCTGCCACGAGTACATCAGCGGCCCCCACTGGGAAGCACGGATCCCGTGCAGATTGATGCCCCCTTGCGCCACCGAGCGCGCCCTTAACTGCTTTTTCAGTTCATCAAGGAAGTAGGGAAACTGGTCCGGATTGATCCCCGGCGCATCGGGTAGCAGGGTCCGCGTCCAGATTTCGTAGCCGGTGAGATCCATGAAGCTCATCAGGTTGAGACTAAAATCCCGCATCGGCATATCACTGAACAGGTTGGATTCGATGTACGCCCTGCTTTTGTTGTCCATAAAACGGTGACTGTCATCCCAGATGCCCCAATCCCGACTGAATGCATCCAGAGCGGCCACATCCGCCTGCACCGCCTTGGTCACGCGCAGCAGATGCTCCTTCATTCGCTGTTCTTCAATCCGGCTGGCAGCCGGGATCTGGGCCCACGCCAGCAGGACCAGCAATAGCAGGATCGCCCCCAGCCAGATGGGGAACATGGAGTAAGCCAACTGATGATCAATCGTGCGCGGAGCCTGAGCCATAACCCGATATATCCATTACCATGACGCTAAGATGCCAAGCCTGCCCCACTTGACGAACTTCCCCCTATGCTCCCGATTTTTATAACAAAAAGGGGCCAAAGGCCCCTCGATTATAACGGCTTATCGCGCCAATAGCGGTCGTAAAAAACGAGCTGTATGAGACTCTTTATTGGTGCAAATCTCTTCCGGCGTCCCCGTCACCAGAATGCGGCCACCACCGGCGCCTCCCTCCGGCCCCAGATCGACGATCCAATCGGCAGTTTTTACCACATCAAGGTTGTGCTCGATGATGACGATGGTGTTACCGCGATCCCGCAGCTGGTGCAGCACCTTGAGCAGTTGCTGGATGTCGTGGAAGTGCAGGCCGGTGGTCGGCTCGTCCAGAATATAGAGGGTCTGACCGGTATCCCGCTTGGAGAGCTCCCGCGCCAGCTTGACCCGCTGCGCCTCGCCGCCAGAGAGCGTGGTGGCCGACTGGCCGAGGCGGATATAGGAGAGGCCCACATCCATCAGGGTCTGCAGCTTGCGCGCCACCGCCGGCACCGGATCGAAGAACTCGCGGGCATCTTCCACTGTCATCTCGAGGATTTCGTGGATGTTTTTGCCCTTGTACTTCACCTCCAGCGTCTCGCGGTTGTAGCGCTTGCCCTTGCAGACATCGCACGGCACGTAGACATCCGGCAGGAAGTGCATCTCCACCTTGATGACCCCATCCCCCTGGCACGCCTCGCAGCGCCCCCCCTTCACGTTGAAGGAGAAGCGCCCCGGCTGGTAGCCGCGCGAGCGCGCCTCCTGGGTGCCGGAGAGCAGCTCGCGGATCGGAGTGAACAAACCGGTATAGGTGGCCGG
Source organism: Aeromonas sp. FDAARGOS 1411 (assembly GCF_019047125.1). Taxonomy (NCBI): domain Bacteria; kingdom Pseudomonadati; phylum Pseudomonadota; class Gammaproteobacteria; order Aeromonadales; family Aeromonadaceae; genus Aeromonas; species Aeromonas sp. FDAARGOS 1411. The sequence goes on along the minus strand of NZ_CP077214.1, from coordinate 4,152,544 downwards.
GTTGGAGCGCGGGGTGCGGCCGATGGGGCTTTGATCGATATCCACCACCTTGTCCAGATGCTCCAGCCCTTCCACGCTGCGATAGGGCGCCGGGGTGGACTCAGTGGCCTTGTTCAGCTCGCGGTGAGCGATGCGGAACAATGTGTCGTTGATCAGGGTCGACTTGCCGGAGCCGGAGACGCCAGTCACGCAGGTCATCACCCCGATCGGCAGATCCAGGTTGACGTTGCGCAGGTTGTTGCCGCTCGCCCCCTTGAGTTTCAACCACTTGCCGGTGAGCGGAGTCCGCTCGGCGGGAATGGCGATCTGCTTGCGCCCGGAGAGGTAGTCACCGGTCAGCGACTCGGGATTATTGATGATCTCCTCCGGCGTGCCCTGCGCGACGATGGCTCCGCCATGCACGCCCGCCCCCGGGCCGATATCGAGCACATGGTCGGCGAGGCGGATGGCATCCTCGTCGTGCTCCACCACGATCACTGTGTTGCCAAGATCTCGCAGGTGAGTGAGAGTCTTGAGTAACCTTTCATTGTCGCGTTGGTGCAGGCCGATGGAAGGCTCGTCCAGCACATACATCACCCCCACCAGACCGGCACCGATCTGGCTGGCCAGTCGAATGCGTTGCGCTTCGCCGCCGGAGAGGGTCTCGGCACTGCGCGACAGACTCAGGTAGTTGAGGCCAACGTTTACCAAGAAGCCGAGCCGCTCGACGATCTCTTTGAGGATCTTCTCGGCGATCTGGGCGCGCTGGCCGGTCAGATTCAACCCTTCGAAGAAGGCCAGTGCATCGCCGATGGACTGCTCGGCAATGGCCGGCAGGTTGCGGTTGTCGACGAAAACGTGGCGCGCCTCCTCCCGCAATCGACTGCCGCCGCAGCTGGTACAGGATTTGTTCGCGATATATTTGGAGAGCTCTTCACGCACCGAGTTGGACTCGGTTTCCCGGTAGCGCCGCTCCATGTTGTGCAGGATCCCCTCGAACGGGTGCTTGCGCACCACCACATCGCCGCGGTCGTTCATGTAGCGGAACTCGATCTCGGTACGACCGGAGCCACGCAGGATCACCTCCTGGGTCTTGACCGGTAGATCTTCCCACGGCGTCTCCAGATCGAACTTGTAGTGTTCGGAGAGGGATTTCAGCATCTGGAAGTAGTAGAAGCTACGTTTGTCCCAGCCGCGGATAGCGCCATTGGCCAGACTGATGGCCGGATCGCCGATCACCTTGGCTGGATCGAAATATTGCTGCACCCCGAGGCCGTCGCAGGTCGGGCAGGCACCGGCCGGATTGTTGAAGGAGAAGATGCGCGGCTCCAGCTCCGACATGGAGTAGCCACACTCCGGGCAGGCGAAGTTGGCGGAGAAGGTCATGGGGGCGACCCCCTCTTCCCCGTCCATCGGCACTACCAGTACTATGCCGCCGGAGAGGGTCAGCGCCGTCTCGAACGACTCGGCCAAACGCAAGGCAAGGTCCTCGCGCACCTTGAAGCGATCCACCACCACCTCGATGGTGTGCTTCTTGTGCAGCTCCAGAGTCGGAGGATCGGAGAGATCGCACACCTCGCCGTCGATACGGGCACGGATGTAGCCCTGGGCCGCCAGATTCTCCAGTAGCTTGGTGTGCTCCCCCTTGCGATCGCGCACCACCGGGGCCAGCAGCATCAGCTTGCTCCCCTCCGGCTGAGCCAGCACCTGATCCACCATCTGGCTGATGGTCTGGGCGGCGAGCGGAATGGCATGGGTCGGACAGCGCGGCTCACCGACCCGGGCAAACAGCAGACGCAGGTAGTCGTAGATCTCGGTGATGGTGCCGACGGTCGAGCGCGGGTTGTGGGAGGTGGACTTCTGCTCGATGGAGATGGCGGGCGAAAGCCCCTCGATATGGTCGACGTCCGGCTTCTCCATCAAGGAGAGGAATTGGCGGGCATAGGCGGAGAGGGACTCCACATAGCGGCGCTGCCCCTCGGCATAGAGGGTATCGAACGCCAGAGAGGATTTGCCAGAACCGGAGAGGCCGGTGACCACGATCAGCTTGTCGCGGGGCAGGGTCAGATTGATGTTCTTGAGGTTGTGGGTGCGAGCACCCCGGACCACGATCTTTTCCATCTTGTTGCACGCTCGATACAGAAACCTGAGCGAGTCAGTATGGCATAGAGACTACTGGATGAATAGACAGTCATGAGATGAAATGCGCATCATCCGGCGCACGCCATCTGCTCTTTTTTCTCCACCAGCAGCCGCTCGTTTTGCCATATCCTGGCGGTGACCTCGACCCGATAGGGGCAACGCAAACCCAGCCCTATTTTGCCAGCCGCCATGACCACTCCAGCCTGCAGCGACAGATTACGGCTCTGGCGCTGAGTCGTGCTCCCGGCGGCCCCTTCGCCATACACCAGCAACCTGAAGCTCACCTTCAAGTTGCGCTTGCTGAACAGCGTCGGTGCAAGTGACAGCCCCTGTTCGCTCTGCACCATATTGAGGGACAAGCGGATCGACGGATCGGGTTCTATCTCGGTTTCCCTTGCAGTTACTGGTGAAGGAACGCGATAAACCAGCATCAACCCACAGAGCAGCACCAATAAAAGAGGGGCCCGCAGGCCCCTTAATCCGGAGATGACCATCAGTTGCTACCAGAACCCTGATAGACATAGGCACGGTTATCGCTGCCCAATACGGTCACATTGGCAGTATTGAAGCTTTCGTTTTGCACCACATCAACGGTGTTGCGCCCCCCACCAACCCCAGCATTGACGTAGACATTAGCCTCGTGCTCAGCGCCGTTCTGGGTCACGGTGAGTTTGTTCTCGCTACCCAAGTAGGACTCAACCTTGGCATTGTTCAGCTCACCATCCTGGCTCACTTTGACCACAGACTCAGAGTGAGACGCATCGGCATAAGCCCAGTTGTCAGTACCTTTCTGAGCAACGACCAGCTCGTTGTCCGAGCCCCAGGTCCATGCGCCTTTGCCTTCACCATCACGAGCAGATGCAACCTGGTTGCCAGTTCCGTTCTGGTCGATATCGATGGTATTGCCGCTGCCTGCTTGTTGCACTGCATTGGCATAGTTGTCATTGCCTACCTGATCAATGGTGACCGCACCATCGGTACTGCTGGCTAACTGATTGACCACGGCCTTGTTGTCATCACCTGTCTGGTTGATCAAGGCATCATTGCCAGTACCTTGCTGGTCGGTCTCAATACGGTTGCGATTACCATCTTGTTTCAACTCAGCAAACTCGCTGCTACCACTCTGTTTTGCCAGCAGGTGGTTGCCCTCCCCAGCATCAGATCCTTGTTGCAGGGTCACCACCTTACCGCCGGTTCCACTTTGCTCAACAGTCGCTACGTTGGCACTATCGTATTGAGTGACGTCTGCATTGTTCAAAGAACCACTCTGAGTCACCACTGCAGATGTTCCTTCCGCCGGTGCATAGTCATAGTTACCGGTTGCCTGCAGCACCTTGGTGATATTGCTCTCTCCACGTTGTACCACTTCGGCGTTGGCTCCATCAGCCGCTGTCTGGGTCACGTCAGCCTTGTGAGCCCCCCCTTCTAGCTGCTGTACACTCGCCCGAGCGAAATCGGATATCTGGTTATTAATGACAGCCTGATTACCATCCGAGATTTGAGTGATCATGGAGTCAGCTCCGTCACCATTATCTTGCTTGATCTTGGCGTCGTTGCTCTCCCCATCCTGCACAACCCCGGCAACCGCACCGCCATTCTCAAATTGCTGAATCACATCAGCAAAGTTGTCGTTCCCCTTTGTATCGATGGAGGCTTTGGAGAGGTTAGTGTCACCTTGTTGCAAGATGTAACCACGGTTGCGGTCACCTACCTGCCGAGTATCGGCATCTGACTGGCCGGTATTCTTTTGAGTGGTAACAGCTGTGTTGTCGTTACCAGCTTGATCGATGTTAGCCTTGTTATCGACGCTTCCCACCACCTGGTTAATGGTGGCGGTATTGCCGCTCTGGGCCTGGTTCACCGTAGCCTGGTTGCCAGTAGATGCCGCCCAAGCGGTGCTGGTCGCCAGAAGAACTGCCGAGGCAATGATGGTACGTTTAAACATGATTTCCCTCTCGTGCTAATGGTTGAGCCTAGGCTCAGTTGGTTTGAACGACATTTACTTGCTGATTGGCTCCCGTCTGAATAACGGTTGCCGCCAATCCATACCCGTTTTGCTCGATGCTGGCCTGATTGCCATCACCCAGCTGGATCGCCCGGGCCTGATTATCTGCCCCTTGCTGACTGATCCAGGCTTCATTGCCGCTGCCTTGTTGCAGCAGCCAAATCCGGTTATTGATGCCCGCCTGATAGAGCTCGGCGCTATTGCCCTCGCCCAGTTGCGCACCATTGACCCAGTTCTCATCTCCCACCTGGGAGAGCGCCAACTCATTGGCCCAACCCTGTTGCAGCAGACGCGCCTGATTCAGCTCCCCTTGCTGGGTGAGATGCAGTTGCTGCTCGCTACCGAGTTGCCACAACAGCGCCTGATTCCCATCGTTCTGCAGACCGGAATCCAGCTCGCTTGCCATCGCCAGCTCGTCGAAGACGGCAGGCTCTGCGGCGAGTTGCGGGGCGCCCGATATCAGCAGAAAAAAGAGAGCACTCAACAGGTGTTTCATCGCGCCATCGCCTTGTTGGAAAACGCCCACAGTATCCCTGTCAGACCAGAGGCGGCCTATCAGGCACTCCGCTGATTCGAGGATGAAAAGCGCCGCCCTGTCGCTGAGCAGAAAGTCTTAATTCGTATTCGATGGAGGCCAAAAAAATGCCCTCCACCAGGGAGGGCATTGCGCGAGCGGGAAAACTCAAAGCAGCGGGGCATTGTCTTGCAGGTACTCCTGCAGGATCGGATTGTCGATATCCCGCTGGTCAGCCAGTTGCCACAGATTGTCCCGCACGCCATTGGCTATTAGCCGGATCACCCCGGACTCGATAGCCGACATGACACACATCTGTACCGGTTCATTGGTGCTGAAACCGGCCTCGGCCTCCAGCAGGCGCTTGTACTCGACGAAACGGAATACCCCGGCCTGCACCTGTTGCGACAATACGGTCTTGGAGGTGGTGACACTGTTCAGGATCCGGCCTGAACGGATATCGACGGCGCGCAGATTGACCGTCACCTGATCGACCCGATACTCCCCGCTGGCGCCGATGCCAAAATACTTGGCCCCCGCCCCGCCGGTTCGTACATTGCTGTCATAGGCGACGATCCCCCCCTCGATCAGGATGTTGGCGGCAACTAGCGAGGGCAGTTGATTGGCATTGTTGCCGGGAACGTTGGGCTTGTTCTGGGCCGCCCGCACAATCTTGCGCTCGGTCAGCAGGTTCTGTAGCCCTTCCCGCTCCAGCGGCACAAACCATTGAGAGTCCCACAAGGCCGTGCTCAGCATAGCCACCCCGCCCTGGGTAACTGCCGTGGAGAAGTTGGAGGCCGGTGCAGGCAGGTACTGACCGGTCTGATCGCGAAAATCGTAGACGGCCGCGACAATTTTCCCTTTTGGCTTGGGCAGACTGATCAGCTCCTTGTAAGAGACGGATCGCGGCATCAGGGTTGCCTTCTCATCGGCAACGGGTGAGCCGATATGGGTCGCACAGCCAGCCAGCGCAAGCAGGGGCACTATCAATAACAGTTGTCGTTTCATCGCGCCCTCAGTCGGCAATCAGGCCATTCACTTCGATCATGGTGGTCTGGTTGGTCACCCGGTCGGTGATCGAAACCACCAGAGTGCCATCTTCATCCACCACATTGATGGCAAAATCATCGGTCACCAGACTGCCGCTCTGGCTGCCATCCTTGCCGATATCGGCCAGCAGCTGGCTGATCAGACGGGATTGCAGGTTGGAGGTCAGGCGATCCAGCGCCGAGGTGCCGCTGCTACCGCTGCCACTGGCGGGATCCTTGTAATCATTCTGCGCATTGGCGGTGCCAAGCAGATGACTGCTGTTGAGAGGGTTACCCCCAAAGCTGGGGTTGATGGGGCGATAGACAAGCTCCGACGCATGGAGCGTTGGCGCTATCAGTGCAGCAACTAGCCATAACCGGGCACGCATGAAAAATATCCTTATAGTTCATCATGTTCCAAATCGAAGGTATCCATGAACAGGGTCGCGATCTTCTGCTGTTCGAGGGTCTGCCTGACCTGTGACCAAGCCAGTTTGGCGCTCTGCTCCTGCTGATTGCGGCCGGGAGAGAGCGCGGTTTTAAAAATCACCTTCCGGTTATGAGTGATCCAGATCAGGCTGCCCCAGCGGGCTGTCGGGCGCTCATGAATCGTCAGATTTTCTCTGGCATCCGGGTCTTCATCGCTGCGCAGCCGGGTAAATTCGTTATAAAAGCCCTGACCGAAACGGGTAAAGGTACGATCCAGTACCAGACCATCCACATCCAGCCGATCACTCTCCTGCTCCGGCTGCACCGACTCCAGCGGTGTATCAGCCTCGGCTGCCACAACGGTCGTGCAGCCCCAAAGCAGCGCGAGGCAACACGCCACAGAGAGCGCTTTCATCAGTGGGAGTCCGGAGCATCGAGATACTCTTTGGCCCAGCTCACCGCCTGGATCCGGTTCTTCACATTCAGCTTTTTAAAGACGTTATAGAGGTGGGATTTGACGGTATGCTCGCTGACAAACAGGCTGTCGGCGATCTCGACATTGGAGGCGCCCGTCATCAGATAACGGATGATCTCCTGCTCTCTGGCGGTCAGCAGAGTGTCGTTACGCAGCAGATAACTGTTGCCCTGGCGATAGTATTCGACCAGCTCGCACAGCAGGTGGCGCGGCATCCAGTACTCGCCCAACAGGATTTTCTGCAACCCGGCAACCAGTCTGTCGAGCGGATCCTGACGGAAAAACAGACCGCAGATCTGCGGCCACATCAGCAGCAGGTCGCGATCCGTCGCAGTGGGAGCATTGAGCAGCACGGTGGTCGCCATGCCAAAGCGTTCGGAGATCGCCCGGTTCCAGCCCAGTGACTGGCCGGAGCGAATATAGTCGAGATCGATGAGAAACAGCGTGCCGTCACACTGGTTATCTAGCTGATTAATCTCGTGGATTAGCTGGACGGGACGGCTCAAATGAGAGATGAGGTATGCAGCAAATGTGCTGGCCTGCACATTATTTTCAGTGACCAGTGCGATCGGGCATGCGGCTTTCATTGTGTGCTCTTCCTTGAACCTGTAAACCACCTAATCTGGCCGACTGAGTCTACCAAGGAGGTATGGGAGCACAATATTAAAAAAGTATGAGAATGGATCTCATAAATATCGTAACCATATGTTTTTAGTCGATTTAAAAACCTGTTCCAATTCGCCAATCGGCCAGCATAACAGGAATATATGGCAGAAATGTGATGCCGGACGCGCCGGAAACAGCTGCAACCCGACCATCACTACGGCAGGAGCCAACAGTTACCTTTGGCACATCAAGCAGGTTAAGGATGCTGCCAATCCGCTTCGCAACTGTTACTATGACCGTCACATGCGTCTGCGGGACATTGCGCCCCGTACACAGCAACTAATCAGGTATCTAGTCGTGTTGGACCAGGTTTCGACCTGGCCGGTAAATAAGGTGGAAGAGAGATTATGGCCAGTCGAGGCATCAATAAAGTCATTCTGATCGGTAACCTCGGGCAAGACCCGGAAGTACGCTACATGCCGAGTGGCGGTGCTGTGACCAACATTACTCTGGCTACCTCCGAAACCTGGCGCGACAAACAGACCGGTGAGCAGAAAGAGCGTACCGAATGGCATCGCGTTGTCTTCATGGGCAAGCTGGCCGAAGTGGCTGGCGAGTACCTGAAGAAGGGCTCCCAGGTCTATGTGGAAGGCAAACTGCAAACCCGCAAATGGCAGGATCAGAGCGGCCAGGAGCGCTACACCACTGAAGTGCTGGTCGACAGCTTCACTGGCGTGATGCAGATGCTGGGTGGCCGTCCACAAGGCGGTCAGGGTATGGGCCAGAACATGGGTGGCCAATCCCAGGGTAACTGGGGTCAGCCACAGCAGAGCATGCCTGCCCAGCAGCCGATGAATCAGCAGCGCCCGGCACCGGCTCCGCAGCAGAATATGCAGCCGCAAGGCGGTTATGGCCGTCCTGCCCAGCAGCCGCAATCTGCGCCGCCGGTATATAACGAGCCGCCGATGGATTTCGACGACGATATCCCGTTCTAAGAACAGAATATTGAAAAGGCCCTGATAACTCAGGGTCTTTTTTTATGCACTCAGGCTGAACCTCTCAGCCCGAAAGGGATATAACGCTTTTTGGTTGCCTCCCCTACAGTGATGGATATTCTCCACAGGAACGCTTTGTGAAAAGTGCAATGAAACTGCTCACCCCTTTATTGCTAATGCTGACCAGTATGTTCTCCGGCCAGTTGCAGGCAAAGCCACTCAAGGTCGGGGTCAGCTTTGCCATCCCCCCTTATGTCATCGAAAGTAATCAGCGTGGCATTGAGCTGGATCTGCTGAAAGAGGCGTTCGCTGGCAGCGGCTATGAGCCCAGCTTTGAATTTCTGCCACTGGAGCGTACCTTCCGCCTGTTCGAGTCAGGAAAGCTGGATGCCATCATCAACGTCAGACCCGGTATGGTTGATCCTCACGTTCTGACCCAGCCCGTTATCACCTTCCATAACCGGATCTTCACCCTGCGCAGCACCCACATCAATACTCTGGACGACCTGCATTCAAAACGGGTCACAGCCTTTCAACGGGCAAGGATCATTCTGGGGGGCGCGTTCGCCACCATGGCCAACCAGAATCCCCACTATGAGGAGGTAGCCAAGCAGCAGGTGCAGGTGCACCAACTGATGCGCGGCAGGGTCGATGCAGTCGTACTGGAGGAGCGGGTGTTCTACTACTACCTCGACCAGCTGATCGCCACCGCCCAGGCAGGCGAGCACTACGAGCGCAATCAGGTCAGGCAAGCAGACCTCTTCCCGCCCACCGTCTATCACTTTGCCTTCCGAACGGCCGATGCCCGCAATCTGTTTGATAAGCGCCTTGAGGCGATGCGTCAGGATGGTCGTTATCACCAGATTTTCGCGGCTTACGGCGCCACGCCGTGAGCCACAAACATAAAAGCCAGCCGGTAAGGGCTGGCTTTGTACTGGCTCCGAAGGAACAGCAGTAGGGGAGCGTTACTTCATTGCGCTGCCGTTTTTCAGTTCTGCTTTCTGACGTTTGGCTTCGCGTTTCTCTTTCAGTGACATCTGCGGTTTTTTCTTGGCATCTTTGCCGTTGTGATGTTCTTTGTTACTCATCATCAAACTCCAAAAATGTTACCCAGACAGTTGGTTCCTCATGGGAGCCAGCATGCCATCCGAATCATCAACTTCAGTACGCTTGGTAGGATGGTGCAAGACCATCACCAGACCCAGCATACCCTCCAGCGGCATCCGGATCCAGCCTCATTCTCGTCCAAAAATGCTGTGCTCCGCCCCCTGAGCGGGGAGGCCAAACGACCTCGACAGGAAAGACCAAAAAAGAGTAATTCGCATTATTAAATGTTGTCACGCTTATATTAAGCCATCGTAGGCTAGATATTTTCACGGATAAATATAAATCCCTCTCATTATTTATTGCCGCGCAAGAGGCCACCATTTTAATAAGCATTCGCAATATCACCGGAAACATCAGGTTACAACACCGAATAGGTTATTTCCGGTCAGACGGATATAATGCGCGCCGCACCGAAATATCCGTTTTTATTCAGGAAGCTGTGACATGAACAGAAAAACCAGAGCCGCCATGGTGTCGGTCTGCTCCAATATCAGTCTGATCATCATGAAAATGGTGGCCGGTTTCGCCAGCGGCTCGGTCAGTATCATCTCGGAGGCGATCCACTCCGCCATGGATCTGGTGGCGGCCCTGATCGCCCTGTTCGCGGTGAAAAAGTCCGATCTCCCGCCCGATGAACGCCACCCCTATGGTCACGACAAGATTGAAAATGTCTCCGGCGTCATCGAAGCACTGCTTATCTTGCTGGCCGCGGGCTGGATCATCTTCGAAGCCGTCGACAAGCTGATCACCCCCAGCCCGATTGAAAGCATTGGCTGGGGCGTGCTGGTGATGGTGATCTCGGCGCTGGTCAACAGCGGCGTCTCAGCCTACCTCTATAAGGTGGCCCGAGAGGAGGAGTCGGTCGCGCTGGCTGCCGATGCGCTTCATCTCAAGGCGGATGTGCTCACTTCAGCCGGGGTCGCCGTCGGTCTTGGCGGGATCTGGCTGGCCGGTCTGTTCGACCATTCACTCGCCATCCTCGACCCGCTGGTCGCCATTGCGGTCGCCATCTTTATTGTCAGAGAGGCCATCAGCATGCTCAACGAGGCCTTCCAGCCGCTGATCGACCAGAGCATGAGCCCGGAAGAGCTGGCGATGACCAGCCGCATCATCACCGAATGCTGCCCTGCCGCCAGCGGTTTCCACGATCTGCGCAGCCGTCGTGCCGGTCGTCGCCGCCATATCGACTTCCACCTCACCCTGCCCCCGGAGATGAGCATCGGCGAAGCCCACGATATCTGTGATCGCATCGAACACGCCATCATGGCGCAGTTGCCCCACGCCATCGTGCTGATCCACGTCGAGCCGGAGGAGCAAGAGATGCCTTCACCGCTCGCCATAAATTGAAATGTGGCAAACAGGCGGGAAAGTGGCAGCGAAATAACGGAAAGTTGGCACAAACACGCATTTTTACTGCCGGAAAGCCGATTGCATAAGAAGTGATCGGCACAACTGTGTTAGGGTGTCTAACCACCCTGCCGCAGGAGCGCGCCGTGAAAAAGCTGGAAATGAAAGATCTGACCGAGGCCGAAAAAGCCGAGATAGCCTTGTTATTGCAAAAGGCACAAGCCAATGCAGACCACCAGCTGACCAACGGAGAGCGGAACAAGATCCGCGAAGAGGGTCGCCTGAAAATTGTGGCCGACCGCGCCGAAGCGGCCAAGGCTGCCTCCAAGCTGGCTCGCGAGAAAGCCAAAGAGCGCGCCAAGAACCAGGTACTGCCGGAAACCTTCAGCTGGATTGATTCGGTCAGCAACAAGTTTCGCAGCAAGCGCTGATCCCTTCTTGCAAAACGCCCGCTGGCACTTGTGCCTGCGGGCGTTTGCATGTCTGGGCGATGCTCGATGAGCCAGATTTGGCGCTGCCATTGATTTGCAGCCCAGAAGCTAATCGCAGCAGCAAAGAAGTGATTTACATTGTGACTTAGAGAGAACGCCAACTGACAATCCCCGGTCTATCGCCACCTTTTTCATTTTTTCTCATATTTTTTGTCAGAACTGGCTACATAGTCAGGACAAAAAAGCCGAATCTGACTTGCCACAGGGTGATATGAGTCCGCACTGATTTTTCTATGCCGTTGAAATGCATCATGTTTACTATAAAAAATGATATTTTTGGCTGTTACAAAACATTAATATCGAGATAAAGTTTGCTTTAAAAATGAGAGCGTGTTTTAATCTTTCTCGATGGTTCGGCAGTTCAGACCTGATTATGTTAGGCAGTCATTTTAGTAAAGCAGTGATTAGCATAAGCGTTATCCTCGGATAATTCTTATCAAATAATTCTCCTTCTTTAGTGCTCCCCATACGTATTGCTGACGAAAAATCAAAAATTGCCATTTAGGTGGCATTCAACACTATTTAAGGAAATTATTATGTCTAACAAAATGACTGGTACCGTTAAGTTCTTCAACGCTGAGAAAGGTTTTGGTTTCATCTCCCCGGCTGACGGCAGCAAAGACGTGTTCGTACACTTCTCCGCTATCCAGTCCACCAGCTTCAAAACCCTGGACGAAGGTCAGCGCGTTGAGTTCACCATCGAGCAAGGCCAGAAAGGCCCGGCTGCTGCCAACGTAGTTGGTCTGTAATTCAAGCCGGAGCATGCTGCTGATGGCTCATGCCAACTGCTGACAGCTCTGCAAGAATTTAAAAAAACCCGCTTCGGCGGGTTTTTTGTTTTTCCCCGCTTTTTCCTCACTGATCTCCCCTCCCCCGACCGCTTGCTCCCTGCCTTACACGCTCTCACCGCTTGAGTCTTACAATAAGCTCCGAATGGACTCAAAATGTAAAATAGTGACGAAAAAGTCAGGTTATCCGCTGTATTTGCCGCGAATTCTTGCTATTTTGCGCGCCACCAACGCAAACGATTTCCTTCACACTTTCAGGATTAGTTATGGCAAAGCAAGATATGGCCGCCCAAACAGGGACTGGCGGCTTTCTGGACTCTTATTTTTCCATTTCTGCGCGCGGCAGCAGCGTGCGTCAGGAGCTGGTCGCGGGGCTGACCACCTTCCTGGCGATGGTCTACAGCATCATAGTGGTGCCGAACATGCTGGGCGCTGCCGGCTTTGAGCAGGGCCCGGTGTTTGTGGCCACCTGCTTGATAGCTGCCTTCGGCTCCCTGCTGATGGGTCTGTGGGCCAAACTGCCGATGGCTATCGGTTGCGCCATCTCCCTCACCGCCTTTACCGCCTTCAGTCTGGTGCTGGGTCAGGGGCTGAGCATTCCGGTCGCGCTGGGCGCCATCTTCCTGATGGGTGTGCTGTTTACCCTGATCAGTGTCACCGGCGTGCGCCAGTGGATCTTGGATAACCTCCCCTCCGGCATCGCTCACGGTACCGGCATCGGTATCGGTCTGTTCCTGCTGCTGATCGCCACCAACGGCGTCGGCATGGTGATCAAGAACGAAGGAGCTGGCCTGCCGGTACAACTGGGTGAAGTGACCGCCTTCCCGGTCATCATGACGGTGCTGGGTCTGGCCGCCATCTTCGGTCTGGAACGTCGCAAGGTGCCGGGCGGCATCCTGATGGTGATTATCGCCATATCCATCCTCGGCCTTATCTTCGACCCGAAAGTGACCTGGCAGGGCTTCTTCGCCATGCCGAGCCTGACCGGTGAGAAGGGCTCTCTAGTGGGCAGCATGGATCTGCTGGGCGCCCTCAATCCGGTAGTCATTCCGACCGTACTGGCGCTGGTGATGACCGCCGTGTTTGACGCCACCGGTACCATCCGTGCCGTGGCCGGTCAGGCTGGCCTCATCAACGAACGTGGCCACATCATCAGCGGCGGCAAGGCCCTGACTGCCGACTCCGTCAGCAGCATGGTGGCAGGTGCCGTTGGTGGCGCTCCGGCTGCCGTCTACATCGAATCCGCCGCAGGCACCGCAGCCGGTGGCAAGACCGGTCTGACCGCCGCGCTGGTCGGCGTGCTGTTCCTGCTGATGATCTTCCTCTCCCCGCTGAGCTATCTGGTACCGGCTTACGCCACCGCACCGGCCCTGATGTACGTCGGTCTGCTGATGCTGGGCAACGTCACCAAGCTGGACTTCAGCGACTCGGTCGATGCCCTCTCCGGCATGCTGTGCGCCGTCTTCATCGTGCTCACCTGCAACATCGTGACCGGCATCATGCTGGGCTTCGTGGCGCTGGTCGTTGGCCGCATCTTCGCTGCCGAGTGGAAGAAGCTGAACGTCGGCACCGTCATCATCGCCCTGGCGCTGGTGGTCTTCTATGCCGGTGGCTGGGCCATCTAACCCGCCCGCATATTCCGGTTATAGCGAAGGGCCCTGCGGGGCCCTTTTTCATGGCTGTGAGTCAGCTAACAGTTTCCCGCCCGCTAGCCCCGCGCCGTTTCAGATTGAAACATCCATCCCCCTTCTGCTGTTTCAAATCCGAACCAAATCGCCCGTCATTTTTATCCCTTTTTCTGTCGTTAGACTGGCTCCATCAACCATTTGCCCACCCGAGCGGTGGCAAGCCAAGGAGTGAGCCATGAAGAAACTGATCAATGCCGTCGATGCCGTGGTCCGTGAACAACTGATGGGGATGGCAGCCGCCCACCCCGAGCTCAAGGTACGTATCGAACCCCACTACATCACCCGCGCCGACTCCCCCGTGATGGGCAAGGTGGCGCTGGTCTCCGGCGGTGGTAGCGGCCACGAGCCGATGCACGGCGGGCTGGTGGGCAAAGGGATGCTGGATGGCGCCTGCCCCGGCGAGATTTTTACCTCCCCGACCCCGGATCAGATGTACGAGTGCGGTCAGGCCGTTGATGGCGGCGCGGGCGTGCTGTTTCTGGTGAAGAACTACACCGGCGACGTACTCAACTTCGAGACCGCGGTCGAGCTGCTGCACGGCGATGGGGTCAAGGTGGGCTTCGCCCTGATCGATGACGATGTCGCGGTCAAAGACAGCCTCTACACCGCAGGTCGCCGTGGCGTCGCCACTACAGTGCTGTGCGAGAAGCTGGTCGGTGCCGCCGCCGAGGCGGGCTACGATCTGGCGCGCTGCGAGGCGCTGGCCCGTCGTATCAACAACCAGAGCCGCACCATAGGCGTGGCCATGCATGCCTGCACTGTGCCTGCTGCTGGCAAGCCCTCCTTCACTCTGGCGGACAACGAGCTGGAGTTCGGCGTCGGTATTCACGGCGAGCCGGGCATCGAGCGTCGCCCCTTCACCGACCTCAATACCCTGGTGGACGATATGTTCAGCGAGCTTACTGACAACACCCCCTATGGCCGCACCCTGCGCCACTGGGATCGCACCAGCGGCAGCTGGCAGGAGGAGCACACCTTTATCGAACCGCTCAACAAGGGTGATCGGGTCATCGCGCTGGTCAACAGCCTCGGCGGCACCCCGATTTCAGAGCTCTACGGTGTCTATGGTCGCCTCGCGACCCTGTGCGAGGAGGCGGGCATCCATCTGGTGCGCAACCTGATCGGCCCCTACTGCACCTCCCTCGACATGACCGGCATCTCCATCACCCTGCTCAAGGTGGATGATGAGCTGATGACCCTGTGGGATGCCCCCGTTCACACCCCCGCCCTACGTCGCGGCTGCTAAGGAGTGCCGATAGCCATGCTAAGCAAACACCACATCGTCAACTGGCTGCTCGACTGCGAACACATCTTTACCGAGCAGCGTGACTACCTCACCGCGCTGGATACCGATATCGGCGACGGCGATCACGGCCTCAACATGCAGCGCGGCTTCGCCAAGGTGGCCGAGAAGCTGCCCGCGGTAGCAGACAAGGATATCGGTCAGGTGCTGAAAACCACCGGCATGACGTTGCTCTCCTCGGTCGGCGGTGCCAGCGGCCCGCTCTACGGCACCTTCTTTATCCGGGCCGCGGCCAGCAGTGATGCCTGCCAGAGCCTCAGCCTCAGCCAGCTGTGCAAAATGTTGAGTGACGGGGTGGAGGGCATTGTTTCTCGCGGCCGCGCCGAGCCGGGCGACAAGACCATGTGCGATGCCTGGTGGCCGGCACTGGCCGCCCTGCAACAGGCGCAGCAGCAAGAGTTGTCCCTCAACGATGCGCTGGGCAAGGCGGTGGCAGCCGCTGCAGCCGGGACCGAGGCCACCATCCAGATGCAGGCCCGCAAGGGGCGCGCCAGCTATCTTGGCGAGCGCAGCATCGGCCATCAGGATGCCGGGGCCACCTCGACTCTGCTGCTGCTGACCGCCCTGCGTGACAGAGCGAGGTTGTGACATGATCGGAATCGTAGTGGTCTCTCACAGCGCCATGCTGGCGGCCGGCTTGAAAGCGCTGGCCGACCAGCTCGGTAGCCCGGCCAGATTGCTGCTGGCGGCCGGGGTCGATGACCCCGACCACCCCATCGGCACCGACGCCATCGCGGTGATGAGTGCGATTGAAGAAGCGGACGACGGCAGCGGCGTGCTGGTGCTGATGGACTTGGGCAGCGCCCTCCTGAGTGCCGAAACCGCCCTCGAACTGCTGCCCCCCGAGTTAAGCGCGAGGGTGCGGCTCTGCTCCGCCCCGCTGGTCGAGGGTACTCTGGCCGCCGTGGTGGCGGCCGGTTCCGGCCTGACGCTGGACGAGGTAGCCACCGAGGCGCTCGGCGCGCTGGGCCCGAAACAGGCGATGCTGCCAGCCAGCGCGGAGCAGGCTGCTACCGAGACGGCCCCCGTTGCCGACGACGGCTGGCTGCGCTGCGAGGTGGTGGTGGATAACCCCCACGGCCTGCATGTGCGCCCCGCCGCCCGACTGGTAGCCGCCCTCAAGCCCTTTGCCGCTGAACTCAAGCTGCAAAAGGGGGATAAAGAGGCCAATCCCCGCAGCCTGACCCGGCTCGCCATGCTCAACGTGCGTCAGGGCGACCAGCTCACCCTGCTGGCGCGCGGGGAGGATGCCACCGCAGCATTGGCCTGCTTCCAGCAGCTGGCCGCCGAGCGCTTTGGCGACTGACCTGCCTGCTTCAAGGCGCGGCAGCGACCTTATCGGCCAGCCGCCGCGCCACTGTTGTGCAAGTAAAGACGAAGGAGTCCCCGGCACTGCCGCCCCTTCGCCCCGATTCTTAATTCATAAAGAGAGAGGGATAAAATATGGACCGCATTATCATCAGCCCCAGCAAATACGTGCAAGGCAACGGGGCCCTCGCCAATATCGGCAACTACGTCAAGGCGCTCGGCAGCAAGCCGCTTATTCTGGCCGACGCCTTCGTCACCAAGCTGGTGGGCGATACCGTGGCCACCAGCTTCCACGGCGCCGGGATCAAGCCGGAGTTCGACTGCTTCAACGGCGAATGCTCCCGCCCCGAGATCGACCGCCTGCTGGCCCGCTGCCAGCAGACCCCGTTTGACGTCATCATCGGCATCGGCGGCGGCAAAACGCTGGATACCGCCAAGTCGGTCGCCTTCTATCAGAAGGTGCCGGTGGTCATAGTGCCCACCATCGCCTCCACCGATGCCCCCACCAGCGCGCTGGCGGTCATCTACACCCCGGAAGGGCAGTTCAGCGAATACCTGATGATCCCGACCAACCCCAACATGGTCATCATGGATACCGGCGTGGTCTCCCGCGCTCCGGTACGGCTCTTGGTCTCCGGCATGGGTGATGCACTCTCCACCTACTTCGAGGCGCGCGCCAACAAGGTCTCCGGTTGCCATACCATGGCCGGTGGCGCCTCCACGCTGGCGGCGCAGGCCATTGCCGAGCTCTGCTACAAGACCCTGCTGGCCGATGGCTACAAGGCCAAACTGGCGGTGGAGCAGGGGCTCTGCACCAAAGCGGTGGAGAACATCATCGAGGCCAACACCTATCTGAGCGGTATCGGCTTCGAGAGCAGCGGTCTGGCCGCCGCCCACGCCATCCACAACGGCCTGACCCAGCTGACCGAGTGTCACCACCTCTACCACGGCGAGAAAGTGGCGTTCGGTACCCTAGTGCAGCTGGTGCTGGAGAACGCCCCGATGGCGGAGATCGAAACCGTACTGGCCTTCTGCCGCTCGGTGGGCCTGCCGACCAACCTGCATATGATGGGGGTCAAGGAGCTGGATATGGCGCGCCTGATGGAGGTAGCCAAAGCCTCCACTGCCGAGGGCGAGACCATCCACAATATGCCGTTCAAGGTCACTGCCGAGGATGTGCTGGCGGCCATCGTCACCGCCCACCAGCTTGGGCTGTAACTGCACCACAGCTGACCCTTCGATATAAAACGGCCCCGCAACTGCGGGGCCGTTTCGCTTTCTGCGGGCCAGTTGGCGGCGGCTCACCATCAGCCGTGATAGTCGGCGGGATCGATCTCGAGCAGCTTGAGCCGCCGCCAGAGGGTAGTTCGGCTGATGCCCAGATGCTGGGCCATCTGGCTCACCTGTCCCTTGCAGGCGTGGGCGCAGCGCAGGATGGCTTGCCGCTCCAGCTCCGCCAGCGTGAGCAGCGGTTGCCCCACCACCTCGTCCGCCACCCGCTGATAGCCGTGCCGAATGGCAGCGGGCAGCGCCTCGGGCGGGATCGGCCCCTGACCGGCGTGGAGCAGCGCATGCTCGACGGCGCTGCGCAACTCCCCCAGATTACCGGGCCAGGGATAGGCCAGCAGACAGTCGAGGGCCGCCGGACTGAACTGGCGTAACGGCTCGCGCCCCTGCGCCGCCAACTGCTGGCTGATCAGGCCCGGCAGATCCGCCGCGCGCTCCCGCAGCCCCGGCAGCCACAACTCGCACGCCTGCAAGGCATAGAGCAGCTGGCGGCCAAACAGCCCCTCCTGTACCAGCTGCTCCAGCGGGGCGCTGCTGGTGGCGATAATCCGCACCTTGAGCGGCAGGATACGGGCCGAATCGAAGCGCTGGATGCGACCGGTCTTGAGCAGTTGCAGCAGCGCCGCCTGCATGGGAGCGGAGAGGCACTCCACCTGCTCCAGTACCAAGGTGCCGCCGTGGGCCATCTCGAACTTGCCCGCCCGCTCCTGCCCCGCCTCGTCGGAGCCCATCAACTCCAGCGCCATCCGCTCGCTCGGCAGCGCCTTGCAGTTGAGGGTAATGAGCGGCCCGGCGGCCCGTTCACTGCCAAAGTGGATCGCCTCCGCCAACTGGGCCTTGCCCACCTCCTCCTCGCCACGCAGCAGGATCGGCCCCTGGCTCTGGGCCGCCTGCCGGGCGTAGCGCAGCAGCTTGCGCATGGCGCTCGACTCCCCCACCAGTGCCGACAACTCGGGCACCGTCTGGCGCAACTGGTGAATGGCCCGCAGCCGATCGACCGGGTGCAGCAGGGCGATAAAGCTGACCCCCTCCGGCCCCGGCAGCGGCTTGAGGCTCACCAGCGCATTGATAAACTCCCCCTCCTGAGCGCCGAGCCGCTCCAGCGTCACCTCCACATGGCTGAGTGGCGTCTGCCCCCTGATGGCCAGCTGCAACCGCTGTGGCAACAGCAGGTGCTGCTCCAGCGGCTGACCGAGACAGAGTGCCGGATCGAGCCGCAGCCGGTTGGCCGCCAGCGCGTTGAGGTAGCGCAGCCTGCCCTGCGGATCCCAGGCCAGCACGCCGTCATCCATGCCATCGAGCAGGGCGTAAAGTTCGCTCAGGTGGTGCTGGGACTCCTGCATCAGGGTCTCCATCTGCAGCAGATGGGCCAGCTCGCGCCCGGCGCTGACGGTAAGCGCCAGATCGCCGGCGCTCGCCTCCTCCACCTTGCAGATCAAAGCGATGATGGCGACCTGACGGCCATTGCTGTTGTAGACCGGGCTGGCGCAGCTGTGCCACGGGTGCAGGGTCTGATTGAAGTGCTGGGCACCGCTGACACAGAGCGGTACCCCCTCCAGCGCCGCCAGATTGATGGCATTGGTGCCGATGCGCCCCTCGCTGAAGAAGGCGCCGGGGCCAAACCCCAGCGCCGCCAGCTCACGCAGGGTGTCGGGGTGGCCGGTCTGGGCCAGCAGGCAGCCGCTCTCGTCGGTGAGCAGCAGGGCGCAGGGGCGCCCCTCCATAAATTCGTAGAGATCCTCGAGGGCCATCTCGCCGGTGGTGAGCAGGTCGCGCTTGCGCTGGCGCAGGCTCTGCAAGGTCTGCCCCTTGGCGCTGTGGGGCGGATGCCAGAGGGTGGCACTGGTCTGGTGGGCGCAGCGCAGCCAGGATGCCTGCAGATAGTCAGGCCAAGCAAGCGGCGGCTGAAGGTCAGATGGCATGGTCACAGCAATATCCGGCAAGATGTGAGCCGACCATTTAACCACGCCAGCGCCCCCGATTCAGTGACCTGCCTCAGAGGGTGGCAAGCCCGCTCTGCTCTTGGTCGGGTTCGCCTCGAGTTTGGCGATAAGGCCGCCGACAGCGGTGGCGTGTAGTGCATCATCATTCACCAGCCAGCCCCTCCCCTACAGACAGATAGCCGGCGCGTTGCGGCGCATCGGGTTATATCGCCATGCCAATACGCCCTCAGACCTGCAGCCATAAATCTTAGCCAGATATGCCATATGATGTGTCACCTCGATCACACTCCTGAGTTGTTCAAGATGCCGAATCTGGGTAACGCTTTCCATTGCCGTGCCATAAATGTATTTTTCCCCTACTGCAAAACAGAGAGTCAAAAGAGGATGAAAAGAGAAAACGACTGCCGTCCAATTTTTATTAGATTGCTCTCCGAAGACTTGAAGTTATATGGAAAAATCTAGTAAAGGATTGTTATCACGTTGAACATTATCACTGTTACGTTTTATTTGGAGTAAATATGAGTTCCCATACTACAGTTATTGTTAATTGGCGTGGCCCATTTTCTTATGATGAGATAGAAAGTAATCCAGACTTAGGAGATGGTCTTTATCTTGCGACTGGAAAATTAAAACACAAGCGAGAAGAGACAATCCAATACTGCGGAATTACTGAGGGGAGTTTTATTAGGAGATTTAAATCCCATCATAAACTCCATAACATCAACCGAGACAAAAAATTCTGGATCGGAAAAATTCAATACCCTGATGAGGCATCTAGATACTATTTGGAAATGGCCGAGTCAATGATAATATATTTCTGGCAACCAGAACTAAACGAGATGAAAAAAATATCACTACCAAAACCTATCACCCTTATCAATAATTGGTATAAAAAGGATTATACCCCACGTTATCGTCAGCATCCTATGTGTAAATATCTTGCTGATGTACTGTCTTGGGATGGAGAGTTATGGCGTAGTGGTAACTTAAAAGTTTGGGGAGATTAAAACATAAATAGGGATGTCAACACACTGTTTTGCTTATACGCTAACTTTGTTATATTCCCACCCTTTAACCAAATATCAATCAGATCCCTTAGGAGGAAATTTGGCTATGGAAGAAGTATGCTCTACCACCTTGATGTGGATTGAGCCAAAATTTATTATCCCAGCATTTATGGTACTCTTATCCTCAGGACTTTTTCCACTTTTGTTACACAAATACAAAGTTAAGCGTGAGCGTGAAGAGAAATTATTTGACACTAGAAAAACTGAGTATCAGGGATATTTTAAGAAAATCGAAGAGGCTGCTCGACTAGCAGGTCAAGACTACGATAAATATTTAACTGAAACGTTTCCTAATGCGACAAGAAAACTGTATGAGTCTAACACTTCACCAGAGGCTATTGTCGAATACCAACAAACTCTTAATGACTTTACAAAGAGTATAAATGAAGGATTTCAAAAGGCGACAAATGAACTCATTAGCTTAAGGATTGTCTGTAGTAAAGAGCTGACTCTTTTACTCGATGCGTTTGAAAGTACCTACCAAGAAATGATACGCCTTCAACCTCAAATGCTGGCAGAGATTAGAGCATCTATGACGATGGAATCATTTATTTCGGGACAATTTAATTTTGAGACGCAGAGTAAAGCCAAAATGACGAACTTGGGTATCTCTTTAGTAGATACACGGAATAAGATTATTTTTACCATGCGGCACGAACTTGGCTTTGAGTAGCTGAAAGTACCCATGTAAGTTCGATTGAACGTGAAGCGTAATCGAACCTACATGGGACGGTAATATGTGGGATATGCAGGTTGGCGCGGATCTGCCAATCCGACACGATCGCCATAATCATAATCGCCACAAATAAAAGAGCCGCCCTTATGGGCGGCTCTTTGCATCAGCGATGGTGACTGATTCATCTTGTTACCGAATCGTCTTTTTACTGAATCGTTATTGGGCCTTGGGCGCTTCAACCGCAGCGGTCGCCGGTTGGTCATCTTCCTTGATCCAGGCATCCAGCAGGGTGTAGCCCACCGCCAGCACCACGGGGCCGATAAAGAGACCGATGATCCCCATGGTCAGCAAGCCACCGATTACCCCCACCAGAATGAGGATGAGCGGCAAGTCGGCGCCCCGCTTGATCAGGAAGGGGCGCAGGAAGTTGTCCATGGTGCCCGCAATCAGTGACCACACCAGCAGGAAGGTGCCCCAGGTGGTGTCACCGCTCCAGTAGAGGTAGCCGATACAGGCCAACAGCACCGGGAAGGGGCCGATCTGGGCGACGATCAGCAGGAACATCACCACCACCAGCACCATGGCGTAGGGGATACCGGCAATCAGCAGGCCGACACCGGCTACCGAGGATTGCACCAGAGCGGTCACCACCACGCCCATCGCCACGGCACGGATCGCCTGTGAAGCCAGCACGGTGGCATTGTCGCCACGCTGGCCCGCCAGCCGGTGGGCGAAGCGGCGAATGCCGGTCGCCACCACTTCACCCGAGTGATAGAGCACCCCGCAGATACCGACCGTCAGCAGGAAGTGGACGAACAGCAGCCCCAGATTACCCGCCTGAGAGGCCAGCCAGCGGGCGGTCTGGCCGAAATAGGGGGCCAGCTTGGCAAACAGCACCTGACCACCGCTCGCCAGAATTTGCTGCCAGAAGTCATAGAGCTTGTCGCCCACCAGCGGGATCTGTTGCAACCAGAGCAGCTCCGGCGGCGGTGACTGGCTGATATGGGTACCCAGCTCGATCAGCATGGGGGCCTTCTCCGCCACATTGGCCAGCGTCATAAAGAGCGGGATGACAAACATCAGCAGCAACACCAGCGTCATAAAGAGGGCCGCCAGGGTGCGCTTGCCCCACAACAGGCGCTGCACCATCAACATCAGCGGCCAGGTGGCGATGGTGATCATGGTGGCCCACACCAGCGCAGGCAGGAAGGGCTGCAACACCAGGAAACAGGAGATAATCAGGATGCTGAGAAACAGCACCCCCAGGGTTATCTTGGCCAAATCCACTTTTTTCACATTCATAGAGTTCCCTTGTCAGAGCCGTTGCCCTTGGGTCGAGTGTCGCATTTCAAGAAAGAGAGTATCCACCAGAGGCCAGCGCTCAACCAGAGCCCCAGCCCGAAAAAGAGCACAAACTGACCAAGCAGGATCGTGAGCGAACTACTGGTCAACAGCGGCAATGCCCAGAGCCCCGCCCCGATCAGAGCGCCCCCCGCCAGCGTGACCGCGCCGGTCACAATGGGGGGATAACCGCCGCGAGTCAGGGAGCGCAAACCGCCAACCCAGAGCCCGAGGGCCGCCATGCCGATCCCGGTCAGATGGGCCGACTGGGTCAGCCCCCCGAGCGCCAGCGCAGATGCAATCAGCAGCAGCCAAGCCGCCGACTGCCTGTCGGCACGCCAGCAGGGACGCGCGGCCAGCAGCAAGGCGCCAATCAGCAGGCCAACCGCCACATCGGAGATAAAGTGCACCCCGAGCCAGACCCGCGCCAGACCGGTGGTCAGCGCCAGCGAGTAGGCCTGTCCGCGCCGGGCAGGCCAGAGCCAGCCAAGCAGCGCCCCCCAGAACAGCAGGGCCGATGCGGTGTGACCGCTCGGCATGCCAAAGCCCTGGGCACTGTGAGTCGCCAGTTCAGGTTGCAGATGGAAGGGACGCGGCCAGCCGATCCCCTCCTTGCTCGCCTGCACCAGCAAGCCGAGCCAGAGCATGGCGAACAGCAGCTGGCGCAGTCGCGGCCACCCCAGCAGCGGGAGCAGCAAAGGTATCAGGGCAAGCTGAAAGCCGCCTGAACCAAACAGATTGCTGACCGACAGCCACCAGACATCGGGCCCCAGCCACTGTTGCAGCCGCAGCATCAGCGGGATCTCGGCCTGATGCAGCGCATTGCCCTGCGCCACAAAATCGGCCTGCCAGCGCACCTCGCTCTCGGGCACCTTATCCAGTCGGGATTGCAGCCAGTCGAGCTGCTCCGGGAAGCGGCGCTGTGCGCGGGGGAGCTTGTCCACCGCGATCAAGCGGGCATTTAGGATCTCGCCACCCAGATTGGGGGCTTGCAGCAGCGAGACAAAATCGGAATCTTGCTGCGCGACGATAGGCTCAAGAGTGCGGCAGGCAAAAACCTGCGCTTTCTGCCAGCGGCCAAGCTCCGCGACGATTTCCCCGCGCAGGCCGGTCTCTTCATGCAGCTCGCGCAGCGCCGCCTGCTGCGGGCTCTCGTCGCCATCTATGTAGCCGCCGCTCAGGCTGTAGCGGGAGGAGATGCGATCCTGCACAAGCAGCAGTTGATCCTGATGGCGGATGGCGCAGGCCGCTGCCGTGGGGGCTGCCGATTCGGCACTCAGGGCTGGCAGAGCGGCAAACAGCGCCAGCAAGAGTAAAAAGAGGGTTCTCGACATCAATTTGCTTTCCCTATGCACAATGGCGACAAGCCTCCCAGAAATCAGATAGTTGGGCAACGGTAGCGGCCGGATCGCCGCCGTTCCCGCCGCGCTGGCGGTACACGGAAGATTGCGATGAAGCAGGGCACTCCCTACTATTGGCGGCTATCTTCAATTTCATGCAGCAAACGCTGGAGCCCTCCATGAGACAGTTCGGCTTTTTCCTCGGCATCGCCATCGGTGTCATTTTGATCCTGTTCGGCAGCATCGTCATCTTCCAGGCGCTCCCTGCCGCACTGGATGTACTGGAGATGCCAAGCCGCATCCCGTTCGTGCGCGAGGTCTACACCTGGCTGATGACCAGCGCCAACGGCCTGACCGCCCAGCTGGAGCAGAACTTCCTGGAAGCGTTCCAGACCGTGCTCAAGCTGATCCTGCTCATCACCTTCATGTGGGTCTGCGTCAAGCTGGTCAACATGGGGGTGCTGATTATCCGCGCCGGGGTTGATCTGATCCGCACCGCCATCGCCCACAGCGAAGGCCCCCACGACCAGAAGAAGCCGGATCAGCACGATCACTTCTGACTAAGCAGTGGTCAACGGATGTGAACGCTGCCGCCCCCAACCGGGGCGGCAGCTTTATATGTGCGGTATGGAGGCCCCTCCCTGCCCCCATGAATACCCGATAAAGCAGCGGCTTTCCCTTGTGAATCAGCAAACTGCCCATATGTTGCATCACCTTGACATGGTTTGCGCCCCGCACGGCGGCTGCCCGGTTTCTATCCCGACCCCGTGCTCTGGTATAATCGACCACCTCTTTTCCCCGTTATGGAGCCTGTTCATGCCCAATCATGCAGAAAGTGCCCTCGAGGTTCGTCTCGACAAGTGGTTGTGGGCAGCCCGTTTCTACAAGACCCGCTCCATTGCGCGGGATCAGATAGACGGGGGCAAGGTGCACTACAATGGTCAGCGCAGCAAACCGGGCAAACAGGTGGAAGTGGGTGCATTGATCCGCTTCTGGCAGGGGCAGGATGAACGCGAAGTGCGGGTGCTGGCCTTGAGCGAGCAGCGCAAATCGGCCCCGCTGGCCCAGCAGCTCTATGAAGAGACCGCCGAGAGCCTGAAAAAACGGGCCGAGAACAGCGAGGCGCGCCGCTTCAACAGCCAGTTTGCCCCCAGCCCCGAGCGCCGTCCCGACAAGCAGGAGCGACGCCAGTTGCTCAAGGTCAAACAGTACTGACCGACCCCGATTTGATACCGGGCTGGCATCAACCCCAGCCCGCCCGATTTACCTCACCGAAGAACCCAGGAACATATGATGAGCAACCAAGATCTGCTGTATCGCTATCTGTTTGAAGAGTACGAAGTACGTGGCGAGCTGGTCCAGCTGGATCACACCTACCGCCACGTAGTGGAAGCCCAGAACTACCCGGTGCAGGTGCAAAAACTGCTGGGCGAGCTGCTGGTCGCCACCAGCCTGCTGACCGCCACCCTCAAGTTTGAAGGCTCCATCACGGTGCAACTGCAGGGCGATGGCCCGGTGCGGCTGGCCGTGATCAACGGTGACAACAACCAGCAGCTGCGCGGCGTGGCCCGCTATGAAGGCGAGCTGCCGAGCGATGGCAAGCTGCAGAGCCTGATTGGCAACGGCCAGCTGATCATCACCATCACCCCGGAGCAGGGCGAGCGCTATCAGGGCATCATCGCGCTGGATGCCGACACCCTGGCGGGCTGCCTGGAGCACTACTTCGCCCGCTCCGAACAGCTGGCCACCAAGCTGTGGATCCGCACCGGCTATCACGAAGGTGCGCCGCGCGCTGCCGGCATCATGCTGCAGGAGCTGCCAGCCCAGAGCGAGGATCACAGCAACGATTTCGATCACCTGACCCAGCTCACCAGCACCATCAAGGATGAAGAGCTGTTCGGCCTGCAGGCAGAAGAGATCCTCTACCGTCTCTACCATCAGGACAAGGTGCGGGTGTTCGATCCGCAGGCGGTCGAGTTCCGCTGCACCTGCTCCCGCGAGCGCTGCGAAGGGGCCCTGTTGCAGATAGAAAAGGAAGAGGTGATGGAGATGGTGCAGGAGCTCGGCAAGATCGACATGCACTGTGATTATTGCGGCGCCCAGTACCAATTTAATGGGATCGATGTCGAAACCCTGTTCAGCAGGGCTCCCGGCAATGATGCAAACCAGTTACACTAATTAAAGGCGGGCAAAACCCGCCTTTAACTTTAATAACAAAAAAATACCCTATTTTATAAAGTTTGATGGCGATCGCTAAACTCTACCACCTAAGTGATAGGATGACCGTCAGATAGAACCCTACCAACCTCTGAACCCAGGAGAATACAATGACAATCGTGGCAGAACCCACCCTGGCCCAACAATTAGGACTGGACCAGTACGGCATCAAAAACAGCCAAGAAATCGTTCGCAACCCCTCTTACGAGCAGCTTTTCGCCGAAGAGACACGCCCTGACCTGGAAGGGTTCGAGCGCGGTGTGGTGACCGAGCTGGGCGCCGTCAACGTAAACACCGGTATCTTCACCGGTCGCTCCCCGAAAGATAAATATATCGTCAAAGATGCCACTACCCAGGATACTGTGTGGTGGTCTGACCAGGGTAAAAACGATAACAAAGCGATTACCCCGGAAGTGTGGTCACATCTGAAAGGGCTGGTCACCAAACAGCTCTCCGGCAAGCGCCTGTTTGTAGTCGACGGTTTCTGCGGTGCCAACCCGGATACCCGCCTGGCCGTGCGCATCATCACCGAGGTGGCCTGGCAGGCACACTTCGTGAAAAACATGTTCATCCGCCCGAGTGATGAAGAGCTGAAAACCTTCAAGCCTGACTTCGTGGTGATGAACGGTGCCAAGTGCACCAACCCGAACTGGAAGGAGCAGGGTCTCAACTCCGAGAACTTTGTTGCCTTCAACATGACCGAGAAGATGCAGCTCATCGGTGGCACCTGGTACGGTGGCGAGATGAAGAAGGGCATGTTCTCCATGATGAACTACTTCCTGCCCCTGCGCGGCATTGCCTCCATGCACTGCTCCGCCAACGTGGGTCAGGACGGCGACGTCGCCATCTTCTTCGGCCTCTCCGGCACCGGCAAGACCACCCTCTCCACCGATCCCAAGCGTCAGCTGATCGGCGATGACGAGCATGGCTGGGATGACCACGGCGTGTTCAACTTCGAAGGGGGCTGCTACGCCAAGACCATCAAGCTCTCCGAAGAGGCCGAGCCGGATATCTACCACGCCATCCGTCGCGATGCGCTGCTGGAGAACGTGACCGTTGCTGCCGATGGCACCATCGACTTCGATGATGGCTCCAAGACCGAGAACACCCGCGTCTCCTACCCCATCTATCACATCGACAACATCGTCAAGCCGGTCTCCAAGGCAGGTCACGCCACCAAGGTGATCTTCCTGACTGCCGATGCCTTCGGCGTGCTGCCTCCGGTCTCAAAACTGACCAAGGAGCAGACCAAGTACCACTTCCTGTCTGGCTTCACCGCCAAACTGGCCGGTACCGAGCGCGGCATCACAGAGCCGACTCCGACCTTCTCCTCCTGCTTCGGCGCAGCCTTCCTCTCCCTGCACCCGACCAAGTACGGTCAGGAGCTGGTGAAACGGATGGAAGCGGCAGGTGCAGAAGCCTATCTGGTCAACACCGGCTGGAATGGCACCGGCAAGCGCATCTCCATCAAGGATACCCGCGCCATCATCGACGCCATCCTGGATGGCTCCATCGAGAAGGCCGAGACCAAGGTGCTGCCGATCTTCAATCTGGAGATCCCGACCGCGCTGCACGATGTGAACCCGGCGATCCTCGACCCGCGCGACACTTATGCCGACAAGGCCGAGTGGGATGCCAAGGCCGTCGATCTGGCAGGGCGCTTCATCAAGAACTTCGAGCGCTTCACCGATAATGACGAAGGCAAACGTCTGGTTGCGGCAGGCCCGCAGCTGTAACAGGCTCGCTTCGTATCAGTGACATCATGCCGGTCAGCCACGCTGACCGGCATTTTTGTTTTTGTGGAGCGCCGAACGCCGCCATCGCCCCCGTTAAAGGGGCCAAAACCTTGCCTTTGCCCATTGTGACAGGTTAGATTCAGCCAAACTTTATACAATATACAATTCTGTAACGCGCAATCGTGACCCGACCATGACCCCACCCTACAAGACCCGAACCCAGATGGTGATGGAAAACCTCCGTGGCCGGATCCTCCGTGGGGAGTTCCCCGCTGGCGCCCCCTTGCGTCAGGATGCCATCGCCAAAGAGCTGGCCGTGAGCCGCATCCCGGTGCGCGAAGCCCTGATGCAGCTGGAAGCGCAGGGGCTGGTGAAGTTCGAAGCCCATCGCGGCGCCGTGGTCACCATGCTGGACGCCTCGGCCATTGAAGAGCTCTTTTATTTGCGAGCGCTGCTGGAAGCCGATACCCTGTTTCACGCCGTCGACAAGATGACGGAAGCCACCTTCGCACAAGCGGAGGCGATCCTCGCCCAGTTTGATCACGCCCTGGAGTCAGGCACCCAGATCGAACATTGGGCCGAGTTGAACCACAGCTTTCACGCCACCCTCTATCAGGCAGCCGGTCGCCCCCAGGCACTTGAACTGATCGCCCAGATCAATCTGAGCTGTGACCGCTATGTCCGCTTCGAGCTGCTGTTTGCCAGCGACGGGGTGGACAAGGCGGAGCGTGAACACGCCCAATTGCTGGAACTGTGCCGCGCCCGGCGCAAGCACGAGGCGGTGGTGCTGCTCAGGCAGCATATCGAAGCAGCGGGTCAGTCGATCAAGCGGATCCTGGCCAGCGGCCATAAAAACTGAACACTCATATAGCAACCATCTGGCACTAACGACATGAATAATTTCGAGATAATTGAAACCCGCGTCGCCCAAGTCAGGGCCGAGCTGGCCATGCAGGAGTTGGACGCATTTATCGTCCCCCACGATGATGAGCACCTCGGCGAGTACATCCCCGCCTATGCCGAGCGGCTTGACTGGATCACCGGTTTCAACGGCTCTGCCGGGGTCGCCATCATCATGGCCCAGCGGGCAGCCCTCTTTGTCGATGGTCGCTATACGGTGCAGGCGCGGATGCAAACCCCCGCCGAACTGTTCGAATTCCTCCACCTCATTGAAAATCCTCATGTGCAGTGGCTGGCCGAGCAGCTGCCGTCAGGCTCCCGGGTTGGCTTTGATGCCCGCCTGCACAGCCTGACCTGGTACAAGAATGCCAAAGCCGTGCTGGCCGATCGCGGTATCGAGCTGATCCGCGTCGAGCAGAACCCCATCGACCTGAACTGGAGCGATCGCCCGGAGCCGACCAAGAGCCCGGTCATCCTCTACAGCGAGGAGCTGGCGGGCCAGTCCAGCCAGTCCAAACGTGAACAGCTGGCGGCCGACCTGCGCAAGCGCGGGCTGGATGCCGTGCTGCTGACCCAGGCCGAGCCCATCAACTGGCTGCTCAACCTGCGTGGCCGCGATATCGACCGGCTGCCGGTGGTGCTGGGCTTTGCAGTGCTCTACGCCAACACCAGCATGGATTTCTTCGTCGATACCGACAAAATTGACTGCTTCGCCTTTACCCAGCACGTGGGGCAGGATGTCTCCGTCTACCCCATCGACAAGCTGGGCGACGTGCTGCAGCGCATCGGTGAAGATCAGCAGAAGGTGCTGGCCGATCCGGACAGCGCCAACGCTTGGACCCAGCTCGTCATGGAAGAGGCGGGCGCCATTCTGGTGGCAGGGCAAGACC
Organism: Aeromonas sp. FDAARGOS 1411; assembly: GCF_019047125.1. Lineage (NCBI taxonomy): Bacteria > Pseudomonadati > Pseudomonadota > Gammaproteobacteria > Aeromonadales > Aeromonadaceae > Aeromonas > Aeromonas sp. FDAARGOS 1411. The sequence continues at coordinate 4,122,942 of NZ_CP077214.1, read as the reverse complement.
CCACCATGCTGCCGAAAGCGTGCAAGAACGAGATCGAGCTGACCGGCATGCGTGCCGCTCACCTGCGCGATGGCGTGGCCATGACCCGCTTCCTCGCCTGGCTGGATCGGCTGGTCGCCTCCGGCGAGTTCGAGGGGGTGGATGAAGGCACCCTGGCCGATCAGGTGGAAGCGTTCCGCCGCGAGCAGGAGCACTACGTCGAGCCGAGCTTCGATACCATCTCCGCGCTCGGCCCCAACGCAGCCATGTGCCACTACCACCATACCAATGGCACCCCCCGTGCGTTCGGTCAGGACAGCCTCTATCTGCTGGACTCCGGCGCCCAGTATATGGATGGCACCACCGACATCACCCGCACCATCAAGGTGGGTGAGGTGAGCGACGAGCAGAAGGCGATGTTTACCCGAGTACTGCAGGGCCATATCGCGCTGGATCAGGCCCGCTTCCCGCGCGGCACCGCCGGTATCCAGCTCGACGTGCTGGCCCGCATGCCGCTGTGGCAAGCCGGTTACAACTACGACCACGGCACCGGCCACGGCGTCGGCCACTTCCTGAGTGTCCACGAAGGACCCCAGCGCATCGCGCCGAAAGGGAGCATGGTTGCCCTGCAACCGGGCATGGTGCTCTCCAACGAGCCGGGCTACTACCGTGAAGATGGCTTTGGCATCCGTTGCGAGAACCTGGTAGTCGTGACCGAGCTGGAACAGGTTGGCGAGCTGCCGATGCTGGGCTTCGAGCGTCTGACCTACGTGCCGTTCGATACCCGCCTGATCGACCGCAGCCTGCTGAGCCCGGCCGAATTCCGCTGGATCAACGAATACCATGTCGAGGTGTTCCGCCGCCTGAGCCCGCTGCTAGAAGGCGAGGATCTCGCCTGGCTGGAGCAGGCAACCAGCCTCATCTGATAACACAGGGCCTGCGGGCCCTGTTTTTTATCCCCCCTTTTGACCTGTATCAACACCCAAAGCGAGCAGGTCAGGAGAATGGCGGCCATGAAAAGTCATCATGCCAGCCCAGCCCGGGGCTCACACGCCGCAGCCAGCAAAAAGGCGAGTGACCATCCCAGACTCATGCGCGAGCAGCAGACGGTCAGCGCCATGATCCGCCTCTACTGCCAGCACCATCATCAGGATCCCCATTGCCGCCACTGTCGCCAGTTGCGGGATTTCGCCCATCAGCGCCTTCGTCGCTGCCGTTATGGCCACGGCCACAAACCCACCTGCGCCAACTGCAATATCCACTGCTACGCCCCGGCGATGCGCAAACAGATCCAGCAGGTGATGAAGTGGAGCGGCCCGCGCATGTTACTGCGCCACCCCTGGCTCACCCTTCGCCATCTGCTCGACGGCTTGCGCAAGGCTCCCAAACTGCCCCAGAGCCGCCCCCTGCCGCCATAACCGCCAATCCCTTGCATCCGGCAGGGGATGACCACTACCCTATGACTCCTTTTCTGCCGTTGACCCCAAGGTCAGCGGCGTTGCCGATCCTTTGCTGCCGATGGAGTCCTGATGCACCACAACCCGCCCCTGCTACGCACCGCTACCCACAATGACATGCACGCCATCTGGCAGATCGATGCCAAGGTGTTTGGCGAAGATGTCTATCCCGCCTTCTTCTTCCGTCAGGCGATGGATTTGTGGCCCGAGTTGTTGCTGGTGGCCGAATACGAGGGGCAGCTGGTGGGTTATGTGCTGGGGGGATTCGGTCAGGAGCGGTCGCAAGGCTGGGTGCTCTCGCTGGCGGTGCTGCCCGAGGCGCGCGGTTTTGGTCTGGCCGAGCGAATGATGCGCCAGATGGAGGCCAACCAGCAGGCGCTGCAGATCAGCGAACTGCGGCTCACGGTCGATCCGGCCAATCCGGCCCAGCGCCTCTACTACCGGCTCGGTTACACATTGCAGGCGGAGGTCGCCGACTATTTCGGCCCCGGAGAAGACCGTCTGCTGCTGGTTAAAACCCTCTCCGGTACAGCTGCGATTCAAGGACAAAACCGGTTACAGAACGCATAATTGGTTACATTTTGCCGATTTCATGTGTGACGGGGTTGGAGTAAAGTTCACTCATCAACCGGATTGTTCAAATTACGTGCAGCCCAGGAGGCCCACCATGTTGAAGCGTATGACCCTTATTGCCCTGCTGGCAGCAACCACCATCACCGGATGCGCCAACAGTGACGTTTACTCTGGCGATGTTTACACCAAAGACCGCGCCAAACAGGTGCAGACCGTCAGCTACGGCACCATCATCTCCACCCGCCCGGTGAAGATCCAGGCCGATGAGAACTCCCTGATTGGCACCATTGGCGGCGCCGTAGTCGGTGGCCTGCTGGGCAGCACAGTCGGTGGCGGCACCGGACGCGACATCGCAGCCGCAGGCGGCGCTATCGCCGGTGCGGCGGCAGGCAACGCCATCGGTAACAAGATGAATCAGGTCGACGGCGTCGAGCTGGAGATCAAGAAAGAGAACGGCGAAGCCATCGTGGTCGTGCAGAAAGCCAGCCCCACCTTCACCCCGGGAGCTCGTGTGCGCATGACCCAGGGCAATGGCAGCATCAACGTGGCCGTCGTAAATTAAGCGTGTGAACTCAGGCTTTGCAGCTTTAGAGCCATAAAAAAACCGCCGATCCCGGCGGTTTTTTGTTGTCTGGCATTCGGGATTACATGCTGTAAGCCTTCTCGCCGTGGGAGGTGACATCCAGCCCTTCCCGCTCGGCATCACCGTTCACCCGCAGACCCACCAGCATGTCGACCGCCTTGAAGGCAATCGCCGCCACGGCACCGGACCAGAGCAGGGTGACACCGACCCCGATAGCCTGGATCTTCACCTGAGTCAGGATGGAGTAACCCTCGGCCACCTGATTGGTGACATAGTCCCACACCCCGGTGCCGCCCAGATCCGGGCTGGCAAAGACGCCGGTCAGCAGGGCGCCGAGAATGCCGCACACCCCGTGCACGCCAAACACGTCCAGACTGTCATCGGCACCCAGCAGGCGCTTGAGACCGTGGACACCCCACAGACCCGCCACGCCACTGATAAGGCCCATCACCAGACCACCGCCCACACCGACGAAACCGGCTGCCGGGGTGATCACCACCAGACCGGACACCGCACCAGAGGCTGCCCCCAGCAGGGAGGGACGTCCCTTCATCACCCACTCGGCCAACGTCCATGACAGAGCTGCTGCAGCCGGTGCCACCCAGGTGTTGATAAAGGCGAGTGCGGCGATACCGTTGGCTTCCAGCGCGGAGCCCGCGTTGAAACCGAACCAGCCGAACCAGAGCAGGGAGGCACCGATCATGGTCATAGTCAGGCTGTGGGGGGTCATGGGATCACGACCGTAGCCCAGACGCTTGCCCACCAGATAGGCACCCACCAGACCCGCCACGGCGGCGTTGATGTGCACCACGGTGCCGCCTGCAAAGTCCAGCGCACCATGCTGGAACAGATAGCCGGCAGTGGCGGTCGCTGTGGCCGCAGCCTCGGCGCTGGTATAGGCATCCGGACCCGCCCAGTACCACACCATATGAGCCAGCGGGATATAGGCGAAGGTGAACCAGATCACCGAGAAGAGCAGCACGGCAGCGAACTTGATGCGCTCGGCAAACGCCCCCACGATAAGGCCGCAGGTGATGGCGGCAAAGGCCCCCTGGAACACCACATAGATCAGCTCGCTGATCCCGACCCCCTTGCTGAAGGTGGCGGCGATGGAGTCAGGGGTCACCCCCTTGAGCAGCACCTTGCTGAAGGAGCCATAGAAATTGCCCCCCTCGGTAAAGGCCAGCGAATAGCCGTAGATCACCCAGAGCACGCAGATAAGGCAGAACAGGGTAAAGACCTGCATCAGCACGCTCAGCATGTTTTTGGCCCGCACCAGACCACCGTAGAAGAGGGCCAGACCGGGGATAGACATCAGGATCACCAGCGCCGCCGAGAGCAGCATCCAGGTGTTGTCACCCTTGTTGATTGTCACGCTGGCAACCGGTGCCACCGCCGCCTGTACCTGAGCGACCTCTTCGGCCCAACTTGGGGTAACCAGCAAGGCAGGCAACATCGTCAGACCCGCCATCATCCATTTTTTGACCATAGAGCACTCTCCTTCCCTGTCGTACCGGTACAAGACCGGCTCCGTTTCCCTGATTGAATCTGTGGCGAACCGCAAGGTGTTGCTGCAACCCGCCAGAATCACACCCGTGCCCGGCACGGGGATGTCTCTTGCCACTTCCTCATCACTGCGTCTGCCGCCGATGACCGCAAGAGACCGTCTGACATGTAAAAAGCATAAAGCGGGCCACAAATTTAAATCCTTTTAAATCATTGCATTAGTAAGATCACGCATCATCAACGCACCAATTTGGCGCATGAGCTGCGCTAACCTGCCCAGGGTCGCCCTGTCACAGGGCAGGCGATACTTCACGCACCAGAAGTGCGCAAACCCTGAGCCAGTCCACAAGCTGACGTCATCGATATCGCGCGCTGCGGGCCCGCTCGTTTACACTGACAGACCAGCCGTTTCCTGTTATCCGACCACGGCATGCCATTACGCAGCCTCTTGTTTGCAACCTGATGGCAGTCCCAATCCGAGGAACACCATGCAGTTCGATCGTCTCGACATCAGCCTCTCCCACTACCGTCATCTCGACCGGGAGCATCGCGCCCACATCGCGCTGCTGGGGATAGTGATGCTGGCCATCATGGCCCTTCATCTGTTGCTGCTGCCCCACTTCCCCTACGAGCGCTTTTACGCCGTCAGCTTTGGCTTCGAGGTGATCAACTGGCTCACCATGCTGTTCCTGTTCTGGGTGGTGCAGTGCGCCCACCTGCCCACCCACACCTACCGCATGCTCTCCTGCGGTCTGATGTTGTGGATCATGGGAGCCACCGCCGACATCATGGATGAGCTGGTGGCGCAGCCACTCTGGCTCGCCATCTATGCCGAGGATCTGCTGCGCTCCAGCGGCATCCTGCTCAGCAGCATCGGCATCCTGAGCACCATGCACCACCTCTTCCACATCAATACCCAGCTCAGACAGCAGGCACTGTTCGACGATCTGACCCGGCTGCCAAACCGGCGCTACTTTCATCAGCAGCTGTTTCTGGAACAGGGGATTTGCCACGCCCTCATCCTGCTGGATCTGGATCACTTCAAGGTGATCAATGACAACTACGGCCACGATATCGGGGATCGGGTGTTGCAGCAGTTTGGCGAGCTGTTGCAACAGCACTGCCCGCCCGGTGCGCTGGCGGCCCGTGTCGGGGGTGAAGAGTTTGCCCTGCTGCTGCCCGTAGCCCACGAAGCCGAGCTACAGCAACTGGCCAACACCCTGCTCACTGCGACCCGCACCATAGCACCCGACCCGGCCCATACCATGACGGTCAGTCTGGGAGTGGGGATCCGCGAGCCCAGGGAGCCGGCAGTCTCGCTGTTCAAACGGGTGGATCAGGCGCTTTATGGCGCCAAGGAGGCGGGCAGAAACTGCGCGGTATGGGCGATGCCGACTAACAAGGAGGTATGAAGATCTGCAGGTTGATTGCCGATCACGGCGAAACATTTCTGCTGAAACAGGGGCCCAATGGCCCCTGTTTCATAGGGAAAATCCCCTCGCCTAAAAGCGGAAGGTAAGACCGATATTGGCCTGCCACTGGGTTACCAGCTCCCCGCGCACCTTGAACACGCACTGCTCCGGGTTGCAGAGAAACTGGTTATTGTCGTTGACCAGCGAGCCATAACCGCGCACCTCGGCCCGCAGCGCCAGATGCTCGGCGAGGCGCGGTTGCACCCCGAGCGCCAGCGACATGGAAGGGGTCACCTCGCTGTCGTAGGCGGCAAAGCGGGTCACCCCGATCCCGGCGCCGATATAGGGCGCCATCAGGTTGTCAGAGAGGGTCAGCGCACCGGCAAAGTGCAGGGTATCCACCGTCAGGCGATCCGGCTGGTCGGGAGAGAGGGTGGTGGACTGATGGCTGTAGAGCAGCTCGATCATACCGGGATCATCCACCTCCTTGCTGATAAAGAGGCCCCAGCTGCCGGAGCCCTGTCCCTGCAGTGAATCAAACGATGCAGAAAGCGGCACCGGCTGCACCACATCGTCACTCTTCTCGAAGTCGATGGCTGAGCTGTAGCCGAAAAATGGCGTCACCTGCCAACCGGATGTGGTCGCGGCCTCGCTACTCCAGGCCTGCCCCAGTGGCAGCAACAGCCCCATCATCACTATCCCGGCTCTCTTCATCATCATCCCCTGCTCCCTGTGTGATTGTGCAGAAAGCATACCAGAGGCGTCCTAGGCCCATCCTAAACGGCGGCTGTACCGGATCACTTTCATCGCGGGATTTCCCTCTCGCCTGAACCCTGCCGCCCCGCCCCACTGGCGCCGCTATGCCCCCCTGCCACCATTCATCGACGGTTAACCTCTGCCACGTATGCTGGCGCCAAATCGGGTCATCGGGGCCCGTTATCACTACTCAGAAGGACATCAGGGAATGGTTGCCGCGCAACTCAACGACCCCACAACTACCCTCGCGGATACCCTGCGGGCCACCGCGCATGCCATCGACGAGAGCCACATCAGCCTGCGCCAGATGCTCGCGCTGGTGGGCGAGCAGGGCATGCTGCTGTTTTGCGTGCTGCTCACCGTCCCCTTCCTGTTGCCGGTCTCCATCCCCGGCGTCAGCACCCCGTTTGGCCTCTTGATCCTCTTTATCGGGATCGGCATCACCCTCAATCGGGTGCCCTGGCTGCCCGCCATGCTGATGGAGCGCCGCTTCGCCGCCGACCAGCTCAAGCCGACCTTGCACAAGGGGGCGGATCTGCTGGCCCGGGTCGATCGCGTTATCCGCCCGCGCCTGCTGGTGCTGACCGGCAGCAGTACGGTCAACCGCTGCAACGGCCTGCTGATCATGCTGGCCGCCCTGCTGCTGATGCTGCCCCTTGGCGCCATCCCCTTCACCAACGCCCTGCCCGCCTGGGCCATTCTGTTGCTGGCTACTGGCATGCTGCAGCGGGATGGTCTGTTTGTCGCCGGCGGCTATCTGCTGGTAAGCGCGACCCTGGTCTGGTTCGGCGTACTGGCGGCCGGCCTGCTGATGGCGGGCCAAAGCGCCACCAGTTTGCTCGGCTAAATGAGAGGCAAAGAAAAAGGGCGACCAGATGGTCGCCCTTTTTGATTTGTGCGGGATACCGCCCGGTCAAAGCAGATCGTAGATAAGGGCCGAGATGGCAAGCAGCCCCATCACCAACACAAAAAGGGTACTCGGCCCGCGATAACGCTTGAGTGCGGGCAAGCGATAGATGGAGCAGGCCGGCAGCAGAAACAGGATCACCGCGATCAGCGGGCCACTGACGCGCTCGATGATGTCGAGCACGTTGGGGTTCAGATAGGTGATGACGGCGGTCACCATAAACAGGATCACTGATGACACCCGGGCGATGGTCGACTCCTTGAGGGAGAGCCCCAGCCCCTGACAGGCACCGCTCACCATGCTCACCGTCCCCTCGCTCACCCCCATGGAGGTGCCGAGGAAAGATTTGGACATGGCCAGAATGGCGATAAGCGGCCCCACATAGGCGATCAGCGGATTGGAGAACTTGTTCGCCAGCGCCGACAGCACGGAGATATTGTCGGTGCGGGCCAGCGCCATCTCGGCCTGACTCAGGCTCATCACGCAGCTCACCACGAAAAAGAGCACGCTGCCGCAAATCAGCATGCTGCTGCACTTGATGATCCGCTTGGCACGCAGGTCGGCACTCTCCTGACAGCGCTTTTTCTGCGCCGCGCTGAAGGAGGAGATAATGGGCGCATGGCTGAAGGAGAACACCATCACCGGCACGATCAGCCAGAGTGATTTCCAGAACGCCGGATCCCGCCAATCCACCGCCTGGCTCTCGCTGAAATAGGAGAGGCTCCACTGGGGCAGCAGATAGATGGAGAGGCCAATCAGAAAGGCGACCATGGGCAGTGCCAGCACGCTGATGGCCGACACCACGATCTGTTTGCCGGCCAGCAGCACCAGATGCAGGCCCAGCATCACCCCCAGCACCAGCAAGCCGCGCGGAAGCTCGGCATCCCCCAGCTGGTGAACAACGAAGCTCTGGATCGCGTTGGTGATGGAGATGCTGTAGACTAGAATGATGGGGTAGAAGGCCATCAGATAGACCAGCATCAACAGCTTGCCCGCCTTGGCTCCGAAGTGCTCCTCCACCACATGGGTGATATCCCCCTCCTTGTGGGAGCTGGAGAGCACAAAGCGGCTCAATGCCCGATGGGAATAATAAGAAAGCGGAAAAGCCAGCAATAAAATAAACAGCAAAATAACCGGGGAATTACTGCCAACAGTAATAGGGAGAAATAACGTACCGGCACCGACAGCAGTGGCATATAGGCCCATGGTCCATACCGAATCGCTTTTCTCCCATTTCAATTTTGAAACAGGGTTACTCTTTTCAGCAATAGAAACACTCATTGCAATATATACCTTATTAATCTGTCATCATTATTTTTATTGGCCCGAATAACAGGCTGGAGATATGTCGTTGCATATCGCCCTGCACATGAAAAAACAACGCCGCCAGTGGCCAACAGGGCCACCGGAGAGAAACGGAGCTGCCACGCTACCATCGTTGAAATCGCTATCCGGGTCAAGGTTAATAATTCATGACTGTTTGAATCGGAATGTTTCAAAAGACAACAGGATGTATCACATTCGTCACCCAAAACCCGATTCACGCCTGTTTGATAACATACCGATAAAACCTCATGCTGTTGCCCAACAACATAAATAAGACCAGCGAACAGGCCGATAATATTAACACCTTAAGCTGTGGAATATGAGTTAAATAATACGGCCAACTTTTCTACTAATTGACAGTGATGTCAGCCAATTTATTCAGGGTAAAAGCGCAGGCTATTTCCGACAGCGACCGAGGCGGCACTTTCAACCTGCCGGGCAGTGCGCCACCCGGTTGCGGCCTGCCCGCTTGGCCCGATAGAGCCACTCGTCGGCCCGAGCCAGCGCCTGATTGATCTCCTCCTCCGGCTGCACCAGAGTTGTGCCCAGACTGACCGTGATGGCGACCGGGTCGGCAGGCAGCGCTTCGACGGCGGCACGGATCTGCTCCGCCATCTGCAGCAAACCGGCTTCATCGATCCGCGGCAGCAGGATCAGAAACTCCTCGCCACCGCTGCGCACAAAGAGGTCATCCGCCCGCAACAGGGCATCGATACAACAACTAAAGCGCTGCAAGGCCCGATCTCCCTGCTGATGGCCGTAACGATCGTTGAGCTGCTTGAAGTGATCGATGTCGAGCATGATAAGACCACAGGGGGCCTCCCCTGCCCGCAACGGCTGGCAGTGCTCAAAGAAGAACCGGCGGTTGTAGAGGCCGGTCAGCTGGTCGGTTTCACTCTGGCGCAGCAGTCGCTGCTGCAACTCGTACTGGCGGGTGATATTGCGGGTCACCCAGGCCACCGCCCGCTTTCCGTCATAGAGGGAGGGCAGCGGCGCAATCTTGCCCTCGAAACGCTGTATCCCTTGCGGCCCGACGGCAGCATTGATCCCCCCCACTTCGACGGCGGAGAGCTCATACTCCACCACCCGCACCTGACCGTTTGCCAGCGACTCGGCCACCTGCGCCTTGACCCACATGGCCATCTCGGGTGGCAGCACATCGGCCAGCTGCTTGCCCGCCAGCGGATTGCCGTCGTGATAGGATTGCTGCTCCATACCGCCGATATATTCCACGTAATAGCCATCTTCACTGAGGATAAAGACGGGATCTGGCAGCTGGGCCATCACTTCATAAAGCTGGGTTACCGAAAGCGCCACGGAAACTCCTGTACTTCAACGTCAAACAGGGGGGAGATATTCTGCCTCAAGAGGACTCACTCGCCCTCATCGGCAGCGCAGAAAAATCTGCGGCCACAGCCAACAACCCTTTACATCTAGCAGCCCGCCAGCCTCTCGGCCACCACAGGTGGCCAGCGCGTTGCTACTCCCGCCACTACGCTCGCTCACGGCGGCGAAAGCCCCCTCACCCGGTCGCGCATATCCCATTGTTTCAACTCACAAGTTCATTTACGCTGGCCGTCCTGAGTCCAGTTTTCACCTCATCAGCCATCAGGGAGCCAGCCACCCGCAACCGTAGGGGCTGTACCACGGAAAAGGAATCACCATATGAAAAACGCCATCGTTACCGCCCGCTTCGACGCTATCAGCACCGAAGGGGAACAGCTCACCCTCAAGATCGCCATCAAGGCCCCCGAGCCGGATCCCAAGTCCGCCAGCGGTGACTGGCGCTGCAAGGTGAAGCTGGCAGGGCTGAGCGACAAGACCTTTATCTACGGCATCGACAGCCTGCAGGCCCTGAGCCTCGCCATCAAGTTTGTCGAAACCGAACTGCGCGCTTTCTCCGATGCGGGCTGGCAATTCTATCTGCCCAATTGCCCCGATCACCCCATCGACATGAGCGCCTGCTACTTCCCGGCGCTCTAGCCCAAGGTCAACTCAGGGAGCATGGGGTGCAGCCCAGCTCCCACAATATCCCTTTCATCGACAACGAGCTCATCATAGGCAAGTGCTGCCCCACAACCCGCAATGCCAAGGGTGCTGTCAGAAAACTTGACAATTAAATCAATAGAATGCATCCAAAAAACAATTGACAACAATTCCCATTTAATCAATGATTGATTTCCAAATGAACCACTCTGGAGATAGTGGATGAAGCTCTGTTTGGCCACAGCATTATTGCTATGCAGTATTTCAGGTGCCAATGCCAATACTTGCCCATTGAGTAACTGCAACACACTACACGCTGGTTAACATTACTCTATTAATGCCGATGGAAAGTATTGCATCAATTTCAACAAAGAAAACATCACGGTGGTAAACCTTTCTAGTCGATACATTGAAATAGAAGACAAAAATTCAAATCCAACTGTTATATACCCTGGTGAATTTGTTGATGTCGATACCATATCAACAATCGCAAATTCAACCAAGGTAGTTATCAGCATAGAGCACGATAGCTTTATCGTGATAAGAGATATAAATGAAAGCAAGCGTAACAAGAGAGCGGCACCAGTCGTATGGGCAGGCGGCGGTGCCGTTATCGGGGCGATGACCGTCATTGCCAACAATCCTGATGCCAGCATGAGAGAGATTGCTACAGGTGCATTTGGTGGTACCGTTACCGGTAGGTTAAGCCCCATCATGGGAAATGGTGTCGCAGGCATGATGGCTTCAAGCAGTGCTGGCCTAGCAGCAAGCGGGGGCTGTGCCTCATGTCACTAGTGATAATAATCGTCACATTGATAGCGGCCGTTGTAGCACCCTTTCTTTTAAGCAACAACCTTGCCCATCGAATTGCACTGCTACTAATTTCAAGCGGTTCAATACTATTTAATTATCTCTCGGGTACTTTCTCTGCCTGGATATATTTAACCTTTATTGTATTTACCATTATTTTAAAAGCTAACTATCGATCTACTCTGGTGCGTTGTGATGATGCAATACTAGGTTGCTATATGATTTTCTACATTCAGCCATTAGTTTTCAGGATGATTTAAAACTCTCTATTTAAATGAAGTTGACAAAATAAACTAGCCATAAAAAGAGCGCATATTATGCGCTCTTTTTATTTAAGACCTGTTTGGAAATATTTATCAACCCGTATTACGCATCCCTGCGGCAATACCGGCGATGGTAACCATCAGCGCCTTGTCCAGCTCGGGGTGCAGGGTCTCCGGGTGGTTGCGGGAGCGGTTGAGCAGCTCGGCTTGCAGCACGTTGAGCGGGTCTGTGTAGGGGTTGCGCAGCTTGATGGACTCCTTGATCCAGGGCTGATCCTCCAGCAGATCCCCGCGCGGGCTCAGTTTCAGCACTACCTCGATGGACTCGGCGAGCTCCTGACGCAGCTGTTTGCCAAGGCCCCACAGCTCCTGCGGCACCAGACGGGTGTCGTAGTACTCGGCGAGCCAGACGTCCGCCTTGAGGAACACCATCTCCAGCATCTCGAGGCGAGTGCGGAAGAAGGGCCACTGGGCGCTCATCTCTTCCAGCACCGCCAGCTTGCCGCCGTCGATCGCCTGCTGCAGTGCCTTGTGGGCACCGAGCCAGGCTGGCAACATCAGGCGGTTCTGGGTCCAGGCGAAGATCCACGGAATGGCGCGTAGACTCTCGACGCCGCCGTTGGGCTTGCGCTTGGAGGGACGGGAGCCGAGCGGCAGCTTGCCGAGCTCCATCTCCGGGGTGGCGGCACGGAAGTAAGGGACGAAGTCCGGATGACCGCGCACGATACTGCGGTAGTGCTCGCAGGAGTCGGCGGCCAGCTGTTCCATCACCTCGCGCCAGCACTCTTTCGGCTTGGGCGGCGGCAGCAGGTTCCCTTCCAGCACGGCGCTGGTGTAGAGCTCCAGACTCTTGATCGCCACTTTCGGCAGGCCGAACTTGAAGCGAATCATCTCCCCCTGTTCGGTGGTACGCAGACCGCCGCGCAGGGATCCCGGCGGCTGGGAGAGGATGGCCTGATGGGCTGGCGCACCACCACGACCGACGGTACCGCCACGGCCATGGAACAGGGTGAGGCGGATGTTGTTGGCTTCGGCAAGTCCCACCAGGGATTCCATGGCGGCGTACTGGGCCCAGCCAGCGGCCATCATGCCCGCATCCTTGGCAGAGTCGGAGTAACCGATCATCACGTACTGACGGCCCTGAATGTAGCCGCGATACCAGTCCACCGAGAGCAGACGCTCCATCACGGCGGTGCCTGCCATCAGGTCATCCTGGGTTTCAAACAGCGGGGCAACCGGCATACGGAACTTGCAGCCCGCCTCTTTGAGCAGCAGTTGCACCGACAGCACGTCGGACGGCGCTCCGGCCATGGAGATGATGTAGATACCGAACGCATCGGGGTCGTGCTGGGCGATGACCTGACAGGTATCCAGCGTCTCGCGCACCTCGGCGCTCGGCTCCCAGTCGTGAGGAATGAGCGGGCGGCGGGAATTCAGTTCGTTGAGCAGGAAAGCCTGCTTGTCATCTTCGCTCCACTCGGCGTAGTCACCCAGACCCAGATAGCGGGTCAGCTCGGAGAAGACCAGCCCGTGACGCTCGCCATCCTGACGGATATCCAGCTTGACCAGATGGATGCCGAAACAGGCGACCTTGCGCAGCACGTCCAGCAGCATGCCATCGGCGATGTTGCCCATGCCGCAAGCGTGCAATGAGTGGTAGCAGAGCTCCAGCGGCTCGCGCAGCTGGGCGGTGGTCTTGACCAGATCCTGGCTCTCGCTCGCCTGGCCCTGCACCTTGGCGGTGAGGTGCTCCTTGGTTTCGCGCAGCGCTTCACGCAGCTCGCGCACCAGCGCACGGTAAGGCTCGGGGTGATCGCCAACGCGAGCACGCACGGCGTCGGTACAGTCGGACATGGAGAGCTCGGAGGTGAGCTCCTTGATGTCTTTGTAAAACAGGCTCACCGCCATCCAGCGGCCCAGCTCCAGCACTTCGGCAGTCACCTTGGCGGTGACGAAGGGGTTGCCATCGCGGTCACCGCCCATCCAGGAGGTGAACTTGACCGGCGCGGCATCCAGCGGCAGCCGCACACCCAGATGGTGTTGCAGACGCTCGTCCAGATTGCGCATGAATTCGGGAATGGCAGGCCACAGGCTGTTCTCCACCACGGCGAAGCCCCACTTGGCCTCGTCGACCGGAGTCGGGCGCTGTTCGCGGATCTCGTTGGTGTGCCACGCCTGATTGATCAGCTGTTCGATGCGGTTGAGGATCTTGTCCCGCTCGCGGGGCAGCAGGTCGGAGAGCTCCAGCGCCTCGAGGCAGTCGTTGAGCTGTACGTGCTTGTGGATCAGGGTGCGACGGGTCACCTCGGTGGGGTGAGCAGTCAGCACCAGATCGATATCCAGCTCGCGCACGGCCTGAATGATGGCCTCTTGCGACAGGTTGGACGCTTTCAGCTTGTCGAACATCTGCTCCAGCGGGTCCGGGGTGCAGACCTGCTCTTCGCAGCGACGGGAGATGGTGTGGAACTGTTCCGCCACGTTGGCCAGATTGAGGAACTGGCTGAAGGCGCGGGCCACCGGCAGCAGTTCGTCATCGCTCAGGGTGCGCAGGGTATCGAGCAGACGTTCCCGGTCTGATTCATTGCCCTTGCGGGAGGACTTGGCCAATTGGCGAATGGTTTCGATCTTGTCGAGAAAGGCCTGACCCTGATGATCCTTGATGGATTTACCCAGCAGCTGACCCAGCATACCTACGTTGGCGCGTAGTGCGGCGTACTTTTCGTTCATTCCACATCCTTATCTTGTTGGTGCCTGACACCCATCCGGGGTGCTAGACGACCTCACTTATTGTTGTGCGATTACAACATATGCTCCGTCATCTTAGGGTGACAATCTACCCAGATTGTCTGCGCAAGGTCAAATAACAGGCCGATTCAGAACATGTATTTCCATCACCACTCCACAACCGGCTTGTTATGTAACTTACTTACAGTTTTTACGCCCCTTTCACCGCCGCCGCTACAGGCAAAAACGTCTGATCAGGTGCTGCAACACCGAGGTGGTCGGCTTGACGAAGGAGAGATCCAGATACTCGTCAGGCTGGTGCGCCTGGGTGATATGGCCGGGCCCTATCACTATGGTCTCGCAGCCAAGCTGCTGGATAAAAGGGGCCTCGGTGCAGTAGTTGACCGACTCGGCCGCGCGGCCGCTCGCCTTCTCGGCCTCACGTACCAGCACAGAGTCGTCGGCGCAGGCGTAGGCGGGAATGGGTTCATGCAGATGTTGCAGATGCAGGCAGCCGGGCTGGTGGATCTCGATGGGAGAGAGCGCCTCTTTGAGCATCCCCATCAGCTCATCCGGCCCCACCTGAGGAGTGGGTCGCAGGTCGATATGCAGCTCGCAGCAGCCGCAGATGCGGTTCGGGCTGTCGCCGCCCTGAATGTAACCGAGGTTCAGGGTTGGCTGCGGCACGGCAAAGCGGTGGTCGGCGTAGCGAGCTTTCAGATCCTGCTGCAAGCGCAGCACCTGCCCCATCGCCTTGTGCATGATCTCCATGGCGTTGACGCCGTTGGCGGGATCCGAGCTGTGACCACTCTTGCCGGTAATGCGGATCGCCTCCGACATATGCCCCTTGTGGGCCACCACAGGCACCAGCCCGGTCGGCTCGCCAATCACGGCGTAGTCGGGTTTCAGTTCGGCTGCCGCAGCGATGGCGCGGGCCCCTGCCATGGTGGTCTCTTCATCGGCAGTGGCGAGGATGCGCAGTGGCTTGGTCAGCTTGGTGAGGTCAATCTCCTTGAGCGCCTCGACGATAAAGGCGAAGAAGCCCTTCATATCGATGGTGCCGAGGCCATAGAGGCGGTTGCCCTCTTCGGTCACCTTGAAGGGATCCTTGCTCCAGCCCCCCTCATCGAACGGCACCGTATCGGTGTGACCTGCCAGCAGCAGACCGCCCTCTCCCTGACCGATCGTCGCCACCAGATTGAACTTGCCCGGCAGCTCGGGGAGCGCAGTTACCTCGCACTGAAAGCCAAGCCGGGTGAACCAGTCAGCCAGCAGCCGGATCACCGCCTCGTTGCTCTGATCCCACTTGGGATCCGTGCTGCTGATAGAGGGAATCGCAATAATATTCTTATAAAGTGAAAAAAAATCCAGATTGGCCATCAGCTCCTCCTTGCGTCCCCGGAATGTTTCTGTTAGAAAATACAAATGCAAAGTGAGTGCATGAATATTCTTTAATTTTACCTGAATATCTGGCTCATCAACAAAGGCTTCTAGTTGTAAGGGAAAGTTAATGTTCTGTCACCTGATCTATAACCGACGACACACACCCGCCTGAATTGCCCCTCCGCACTTGTGCACAGGGGCGATCGAACACCCTTGTGTACCGCAGCACCACGCTGTGAATCTCGAACTCTGATTTGGAATATTCAAACATGCTCAACACCGTTATCGTCGGTGCCAGTGGCTACGCGGGAGCCGAACTGGCCGCACTGGTACAGAACCATCCACAACTCAAACTGTTCGGCCTCTATGTCTCCGCCGGCAGTCAGGATGCGCACAAGCGCTTCTCATCCCTGCATCCCCAATGGGTCGGCGCCCTCGATCAGCCGCTGCTGCCGCTGGACGAGGATGGCATGACCCGGATCCTGACCCAGGCTGATCTGGTGCTGCTGGCCACCGCCCACGAGGTGAGCGCCGAGCTGGCCCCCAAGTTTCTCGCCAAGGGGCTGCCGGTGTTCGATCTCTCCGGTGCCTTCCGCGTCAAGGATCAGGGCTTTTACGACAGCTTCTACGGCTTCACCCACCAGAGCGAACAGTGGCTGGATCAGGCCGCCTACGGTCTGGCCGAGTGGAATGCCGATGCCATCGCCAGCGCCCAGCTGATTGCGGTGCCCGGTTGCTACCCGACCGCATCGCTGTGCGCCCTCAAGCCGCTGCAGCAGGATGGCCTGATTGCCAAGGGGTGGCAGCCCATCATCAACGCCGTCTCCGGGGTCTCCGGCGCCGGTCGCAAGGCGGCCATCAACACCAGCTTCTGCGAAGTGAGCCTCAACCCTTACGGCACCTTCAATCACAGACACCAGCCGGAGATCAGCCATCACCTCGGCAAGGAGGTGCTGTTCCAGCCCCATCTTGGCAACTATGTGCGCGGCATCCTGGCCACCATCTATGTGCAGCTGGCGGACGGCGTCACCCCCACCCAGGTGGATCAGGCCTTCCTCAAGGCTTACGAAGGCAAGCCGCTGGTGCGCCTCACCGGCCAGATGCCCTCTATTCGCGGTGTGGCAAACACCCCTTACTGCGATATCGCCTGGCAACAGCAGGGCAACATGCTGGTGGTGGTCTCTGCCATCGACAACCTGCTCAAGGGTGCCGCCTCGCAAGCCATGCAGTGCATAAATATCAAATTTGGATTTGAACCGGCCACCGGCCTGATTTAAGGACTTAGGAAGGATCTCGAACATGGACAAACAGACGTTGGTAATCAAGCTGGGCGGCGCCCTTATCGAGAACGACGAGGCGCTGACCGCCCTGTTCGCCACCCTCAAAACCTTTCTCGACGATCAGCACCGTCCGCTGGTGCTGGTGCATGGCGGTGGCTGTCTGGTGGATGACCTGCTCAAGGGGCTGGGTCTCACCTCCACCAAGAAGAACGGCCTGCGGGTAACCCCCTTCGAGCAGATCCCCTTCATTGCCGGGGCGCTGGCGGGCACTGCCAACAAACAGATGATGGCCAAGGCAATCGCCACCGGCATTCCCGCTGTTGGGCTCTGTCTGGCGGATGGCGGCCTCTGTCAGGTGACCCAGCTCGACCCGGATCTCGGCGCGGTCGGCGAGTGCAAGCCGGGCAACCCGGCACTGGTGGCGGGCATCCTCGGTCAGGGCTTCCTGCCGGTGGTGAGCTCCATCGGCATCACAGCCGAGGGGCAGCTGATGAACGTCAACGCGGATCAGGCGGCCACCGCCATTGCCGAGGCGCTCGGCGCCGATCTGGTGATGCTCTCCGATGTGAGCGGCATCCTCGATGGCAAGGGCAAGCTGGTGCCCCAGCTCGACAAGCTGACCGCGCTGGATCTGATGGAGAAAGGGGTGATCCGCGATGGCATGGCGGTCAAGGTAGAAGCCGCCCTGCACGCCGCCCAGACCCTCGGCAAGCCGGTCTGTGTCGCCAGCTGGCGTTACCCGGACCAGCTGCTCAAGCTGCTGGCTGGCGACGCCGTCGGCACTCAAGTGGCCATTTGATCTCCACCGGAACAAGGAACATCCGATGCAACATCTTCTGAAAGACAGTGATCTGAACAAAGCCCAGATCGAAGCGCTGATTGCGCTGGGCAAAGCAGTGAAAGCCGACCCGAAGAAGTACAGCCAGGCGCTGGCCGGCAAGAGCGTGGTTACCCTGTTCGAGAAACCCTCCCTGCGCACCCGGGTCACCTTCGACATCGGCATCGCCAAGCTGGGCGGCCATAGCGTCTATCTGGATCAGCAGAACGGCGCGCTGGGCAAGCGGGAGTCGGTGAAGGATTTCGCCGCCAACCTGTCCCGCTGGTGTGATGCCATCGTCGCCCGGGTGTTCGATCACCAGACCCTGGTCGAGCTGGCAGAGCACGGCACAGTGCCGGTGGTGAACAGCCTGTGCAACCTCTACCACCCCTGTCAGGGGCTGGCCGACTTTATGACCATTGCCGAGCACTACGACGACCTGTCGAAGGTGAAGCTTGCCTACCTCGGTGATGGCAACAACGTCAGCCACTCTCTGCTGCTGCTGGGGGCGACCCTCGGCACCGACGTGACCCTGATCTGCCCGAAAGGCCACGGCCCGGATACCCAGATCTTCCTGCAGGCGCAGGCTCTGGCGGCCAAGTCGGGGGCGACTATCCACATCAGCGATGACGTGGCGGATATCGAAGGGTTCGACGTGGCCTACACCGACACCTGGGTCTCCATGGGCGACAACACGCCGATGGTGCAGGTCAAAGACCTCTTTATGCCTTACCAGATCAACCAGGCCCTGCTCGACCGCACCGGCATCCAGCACGTGCTGCATTGCCAACCGGCGCACCGGGAGCTGGAGATCACCTCGCAGGTGATGGATGGCCCCGCCTCCCTCATCATGGACGAGGCCGAAAACCGGATGCATATCCAGAACGCCGTGTTGCTGACCCTTCTCGGCGGCAAGTAACGCGGCACTCAACCTGAATCACGACCCTTTATCGAATCATCATGGAGAGAAGTAAAATGAGCGGAATCAACAAGATCGTACTGGCTTACTCGGGTGGACTGGATACCTCGGCCATCATCCCCTGGCTGAAAGAGCACTATGATGCCGAAATCATCGCCTTCGTGGCCGACGTCGGTCAGGAGCGCGACGATCTGGAAGGGATCGAGCAAAAAGCCATCGCCTCCGGCGCCACCAAGTGCATCATCAAGGATCTGCGGGAAGAGTTCGTCAAAGAGTACGTCTACCCGACCCTGAAGACTGGCGCCGTCTATGAGGGCACCTATCTGCTGGGCACCTCCATGGCCCGTCCGGTGATCGCCAAGGCGATGGTCGAGGCCGCGCTGGCGGAAGGGGCCGATGCCATCTCCCACGGCTGCACCGGCAAGGGCAACGATCAGGTGCGTTTCGAAGGTGCGGTCGCCGCGCTGGCGCCCCAGCTGAAAGTGATCGCCCCGTGGCGGATCTGGGACATGCGCTCCCGGGAAGATCTACTCTCCTATCTGGAGACCCGCAACATCCCCTGCAAGGCGACCCTGAAGAAGATCTACAGCCGCGACGCCAACGCCTGGCACATCTCCACCGAGGGTGGCGAGCTGGAGAGCACCTGGAACGAGCCGTCCGAAGCAGTCTGGCAGTGGACCGTACCGGCCGAGCAGGCACCGGATCAGCCGGAGTACGTCAAGCTGACCGTGGCGCAGGGTGAAGTGGTGGCCGTTGACGACCAGCCGCTCAGCCCGCACCAGATCCTGATGACCCTGAACGAGCGTGCCGGCAAGCACGGCGTGGGCCGCATCGACATCACCGAAAACCGGATGGTGGGGATGAAGTCCCGCGGCTGCTACGAGACCCCGGGTGGTACCGTGATGGTCGCCGCGCTGCGCGCCGTGGAAGAGCTGGTACTGGATCGCCCGACCCGCGCCTGGCGGGAAAAGCTGGGTGCCGAGTTCTCCCATCTGGTCTATGACGGTCGCTGGTTCACCCCGCTGTGCAAGGCGATCCTCGCCTCTGCCAACGCCATCGCCGAAGATCTCGACGGTGAAGTGGTGCTGAAGATGTACAAGGGGCAGGTCACCGCGGTGCAGAAGAAGTCGCCGAACAGCCTCTACTCCGAAGACTTCGCCACCTTCGGCGCCGACGAAGTGTATGACCAGAGCCATGCCGAAGGCTTTATCCGTCTCTACACCCTGGCCAGCCGGATCCGCGCCATGAAGGAGCAGCATCAGGCCATCGGTGGCGACCATACCCACGGCTAAGCAAGCGCGATAACCCGTTGATTCCGTTGAGGGGGCATGGCCCCCTCTTCTACAGGCAGAGGGCATGGCTCCTGAGCCATCATCGGCGGGTGTGACAAGAGCGGCAGCGCCCGGGCCACTTCTGTGAGATAACAGGCTCGCAGAAAAACAGGGCACGATTTCAAGCTCGACGGCGCAAGGCGCCGCCGACAACGCATTCAAGGAGAGCAGTATGGCACTTTGGGGTGGACGCTTCAGTCAGGGAGCCGATAGCCGGTTCAAGCAGTTCAACGATTCGCTGCGGTTCGATTACCGGCTGGCGGAGCAGGATATTCAGGGATCCATGGCCTGGGCCAAAGCGCTGGTAAAAGTGGGCGTATTGACTGCCGATGAGCAGGGCAAACTACAACAGGCGATGGAGGGGCTGCTCGCCTCGGTGCAGCAGGATCCCCGGCAGATCCTCAATTCGGATGCCGAAGATATCCACTCCTGGGTCGAGAGCCAGCTGATTGCCGCCGTCGGCGATCTTGGCAAGAAGCTGCACACCGGCCGCTCGCGCAACGATCAGGTCGCCACCGACCTGAAACTCTGGTGCAAGGCGCAGGGCGAGCTGCTGCTCGGCTCCATCACCGCCCTGCAGCAAGGGCTGGTCGCCTCCGCCCGTGCCAATCAGGTGGCCGTGTTGCCCGGTTACACCCACCTGCAGCGGGCCCAGCCGGTCACCTACGCCCACTGGGCACTGGCTTATGTGGAGATGCTGGAGCGGGATTACTCCCGGCTGCAGGATGCCCTCAAGCGCCTCGACACCAGTCCGCTCGGCTGCGGCGCGCTGGCGGGCACCGCCTACGCCATCGACCGCGAAGCGCTGGCGCTGGACATGGGCTTTGCCGGCGCCACCCGCAACAGTCTGGATTCGGTCTCCGATCGGGATCACGTGGTGGAGCTGATGCACGTAGCGTCCCTCTCCATGACCCACCTGTCGCGCTTTGCCGAAGATCTCATCTTCTACAACACCGGCGAGGCGGGCTTTGTCGAGCTCTCCGATGCGGTCACTTCCGGCTCGTCGCTGATGCCGCAGAAGAAGAACCCGGATGCGCTCGAGCTTATTCGTGGCAAGACCGGCCGGGTGGTCGGCGCCCAGATGGGCATGTTGATGAACCTCAAGGCGCTGCCGCTGGCCTACAACAAGGACATGCAGGAAGACAAGGAAGGGCTGTTCGATGCCCTCGACACCTGGCACGACTGCCTCGATATGGCCGCGCTGGTGCTGATCGATTTGAAGGTCAACGGCGAGCGCACCATGGCGGCGGCGCAAGGCGGTTACGCCAACGCCACCGAGCTGGCGGACTATCTGGTGGCCAAGGGAATTCCGTTCCGTGAAGCGCACCATATCGTCGGCGAAACCGTGGTCTTCGCCATCAGTGTGGGCAAACCGCTGGAGGAGCTCTCCATTGGCGAGTTCCAGCGCTTCAGCCCGGTGATCGAGTTCGACGTCTACCCCAATCTGGAGCTGGAAGCGACCCTGGCCAAACGGGTCGCCAAAGGCGGCGTCGCCCGCGAACAGGTTGAGGTAGCACTGACTGCAGCCGAACAGTGGCTGGCCAAGCGGGTGGGTTAAGCCAACCGGCTTGTCATCCAAAGTTGAAAGCAAAACGGCAACCTCGGTTGCCGTTTCTGTTTACTCACCCCCCGTTCACGCGCTGGCATTTAGCAGCTTGCCAACCCCCTCTCCCTTGCCATTTGGCAGGGTCTGTTTAAAGGCACCGAGCAACTGATCGAGGTTGAGATGGCTGGCACCGAGGGAATCCTTGAGAGTATCAAGCTCACTTTGCAGGGCATCGAGGCGGGTGCTCTGGGTGCCGCTCGCCAGCTGGTTGCGGGCGCTATCGATGGCAGCCGGGAGGGATTTGCCACCATTCTCCTGCCCCAGGGTCTGCATCAGCTCCCCCATAAAGTGATTGATGGCCGAGCGGTTCTGTTCGCTGTCGGCATCTTTGATGCCGAGCCGCTGGAACAAGCTCTGGACGGTCGGGGCAAGGCGATCCTCCTGCACGGCAGGCTGCACGGGCTGGGGTTTGCTACTGCTGCCAAGCAGCTGGCTGCCCAGATTGAGGGCGATTGAGGCAAGGGGAAGCAGGTTGCTGATCATGATAACTCTCCGCGACAACGACCCTTGATGGTGTTGCCAAGAGGTCTGCATAAGCGGGGCCAACGCACCGCACCGGCTAATCCCTTGAATGGCTGATCTATTTATTCAACCAGCACACCAGCACGCAGGAGATGGCCGAGCGCAAAGGGGAGTCAGGCGGCCAGTAGCTGCCGCCACGGGCGGTAGTGGCAATATGGTGGCAAAGCGTTTTGCCGCCCCCCCGGGCAGCTATCGCCCTCTTTTCACACCCGGATCGCCAACTCTTTGAGCCACTTGCGCAGCCGCCCGTTGGCGTTGAGATAGGGGGAAGCGCTATTGAACTGGATCATCCGCCCTAACGTCCACTTCTCATACCAGAGGCAGCCATACAGCTGCTGGTCGCTGCGCGCCTCCACCAGTTCAATGATGTGCCCTCTGGCGGCAGCCAACCGCTGTAACAACGCCGGATAGCTGAGCCCCTCGTAATCCCGATAGAACTTTTGGGCCAGCCTGTCCAGCTCGTTCCACTTAAAACCGGTTTCGGGAAAATCCACTGGCAGACCTACCGCATCCCGCTCGATCCACTTGATCAGCAGTTCGTTCCAGCCGATAAGGTAGGCCAGCAGATTGACGACGCTCATGGTGGTTCCCTTGCTGTGCCCTGCCAAGGTCGGCTCCCGCACCCGGCTCTCGGGGACGGCCTGCAACGCCTTGAACAACTTGCTGAAATTGGTATCGATCGCGAGTAGCAGCTCGGCCTTGTTTTGCGGGATCCCCATTGCTCTCCCCCGTTCAGGTTTACTTGCGGTGCAGCCGAGGCGATTGCCGCAAACCCGGCAGCACGTTACGCTAGCCCTCTTCCATCCTGTGCAGCTCATCCAGTGCAGGCCAACCATCACGGCAAGATCGGCAATAAATCAACTAATCAGCTATATCAGGGCCATTCATCGACAGGCGAGCCCCGTCACCCTCACCCGCCAAGAGAGTGAACACTATAGCGAGCATGATGAGAGCGGCACTGTGATCCAGCACCAGATAACCACCAGCTGGTTTGCCAATGGGGTCGTCATCCGCCAGCAAACCGAACAGGACGAAGCGCCATCGCAGCAGCTTTGTGCCGAGTGCTGGATCAGCTATCGGGTCATCGCCAGTCCCATTCCCATCACTCCAGCCCGCAAGCTGTTTCACAACCACTGCCAGGAGCGATTCTGGTTAAAGGTGCAGGGCATCACGCCACAAGAGTGATTGGTATGCCCATGAACAGAACCGGCAGGGAGAAATGCAAAGAGGCTCCGAAGAGCCTCTTTTTGTATCCGTGTCTGAACCCGACTCAGCCCAGCAGCAGATAGAGCTGGTGCGCTGCCACCCCGGCGCACAGGCCGCCGATGGTGTGGGCAACGATGGCGCGGGAGGTGAGGTGGCGATAGCCGAGGGCATCGAGCATGGCGGTGTGGGTGCTCAAAAAGCCACTCCAGCACATCCCCATGGCGGTAAACACCGCGACCTCGTTACCGGTGATCCACCCCTTGGCAATAAAGGGCGGCACCAGCGACATGGCGGCACCGACCGCACCGAGCGAGGTAGCTGGGAAGGCGACCAGCTCCGGCTGCTGGAAGCCAAACAGCAAGTCAAACAGCCAGCTCACCTTGGCGGCCAGCACCGGCAGCAGGGCTACCCCCTGAAACGCTTCGCCAGTATAGCCCTTGTCGCCCGGGCCGAAGGTCAGCAACATCACGAAGGTACTGATGATCAGCACCCCGGGGATCACCGCCATCCCCAGCTCCACGCCAGATTTGCCGCCATCGAGCAGAGAGTTGAGGATCCGCAGCCAGCCGGGAGCAGCCTCTTTGGTCACCCCTACCTTGCGGCCGTCGGACGATACAGCGTCATCGTTCAGCACTTCCCCCACCAAGGGGCGGATCATCCGCTGCATCAGTCGGGTAGAGACCACCGAGCCTACCAAGGCGCCGAGCAGCCCGATCAGCGCCGCGCTGGCAGTGGATTCACCGCTCGGCAGCTGCAAGGTGGCCATAAAGGTCACCACGATCAGGCCCATGCCGAAGGCGGTGCCGAAGTTGGTGAGCGACACCAGTTGCCACGGAGTGAAGCCTTTGCGAAAGCGGCTGTCCTTGGCGAGGCTGATCACCGCAGGGTTGTCGGAGAAGAAGGTCATCAGCGCCGCCAGGGCGGTGCGACCGGGCAGACGAAACACCGGCTTCATCAGGGGGGCCAGCAGCACCTCCAGCAGGCGGATCACCCCGAACTCGCTCAAGAGCTGGCTCAGGGCACCGGAGAGCACCGTGATCCCCATGATAAAGAGCACGGTATTGAGCAGCAGCTGGTGGGCGGTATTGAACAGGGTGTTGACCATGGCAGAGAGGCCCATCTGGCTGCCGAGGTAACCGAACAGGCTGCCAAGAATAAGCAGTACCAGCACGGGTTCCATCCAGTTCCTAATGGCGGCAAGTCGCCCCTTTGACTCTATAACTACATGATTTTCCATATCTATCCTGCGGTTCATCTGTGCGTGTGTGGTTGTTTTTATGGTTAAAAAATAGCTGCGCCAAATAGAAAAAAGCCCTTGTCTTGCGACAAGGGCTTTTTGAATTGGCTCCTCCTACTGGACTTGAACCAGTGACATACGGATTAACAGTCCGCCGTTCTACCGACTGAACTAAGGAGGAATTGTAATTGGTGCCCAGAGACGGAATCGAACCGCCGACACGGGGATTTTCAATCCCCTGCTCTACCGACTGAGCTATCTGGGCAAATGGTGCCGGCTACCGGAATCGAACTGGTGACCTACTGATTACAAGTCAGTTGCTCTACCTACTGAGCTAAGCCGGCACACTTTAAACCATTGTGCATGAACAAATTTTTATTTCATGGCACCAAAATTGGTGCCCAGAGACGGAATCGAACCGCCGACACGGGGATTTTCAATCCCCTGCTCTACCGACTGAGCTATCTGGGCGTGGGCGCTATTAAACGGATTTTAAGGCGGATGGTCAACGGGAAATTTCACTTTTTGTCTCGTTCGTCTCTTTTTTGCGCAACATCGTCCATTTCTGCCACTTCTTCGGCACAGGCCGCGCCTTTTCGCCCCCAGACTCTGGGTTCCTCCCCCTTGAGCAGGCGGGAGATGTTCTCGTGATGGCGGATCAGGATGAGGCAGGAGAGCAGCGAGACAGGGAGGGTATATTCGGGTTTGAGCAGGTAGGTAAAGAGCGGCGTCAGCAGCACGGTAATGATGGAGGCCAGCGAGGAGTAGCCGCTCACCAGCAGCACCAGCAGCCAGGTGCCAATCACGGCACCCCCCATGGTAAAGCCGATGGGCATCATGGTCCCAAGTGCCGTGGCGACTCCTTTGCCACCACGAAAATGAAAGAAGATGGGGTACATATGGCCGAGACAGGCGGCGACCCCGATAAAGCCGAGGTAGACGGGTTTGATCTGCAGATACCAGGCGAGATAGACGGGCACAGTGCCCTTGAGCACATCGAGCAGCAGCACCACCAGCGCCGCCATCCGGCCACCGAGGCGCAGCACATTGGTTGCCCCCGGATTGTGGGAGCCATGATCCCGCGGGTCGGGCAGACCGGTGCAGCGGGAGACCAGCACAGCACTGGATAGTGAACCACCCAGGTAGGCCAGAATAATCATCAAAATCGTCAGGGCCGTCATCTTGGTCGTTTTTACCACGATATGAATGGGGTATGATGCGGGCCACATACGCTGGCATGGGCCCATGCCCACCCAGAGCGCCTCGGCAAGCGTGTTGCCCGGCCAGCATCCCTGCGCTGTCATCACAGCCCATCAAGAGTAAAGAAGAAGTACAGTCATGGACAAGGTGTTTATTCGCGGACTCGAAGTTTTGACCACCATAGGTGTATATGAGTGGGAGAAGGGCATTCGCCAAAAGCTCCGTTTTGACCTCGAGATGGGGTTCGACAACCGCCCCGCGGCAGCAACCGACGACATCAATCTGGCACTGGATTATGCCGACCTCTCCAACAAGATTTGCGAGCATGTCACCGGCAAGGTGGTCGAGCTGGTCGAGACCATGGCCGAGCAGGTTGCCATGCTGGTGCTCGCCGACGAGCGGGTGCAGTGGGTCAAGGTGACCCTCACCAAGCCGGGCGCCGTGCCCAATGCCGCCGGAGTCGGCGTCGAGATCCTGCGCCATCGCACCCCGGCCGCGAGCAGCAACTGATGACCACCATCTATATCAGCCTGGGCTCCAACATCGAGCGGGATCGCCATATTCGCGCCGGGCTCGATGCCCTGCACGCCGAATTTGGCGAGCTGCGGGTCTCCCGGGTATTCGAGAGCGAGGCGGTCGGCTTCAACGGCCGCCCCTTCTACAACTTGGTGGCGGCTGCCGAGACCGATCTGCCGCTGGCCACCGTCTGCCAGCGACTGCGGGCCATGGAGTTCGCCCACGGCCGCGAGCCGGATGCCAAGAAGTTCGCCCCGCGCACCCTGGATCTCGACCTGCTGCTCTATGGCGATCTGGTCTGCGACACCCCGCTGGTACTGCCGCGCGGTGAAGTGCTCACCAACGCCTTCGTGCTGTGGCCACTGGCCGAGCTGGCACCCAAACTGCGCCACCCGGTCGATGGCCGCACCATGGGCGAGCTGTGGCAAGCCTATGACAAGGCCTCCCAGCAGCTGTGCCCCATTCCCTTTCACTGGGAAGCGTGCGAATTGCAGCATCACTGATCCGCAAGGGCGCCTCACGGCGCCCTTGTTGTTTCCACGGACAGGGTTGCTTATCACGGATAAGAAAGTGTCATTGGGCCTGACCCTGCGAGGCTGGCAGGATAGCGCCCACTACAGGAGAACCCCATGCCACTCGATACCATTCACCACTTTAACTGCCAGCTGCTGGCCGAACTGCCCCACCAGCGCTATGAGCATGAACCTATTCTCGACTACGCCACCGATGAAAAGGTCAAGGCCCGCCTCGGCTGGCAGGCTGAGTTCAGCAAGACCCTGTTTCTCAAGTTCAAGGATGGCCGCTTCGCCCTGCTGCTGACCCACAGGGACGGACGGCTCGACAACAAGGCGGTCAAGGCCGCACTCGGTGCCAAGCCCTCCATCTGCACCGCCGAAGAGATGCAGGCGGAGATTGGCTGCCTGCCGGGGGCGGTCTGCCCCTTCCTGCCCCGCGCCGATATTCCGCTACTGGTGGATCCGCAACTGCTCAACCACACCGCCTTCACCTGGACTCCGGGCCACCCGGAGCAGACCTTTCTGCTGGCGACCGAGCATCTGGCCGAGGTACTGGCGCAGCTTCCCTGCGAGGTCAGCTATCTGCCC
Organism: Aeromonas sp. FDAARGOS 1411; assembly: GCF_019047125.1. Taxonomy (NCBI): domain Bacteria; kingdom Pseudomonadati; phylum Pseudomonadota; class Gammaproteobacteria; order Aeromonadales; family Aeromonadaceae; genus Aeromonas; species Aeromonas sp. FDAARGOS 1411. The sequence goes on along the minus strand of NZ_CP077214.1, from coordinate 4,095,540 downwards.
GCGCCGACGGCGTAGCCCCATCGCGCGCCAGCTGGGCGAAGATCAGCGCCGCCAGCATGGAGAGCAGCCCGACACAGAGGTAGGTAAGGTGGAACCCGGCCAGCCACTGGCCGTTGGCCGCTGAGGTGCCCGCCGAGAAGAGCCCGAGCAGGCTGGCGGCAATCGCCACCCCCAAACTCATGGAGAGCTGCATCACCACCGAGAGCAGACCGTTGCCACTGCTGGCCAGGGTCGGGCTGAGATCTTGCAGCGTGAGAGTGTTCATGGCGGAGAACTGTAGCGAGTTGATGGCGCCGAAGATCGCCAGCCAGCCCAGCAAGACCCCGTAGGGGAGCTGGTTGTCGATAAAATAGAAGCTGGCGATCATCGCCCCCAGTAGCAGGGTGTTGCCGATCAGGATGCGGCGATAGCCCACCTTCGGAATAAGCTTGTTCACCAGCGTCTTGGTCAGCATGGCGCCAATCACGGTGGGGATCATGGTCATCCCCGCCTTGCTCGGGGAGAAACCGAGCCCCAACTGCAGAAACAGCGGGGTGAGGAAGGGCATAGCGCCGCTGCCGAGGCGGGCAAACAGGTTGCCCCAGATGCCGATGGCAAAGGTGGCGGTCTTGAACAGGCTCAGGCTAAAGAGCGGCTGCGGTGCATTGGCGGCATAGAGCCAGTAGCTCGCCATCGCCGCCAAGCCGAAGATCAGTGCAAACAGCGCCCAACCGGTGGAGATGCTGTGCTCCCCCAGTCCCTGCAAGCCGACCGACACCAGCACCATGCCGACGCTGAACATCACAAAGCCCTGCCAGTCGAACCGGGCGGTCTGCTGCCGCAGCTCCGGCATAAAGTGCCAGCTGGCGATAAAGCCGAGCAACCCCACCGGCAGGTTGATGAGAAATACCCAGTGCCAGCTCGCCACTTCCACCAGCCAGCCACCGAGCGCCGGCCCCATCAGCGGGCCGAGCAGCCCCGGGATGGTGACAAACGACATCACCCGCAGCAGCTCGTGCTTGTCATAAACCCGCAGCACCGCCAACCGTCCCACCGGCATCAGCAGCGCACCGCCAATCCCCTGAAGCACACGGGCAGCCACCAGCATGGAGAGCGAATTGGAGGCGGCACAGGCGAGCGAGCCGAGCGTGAAGAGCGAGATGGCAGCCAGATAGATGCGGCGGGTGCCGAATCTGTCAGCCAGCCAGCCGGAAGCCGGGATCAGCAACGCCACCGTCAACATGTAGGCGATGATCACCGACTGCATCTGGAGCGGGCTCTCTCCCAAGGTCTCGGCCATGCTGGGCAGGGCGGTGTTGAGAATGGTGCCATCCAGCGCCTGCATAAAGAAACCGACCGCCGCCAGCAGGGGCAGCCACTTGCGCTGGGCATCTGTCACTGTGTGGCTCATTGCCACCTCCATTATTTTTGCGGGGGAGCGGCGGCGGTCAGGAAGAGATCGACACAACTCAGGGTCCAGGCATCCTGCTCGGCAGCGCTCTGGGTCAACGGCAGACCCAGCTCACGGAGCATGCGCTCCTTGCCCTGCCACATCAGCAACAGCTGCAAGGCGGCCTGTTCGCTGTCTTGATGGCACAGCAGGCCTTGCTGCTTTTGTTGCTCCAGCCAGTTGGACAGCATCTCGGTCACATAGAGCGGGCCCGCCTCGAAAAAAAGGGTGGCCAGCTGGGCATCGTTGCAGCTGATGCAGGTGCGAAAGATATTGATGGCGTCATCGCTCAGGATCAACTTGCGAAAGCTGCGGCCAAAGGCAATCAGACTCTCCCGCACATTGTTGCCACGCAGCAACACCTCCGGCATCAGCTCGCTGCTGACGCACTTGCTGCCCACCGCTTCGGCAAACAGCGACTCCTTGTTGGCAAAATGGCTGTAGACCGTCTGCTTGGAGACGCCCGCTTCACTGGCCACCATGTCCATGCTGACCAGATGCAGACCGTGCTGACAGAAGAGCCGCCCGGCAGCATCGAGGATCGCAGCCCGCTTCTGCTGACTACGGGGTGAAATGTTCATTTTTCCTCCACAATCAAACTGGACAGTCTAGTTCCGAAAAACTAGACTCACCGGTATGATTTGATGTTATGTCAACCAGAGGATGATGTCATGACACTTTGCTTAATCCTGCTGGCGCTGTTACTGAGTGGCTGCAGCCCGGTCACAGAGTCAGAAGAAACACCCGCCCTGACCCGGGTGATCGCCCAGCCGCTGCAAGCCAGCGATCACTACCCGGTGCTGCACCGTTTCAATGGCCGGGTGATCGCTCCCGAGCACAGCCAGATAGGCTTCGAGCTGGCAGGGCGGATCGCCACTCTGCACAAGGGACGCGGAGAGCCGGTCGCGGCTGGCGAACTGCTGGCCACACTGGACACCCGGCTGCTGGCAGTGGAAGCCAAAGAGCTGGCTGCCCGGGCTGCCCAGAACGAGGCCGAGCTGACCCTTGCCCGGCAGACGCTCGATCGACTCACCGCCCTGCGCCAGCAGCAGTTCAGCTCCCGTCAGGCGCTGGATGAACAGCAAGGCAAAGTCCGCATGCTGGAGGCAAGCGCCAACCAGCTGGCCGCCGCTCTCGAAGCCAACCGGGTCAAACAGGAGAAATCACAGCTGCGCGCCCCTTTCAACGGGATCGTAGTCAGCCGCGAGCAGGCATTGGGGGCCGTGGTGGCCGCAGGCCAGCCTCTCTTCTCCCTGACCCGCAGCGGCCAGTGGGAGGCCGATATCGGCGTGCCGGTGAAACAGGCCGAGTCCCTGATCGTCGGCCAACACTACCCCCTGCAAAGCGGTGCGCAATCACTGGAGGGGCGCCTGCTTAATCTGGGGGTACAAGTGGACGGGCAGACCCACACCCGCACCGCCCGCTTCCAGCTGACCCGGGGCGGCGAACAACTGGCAGAGGGGCAACTGATCACCCTGCTGCATCAGACCCGCGAGCCCACCCGCGCCTACGAGGTGCCGCTCACCGCACTGACACAGGGATTGCGCGGCAGCTGGACCCTCTATCTGCTCAACGACGAAACGCCACCCCGGGTGGTCAGTCGGGACGTCACTCTGCTGCAGCAAGATGGCGAGCGGGCCTGGATCAGTGGTGCCCTGAATGGACAGGAACAGCTGGTGACCGATGGCCTGCATAAACTGGTGCCGGGCCAGCAGGTCACCCTGACAACCAGCATGGATCATCAGGCAGGCCATCCGGAGCCACAGTCATGATCCGCCCGTTTATCGAGAATGGCCGCCTGCTGCTGTTGACGGTAGCGCTGCTGCTGACGGCCGCCCTTGCGGCATTGCAGACCCTGCCCAGAACCGAAGATCCCCAGCTCACCAGCCGTTTTGCCAGCGTGGTTACCCACTTCCCCGGGGCCAGCGCCGAACGGGTGGAGGCGCTGGTGAGCGAGCCTATCGAGAACCGGCTGCGGGCCCAGAGCGAGATCAAGCTGATCGAGTCGAGCTCTCGCCCCGGCCTCTCCATCATCAATCTGGAGCTCAAGGATGAGGTCAGCGATGTCGAACCTGTCTGGTCCAGAGTCCGTGATCGGCTGGCAGATCTGGCCGCCGTGCTGCCAGCCGGCGCCAGTGCCCCCAAGCTGGATGACGAGAAGGGCTACCCCTTCACCCGGCTGGTCAATGTGGTCTGGCGCGGGCCGGGCCAGCCGCAGCTGGATCGCCTCGCCCGCTACAGCGCCGAGCTGGAACGCAGGGCTCGCCAGCTGCCGGGTACCGAATACGTCGAGCGGGTCGGGGCACCGCAGGAGGAGATCGAGGTGCGGTTCGATCCCCTCGCCCTCAGTGCCAGCGGCATGAGTGGCGAACAGCTTGCCCAGGCGCTGAGCGGTGCCGATGCCAAAGTGGCCGCCGGCGAGTTGCAGGGCAGCCACAATCGCTTTCAGGTAGAGATCCGCGGTGCCCTCGATACCCTGGAGCGGATCCGCCAGATCCCGCTGCGTACCGGCGAGCAGGGCCAGACCCTGCGCCTTGGCGATCTGGCCGAGGTAAGACGTACCCTGCACCAGCCGGAGAGCCAGCTGGCCTTTGCCAATGGTGAACGGGCCGTGGTGGTCGGCCTGCGCATGGCACAGGATCACCGCATCGACCTCTGGTCGGCACGGGTCGATACCATGCTGGCCAAGCTGCAACAGGACTTGCCGGATAATATCGGCCTCGTCACCAGCTTCGATCAGCAGCGTTATACCGATCAGCGGCTCGACACCCTGCTCATCAACATTGTGCAGGGCTTCCTCATCATAGTGGCTGTGCTGCTGGTGACCTTGGGAGTCAAGGCCGCCATTATCGTGGCCCTGTCGCTGCCGCTTACCGTAGCGTTCTCATTCGCCTGCATGAACCTGATCAATCTGCCCATTCACCAGATGTCGGTCACCGGTCTGGTGGTGGCGCTCGGGATCATGGTGGACAACGCCATCGTCATGGCGGATCGGGTGCAGTATCAGCGCCGTCACGGCATGGCCATGAGTGCCGCCGCACTGGAAGCCATCGGCCACCTCTGGCTGCCACTGCTAGGCTCCACCCTCACCACCATGCTCGCCTTTATGCCGATCATTCTGATGCCGGGCCCGGCGGGCGAGTTTGTCGGCGGCATCGCCTGGGCGGTGATCTGCTCGCTGCTGGGATCCTACCTCATCGCCCACACCCTGGTGGCTGGCCTCGCAGCCCGCTGGATTGGCAGTGACCAGGGGGGGCGCTGGTATCAGGATGGCTTGCACCTGCCCCGGGTGAGCGCCCGTTTCCAGCAGAGCATCGCCATGGCGCTTGCTCACCCATGGCGAACCCTGCTGCTGGTCAGTCTGCTGCCCCTGCTCGGTTTCTGGGTGGCGGGCCGCCTCACCGAACAGTTCTTTCCCCCTGCCGACCGGGACATGATCCACATCGAGGCCAGCCTCTCCCCACAGGCGAGCCTGGCGCGCACCCGCGAGCTGGCACTGGGGATCTCCGCCGAGCTGGCCAGCCTCCCCGAGCTGGTTCGCCAGGATTGGGTGGTGGGCGACAACGCCCCCAGCTTCTACTACAACCTGGTACCCAGAAAACAGGGGCGGGCCGATTACGCCCAGGGGATGATCACCCTGCAGGATGCCGATGCCGCCGAGCGGCTCATGCCACAACTGCAGCAGCGGCTCGATGCAAGATTTCCCGAAGCGCAGATCCTGGTGCGCAAGCTGGAACAGGGGCCGCCCTTCAATGCTCCGGTCGAACTGCGGCTGTTTGGCCCCGACCTTGAACAGCTGCACCGTCTGGGAGAGGAGCTGCGCAGTCTGCTCGCCAATACCCCAGCCGTGGTGCAGACCCGCGCCACCTTGCAGGCAGGGGCCCCCAAACTCTGGTTGCAGGTCGATGAGGAGGCCGCCCGACTGGCAGGCATGAGCCTGACCGATGTTGCCTCCCGGCTGGCGGGCGCACTGGATGGCAGGTTGGGCGGCACTGTGCTGGAAGGCACCGAGTCAATCCCGGTTCGGGTGCGACTGGCCGAGCCCTTGCGTCAGGATCCGGATGCGCTGCTCAATGTGCCGCTGTCGCTCACCGGCACCGGCCAGCAAGGGGTAGCCAATCTCACCTTACGGGCACTGGCCACTCCCGAGCTGCTGCCAAGTTGGGGGGAGATCAGCCGTCGGGATGGTGAGCGGGTCAATGTGCTGGAGGCCTATCTGGCGGTCGGCGTACTGCCGCAAACCGTGCTGGAGCAGGTCAAAGAGAGGCTGGCCGCCAAGGCGCTGGCGTTGCAGCCGGGCTATCGACTGGAGTTTGGCGGAGAAGCCGCCAAGCGGGATGAATCGGTGGGCAATCTGATGGCCCATGTCAGCCTGGTCGCCGTGCTGCTGGTGGCCGTGCTGGTGCTCAGCTTCAACTCGTTCCGGCTGGCGGGCATCGTCACCCTGGTGGCGATCCAGTCGGCTGGGCTCGGGCTGCTGTGGGTCTGGCTGCTGGGGTACCCCTTCGGGTTTACGGTGATCATCGCCCTGCTGGGACTGATGGGGCTGGCCATCAACGCCGCCATCGTCATTCTGGCTGAGCTGAGGGCAGACCCGCTGGCACAACAGGGCAATCTGCCGCAGATCCGCGATCTGGTGGCCGGTTGCAGCCGCCACATCGTCTCGACCACCATCACCACGGTGGGCGGCTTCATCCCGCTATTGCTGGGGGGCGGCGGCTTCTGGCCCCCCTTTGCCATCGCCATCGCCGGTGGCACAGCGCTGGCGACCCTGCTCTCGTTCTACTTTGTGCCGGTGGCGTTCGTGCTGTTCAACCGTCGCCGTCCTGACCCGGTGCAGGAGAGCTGCAACGCGCAAGATCAGTTGTCGGGCTGACCCAGCATGGCTTTGAGCCGCTCTTCCAGAGTGGGCTCGGGGGCCTTGAGGGTCGCCATAAAGAGCTGCTCGATACCGGCCTTGTCCTGACTTTTCACGATAAACACCAGTCGGGACTGGGCCTTGCCCTCCGGCCAGTCGCCCAGCGCCTGCAGCGGATAGAGCTGGCCGTGGACGCCGTGGATCACCACCGGCTGGCTCTCCCCTTCCAGCTGCAAGATCCCCTTGAGGCGCAGCAGGGCATTGCCGTATTGGGCCTGCACCGCATCGATGGCGGCCAGCAGGCGAGAGGGCTTGAGCGGCTCACCGATACGCAGGGAGAAACTCTCGATGTTGCCGTGCTCGAAGTGGGTGGGCGCAGCTGTGCCCACCTTGGCGGCGAACGGTTGCATCTTCGGCTGCATGGGTGACGCCAGCCCCTGCTTGGGGGATTCGGTGCGCAGCCAGGCCAGCAGCTGGCGCACATCGCGCCCTGCAGCTTCGTTGTAGGCGCCGAGCTTCTCCAGCACTGCTGGCGACAGTTCGCCATTGGTCACCCGCTCGATCGGGGCCGCCGGATTGAGGGCCGCCAGCTGGGCTTCGACCCGTGCCAGCTGTTCGCCATCCACCAGATCCCCCTTGCTCACCACCAGCAGATCCGCCAGCGCCACCTGTTTCACCGCTTCATATTGAGCCGCCAACTGCTGCTCGATATGGCCGGCGTCCACCACGGTGACAGTGCCATCGAAGCGGTAGCGCTGGGCGATAAAGCCCTCTTCGCGCAGGGTAAAAAGCACGGGAGCAGGATCTGCCAGACCGGTGGTCTCGATAATCAGCCGCTTGAACGGTTTGATCTTGCGCTGGATGGCCTTCATAAACAGCCCCTGCAACGCCTCCACCAAAGAGCCCTGCACCGAGCAGCAGATGCAGCCGGAGTCGAGCAGCATCACCTGCTCATCCACCTGTTGCACCAGATGGTGATCCAGCCCCACCGAGCCGAACTCGTTGATCAGCACTGCGCACTCACCAAGCTCCGGCTGCTTGACCCAGTGGTTGAGCAGCGTTGTCTTGCCGCTGCCGAGAAAGCCGGTCAGCAGGGTCACTGGGATACGGGTATCTTGCATATCGGTCATGTCAGATCCTTACCGGTTGGCAAACAGGTCGCTGAGCCAGCGGTTTTCAAAGCGGCCATGGGGGTCGAGCTCGGCTTTCAACGCCACGAAGTCGTTCCAGCGCGGCAGCAGGGCCGGGAAGTCATAGAGATCCATCGCCAAGTGCTTGCCGAAATGGGGGATGCCACCAAGCGGCACCAGCAGTTGCTGCAGCTCGCGCATCTGATCCATGGAGCCGTTGACGAAGGTGCCGTCCGCCGCCAGATAGACCAGAAAACCGATCCAGCAGACCGACTGGCCATAAGCGGCGCTGAGCCAGGCCTCGGAAGGGCCGGTGCAGCGCAGGATAAAGGGATAGTGCAGCACGCCCGGATTGGCCTGCTGCCACGCTTGCAGGGTCTCCAGCGCCTCGTTCATGCGATTAAGCGGCACCGCCACCTCACAGTTGATCTGGGGGGCCGGGATCCCCTTGCAGAGAATTTGGTAGACGTTGCCCACCAGATCGGAGGCATCCTTGAAGCGGCGCACCGTCTCGAAGTGCTCCCCCGCCAGCGCCTCATCCTTGGTATCTTTCGCCATCTTCTGCAAGGTGGCATCAATGGTGGCGTTCATGCGGGCGTCGATATCGCCATCCAGCAGCAGCGGCTCGCTGCCACCGGCGCGGTAGCGGGCAACCTCCTCATCGGAGGCGGGATCCACCAGCCAGATGTGGCTCTCGCCGGTCCAGGCAAACCACCAGCTCTTCACGAAGCCGTGCTCGCGGTTGAGCCGCTCGTTGTGCTCCAGGAGGAAGGGGTAATCGGTGGTGAACTTGGTGCAGCGCATGATGCGGTTCGGTACGGTACGCAGGGTGACGTCGAGCAGGATGCCGAGCATCCCCATCCCCATCACGAAGGCACCGAAGCGCGGGTCGGTGCGATCCACCCGGATGATGTCGCCATTGGCCAGCATCACGGTCATGGCCTCTACCGCATCGCAGAGGGCAGACTGGTGCAGTCCCTGACCGTGGGTGCCGGTGCTGAGGGCGCCGCCCAGGGTCTGGATGCCGATAACCCCGGGGGAAGCCGGCAGCATCCGCTCCATGGCGATAAGATCGCCGTAGACGATATCGAGCGGCGTCCCCGCCTGATAGGTCACGGTATCGGCGGTTTTGGCCAACTGGCCGCGCAGGTGGTGCAAGTCCACCAGCAGTGCCTGACTGCCCTCGGCATAGACGCTGTGGATGGGTTCGAAGGAGAGGCCGGAGCCGATAAGGCGCAGCTTGCGCTCGGGATGTTCCCGCAGCAGTTGCTGCAGATCGTCGCGGGTTTTCGGGCGCCACACCTGATCCAGCGCCCCGAGGGGATTGGTTCTCGACCAGTTGAACAGCACCTCCCGATTACCGATCGCCTTGATGCTGTGAAATGCCTGGAACTGAACCGTCATACCGCGCCTCATCTTTTACTGACGTCAAAATGAGCGCCGATTCTACCGAAAAGCGAGCCACAAGGCATGGAAAACAAGCCCCTGCACTCGAGGGGGGATAGGGAGAGAGCACTCCCCTACCCTGCCAGACGGGAGCGTGGCCGCCCGTCTGTCACCGATAGATCAGGTCGCATTCGGGATGCCTCGCACCCCATCTGGCTGGCGGGTTTGTGCCTCTTCCGGCAGCAGCTCCTCGCAGAACTGGCGCAGCGGCATGGGGCGGGCAAACAGGTATCCCTGCAGATAGTCGACCCCTTTGGCCCTGAGGTAGTCAGCCTGACGCTCGCTCTCCACCCCTTCCGCCACCAGCGCCAGACCGAGCCGGGTCGCCAGATCGATCACATTGTCCACGATATGTTCCGAGAGCGACTCGGTACCGATGCGGGCGATAAAGGATTTGTCGATCTTGAGGTAATCCACATGGAACTGCTGCAGGTAAGCCAGGCTGGAGTGGCCGGTGCCAAAGTCGTCAATGGCGAGTTTGACCCCCATCTCGTCCAGCTGGCGGAACAGGGAGAGGGTCTGGGGATCTGACATCAGCAACTCCCGCTCGGTCAGCTCCAGCACCAGTACCACCTTGCCGGGGAGGAAGTGGCCGAGGAAGGCGCGGCACTCGGCCAGCAGGGCAAAATCGTGGCAATGAGCGGCGCTGATGTTGAAGCTGATATGAAACCCATCGGGCAACTGCTCCTGAGAGCGGTTCAACCTTGTCGCCACCTGCTTCATGATATGGGTGGTCATGGGGACGATCAGTCCCGACTCCTCCGCTTGCGGGATAAAGAGATCGGGCCGGATCACCCCTTCATTGACATGCTCCCAGCGCATCAGCACCTCGGCTCCCATCATCTTGCCGTCGTGGCTGGCAATCAGCGGCTGCAGGTAGGGAACAAACTCCCTGGCCCGCAGGGCACGTCGCAACTCATCTGTTGGCGAGCCGGGACGCCCCAGCACCCACCACACCAGCCAGGCCAGCAAAAGCGAGGAAACCGCCAGCCACGACAGCGCCACGTGCCGCGCGGCCCACAGCGACTTCCAGTAGACCGGCATGGCATAACCGGCATGGATGGTGAAAGGATAATGGGATGATGTGAGGGCCTGGCTGATCCCGCGATGGAGGGTGGGCGCCTCGCTCAGATAGCGGCCAGACTCATTGAGCCAGGCCGATCCCACCTGCAGATAGAGCGCACTGGATTTTCCGCTCATGGAGAGCATGAAACTGAGCTGGGTACTGTCGATGGCACTCAAGGCGGCATCCTTACCCTGCTCGGTGCGCACCACCAGCAGCGGGTGATTTTGCCGCACCCGGTTGCCACTCATCAGCAGCAACTTGCGGCCGGTGTAGATGGAGCCGTCATCGGCATCATTGGCCTCACCAAACAGCGAGGTGCAATTGATGATGCCGTTTCGTACCAGATTGACCGAACGCAGGAAGGGCTCGATGGCGACCTTCTTGCGCAGCACCAGCAGGTTGTCGCGACAGGGAGCATTCACCAGGGGCAGCACGGAGCGATTAGCCTGCTCCGCATGATCCAGCATCGACTCCATCAGGGTTCTGGCCTTGTGGGCCGAGGCGCTGGATTCCGCTTTCAGCTCCTGCACATAATTGCTGTGGATGAGCCAAGCTCCCACCAGCAGCGGCAGGGTAAAGACCAGCAAGGCACCGCCGAAGCGTAACCCGGTTCGGGAGAGATCGATCCTGAACAGAAACATAAAGAACCACGCCGCAATTCGTCAGGCCTGCCAACGCAAGCACCCAGTGAACAGATATCCACTTTCCCTCGATAACGATGCCTCATCATTACCGCACATAACCGAACAACATAACCCAAAGCGTTTATAAAACGAACCACCAAACAGGTGGTTGGATCTCTCTAGCAAGGATCGTGCAAACAATCCTCAAAAAAGACGGTGAATAACACACAAATAAATAATGCCGCGTAAATACGCGGCATTATTGGCTTCTTATCGCGCAAATCGCGCAAGAACTCCGTTAAACGGCTTGCTGCAGGATCACCGCATCGGCCTTCTTGGTGTAGGAGGCAATCTCGTTGAAGTTGAGGTAGCGGTAAGTATCTGCCGCAGTGGCATCGAGCGCCTTGGCGTACTGCAGGTACTCCGCCACGGTCGGGATCTTGCCGAGGATGGCGGCAACAGCTGCCAGCTCCGCAGAGGCCAGATAGACGTTGGCACCTTTACCCAGACGGTTCGGGAAGTTACGGGTGGAAGTGGAGACCACCGAGGCCCCTTCCGCTACCCGCGCCTGGTTGCCCATGCAGAGGGAGCAGCCCGGGATCTCGATGCGGGCCCCGACGCGACCAAAGATGCCGTAGTAGCCCTCTTCGGTCAGCTGATCCTTGTCCATCTTGGTGGGCGGTGCGATCCACATACGGGTCGGCAGCTCGCCCTGATACTTCTCGAGCAGTTTGCCGGCGGCACGGAAGTGGCCGATGTTGGTCATGCAGGAACCGATGAACACCTCGTCGATCTTGTCGCCAGCCACGTCGCTCAGCAGACGGGCATCGTCCGGATCGTTCGGCGCACACAGGATCGGCTCCTTGATGGTGGCCAGATCGATCTCGATGATCTCGGCATACTCGGCATCCTTGTCCGCTTCCATCAGGGTCGGGTTGGCCAGCCACTCTTCCATCCCCTTGATGCGACGGGTGATGGTGCGCGGGTCACCGTAACCTTCGGAGAGCATCCATTTCAGCATCACGATGTTGGACTTCAGATACTCGATGATCGGCTCTTTATCCAGCTTGATGGTGCAACCGGCAGCGGAGCGCTCGGCGCTGGCGTCCGCCAGTTCGAACGCCTGCTCCACCTTCAGGGTCGGCAGACCTTCGATCTCGAGGATGCGGCCGGAGAAGATGTTCTTCTTGCCCGCTTTCTCGACGGTCAGCAGCCCTTTCTGGATGGCGGCGTAGGGAATGGCATGAACCAGATCACGCAGGGTGATGCCCGGTTGCAGCTCGCCCTTGAAGCGTACCAGCACGGACTCCGGCATATCCAGCGGCATCACGCCGGTGGCGGCGGCGAAGGCCACCAGACCGGAGCCCGCCGGGAAGGAGATACCGATGGGGAAACGGGTGTGGGAGTCACCACCGGTACCCACGGTATCCGGCAGCAGCATGCGGTTCAGCCAGGAGTGGATGACACCGTCACCCGGACGCAAGCTCACACCGCCGCGGTTCATGATGAAGTCCGGCAGGGTGTGGTGGGTCTGCACGTCGATGGGCTTCGGATAGGCCGCGGTGTGGCAGAAGGACTGCATGGTCAGGTCGGCAGAGAAACCGAGGCAGGCCAGATCTTTGAGCTCGTCGCGGGTCATCGGGCCCGTGGTGTCCTGAGAGCCGACCGTGGTCATCTTGGGCTCGCAGTAGGTGCCGGGGCGAATGCCCTTCACGCCGCACGCCTTGCCCACCATCTTCTGGGCCAGGGTGAAGCCTTTGCCGGTATCGGCCACCGGCTGCGGGCGACGGAATACGGTGGAGAACGGCAGACCCAGCGCTTCGCGGGCCTTGTCAGTGAGGCCGCGACCGATGATCAGCGGGATACGGCCACCGGCGCGCACTTCGTCGATCAGCACGTCGGTCTTCAGTTCAAACTGCGCCAGCACTTGCTCGGTGCCGTGTTTGCAGATCTTGCCGGCATAGGGGTAGATGTCGATCACATCGCCCATTTCCAGCTTGGAGACGTCCACTTCGATAGGCAGGGCGCCGGCATCTTCCATGGTGTTGAAGAAGATCGGGGCAATCTTGCCACCCAGACAGACACCGCCAGCGCGCTTGTTCGGCACGAACGGAATGTCGTCGCCCATAAACCAGAGCACCGAGTTGGTGGCGGATTTACGGGAAGAGCCGGTACCGACCACGTCACCCACATAGGCCAGCGGGAAGCCTTTCTCTTTCAGAGCATCGATGGTCTTGATGGGGCCGACGGCGCCATCCTTGTCCGGGGTAATGCCGGGACGGGCGTTTTTCAGCATCGCCAGGGCGTGCAGCGGAATGTCCGGGCGGGACCAGGCGTCCGGTGCCGGCGAGAGGTCGTCGGTGTTGGTTTCGCCGGTCACCTTAAACACGGTGACAGTGATCTTCTCGGCCAGCTCCGGGCGGGAGAGGAACCACTCGGCATCAGCCCAGGACTGCATCACCTGTTTGGCGTGGACATTGCCCGCCTTGGCCTTCTCTTCCACGTCGTGGAAAGAGTCAAACATCAGCAGGGTGTGGGAGAGCCCCTTGGCGGCAAGCGGCGCCAGAGTGGCGTGATCCAGCAGGTCGATCAGCGGCTGAATGTTGTAACCACCCTGCATGGTGCCCAGCAGCTCGACAGCTTCGGCGGCAGTCAGGATGGGAGAGTGGGCTTCGCCTTTGGCGACGGCGGTGAGGAAACCGGCTTTGACATAGGCCGCTTCATCAACACCGGGGGGAATACGGGAGGACAACAGCTCTTTCAGAAAGTCTTCTTCGCCAGCGGGCGGGTTCTTGAGCAGCTCAACCAGGGCGGCGACCTGCTCTGCATCCAGAGGTTTGGCAACCACGCCCTCGGCGGCACGTTCTGCGACGTGTTTACGGTATGTTTCAAGCACGACTAATTCCTCTTTGGTCTTTTTTTGGGGTTCGCCCACGCTCGCGGCGATCGTCCTTGCGGGACACCCCGTAGGGTGCTCCCCACTATATAAGTTTTAACGACTAATTAAAATCCAAACCCTGTTTACTTATTCACCACAAAATCGTAACCAATTAAACAGGCTGGTATTTTTTGAAAATTAATTGAACGCCCTCAACCAGAGTTAACAAATTGGCATCAATTCAGCATTATTCGAACGTACTGCCCAATTGCAGATAGAAGACGTCATTGCCCCCCTCCGCCATGCCGTAGCCGAGGAACACAGGGCCGAGGAAGCTCTCCACCCCGACATAAACCGACCCGGCGGTAAACGAGCTCTCCAGACTGATATCCTCACCCTTGTTCCAGACCCCGCCCTGCTCCAGAGATCCACCCAGATAGAGCGGCATCTTGAGGGCACCGAAGTCATTGTCTGCCACCCGATAGATGTAACGCAGGCCACCAAACAGGCTGTAGCGACCGCTCAGCTGGTAGCGCTGGAAACCGGAGAGGCGGAACAGCCCGCCCAGATCCTGAATATGCAGCGGCACCACCTCTTCACTGCCCGAGCCACCCCCTTCGAGGATCAAGTTGAGGCTGTGCCTGTCCCATGACCAGGGCTTGATCATCGAGAGCTGATAATTCCAGCCTTCACTGCGCCCATCTGCTGACTCAAGTCCATCCACACTGACATGGGAGTGGCCCAGTTTCATATCCCATTTCACCCCCTGATAGGGGAAATAGAGGCTATCCAGATTGTCGTGTTCAAAGCGGACATAGGGGCCCCACGCCGTGGCATCCATCTCCAGCCCCTTGAAGTTCTTCACATCAATCGTGCCCAGTTGTCCCTCCAGCCCCATCGACAACCTGCTCCAGGGCTGGCGGTTCCAGCCCACCGCCAGATCGCCGCTAAAGAAGGAGTATTCGGAGTCGAGATAGCTTATCGAAACCGCCTCGGGATCCGGATTGGGGAAAAACAGGCGGCGCAGGGTCTGGTCATAGGCCAGACTCGCCTCACCATAGAAGGTCTGGGAGGGTTCGAGCGGGGTATAGAAGTCGGTCTTGATATGTTTGGCCGTGCCCAGAGACGCTTCGGTCAGCCACTCCGCCCCCCACTCGTTGACGTTGGTGAGGGTATAGGACATGCCGACGTTGTAGTTGGAGGTGTTCTCGAAGTCATCGGTGAAACCGAACTGGAAGTTGAGGTAGCCCGGCCCCCAGTTCTTCTCGCTGGCATCCACCAGCAGCACGTTCTCCCCGTCACGCTCCTCCACCTCGTAGGTGATGCGATCGAACGACTCAAGGGCATAGAGGCGGCGAATGCCCGCTTCCAGACTCTCATTGGTCTGTACCTTGTCCGGCCGCACTTTCAGCATGGCGCGCACCGTCTCGTCGGAGAGGCGCGACTTGTTGATGATCTCCACCTTGTCGATGAAGTAGGCGGGCTGACCGCTACGCTCGGCACGGCGGCTCAGCTTCTGGTTGCGATAGGCGTTGTACTGCGCCTTGGTGAGCGACAGTTTATCGAGTTGCAGCGACACCTTGTCAGCCGCCGTCTCACCGATCTTGATCCCCTCCGGCATGCGGGCAAAGTCGGCGATCCCCATATCGCCAAACTCGGGGGCGATCAGAATATCCTTCGGTCCCATCAGCGCCTTCTGCTTGTCGGTGCCCACCTGGGTCATGTAGGTGGTGAGCTGGTCAATCATCGCCAACCCTGACTTGAGGGACTCCCGGGTACGCAGCTTGGCACCGATATCCACCGCGATCACCACGTCGGCCCCCATCGCCTTGGCGACATCCACCGGCATGTTGTTGACGCTGCCGCCGTCCGCCAGGATGTGCCCCTCCCACTCCACCGGCTTGAGGGCACCGGGAATGGACATGGAGGCCTGCATCGCCTTGGCTAGGCTGCCGTGATCCAGCACGAAGGGGGTGACCGTCTCCATGTCGGTCGCCATAGCGCGGTAGGGAATGGGGAGATCATCGAAGCTCGCCTGCACCGGCAGGTTGGAGGTTGCCCCCCGCAGCAGGCTGGCCATGGATTGGCCCTGGAAGAAACCGTCCGGCAGCTGGGTGGTGTCGCCATTCACCCCGATGTCGGTGCGCAGCTGATACTGCTCGTTCTGCTGCTTTTTGCGCAACGACAGCTCGTCGCGGCCCACCTTGTCCTGATACCCCTTGTTCCAGTCGATGGCCAAAGTGGTGCGCTCCACCTCCTCGGCACTGAGCCCCATGGCATACATCCCCGCCACATAAGAGCCCATGCTGGTGCCGACTATGATGTCGACCGGGATACGCTTCTGCTCCAGCACCTTGAGAATGCCGATATGGGCCGAGCCCTTGGCGCCGCCACCACTGAGCACCACCGCAATCTTCGGGCGCTCCCCCTGTGCCGCCACAGCCAGCAGCGGCATCGCCGCCAACATCACCAAAAGCAGACGGGTCCATCCCGCACCTAAGCTGCGTATCATATTTTCCATATTATTCAGAGGGTCAGTCACCAAGGATGGCCTCTACTATAAGGGGCCCGGCAGTTAGCGCAACCGTCAATCCGCATCCCGCCTGTGCTGCATGGCGAAGGGGCACGCCGCCGCCCCTGTGAGCGCAAACGTAATCCGCAAATAAAGGGCTGCAAGCCTCATGGGTAGCGCCGCGCTGCCGCTAATATGAGCGTCGTCAATCTCAACCTTTTGAGCACCTTTATGCTGGCAACCCTCACTCTTAAACAGAAAATACTGGCCACGGTCACCCTGGCCGTGGTCGTCTCCTGCCTACTGGTAGGCTACTTCAGTCAACGCTCGGCCCAGCAACTGATCGAAAACCGGATGTTCGAGCAGGAGCTCCCCAACCTGACCCAGCGGATCAGCAAGGAGATTGAACAGGATCTCCACGGCATCGCCCAGGCCGCCCGCCAACTGGCCACCGACCGCTTCATCCTCGACTGGGTGGATCGGGGCATGCCCAAAGAGCAGGAGCCAATCCTCATCAACCAGCTCAAGGATGTGGCCAACCAGTATGGTCTGGTGACCGCCTCCTTCGCCGATCGCCAGACCGCTGCCTACTACAACCAGGATGGCTTTCTGCGCAACCTGACCCCCACGCAAGACGCCTGGTTCTATGACTACACCAAGAGCCAGAAGGAGATGACCCTCAGCATCTTCCGCGAGAGCAACGGCGAGGTGAAGCTGTTCGTCAACTTCCAGCAGCTCAACGGGCGCGGGCTGGCGGGCTTTGCCAAATCCCTCGACACCATGGTGACCATGGTCTCCAACTTCCGGCTGGAAGAGAGCGGCATCGTCTTTATGGTCGATGGCAGCGGCAAGGTGAAGCTGCACCCCGAGGCTAATCGCATCGAGCGTGACACACTTGGCAACATTGCCAGCGGTGATACCGGCAGCCTGCTGGCCAAACGCCCCTTTGCCGTCATCAACGCCGAAGTCAATGGCGAGCCCATGGTACTGGCCAGCAGCTATATCCCGCTGCTCGACTGGTATCTGGTGGCCCAGGTGCCGCAAGCCGAGATCTATGCCGAGCTGGATCAGACCCGCAACGAGATCCTGATGATCTCGCTGGTGATTGCGCTGGCCATGGGGCTGATAGGGATGCTGCTGGCAGGCTCGGTCAGCCGCCCGCTCAACGAGCTGGCCCGCCTGTTCAAGGAGCTGGGCAGCGGCGATGGGGATCTTACCCAGCGACTGAAAGTGGAAGGACGTGACGAACTGAGTCAGGTCGCCACCGGTTTCAACAACTTTGTCGCCAAGATCCACGGCTCCATCGAGCAGGTGGCGGAGAACTCCCGCCAGCTCGCGGCCACCGCCAACGAGGTGGCCAACAAGGCGCAGCTGACCCAGCACAACTGTACTGCCCAGCGTGACCGCACCGTGCAGGTGGCCACCGCCATCCACGAAATGGGGGCCACGGTGAGCGAGATCGCCGGTAACGCTTCGCTGGCAGCCGAAGTAGCCAGACAGGCCAACGATCAGGCCGATGCAGGGGCAGTAGTGGTAGCGCAGGCGCGCCACGGCATCGTCGACCTCTCAGGCGAGATTGAGCAGGTGGCCGGGGTTATCGAGTCGCTGGCGAGCCAGACCGACTCCATCGGCAGCATCCTCGAAACCATCCGCAGCATCTCGGAGCAGACCAACCTGCTGGCACTGAACGCCGCCATCGAGGCCGCTCGCGCCGGTGAACAGGGTCGCGGTTTCGCCGTGGTGGCAGATGAAGTGCGCAATCTGGCCAACCGCTCCGCCGCCTCGACCGCCGAGATCCAGGGGATGATCAACCGCTTGCAGGAGCAAAGTGCCCGCGCTGTCAGCGCCATGGCGCAGGGGCGCAACCAGAGTCTGGAGGTGGTGAGCCAGGCCGATGAGGCCAACGCCGCCCTCGGCCAGATCACCGCCCATATCACCCAGATCAACGACATGAACATCCAGGTCGCCACCGCCACCGAGGAGCAGTCGAGTGTGGTCGGCGAGATCAACCGCAACGTGGAAGACATCAACCAGCTCACTATGGAAACCGCCGATATCGCCCACCAGCTGACCGAATCGAGCCGCAGCCTGCAGCAGCTCTCCGGTCAGCTGGACAAGCTGGTCGGCAACTTCCGGCTCTGACCCCGACCTTGACCTGAGTCCTCAACAACAGAGAGCGCCGTGGCGCTCTCTGTTGTTTTGGTGGCGGCTAATCCGGCATAGCAGTCAGCCCTTGCCATCCCGTTTGCGCTGATACATCAGCTCATCCGCGCTGGTGAGCAGCTCGGCCAGGGAGACACAGCCGCGCCCGTCATAGCAGACAATCCCGGTGCTGCAGGTCAGCGCATAGCCGCAACCACTGTGCTGATTGTGCTCGGCCAACATGGCATTGAAACGCTCATAGGCTAGTTGTGCCTGCGCCTCTAGCACATTGGGCAACAGGACGGCGAACTCATCGCCGCCCATGCGGGCAAACACGTCTGCGCCCCGAAAAGCCTGCTTGAGCAGAGTGGCAAAGGCGATCAGGGCCCGATCCCCTTCTGCATGCCCCCACCGATCGTTGATCCCCTTGAAGCCATTGAGATCCAGATAGAGCAGCGCCAGCGGCATCTGCAAGCGACTGGCCAGCGAGAGGCTCTTCTCCGCCAGCATCACGAACCCGCGCCGATTGGAGATCATGGTCAACTCATCAATGGTGGCCAGCTGCACCGCTTCGAGCTCCCGCACCACCATCGCCGCCAGATCCTTGAGCAACCCCACATCCTCGTCGCTCAATTCCCGCGGCACCGTATCGATGATACAGAGCGTCCCCAGTTTGCAACCGTTGGCGATCCGCAGTGGCTGTCCGGCATAGAAGCGGATGCCGGGCCCGCCCACCACCAGCGGATTGTCGGCAAAGCGGGGATCCTGCGAAGCATCCGGCACGATAAAGGTCTCATTGCCCATGATGGCGTGGCCACAGAACGAAATGTCCCGGGCAGTCTCACGGACTTCCAGACCGATACAGGATTTGAACCACTGGCGATCTTCATCCACCAGACTTACCAGCGCGATGGGGACATTGAACACCCGTCGGGCCATGCGGGTCAGCCGATCAAACCGCTCCTCAGCCTCGGAATCGAGCAAAGAGAGCCGCCGCAGGGTTTCCAGCCGCAATGCCTCATCGGGTGGAATGGGTGCTTCTAGCATCGTGCCTCTCTCATCCGTGCCAAAACCTATCTTTAGCATATTGGGCTTTGTCGAAGTCGGGGCAGCAAGGAGAAAACAAAAAGCCGCTCATTCGAGCGGCTTTTTAGACAAGCGGGGAAGAAAATTACTTTTTCTTCTTGGCCTTGGCGTTCGGCAGGTCGGTGATGGAGCCTTCGAACACTTCGGCAGCCAGACCCACGGACTCGTGCAGAGTCGGGTGAGCGTGGATGGTCAGCGCGATATCTTCGGCGTCAGCACCCATCTCGATGGCCAGACCGATTTCACCCAGCAGTTCACCACCGTTGGTACCCACGATGGCACCACCGATGACGCGGCCGCTCTCCTTGTCGAAGATCAGCTTGGTCATACCGTCGGAACAGTCGGACGCGATGGCGCGGCCGGAAGCAGCCCACGGGAAGGTGGCGACTTCGAAGTTCAGGCCCTGTTGCTTGGCTTCCTTCTCGGTCAGACCAACCCATGCCATCTCTGGCTCGGTGTAGGCGATGGACGGGATCACTTTCGGGTCGAAGTAGTGCTTCTTGCCGGCGATCACTTCAGCGGCAACGTGACCTTCGTGAACACCTTTGTGTGCCAGCATCGGCTGGCCCACGATGTCACCGATGGCGTGGATGTGAGCCACGTTGGTACGCAGCTGCTTGTCCACCTCGATGAAACCGCGTTCGGTCACGGCAACGCCAGCTTTCTCGGCATCCAGCATCTTGCCGTTCGGCACACGGCCTACGGCAACCAGCACGTTGTCGTAACGAACCGGCTCGGCCGGGGCGTGTTTGCCTTCGTAGGAGACGTACAGGCCGTCTTCGCGCGCTTCAACTGCGGTGACCTTGGTCTCCAGCATGATGTTGAATTTCTTGGCGACGCGCTTGGTATAGATCTTGACGATGTCTTTGTCGGCAGCCGGAACCAGCTGGTCGGCAAATTCCACCACGTCGATCTCGGAACCCAGAGAGGAGTAAACGGTACCCATCTCCAGACCGATGATGCCGCCACCGATAACCAGCAGTTTGCCGGGAACGGTTTTCAGCTCCAGCGCATCGGTAGAGTCCCATACGCGCGGGTCATCGTGGGGGATGAACGGCAGCTTCACCGGACGGGAACCAGCCGCGATGATGGCGTTGTCGAAGGTCACGGTAGTCTTGCCGTCTGCACCTTCCACTTCAAGGGTGTTCGGGCCGGTAAATTTACCCAAGCCGTTAACAACCTGAACTTTACGCATCTTGGCCATGCCAGCCAGACCGCCGGTCAGCTGGTTGATAACCTTCTCTTTCCACAGACGGATCTTGTCGATGTCGGTCTGCGGTGCACCGAAGACGATGCCGTGCTCGGCCAGCGCCTTGGCTTCTTCAATCACTTTGGCAACGTGCAGCAGCGCCTTGGAGGGGATGCAGCCCACGTTCAGGCAGACGCCACCCAGGGTGGAGTAACGCTCGACGATAATAGTATCCAGACCCAGATCGGCTGCACGGAAAGCAGCGGAATAACCGGCAGGGCCAGCACCCAGTACTACGACCTGGGTTTTGATTTCTTTACTCATCATGACCTCTTTGTCGTTCTTATATCCCCGGACAGCGCAGTCTTATACCGAAACGGGTGGCTGCAGCCGTGAAAAAAACGGGGCAAGTTTACGATCATGTTAATGAAATGAGAAGTAAAAAGGGCAGGCTCTGGGCCCGCCCTCTCACTTACAGGACCAGTCGACGAATGTCGGACAGCACGCCGTTCATGGTGGTGATGAAGCGAGCCCCATCGGCACCATCGATCACGCGGTGGTCGTAGCTCAGAGCCAGCGGCAGCATCAGGCGCGGCGCGAACTCTTTGCCGTTCCACTTCGGCTTCATCTCGGACTTGGAGACACCGAGGATGGCCACTTCCGGCGCGTTGACGATCGGGGTAAAGCTGGTACCGCCGATGCCACCCAGGCTGGAGATGGTGAAGCAACCGCCCTGCATGTCGGCAGCGGTCAGCTTGCCGGCACGGGCCTTCTTGGAGATCTCGGCCAGATCGCGAGACAGCTCCATGATGCCCTTCTTGTTAACATCACGCACCACGGGCACAACCAGACCGTTGGGGGTATCTACCGCCACACCGATGTGGATGTACTTCTTCATGATCAGCTTGCTGCCATCTTCGGACAGGGAGCTGCAGAAGCGCGGGTGAGCTTCCAGCGCCTTGGCGGCGGCTTTCAGGATGAACACCAGCGGGGTGATCTTCACGTCGGCCTTCTGCTTCTCGAGCATCGCGTTCTGCTCTTTGCGGAACGCTTCCAGCTCGGTGGTATCGGCTTCGTCGAACTGGGTGACATGAGGGATCATGACCCAGTTGCGGTGCAGGTTCGGACCGGAGATCTTCTGGATGCGGGTCAGCTCGACCTCTTCCACATCACCGAACTTGCTGAAGTCTACTTTCGGCCACGGCAGCACGCCCAGACCGTTGCCACCGGCTACGCCGGCAGAGGCAGGAGCGGACTCGGCACGCTTGATGGCATCCTTCACGTAGGCTTGCACGTCTTCTTTGACGATGCGGCCCTTGCGACCGGAGGCTTTCACCTTGGCCAGGTTGACGCCGAACTCGCGCGCCAGACGGCGTACCGCCGGAGAAGCGTGCACGTAGGCGTCGTTGGCAACGAAATCGGTCGCAGCGGCAGCAGCCTGGGCAACCGGAGCCGGAGCAGCGGCCACAGGGGCTGTTGCGACCGGAGCGGCAGCTTGAGCAACCGGCGCGGCAGCAGGAGCTGCGCCAGCCACTTCGAAGACCATGATCAGGGAACCGGTGGAGACCTTGTCACCCGCCTTCACCTTGATCTCTTTGACCACACCGGCGAACGGCGCAGGCACTTCCATGGAGGCCTTGTCACCTTCCACGGCGATCAGGGACTGGTCGGCTTCAACCTTGTCACCCACAGCAACCATGATCTCGGTGACTTCCACTTCGTCGCCACCGATATCCGGTACGTTGACCTCTTTGGCCGCAGCGGCAACCGGGGCAGCAGCCACGGGCGCGGCAGCTTGGGCCGGAGCAGCAACGGCAGCAGGCGCAGCGCCAGCCACTTCAAATACCATCACTAGAGAGCCGGTAGAGACCTTGGCGCCAGCGGCAACCTTGATCTCGACTACGCGGCCTGCGAACGGTGCCGGTACTTCCATGGAGGCCTTGTCACCTTCCACGGCAATGATGGACTGGTCAGCTTCAACCATGTCGCCCACGGCAACCATGATTTCAGTCACGTCCACTTCGTCGTCACCGATGTCCGGTACGTGCACATCTTTGCGCACGGCAGCGGCAGGTGCGGCAGCCGGAGCAGCAGCAACCGGTGCAGCCACTTCAGCAGGGGCGGCAGCACCTTCGGCTTCGAAGATCATGATCTGGGAACCGGTGGCAACCTTGTCGCCCACCTTGATCAGGATCTCTTTAACGATACCGGCGGACGGGGCCGGTACTTCCATGGAGGCCTTGTCGCCTTCTACCGCGATGATGGACTGGTCCAGCTCGACCTTGTCACCTACGGCCACCATGATCTCGGTGACTTCAACTTCATCGGCGCCGATATCCGGCACCATAATCTGTTTGGACATTGTGCTTTATCCTCTTGCGTCGATCCGCGTGACTGGCTGATGCCGCCACGCACATCTCGCGTTAACCGTTTTAAATCCTGGCAGGGTCGCGCCGTCATACGGCGCGACCCTTGATCCACTTACGCGTACAGCGGGTTGACCTTGTCGGCATCGATGCCGTACTTGGCGATGGCGTCGGCCACAACCTGCTTGTCTACCTCGCCGCGCTTGGCCAGTTCGGTCAGAGCAGCAACCACCACGTAGAACTCGTTCACTTCGAAGTGACGACGCAGGTTGGCACGGCTGTCGGAACGGCCGTAACCGTCGGTACCCAGCACGCGGTAGTTCTCGGTCGGAACGAAGGCGCGAACCTGATCGGCGAAGGACTTCATGTAGTCGGTCGCAGCGATGGTGGCTTCGGAACCCAGTACCTGAGCGATGTACGGTACGCGAGCCTCGCTGGTCGGGTGCAGCATGTTCCAGCGATCCGCGTCCTGACCGTCACGGGCCAGCTCGTTGAAGGAGGTGACGCTGAACACATCGGAACCGATGCCATACTCGCTGGCCAGGATCTGGGCAGCCTTGCGCACGTGACCCAGGATGGAACCACAACCCAGCAGCTGAACTTTCGCCTTGGCACCGGCTACGGATTCCAGCTTGTAGATACCCTTGCGGATGCCTTCCTCGGCGCCTTCCGGCATGGCCGGCATGGCGTAGTTCTCGTTCAGGGTGGTGATGTAGTAGAACACGTTCTCCGGGTTCTCACCGTACATGCGGCGCAGGCCGTCCTGTACGATCACCGCCACTTCATAGGCGTAGGACGGATCGTAGGAGATGCAGTTCGGGATGGTGTTCGCCAGGATGTGGCTGTGACCATCTTCGTGCTGCAGACCTTCGCCGTTCAGGGTAGTACGACCGGAGGTTGCACCCAGCAGGAAGCCACGGGCTTGCTGGTCACCGGCTGCCCACGCCATGTCGCCGATCCGCTGGAAGCCGAACATGGAGTAGTAGATGTAGAACGGGATCATCGGGCAGTCGTTGGTGCTGTAAGAGGTCGCAGCAGCCAGCCAGGAGGACATGGCGCCCAGCTCGTTGATACCGTCTTGCAGAACCTGACCCTGCTTGTCTTCCTTGTAGTAGGAGACGATGTCGCGATCTTGCGGGGTGTACTGCTGACCGTGCGGGCTGTAGATACCGATCTGGCGGAACAGACCTTCCATACCGAAGGTACGGGCTTCGTCAGCGAGGATCGGGACGATGCGCTTGCCGATGGACTTGTCTTTCAGCATCACGTTCAGGGAACGCACGAACGCCATGGTGGTAGAGATTTCGCGCGCCTGCTCACCCAGCAGCGGGCCGAAGGCATCCAGCGCCGGGATTTCCAGCTTGGTGGTGCTCTCGCGCAGACGGGTCGGCACATAGCCTTTCAGGGCAGTGCGACGGTCGTGCAGGTATTTGTGCTCGGCAGAACCGGCTTCGATCTTCAGGTACGGCAGATCGGCCAGCTGCTCGTCGGCCACCGGCAGGTTGAAGCGGTCACGCAGGTGACGCACGGAGTCCAGCTCCATCTTCTTGACCTGGTGAGCGATGTTCTTGCCTTCAGCCGCTTCACCCATGCCGTAACCCTTGATGGTCTTGGCCAGAATAACGGTCGGCTTGCCCTTGGTCTGGGTCGCCTTGTTGAATGCAGCGAACAGTTTGCGAGGATCGTGACCACCGCGGTTCAGGGCGAAGATCTCCTCGTCGGTCATGTCTTTGACCAGCGCAGCGGTTTCCGGATAACGGTTGAAGAAGTGCTCGCGGATGTAGCCACCGTCGCGGGACTTCATGGTCTGGTAGTCACCGTCCACAGTCTCGTTCATCAGCTGGATCAGCTTGCCGGAAGTGTCTTTCTTCAGCAGCTCATCCCACTTGCGACCCCAGATAACCTTGGTGACATCCCAACCGGCGCCAGCGAACAGGCCTTCCAGCTCATTGATGACCTTGCCGTTACCGACAACCGGGCCATCCAGACGCTGCAGGTTGCAGTTGACCACGAACACCAGGTTGTCGAGCTTTTCACGCACGGCAACGGTCAGGGCACCCTTGGCTTCCGGCTCATCCATCTCGCCGTCACCCAGGAAGGCGTAAACGGTCTGCTCGGAGCAATCCTTGATGCCACGGTCGGTCAGGTACTTCAGGAAGCGAGCCTGATAGATGGCGGCGATGGGGCCCAGACCCATGGAGACGGTCGGGAACTGCCAGAAGTCCGGCATCAGTTTCGGGTGCGGATAGGAAGGCAGACCCTTGCCGTCCACTTCCTGACGGAAGTTGTCCAGCTGCTCTTCGGTCAGACGACCCTCAGCAAAGGCGCGAGCATAGATGCCCGGGGAGATGTGACCCTGGAAGTAAACCAGATCGCCACCATCCTTCTCGTTGCGAGCACGGAAGAAGTGGTTGAAGCAGACATCATAGATGGTCGCAGAAGAAGCGAAGGAAGACATGTGACCACCCAGGTCCAGGTCTTTCTTGGACGCGCGCAGCACGATCATCATGGCGTTCCAGCGGATGATGGCGCGAATGCGGCGTTCCATCTCCAGGTCACCCGGGTAGTCCGGCTCGTCGCTGGACGGGATGGTGTTGATGTAATCGCGATTTGCCTTGGCAGCCACGTCCACACCGCTTACGCGGGCTTTCTCGGCCAACTGTTCAAGGATGAACTGAGCGCGTTGCGGACCCTCTTCACGCAGCAGGGATTCCAGAGAGGCAAGCCACTCCAGCGTTTCTATCGGGTCCACATCGTTCTTCAGGATATCAGACATGGCTGGTTCCTATGTTGTTGTGATTGCACGGCATTGCACGGCGAAGGGCGCAAGCATTCGACAATAAAGCCTTGTGGGATTAGTTTTCCTGCTGACGGATCCGACGCATGGATCGCTGGATCCGGCTGTCTTCCCTCTGCATATCCAACAAGGTGTCCTCGATAAAGGCCAGATGCTCATGACAAGCTGTTCTGGCCCGCTCCGGAGCCCCCGAAAGAATAGCCTCGATCAGATTCGCGCGATGGCGACGTATCTTGGCTACCACTCCCGGGCGGCGATTCAAAATCTCGTTATTCTGCAGAATGTTCTGTTCGAGCATCGGGCTCATGGCCCGCAGCAGGTGCAGCAGCACCACGTTGTGGGACGCCTCGGCCACCGCCAGATAGAACTGGGTGACGGCTGCCGACTCGGCCACCAGCGAACCGAGTTGGCCCGCCTCTTCGATGGTGGTTTGCACCTGACGAATGCGCTCGAAATCAGACCCGGTTCCCCGCAAGGCCGCGTAGTAGGCACAGATGCCTTCCAGCGCGTGGCGAAACTCCAGCAGGTCATACTGGGCTTCCGGGTGGGTACTGAGCAGTTCGAACAAAGGATCGGCGATCCCCTTGCTCAGGGCATTCTGCACATAAGTGCCGCCGCCCTGACGGCGATAAAGCAATCCGCGCGCTTCCAGTCGCTGGATGGCTTCGCGCAAGGAGGGGCGCGATACCTGAAACTGGATGGCGAGTTCCCGCTCGGGAGGCAATTTCTGCCCCGGTTGCAGGCTGCCTTCCAGAATCATCTGTTCCAGCTCGGCGACAATGGAGTCGGCCAACTTGGGTTGCGTAATCTTGCGATAGGGCATGAGGCTACTTTGTTAAATTGGTATTACCAATTTTATGGGTGGGGCGAAAATTAGCAGAGGCCTTTTGAAAAGTCCACTCAAAAGATGATCTGAGTCAAGAATCACCCCCACCACTTAAGGGGTAAAGCAGGGGAAACATGATTTAGCTCATAGAAAATGGTCTGACCAATATTCTTGACCACGCTCACAAATAACATTTGCGCAACCAGAGACAAAAATGGCCTGCCAGATAGGCAAGCCATTGATTTTAAAATCCAAACTAAATTTGAATATTTACTTTAGCTGTTTAGTAGTTGCCGGTAGTAATCCCACTGGAAACTGGCTCCGGGATCCGTCTTGCGCCCTGGCGCGATGTCGCAATGGCCGACAATTTTTTCGTGGGTGATGGCCGGATAGCGCTCCGAAATGGCTCGGGTGAGCCCCGCCAACGCCCGGTATTGAGCCTCGGTATAGGGGGTCTCGTCGGTCCCTTCCAGCTCGATGCCGATGGAGAAGTCATTACATGCCTCCCTCCCCTGCCAGCTCGAGACACCAGCGTGCCAGGCGCGCGCGCCGAATGGCACATACTGCACCAGCTCGCCATCACGGCGGATCAGGCAGTGGGCCGAGACCCTCAGCTGATGGATACCGGCAAAATAGGGGTGAGCCTCGGGGTCGAGTCGCCCCATAAAGAGATCGTCGATAAAGGGGCCACCGAACTCCCCCGGCGGCAGGCTGATGCCATGCACCACCAGCAGGGAGATATCATCCGGAGCTGCCCGTTCGTTGTGATGGGGAGAAGGCACCCGGCGCGCCTGCTGGCACCAGCCTGCGGCATCGATAGAGAAACAAGGTTGCGAAGCGAGTTGAGTCATCGGCTACTCGAGTTGGCTGATAAATGGCGAGAAAACGAAGATACCTGATAGGCAATCCGGCACCAACTCACTGAATCCAAGGGAAATGGTATGTTAGGCTGAGTCATCTTCCGCTCGATATGGATGGGGTATGCAGCACACGGCACGCTGGATGTGGTTACTGGCCTGGCTCTCTTTGATGGGCCTGCTGACCCTCTATTTTCACTCCCGCAACCAACCAAGCGTCACTGCCAGCGGCGAGCTGTTGCTGCGGGCCGACCAGAGCGGCCACTATCGTCTGGAGGGTGCCATCAACGGCCAGCCGGTGCAACTGCTGCTCGATACCGGCGCCACCCGCATCACCATCCCGCAGCAAGTTGCCGAGCGGCTCGGCCTGACCGCTCATGGCAGCAGCCAGGTCAATACCGCCGCGGGGCAGATCCGGGTCGGCAACGGCACCATCGAAACGCTGGCGATGGGGCCATTGACCTTGTACGATCTGGCCATCTTTATCAATCCGGCGGCAGACGGTGACGAAGTGCTGGTTGGCATGAACGCCCTCGGTCGGCTGGAGCTGGTTCAAAAAGAGCGGCAACTGCTGCTCAGACCCTTGCAGGAATAAGGCATGTTTCAACAGGATGTCAGCCGCGCCGTGCGCGCCGCACTACTCGAAGATCTGGGCGATGCCCTCACCACGCTGGACCAACCGGACGCCAGCGCCGATATCACCGCACAGCTGATCCCGGCGGATCGGATGGCCAGCGCCCGGGTCATCACCCGTGAGGCCGGCGTGTTCTGCGGCCAGCCCTGGGTGGATGAAGTCTTCCTGCAACTGAAGGCCCAGCTCGGTGGCGAAGTAAAGGTGGAGTGGAAGGTGCAGGATGGGGAGGTGCTCTCCCCCAATCAGGAGCTGTTCCGCCTCCATGGCCCTGCCCGTCTGCTGTTGACCGGCGAGCGCAATGCGCTGAACTTTGTCCAGACCCTCTCCGGCGTCGCCACCCTCACCGCGCGCTATGTGGCAGAGCTGGAGGGCACTGACTGCCGCCTGCTCGACACCCGCAAAACCATCCCTGGGCTGCGCACCGCCCAGAAGTACGCAGTCACCTGTGGCGGCGGCAAGAATCACCGCATCGGCCTCTACGACGCTTACCTCATCAAGGAGAATCATATCCTCGCCTGTGGCGGTATTGCCGAGGCGATTAATGAGGCTCGTCATCTCAATCCGGGCAAACCGGTAGAGGTAGAAGTGGAATCACTGGCAGAGCTGGAACAGGCGCTGGCGGCAAAGGCCGATATCGTGATGCTGGACAACTTCGACGTGACCATGATGCGGGAAGCGGTCGCCATCAATCAGGGCCGCGCCAAGCTCGAAGTCTCCGGTAATGTGACGCTGGATACTCTGGCCGAGTTTGCCGCCACTGGGGTCGATTTTATCTCAGTCGGGGCGCTGACCAAGCATGTGCGGGCGCTCGATCTCTCCATGCGCTTTATCCAGCAGTGAGATTCACCCCGCAGGCTTGAGCAAATACTCGACCTAACCGGATAAACAACTTGCAAAAGGCGCCATGGGCGCCTTTTCTTTATGCAGGATCCCTCAGCAAAGGAGTGTAATGACGGACCCGCTTTCACCCGTAATAAAGAGTCATAAGAAGCCACTTATTTTATGACTCGCATCAAGTTTTTGGTAAATGACATGAAAGTGGTTAACAAAGGCAGTAATCTCTGTTGCCACCCCTGACAGCTCGGATAAGATACTGACGTTCGGACGATTTTCTACCGACACTTCCCAGGAACCAAGGATAAAAGGATATTTTCCATGAAGAGCGAAATGAAGAAACAATCGGGTTTTACCCTTATTGAACTGATGATCGTAGTCGCGATCGTGGCCATTCTGGCGGCGGTAGCACTGCCGGCGTATCAGACTTATACCAAAAAAGCGAAATTTACAGAGGTTATCACTGCTACTGGTGCAGCTAAAACCGCTATAGAAATTTGCAGTCAATCTGGTAGTGCACCATCAGCATGTAAAACCGCCGCCGAAACTGCTGTCAGTGGCACGGTTGGAACCGCTATCGTTGATAAGGTTGAGATCTCAACTAGCGGGAACCAAGGTGTTGCTACGTATGAAATCAAAGCAACCGGTAAAGATCCTGTTAATAAAGATTATATCTTGAAGGGCACAGAAGAAAATGGGCGAGTCAAATGGGAGGCCAACCCAAGTGGTGCCGTTGGTAGTTGTGTTGCTGACGGCATTTGCTGATAACAAATGACCTCTAGCCCTAATAGCGGCCTGGCGTTAAGCCTGGCCGCCTCTTCACTGATCAGTGAAGAGGACTCCCAGCGCTATCTGAGCCAGGCCAAAGCCCAGCGCAAACCCTTTGTGACATTTCTGATAGAGAACGAGATCCTCGACAGCAAAGCGCTCGCCGATTTTTGCGAGCTGGAGTATGGGGTACCTCTGCTGGATCTTGCCGCCTTCGACTTGGCCGAGATCCCGCAGAAATACCTCAATCAGAAGCTGATTGAGAAACACCACGTCCTGCCCATCTACACCCAGGGCCACACCCTCTATATCGCCATGTCGGATCCGACCAATGTCTCGGCATTGGAAGACTTTGGCTTCAGCTTCGGCCTTCATACCGAGGCGCTGCTGGTGGAGGAGAACAAGCTCACCGCCGCCATCGGCAAGCTGCTGGAGAGTGAAAACGACGCCCTCGGCATGGAGGATATCGACGAGGCCGAGATTTCGGATCTCGAAGTCTCCGACGAGAACAGTCGGCTGGACGAAAGCGTCAATACCGCCGATGACGATGCTCCCATCGTCAAGTACATCAACAAGATCCTGATGGACGCCATCAAGCGCGGTGCCTCCGACCTGCACTTCGAGCCCTATGAGTTCAAGTATCGGGTGCGCTTTCGCATCGATGGCATTTTGCATGAAATTGCTACCCCGCCGGTTAACCTCTCCAACCGCTTCTCCGCCCGCCTCAAGGTCATGGCACGACTCGATATTGCCGAACGGCGGCTGCCACAGGATGGCCGCATCAAGCTGAAGCTGTCGCGCAACAAGTCGATGGATATGCGGGTCAATACCCTGCCCACCATGTGGGGGGAGAAGATCGTTATCCGTCTGCTCGACTCCTCGGCGGCACGCCTCAATATCGAGCAACTCGGTTTTGATGACCGGCAGAAAGCGCAGTACCTGCGCGCCCTCTCCAAACCACAGGGGATGATCCTGGTGACCGGCCCCACCGGCTCGGGCAAAACGGTCTCGCTCTATACCGGCCTCAATATTCTCAACACCACCGAGGTAAATATCTCTACCGCCGAAGATCCGGTGGAGATCAACCTGCCCGGCGTCAACCAGGTGCAGGTTAACCCCAAGGCGGGGCTCACCTTCGCCAGCGCCCTGCGCTCCTTCTTGCGGCAAGATCCGGATGTGGTGATGGTGGGGGAAATTCGCGATCTCGAAACCGCCGAGATCGCCATCAAGGCTGCCCAGACCGGCCACCTGGTGCTCTCCACCCTGCATACCAACTCCGCCGCCGAGACCCTGACCCGGATGATGAACATGGGGGTGCCCGCCTTCAACATCGCCTCCTCGGTGACCCTGATCATGGCCCAGCGGTTGGCCCGTAAACTATGCGACCACTGCAAAGCGCCGGAAGTGGTGCCGGAAGCCGAACTGCTGGAGCTGGGCTTTACGCCGCAGCAGCTGGCAGCCGGACTGCGACTGTTCAAACCGGTCGGTTGCAAGGAGTGTTCCGGCGGCTACAAGGGGCGGGTCGGCATATACGAAATCATGCTGATGTCGGAGAACATCGCCAAATTGATTATGCAGGGGGCAAACTCCCTGCAAATTGCCGCTATCGCGCAGAAGGAGGGGATGCGCACCCTGCGCACCTCAGGGCTGGAGAAGGCCCGGCTCGGGGTCACCAGTCTGGCCGAGGTCAACCGGGTCACCACCAACTGATCCGCGTAGCGGAACGACCCGCCGGTTTGGTTGGCAGAACGCATCATTCGCCCACAAACTCGGTATGGATGGTAACCCGAGCGACAGAATAATCAGGCATTAAAGTGACCGGGGTGGCGCCAAGAAGGTACCACCCACCCTATCAGTACCCCGCAGGCATCAAGCCAGTCGGGCACATTGACCAGGTTGGTGACGTGCGGCGTCCGACTCTGACAACCAACCCCATTGCAGGATGCAAAGATGGCAACCCTAACGAAAAAGAACAATGCCCCCAAGAAAGTCTTCGCCTTCCGCTGGCACGGGGTTAATCGCAAGGGGCAGAAGGTCTCCGGCGAGCTGCAGGCCGACAGTATCAACACCGTCAAGACCGAACTGCGCAAGCAAGGGGTCAACGTCACCAAGGTGGCCAAGAAGTCCCAGGGGCTCTTCTCCAAGGGCGGCGCCAAGATCAAACCGATGGATATCGCCATCGTCTCACGCCAGATCACCACAATGCTTTCCGCCGGTGTACCGCTGGTGCAGAGCCTGCAGATCATCGCCCGCAGTCACGAGAAAGCCTCGATGCGCGAGCTGATGGGGCAGATTGCCGCCGATGTTGAGACCGGTACCCCCATGTCGGAGGCACTGCGCCGCCATCCCCTCTACTTTGACGATCTCTACTGCGATCTGGTGGAAGCCGGTGAGCAATCCGGTGCGCTGGAGACCATCTACGACCGTATCGCCACTTATCGGGAAAAGTCGGAAGCGCTCAAGTCGAAGATCAAGAAGGCGATGTTCTACCCCACCATGGTCATTCTGGTCGCCATCGTGGTCACCTCCATCCTGCTGCTGTTCGTCATTCCGCAGTTCGAGGATATCTTCAAGAGCTTCGGCGCCGAGCTGCCGGTGTTCACCCAGTTTGTCATCGGCATCTCCCGCTTTATGCAGAACTGGTGGTATGTCTTCTTTGGTGGCACTGCCCTTGGCATCTTCCTCTATGTGCGGGCCTGGCGGGCCTCCCAGAAGGTAAAAGACAATACCGACAAATTTGTCCTCACCATTCCGGTGGTCGGGATGATCCTGCACAAGGCGGCGATGGCTCGCTTTGCCCGCACCCTGTCGACCACCTTCTCCGCCGGTATCCCGCTGGTAGATGCGCTGATTTCGGCGGCTGGGGCCTCGGGTAACTATGTCTATCGCACCGCGGTCATGGCGATCCGCAACGAGGTGGTGGCCGGTATGCAGATCAACGTGGCGATGCGCACCGTCGATCTCTTCCCCGACATGGTGATCCAGATGGTGATGATCGGTGAGGAGTCCGGCGCCATCGATGATATGCTCTCCAAGGTCGCCACCATCTTCGAACAGGAGGTGGATGACTTGGTTGATGGCCTCACCAGCCTGCTGGAACCCCTCATCATGGTGGTGCTCGGGGTGCTGGTCGGCGGTATGGTTATTGCCATGTACCTGCCCATCTTCAAGCTGGGCGACGTGGTAGGCTGATTTATCAGGGCATGGCTCCACAACCATGCCCTCCCCCTCATTTTATGACTGACGGTTGGTTATGACACTTCTTCTCGAGCTGGCTCACAGCTTGCCCTGGCTCTACTTTTCGCTGGTTTTTCTTTTCTCCCTGATGATCGGCAGCTTCCTTAACGTGGTCATCCACCGCTTGCCCATTATGCTGGAGCGGGAGTGGCAGGCCGAGTATCGCGGCTACTTTTCCCCCGATGAGGAGGCCACTGCGCCAGAGCGCTACAACCTGATGGTGCCGCGCTCCGCATGCCCTCACTGTGGTCACGCCATCACTGCGCTGGAGAACATCCCGCTGCTGAGCTGGCTCTGGCTCAAAGGGCGTTGCCGCGACTGTCAAGCCCCCATCTCGGCCCGCTATCCACTGGTAGAGCTGCTGACAGCCCTGCTATCGCTCGCCGTAGCAATGGTCATAACCCCGGGCTGGGGCACGCTGGCCGCCCTGCTGCTGACCTGGGTGCTGGTCGCCCTCACCTTCATCGATCTCGACAAGATGTTGCTGCCCGACCAGCTCACCCTGCCCCTGCTGTGGGGTGGGCTGCTGTTCAACCTGGCAGGCGGCTTCGTGCCGCTGGCAGATGCCGTGATCGGTGCCATGGCGGGCTATCTGGTGCTCTGGAGCCTCTACTGGGCTTTCAAGCTGCTCACTGGCAAGGAGGGGATGGGCTATGGCGACTTCAAGCTGCTGGCGGCGCTGGGCGCCTGGCTCGGTTGGCAGGCGCTGCCCATAATTCTGCTGCTCTCATCTCTGGTCGGTGCCGTGATCGGCATCAGCCTGATCGCCTTGCAAAAACATCATCAGGGCAAGCCCATCCCCTTCGGCCCCTACCTCGCCATCGCGGGCTGGATTGCGCTGCTATGGGGCGATACCATCACCCGCTGGTATCTCTCTACCCTGCTTTGAGCAAGAGGCCCCCATGTATGTAGTTGCTATCACAGGTGGTATCGGCAGCGGCAAGACCACTATCGCCAATCAGTTTGCCGCGCTGGGTATCGAGGTGGTGGATGCCGATGTGATCGCCCGCGAAGTGGTCAAGCCGGGCACCCCAGCCCTTGCTGCCATCGCCGACCATTTTGGCCCTGATGTGATTGCTCCGAGCGGTCAACTCGACCGTCGTGCCCTGCGTGAGCGGGTCTTCAGCGACCCGCAGGCCAAGGAGTGGCTCAATGCCCTGCTCCACCCGCTGATTCGCAGTGAAATGCAGCGCCAATGTGCCGCAGCCAGTTCACCTTACTGCCTGCTGGTGGTGCCACTACTGGTGGAGAACAAACTCACCGGCCTCGCCAACCGGGTGCTGGTGATCGATGTGGATGAAGCCACCCAGATTGAGCGCACCTGTCGCCGGGATGGGGTATCGGCCGAGCAGGCCAAGGCCATTATCGCCGCCCAGGCGAGCCGGTCGGAGCGCCTTGCCGCGGCGGATGATGTCATCGAAAACCACAATGGCAGCGAAATGGCGATTAAAACGCGGATTTTGGCGCTGCACGAGACATATCTGGCAATTGCCTCTCAACAAGCCCGCCAAGTGTGAGTACACTAGGCCGGTTTATGGCTGGCCAGGATTAGGCATGATTTACGATTTCCCCCTCAATGAAAAAAGCCGGACCTATCTTCGTCTGGAGTCCCTGTTTTCCCAGATCCGCGACAATCTGGAGAGTGAACAATCCTGGGCACATATCGCCTTCTTCAAGGGGCTGTTCGATCTGCAGGAGTTGCTGGAGCGTGGTGACCTGCGCGCCGATCTCATCAAGGATCTGGAGCGTCTCGGCCAGCGTCTGAGCCACTGGGCCAGCCTGCCCGATGTCGATCTGGAGCAGATCAAACTGATGCAGCAAGAGAGCAGCCAGCTCTCCCGCAACCTGCTCAATTCACCACGCCCGGGTGCCCGCCTGAAAGAGGATCGTCTGCTCGG
Source organism: Aeromonas sp. FDAARGOS 1411 (assembly GCF_019047125.1). Lineage (NCBI taxonomy): Bacteria > Pseudomonadati > Pseudomonadota > Gammaproteobacteria > Aeromonadales > Aeromonadaceae > Aeromonas > Aeromonas sp. FDAARGOS 1411. The sequence goes on along the minus strand of NZ_CP077214.1, from coordinate 4,060,964 downwards.
CTCCATCCGCCAGCGCTTCTCCATCCCGGGTGGTCTGTGTGCCTTCGATGTGCCACAGCTGCACCACTGGCTCGGCACCCCGGCCATCACCCGTCACCAGCAGATGCAGGGCTGGCTGAGCGATATCAATCTACTGATGAATGCCATCACCCTGCTGCTGCGCCTGTGGCGTGAATCAGGTAGCTTCAGTGAGCAGGTTGCCAGCAACGGTTTCTTCCAGGACACCGCCGAGAGCGCCGAGCTGATCCGCATCAAGCTGCCGGGCAATCTGTTCTGCTACCCGACTCTGAGCGGCCACAAGAACCGCTTCGCCCTGCGCTTTCTGCCTACCGCAGAACAGCCGATTGGCGACGTGCCGTTCCAGCTCGCCTGCTGCTAAGGAGCGCTTATGGTCACCAAGGTAAAGTGCCCGACCTGCCAGAGCGAAGTGGAATGGGGCCCGCAGAGTCCGTTCCGCCCCTTCTGCAGCAAGCGCTGCCAGCTGATCGATCTCGGCGAATGGGCCGATGAAGAGAAGCGGATCCCGGGGGAGATCAACCCGGATCTGCTGCCGGAGCCGGAAGAGGGTGACCAGTGGCTATAAGCCTTCGGTCACTCACCTCTGCAATATGAAAAAGGGCCGATTGGCCCTTTTTTCATGCTTGTTGATTGCTACCGGCTCACGCCAGCAGACCCTGTAGCCGTGCGACAATCGGGCCATTGGCATCGGGGAAGTGGTAGTTGTTCAGCTCGGCCACCGGCACCCACAGACACTCCTGCCCCTCCTTGCCGAACGGCTCGCCGCTGAAACGGGTCACCTTCCAGATATCCAGCAACACCTGCTTCTCGGGGTAGTCGTGCTGCAGCTCCATAAAGGGGGCACAATCCAATACCCGGATGCCGATCTCTTCCCACAGCTCCCGATCCAGCGCGGTAAGCAGATCCTCGCCCGACTCTACCTTGCCACCGGGAAACTCCCAGCGATCCCCCTGATGGCGATCAGAGGAGCGTCTGGCGATGAAGATATCGCCCCGTTCATTCTCGATGACGCCAACCGCCACCCAGATCCGTTTTTTCTGTTCCATCAATTACCTCTGTTCGCTTGTTGCCACCAATAACAAGGCGGGCACTTGGCCCGCCTGTTATGGCATAGCGTCGATCAGGTCAACTGACCGTGGCAGTGCTTGTACTTCTTGCCGGAACCACACGGGCAGGGATCGTTGCGACCGACCTTCTGCTCGTCACGTACGAAGGTGGTGTGGCCCTCTTCGCCTGCGGCCTGTTCATCGGCCAGCTGGCTCTCTGCAGCGGCGTGGGTATAGGTACGGGGAGCGGCTTCCGCCTGCTGGCGCTGCTGCTCTTCCATCGCTTCCACATCGCGCTCCTGAACCTGAACACGACTCAGGATGCTGACCACGTCGCGCTTGAGGGTTTCCAGCATCTGGGTGAACAGATCGAAGGACTCGCGCTTGTACTCCTGCTTGGGGTTCTTCTGGGCGTAACCGCGCAGATGGATGCCCTGACGCAGGTGATCCATGGCCGCCAGATGCTCTTTCCAGAGACCATCCAGAGTTTGCAGCATCACTGCCTTCTCGAAGTTGCGCAGCACCTCTTTGCCAACCAGCTCCTCCTTGTGGGCATAGAGCTTGGTGGCTTCGTCCAGAATGCGCTCGCGCAGCTTCTCTTCATACAGCTTGTCATCTTCCGCCAGCCACTGCTGCAGCGGCAGATCCAGCGCGAAGTCTGCCTTCAGGCGTGCTTCCAGGCCCGGCACGTCCCACATCTCTTCCAGAGACTGGGGCGGGATGTACTCGTCGATGACCGCACCGTAGACGTCGTCACGGATAACGTGGATGGTCTCGGAGATGTCGTTGGTATCCAGCAGCTCGTTGCGCTGCTCGTAGACCACCTTGCGCTGGTCGTTGGCAACGTCATCAAACTCCAGCAAGCTCTTGCGGATGTCGAAGTTGCGACCTTCCACCTTGCGCTGGGCGTTTTCGATCGCCTTGGTGACCCACGGGTGCTCGATGGCTTCGCCCTCTTCCATGCCCAGCTTCTTCATCATGCCGGTCACGCGATCGGAGGCGAAGATCCGCATCAGGGTATCTTCCATGGAGAGGTAGAAACGGGAGGAACCCGGGTCACCCTGACGACCGGAACGGCCGCGCAGCTGGTTGTCGATACGACGGGATTCGTGACGCTCGGTACCGATAATGTGCAGACCACCGGCGGCCAGCACCGCATCGTGACGCACCTGCCAGGCGGCTTTCAGCTCGGCAATCTGCTCGCTGGTCGGGTTCTCCAGCTTGGCAATCTCTGCCTGCCAGTTACCGCCCAACACGATGTCGGTACCACGACCGGCCATGTTGGTCGCGATAGTGACAGCGCCAGTCTGACCGGCCTGGGCGACGATCTCCGCTTCCATGGCGTGGAACTTGGCGTTCAGCACCTTGTGCGGGATCTTCTCTTTGGTCAGGATGCCGGAGAGCAGCTCGGAGTTCTCGATAGAGACGGTACCCACCAGCACCGGCTGGCCGCGCTCCACACACTCGCGAATATCCTTGACGATGGCAGCATACTTCTCATTGGCGGTCAGGTAGACCAGATCGCCCATGTCCTTGCGCACCATCGGCTTGTTGGTCGGGATAACCACGGTATCCAGGCCATAAATCTGCTGGAATTCAAAGGCTTCGGTATCTGCAGTACCGGTCATCCCCGCCAGCTTGTTGTAGAGACGGAAGTAGTTCTGGAAGGTGATGGATGCCAGCGTCTGGTTCTCGTTCTGGATCTTCACCCCTTCCTTCGCTTCAACGGCCTGATGCAGACCATCTGACCAGCGACGACCCGGCATGGTACGACCGGTGTGCTCGTCAACGATGACGATCTCGTCTTTCTGGACGATGTAGTCCACGTTGCGCTCGAACAGGGTGTGAGCACGCAGACCGGCATTGACGTGGTGCAGCAGGCTGATGTTGGAGGCGGAGAACAGGGAGTCGTTCTCGTCCAGCAGCCCCTCTTTCTTGAGCAGCTCTTCCACGAAGATCTGACCGTTTTCGGTCAGCAGGGCCTGACGGTTCTTCTCGTCCACCGTGTAGTGACCGTCGCCGGTGTACTCTTCGGTGTCTTCCTTGTCCTGCTTGACCAGCAGCGGGATCAGCTTGTTGACGCGAATATAGAGCTCGGAGCTGTCTTCGGCCGGACCGGAGATGATGAGCGGAGTCCGGGCTTCATCGATAAGCACCGAGTCCACCTCATCCACCAGCGCGTAGTTGAGCGGGCGCTGTACCCGCTGCTCCGGCGAGAACGCCATGTTGTCGCGCAGGTAGTCAAAACCGAATTCGTTGTTGGTACCGTAGGTGATGTCGGCGGCGTAGGCGTCACGCTTCTGGGACGCATCCATACCGGGCACGTTGCAGTCTACGGTCATGCCGAGGAAGGCGAACAGCGGACGGTTAGCTTCCGCATCACGCTTGGCCAGGTAGTCGTTCACCGTCACCACGTGCACACCACGGCCACTCAGGGCGTTCAGGTAAGCTGGCAGAGTCGCAGTAAGAGTCTTACCTTCACCGGTTTTCATTTCCGCGATGCGGTTGGAGTTCAGCACCATGCCGCCGATCAGCTGAACGTCGAAGTGACGCATGCCGAACACCCGCTTGGAGGCTTCACGCACGGTCGCGAACGCTTCCGGCAGCAACTGCTCCAGGGTCTCACCCTGCTCGATACGCTGACGATACTCGGCCGTTTTGGCCTGCAACTCGGCATCGGACAGAGCCTCGAACTGCGGCTCCATGGCATTGATCTGTTTTACAATTTTGCGCAAAGCCTTGAGCGTTCTGTCGTTCCGGCTGCCGATAATCTTGGTAAGCAGTGTGCTAATCATGGGTACCAACTATTTCTGGTTATAAAAGCGTTCCGTCACTGGAACCTGAAGAAAAAAACCTAACCCCGTCTGGCACTGAGAAAGCGTGCGGGGTTGACCTGACGACCATCTTTCAACACTTCGTAATGCAAATGGACCCCAGTCGCGCGACCGGTGCGTCCCATCAAGGCAATCTTCTGACCCTGATCAACCAGGGTGCCCACCTCGACCAGCAACTTGGAGTTGTGGGCATAGCGGGTGACCAGGCCATTGCCGTGATTAATCTCCACCATATTGCCAAATTCCGGATGACGGCCCGCCCAGCTGACAATGCCGGGCCCGGTGGCCAGAATCGGGGTTCCGGGTTTGCCACGGAAATCGACCCCTTTGTGCATCTTGGCACGCCCGTTGAACGGATCGACCCGTCCACCAAACCCGGACGAGACCCAAACTCGCTCCTGTTTGACTGGCGTGCCGGAAATAAAACCGGCATCGGTGATATGGTGATTCATGATGAAAGATTCAAGTACCGACAGCTGCTCTTCACGGCTGCTGAGCTGCTGGCTGAGGTGCTTCATCGAGGCTTGCAGCTCGTTGAGGCTCACTTCCAGCTCTTCATCATAAGAAGGGCCGCCCATGGGGGGCAGCTCTTTGAAATTGAACTCGTCGGGATCGAGATCGGCCTGCTCGGTCAATCGTTCGCCTAGGGCATTGAGACGGCCAAGCTGGCCCTGCATGGTGCCTACCTGAGCAGCCAGCATTGCCAACTGTTCACGGGCTTCGTCGCCACTCTGGTCGACGGACTGTTGCTCGGCAACGGCAAGCGCCACTTCCAGCGCCTCCATTTTCTGGTGCCAGCTCTGCCAGAGCCAACCACCACCAAGGGCCAACAGGGAGAAGAGAATACCGCCGACCCAGGCCAGACGTTGTTTGGGCAGGTGCAACTTGCGTCGCTGCTTGCCGTGGAGGATCAGGGTAATGCTCATAGAAATCAGTCTGCTCGGTCAGGTGCGGCCAGGAGCCTGCACGGGAAATAAAACCGGGAGATAATCGGTATTAAAGGATGGAGTAAACAAATGACGGAACGTCGGTGCGGAGAGAGGACCGACGTTCCGTTGCACAGCTATCAGGCCAGAACCAGACCGTTATCGTAGTAAGCGATAGGCGCTTTGTCGCCCTCACCCTCGAAGGTCACCAGTTCCCAAGCCTCCTGCTCGGCCAGCAAGGCACGCAGCAGCTTGTTGTTCAGGGCATGTCCGGTCTTGTAGGCACGGAACTCACCGATGATGCTCCGGTTACACATATAGAGGTCACCGATCGCGTCCAGCATCTTGTGCTTGACGAACTCGTCCTCATAACGCAAACCGTCTTCGTTCAGCACCCGATAATCGTCCAGTACCACGGCGTTTTCCAGGCTTCCGCCCAGCGCCAGGTTCTGGGAACGCAGGTACTCGATATCGCGCATGAACCCGAAGGTACGGGCACGGCTGATCTCTTTCACGAAGGAGGCACCGGAGAAGTCCAGTACGCAACGCTGATTGCGCCCTTCAAAGACCGGATGCTGGAAATCGATCTCGAGATCCATCTTGAAGCCGTTGCGATAAGGGTGGAATTCCGCCCACTTGTCGCCGTCTTCAACCCGGATGCTCTTCTTGATCCGCACAAACTGCTTGGCAGCATTTTGCTCACGGATCCCGACTTCCTGCAGCAGGTAGATAAAGGGATGCGCACTGCCATCCATCACCGGGATCTCGGGCGCGTCAACCTCAACGTAGAGGTTGTCGATCCCCATCCCGGCCAGCGCGGCGGAGAGGTGCTCAATGGTAGAGACACGGACACCGGCTTCGTTGACCAGAGCGGTACAGAGCACGGTATCGCGCACCTGATCGGCATTGGCTGGCAGCTCCACCACAGGATTCAGGTCGGTACGCAAGTAAACGATCCCTGTGTTCACAGGCGCCGGACGGAACGTCATGGTGACTTTCCGGCCCGAATGCAGGCCGACACCAGTCGCCTGTACACTCGTTTTCAAGGTTCTTTGTCTAATCATGGGTGTACCCTAAACAGCTTAAAATCCGGACCAGATGGTCGTTGGCAGGCCATCTTAGCACATTCCTTGAACAACAAACAAACGAGAGCCATAAGAGGCTTAATCAGCTTGCTTGCGCAGGAACGCCGGAATATCCAGGTAATCCGGTTCACGACGAGCTTGCGGCTCGGCGTTGACCACCTTGGCCGGGGCTTCGTCCATCACGCGGCCTTGCATCATGTCGCTAACCAGCGGCTGACGCACCGGGCGCTCTTGCACCTGGCTGCTCTTGACTAGCGTGATGTCCGGCTTGCGCTCGGCACCGATACCGGTAGCAACCACAGTCACACGCAGTTCGTCGTGCATTTCCGGATCGATTACGGTACCCACTACTACAGTGGCGTTCTCGGAAGCGAAGGCCTTGACCGCGTTACCCACGGTTTCGAACTCTTCGATGGTCATGTCCATACCGGCGGTGATGTTGACCAGGATGCCACGGGCACCAGCCAGATCCACATCTTCCAGCAGCGGGCTGGAGATGGCTTTCTCGGCCGCTTCTTCGGCGCGGTCATCACCAGAGGCGGAACCGGTACCCATCATGGCAGTACCCATTTCACGCATTACGGTACGTACGTCCGCGAAGTCGACGTTGATCAAGCCCGGGCGGGTGATCAGCTCGGCAATGCCCTGTACCGCGCCAAGCAGTACATCGTTGGCTGCCTTGAAGGCGTCCAGCAGGGAGATACCGCGACCCAGCACCTTCAGCAACTTGTCGTTGGGGATGGTGATCAGGGAGTCGACGTTCTTGGAGAGCTCTTCGATACCGTGGGCGGCGAAACCCATCCGCTTCTTCCCTTCAAAGGAGAACGGCTTGGTGACCACAGCAACGGTCAGGATGCCCATCTCGCGTGCCACTTCGGCCACGATCGGCGCAGCACCGGTACCGGTACCACCGCCCATACCGGCGGCGATGAACACCATGTCGGAACCGGTCAGCAGCTCACGCAGCGCTTCGCGATCTTCCATGGCCGCATCACGACCCACTTCCGGATTGGCTCCGGCACCCAGCCCCTTGGTGATGCCACCGCCGATCTGCAGGGTAGTGTTGGCGCTGGAGTTACGCAGTGCCTGGGCGTCGGTGTTGACGGTAATGAACTCAACACCCTCAATATTTTGACGAACCATGTGCTCGACAGCGTTACCGCCGCCGCCACCTACACCGATCACTTTAATGACGGCTTCGTCAGTGTGGCTATCCATAAATTCAAACATGTTGTCTCTCCGCTTTATTTGCCTGACTCAGCAAAATTCTTAGAACTCGCCACGCAGCCAGTTGCTAACCCGTTTGACCAGGCCACCGACGCTTGCCTTGGCGGCATATTCTTTGTTGCTACCTGTGGCTTGATGGGTGCGGCCATATTGCAGCAACCCGACCGCAGTCGAGTACACCGGTGCCTGCACGTAATCACTCAAACCACGTATGTTCATGGGCTCTCCCACCCGGACCTGGCTCTGGAAGATCTGCTCTGCACACTCCACAATGCCTTCAATCTGGGCAGCGCCGCCGGTCAAGACCACACCGGCTGCCAGCTGATGCTTGACCCCCTGCGCTTTCAACTCGCTTTGTACCCGCACCAGCTCATCATTCACCATGGAGAGCAACTCGGTGTAACGGGGCTCAATCACTTCAGCCAGTGTCTGCCGTTGCAGGCTGCGCGCCGGGCGACCGCCGACACTGGGTACTTCAATATTGTCTTCCTTGCTGACCAGACGGCCGAGGGCGCAACCGTAGCGCACCTTGATCGCTTCCGCGTCGAGCGGCGGCGTGCCGAAGGCGTACGCGATGTCGCTGGTCACAGTGCTGCCAGCGTACGGGATCACCTTGGTGTGGCGCAGGGCACCGCCGGTAAACAGCGACATATCCATGGTGCCGCCACCGATATCCACCACGCAGACACCCAGCTCTTTCTCGTCTTCGGTCAACACCGCATAGCTGGAGGCCAGCGCGGAGAAGATCAGTTGATCCACACGCAAACCGACCTTCTCCACACATTTCTCAATGTTGCGAGCCATGTCGTTGTGGCAGGTGATCAGGTGAACCTTGGCAGCCATCCGTACACCAGAGAGGCCAACCGGATTCTTGATCCCTTCCTGATAATCGATGGCAAACTCCTGAGGCAGTACATGCAGCACGCGCAGCTCGTCGGAGAGGCGAACCGACTTGGCGGTGTGGATAACGTTGTCCACATCCTCCTGGGTCACCTCTTCATCGGAGATGGGCACCATGCCGGTCTCGTTGCGGCAATCAATATGCTTGCCGGACAACCCCAGATAGACCGAGCTGATCTGGCAATCTGCCATCATCTCGGCCTCTTCCACCGCGCGGCGCAGTGACTTGACCACGGAGTCGAGGTCATTGACCCCGCCCTTCTCCATTCCGCGAGAAGCGTGACTGCCCATACCGATGACGTTCAGTTCACCGTCCGGCAATACTTCCCCGACCAGAACCGCCACCTTGGTTGTGCCGATATCCAGTCCGACAATCAAATTCCTATCTGCGGTGTTGGTCATGCACTTTCTCTTCGCTCTTCTTCCAGCCAACTGCCATTCCGGTGTCGTATCGAAGATCCACGTAAGCGACTTGCGCACGGGGTTCGATAACCGGGAAGGCATCGATAAACCGCTGCAGCCGGAGCGCAATGTCATTGCGTCCCAGGAACAGCTTGATATTGCCATCCAGGGTCAGTTCCCAGGCATGGCGGGGGGTCAGATTCACCCCCAGCAACTTGTATCCCTTGGCAGCCAGTTGCGACTCGTACTGCCGACTCTCTTTCAACACCCGGGCGGCCTGGTCATCCGGCCCTGACAGCTGCAACAGCGGCGTCTTGACCCGATCCGGGGCACTGAATACCTTGCCCTTGGTGTTGACGAAGCGGTTGCCATTCCAGCGCGCCGCCACATCTTGTTCCGTGAGGTAGATCTTGATCTTGTTCGGCCACTTCTTTCGTACCGAGACCGAGGCCACCCATGGCAAGGCATTAAGCCTTGCCTGCAATTCGTTGACGTCCAATTCGAAGAAGTTGCGCAGCTCGGCGCCATCCAGCACGGCCATCCGCAGCTCTTCGGTTTGCAAATACTGGTGTTGCCCCTGCAGCAACAGCTCGCTCATGGGCAACCGGTTGGCATCTGTCAGCCAACCTTTAACATCCAGCGCCGTCCGGTAGCAGCCCCATATCACCAGCAGGAAAAACGCTACCCCTGCGATGAAGCCACCCTTGGTGCGCCCCTGTGCCCTTGCCTCCACCCGATCGATCCCCGTGTAACGCGCTAAACCGGCCTTTGACAGACCGGTTCGCCATTATATAGGCCCCGGCTTGGCGGTCAAAATACTCATTGGGCCCTCAGGCGCCAGATTTCATGCTATCTATGCTCAATTTCATCTCTCCGAGACGACGGGCCAGCGCCCCGACGTTCCCGGCGCCTTGAGTCAGCACCAAATCCCCCTCGCCGATCAGGTCGGCCAGCACAGCTGGCACGTCATCCGGTGTAGCGACGAAGATGGGTTCCAGGTTGCCGCGCGAGCGAATGGAGCGGCACAGTGCCCGTCCATCAGCGCCCGGGATCGGCTCCTCACCGGCAGCATAAACCTCCAGCATCACCAGCACGTCTACCTTGGAGAGCACATCGGCGAAGTCCTCGTAGAGGTCGCGGGTGCGGGTATAACGGTGCGGCTGGAACACCATCACCAGCCGCTTCTCGGGCCAACCGGCACGGGCGGCATTGATGGTGACCTTCACTTCGCTCGGGTGGTGTCCGTAATCGTCCACCAGCATCGCCTTGCCGCGACCGGTTTCAAACTCGCCATACTGCTGGAAGCGACGACCGACCCCTTCAAATTTGGCCAGAGCAGAGATGATGGCCTCGTCGCTAACACCGTCCTCTGTCGCGACAGCTATCGCCGCTGCGGCGTTCAATGCGTTGTGAATACCCGGCAAATTGAGGGTCACCAGCAGCTCACCCGCCTCTCTGCGGCGAACACGGAAGCAGCTGTGGTTGGTGGTCTGGACAAAATCCAGCACCTGCACATCCGCATCGTCAGAGAGACCGTAGGTCAAGGTCGGACGGGCAATCTCGGGCAACATGCCACGGATCACCGGATCATCGATGCAGACCACCGCCAGTCCGTAGAAGGGCAGGTTGTGCAGAAACTCGATGAAGGTGGCCTTCAGCTTGGAGAAATCACCGCCGTAGGTATCCATGTGATCCGCTTCGATATTGGTCACGATAGAGACCATCGGCTGCAGATGCAGGAAAGAGGCATCGCTCTCGTCCGCTTCGGCAATCAGGTAGCGGCTGCTGCCCAGGCGGGCATTGGTACCGGCACTGTTGAGCAGGCCACCGATGACGAAGGTCGGGTCGCGGTCGGCTTCGGCATAGATACTCGCCACCAGACTGGTGGTGGTGGTCTTGCCGTGGGTACCGGCAATGGCGATACCGTGGCGGAAACGCATCAGCTCGGCCAGCATCTCGGCGCGGCGCACTACCGGGATCCGCAGTTCGCGGGCAGCCAGCAGCTCCGGGTTGTCCTGCTTGATGGCGGTAGAGACCACTACCACGCTGGCACCCTCAACGTGTTCGGCACTGTGGCCGACGAAGATGTGAGCACTCAGTCCGGCCAACCGCTCGGTCACGGCGTTGCGAGCCAGATCAGAACCCGTTACCTGATACCCTTCGTTGGCAAGCACCTCGGCGATCCCGCCCATACCGGCACCACCGATGCCGATAAAGTGGATGCGACGCACGCGGCGCATTTCGGGGATCACAGTACGCAGTTTTGCCAGTTCAACCTTGGTCATAATCGTCTCTTTAGTCTGCCGCAGGCCATGTGCCGTCAAAGCGCAGTTGCACGGCGGCATCAATACATACAGGTACAAGGCTGCACGGTGTCACCGCTGCAACCTTGCTCATCAATCTTTACCACGCTGCCCGGTTGCGAGCTGTTTGCACTCATCTGCAACCCGCTCGGCCGCATCGATGATGGCGACGCGGCGAGCCGCTTTCGCCATGTTAAACAGGGTCTCCCTGCGACCAGCCAGCCAGGTCAGACGCGCCGCCAGCGATGCGGTATTCAGCTCGGACTGGGGCAGAAACTCGGCGGCACCGCCGTCGACCAGGATCAGGGCGTTACGGGTCTGGTGATCATCCACCGCATGGGGCAGCGGCACGAAAATGGCGGCCACACCGGCGGCAGCCACTTCGGAAACAGTCAGCGCACCGGCACGGCAGACCACCAGATCGGCCCAGGCGTAGGCGCTGGCCATATCCTTGATAAATTCGCTCACCTCGGCATTGATGCCGTGCTGGGCATAGGCAGCAGAGACAGCCTCGGCATTGCCCTTGCCACACTGGTGACGCACTTCAATGGGCACGCCGGATGCCGCCACCGCAGCAGGTACCTGCTCGTTGAGCACCCGCGCCCCCAGGCTGCCACCCACGATCAGCAGATGCAGTGGTTCATCCCCGCTGCGCAGTTGCGGATCCGGCAGGGCAACCACTTCGGGACGTACCGGATTGCCCACCACGGCGGTGCGACGGCTCGGCGCGAAGGCACCTGGAAATGCCATCAGCACCCGCCTGGCGATACGGGCCAGCAACTTGTTAGTCATGCCGGCAGCAGCATTCTGCTCATGGAGCAGCAACGGGATGCCGGAGAACCAGGCCGCCACGCCACCCGGGCCGGAAGCAAAACCGCCCATGCCGAGCACCACATCAGGGCGAACGGTCTTGAGCACCTGACGCGCCTGCAGGATCGATTTGACGATGCGATAGGGTGCCACCAGCAGTCGCTTGATGCCGTTGCCACGCACCCCCTGAATATCGATGAAGGAGATGGGATAACCGTGGGCGGGCACCAGCTCCGCCTCCATCCGGTCGGCAGTGCCGAGCCAGTGGACAGTCCAGCCCTGGGCCTTCAGGCGATCGGCCACAGCCAGACCGGGGAACACATGCCCACCGGTACCACCTGCCATCACCAACAGAGTCTTGCTCACTAAACCTCCCGCACGCGCGCCTGGGCTGTCGCCTGACGCAACTCAAAATCGATTCGAATCAACATGCTCACCGCCACCGACATGATGATGAGACTGGAACCACCGTAACTGACCAGCGGCAGGGTCAAGCCCTTGGTCGGCATCATACCGCTGGCCGCGCCAACGTTGACGAAGGTCTGGAAGCTGAACCAGATGCCGATACCGATGGCCAGATAACCGTCATAGAGCCGCTCGGCCACCAGCGCGCGATGCCCCAGCTTGAGCGCCTTGACCGCCAGCGCAAAAATCAGGAACAGGGCGCCCAGCACCCCGACGTAACCCAGCTCTTCACCGAGGATCGCAAACACGAAGTCGGTGTGCGCTTCCGGCAAGTACTCCATCTTCTGGATGGAGTTGCCAAGCCCTTCGCCAAACCAGCTGCCACGACCAAACGCCATCAGCGACTGGGTCAACTGGTAGCCACTACCAAACGGATCGGCCCAGGGGTCCATAAAGGAGGTCACCCGCCGCATCCGGTAGGGCTCGACGATGATCAGCATCACCACAGAGCCGAGGCCCGCGCCGATCAGGGTCAAAAACTGTCCCAATCGGGCACCAGCCAGAAACAGCATGCCGAACGAGGTAACGAACATCACCACGGTGGAACCCAGGTCCGGCTGCAACAGCAGCAAGACCGCCAGCACCCCGAACACCGCCAGCGGTTTCAGGAAGCCGATCCAGGCTTCACGAACTTCGCTCTGGCGCCGCACCAGATAGCCGGCCAGATAGACAAACAGCGCCAGCTTGCCAAACTCGGCAGGCTGCAGGTTGAAGGGGCCGAGCGGCAACCAGCGCACCGCACCGTTGACGTTCCGCCCCACCAGCAGCACCAGCACCAGCATCAAGATCGCCAGCAGCAACATGGGGCCGTTGTGCTGTTGCCAGCGCGCCATCGGCACCTGCAACACAAACCAGGAGATACCGAGCGCCATCACCAGAAACAGGGCGTGACGTTTCACAAACATGAAGGGGTCATCCCCCAGCGCAATCCCTTCGGGGATCGACGCCGAGGCCACGATGACCACCCCGACCGCCATCAGGGAGAGCGCCAGCAGTACCAGCTGCCGATCGTAGAGACCGGCAGGACGCGCTGGTAACAACCAGCGCTGGAACAGACCTGCTGCTACGCGAAGGGCGTTCATAGTGCCAGCACCATCTCGGTGAAACGATCGCCGCGCACCTCGAACGACTTGAACTGATCGAGGCTGGCACAGGCTGGCGCCAGCAGCACCCAGTCACCGGGCTTGGCATCGGCAGCCGCTTTGGCAACCGCAGCGGCCAGGTCGGCCACCCGTTCGGTCTGCTCGCCCAGTGCCAGCAGCACCTCGGCATCCTGACCGAAGCAGTACATGTGATCGATCTGGTTGCCCAGCAGCGCCTGGATCGGGCCAAAATCCTGCCCCTTGCCCTGACCACCGGCCAGCAGCAGCAGGCGTCCCTTGACCGACTCGCGCACACCGGCAACGGCGGCCAGCGTGGCTCCCACGTTGGTGGCCTTGGAGTCGTTGATCCAGCGCACCCCGTTTACCTCGCGCACGAAGCGGGCGCGATGGGGCAAGCCCTCGAAGCGACGCAGCACGGTAAGCTGAGCCGAACGAGGAATGCCGACCGCATCGCACAGCGCCATGGCGGCCAGCGCGTTGGCCTGATTGTGGGCACCGACGATCTTCATCTCGTCTACCGCCAGCAGTGGTTCACCGTGCAACGTCAACCAGTAGCGGCCATCCAGCAGGCAACGGCCATAGCCATTGCAGTCGAGACCAAAGCTCTGCCACACCTGACCCACATCGGGCAGGGTCTGAGCATCGTCACGATTGACCAGAATGTGTTTGGAGTGCTGATGGATCTCCATCTTGGCGGCGCGATAGTCGGCCATGCCCTGATAACGATCCATGTGATCTTCTGAGAGATTCAGCACCACGGAGGCGGCAGCACGCAAACTGTGAGTAGTTTCCAACTGGAAGCTGGAGAGCTCCAGCACGCAGAGATCCATCGGCTGCTTGAGCAGTTCCAGCGCAGGCGTGCCGATATTGCCGCCCACGCCGACATTGAGACCGGCTTCGGCAATCATCTCGCCCACCAAGGTGGTAACGGTGCTCTTGCCGTTCGAGCCGGTGATAGCGATGACCGGGGTCTGGGTCTCGCGCACAAACAGCTCGATATCACCGACGATCTGCACGCCACACTCGGCAGCCGCTTTCAGTTCGGGGGTCGCCAGCGCGATACCCGGGCTCGCGACAATCATGTGCGCCTGCTTGAGCAGCGCCTCGTCGAGCCCGTGGATCAGCTCCACCTCCGGCGGCAGTTGATCCTTGCCGGGCGGGTTGGCGCGGGTATCCATCACCAGTGGCGTCACGCCACGGCCGAGGAAGTAATCGACACAGGAGAGCCCGGTTTTGCCCAATCCGATGATGATGACCATGGCCTTACCTCACCTTCAGGGTGGCAAGACCCAGCAGCACCAGCACGAGGGTGATGATCCAGAAGCGCACGATAACGCGCGGCTCCGGCCAGCCCTTCTTCTCGTAGTGATGATGGATCGGCGCCATGCGGAAGATCCGCACGCCGCGCAGCTTGTATGAACCCACCTGCAGGATCACCGAAACGGTCTCCATCACGAAGACGCCGCCCATGATCACCAGCAGGAACTCCTGACGTACCAGCACTGCGATGGTGCCGAGCGCGCCACCGAGGGCCAGAGAGCCAACGTCGCCCATAAAGACCTGCGCCGGATAGGTATTGAACCAGAGGAAACCCAGACCCGCCCCGACAATGGCGGTACAGACGATCACCAGCTCGGAGGTATAGGGCACGTAGGGAATGTGCAGGTAACTGGCAAAGTTGACGTTACCGGTAGCCCAGGCGATCAGAGCAAAGCCGCCCGCCACCATCACGGTCGGCATGATGGCCAGGCCGTCCAAACCATCGGTAAGGTTGACCGCGTTGGAGGTACCGACGATGACAAAGTAGGTCAGCACGATAAACATCAGGCCAAGCTGCGGCATCACATCCTTGAGGAAAGGCACCACCAGCTGGGTCTGTCCCTCATGGGTTGCGGTCGCATAGAGGAACACCGCCACCGCCAGCGCTACCGCAGATTGCCAGAAATACTTCCAGCGTGCGATCAGGCCGTCGGTATTCTTGCGCACCACCTTGAGGTAGTCGTCGGCAAAGCCGATGGCGCCATAGGCACCCAGCACAAACAGCACCAACCAGACATAGGGGTTGTCGAGGCGGCACCAGAGCAGCACAGACGTGAAAATCGCAGCAATGATCATCAGGCCACCCATGGTCGGGGTGCCCCGCTTGCTGAGGTGGGACTCGGGACCGTCGTTGCGGATCACCTGACCAAACTTCAGGATCTGCAGACGGCGGATCAGGCGTGGCCCCATCCAGAGGGCAACCCCCAGTCCGGTGATGATCGACAGGATGGCGCGAAACGTCAGGTAGGAGAAGACGTTGAAGAAGGTGAAGTGCGGGGTGAGCAGTTCGGCCAGCCAGACTAGCATGTGGCTGACTCCTGATGGCCTTTGACCATCTCGACGATATCTTCCATGCGGGAGCCACGGGCGCCCTTGACCAGAATCGAAATTTCCTGATGTGTATTTATCATTTGCGCAAGCACTTCAAACAACGACGCCTTGTTATCGAAATGTCGGCCAGCCGCGGCATCTGCGGTGTGGCGACTCTCTTCCCCCACTGTCAGCACGGCATCCAGACCACGCTCGCGGGCATGACGGCCAACCCGGGCGTGTTGCTCGGCAGACTCCTCACCCAGTTCCCGCATATCACCAAACACCAGTACCTTGAAGCCGCCCATGGCGGTCAGGGCATCGATGCCCGCCAGCACGGATTCCACGCTGGCATTGTAGGTATCATCCACCAGGGTCAGACCGCCCCAGCGCTGCACGCAGAAGCGCCCCTTGACCGGTGCCATCTGTTCCAGCCCCGCCTTGACGGAGCCGAGGGATGCGCCGAGGGCCAGACAGCCCGCGGCGGCAGCCAACGCATTGGCCACGTTGTGGCGACCCGGGATCGCCAGAGTCAGGCTCAGCTCACCCTGCGGGGTCACCATCACGAACTCGGCACAACCTTGTTCGTTGAGTACAAGGTTGCGCGCGTGGAACGGCTGGCTCTGATCTTCGATGGAGAAGGCGCACTGAATGCCACGCTCACGCCACTTCGGCCAGAATTCGTTGTCGGCGTTGACGATGGCGGTGCCACCCTCGCTCAGCCCCTCAAAGATTTCGCTCTTGGCGTGGAACACCCCTTCCAGCGAGCCGAAGCCCTCCAGATGGGCCGCCGCCACGTTGTTGATGATGGCGGCATCGGGTTTGGCCAGCGAGGTAGTCCAGGCGATCTCGCCCGGATGGTTGGCACCCAGCTCCATTACCGCAAACTTGTGTTGCGGTTCGAGGCGCAGCAGGGTGAGCGGCACGCCCACCTCATTGTTGAAGTTGCCAGCGGTGGCCAGCACTTCCCCTTCGTTGCGCAGGATGGCGGTTGCCATCTCCTTCACCGTGGTCTTGCCGCAGCTGCCGGTAATGGCCAGCACTTTCGGGTTGATGCGCTCACGCACCAGTTTGCCAAGGCGGCCCAACCCCTTGAGGGTATCGGCTACCACCAGTTGGGGAATGGCCAGCGGCAGCTCACGCTCGACCAGCAGGGCAGAGGCCCCTGCCTGAACGGCCTGCTCGCAAAAATCGTGGGCATCGAAGCGCTCGCCGCGCAGGGCAACGAACAGGGCACCCGCGCCCAGTGTGCGGGTGTCGGTACTGACGACGGTGATCTCGCCATCGTCACCAATCAGACGGGCATCGAGTACCTGAGCCAGCTCGGCAAGCCTGAGGGTCATCATTTGAATGACTCCAATAATGTATGCAAGGCGGCCGCGACGGTTTCCCGGTCGCTGTAGTGCCGCTTGTCGGTTCCAATGATCTGATAATCCTCGTGACCCTTACCGGCCACCAGGATGATGTCCTGTTTGCTCGCCTGACCGATGGCCAGCGCAATCGCCTTGACCCGGTCGTGCTCCACCTGCACCGCAGCAGGATCGCGAAGACCCGCCACCATGTCGGCCATGATCCGGGCCGGCTCCTCGGTACGGGGATTGTCGTCGGTCAGGATCACGCGATCCGCATACTGCTCGGCCATGGCGGCCATCATGGGGCGCTTGCCGCGATCGCGGTCGCCACCACAGCCGACCAGACACCAGAGCTGGCCTGTGCAGTGCACCCGCAGGGCCTGCAATGCCTTCTCCAGCGCATCCGGGGTGTGGGCGTAATCGACCACCGCCAGCGGCGTATCGCCACCGCCAAAGCACTCCATGCGACCGGTCACCGGCTGCAACTGAGGCGCTGTCGCCAGCAGTTCGTTGAAGTCGTAACCGAGCACCAGCATCACGCCCATCGCGGCCAGCACATTGCTGACGTTGAAGCGCCCGAGCAAGGGGGCGGATAATACACCATTCCCCCAGCTGGAGTTAATCTGCGCGCGAAAACCTTGCTGGTGAAAATCGAGCTGCTGCGCCGTTAATTGACGGCCAGAATGGTGTTCAATCGGGCCATTAACACTGAACGCCACCGCTGCCGGGTACTTTTCGATCCACTTGGCACCCAGCTCGTCATCGCGGTTGATCACCGCATTCAACTCATCGACCAGCTGCAGCAACTGTTCTTTGGCCGCGCCATAGGCTTCCATGGTGCCGTGGTAGTCGAGGTGATCCCGGCTCAGGTTGGTGAAAACGGCGGCGGCAAACGGCAGTGCGGCAACACGATGCTGCACCAGACCATGGCTGGAGACCTCCATCGCCACCAGATCCGCCCCCTGCGCTTGCAGCGCAGCCAGATTGGCTTGCACCTGCACGGCGCTGCCGGTGGTATTTTCCGCTTCGATCAAATTGCCAAACAGGCCGTTGCCGATGGTGCCCATCACACCCGCATTGCCACCCAGCAGGGTGCGCCAGTTGGCGACCAGCAGTGCCGTAGTGCTCTTGCCGTTGGTACCGGTGATCCCGACCAGATCCAATTTTTGGGCTGGCTGATCGTAGAAATAGCCCGCAAGAGCAGAGAGGTGAGCGGGCAAATCCCGCATCCCGATACAGGGAACCGGAGTAGATGGTGGGATAAATTCACCATCCTCCTCAAACACAACAGCGGTCGCTCCCTGAGCCACCGCCTGTTCGATAAACCGTCTGCCATCCACCTGATGACCACGAATGGCCACGAAGAGCGAGCCGGGGCCAACCCGCCGACTATCCAGCTGGATATCGGTCAGGGTGAGCGCCGGCGCCTGGATACCGAAGGGGCGCAGTAATGCATCAAGTGCGCGGGACAAGAGAAGCCTCCGTACGGGCAAGTTTGGTGGGCACCGCTGGCGGCACCGCATCGGGACGAATATTGAAGAGCTGCAGCACCCCGCCCATGGCCTCTGCAAACGGTGGGGTCGCCACGGCGCCGCCATAATAGGCGCTGCCTTTTGGCTCGTTGATCACCACCACCATGACGAAACGGGGATCACTGGCGGGTGCGAAACCGGCAAACCAGGCCATGTAATCCTTGCCATAGCCACCGGCAACGGCGACCTTGGCGGTACCACTCTTGCCGCCAACCCGATAGCCCGGGATCTTGGCTTTGGGAATGGCGTTGTCGACCACGTACTCCAGCGCCTGCAACATGGCAGCGGCGTTGTTGTGATCGATAACCTGCTCACCCTTGGGCGGCGTAGTCACCTTGACGATGGAGAGCGGCACCCGTTTGCCCTTGTTGGCCAGGGTGGCATAGGCGGAAGCCAGTTGCAGCGGGGTGACTCGCAGACCATAACCGAACGAGAGGGTTGCCCGCTCGATATCGGACCAGCGGCGACGCTGGGGCAGCATGCCGCTGCTCTCGCCCATCAACCCGCTGCCGGTATCCATGCCGAAACCGAACATGCTAAGGGTGTTGATCATCTCCTGCGCCGGCATCCGCAGCGCGATGCGCGACATACCGATGTTGGAGGAGTAGCGCAGGATATCGTAGAGGTTGGTCGCCTTGTGGATACTGACGTCCTTGATCTGCTTGGCACCGATAAAGAGCGGACCACCGGGAATGAAATCTTTCCAGCTGGTGACCCCTGCCTGCAAGGCACTGAGCAAAATCAATGGCTTGACGGTAGAGCCCGGTTCGTAGGTATCAGTCACCACCCGGTTGCGTACTCGGAAGCTCTGATACTGGCCGCGGTTGTTCGGGTTATAGGAGGGGGTGTTGACCATGGCGAGCACTTCACCGGTCTTGATATCCAGCATAACCATGGAGCCGGAGGTCGCCTTGTTCTCGTCGGTTGCCCGCTTGAGGGCACGGTAGGCCAGAGCCTGCACCCGCTGATCGATACTGAGCTGCAAATCGTTGGCGTTCTTGCCCTCTTTGACGATGCCAAGCCGCTCGATGACGCGACCTTGACGATCCTTGCGCACCCGCATTTCGCCGGGTGTCGCCGTCAGCCACTCATTGTAGCTGCGCTCAATCCCTTCAATACCGCTGCCATCGATGTTGGTCACCCCCACCAGATGGGCGCTGATCTCGCCGGTCGGATAGAAGCGGCGCGCTTCAGGGCGCAGGTAGACGCCACCCAGCTTGAGCCCCTTGATATATTCCGCCACCGCAGGAGTAACCTGACGCTGCAGATAGACGAAACGCTTGCTGGGGTTGGCGATGCGGTGTTTGAGGGTATTGATGTCGAGCTTGAGCACGGCGGAGAGCGCCAGCCAGGCTCGCTCATTATTGATGGCACCGGATTCGTGTACGGTCTTGGGATCGGCCCAGACCGCCTCGACCGGTACAGAAACCGCCAGCTGCTCGCCGTTGCGATCGGTGATCATGCCGCGCACCGCCTGGGTAGAGGTGGTACGCAGGGAGCGCATGTCCCCTTCCTGACGCAGACGATCCGGATTGATCACCTGGATCCAGGCCAGACGCAGGATCAGACCCACAAACGCGATGCCGATAAACACCGCAAGCGTGCGAAAGCGCCACGGATAGATCGATGGCGCTTTGACATTCGCTTTGGCAGCTTTGGCTGTAGCCTTGCGTTTCATGGTTGGGTAATTACCTTCTCGGTGGTCACCAGAGGACGACCCATCTGCAACTTGTCCATCGCCAGACTCGCCACCCGGGAGTGTTCAGCCAGGGTGCCCTGCTCCAGCAGCAGGTGGCGCCATTCGATATTGAGGCGATCCTCTTCCGCCATCAGATCGTTCTGCTTGGCCGTCAGACCACGGGTCATGTTGGTCACCAGGATCACGGCAAACGCGGTCACCAGCACGGCGACCGACAGAAAAATCTGCAGCTTGTGCCGCCAGAGATCCGCAACGATCTCCTTGGCCAGATGAACACGCACTTCGCTCATCGCTTACTCCGCCAGCCGTTCGGCAACCCGCAGCACCGAGCTGCGTGACCGGCTGTTTTCAGATACTTCATGATCAGAAGGCTTGAGTGCCTTGCCGACCGACTTCAATTTGCGACCGCCAGCCAGCTGGGCTTCGGTCAACGGAATGCCGTAAGGCACTTCCGGCCCCTTCTCGTGCTTGCGGATGAAATGCTTTACCAACCGGTCTTCCAGCGAATGGAAGCTGATCACCGACAGACGGCCATGTGGTGCCAGCACTTCCAGCGCACCGTTGAGCGCGGTCTCGATCTCGTCCAGCTCGCTGTTGATATAGATGCGAATGGCCTGGAAGCTGCGGGTTGCCGCATGCTTGCCCTTCTCCTTGCTCGGATTGACCCGGGCAATCATCTCCGCCAGTTGACGGGTACGCACATAAGGTTCGGTCATGCGGTCGTGCACAATGGCACGGGCGATCTTCTTAGCAAAACGCTCCTCACCGAAGGTCTTCAGCACCCAGGCGATGTCATCCACATCGGCCTTGGCCAGCCACTCGGCGGCGCTCTGGCCGGAGGTGGGGTCCATCCGCATATCGAGCGGACCATCTTTCATAAAGCTGAAGCCCCGCTCGGCATCATCCAGCTGGGGTGAAGAGACCCCCAGATCCAGCAGGAAGCCATCCACCTTGCCCAGCAAACCGCGCTCATCCAGATAGGAGGCGATGCCGGAGAAGGGGCCGTGCACGATTTCGAAACGGGGATCCTGGATCTTGGCTGCTTCGGCGATCGCCTGGGGATCGCGGTCGATGGCGATCAGGCGGCCATTGGGGCCAAGGTGCTGCAGGATCAGACGAGAATGACCACCACGGCCAAAAGTACCGTCGACGTAGACACCGTCCGGCTTGATGGCCAGACCTTCGACGGCTTCGTGCAGCAGCACTGTGATGTGTTCAGCGGCTTGGGTCATTTATAAAGAGAAATCCTGTAGTCGTGGTGAGCTTGCCCAATCGTCCCCGGGCAGACCCAAGATGTCGTCATTGACCTGTTGTTGCCAGCGGGCTTCATCCCACAACTCAAACTTGTTGAGCTGGCCCACCAGCATGATTTTCTTGTCCAGCCCCGCATGGTTGCGCAGTGGCTGACTGAGCAGCAGACGGCCATTGCCATCCAGCTCGCACTCGGTTGCATGTCCCAGCAGCAGTCGCTGCAAACGGCGCTCTGCGGGATTCATGCTGGAAAGCGTCTTGAGCTTGCGCTCGACCTCTTCCCACTCATTCAGGGGATAAAGCAGCAGACAGGGATGGGCAATATCGATGGTGCAGACCAGCTGGCCGTCGCTTTCGTCGCGCAGCCAATCACGGAATTTGGTCGGAATTGCCAGCCGCCCTTTACTGTCCAGGCTGATGGCATGAGCGCCACGCAACAAATTGCAGTCCCTGAAGGTGAGTGAGCAGGCAGATTGCCCCTCTAAAAACCACTTTGATCCACTTTTCCCCACCTTGAAGTTTAAGGACGTGCAGGGGGCTTTTCAAGCAAGGAGATGGGACAGAAGGAACATATTGACGCAGCAATTGCATACCGCAGATTGAGTGGGTTGATTTTCCACAAGTTATTTGGCGTTAAACTCTGGTGATTAATTGAAATAAGTGAATGAACTGAGAACACACACAATATGCGGGTGCGAACAACCATCCTGGGTTCTATCACCATCTATCGCTGCCATCGTGCCAAATACAAAACTATTCGATTGATTTAAAACATATATTTTCATGCAAAATGACAAGGTCGAAAATATCCTGCCAACGAAGCCATATTTTCTCATGCATAAAAAAGAGCCCCGCGATAAATCGCAGGGCTCTTCGGAATGAGGTCGGAGTCGGCCTGTAAGCCGGGTTCTGTACCGGGTTGCCCCGGGTAGCAATCATTCCTCTAGGCCAGCAATCGCTCGCTGGCTCAAGCAACCTACCCGCCCCCAACGCGGGCCGCGCCAATAGGGGCCTATTTGGTCTTGCTTCGGGTGGAGTTTACCGTGCCACGAACTGTTGCCAGTCGCGCGGTGCGCTCTTACCGCACCCTTTCACCCTTACCTGATCCCTTGCGGGCCATCGGCGGTCTGCTCTCTGTTGCACTGGTCGTAGGCTCACGCCCCCCAGGCGTTACCTGGCACCCTGCCCTGTGAAGCCCGGACTTTCCTCCCCTCCGCCCGTCTGTCCCGAGGGACACAACGACGAAGCAGCGATTGCCCAGCCAACTCCGAGGCGCGGATTATAGCCTTGCGATACGCACGGGGTAAACCGGCAATTCCCGTTTACAGCCATTTATCGCGCTTTGGCCCCCGTTTACATGCTGAATGCTCGCCGGTTCGGGGGATTGCACAGGTCAGAAAACAGCCTTACGGCCTATTAACCGGCTCAATAGTGCTCGAGGCCGTATTTGTAGAGGGCATTCTTCTTCACGCCGTGGATCTCGGCGGTCAGGGCGGCCGCTTTTTTCAGTGGCAGTTCTGCCACCAGCAGTCCCAAAGTGCGGATCGCCTCGGCCGGCAGATCCTCTTCCTCTTTGGAGGCGCCAGCCACGACCAGCACGATCTCGCCGCGGCAGCGGTTGTCATCTTCACCAAGCCAGACCAGCATTTCGGACGCAGGCAGACCGTGGATTGACTCGAAGGTCTTGGTCAGCTCGCGGCACACCACCACCTGACGCTCGCCGAGAATGCGAGCAATAGCTTCCACTGTATCCTGCACACGGCGCGGGGATTCGTAGAACACCAGCGAGCGGGTGTCTTCAATAACGGCTTGCAGGCGATCGTCACGTCCCTTGCTCTTGGCGGGCAGGAAGCCCTCAAAGGCAAAGCGATCGGTGGGCAGACCGGCCGCGCTCAGGGCGGTGATGGCGGCACAGGGACCGGGCAGCGGCACCACCTTGACCCCGGCTTCACGACAGCGGGTGACCAAGTGATAACCGGGGTCGCTGATAAGCGGGGTGCCGGCATCGGAGACCAGCGCAACACTCTTGCCCTCTTTGATCCGGCCGATCAGCACATCGGCTTTCTGCTGCTCGTTGTGATCGTGCAGGGCGAAGGTCGGCACCGAGATTTGGTAGTGGCTGAGCAGGATACCGGTATGACGGGTATCTTCGGCGGCCACCAGATCGACACTGCGTAAAATGTCCAATGAACGCTGGGTGATGTCCGCCAGATTGCCGATCGGAGTGGGGACTATATACAGGGTTGGGATGTCACTCATGGGATCTCCGAGTGCCCCGACAATTGTGTCGCCATATTGGCCCGTTTACACTATGGGGAACTTCAACACTGGTCGGGGAATGAACTTGAACCGGGTTACAAAGCAGCTAAGTGTATCACGACTCTTCGGCATCATACTCGCGGCAGTACTGCTCGCCGCCTGTGCGTCGGAGCCCAATCAACCGTCAGGGCAGTCAGGCATGCCCTCTGCGTTCTCCAATCTGACCAAGAATGCCCAGTGGTATCTTGAGCAGGTGGATCCCGCCAAGCCGGCCGAGGCCTTTACCTGGCAGATGCTGGCGGCACGCAGCTATCTGGCGCTGGGCCAGGCCAAACCGGCCTCGGCACTGTTCCAGCAATTGCAGAAGCAGGCCAAGGATCCCGTTCAGAAGGCGCAGTTGCAACTGCTGCAAGCCCATCTGTTGCTGGCGCAAGGCCACGCCAATCAGGCGCTGATCCTGCTGGAAGGCAAACCTGAGGTGGTGCTGGATGCCGATACCCAGAAGGATTGGTATCGCCAGCGCGTAGTGCTGCAGCTCGACATCAACAACAAGTTTGGCGCAGCCAAGTCGTTGATTGCACTGGAGCCCTACCTCAATCAGAGCGAGCAGGCGACCAACCATCAGCAGATCTGGTCGCTGCTCAAGAGCATGACTCCTTCCACCCTGCAAGCGCTGGAAGAGGCTCCGGCCCCTGATGTGACCACCGGCTGGCTACGACTGGCGGCACTGGTCAACGAGTTTGGCGCCCAGCCGAGCTTGCTGGCCCGCCAGCTGGCAGGCTGGAAGCGCGACTTCCCCAACCATCCAGCCCAGAAGGATATGCCGGCAGGATTGGGCGATCTGGCGGCCACTGCCAGCACCTCGGTGCAACAGATCGCTGTGCTGCTGCCCCTCTCCGGCAATCTGGAGCCGCAGGGCGCCGCCATCCGTAACGGTATGCTGATGTCTTATAAGGAAAATCAGGGGCAATTCACCCTGAACTTCTACGACACCCAGAGCAAGTCAACCGGCGACCTTTATAAGCAGGCGATTCAGGAAGGGGCAGACATGATCATCGGCCCGCTACTGAAAGACCGGGTCGAGGAGCTGCTCAAGGCCAATCCGACAGTGCCGGTACTGGCGCTCAACGAGCTGGACAAGCCGGTCGTCAACGACACCACCTACTACTTCTCCCTATCTGCCGCCGCAGATGCCGCCCAGGCAGCCCAGTACCTCTACACCCAGGGCTACCGCAAACCGCTGCTGATCGCCGCCCAGGGACGGATCGGTTACAGCAGTATCAAGGCGTTCGAGCAGAGCTGGGCCACCCTGAGCCAGGACAAGCCGGTCGTCGCCACCTTCGGTGCCCGCAACGAAGTGCAAGGGATGGTCAAGAATGCTCTGAGCGGCCGCTCTACCGCCCGTGCTGGTGAAGTGGTGCAACTCTCTGATGCCGCACCGCGCAGCATCGATGCCGTTTATGTGGTGGCCAACAGCCTGGAAACCCGGATGATCAAGCCCTACGTTGATATCTCGGTCAATCCGATGGGCAGCCTGCCCATCTACACCAGCTCCCGCGGCTACGACAGCGCAGCCACCGAGGTCGCCTCCGAGCTCAACGGCATGCATATCGCCGATATGCCGC
Source organism: Aeromonas sp. FDAARGOS 1411 (assembly GCF_019047125.1). Taxonomy (NCBI): domain Bacteria; kingdom Pseudomonadati; phylum Pseudomonadota; class Gammaproteobacteria; order Aeromonadales; family Aeromonadaceae; genus Aeromonas; species Aeromonas sp. FDAARGOS 1411. Next base: position 4,035,778 of record NZ_CP077214.1, on the reverse strand, counting down.
TGCTGCTGGGCGGCTACGAGAAACAGCGCGAGCAGATCGCCCTGCTCTGGCCGCAGACCCAAGGTGACCTGTTGCGCCTGTTTGCCATGGGCTACGATGCCGTCAGCCTGGCTGAGAACCTGCAGCAGATGCGCAAGGTGGGTGGCATGCAGCAGGCCGGCATGAGCGGTCAGCTGAGCGTGGATGCCCAGGGTAATATTGTGCGGATGCTGAGCTGGGGTACTTACCAGAACGGCAAACTGGTCGACGAGAACGCCGTTCAGCAGCTGGAGGAGCCCTCCAATGAAGGAACTATGGAAACGGATACGCCAGCAGTTGCCGAACCTGCTCCCCTCACCAACGAGCAAGGGACAGCACTTTGAACAAGTCGCTGAACGCTGGTTGCAGGCCCGGGGCCTGCAACCGGTAGCTCGCAACTACCGCTGTCGTGGCGGTGAAATAGATCTCATCATGCACCAGGGCCAGACCCTGGTGTTTGTTGAGGTGCGCTACCGGGCCACCGGCAGCCATGGCGGGGCCGCCAGCTCGGTCACCCGCAGCAAACAGCACAAGATCATGCTGGCAGCGCGCCACTATTTGAAGCAACATGCCATCAACGAGGCCCATCAGGCCTGCCGATTCGATGTGATTGCGTTCGAGGGCGACCAGCCAGCCTGGATCCAGAACGCATTTTAAGAGGACCCTATGACTGACCGCATCAAAGAGAACTACACCGAAAGCATCCAGACCAAGATAGCCGCCGCCGAGGCGCTGCCGGATGCCATCCATACTGCAGCCCAGATGATCACCATCTGCCTGCTCAATGGCCACAAGGTGCTGGCATGCGGTAACGGTCCTTCTGCCGCACTGGCGCAACTGTTTATCTCCGAGCTGGTCAACTGCTACGAGACCCAGCGCCCCTCCCTGCCCGGCATGGCCCTGACCCCGGACATGGCGACCATCAGCGCCATCGCCACCGACCACGGTTTTGAAGAGGTCTACGCCAAGCAGATCCGCGCGCTGGGCCAGCCTGGCGACATTCTGGTGGTCATCACCACCTCTGGCCACAGCCGCAGCCTGATCAAGGCCGCCGAAGCCGCCCTCTCCCGTGACATGACCATAGTGGTGCTGAGCGGGGGTGACGGTGGCGAAATGGCAGGTCTGCTCGGCCCGAACGATGTGGAGATCCGTGTTCCCTCCGCCCGTCGCCCTCGCATTCTGGAAGTGAACCTGTTGACCCTGCACTGCCTGTGTGATCTCATCGACCAGACACTTTTCCCGCAACAGGAAGATTGAAACCATGAAAAAGCACACTATCCTGCTCGGTCTACTGGTTAGCACCCTGCTGCTGCAAGGCTGCGCAGCCCTGGTTGTTGGCGGCGCCGCAGGGACTGCCAAGGCCTCTGGCGATCGCCGAACCCTGGGCGCGCAGTGGGATGACCAGACCATCGAGCTGAAAGCGGCCAATCTGCTGGCCGACAACAAACCCCTCAGTGCAGCCAGCAAGATCAGCGTCTACAGCAACAATGGCCGCGTCCTGCTGGTCGGACAGACACCTTCTGACGTTTACAAGATTGAGGCGGGCAAAATTGTCAGTCGCATCGAAGGGGTGCGCCACGTCTACAACGAATTGCGCATCGGCCAACCTGCCAGTTTCACCACTCGCAGCAATGACTCCTGGATCACCTCCAAGGTGAAAGCCGACATGTTCGGCACCAAGAACTTCGACAGCACCAAGGTCAAGGTGGTCACCGAGAACGGCGAGGTGTTCCTGATTGGTCTGGTGACTCGCCAGGAGGGAGAGCAGGCAGTCAACATCGCCCGCCATGTCACAGGCGTGAAGCGCGTGATCAAGGCCTTCGAGTTCGCCCAGAACTAAGCCAACGCGGCATAAAAAAACGCAGCCAATCGGCTGCGTTTTTTATTTGATCACCTTCAGGGTCGGACGACCGCTTGGACGCGGCGGTTCCGGCTCAGGCTCCACCGGCGCTTCAGCCTGCTCAAGCCAGATATCGTAACCCGGCTCGGGCGGGAACATGGTGCCCACGCCGTTCTCCCGGGCATGGATAGCCAGCACTGCCGCCATCGGGATATAAACCTGCTGGGAGACGCCGCCAAAGCGGGCACTGAAGCTGATAGCCTCGTTATCCATGTGAAATTGCATCACGGCTCGGGGCGCGATATTCAGCACAATTTGCCCGTCCTGAGCAAACTGCATCGGCACCATCACATGGGGAATGTTGACGTTGACCACCAGATGAGGGGTCAGATCGTTGTCCAGCAACCAGTCAAAGAACGCCCGTAACAAGTACGGGCGGCTCGGTGTCATTGTCGGTTCCATGCTCATACGCCAGCACGGATCTCGCGTTCGGCTTCGGTCAGGGAAGCCTGGAAGGACTCACGCTCGAACAGACGAACCATGTAGGCCTTCAGCTCTTTGGCGCCACGACCGGTCAGGTCGATGCCAAGGCTTGGCAGACGCCACAGCAGCGGTGCCATGTAGCAATCCACCAGACCGAACTCTTCGCTCATGAAATAGGGCATTTCACCGAAGATCGGCGCGATGGCCAGCAGGTTGTCACGCAGTTCGTTGCGTGCCGCTTCAGCATCGGTACCGGCCATGATCTTGTCAGCCAGGGAGTACCAGTCCAGCTCGATGCGGTGCATCATCAGACGGCTGTTACCACGGGCAACCGGGTAAACAGGCATCAGGGGCGGATGCGGGAAGCGCTCGTCCAGATACTCCATGATGATGCGCGAGGTGTAGAGTGCCAGCTCACGATCAACCAGGGTCGGTACAGAGTTGTACGGGTTCAGCTCGGCCAGCTCATCCGGCAGATTGGCTGGATCAACCTGGCAGATATCCACGCTAACACCCTTCTCCGCCAGGACAATACGCACCTGATGGCTGAACATATCGTTGGCACCGGAAAACAGCGTCATTACCGAACGCTTATTGGCAGCTACAGCCATTGAACCCTCCCGTCATTAAAAAGCAGAAACGGCAATGAAGCATCTTGGTCTTCATTGCCGTGCATTATATTACCCGTATCTGGTCGCTTAGTGAACGTCGCGCCAGAATTCCTTCTTCAACAGCACAGTGAAGATGAAGAAGATCACGATGAAACCAAGCACCCAGAAGCCCATGCGTTCACGCTCCTGTTGTACCGGTTCAGCTGAGTAGACCAAGAAGTTTACCAGATCCAGTACCGTCTGATCATACTCTTCGTCATCCATTTCACCATTACCGTCAGATTTGATGCTGACAACCTGCTGGGTCTCGACTCCATCGACCGTGTGAGTGACGAACTCGGCACGGGGGGTTCCCTGCAACGGCTCCAGCACATGGGGCATGCCCACGGACGGGAACACGGCGTTGTTCACCCCGAACGGACGGGTCTCATCCACGTAGAAAGAACGCAGATAGGTGTAGATCCAGTCTGCACCGCGCACCCGGGCAACCAGAGTCAGATCAGGGGGCGGCGCACCAAACCACTTGGCGGCATCCTTCTCTGACATGGCGCTCTTCATCAGGTCACCGACCTTTGCGCCGGTGAAAATCAGGTTCTCTTTCATCAAATCTTCGGGGATCCCGAGATCTTCTGCGACCCGGTTATAACGCTGATACTGGGTAGAGTGGCATCCGGCGCAATAGTTCATGAAGGTGGCCGCGCCACGTTGCAGCGATGCCTTGTCACTCAGATCGTAATTGGCTTTGTCCAGATGAACAGCTCCGCCACTTGCAAATACCAAAGATGGCAGCAGGGTCAGCACTGCAAATATTATTTTTTTCATTTAAATGTAACCCTCTCCGGCAGCGGCTTGGTGCGTTCGTTTTTGCTGTAGAAGAACAACAGCACGAAGAAACCGAAATAACCCAAGGTACAAATCTGGGCAACCAGCGTCAGGGTCGGCGTCGACGGCAGTACACCCAGCACCCCCAGGATGATAAAGCAGACCACGAACTGGGCAATGTTCAGCTTGTGCAGCTTGCTGCGATAGCGAACAGAACGCACCTTGCAGCGATCCAGCCACGGCAGCAGGAACAGTACCACGATGGAGAGGCCCATCATGATGACGCCAAGCAGCTTGTCAGGTACCGCACGCAGAATCGCGTAGAAGGGGGTGAAGTACCACACTGGCGCGATGTGAGCAGGAGTCTTCAGGCCGTTGGCCACTTCAAAGTTCGGCTTCTCGAGGAAGTAACCCCACATATCCGGCTTGAAGAAGATAATGGCGCAGAAGAAGAACAGGAAGCCCGCCACACCGATCATGTCCTTGACGGTGAAGTAAGGGTGGAACGCCACCGCATCCAGCGGCCAGCCGTTTTCGTCCTTGTGCTTCTTGATGTCGATACCGTCCGGGTTGTTGGAGCCCACTTCGTGCAGCGCCAGAATGTGCATGGCAACCAGCATCACCAGCACCAGCGGCAACGCGATGACGTGCAGCGCGAAGAAGCGATTAAGGGTCGCACCGGAGATGACGTAGTCACCGCGGATCCACAGGGTCAAATCGTCACCGATGACCGGAATGGCGCCAAACAGCGAGATGATGACCTGGGCACCCCAGAATGACATCTGGCCCCAGGGCAACAAGTAGCCCATGAAGGCTTCCGCCATCAGCACCAGGAAGATCAGCATGCCGAAGATCCACAGCAGCTCACGAGGCTTCTGATAAGAGCCATAGATCATGCCGCGGAACATGTGCATGTAGACCACGATGAAGAATGCAGACGCACCGGTTGAGTGCATGTAACGCAGCAACCAGCCGTACTCCACATCGCGCATGATGTACTCCACGGAGGCAAACGCACCTTCCGCAGAGGGGTTGTAGTTCATGGTCAACCAGATACCGGTGATGATCTGGTTGACCAGCACCAGCATGGCCAGCGAGCCGAAGAAGTACCAGAAGTTCAGGTTCTTCGGTGCCGGATACTTGGCCATGTGGTCGTTGTACATGGCCGTGAGCGGGAATCGATAATCGATCCAGCCCATCAGTTTACTCAACATGGTCAGGCCTCCTTGCCATCGGCACCGACCAGGATGGTGGTGTCATTAATGAATTGATAGGGCGGAATGACCAGGTTCAGCGGTGCAGGCACCCCCTGGAACACACGGCCGGCCATGTCGAACTTGGAGCCATGGCACGGGCAGAAGAAGCCGGACGTAACGCCCTGCACCTGCTCGCCAAAGCTGTCAGGCAGATAGGAAGGTGAACACCCCAAGTGGGTGCAAATACCGACCGCGACAAAAATTTCGGGCTTGATCGATCTGTACCCGTTATGGGCATAGTCAGGCTGCTGCGGCTCTTCAGATGAGGGATCCCGCAGCTTGTCATCATGCGCGGCTAGGGCATCCAGCGTCTGTTTGGTGCGTTTCACCACCCAGACAGGCTTGCCTCGCCACTCGACACGGATGAGCTGACCCGGTTCCAACTTGCTGATATCGACTTCAACCGGCGCACCGGCTGCTTTGGCCTTGGCGCTCGGATTCCATGACTTTATAAACGGCACTGCGGTAAACGCAGCTCCTACCCCACCAACGGCAACCGTTGACCAGGTAAGAAATCTGCGGCGACCGGTATCAACTGGCGCATTGCTCATCCAAAAACTCTCCCATGTGGACTCCGCACATTCTTATAGTGTCCCTGTTCCCCATTTTTCCCGTGACAACAGCGGCGGAAGCTGGATTTACAATTGCCACAGAAAACAGGGGAAATTTTAAAGAAAAGATAACAACTTGACAAGAAAGAGCGATGAGCAATGAAAACAATAAAGAAACAATTTTTTGTCTTTTGTGACGCGTGGTTAGCATTGATGTCTGTAATATTACCAATAAAAAAAGCCTGGCGGTTGCCAGGCTTTTTTGACACTCGAAAGAGTGAGTACCAAAAGCGAATTAACGCTTGGAGTACTGCGGACGCTTACGAGCTTTGTGCAGACCAACTTTCTTACGCTCAACCTTACGGGCATCACGAGTAACAAAGCCAGCTTTACGCAGTTCGGAACGCAGGGTTTCGTCGTACTGCATCAGAGCACGAGTGATACCGTGGCGGATCGCACCAGCTTGACCGGAGATGCCACCACCGTTAACGGTGATGTACAGGTCCAGTTTCTCGGTCATCTCAACCAGTTCCAGCGGCTGACGAACTACCATGCGGGCAGTCGGACGGCCGAAGTACTGCTCCAGGGAGCGCTGGTTGATTACGATCTTGCCGCTACCCGCTTTGATAAATACGCGAGCAGTGGAGCTTTTGCGACGGCCGGTACCGTAGTATTGATTTTCTGCCATGTTGCCAGTTCCCGATTAGATATCCAGTACTTGAGGTTGCTGAGCAGCATGAGCATGCTCGGCGCCTGCGTAAACTTTCAGTTTACGGAACATGGCACGGCCCAGAGGACCTTTCGGCAGCATGCCTTTGACGGCTGCTTCGATTACCATTTCCGGTTTACGCTGAATCAGCTTGTCGAAGCTGATTGACTTGATACCACCCGGGAAACCGGAGTGAGCGTGGTACATTTTGTCGGTAAATTTCTTACCGGTTACGTGTACCTTCTCAGCGTTTACAACGATGATGTAATCACCGGTGTCAACGTGCGGAGTGTACTCAGCTTTGTGCTTACCACGCAGACGAGCAGCGATCTCGGTTGCGATACGACCCAGAGTTTTACCTTCTGCGTCCACAATGTACCAGTCACGTTTTACGGTTTCTGGCTTGGCAACGAAAGTTTTCATTAAGTTAAACCCAATTACCTGTTACAGACCCAATTGCTTATGGGGGCTCTCCCACAAACAACAAACGATGGCCTACCTGTACCCCTTCGAATACAAGTAAAGCTTAAAGTGTTGCTGTCTTATCGACAGCTGTAACGTGGGCCGGGCGATTATAAGTGAAGTTGCCTTAAATATCACCTGCTAATTTCACTGCCATGAAACCAGCAAATGTCGCCCGGCCCTACCTGCCGCAGATGCCCATCCGACTGGCAGGCGCGGTATTGTGACTAAGGAAGGTGCACTCTGGCAAGGTATTCGTGCGATTGCATTTCCTGAAGCCGTGAAAGACAGCGCTGGAATTCGAAATTAAGCAGCCCTTCACCATAGAGTTCCGTCATGGGCACGGCGGCCGACATGATGAGTTTGACATGCCGTTCATAGAACTCGTCGACCATGGCGATGAAGCGGCGGGCCGCGTCATCCGTGCCTTTGCCCATTGGTTGAACATTGGCCAGCAACACGGTGTGGAACAGCCGGGCCAACTCGATATAGTCGTTCTGGGAGCGGGGAGTACAGCAAAGTTGCTCGAAATCCATATAGAGCACCCCTTCTCCCATCCCCAGCGACGTCAGCTGACGATGATTGACCTCGAAACGCCCCCCGGAGGCCTCGTGCCCCCCGGTTAATTGCTGAAAATAGCGATCGAGATTCGTTTTTGCCTGTTGATCCAGCGGGCAGTGATAAATCTCGGCCTGCTCCAGCGTACGCAGGCGATAGTCGATGCCGCCGTCCACGTTAAGTATTTCGCAATGGCGCTCGATAAGCTCGATGGCTGGCAGAAAACGGGCTCGCTGCAAGCCGTTGCGGTAAAGATCCTTTGGCGGAATGTTTGAGGTTGCCACCAGCACGACGCCGTGACCGAACAACTCCTGAAACAGCGTGCCCAACAACATGGCATCTGTAATGTCCGAGACGAAAAATTCGTCGAAACAGATGATATCCGTCTCGCCGGCCAGCTTGGCAGCTACCAGCTTGAGCGGGTCAGCCTGGCCGCTCAACGCCTTGAGTTCATCGTGGATCCGTTGCATGAAGCGATGGAAGTGGCAGCGCATTTTCCGCGTCCCTGGCAGGCTGTCGAAAAAAGTATCCATCAGCCAGGTCTTGCCTCTGCCCACTCCACCCCACATATAGATCCCCAGGATGGGCTCCTGCGCCCTGGGCTTTTGCAACCAGCCAAACAGCCCACGGGATCTGGTCGGAGTCGGGCGATGCAGCAAATCCTGATAGAGTCGCTCCAGCCTGCTGATGGCCATCCCCTGAGCGGGGTCGGCATGCACGCCGGGTCGTAGCAGATCCTGCTGGTATTTTTGCTGCGGTGTCATCCTTGAGCGCCTCTCCAACTCCCTGAATAGAGGACAAAATGGTATCACGGCCTCAGGACGCACGGTATAGTGCCATCAAGGCATGGCGGTTATGACGACCGCATAAACCCACTCTGTTTTAGCTGTAACAAGGAGCATCTATGAGTCTGTTAACTGGGATCCTGCTGGCTGTCGCGGCCTTGATTATCGGTATCGTTCTCGGCCGTTTTTCGGTGCGTAGCCGCGATGCTGGCCGTCTGGAACAGGAACTGAAGAAGGCCCACAAGGAGCTCGAGAGTTATCAGGGCCAGATCAACACCCACTTCGCCGACAGTGCCGCCCTGATGGAGCAACTGGCCGAGCAGTATCAGACCCTCTATCGCCACATGGCCGAGCAGAGCAAATTCTTGGCCAAGGCGCAGGAACCGCTGTTCCGCGAGTCATTGGTAGAAGAAGCCCCTGCCAATGTGGCAGAAGAGCCGGGCGTTCCGCCTCGCGACTATGCTGGCGCCTCTTCCGGACTGCTCAAACAACCAAACTAGTTCCTCGCGGAACTAATTGGCCAGTACCGTGGTCTGACCTTGACGATTGCAATGCAACTTTTTCTGGGAGCTGTTTTTCATATGCGTAAACCTCTTTCCATGCTCAGTGTGCTAGCCCTCAGTGTCGGTATCGCCATGTCTGCGGCCCCTGCTCAGGCTGCACTGCCTTCCCTGTTAGGTTCAAGTCAGGAGATGCCAAGCCTGGCGCCTGTTCTCGAACAGGTCACCCCGGCGGTGGTCAATATCTCGGTTTCTGGCAAAAAAATTACCCGTCAGCGTCTGCCGGAACAGTTCAAGTTCTTCTTCGGCCCCAACATGCCCGATGAACAGGTGAGCGAGCAGCCATTCCAGGCGCTCGGCTCCGGTGTCATCGTCGATGCCAAGAAGGGTTACGTGATCACCAACGCCCACGTGGTTCACGAGGCGGACGAGATCAAGGTCAACCTGAAGGATGGTCGTGAATATGCGGCCAAGAAGATTGGTGAAGACAAGCAGTCCGACATCGCCCTGCTGCAAATCAAGGCCGAGGACCTGGTACAGATCAAGTTCGCCGACTCCGACGAGCTGCGGGTAGGTGACTATGCGCTGGCCATCGGCAACCCGTTTGGTCTGGGCCAGACCGTCACCTCCGGCATTGTCAGTGCGCTGGGTCGCAGCGGCCTCAACATCGAGAATCTGGAGAACTTCATCCAGACCGATGCGGCCATCAACTCCGGTAACTCCGGCGGCGCTCTGCTTAACCTGCGTGGCGAGCTGATCGGTATCAACACCGCGATTCTGGGCCCGAACGGCGGCAACATCGGCATCGGCTTTGCCATCCCCTCCAATATGGTACGGGATCTGACCGAGCAGATCGTCAAGTACGGTGAAGTGCGTCGCGGCCAGCTGGGGATTACCGGCACTGAGCTCACCTCTGACATCGCCAAAACCTTCGGTTACAACAAGAAGGATGGTGCCTTCGTCAATCAGGTCATGCCTGATTCGGCGGCCGACAAGGCGGGCATCAAGGCTGGCGATATCATCGTAAGCATCGATGGCAAACCGGTTCGCTCCTTCGGCGAGCTGCGTGCCAAGATCGCTACCATGGGCGCTGGCAAGCAGGTCGAGCTGGGACTGATCCGCGATGGTAAGTCACAAACGGCCAAGGTGACCCTGAAGCAGGCCGATGACAGCGAAGTACGCGCCAGCGCGCTGCATCCGGCACTGGAAGGGGCTAAGCTGAGCACCACTACCGACCCGGTCTCCGGTGTCGCGGTGGCCGACATTGATCCTCGCTCTCCGGCAGCCGCTTCCGGCCTGCAGAAGGGTGACATCATCATCGGGGTCAACCGCCTGCGCATCAACACCCTGGGCGAGCTGACCAAGGCGCTCAAGAACAAACCTGACGTGCTGGCACTCAACATCCAGCGTGGCGACTCCTCGCTCTATCTGGTGATCCGCTAACGCTCAAGTTGTTCGCCAGCCCCTCCATCACCCGCGGCCTTCACCGCGGGTGATTTTTATCCATCGATAGTGTTATTCTCTGCGCGCAGCCTGTACGGATGAGAATGACATGAAAATCCCCCCTTTAGTCAGTTACTTGGGCAAGTCTGTCGGTTTTGGATTGACCGTCGCGGCGCTGCTGTTGCTGCTGTTTCCCCATTTTCGCGGTGGTGCCCAACTGCCCGGCATCATCACCAATGCCCGTGAACTGAGTTTCTCCTATGCCGCCCATCGGGCAGGCCCTGCCGTCGTCAACATCTACACCCGCAGTTTTGCCCCCAATCAGGGCAATCAGGGGGAACTGCGCCCGCAAGGGCTGGGTTCCGGCGTCATCATGAACCAGCGCGGCTATGTACTGACCAACTACCACGTCATCGCCGATGCCGACCAGATCATCGTCGCGTTGCAGGATGGTCGGGTCTTCAGTGCCGAGCTGGTCGGAACCGATCAGCTCACCGACCTCGCCGTGCTCTATATCGAGTCAGACAACCTGCCGGTGATCCCGCAGGATCCCGAGCGACTGCCAGAAGTGGGAGATGTGGTGCTCGCTATCGGCAACCCCTACAACGTCGGCCAAACCATCACCCAGGGCATCATCAGTGCGACCGGCCGTACCGGCCTCTCCAGCATGGGGCCCGACAGCAATGGCCGTCAGGATCTGCTGCAGACCGATGCTGCCATCAACGAGGGCAACTCGGGTGGCGCGCTGGTCAACGGCCGTGGCGATCTGGTGGGGATCAACACCGCCACCTATCACCTCAACGGCAATCAGGAGAGCTACGGCATCAGCTTCGCCATCCCCTACCGGCTGGCCAAACGGATCATGGATGAGCTGATCGCCAACGGCCGGGTGATCCGCGGCTACCTCGGGATCTCCAGCGTCGAGATCAACCCCATAGTCGCGCGGATGATGAACCTCGGCGACCTGCGTGGTCTGGTGGTGGAGAGTCTGGATCCCAACGGCCCGGCGGCCAAAGGCGGCCTGCAGCGAGGGGATGTGCTGCTCAAGATCAACGGAGAGGCCATCAGTGGCGTACGCAGCGCCATGGACAAGATTGTCGAGAGCCGCCCCGGCACCAAGCTGACCATCTCGGTATTCCGCTCCGGCAAGCCGCTGGAAGTGGTGGTCACCATAGAGGAAGACCTGCGCTATCAGCAGAAAACGGCCAGCTCGAGCGCAGCATCGGCCAGCTAGCGTCACTCCTTTTAATGAGAAGGGCGGGAAAACGCCCTTTTCCATATCGGCCCTCTCGGCAACGTCTCTTACCGTGAGATGACTCACAGTTTCCCGCAACGCTTGCCCTGCCCCCGCCCCCCGATTTGTGCGCTACCGATCACACAAAACCAGCTTCAATAAGCACTCTTTTTACCTTTTCAGTATCCAAACGATCACTTCGGGGCCATTTCCTCGGGAATTTCCGCTTCAAATCGGAAAAACGCTGCCTCCTCCACATCGACGCGCAGGCTTAGGGTAACACCATACCTTCTGCCAGCCTTGGAGAGCAGACATTGCAAACAGAGACTCACGACCAGACCCTGACCCCGAACAGCCCGGAGTTGCTGCGCCAGACCGATCATATCCTCGCGCGCATTTATCCCCTGCTGGCCGAACAGGGCATCATCCCCAACGAGGTGCAACAGCAGATGCTGGCCTCCCATGTCAAAGCCATGGTGTGGCGCTCCCACAGCGGCGAGCCCCTGCCAGAAGTTGACCTCAGCCTGTTTGAAGAGATCTCCCCCCTCTCACTGCGTCTCGCCGAACAGGTCGTCAGCTGGCTGGATCAGCTTGCTTATGAGGAGGCACACCTCTTGTCCGTCCATTTTGAAGTAGCCAAAGAAAACGAACTCAGCTCGGTGCAGAACCACTAACTCAAGGAGAAATCGATATGACAGCCATCAAACTCGTGATTGGAGACCGTCTCGGCAAGGGTCAGAAAGTGGGCGCAGGCGCGGAAGCTGCCGGGGCCAACGTGACCATCATCCCCGGCATGGCCGCGGACATGAAGCTCGGCGATGTGATGAACAAGGAGCAGGCGGATCTCGGCATCTCCTTCTGCGGCAGCGGCGGCGCCGGTGCCATCACCGCCCAGACCAAATACGGCTACAAGTGCCGCTACGGCATGCGCTCTGTTGAAGAGGGCGTCACCGCCATCAACGAAGGATGTGTAGTGCTGGGCTTCGGTTTCATGGACAAGGAAGAGCTGGGCCAGAAGCTGGTCGAAGCCTTCGCCAAGAAGCACGGACGCGCCTGATGAAAGAGAACTTCACCACCCAGGTCATCGTCAACGGCAAGGGGACGACGCGCCAGCAGGCGTTTGCCTCCGCCCTCAGCCAGGTGCAACCCACACTGCTCAAGGACAACCAGCAGGTACTGCTGCGCATTGAGCCGGTCGATGTACAGGTGCTCAAAGCCGAGGAGTCGGTCCGGGTGGAGAAGTTCCTGTTCTTCTTCCTGCCGCGCCAGCGCCGCGAATACCGCGTCCAGCTGGAGATCAAGGTTCAGGTCACCAGTCTGGATGTCGCCAAGGTGACGTTCACCCAGGTGTGATGCCTGCGCAGGCACAACCCCACAAGAAGGATACGTTGGATGTTTCTAATCATTTTTATCAAGTCACTCATCATTGGCGGCCTGGTTGGCGTCGGGGTGGGGACCGGCGCGGCGCGGATGTTCCACGCCCCGACCGTACAGGGCATGGGTGCCTTCCGCACCCTGGGCGAGCTCAACTCCTGCGAAGGGGATCCCGCTTCTCACTTCTCGTTTGGTCTGGGCTTCTTCTTCAACGCCTGGGCCTCGACCGTGGCGGCCGGCGCCTTCACCCAGGATGTGGATCACCGCATCATCCCGCACTGGGCCACGGCGGCACTGCTGTTCAAAAATCGGGATCTCGCCACCACTCTGCACGACCCGAAAAAGATGGCCATCGCTGGCGGCATCATAGGTGCCATCGTGGTCGCCTTCCTCAACAGTACGGCGGCTGCCGTCCCGGCCGCCCTGCAGGTCACTGCGGTCAAGGTGCTGGTACCGGCCGCCAACCTGCTGGTCAACACCGTCATGCCGGTGATCTTCTGGCTCGCTGCCATCGAGGCGGGCAAGAAATCCGGTTTCTGGGCCACCATCTTCGGCGGTCTGGCACAGCTCATCATGGGCAACGCGGTACCGGGTCTGGTGCTCGGCATCCTGATCGGCAAGGGTGTGGAAGAGAGCGGTTGGAACCATGTCACCAAGGTGATGATGGCGGCCATTGTCCTGCTGTTCGTGCTGAGCGGCTTCTTCCGCGGCTTCGACATGAAACTGATTGAATCCTTCCATATGGGCGTCCCCCTGTGGCTGGAAAACGTCCATAACCTGCTGAGCGGCAAATAAGGGGTCACACCATGGATGAGAAACTGAAAAACAACTTCTGGTACGCCGACTGGTCCTTCCCCATCTTCGTCGGCCTGCTCTCGGCCGGGGTCTTTGCTGGTACCCACATGTTCTATCTGTACGGGGTTGGTGCCTTCAACGAGGTAGCCTTCGTCGCCATGCTGAAAGCCGGAATGGACACGGGAGCCTACGGCGCGGTAGCCGCGTTCGGTGCCAGCTTCCTGTTCGCCCGCATCATCGAGGGATCCCTGGTGGGGATCCTGGATATCGGCGGCGCTATCCAGACCGGGGTCGGCCTCGGAGTGCCAGCCCTGCTGCTGGGGGCCGGCATCGTCTATCCGGTGGAGAACTTCGGCGCCTCGCTGGCAACCGGCATGGGGATTGGTCTGGCCATCGGCTACGTCATCATTCTGGCGCGCAAGTTCACCATCAACCAGAGCAACTCCACTTACGGTGCTGACGTGATGATGGGTGCTGGCAACAGCTCTGGCCGCTTTCTCGGCCCCCTCATCATCCTCTCCGCCATGGGCGCGTCCATCCCCATCGGCATCGGTTCCCTGCTGGGTGCCCTGCTGTTCTACGTGTGGGGCAAGCCCATCACTGGCGGTGCCATCCTGGGAGCCATGCTGCTGGGTACCTTCTTCCCGGTCGCCCTTGTGTAAGTATCAGCCGCCCTGCGGGGTGGCTCGCCAGAGGTTATCAGCATGTACGACATGATCATCAGAGCCGGGCGCCAGGGAGATGGCCAGCTCGTCGATATCGCCATCAGGGAGGGCAAAATCGCCGCCATCGGCTCCCTGCCGGAGACGGCAACGGCGCGGCAGATCCTGGATCTCGCAGGCAGGATCCACGTCAGCGCAGGCTGGATCGACGGCCACACCCACTGCTACCCCGCCTCTCCCATCTATCACGATGAGCCGGACAAGGTGGGAGTGGAGTCCGGCGTCACCACCGTCATCGACGCCGGCAGCACCGGGGCCGACGACGTGGATGACTTCCAGCGTCTCGCCGCCGGCTGCAAGACCCGGGTGCACGCCCTGCTCAACATCTCCCGCATCGGTCTGCTGCGCCAGAACGAGCTGGCCGACAGCCGGGACCTCGATATGGATCTCGCCTCGGCAGCCATTCGTCGCCACCCCGATTTTATTGTCGGCATCAAGGCACGGATGAGCGGCAGCGTGGTCGGTGAAAACGGCCTGCAACCGCTGCGCATGGCCAAAGTGCTGCAACAGGCCCACGACCAGCTACCGCTGATGGTGCACGTGGGCAACACGCCGCCGGATCTGGACGAGATAGTTGCCTTGCTGGGGGATGGCGATCTGCTGACCCACTGCTTCAACGGCAAGCCCAACCGCATCCTGACCCCGGCTGGCGAGCTGCGTCAGGCGGTGCGCGAAGCGATGCAGCGGGGCCTCTTGCTCGACATTGGCCACGGCGGCGCCAGCTTCAGCTTCGAGGTGGCGGAGCTGGCTATCCGGCAGGGGATCCTGCCCCGCACCATCAGCTCAGACATCTACTGCAAGAACCGCATCAAGGGGCCGGTCTACAGTCTGGCCCACGTGATGTCGAAATTTCTCGCCATCGGCATGACGCTGGAGCAGGTGCTCGCCTGCGTCACCCATCAAGCGGCCGATGCCCTGCGCCTTTCCGGCAAGGGGCGGCTCGAGGTGGGCGCCGATGCCGATCTGACCCTGTTCGAGGTCGCCAGCGGCCCGACCCTGTTTATGGATACCGAAGCCCAGTCCCGCAGCGGTGACCAACAACTGCAGCCTCTCGCCGCCCTGGTCGGTGGCGAACTGGTTCTGACTCACTATGGGAAATCACACCATGCCTTCTGTTTATGAGAAATATCAGCTCAAACCGGTGATCAACGCCTCCGGGCGCATGACCATTCTCGGCGTCTCCACCCCCGAGCAGGAGGTGGTCGATGCGGTCAATTTTGGCCTGGGCCACTACTTCGAGGTCAAGGATCTGGTCAACAAGACCGGCACCTATCTGGCTGGCTTGCTGGATGTGGAAGATGCGGTGGTGGTCTCCTGTGCCAGCGCCGGCATTGCCCAGTCGGTGGCAGCCGTGATCGTACGCGGCGACCCCTACCGCCTCGAGCACCTGCATGCCCACCCCCATGACGTGCCGAGTGAAATCGTGCTGCCCAAGGGGCATAACGTCAACTTCGGCGCCCCGGTCGGTACCATGGTCAATCTGGGTGGCGGCAAAGTAGTGGAAGCCGGTTACGCCAACGAGTGCTCCCCTTCCCAGCTGGCCGCTGCCATCAATGCCAACACAGCAGCCATCCTCTACATCAAATCCCACCACTGCGTGCAGAAGAGCATTCTGTCGGTGGCAGAGGCTGCCGAGGTGGCCAAGACCCACGGGCTCCCGCTCATCGTCGATGCGGCAGCCGAAGAGGATCTGCGCCTCTACTACAACCAGGGGGCGGATCTGGTCATCTACAGCGGCGCCAAGGCCATTGAAGGGCCCACCAGCGGGCTGGTGCTCGGCAAGCGCCAGTATGTGGAGTGGGTCAAACAGCAGGCCAATGGCATCGGTCGCGCCATGAAGGTGGGCAAGGAGGGGATCCTCGGCCTGACCCACGCTATCGAGCGCTATCTGGCCAAAGAGAAAGAGAGCGGCGCCGCCATGGTCGCCAAGATGAGCCCCTTCATCGAGCGCCTAAACCAGCTGCCCGGCGTCACCGCCAAGGTGGTGTGGGACAGCGCAGGACGCGACATTGCCCGCACCGATATCGCCTTTGACCACCAGCAGATCGGCATGACCACAGTGCAGGTCGTCACCCGTCTGCAACAGGGCACGCCTGCCATCTACTGTCGTGGCTACAAGGCCAACGAGGGGCACATCGAGATCGATGTGCGCAGCGTCACCGTGCCCCAGCTCGACCAAATCCACTCCGCCATTGCCAACCTCGTTCAGGAGAATCGCTGATGTCCCTTACCCCCAACTACTACCGTGATCGGGTCTGTCTCAACGTGCTGGCAGGTTCCAAAGAGAATGCCGTAGAGGTGTACGACGCAGCCGAAGGCCACGTGCTGGTCGGTGTGCTCTCCAAAAACTACCCGGATATTCCCTCCGCAGTTGCCGATATGAAGGAGTACGCCAAGCTTATCGACAACGCCCTCTCCATCGGGCTGGGCGCCGGCGATCCGCGCCAATCCGCCATGGTGGCCGAACTGGCCTGCCAGCTGCAGCCCCAACACGTCAACCAGGTGTTCACCGGTGTCGGCGCCAGCCGGGCGCTGCTCGGCCAGTCAGAGACACTGGTCAACGGGCTGATCTCCCCTACCGGCATGCCGGGCATGGTAAAGATCTCCACCGGTCCACTAAGCGCCGGGCAGTCGGATGGCATCGTGCCCATCGATACCGCCATTGCCTTGCTCAAGGACATGGGCGGCAGCTCGGTCAAATTCTTCCCCATGGGGGGGCTGGCCTGCCGCGATGAGTATCAGGCAGTGGCCGAGGCTTGTGCCCGCAACAACTTCTGGCTGGAGCCCACCGGCGGCATCGATCTGGAGAACTTCGAGGAGATAGTGCGGATTGCGCTGGATGCCGGAGTCGAGAAGGTGATCCCGCACGTCTACAGCTCCATCATCGACAGCGCGAGCGGGCACACTCGCCCCGAGGATGTGCGCACTCTGCTGGCCATAGTGAAACGACTGTTGGCCTGATGGCAGTCACGGGCGCCGGTTTAATCACTGACCGGTGCCTGGCTTGTTGATGACCCACTTGTTAACATCGACCCTTTATCTCGCAACAGGAGTCTTGCATACCCCCTATGATCAAGCTGCCACACCCCAGGCTCCATCAACTGCTGATCCAGCTCCACGCCGAACCACTGCCACAGGAGGAACTGGCTCGCCGCCTCAATGTCTCCACCCGTACGGTGCGCACCGATGTGGCGACCCTCAACGAACTGATTGCCACACACGGCGCTCACCTGATCCACCAGCGTGGTAGCGGCTACCAGCTGAAAATCTACAATCAGGGACTGTTCGAGGCTCTGCTGGCGGCCCAGGGTCAGGATAGCGGCCTGCCACGCACCAGCCGGGAGCGGGTGCTGCACCTGCAGATCCTGTTATTGACGGCAGAGCAGGGGATCAAGCTCGATGAGCTGGCTGATACCTGGTATCTGAGCCGGGCGGCACTGCAGGGGGATATGGCGGAAGTCCGTGAGCAACTCAGCCACTTCAGGCTCAGCGTCGAGAGCAAACCCCGCCTGGGGATGCGCATTCAGGGGGAGGAGACGGCGATCCGTGCCTGTTTGACCCAACTGCTCTATCAGGAGTTGCTGCACAACAACCAGTTGCAAACCCTGTTGCCCAACCTTTGCCCCAGCAAGACGATGGAGGTAGTGGGCAATCACATCCATGCCCAGCTTGCCCGACATCAGCTGCGTCTCGCTGACGAGAGCTTGCAGCAGCTCACCATCTACTGCGCCGTTGCCCTGCTGCGTCAGGCATCCGGTCACGAGTTGCGCCACTTCGCCAGCGAGGATCTGACTCTGCCGCTGCTGGCAGTATCTCGCGATATATATGCGGTATTGCCCACCTTGACGCCCCCCGTAGAGGACGAGATCGCCGGTCTCGCTATCCAGATCCAGGCGCGCCTGATTGCCGATACTCCCCAGCTCAGCCCGGCGATGGCCGCCGAGAGCGAACAGCTGGTGGAGCATCTGCTGACCTACATTCATCAACACTACCCTTACGACCTGCGAGGCGACCAACAGCTGCGGGCCGACCTGCAAACCCATATCAGCGCCATGCTGCTACGGGTTAAATACCAGATTGGCAACCACAACCCGCTGGCCGATCACATCAAGCAGTACTACCCCCTCGCCTACGACATCACGCTGGCGGCCATTTCGGAGTGGATCAAGCAGACCCCCTACCGATTGACCCACCACGAGATCGGCTATCTGGTGATCCATATCGGGGTCGGGCTGGAGCGCCATTACGATATCGGCTATACCCGCCGCCCGCAGGCACTGCTGCTATGCGATGCAGGCAACGCCACCTTCCGAGTGCTGGAAGCACGTATCAAGCGGGAGTATCCCCAGTTGCAGCTGACCACACTTGAATCGGTGCGGGATTACGAAGGTCTGGCGCAGATCGCGCAGGACTTTGTCATCAGTACCGTCAAGGTGAACGAAAAAAACGCCCCCGTGGTACTCGTTGCCCCCTTCCCGACCCAATACCAGCTGGAGCAGCTTGGCAAGCTGGTGCTGATCGACCGCACCCGCCCCTACATGCTCGACAAATATTTCGATGCCGACCACTTCATGTCGGTAAAAGAACCCCTTACCCAGGCCGAACTGTTTACCCGTATCTGTGATCAGCTGGAAGCGGAAGATCTGGTGGAGAGCGGCTTCAGAGCCTCACTGCAGGAGCGGGAGCGGATCGTCTCCACCATGCTGGGAGAAGGGATCGCCCTGCCCCACTCTCTCGGTCTGCTGGCGCGCCGCACTCTGGTGTACACCGTACTGGCCCCGCAGGGGATCGACTGGGGCAACGGAGAAATCGCGACGCTCATCTTCGTGCTGGCCATCAGCAAGGCCGATTACGAGGAGGCGATGGGTCTCTACGACCTGTTTCTGGCACTGATGAACGAAAAAGCCAGCAGGAATCTGCTGGCTTGTCGGGATTTTGCCAGCTTCAAAGCGCTGGCGCGCACCGGTTCATAACATAAAACGAGGAGTGACTACTCCTCGTTAAAGCCGGAGGTGAACAGCTCCACCACGGCGGCCAGGGCCTCGACCTCTTCGGGGCCCTCAACCTGTACTTCCACCTGCCGCCCTTGCGCGGAATCCAGCATCAGCAGGCCGATGATGCTGTCAGCATCAGCCTCCACACCATCTTCATTGCGCAGCAGCACGTGGGCATCGAAACCCTGCACCAGCTCGAACAGCATCATGGCCGGTCTGGCATGAATACCCAGCTTGTTTTTCACTTCAACCGAGGCGGAAACAGTCATCGGGTCGTCCTATTGGTCCGTCAGGATTGGGGGACACTCTTGTCGAGAGTGCGGTGGCGGATCTGCACGTTCTTGCCAAGCAAACGGAATGCACTGGCCAGCCGTTCTGCAATAAAGACCGAGCGGTGCTGACCGCCGGTGCAACCGATGCCGACCGTGAGGTAGCTGCGATTGTTGCGCTCCAGATGGGGCAACCAGGTCACCAGCATGTTCTCGATCTGCTGGGTAAACAGCATCACGTCAGCCTGCGCCGAGAGGTAGTTGGCGACCGGCTCATCCTTGCCGGTAAACGGTTTGAGCTCGGGGATCCAGTGCGGATTGGGCAGGAAGCGGGCATCGAACACGAAGTCGGCATCCTTGGGAATGCCGTACTTGAAGCCGAACGACTCGAACACCAGCACCAGCTCGTTCTCTTTCTTCCCAAGCACCCTGGTCTTGATGAGCTCGCTCAGGTCGTGAATGCTGAGGGTAGTGGTGTCGATGCGCAGGTCAGCGGTCGAGGAGATGGGCGCCAGCAGGTGGGTCTCCTCCCGAATCGCCTCATCCAGCGACAGCTTGTTGCGTGAGAGGGGGTGCAGGCGGCGGCTCTCGCCATAGCGCTTGAGCAGGGTGCCGTTGTCGGCATCGAAGAAAAAGCTGGAGAACTCTACC
The DNA here is from genome assembly GCF_019047125.1 of Aeromonas sp. FDAARGOS 1411. Lineage (NCBI taxonomy): Bacteria > Pseudomonadati > Pseudomonadota > Gammaproteobacteria > Aeromonadales > Aeromonadaceae > Aeromonas > Aeromonas sp. FDAARGOS 1411. The sequence continues at coordinate 4,015,701 of NZ_CP077214.1, read as the reverse complement.
CGCCCCTCATTGCGCACCTGAGCCAGCAGATTTTCCAGTTTCTCCGGATCGCTCGGCAGGTTGCGCACATCGATACTGACCGCCAGCTTGTCATACTGGCTCTCCACCGAGACAATCAGCTGGGGCAGCAGATTGACCGGCAGGTTGTCCACACAGTAGTAACCCAGATCTTCCAGCACTCGCAGGGCTACCGTTTTACCGGAGCCCGAACGTCCACTTACCACGATTAACTGCATCTTGTTCCCTCACGCCAAAACGGGTGTCTCATCCTTGGCCTGCTGTCAGGCCGAGGTCATGATCTGATAGAGCTCTTCGTCGCTGGTTGCCTGACGCAACTGGCGGCAAACCGCCTTGTCACCCAGCTTGGAAGCCATCAGAGAAAGGGTCTTGAGATGCTGCTTGCACTCGCTTTCCGGCACCAGCAAGGCAAACAGCAGGTCAACCGGTTGATTGTCGATGGAGTCGAAAGGAATAGGGTCGGCAAAGGTCATCAGGATCGCGGTTGGCGGGAACTCATCGTCAATGCGACCGTGGGGGATCGCAATACCGGCACCGATCCCGGTACTACCCATTTTTTCGCGGGCCAGCAAGCATTCGAACAGCGCCTGGCGGGAGGTGCCAAGGCGTTCGGCGGCCAGCTCGCTGATGATTTCGAGGGCGCGTTTCTTGCTGGTACAAGGGACTGCACTCTTGGTGCAGTCCCGACTCAGTATGTGTTCAAGTTGCATGGTTATTTTTTATTTAACTTATCTTTGTGCTTGATGATCTGCCTGTCCAGCTTGTCGAGCAAGGTGTCTATCGCAGCATACATATCGGCATGTTCAGAGTTGGCAAACACTTCGCCACCGCTGACGTGCAATTTGGCTTCCGCTATCTGGTTCAGTTTTTCCACGCTAAGCACCACATGAACATTGTTGATGTGGTCGAAGTGACGCTCGAGTTTGGCAAATTTGTTATTCACATAATCACGCAGAGCTTCGGTGATCTCGACATGGTGTCCGGTCAGGTTAATTTGCATAACATCATCCTTTTGTTTGCCTAAACCAGGCGTTTGCGCTGATTGGAAGGTGGGATAAACAAGGATTCGCGATACTTAGCGATCGTGCGTCTCGCCACCATAATACCCTGTTCGGCCAGCAAATCCGCGATCTTGCTATCACTTAACGGCTTGGCAGGATTCTCTGCCGTGACCAGCTTCTTGATGAGCGCGCGAATTGCGGTCGATGAGCACTCTCCTCCTCCTTCGGTGTTCACATGGCTGGAGAAAAAAAACTTCAATTCGAAGATACCACGGGGGGTATGCATGTACTTCTGGGTCGTCACCCGGGAGATGGTCGACTCATGCATCTCTACCGCTTCGGCGATGTCATTGAGCACCATCGGCTTCATCGCCTCTTCACCATACTCGAAAAAGCCCTGTTGCTGCTCGACAATGCAACTGGCCACTTTCAGCAGGGTGTCATTGCGACTTTCCAAGCTCTTGATGAACCACTTGGCTTCCTGCAAATGGGAGCGAATAAACTGGGTGTCGGTGCTGCTGCGGGCGTTGCGGGCCATGGCGGCGTAGGTCTCGTTGACCCGAATGCGGGGGGCGGAGTCGGGATTGAGCTCGACCACCCACTTGCTACCCTTCTTGACCACTGAGACGTCGGGGATCACGTACTGGGAGTCGCTCTGGATGATGCCATTGCCGGGGCGCGGCTCCAGCAGCTGGATCAGATCCAGCACCTCCTTGAGGTCGCTCTCTTTGAGTTTTGTCTTGCGGGCGAGGGTGCGGTAATCCCGGTTGCCGAGCAGCTCCATGTGCTCGAGGATCACCTCTTTTGCCTCGTTGAGCCAAGGGGTCTGCGGGTCATACTGATCCAGCTGGATCAGCAAACACTCCTGCACAGAACGGGCAGCAATGCCGACCGGATCGAAGTGCTGCACCCGCTTGAGTACCGCTTCGACCTCATCGAGCTCCACCTCTACATCATCGCTGGTGACGGCAGCCTGGATATCCTCCAGCTCAACGGTCAGATAACCGGATTCGTCGATGGCATCGATGATGGCGAGCGCGATGGCGGCATCCACATCGCTGAACGGTGTGAGCCGCATCTGCCACAGCAGATAATCCTGCAGGTTTTCGGTGGTTTCCCCCTGATAGACGCTATCTTCCCCATCATGGATGGGGCCCGCGCTCTGGGCGGTGCCGGCAGAGTAAACCTCGTCCCAGGTGGTATCCACCGGCAACTCGTCCGGCATCTGCTCCTGGGCCATGGCATCGCTGGAATCCAGCTGGCTGGCATCGACCGGCGCTTCCGGACTGGTCTCTTGCGCCTCGCTCTCTTCCTGCTCCAGCAGAGGGTTGTTTTCGAGCGCTTGCTGAATTTCCTGCTGAAGTTCCAGAGTGGAGAGCTGGAGCAGACGAATCGCTTGTTGTAATTGCGGCGTCATGGTCAGGGACTGACCGAGACGCAACTGTAATGTCGGCTTCATCTACGTCGGGATATCCTTATGTTCAGCGAGGCACTCGTCAAAGGAAATGAAGGCATGCCCCCTTACTATAGACTGAATTGATCGCCCAAATAGACGCGCTTGACCTGCTCATCGGCAAGGATGTCAGCCGGTGCACCTTCGGCAATCATCTTGCCGTGGCTGACGATATAGGCCTTCTCACATACGTCCAGAGTCTCTCTGACGTTGTGGTCGGTAATCAAGACACCAAGGCCTCTATCTTTCAGATGCTGAATGATCTTCTTGATGTCTATCACAGAAATCGGGTCAACCCCTGCAAAGGGTTCATCCAGCAGAATAAAACGCGGCTCGGCCGCCAGCGCACGGGCAATCTCGACCCGACGGCGCTCACCGCCGGAGAGGCTCTGACCCAGGTTGTCGCGAATGTGGGTGATATTGAACTCTTCCAGCAGTTGCTGAACTTTGTCCTCACGCTCCTCGCGACTCAACCCCTTGCGGGTCTGCATCACGCCCATCAGGTTGTCGAACACCGACAGGCGACGGAAGATGGAGGCCTCCTGCGGCAGGTAACCGATGCCATTGCGCGCCCGCACATGCATGGGCTGCAGGCTGATGTCCTGATCGTCGATGGTGATGAGACCGGCATCGCGCTGCACCAGCCCCACGATCATGTAGAAGGAGGTGGTCTTGCCCGCCCCGTTGGGGCCGAGCAGGCCGACAATCTGGCCAGTGCCCACTTCAAGGCTGACGTCACTCACCACCATGCGGCGCTTGTAGCTCTTCTGCAGGCCCACTGCTTTTAACACTGCCATGGCTTATTTTCCCTGCTTCTTCTGGTCGGCGGGCTTGTCGAAATTCTCTACCTGATCCGGCAGGAACACGGTTTTGACCCGCTGGCTCGGGCTCTTGCTCTCGGCAATCATCTTCTGTTTGACGATGTCGTAGCGGATCAGATCGCCATTGACCTGGCTATCTTCCTGCTTGAGCTGACCGTTGCCGGTGATGGTCACCAGCCGGTTCTTCAGCTCGTAGCGGATAGTGTTACCGTGGGCATTGACCGGCTTGCCGTTATCCAGGATCTGGAAGAAGGTGGCGGGCTTGCCGTAGGCAGTCATCACCTCGGCCCCTTTCTCGCCGGAGCGGGTCACTACCACCTTGTCAGCCTTGATCCGGATGGTGCCCTGATTGATGGTCACATCCTCTTCGAAGGTGATGCGGTTGTCCTGCATCTCGGCCACCTGTTTGACGGCATCGACGTAGACCTTCTCGGCAAAGTCGGACTCTTTGGCGGTCACCGCACCACACAACAATAGGGCTGCGAGGGCCAGATTAGCGTTTTTCATTGAAATAGATGGCATGGCCTTGATCCAGTAACTCAAAATATTTGCGGTCCAGATGGCCCTTGAGGCCAACCCCTTGGGTCTGGAAATCCCGACCCAGAATGTTCACTTCCCGGTTGCTGCGCACATCCTGTGTCACCAGATCCAGCTCCAGATAGGGGGTATCCAGTGTGGAGATAAAGGAGGTGGGCAGCAGACCATCCAGATGCACCTTATCCCGCAGGATGACGTTGTCGCCGGTGTTGAGCACGCCGGTTTCGGCAGTCACCTTCCACTCGGCGGCACCCTGATCGTCATACATGTAGACCACCGGCTTGTCGAAGGTGGCCTGCTCGAGGATTTGATAATACTCGGCGTAGGTCGACTCCAGCCGCTCGGTGCGCTTGCCGTTGATATCAAAACGGGTGGTCACCAGATCTTTGGCGACAAAATCCGGCTGATAGTTTTCGATTTTGACAGCGCTCTCCGGCACCAGCTCAACCTTGCCCAGCTGCCAGGCAACCAGTGCAACCAGAAACAGCAGGGCAAACAACAGGGTCTGTCTGCTCATACCGAGGCCTCGGGCTGATAATCGTCATGGCCCTGCGCCTGCAAAATGAGGTCACACACCTCACGCACCGCGCCCATGCCACCGCCAAGCCGGGTCACCATATCGGCACGACTCAGCACCAGCGGATGGGCATCGGCCACCGCGATACCTAGGCCGCAGGCGGCCATCACCGGCAGATCGATGGTGTCATCGCCCATATAGGCGGCCTGTTCAGCAGTCAGCCCCAGCTTGGCCAGCAGCGCTTCGAAGTGAGGCAGCTTTTTATCAGCCCCCTGCACCACATGAGCCACCCCCAGGCTTTTCATCCGATCGCTGACGATACGGGAGTTGCGCCCTGTGATGATGGCAATCTCGATCCCGGCATTGAGCAGCGCTCGCATGCCCGCGCCATCGCGGGTACAGAAGGTTTTCAGCTCTTCGCCGTTGTTTCCCATGTAGATGAGGCCGTTGGAGAGCACCCCGTCCACATCGCACACCAGCAGGCGGATTTGCGCCGCCTTCTCAAACTGGCTGCGCGTCACCGGACCATAGAGGGTCGGTACGTTTTGCATCAAATTACTCCGGCTTTCAGCAGGTCGTGCATGTTGAAGGCGCCGAGCGGGCGCTTGTCACCATCCACCACCAGTAATCCGTTGATTTTTCTCGTTTCCATCAGCTTGACGGCTTCTGCAGCCATCATCTCTGGGCCTACGGTAACACAGTTGGCCGTCATCACACGGCTGATGGGGGTGTGATGGATATCGATCTGCTGGTCAAGAATGCGGCGCAGGTCGCCATCGGTAAAGAGCCCGGCCAGCAGGCCATTGCCATCGACCACCGCCGTCATACCGAGCCCCTTGCGGCTCACTTCCAGCAGCGCCTGGCTGATGGTGGCATCTATCCCCACCCGGGGCAACAGCTCACCGCTGTGCATCAGGTCGCCGACCCGCAGCAACAGACGCTTGCCAAGGGAACCGCCCGGGTGAGAGAGGGCGAAGTCATCGGCGGTAAAACCGCGCGCTTCCAGCAGGGCGACCGCCAGGGCATCGCCCATGACTAAGGTTGCCGTGGTGCTGGAAGTGGGTGCCAGACCCAGCGGGCAGGCCTCTTTCTCCACCTTGATGCACAGGTGCACGTTGGCCTCTTTGGCCATGGTGGAGGCGGGATTGCCGGTCATGCAGATGAGCGGAATGCCGCGGCGCTTGAGTACCGGCAGCAGGGCCAGGATTTCGTCGCTCTCGCCGGAGTTGGAGATGGCGATGATAAGGTCGCCGCTGGAGATCATCCCCAGATCGCCGTGACTCGCTTCTCCCGGGTGAAGGAAGAAGGCCGGTGTGCCGGTGCTGGCGAGGGTGGCGGCGATCTTGCTGCCGATATGGCCCGATTTGCCCATGCCGGTGACCACTATCTTGCCACCACAGCGCAGCACCATTTCGCACGCCTTGTCGAAGGCGTCGTTCAGATACTGATAGAGTCCATCAATGGCTTGCTTTTCTGTGTCCAGCACCGCGCGGGCACTGCGACGAAAATCGAACAGTTCAGACACTTTCTCAGGCTTTACAGACATAAAGACACAGCTCCGGGCCGAAATTAGCTGCGGGATTATAAAAAAGTCTGCCCGGATAAGCGAATCGGATGGCAAATCCCGCTCTCAATGACGCACTTTGTTACAGAAAACTGTCGTGCAAATGGGCTTGCAGCCTGTTCAATAGTTGTTCCTTGCTGTTGCTTAGACCTAGACTACCCCATAAAATTCGCACCTCATTTACACCGGATGGACAATTGTTTGAACAATGACCTGATCACCATCTCCGATCTGACTTTCAGTCACGGAGATCGGCTGTTGTATGACGGGATCAACCTGACCATTCCTCGTGGCAAGGTCACCGCCGTCATGGGCCCGAGCGGCATCGGTAAAACCACCCTGCTGCGGCTGATCGGTGGCCAGCTCAAGCCGGAGTCCGGTCACATTCTGTTTGACGGGGAAGATATCCCCACCCTCTCCCGTTCGCGCCTCTATGAAGTGCGCAAACGGATGAGCATGCTGTTCCAGAGCGGCGCCCTGTTTACCGGCATGACGGTCTACGACAACGTGGCCTTCCCGCTGCGGGAGCACTCCGGCCTGCCGGAGGAGCTGATCCACACCATCGTCATGATGAAACTGCAGGCGGTGGGGTTGCGCGGCGCGGCGAAACTGATGCCCTCCGAGCTCTCCGGCGGCATGGCGCGCCGGGCAGCGCTGGCTCGGGCCATCGCCCTTGACCCCGACCTCATCATGTATGACGAGCCCTTCGTCGGGCAGGACCCCATCACCATGGCGGTGCTGGTCAAGCTGATCAAGGAGCTGAACGATGCCCTCGGTATCACCTCAGTCATCGTCACCCACGATGTGAAAGAGGTTCTGAGCATCGCCGATTACGCCTACATCATTGCCAATCGCAAGGTGGTGGCACACGGCACGCCGGATCAGCTGCGCGAGGAGCACAATCCCGAAGTCGAGCAGTTCCTCAAAGGATTGCCCGATGGTCCTGTTCCGTTTCATTTTCCGGCAGGCGATCTGCTACAGGATCTCTGATGTTGATAAGTCAAATAAGCAAACTGGGGCGGGTCGGGGTGCAGTTTATCAGCTCCGTCGGTCGCGCCACCATCATGTTGTTCCATGCGCTGGCGGGCAAACCCGAACCGCGCAAGCACTTCCCGCTGCTTGTCCAACAGTTGTATGTGGTGGGCGTACAGTCGGTTGCCATCATTCTGGTCTCAGGCCTGTTCATCGGCATGGTGCTCTCGCTGCAGGGTTACAACGTATTGAAGGATTTCGGCGCCGAGCAGAGTCTGGGGAAGCTGGTTTCCCTCTCCCTGCTGCGGGAGCTGGGCCCTGTGGTCACGGCGCTGCTGTTTGCCGGCCGTGCCGGTTCGGCCCTGACCGCTGAAATCGGCCTGATGAAGGCCACAGAGCAGCTTTCAAGCCTCGAGATGATGGCGGTCGACCCGCTACGCCGGGTGGTTGCTCCCCGCTTCTGGGCTGGCGTCATCAGCATGCCGCTGCTGGCCTTTATGTTCAGCCTGATCGGCATCTTCGGCGGCAAGCTGGTCGGTGTGGACTGGCTCGGCGTGGACGAAGGGGGCTTCTGGTCTGCCATGCAGGCCTCTGTCGACTGGCATGAAGACATCATGCAGGGTGCCATCAAGAGCCTGATTTTCGCCCTGGTGGTCACCTGGATTGCGCTCTTTAACGGCTATGACGCCAAGCCGACCTCGGCCGGGATCAGTCAGGCCACGACCCGAACGGTAGTCCACTCATCCCTCGCCGTGCTCGGCCTGGATTTTATACTCACTGCAGTCATGTTTGGATAAGGTAAAGATGAAGTTCAGCAAAGTAGAATTCCTGGTCGGCACCTTCATGCTGGCTGGCATCGGTGCCATTCTGGCACTGGCCCTGCAAGTGGCCGGTTTGAGCTTCAAACCGGAAGGAGAAACCTATACCCTGCGCGCGCATTTCGATAATATCGGCGGCCTGAAAGTCCGTTCGCCGGTCAAGGTCGGCGGCGTGGTGGTCGGTCGGGTCAGCGACATCGTACTGGACCCGAAAACCCAGGTGCCCGAAGTGACCCTGATGATGCAAAAGAGCGCTGGCGAGTTCGCCGATACCAGTTCCCTCTCCATCCTCACCTCCGGCCTGCTCGGCGAGCAATACATCGGTCTGGCCCCCGGCTTCAGCGATGAGGAGATGGGCACCGAGATGCTCAAGGATGGCGACCTGATTGAAGACACCAAATCCGCCATCGTGCTGGAAGATCTGATTGGCAAGTTCCTCTACAGCCAATCCTCCGACAGCAAATCAGACAGCAAGAAGGAGTAATCATGTTCAAGAAAATCGCCCTGCTGCTGGGTCTGATGACCAGCATGCTCTTTTCCCTGTCTGCCCAAGCCGCCGTCGATGCCACCGACCCCAACGCGCTGGTGGATCAGGCTGCCAAGCAGACCTTTGCCCGCCTGAAAGCCGATCAGGCCCAGGTGAAAAGCAATCCAGATCACCTGCGGGTGATCATCCGCGAAGAGCTGCTGCCCTATGTGGACAACCGCTTCGCCGCCTACAAGGTGCTTGGCAACCAGATTAAAGAGACCACCGAAGCGCAGCGCAATGCCTTCGTCGAGGTGTTCACCGAGTACATGGTGAGCTCCTACGCCGATGCGCTGGCCCATTTTGACAAACAGACCGTCAAGGTCGAGCCGGGCAAAGCTCCCAGCGGCAACATCACCGCCGTCAACGTCAGCGTGAAAGAGGCTGGCAAGCCGGACATCTTCCTCGAGTTCAAGCTGCGCAAGAACAACAAGACCGGCGAGTGGAAAGCCTTCGACATGGTGGCAGAGGGGATCAGCCTGCTCTCGGCCAAACAGAGCGAGCTGGGCGGTTTGATCCGCCAGAACGGCATCGATGCGGTGATCGCCCAGTTGCGCGAACACAACGCCAAGCCGCTGGTACTCAAACCATGACCCTCAGCGGTGAGCTGCAGGCGCCACAGGTCAATGACCTGTGGCAACGCCGCGCCGAATGGTGGCAGGACGACCAGCTCGAGCTCGGCGGCGTCACCACTCTCGACTCCGCCGGACTGGCCCTGCTGGTCAAATGGGCCAAAGCCGTATTAGCACGAGGCGCCACACCGCAACTGGTGGGCGCCTCCAGTGATTTCTATACCCTGGCCAACCTCTACGGGGTGGCCGGGCTGTTTCAGTCAACCCCGCTCACAACTGAGGACGCATAATGCAAGTCTCTGAAATTGAAGCGATACTCCTTGAGGCTCTGCCATTGTCCGAAGTCCATGTCAAAGGGGACGGTAGTCACTACCAAGTGATCGCCGTCGGTGACATGTTTGACGGCATGAGCCGGGTCAAGAAGCAGCAGGCTATCTATGCCCCGCTGATGGACAAGATCGCCAGCAACGCCATTCACGCCCTCTCCATCAAGGCGTTCACCGACGCCGAGTGGAAACGCGAACGTAAATTCCTATTGCCCTCCTGATTTGGTAACGAAGTAAAAATGGACAAATTCAAAATCGATGGTCGTTGTACTCTCAACGGCGAAGTGACCATCTCCGGCGCCAAAAACGCCGCCCTGCCGATCCTGTTCGCAACCCTGCTCTGTGATGAAGAGGTTCACCTCTCCAACGTGCCGCGCCTGAAAGATGTGGGCACCACCATCAAGCTGCTGGAGATGCTGGGCGCGACCACCAAGGTCAACGGCAACGTCACAGTGCTGACCGGTGCGGTGAACAACCACGTCGCCCCCTACGAGCTGGTGAAGACCATGCGCGCCTCCATTCTGGCGCTGGGCCCGCTGGCTGCCCGTTTCGGCGCGGCTGACGTCTCCCTGCCCGGCGGCTGCGCCATCGGTGCCCGTCCGGTCAACCTGCACGTCCACGGCCTGGAGCTGATGGGCGCCAAGATCACCATCGAAGATGGTTACATCAAGGCCCGTGTCGATGGCCGCCTGAAAGGCGCCCACATCCTGATGGATATGGTCTCCGTGACCGGTACCGAAAACCTGATGATGGCCGCGACCCTGGCTGATGGCCGCACCGTGATCGAAAACGCCGCGCGCGAGCCGGAAGTGGTCGATCTGGCCAACTTCCTCAATACTCTGGGCGCCAAGATCCAGGGCGCGGGCACCGATACCCTGACCATCGACGGTGTCGAGCGTCTGCACGGCGGCAACTACAGCGTGCAGCCTGACCGCATCGAAACCGGTACCTTCCTGGTGGGTGCAGCGGTCACCGGCGGCAAGATCACCTGCCGCAAGACAGACCCGACCCTGCTGGAAGCGGTACTGGTCAAGCTGGAAGAGGCTGGCGCCCTGATTGAGAAGGGTGAAGACTGGATCACCCTCGACATGACTGGCCGCACCCTCAAACCGGTCACCATCAAGACTGCCCCCTACCCGGCCTTCCCGACCGACATGCAGGCACAGTTCACCGTGCTGAACGCCGTCGCCAAAGGCACCGGCATGGTCACCGAGACCATCTTCGAGAACCGCTTCATGCACGTTCCCGAACTGGTACGGATGGGTGCAGACATCGAACTGCAGGGCAACGTAGCCATCTGCCGTGACACCGAGCAACTCAAGGGTGCCCAGGTAATGGCGACCGATCTGCGCGCCTCCGCCAGTCTGGTACTGGCCGGCTTCGTGGCCGAAGGCTCCACCATCGTCGACCGTATCTATCACATCGACCGTGGCTACGAAGACATCGAACAGAAGCTGCAGGGTCTGGGTGGCCGCATCGAGCGCATCAAGGGCTGATAGCCCCCTGATCACTGGCCGATAAAAAGGCCCCCTCGCGTTGGCGAGGGGGCCTTTTTCATGGTTTCGGTTCTGTTGAAACCGGGATCAGTGACCCGCCAGCTTCATATTCTCTACCAGCACCGAGCCGGTCTTGAGACTGGAGCGCTCATCCTCGTCACGACCTACCGCCACGATATGGCTGAACATCTCGGCCAGATTGCCGGCGATGGTAATCTCCTCGACCGGATAGGCTATCTCGCCATTCTCGACCCAGAAACCGGCAGCGCCGCGGGAGTAGTCACCATTGACGATATTGACCCCCTGCCCCATCAACTCGGTCACCAGCAGACCGGTGCCCATCTCTTTGAGCATGCCCTGAAAATCCTGGCCGGTATTGGAGACCTGCCAGTTGTGGATGCCACCGGCGTGACCCGTAGTAGTCAGCCCCAGCTTGCGAGCGGAGTAGGAGGTAAGCAGCCAGCTCATCAGCTCGCCATTTCGGATGATATCCATGTCGCGGGTACGCACCCCTTCCCCATCGAACGGGGTACTGGCGAGCCCGCCCAGCAGGTGGGGGAACTCCTGAATGGTGAGCCACTCGGGCAGGATCTGCTTGCCCAATTTGTCGAGCAGGAAGCTCGACTTGCGATAGAGGTTGCCGCCGCTGATGGCCATCACCAAGTGGCCCCACAGGCCAGAGGCAGTGTCTGGGTGGAACAGCACAGGTGCATGACGGGTAGAGATCTTGCGGGCGCCGAGGCGGGAGACAGTACGCTCAACGGCTTCGTCGGCAATGCGCTGCGTGCTCCAGAGCCCGTCGAGGGTACGGCTGGAGGAGTAGCCGTAATCACGCTGCATGTCGCCATCCTGCTCGCCGATCAGCACGCAGCTCAGAGAGTTGCGCGATGCCGCATAACCTTTGACGAAGCCGTGGCTGTTGCCATAGACCTTGATGCCGAGATGGCTGGAGAAACCGGCGCCGTCGGAGTGCTTGATACGGGCATCGCGACCAAGCGCCAGCCGCTCGCACTCGATGGCCAGTTCGATGCCGCGCTGGGGATCCAGTTCGATTTGGTGGCACAGTTGCAGATCGGGGGCATCCCAGGCCAGCAGCTCGGCGTCCGCCAGACCGGCGCAATCATCGGCCGAGGTGTGGCGAGCAATCTCGATGGCCGCTTCAACGGCGGCACGAATGGCGGGTTTGCTCAGATCGGTGGTCGAGGAAGATCCCTTGCAACCATCGCGATAGACGGCGATGCCGAGGGCGCCATCCTTATTGAATTCAATGCTTTCCAGTTCACAACCCCGGGTGTTCACCGACAACCCGGTCTGCTTGCTGATGGAGACTTCGGCCAGCGAGGCGCCCAGTCCTTTGGCTATCTCCAGGGCTTCGGCAACCACGGCCTCGAGATGGGCTTGATCCTGGCGGATTTGGTCTTGCTGATCCATAACTCACATCTGTATGAAAGAAGGAAAGGGGGTAAGCATATCAGACCCCTGCGCCCAGCGGGAGAAGCTGGTAACATATCCGCCAAACGTGAATGACAGGAATCAAGAGACCGATGAGTCAATATCAAGACGACAACGAGTTCGAAGACTGGGGCCCCAGCAAGAGCCAGCTCAAGCGCGATGCCGAAGCATTGCAGAAAATGGGGGAAGAGATCGTCTCCCTCAGCCACAGCGAGCTGGAAAAAATCCCGTTGGATGAAGAGCTTGCAGAAGCTGTCGAGCTGGGTCGCAAACTCAAGCCGAAGAAGGATGAGTCCTTCCGTCGCCATCTGCAGTTCATCGGCCGCCTGATGCGCAGCCGCGATATCGAGCCGATTGCCGAAGCGCTCTCTATCATCAAGAACCGTCACTCCACCGTGAATGCGCGCCTGCATCGCCTGGAGCAGTGGCGCGAGCGCCTGATCACCGAAGGTGACAGCGCCCTCAACGAGCTGATGTCCCAGTTCCACGAGCTGGATCGCCAGAAGCTGCGCCAGCTGATCCGCTCCGCCAACAAGGAGCGGGAGCTGAACAAGCCGCCGGTCGCCTACCGCGAGATGTACCAGTATCTGCGCGGCGAGATCGAAGACCTGCTGTGATCCCCGAAACACGCCTCCCCTCGGGGAGGCGTGCTTCTATTGATGCCTTTTCCTCTCCACATCCCCCGCCAGCCCTGCGCGTTTAATATATCCACCATTTTGTTACCCCAGCCATAACGGCCCATCTCAACAGCCCCGTTAAATCGCCGCTTCAGAGCAGACCAAAACAGACGCGTTAACAATTTGGTATCATTTTGTTTGACATATTGAACGGCCTTGGCAGACTGAAGAGAGGATCCAGGCTGTCGCTGCCCAGGCTGACCAACGATTCTGTCACCCGGCCCGACGCGGGATCCCATGACCATGCCTTGAGGCATGCCCTTGCCCTGCCGGTTTGCAAGGGCCTGCCCAAGGCGCAGGATGAGACTTCAACGCCAAGGATAATCAAGGTGCCCTATGCCAAATCCCCAGCCTCCCGCCACCCGTAAACCTGTCGTGCTGATGACCATGGGCGCCCAGCCCCGCAACGGCCACCCCTATCAGGTGATGACCCACAAATACATCATGCCGCTGGTGGAGATAAGCGGCTGCGTCCCGCTGCTGGTGCCCACCTGCTGCGGCACCACCGATCTGGAGCAGTATCTGGATCTCGCCGATGGGGTCTATCTGAGTGGTGCAGGTTCCAATATCGATCCGGCCCTCTACGGCCAGGAGAACCTCACGCCGGAAAAACAGCAAGACAGGGATCGCGATTTGTTCGACCTGCCCCTCATCAAGGGAGCGCTCGCCCGTGGTTTGCCGATCCTCGGGATCTGCCGCGGAATGCAGGAGATCAACGTGGCGCTGGGGGGAGACATCCATCAGAAGGTCTATAACGAGCCGGGTTATGACGATCACCGGGAGGATGCCGACGATCCGGTCGACGAGCAGTATGGGCCGAGCCATCAGATAAAACTGCTGCCCGGCAGCTGGTTTGCCGAACTGATGGGGGAAGAACAGATTCCGGTCAACTCCCTGCATGGACAGGGCATTAACCGGTTGGGGAAGGGTCTGGAGCCGTTGGCCCACGCCGAAGATGGGCTGATCGAGGCACTTCATGCTCCCGCACTGTCACCCTTTTTGCTGGCAGTGCAGTGGCATCCGGAGTGGAAAGCCAATGAAAACCCCCACTCCATCAAGATCTTTCAAGCCTTTGGCGATGCCTGCCGCCAGCGTTGTGCATTGATGGCGGCTAGTTAATCCCTCATCGATTCAGTCGCCAAACCCACGCGCCTTGAGCTTGGGCAGTCCGCCCCGCTCGGGGCGCAAGGTGCGGCAGATATCCATCCCCTTGAGCCCGCGCTGGATATGGTCAGGCGAATGGCCAAACACCATACCGTTGCTGCGGTAGAGGTTGTTGTCATCCAGCTCGAACTTCTCGCCGCCAATCAGCAACTGCTCGCGGCCATTGACCGTGTCACCCCGCTTGATGGGCACCTTCATGTCGCTCAGCACCTCGCCGGTGGCACACCCCTCGCGCCAGCGTGCCTCGCTGGAGAAGGGGGTAATGGCTATTTCACGCCAGGAGCCATCCCGGAATTCGACCCGATACTTCTCGGCCAGCAGGTCGCAGCCAGCCAATGGCAACAGGGCCATCAAACAGATGATTTTCTTTGAAAATTTCACTCAATCGCACTCCTTTGCCCGGTTCTGCACAGGATAAATAAATTGCCGCCCCAACGCACCATTTCCCCGCGCCGTAGCAGCTATGCTGGAAATAAAACCACAATAAGGTGCTGCTATGGCTGGCGAAAACCTCACCGCGCTACCGACGCTGATCTGGATTGGCGAACACCCGTTCTGGACCCTGCTCACCCTCTCCCTGATGCTGATCCACTTCTGGCGCCGTCCGGGACAGCGACGGGAGCTGCTCTCCGAGCTCAGTTTCGTGATGATTAGTGCGGTGGTGATCCTGCTGATCCAGCTGGAAGGGGGCTGGTTCAAACTGCCGCTGCCCCATCAATTGCTGATCGAGATCTCCACCCTGCTGGCTGGCCTGATACTGGTCAAGATATGGGGGATCCTGCTGTTCGAATTTCTGCTCCCCCTCTGCCATGTGCGGATCCCGCGGATCATCGCCGATATCGTCATCACCATCGGCTATATCGGCTGGGGTCTGTTTCGCCTCTACGCCTCCGGCATGGCGCTCGGGGAGATAGTCACCACCTCGGCGGTCATCACCGCGGTCATCGCCTTCGCCATGCAGGACACCCTGGGCAACCTGCTGGCCGGGGTCTCCATTCAGCTCGACAACTCCATCGCCATCGGTGACTGGCTGCAAGTGGATACCACCCAGGGCCGAGTGGTGGAGATCAACTGGCGTGCCACCACCATCGAGACCCGCAACTGGGAGACAGTCGTCATCCCCAACAGCCACCTGCTCAAACAGCGATTCACCGTGCTCGGGCGCCGCCGTGGCGAACCCTTGCAGTGGCGGCGCTGGGTCTGGTTCGATCTGACCCTGGATACCCTGCCGACCCAGATCATCGCGCTGATCGAGAAATCCCTGCGGGAGACCAAGCTCCCCTGTGTCGCCAAGCATCCGCAACCGGACTGCCTGCTGATGAACGTCGAAGGAGGGATTGCCCGCTATGCGGTGCGCTACTGGCTCACTGACCTGGCTCGCGACGATCCGACCGACTCCATGGTGCGCAGCCTTATCGATGCCGCCCTGCGCCGCAACGATCGCCGCCTCACCCCGCCGATCTTCAACGTCTTTATGGCCAAGGAGAAGCAGCATCTGGATGCCCGCCACAAGCGCCACACCGCCGAACGAACCGATACCCTGCGCAAGCTGCCGCTGTTTGCCATGTTGCAGGAGAACGAGCTGCTTCAGCTGGCCGATCAGGTGAAGTTCGCCCCCTTCGTCAGCGGCGACATCATGCTGGAGCAGGGAGATGTCTCCAGCTGGCTGTTCGTGCTGGTCAAAGGGGAAGCCGAGATGGTGGTCAATGTCGAAGGGCGAGAGCTTAAGCTTGGTACGCTCAACGCGGGAGACTTCTTTGGCGAACTGAGTCTGCTCACCGGCGAGCCCAGCTCCTTCACGGTACGGGCGGTGGCCACCGTCGAAACCTATCGCATCAATCAGGCAATGTTTCAGGAGTTGGTGATGCAGCGCGAGGCGCTGGTCGAGCCCCTCTACCGGGTGCTGAGCGACCGCCAGCAGGAGCAGCGGGCGCTGCTGGAGCGGGAGGCGGAAGCCATGAAGCAACCACCACAACAGCTTGATCTGCTTGATAAACTGATGAAGCTGTTCGGCGGAAGATGACGTAGCATGGCATCGTATTGAGGACATGAAGAGAGAACCGCAGCCATGTTACTGACCACCCTGGCCCTTGCCGCCAGCCTGCAATTTGATTGTCCCGCCACCATCGAGACTCGCCAGCAGCTGCTGACCCCGCAGCAGGGCTGGCAGGCGTTCACCCGCAATGACGATGGCAAACCGGACGAAACCCTCAGCCACCGGCTCGATAATCTGGCCCTGTTCGACGGAGATCCTGCCGAGCTGGCCCAACTCAAACCGGATAATGGCGACAGCGACGAGATCCACTACTGGAGCCAGCTCGATAGCAGCCTGCGCCCGCTCTATCTGGTCTGCCGCTATCAGAACAGCGCCATCACCCTGCAGCAGGCGCTGCCCGTCGGCATCAGTTACTGCCGCGTCAACCAGCGCGACCGCTACACCCTGCTCGGATTGGTTTGTCGCAAATAGCGGGTGTAACCCCTTGCCATATATCGCTATTCGCTGACAGCCATTACCGCCTGAGCCGGGCCACCCGCCAGCGCCATCAGAGCAGCAGCTCGGCCAGCTCCTCCAGTGCCGTCAGCTCCACGTCCGGCAACAGTTGCAGCTGTTGCCACGGTTGTTGCCGCTCGTTGAGCCAGGCAGCGCGAAAGCCGTGCAATCGGGCCCCCAGTACATCCGTCTCGGGATGATCCCCCACATGGAGGAGCCGCCCCGCTGGCAACTTGAGGGTGCTGCGGGTCTGCTCAAACATATCCGGTGCCGGTTTCATTCTGGCGCCCGCCCCCGCCTTGCAGACCAGCGTGAAGTAGCGATCCAGCCCTGCCTGCGCCAGATCCAGATTGCCGTTGGTGATGACCACCAGCGGATAGCGTTCGGCCAGTCTGGCCAGCAGCTGATGAGTGGACTCGCTCACCTCGATCTTCGAGCGCTCTGCCAGAAACGCAGCAAACACCTGCTCCGCCTCGCAACTGGCCTGCTGGTCAGCCATGCCCCCCGCCACCATAGCGGCGCGGATGGTCTGCTGGCGCGCCAGACTGACATCGTGGCGCAGCTCGGGCCTGGCCAGCAACACGGCGCGTTTTAGCTCCAGCCAGCGCGGCTTGTCGAGCATGGCGGTAGCCAGATATTCGCTGCGCAGATGGCTCAGCATCCACTGCTCGGCCCGCACGATGGCGGGGCCGTTGTCATAGAGGGTGTCATCGAGGTCAAACGAGATGGCAGCAACCGGCTGCCAGCGGCGATAGAAGTGCATGGACTCTCCTCTGCAACGGGGCTCAGGGCCCGTTATTCATCGTCCTGCGCATCCGGGTCACGCTTGGCCCTTGGGTGAGCGCTGTCGTAGACCTTGGCCAGATGCTGGAAGTCGAGGTGGGTATAGATCTGGGTGGTGGAGAGGTCGGCATGTCCCAGCAGCTCCTGCACCGCCCGCAGATCGCCGGAGGACTCCAGCATATGGGTGGCGAAGCTGTGGCGCAGCTTGTGGGGATGGACGTGGGCGTTGAGCGCCTGCTTGTTGCCCCAGCCATCGAGGCGGGCCTGCACCGAGCGCGCCGACAGCCGCTGCTTGCGGCTGGAGACAAACAGCGCCTCGCTCTCGTCCCCGGCCAGCAGCGGGCGCACCTTGAGCCACTTCTGCAGCCACTCGACCGCCATCCGGCCGATGGGCAGCACCCGCTCCCGCGAGCCCTTGCCGGTCACCTTGAGCTGGCGGTCGTCGAGCTTCAGATCCACCAGATTGATCCCCACCAGCTCGGCCAGACGCAGCCCTGAAGAGTACATCAGCTCCATGATGGCGCGATCCCGCACCGCCAGCGGATCCTGCTCGTCGGTGATGTTGAGCAGCTGGTGCATCTCGTCCACATCGAGGTTTTTCGGCAGCGGCCGCCCCTGTTTGGGGGTGACGATGCCACGGGCCGGATTGGCGGTCAGCCGCCCCTGCCGCACCTGCCAGTCGCAAAAGCTGCGCAGGGCAGAGACCTTGGTGGAAAGGGAACGAGGAGCAAGCCCCCCCTTGTGCATCCGGGTCACCAGAGTGCGCACCTGACTCGCCTCGAGCCGACCCCAGTCAGTGAGCCCGAGGGCCACCAGCTCGGCGGTCATCGCCTCCAGATGGGCTTGATAGTTATTGCGGGTATGAGGGCTTAGCTGACGCTCAACCCTCAGGTATTCGATAAAGGCCGCCAGCTCGTCCGCCAGTACCGCCGGCAGTGGCGGTGCGACGACGGGAGCTTTGGCGGGCGCCCTGGCCGGTGTTCTAGCCATGAGTCAACTCGGGCAGACGCAGTTGCAGCAGGCGCCCCAATTGGCCCAGCAGCAGGGTGTCGTTATGGGGAGTAAAGTGGCCAGGATCCGAGCTGGCGAAGGCCAGCACACCGAGATCGCCGAGCCGCATCAGGGCCACCGAGTTGACCAGCACATCGTGGCCAAACAGTGCCTGCTTCTCGCTCTGGCTCAGGCGGCCAAAGTAGTAATCCTGCCCCGGCAGACGTTGACCCAGCAGGGATTCGAGCTGCTTGCCCTGCGCCAGAAAGCGCTGCTCGGGCCCGCTCAGGGCAAACTTCTTGGGATTGAGCCAGAGCCGCAGCCCGGTCAGGCGCAGCCGCTGGACAAAGGCCTTACCCATCACGGCACTCACCTCGAACAGGGTCTGGCAGCCGTACAGCTCGCCGTAGAGATCGGCATAGACCCGGAAGATCCGCTCGTTCTCGCTGGCGATCCCCATCAATTCGGTGATCTCCTGCTCCAGCTGTTCGATCCGCTCGCGCTGACGCTCCAGCTGGCGCTCGACCAGCGAGACCGACCCTTTGCGTTCATGGGGAATGCGGATCCGGTCCAGCACGGCGGCATGGCGTTGGAAAAACTCGGGATAACGGGCCAGGTACTCCAGCACAGTGGCTTCATCCACCGATTGCTCCTGCCGTTTGAGTTCGCTCATAAATTGGTTGATCCATCAGAGAAATGGGGCTCGCTGCCCCGACATCATGGGCAAAGGGGGCCAACGCCCCCCGTACCTGAACCTTTATCGGCTAAACCTCTATCTGGCCGTCAAACACATGCTCGGCGGGACCTGTCATATAGACCGGCTGGCCCGGCCCCTTCCAGGCGATGGTCAGCTTGCCGCCCGGCAGGCTGACGGTGACCCGCTCCTTGAGCTTGCCCTGACTGATGCCAATCACCGCCGCCGCACAGGCACCGGTGCCGCAGGCCAGGGTCTCGCCACAGCCCCGCTCGAATACACGCAGCTTGATCTCGGTGGCATTGACCATCTCCATGAATCCAACGTTGACCCGCTCGGGAAAACGCTCGTGGCGCTCCATGATGGCACCGAGCGTCTCGACCGGTGCATCGGCGACCGAAGGCACCTCGATGACGCAGTGGGGATTGCCCATGGAGACCACGCCACACATCACGGTATGCTCCTGCGCCCGCAGCAGATAGGTTTTCTCTGCCTTCTGGGCCCGGAACGGGATCTTGCCCGGCTCAAACTGGGGCACACCCATGTTGACCGTGACCTGGTTCTCCCCCTCCAGCTGCAACACGATGCGACCCCGGGCGGTACTGACCGCGATGCGATCCCGGTTGATCAGCCCCTTGAGACGCACGAAACGGGCAAAACAGCGGGCGCCGTTGCCGCACTGCTCCACCTCGCTGCCATCGGCATTGAAAATGCGATAGTGAAAGTCGAGTTCAGGGTCATAGGGCGGCTCCACCAGCAGCAGCTGGTCAAAGCCGATCCCGAAGTGGCGATCTGCCAGCTTCTTGATGACGTCATTGCTGAAAAATACCTTCTGGGTGACGCCATCCACCACCATGAAGTCGTTGCCCAAGCCATGCATCTTGGAAAAATCTATCAACATCGTGCATTCCTGTGCTGTTAGGGCTGTAAAAATTCACCGAACCAAGGGTCGCCAAGCGCCATGAAGTCGTTGTCCACAGCCCCATGCATCCTGGAACAATCTGTACACATCGCGCACTCCTGTGCTGTCAGGGCTGTAAAATTCTGTCATCTCTATCTACTGCATCAGGGCAGCAGGTGCTCACCGCGCCAGAGATCGGCCAACTGCTCACGCTCGCGGATCAGGTGTGCTTCGGCACCATCCACCAGCACTTCGGCTGCCCGCGGACGGGTGTTGTAGTTGGATGACATGGTAAAGCCGTAGGCACCGGCCGAGCGCACTGCCAGCAGGGAACCCTCGGCAATGGCCAAGGTGCGCTCCTTGCCGAGGAAGTCGCCGGTCTCGCACACCGGGCCCACCACGTCATAGAGTGCGGGAGCATGACCGGCACGGCTATCCACCTCGATGATGTTCATCCAGGCGCCGTAGAGCGAGGGGCGCAGCATGTCGTTCATGCCGGCATCGATCAGCGCGAAGTTGCGGGTCTCGCCCGGCTTCAGGTACTCGACCCGGGTCAGCAGCACGCCGGCATTGGCGACGATGGCGCGGCCCGGCTCGAACAGCAGGGTCAGATCCCGGCCCGCCAGCTTCTGCTTCAGCGCTTCGGCATATTCGGTGGGATGGGGTGGCTGCTCGGAACCATAGTTGACCCCCAGACCGCCGCCCACATCCAGATGGTGGATATGAATCCCTTCCGCCGCCAGACCGTCGATCAGCCGCAGCAACTTGTCAGCCGCTTCCATAAAGGGATTCAATTCAGTGAGTTGCGAGCCGATATGGCAATCCACCCCGACGATCTCGATGTTCGCCATCGCGGCCGCCTTGCGATAGATGGCGGGCGCCAGCTCGATGGGAATGCCGAACTTGTTCTGCTTGAGGCCAGTGGAGATATAGGGGTGGGTACCGGCATCGATATCCGGATTGACCCGCACCGAGACGCGAGCTTTCTTGCCCATGCTGCCCGCCACCCGATTGAGGCGCTCCAGCTCGGCTTCCGACTCCAGATTGAAACAGAGGATCTCTTTATCCAGCGCCAGGCGCATCTCGGCCTCGCTCTTGGCCACCCCGGAGAAGACCACCTTGGCCGGATCACCGCCCGCCGCCAGTACACGCGACAGCTCGCCACCGGAGACGATGTCAAACCCCGAGCCCAGACGGGCCAGCAGGTTGAGCAGCGCCAGATTGGAGTTGGCCTTCACCGCATAGCAGATCAGATGGGGAATATCGCCAGCGGCCTTGTCGAAGGCGTGCCAGTGGCGCTCGAGGGTCGCACGGGAGTAGACGTAAAGCGGGGTACCGTACTGCTCGGCAAGCTGTTGCAGCGAGGTTTGCTCGGCCTGAAGCTGGCCGGCGGCGTCGTAGTTAAAGTGATCCAAGGGGGCGGTTCCTTCCTAGAATGGGTGCGGCATTAGTGCGGCGCGGCCTCGGTGGCAGCCTCAGTGGTCGCAGGCGGTGCTGCTTGCGGTGTACTCTGGCTCTGTGGCTGCTCGGGGGGCGGCATATAGAGCGGCCCCTTCAGACCGCACGCGGCCAAGCCGAGGGACAGAAGAGTGGCAAGCAGACACTTGGTGAACTGAGTGATCATAATGGTTCGCTGCGAAAAAATTTTTGGCCCTCTATAATCGCACTCACATTGTTAAAAGCAACAGGATAAACCGATGAAGGATCACGAGTATCACGCCCTGACAGACGCCTTTTTCCAATATGTGGAAGACACGCTCGACGAGGGGTATCCGGATATCGACTGCGAACGCAACGGCGGCGTATTGACCCTCTCTTTCGAGAACAAGACCAAGGTCATCATCAACAAGCAGGAGCCACTGCACCAGATTTGGGTCGCCACCCGCGAGAACGGCTTCCACTTCGAGCTGCAGGGTGACACCTGGATCGACAACCGCTTCGGCCACGAGCTCAAGGCGCTGCTGAGCCAATCCTGCACCGCCCAGGCGGGCGAAGAGGTGGTGTTCCCATGATCGACCTGCACCCGCAGGGCGCCCGTCATGCGGTGATCTGGCTACACGGGCTGGGTGATTCCGGCGCCGGTCTCGCCCCGCTGGTGGATGCGCTGGATCTGCCCACCGAGCTACCGGTGCGTCACCTGCTGCCGGATGCCCCCGAGCGCCCCATCACTATCAACATGGGCTACAAGATGCGCGGCTGGTACGACATCAAGAGCTTCGAGGATCCCGCCGAGCGGGCAGTGGAGTCCCATGTCCGTGAATCAGCCGACCAGATTGCCGCATTGCTCGATCAGCTGGTGGCCGACGGGTTTGCCCCCGAGCATATCGTGCTGGCAGGTTTCTCTCAGGGCGGGGTAATTGCCTCCTTCACCGCGCTGCGCTACCAGGCAACGCTGGCGGGCCTGCTCTGCATGTCCACCTATCTGGCCGCCCCCGACAAGCTGCTCGGCGAGATGAGCGAGGCTGCTCGCGCCCTGCCCATCTGCTACATGCACGGCATCTACGACGATGTGGTGAGCCTGTCGCTCGGTTGGGATGCCAAGAACCGGCTGGAAAGCGCCGGACTCGCCCCCGAGTGGCACGAGTACCCGATGCGTCACGAGATCTGCCGCCCTCAGCTCGACGACATTCGCAGCTGGCTGCTGGCCCGCCTCGGCGCGTGAGCCCTTCCGGCAAAGCAAACGGCCTGCATCTGCAGGCCGTTTTTTATAGCGATTCCAACTGACGGATCAACCCACTTCCCGAGCGGGCGGCACCTGTTCGCGCAGAGAGCCCTGACTGCGATAGGGGATCACATCCAGCTCGCCATTCACTTGTACTATCTCGTAGTACTGCGGCAGGTTGAAGTTGATGAACTGCCCATCATCGCTGAACCGCTCGTGATTGGAGGTATAGAAGCGGTTGACCCCCGCCACCAGCTCATCCTTGTTGCCGGCAAAGTGCTGGTAGATCTCCACCCGGTTCGCCTCATCGAGGATATAGATGTTGGTGCCCGCATCCCGGGTATCGAAGAAGAACTGCACCAATCCTTCGCTGGCGTAGGCATCGACGATGCTCGGCAGATGCTGGCTGTGGGTCTTGTCGAGCCGCAGCGGCAGGTGATCCAGCTTGTTGTGGGAGATGTGACGGTAAAAATCGATGGCGTTTTCCAGCTTCTTCACCGACACCCCGCGCCGCTCGAAGAAGATTCCGTACTTCTCGCGGCCAAGGGCCATGGTCTTGACCAGCTGCTGTTTGTCGCGGGCCAGGCGCAGGTCGATACACTCCGCCACCAGGGTCTGGAAGCGAGAGCGCACCAGAGAACGGAAGTGCTGGCTGTAGCAGAACACCTCGATCATCTCGGGGGCGGCGGCATCCTGATGCATCTTGCCGAGGATGGTGGTGAGGGCATCGACCACGGCTTCATCCCCCTGGAAATGCAGGGTGCGGATCTCGCTCCAGGAGTTGCGATAGACCAGATCCACCGAGCCCACCAGACACTCCTGATTGCGACCGAACGAGAAGACATCCACGGTATTGGCGTCGAACTCGATTACCTGACCGACCCAGTGACTGGTCGGGTCCATCTCCAGATTGAGGAAGATGGAGAGCTGACGGATCTCGCACGGCCGACTGAGGGCCAGGTTGGTGGCCAGCGGGTACTTCTCGGGGAAGCAGCCGGAGAGATCGCGGCAGAACTGGTGCAGATTGTCGATGTGCAGATCCGAGCCCTGATTGAACAGGTGCACCCGCGACTGGGGCGTCAGCAGATCGTTGAAGTAGGCCCAGGAGACCAGCTTGCTGATGTAGCCGTTGAACTCCAGCGGCGCGCGGCCAATGATATCCACCGGCTCCAGCGAATGTTTGTAGAGATACCAGCCGGCGCGGTTGAGGCGACCGTGGGGCACCTGCACGAAGCTGAGATCCGGCTCGCTCAGATCTGGCGCTATCTTGAGGTTCACCCGCTGCACCTTGCCCGGCAGGCTCTCGAACGCGGCGTAGAGTTTGCGCGACAGAATGCCGATATCTTCCGGGTTGATCGACTCGCTGATGTTGTTGCGGCGGGCGAACTGGATCAGATTGCGGTAGCTCTGCATCAGGGCTTCCAGCAACTCGGCGTGAGCGATCTTCACCTCTTCGATCTTCCACTCGTGGCGATGATCGAGCTGATAGAGTTTGTCCTGACTCCAGCCCCAGTAGGAGACCAGCTGGCTCATCTGCTCGCGGCGCCACTCGGGGGAGTGATCATCCTTGGGATGGCTGAGACCGTCGCACACCTTGAGGTAGAAGCAGCGGCGCACCAGATCGAGCCGCGCCATGTCGCCGATGGACTTGAGGTAGTTGGTCACCTTGTCCAGCATCAGACAGTAGTTGTCGAGCCGGTAGTGCATCCCCTCGTTGTGCTGGAACCAGTCGCGACCAATCATCGACAGCAGGCGGGTGTTGGGATACTCGTGGGAGTAGGCCTCCATCAGCACCGACTTGAGTACCGCCTTGTAGGGGGAGTCGATCCCCTTGTAGAGCTGCCACAGGGCGGAGCCGAAATACTCTTCGGCCGGAATACGGTCAAAACTGCCGAGATCGAGCCAGTCATCCTGCTTGAGCTTGCCGCTCTCGAACAGCTCGTTCACATACGCATCGTAGTGATCATCACATTCGGTGGGCACCAGATACCAGATCAAGCGTTTGCCCGCTATACGCATGGCACTGCGGTAGAACTCGTCGAGCAGCAGCAGGTGCTGGGCACTGCCGCAGCTCTCCCCCTGCATCTGGGCATCGTTGGTCTGGCGGAACTTGTCTTCCGGGATCAGGAAGAAGTTGAGATCGACCCCGCGCTGTTCGGCCCACTTGGAGAGTTGCTGGCATTTCAGCTCCAGCAGATCGAGCCGCTCCTGCGACAAACCGGCCACGTGGCAGACCCAGATATCGAGATCGGAGTGACAGCATTGACCGATGGAGGAGGTGCTGCCCATGGAGTAGAGCCCCTGAATGGCCCGATCATGGGTGGCAAGGCCGCTCTGACAGTTGGCGTTGCGGCAGAGGTCATCGATAAAGGCTTGCTGCTCGGCGGTGGCGCTGAAGCTCCAGATACCATGAGGGACATCACCGGAGACATAACCGGGCAGCAGGGGATGATTGAAGTGCAGCATGACAGGCAGCAGTTGGAATACCTGCTGCCCATAGCGACTCATGAGGCCTAACGCCCGTTGCGTCTTGAGACGGGTAATGTCGTCATAACGCGCAACCAGCGTATCGATGTGTTCCTGCAATGCCCTGCCTATCACCTAAGTGAAAATGACGCACCAAAAGGGGGATACGTCAAAAAAGTGTGATCATGTTAACAATGCAAACAGCGGTGGTAAACAAGCCTTCAGCTAAACGTCAGATTATTTCTGGTATGACCACATCAAGTATCAGGGGAAATCATTAAATCACAATAAATTCAATGAATTAATCAACACTCCTTGCTTAATGAAAATCATTTTCAGCATGCATTTTTGAGCTTGGCCCCGCTTTTGCCGGCTCCGCCATGAAAGCCCGGGCAAAGGGTGGTAATATCGATTTCCTTCTAAAAATGAAACAACTGATTGATATGGCAGCCCGAACCCTGAAAATTGCCACTCGCAAGAGCCCGCTGGCCCTGTGGCAGGCCAACTTTGTCAAAGACCGGCTCGAAGCCCTGCACCCGCAGTTGCAGGTCGAACTGGTGCCCATGAGCACTCAGGGTGACAAGATCCTCGATACCCCGCTGGCCAAAGTGGGCGGCAAGGGATTGTTCGTCAAGGAGCTGGAGACCGCCATGCTGGAAGGGCGGGCCGATATCGCCGTTCACTCCATGAAAGATGTGCCGGTGGAGTTCCCCGAGGGGCTCGGCCTGCACACCATCTGCGAGCGGGAAGATCCCCGCGATGCCTTCGTCTCCAATCGTTTCAAGGCCATTGCCGAACTGCCGCAAGGGGCCGTGGTCGGCACCTCCAGCCTGCGCCGCCAGTGCCAGCTGCGCGCAGCCCGCCCGGATCTGGTGATCCGCGACCTGCGTGGCAACGTCAACACTCGCCTTGCCAAGCTGGATGCGGGTGAGTACGACGCCATCATCCTCGCCGCCGCCGGTCTGAAACGACTGGAGATGGCGCACCGCATCACCGCCTTTATCGAGCCGGAGCAGAGTCTGCCTGCCAACGGCCAAGGTGCGGTCGGCATCGAATGCCGCCTCGACGATCACGAGCTGCACGCCCTGCTGGCGCCACTGGAGCACGCCGAGACCCGCGCCCGGGTGCTGACCGAGCGCGCCATGAATCGCGCCCTGCAAGGGGGATGTCAGGTTCCTATCGGTGCCTACGCACTGGTCGAAGGCGAGCAGATCTGGCTGCGCGGTCTGGTGGGCAGCCCGGATGGCAGCCAGGTGATCCGTGACGAGATCCGCGGTCCGCTGGCCGATGGTGAGGCCCTCGGCGAACAGCTGGCCCAGCGCCTGCTGGCCGCCGGTGCCGACGAGATCCTGGCCGAGGTCTACCGCACATGATCCCGCTGGTGGTGCGTCCGGCCGCCCAGGCCGCCGAGCTGGTGCAGTTGCTGCGCCAGCAAGGTCATGCACCACTCTGCTGCCCGCTGCTGGAAACCGTGGCGGGCAGCGAACTCCCTCTCCTGCCCGACCTGTTGCGCAGTGCCGACGTGGTTATCGCCGTCAGCATCCATGCCGTTCATTTTGCACACGATTTTCTGTTGCAAACTGGTCAGACCTGGCCACATATTGAGTACTTTGCGGTGGGTCAGGCCAGCGCAGATGCGTTTGCAGCCATCGGCATCACGGCAAGTTGCCCGGATGACCCGCGTAGCGAAGGACTGCTGGCCCTGCCCACCCTGCAGCAGGTAGCAGACAAACGGGTACTGATCCTGCGCGGCAATGGCGGGCGGGATCTCATCGCCAGCACACTGGCCTCACGCGGTGCTCTGGTGCACTATTGTGCGGCCTATGAGCGCCACTACCCCGAGCTGGACGGGGACACATTAACCCACCACTGGCAGGCCGCTGGGCTGGACAGCCTGCTCATTACCAGTGGTGAACTGTTGCAACGCCTGCTGGAGCTGGTTCCCACCAGCCAGCAGCCCTGGCTTTTTGACCGCCTGCTGGTGGTCCCCAGCCCGCGCGTGGCCGAGATGGCCCACTCCGCGGGCTTTATCCATATCACGATTGCCCAAGGTGCATCCAACCAGGCCCTGACGGCCGCACTGGAACTGAGGAAGATGGAATGACAGAACAACAAGAATCCCAGGTCAAACCCCAGCCGACCGCTGCGGTCAATGGCAGCAAGAGCCGCTCCGGTGCCGTACTGGGAGGGGTTGCCATCCTGCTGGCCCTTGGCCTGACCGGCGGTCTCTATCTGCACGGTCACAAGAATGCCGTGGCCCAGCAGGCTGAACTGGCCCAGCTCAAGCAGCAGCTGGCGAGCGCCCTGAGCAAGATCGACCAGACCAGCAGCAAGGATGCCGAGCAGCTGGCCGCGCTGGATCAAACCCAGCAACGGCTGCAGGGGGAGATGCAGGGTCTGCAGAACCGAGTACTGGACCTGAATGACAAGCGCCCCAACGACTGGATGCTGGCCGAATCCGAATATCTGGTACGAATGGCAGGCCGCAAACTGTGGCTGGAGCATGACCTCGTCTCCGCCATCACCCTGCTCGGCAACGCTGACGAGCGCATCGCCGCCCTCAACGACCCCAGCCTGATGCCGATCCGCAAGGCGCTGGCCGAAGATATCGCCAAGCTCAAGGGGATGCCGCGCATCGACCGCGAGGGGCTGACCCTCAAGCTGGCTGCACTGTCCGACCAGATCGAGCTGCTGCCCCTCTCCACCGTCAGCATGCCGGAAGCCAAGGCCGAGCCGGATCAAGCGGTCAGCACCAATCCCGACGAGTGGGAGAGCAACCTGAAGAAGAACTGGGTCAAGTTCACCGAGAACTTCGTCACCATCCGTCGCCGCGATGGCGCAGTCGAAGCGCTGCTCTCGCCACAGCAGGAGATCTTCCTGCGTGAAAACCTCAAGACCAAGCTGTTGCAGGCACAGCTCTCCGTCTATCGCGAGCAGCAGGCGCTCTACGAAGACAGCCTGGACAAGGCCCAGCGCTGGCTGACCCAGTATTTCGACACAGACAACAGCGCCACCCGCTACATGCAGGGCGAGATCGACAAGCTCAAGGGTGAGCAGATCCAGATCGACTATCCGGCCCAGTTCAAGACCCAGGCCATGCTGGAGCAGGTGCTGACCGAACGCCTGCAACGCATTCTGGCCAGCAGCTGAGGAGGGCACCATGATCCGTATAATCATTCTGGTTGCCGTGATGGTCGCAGGGCTGATCTTTGGCCCGCAAGCCTCCGGCAACAAGGGCTATGTGCTGATTGCCCTTGGCAATTACACCATCGAATCTTCCGTCACCAGCGCGGTGATCCTGGCAGTGCTGTTCTACGGCGCCCTGCTGATCGTCGAGTGGCTGCTGGGTCGGGTATTCGGCCTGCGCCGCAAGACCCTCGGCTGGTACGGCTCGCGCCGCCGCCGCAAGGCCAATCAACAGACCGTCGCCGCCACCCTGGCAATGGCCGAAGGGTACTACAGTCAGGCTGAAAAACTGATGATCAAGGGGGCCAGCAACAGCGACACCCCGCTGCTCAACTACCTGAGTGCCGCCAAGGCGGCACAGGCCCGTGGTGACGACGCCCGCCGGGATCAATACCTGCAAAAAGCGCAGGAGGAGAACCCCAAAGCCGAGCTGGCGCTCACCCTGACCCAGACCCAGTTGCAGATCGAGCAGGGCCAGTACGATACCGCGCTGGCGATGCTGGAGTCGGTCTACGCCCTCAACCCGCGCCACCCCATGGTGCTGGATCAGCTGCGTCAGGTACATCTGGCCCGTCAGGACTGGAGCGCCCTGTGCGACCTTATTCCCAGCCTGCACAAGGTGGGCAAGCTGACCCCGAAACAGGAAGAAGATCTGCTGCAACAGGCTTGGTCTGGTCGCCTGCAACAGGCTGCCGGCAGCCTCGAGACCCTCAAGGCGGTGTGGCAGGATCTGCCGCGCAAACTGCGCCTGGAGCCAGAACTACTGGCCTGCTACGGCGATCTGCTGCGCCAGCTGGGCGCCGACGGCGAGGCTGCCACCCTGTGGCAGGAGGCGCTGCGCAAACAGCCGATGCCACAGCTGCTGGCTCGCCTGCCCAAGCTGAAACTCGACAGCTACCAGCCGCTGCTGACACTGCTGCAAAAACAGCAGGGGCAACCGGAGGTGGACACCGCACTGGCCCAGCTCTATCTGCTGGCAGGTCAACTGGACGATGCCCAGAAGCTGCTGGAGCAGGAGGTGGAGCGGGCGCCGAGCGCCGCCGCCTACCACGCCCTCGGCCAGCTGATGGACAAGCGCCGCCTCACCAACAAGGCCAACGAGTACTATCGTCAGGCACTGGAACTGGCGGGGATCTGATCCCCGGCAAATAGAAACGCGAGAGGCCGCATGATGCGGCCTCTTTTTTTATCTCTTCGCCCTGCCCTCGTCAGGTGGTGAGCCGCTCCAGCTCGCCGATCAGCCAGATGGCCTCGGCACGGTGGCTGCCACACACATCCATCATGGGGCGAAAACCGCCGCACACCGCTGGCCGCTCCGGTTGACCGAAGATCTTGCAGCCAAGGGCGCTATCGAGCTGGATACAGGGGACGCCAGCCGGTTTGCCATCTGGCATACCGGGAATGGCACTGCTGATGCTGGGGGCGATGCAACAGGCAGCACAGCCGCTACGACACTCCATAGACTCCACTCCTTTGGGACGGTCTGAGCCACCATAGCCGAAGCGGCGGCACAAACGTAGCTGGCGCACAACAAAAAGCCCGACCGCACGGGCGATCGGGCTTCAGACAACACGGGAAGTTCAGCGAGCCATCATCACAGGATGATGTCGCGTACCACGCTGTCTTTGCGTTCCAGGTAATGGATCGACTTGATACGGCGAATGGTACGGGATTTACCACGGATCAACAGAGTCTCGGTGGTCGCCATCACGCCATCGCTGGTGATGCCATCCAGCAGATCACCCTTGGTGATGCCGGTGGCGGAGAAGATGACGTTGTCATTCTTCGCCATGTCTTCCAGCTTGAGCACCTTGTTGACATCGATGCCCAGCGCTTCGCAGCGGGCAATTTCCTGCTCGCCCAGCGCACGCACTTCCGGGCTGTCGCCCTTGACGCGATGACGCGGCACCAAACGGGCTTGCATGTCACCATCCAGCGCGCGGATCACCGCCGCGGAGATCACCCCTTCCGGTGCGCCGCCGATGCCATACAGCATGTCGACTTCGCTGTCCGGCAGACAGGTGAGGATGGAGGCGGCAACGTCACCATCAGGAATGGCGAACACCCGCACGCCCAGACCCTGCATCTCCTTGATTGCCTTGTCATGACGCGGCTTGGCCAGGGTAATGACGGTCAGACGGGAGAGCGGCTTGCCCAGCGCCTTGGCCACGGACTTCAGGTTCAGCTCGAGAGCCTGATCCAGGTCGATGGCGCCTTTGGCCTTGGGGCCGACGATCAGCTTTTCCATGTACATGTCAGGCGCTTTCAGGAAAGAACCCTTGTCGCCCACCGCCAGCACGGCCAGCGCGTTGGCCTGACCCATGGCAGTCATGCGGGTACCCTCGATGGGATCGACCGCGATATCCACCGCGTCGCCATGCCCGGTACCGACCTTCTCACCGATATAGAGCATCGGCGCTTCATCAATTTCACCTTCGCCGATCACAATCTCACCATCGATCTCGATCTGGTTGAGAATGTGGCGCATGGCCGCTACGGCCGCCCCATCAGCGATATTCTTGTCACCACGTCCGAGCCACTTGTAGCCAGCCAGTGCAGCCGCTTCCGTCACTCGGGAAAACTCGATTGCCAGTTCACGTCTCATCGCATATCCAACCTATGGAGCTCGAAAACGGGCGGCATTCTACCACAAGGGCAAACCTTTGCGCACAAAAGTAGCCGCTGCGAGCAAGAATGTAGCCAATTCATCCAATTGCAACCCAATTGCCATCGACTCTTCATCCAACTGTCACCCCGCTGTCATCCCCGCTGCCTAGCATGACCCCGTTTTCAAAACAAAAGCTTGCAACACCACAAGGGATTAAGATGAAAAAGCTGACTGTAGTGGCACTGGCTCTCACCGCAGCCTTCCAGGCTCAAGCCGTTGAAGTGTACAAAAATGACACCTCCATGCTGGATCTCTATGGCCGTATCTACGCTGGCCACTTCTTTGGTGACAAGAAGGAACTGGATGCCAGCGGCAAACCGAAAAGCGAATACAGCGACAAACAGGGTGCCAACCAGTTTGTCCGTTTCGGCGCCAAGGCCGAGACCCAGATCCAGAGCGGTCTGAAGGCTCTGGCTCAGTACGAAGTACAGATGTATATCAATGACAGCGAGAAGACCATCAGCGAGAACTCCGACAACCTGCGCACCCGTCTGGCGTTCGCCGGTGTCGGCGCTGACTGGGGCACCGTGACCTTCGGTCGCCAGAAGGGGGCCCCGGGTTTCCTGGCCGACTGGACTGATGTCTCCCTCTCCGACGGCTACGGCAACGACGCGCTGGGCGCCAAGACCGACACCTTCGCCACCAACCGCGCCGGTTCCGTGCTGAAATACTCCGGCCTGTTCAATGGCTTCCAGCTCGACACCAGCTACAAGTTCGACGGTGGTGACACCGAAGAGACCACCAGCAAGGATAGCGACGCCGCCTACGGTGCTGCCGTGGCCTATACCTTCCCGTTCAACCTGTCTCTGGGTACCGCGTACAACGTCGGTATCCGCGACAAGAGCGGTGAAGAAGATGCCAAGCTGTGGCTGATCTCCGCCAAGTTCGACAACAAGGCCGCCTACGCCGCCCTGAGCTATGCCGATGGCAGCGACTTCCTGGCGACCGGCACTGATCACACCGGTTGGGAAGCCGCGCTGGGCTACAACTTCGAGAACGGCTTCGGTCTGATGGCCCTGTGGAACAAGCAGGAACAGGACAAGGCTGGCATCAAGAAAGACAACGTGGATTACTACACCCTGGGTGCCCAGTACAAATTCAACAAGAACCTGCGGGTGATTGGCGAGTACCGTATCAACAATCTGGACAGCAAGGAGAGCGGCAAGCTCAACGTCAAGGATGACTTCCAGCTGGCTGCCCGCTACGACTTCTAATCGAGGTTTTGCGGATCCCCAAAGCGCGATGGCTTGCCATCGCGCTTTTTGCTGAGCGTCGCTCACGACCGGAGAAAGTGGCCTAGGCTCAACAGTAGATGTATCGCCGGAGAGATGATCATGGTCAGGCTGCCTTTCGTCCTGCTGTTGCTGCTGGCTCTTCCCGCTCACGCCCTCTCTATCGCCATGGTGCTGTGGCGCGGTGAAACCGCAGCCGAAGCGGGCTTTCGGGCAGAGCTGACCCGCCTTGGCTATCAGGCCACCATCACCACCTATAACGCCGATCAGGATCGTACGGCGCTGGCAACCATGCTGCGCCAGCAGATGCTGCCGAAACTGGCCGAATACGACTACATCTACACTTTTGGCACCACCGCCACCACTATGACCAAGAGTCTGGTGGCCAACCGCAAGCCACTGATTTTCAATGTGGTATCCGACCCGATCGGGGCAGACATCCTCTCGGAAGACAAAGCCCAGAACAGCATGGTGGCCGGGGTGAGCAACATGGTGCCGATGGCACTGCAACTGGCCAACGCCAGCGAGCATCTGGCCACCGGAAAACGGCTGCTGCTACCCTTCAACCCCCGTGAGCAGAACACCCTGCTGGTGGCAGATATGCTGCTCAATGAAGCGAAACGCTACCAGTGGCAGATGGTCACCTGGCGAATGGCCCCTGACCCACGGCGGCTGGACAACGAACTGAAGCGGCTGCAACAGGATGCCAAAAACGACATCGTCTTTCTGGCCGCAGACAGCTATCTGCTCTCCATCGCCCCCCGTTTGCTGAATGCATTGAACGAGGCCGCCATCCCTACCATCTGCAGTGCAGAGCTGTTCGTCGAACACGGCTGCAGCGTTGGCACCATCAGCAGCTACGAGGCGCTGGGCAAGATGGCCGCCGGGATCATCCATCACCACCAGCAGGGAACCGGGCTGCAAGATATTCCGTTGCAGACCGATCCCCATCCCAAACTGGTGTTGGGGCAACTGGGTAACGCCACCACGCAGGAGGCGAGCCCCGAAAAGCCGAAGCCTTGATAAAGATCTCGGCCAATCAGGCTCCGGGCGGGTATGCTGTTGACCCCCATCGCCCGAGAGCCCCTTCCCATGAGCACCACCGTCTTTTTTGCCGTTCTGCTGGCCGCCCTGCTTCACGCCAGCTGGAATGCGCTGGTCAAAATTGGCGAAGAGCGGCTGGTGGGCGTGTCACTGGTGGCGATCTTCTCAGGGCTTATCGCCGCCGTGGCGCTGCTGCCCATGGGGCTTCCCTCTGCTGCCGAGCTGCCCTGGCTCGGCCTCTCAGTCCTGCTCCATATCGGTTACTGCCTGTTTCTCAGTCATGCCTACAATCAGGGCGATTTTGGCCAGATCTATCCGCTGGCCCGTGGCAGTGCCCCGCTGCTCGCCATGGCGTTAAGTGCCCTGCTGCTGGGGGACTACCCCGGTTACGGCGGCATCATCGGCGCCTGCGTGCTGATCATGGGGGTCTTGCTGATGGCCTGGCGAGGCGGGCAGCAGCGCCTTGACAGCAAGGCAGTTCGGGCAGCACTGATCACGGCCATGTTCACGGCGACCTATACCCTCTCGGATGGAGCCGGCGCCCGCGCAGGGGGTGAACCGGTACGCTACACCCTCTGGCTCTTTGCCTGTACCGGGCTGGCGATGCTGCTGGTGCTGATCGTCCACCAGAAACGCAAGGCATGGCGCCAGATCCGTCAATATGCACTGGTTGGCGCTACCGGAGGTGCTATGTCACTGCTCGCCTACGGGATTGTTATCTGGGCCATGACCCAAGCCCCCATTGGCGTGGTCGCGGCTCTGCGCGAAAGCAGTGTGATGTTTGCCATGCTGCTCTCGGTCTGGCTACTGAAAGAGCCGCTCGGGCGCATGCGGCTGACGGCGGCGGCCATTATCACTGGCGGCGTGCTGCTGACCCGGCTGGGAGGATAAGCGCTGTCGCCATTGGTGCGTATTTATCAGGCAGGATGGCGTAATTCACTCCGCCAAATATGCCGAATACGAATAATGGAAATAAGTGTCGGCCCGGGCGTAAATGTTTACATCCGCAACGTATCAATTAACTGGCAGGTCTGTTTATTTCAACCACAGCTTCATTCGGGAAACTTACCTGCCCAGCAGCATTAATGATAAAATCGTTCACAGTTAATTTTCGGCAACGCTGACCAATACCGCGCATGGCACAGACCATGCCGCTCCGCCCATACATTCATTGACCGCCTGACGGGTAAGCCAGCCCGGTCAGAGATGACCCGATCGCGCCCGCCACAGCAGGATGGCATGGCGCTACCGCGTTATTAATGGGTCCGGTTTCGTCTGTTTAATTTTTGATTATTTTAAATCCAGCACCATCAGGGAGTTTTTAATATGTCAGCAAAAAAGCTGAAGTTGGGCGCCTTTATATTGATGATATTAACATCGGTATTTGGCGTCACTAATATCGGGATCGGTTTTTACCGAATGGGATATGCCGCCATTCCGATGTTCGTCATTGGCGGTCTGTTTTTCTTCATCCCGTTCATTTTGATGATGATCGAATTCGGCACCGGCTTTCGCAAAGAGGCGGGCGGCATCTTTACCTGGATGCGCCACTCGGTCTCGACCCGATTCGCCTTTATCGGTCTGACCATGTGGTTCGCTTCCTACGTCATCTGGATGTTTGGCAAGGCGCTCTCTATGTGGGTGCCCCTCTCCTTCATGCTGTTTGGCCGCGACATCACCGTCATCCCGGTCACCCTGGGCACCGGTATCGACTTCGGCCCCTTTATTCTGGGAGTGGTCGCCATCGCGCTGGTTGCCACCGTCACCAAGCTCATCACCCTGGGTAGCGCCCGCTTCGCCAAAGTGGCGGCCATCGGCGGTCTCTCCGTGGTGGCACTCAACGTGTTGCTGCTGGTCGGTGGCGTCTTCACCTTCGCGGTGAGCGGCATGACTCTGCAGGAGCCCTTCACCCAGGCATCGCTGACGGCGTCTCCCAATGTCGCTTTCAACGACATCATCCCCTTCCTCGGCTTTATGGTGTTCGCCATCTTCGCCTACGGCGGGGTCGAGGCGATGGCCGGGGTGGCTGACGAGCTGGAAGATCCGGAGCGTGACCTCAAGCGCGGCATCTTCCTCTCCGGCGCCTTCATCGTACTCTGCTACATCATCGGCTTTCTGGCGGTCGGCTCCATCATGCGCTGGAGCGACTTCCCGGCCGAGGGGATCACCTCTCTCTCCGCCCTCTTCATCATCATGCTGGAGCTGGGGCGCCATCTCGGTGGCGAGTGGCTGGGACAGGTATTCATGCGCTTTGCTGGCCTTGGCATGTTCCTGAGCTATCTGGGTGCCTTTATCGCCCTCTCATACGCGCCACTGCGCCAGTTCATCACCGGCACCCCGAGTTACTTCTGGCTGGAGCGTTTCCAGCGCGAGAACGAGAATGGCGTGCGGATTGAAGCCCTCAAGGTGCAAGCCTGGGTGGTCTGTCTGTTCATTGCCGCCAAGTCCATCTTTACCCTGATCAACCCGGAAGGGGCCGCCGCCCTCTATGAGCTGATCATCACCATGACCAACGTCGGCATGACCCTGCCCTACATGTTCCTCATCTACGCCTGGTATCGCTATCGCAACAACCCGGCGCTGGGCAAGGACCTGATCTTCTTCAAGAGCGCGGGCTCGGTACTGCTGGCCACCATCATCAGCCTGATCCTGGTCGCCTTCGGCAACGTCTTTACCGTGGTGGCCCCCTTTATCTCCGGCGATATCTCCACCGGCGTCTGGACCATCATTGGCCCGCTGCTGTTCGTGGTGATCGCCATGCGCTTCAAGATCAAGCAGGAAGATGCCCACTAAACGGCAGGCAATGCTCCATGCCAATCGGGACCGTTCTGGTCCCGATTTTTTTTAGCGCCGGCTTCCGCTCGCCATCACGGCCAGTCCATAGTTTCAATGTAAAAAAAAGACTCCATGGAGACCCATTTTACGCTCTCCTCGCCGTCAGAGCGCGCTCAACGCCGTAAATTATCAATATCAAGGTGAGAATGATTGTGAAGCGCCAGTTCACGACATATAACTTAGCGAGATATCCCTGTATTTCGTCCGGTAGAGCTGATCATGATGATGCGTTCCCTCCTTCCCCTGTTGCTTGGCGCAGTAATGCTGCCGGCCACTATGGACAGTGCCCATGCCAACCCCTTTTCCGCCAGCAGCAAGAGCAGCAGCGGCTTTCTCGAGCGACGGGATGTGCCCAACCTCAGCTCGGCCGCTTTCGTGGTGGCCAACCACAGAACCGGCGAGGTGATCTCCGAGCGCAACGGCAACCGGGTAATGCCCATCGCTTCCCTCACCAAGCTGATGACGGCGCTGGTGGTGCTGGATGCCAACCTGCGCCTCAACGAAATGCTCACCGTGACCAATGCCGACATCGACCGCATCAAGGGAACCGGTTCACGACTGGCCATCGGCTCCAGGCTCAGTCGCGCCGAAATGCTCCATATCGCCCTCATGTCCTCTGAAAACCGCGCCGCCTCGGCGCTGGCCCGCCACTATCCCGGCGGTCAGCGCGCCTTCGTCGAGGCGATGAATGCCAAGGCCCGCATGCTGGGGATGTGGAATACCCGCTACGCCGACAGCACAGGGCTCAACCCGCGCAATGTCTCCACCGCACAGGATCTCGCCAAACTCGCCGCCGCAGCGGCCTCCTATCCGCTGATCCGCCAATATTCCACCGACGAGCAGAGCTATGTGCGTACCAACAAGCGTCAGCTGCACTACCTCAACTCCAACCGGTTGATCCGCGAAGGGCAATGGGAGTTCACCCTCTCCAAGACCGGCTATATCCGCGAAGCGGGCCGCTGTCTGGTGCTGGGTACCAAGGTCAATCGTGAGCCGGTGATCATGGTGCTACTCAATGCCGAGACCACCAACGATCGGGTCGCCGATGCCAAGCGGATCAAAACCTGGCTGGAGAGCTCGGGCAGAACCACCCTTGCAGCCAACCAGAGCAGCATGCTGACTCACCAGTAAGCTCGAGATCGCCAACCAAGCGAGGCACCTGCCTCGCTTTTTTTATCTGCATGAGCGCGCCCAAAAAATGGGATCTAGTTCCCGCTACAGGTAACACCTTCCGCCATCCCGTTACAAAACGTAACTACTCAACAGTGTGATTCACACTAATAGAATCAATTGGTTGTAACCTAGCAGTAAGAATTTTAGCGTGCCATCACAACCCCTGTAACGACGAGCCACCATGCGTATTTCCAGTATCGAGTGCGGGCGGGTACTGGCCATTCTGGCCGTGATGACCATTCACGTATCTCCCTTCGCCAACCCCTTCAATCCCACCCTGTGGGGAAGCGGATCCTGGCTCTGGCTGAGCGGCACCATCAACCAGTTATGCCGCTTTGCCGTGCCGCTGTTTTTCCTCTGTGCCGGTTACTTTCTGCAGCCGAGACTGAGTCGCGAGGCGCCGCTGACCGTTACCTGGCGCTACTGCCGCCCCTTGCTGCTGCTCTGGCTGGTGTGGAGTCTGGTCTACCTGCTGGTGCCGTTCAATCCGCTTGATGCCGTGCAGCAAGGCTATCTGGCCTCCCTGCGCGGGCAGTGGCAATTCCAGCTCGGCGACCCCCTCAATGGCTGGCTGGTGGGCGGCATGATCCACCTCTGGTTCCTGCCTGCCCTGATCATGGCGGTGACCCTGCTGGCACTCTGCTACCGGCTTGGCAGACCAGCGCTCGCCCTCTGGCTGGGTCTTGGCCTCTACCTGCTGGCGCTGCTGGGGGGCTCCTATGCCAAGCCGCTGCTGGGCGCCGAGTGGCCACTGCTCACCCGTAACGGCCCCTTCTTCTCCCTGCTGTTTGTGGCGCTCGGGGCCCTGTTGCGCCAGCGTCAGTGGCAGCCCGATGCCCGCACCGGCTGGCAACTGCTGCTGGCGGGCGTGACGCTCTATGGCTGTGAAGCCTGGGCGCTGCAGCACTTTGCCGCAGTGCCGCTCACCCGCCACGACTTCCTGCTCGGCTCCCTTCCCTGGGCTCTCGGCCTGTTTGGACTGCTGCTGGCCAACCCCGAGTGGGGCAAGGGCAGCTGGCTTGAACGTCAGGCCCCCAAAGTGCTCGGGATCTACTGCCTGCACATGATGCTGGTGGTCTGGCTCTTCGTATTCGGCCCGCAAGGCGCATCCATCCTGTGGGAGATCGCCAAGGTGCCGCTGCTGCTGGGATCGTCTCTGCTTGCCTATCGCCTGCTGGCGGCCCAACCCCTCACCCGCCGGCTGTTGCGCACCCACTGAGTCCGATATCCGGCCCGTCCTATCGGGCCGGATGCCTCTTCACGTTTAGCCCCTTTCTCTTCCGCTACACCCTTTTTGCTCTCGCTTCATTACCGCAGTTTGCTGCAATGGTTCTACTTTTGAGCCGCGCTTCCCCAACCGTAAAACCTGCCACCACAACCCCCCTCTATTTTCACCTTGCCAGACAAATGAAAATCAATATCATTGACATCCCGCTTAAGCGGGTCAGGCTAATTATAATTAAATCAATATGTTCGAGCCGTCAGGTCGACATCCAAAGAGTCAATATTGAATATGCAGCACCCTCACTTTCGCAGAACGCTGGTCTCGCTGGCACTGCTGGGCACCGGCTTCACTGCCCAGGCCACCGATGAAACCATGACAGTGGTTGGCAAACGCTCCCAGCATCAGGAAGTTGCCACCGCAACCCGTACCAATACGCCAGCCAAGCTGGTGCCCCAGACCATCGACAGCGTCAAGGTCAGCGAGCTGACCGCCTTCGGCCAACCGACGCTGAGTGAAGCCCTGAGCGGCATTCCCGGGGTCAATGCCAGCGGTGATACCCGCTTCGACGGGGTCAATATCCGCGGCTTCAGCGCCAGCAACGACTTCTATCTCGATGGGTTCCGCGACGACATGCAGTACACCCGGGATCTCGGCAACATCGAGCGGGTGGAAGTGCTCAAGGGCCCGGCTGCCGTGCTCTACGGCCGCGGTAGCACGGGGGGCATCGTCAACCGGGTCAGCAAAAAGCCGCAAAAAGGGCAGGAGTCCAGCGTCACCGCCCGGGTCGGCAGCTTTGACAGCCAGCGGCTGGCCGCCGACCTCAATGGCGAGGCGAGTGAGCAGGTGCAACTGCGCCTCAGCATGGCGCAAGAGGACAAAGATAGCTTCCGCAACGGCGTGAAGAGCAAGCGCACCCTGCTGGCCCCTTCCGCCAACTGGGAGATCAGCGACAACCTCAACTGGTTGGTGCAGTACGAACGCAACGAACATGACCGCACCCCGGATCGCGGCATTCCCGGGGTCAATGGCCGTCCGGCCGATGTGCCGCGAGAGTATGTTTACAGCGATACCAGCCGCGACTTCATCGATGACGTGGCGCAATCCACCCGCTCCCGCCTCTCCTGGGATATCAACGATCAGTGGCAGTTGCGCCAGCAGCTCGGGTACTCCACCCTCGACAGCCAGTTTGACAACACCTATGTCACCAGCGTCAAAGGGGATCAGGTGACCCGCTCCCGCTGGCAGCAGGATCTGAAAGCGAAGAACCTGATCAGCAACACCGAGGCCGAAGGTCTGTTCCAGACCGGCCCGGTGGAACATCGCCTGCTGGCCGGCTTCGAGCAGAACTGGCAGGAGCGCACACCCAAGCTCTACCAGAACGCCACCGCCATCCCGTCCGGCAACCTCTACGACCCGGGCTCACTGCCTACCTACAATGGCGCCATGAAGCTCTCCAGCGACGCCAAACACAAGGTGCGCGGCAATGGCCTCTATCTGCAGGATCAGCTCAGCCTGGGTGACTGGCATCTGGTGGGCGGGCTGCGCCGTGACGACTTCACCGTCACCAGTCGCCGCTACGACCTCAACAAGGAGGAGAGCGTCTCGGTCAACAGCCTGAGCCCGCGCCTTGGTCTGGTGTGGAATCCCCTTGAGGATCACGCCTTCTACACCTCCTACAGCAAGACCTTCACTCCGGTGGGCGGCGAGCTGATCGGCATCACCCCGGGCGACAAAAACAACGGGCTGGAACCCCAGAACACCCGCCTCTACGAAGGTGGGGTGAAGAGTGACTGGCTGAACGGCAAGCTGGCGACCACTCTCTCCCTCTATCGACTGGAGATGTACAACAAGCGCACCAAGGATCCGCTGGACCCCACCAAGGTGATCCTCACCGGCTTGCAGCGTACCGAGGGGATCGAGCTGAGCGCCCGCGCCGAGCTGACCGACGAGATCTACCTGCGTGGCGGCTTCGCCATTCAGGATGCGGAGCAGGTCAAGGCGGATGCGGATCTGCAGGGCAAGCGCCCGATGAACGTCTCCCGCCAGAATGGCCAGTTCTATCTCGGCTACAAGAGTGGTGAGCAGGGCTGGTTCGGTGAAACCGGCGTGACGGCGGTGGGCGATCGCTTCGCCGACAACGCCAACACCACCACACTGCCCGGTTACGCCCGCTTCGATGCGCGCGCCGGTTATCGCTGGCAGCAGTGGGAAGCCGAGCTGAGCGCCGAGAACCTGACCGACCACGAGTACTTCGTCAGCGCCACCAGTGCCAACCAGATCATGCCGGGCACACCCCGTCAGCTGAGTCTGACCGGAACCTACCGTTTCTGATCTCTGTGACAACCACCCCGACTGGCCAGCCCTTGCTGGCCAGTTTTTTATGAAGCAACCACGATGAAACGCAGAAGAGTTCCCCTTCACAACAACAAATGGGTACGCCGCCTCCATGCCTGGGCCGGTTTTTTTACCCTCGCCCTGATGCTGATGTACGGCATCACCGGTCTCTGGCTGCAACACCGTGCCGTGTTGCCCATCCCCGGCCCCCACACCGACAAATCGAGTGAAAAGATAGTGCTGGAGGCGCCACTCGCCAGCCCGGAGCAGCTGAAAAGCCTGCTGCAACAGCGCTATCCCGATACCTTTGCCGACGGGCGAACCATGATCACCCCGGCCCAGACCCTGCCCACCCCGAACGGCCTGCTCATCCTGCCCGCCAAGTGGGAAATGCGCGGCGTCACCCTCAGCCAGAGCGTGGCTGCCAGCTATGTTGAGGGTACCCTGCTGGTACGTACCGACCTGCAACTGGCCAACTTTGCCGCCAGCCTCAACCGGCTGCACCGCGGCATGGGCACCGGCCTCGGCTGGCAGCTGTTTGGCGATATCGCCGCCCTGGCCCTGCTGCTGCTCGCCCTCACCAGCCTGTTTATGTGGACCAAGCTGCACGGCACACCCAGAGCCATCATCGCGCTGACGCTCGCAGGCACCCTCGGTACCCTGCTGTTTGCCCTGCTGGGATAGTGCGGCAACCATGTTCTGATGCAGCAAGGTTTGGAAAAAACCGCAATAGAAACAGGCCGCTGGCGGTGATGCCGTCAGCGGCCACATCAAGAAAAGGAAATAACGGAGAGCGGAAAAAGAGAAGGGATACCAAGAGGTAACGGGAAGTACTGCCTGCTCAGCAGCAACGCACCAATGCGCAGGAACGCCAAAAAGCAAAAGGCCATAATTGCTGATGGCCTTTTGTCATGAATTTGATGGTGCCCGGGGTCGGACTCGAACCGACACGGTTATTCACCGGCGGATTTTGAATCCGCTGCGTCTACCGATTTCGCCACCCGGGCAACTGCGAGGGATTATACGAATGGCGCGATGCCATGCAAGGTGTTTTTCGATTGAACACTCCCGTTTGTTCATTTATTCAACGCCTTGCCGATGCGGGGCCAGTTACATAGAATGCCGCCATCATCTTAATGGAATAAAAACGATGGCCAAGCCTAAAAAAGTCCAACAAAAATCCCCCTCTCCCGCCACTCAGCCATACCCGTCAGCGGGTCTGCTGCGTCGCCTCGGCGCCCTCATCTATGATGCGCTGGTGGTGACTTCGCTGCTGATCATCGCCGGCTTTATCGGCATGGGTGTCGCCAAGCTGTTGCTGATCACCGGCATGGCAAGCGTACCGGCGGGTGAAGATACCGTCTGGTTGCTGACCCGCCACCACCTGAGCCTGATCTACACCCTGTGGCTCGCCTTCGTCATCTGTGGTTTCTACACCTGGTTCTGGACCCGCGCTGGCCAGACCGTCGGCATGCGCGCCTGGCGGCTGCGCATTCAGAACGAGGATGGCAGCCACATCCGCGTTACCCAGGCGCTGATCCGTCTCGCCACCGCCGCCTTTGGTCTGGGCAACCTGATGTGCCTGTTCAACCGCCAGCGTCCGCGGGCGTTTCAGGATATCTGGGCCGAGTGCGAAGTGATCGTGCTGAGCACACAGGAGAATCTGGAATTGCTGAACAAGTAATACCAGGTCAATGCAGCAACGAAAGAGGGCACCAACAGGTGCCCTCTTTGCATTTCCTCATAACCTCATGCGGATTACTGCTTGCGGCTGAGGATGTAGAAGGAGATGCCGCCAAACAGCAGGCTGGGTGCGATAGCCGCCAGAATGGGCGGTACCGCATAGACCAGACTGATGGGGCCAAACACCCGATCGCTCACATAGACGGCGAAGCCGGTCATGATCCCCATCAGCATCCGTGCCCCCATGCTCACCGAACGCAACGGGCCGAAGATGAAGGAGGAGGCCAGCAGGATCATCGCCACCACCGAGAGCGGTGACAGCAGTTTGCGCCACATCTCCAGCTTGTAGCGACCGGCATCCTGCTTGTTGGCATCGAGATAGCCGATGTAGTCGAGCAGACCGGAGACCGAGAGGTTCTCGGGGTCGATACTTACCACCCCCAGCTGCTTGGGCGTCAACTCTGAGCTCCACTCCATCTTGTCATGCTGCTCGCTGCGGATCTGCGCGGGATCGTCGAAGCGGGTAACCTGGGTCTGCTTGAGCAGCCAGTGGTGGCGCTCGAACACCCCCTCCTGCGCCTGCACCACGTCGATCAGCTTGCGCTCGGGGGTGAAGCGATAGAGGGTGATGCCGGTGAGGGCGCCATCGTTACGCACCCCGTTGATATTGACGAAGTTGTTGCCATCGCGAGCCCACACCCCGTAGGCGGAAACCGTCAGACGACCTTCGGACAGCGCGCCCGCCTTGATGTCATCTGCCATCCGCTTGGCGATGGGGGCCACATATTCCCCCATCAACCCCACCATGATCATCAGCGGGATCGCCGTCTTGAGCGCCGCCATCACGATACTGATCTTGGAGCGACCCGCCGCCTGCATCACCACCAGCTCGGAGCTGGTCGCCAGCTGACCCAGACCAATCAGGCCACCCAGCAGCGCGGCCAGCGGGAAGAAGAGCACCGCCTCCTTGGGCATGGAGAGCAGCACATAGTAGAGGGCGTTGATCATGTCGTAGTTGCCGTCACCGACCGACTTGAGCTGCTCCACATATTTGATGAGCGCCGCCAGACCAACCAGCGTGATTTCACACAGCAGGATCGACATAAAGATGACCCTACCGATATATCTATCGAGAATGCCAAACATCAGCAGAAGTTCCTATGTTGCAGCATCATGCTGATTTTCTGTTGAAATAGCGCCCTTTCACCCCGTTCCACCAGCTGGTGCCCTGCAGATTGAGGGGCAGGCCGATAAACAGCAGGTAACCGAGCGGCACCAGGAACATCCCCGGCCAGTAGGTCAGCCGACCGCTGTCGATGGCCGAACGGGCGGCGCTGAGCAGCAGGAAGTAGGAGAGATAGAGCATGATGGCCGGCAGCAGCTTGGCGTAGCGCCCCTGACGGGGGTTGACCCGCGCCAGCGGTACCACCAGCAGGGTGAGCACCGGAATGGAGAGGGGCAGCGAGATACGCCACTGCAATTCCGCCATCATGGCGTTGTCCTGGGTACCGAACAGTTCCATGGTCGGCTTGGCCGCCGCCTTGCGGTTGGAACGCTCCATCTCTTGTTGGCGGATAACCAGACCATATTCGCGAAAATCGGAGATCTGGAACTGCTTGCCGGAGAAGTTCCCCTCGTAGCGGGAGCCATCCATCAGGGTCAGCCACTGCAGGCCGTTCTCATCGACCGTCACCACCCCTTCGGTCGCCACCACCACCGAGGGAGGATTGTTCCCCTCCGCCCGCTGCAGCACGAAGATCTTTTGCAGTTTTGAGCCGTTGTCGTTCAAATCCTGGATATAGGCAACCAGACGCCCCTTGTCGAGCTCCATAAAGCGGCCAGCCTGCAGGAAGGAGATAC
The DNA here is from genome assembly GCF_019047125.1 of Aeromonas sp. FDAARGOS 1411. NCBI lineage: Bacteria > Pseudomonadati > Pseudomonadota > Gammaproteobacteria > Aeromonadales > Aeromonadaceae > Aeromonas > Aeromonas sp. FDAARGOS 1411. The sequence continues at coordinate 3,971,560 of NZ_CP077214.1, read as the reverse complement.
CCGGATCCGACTTGAACTCGTCGATCACCTGATACTCGCGCTCCTTGGCCTGCGGGGCGATCCAGCCAGTGTTGAACGCCGCAACCACCGCCGTCAGCAAGGCAAGCAACATGGCGCTGCGCATCACAAAACGGTGGCTGAAGCCGACCGCATGCATCACCGTCATCTCGCTTTCGGCGTAGAGGCGACCATGGGCAAACAAAATGGCTAAAAAGAGACTGATAGGCAGCATCAACAGCGCCATATTGGGCAAGTTGAGCAGCAGCAGGGTGGAGACCAGACGTGTCGGCACCTCGCCATCGGCGGCGTCACCGATGATCTTGATAAATTGTTGGCTGACAAAGATAAGCAGCAATACGAATAACACTGCCAGCTGGGTTTTCAGGGTTTCCCTGAACAAATATCGGAAAACGATCACAGTCATTCCCAAGTAAACTTGTGTTTTTAGTCGAATGCCTGAAAAATAGGGCCGTATATTGGATTTTTACCAGTTTGAACTGCGGAGCCTGTGGCTGTTCGCTCCGCCTCTGATACCCCAACAAGCACCGCATTATTCAATAAAAGGTGCCTTTTGTCTTTAGGATGTAGGAGATTCCATGGAGTTCAGTGTAAAGAGTGGCAGTCCAGAGAAGCAACGGAGCGCCTGCGTCGTAGTCGGCGTATTTGAGCCTCGTCGCCTCTCTCCGGTTGCCGAACAACTGGACAAGATCAGCGATGGCTATATCAGTTCGCTGCTGCGCCGTGGCGACCTGGAAGGGAAACCAGGCCAGATGCTGCTGCTGCATCAAGTACCGGGCGTGCTCAGCGAGCGCGTACTGTTGGTCGGATGCGGCAAGGAGCGGGAACTCGACGAACGCCAGTACAAGCAGATCATCAACAAGACCATCACCACCCTGAACGAAACCGGCTCCATGGAAGCGGTCTGCTTCCTCACCGAGCTGCACGTCAAGGGTCGGGATACCTATTGGAAGGTGCGCCAGGCGGTAGAAACCACCAAGGCGGGCCTCTACAGCTTCGATCAGTTCAAGACCAACAAGGCCGAGCCACGTCGCCCGCTGCGCAAGCTGGTATTCAACGTGCCGACGCGTCGGGAACTGACCATTGGTGAAAAAGCCATCGCTCACGGTCTGGCCGTGGCCAAGGGTGTGCGGGTCTGCCGCGACGTGGCGAACATGCCGCCCAACGTCTGCAACCCGGCCTATCTGGCCTCCCAGGCCCGTCGTCTGGCCGATGCCTACGACAACATCACCACCAAGGTGGTGGGCGAGCAGGAGATGGCCGAGCTCGGCATGAACTCCTATCTGGCGGTGGCCCGCGGCTCCGACAACGAAGCCATGATGGCCATCATCGAATACAAGGGTCATCCGGATGCCAAGCCCATCGTGCTCGTCGGCAAGGGTCTGACCTTTGACTCCGGCGGCATCTCCATCAAACCGGCCGACGGCATGGACGAGATGAAGTACGACATGGGTGGCGCCGCCTCCGTGCTCGGTACCATGCATGCGCTGGCCCAGCTGCAACTGCCGATCAACGTCATCGGCGTGCTGGCAGGCTGCGAGAACATGCCGGGCGGCAACGCCTATCGTCCGGGTGACATCCTCACCTCCATGTCCGGCCAGACCATCGAAGTGCTCAACACCGATGCGGAAGGTCGCCTGGTGCTATGTGATGCACTGACCTATGTGGACCGCTTCGATCCGGAAACCGTGATCGACGTGGCGACCCTGACCGGTGCCTGCGTCATCGCGCTGGGCCACCACACCTCGGGTCTGCTGGCCAACCACAACCCGCTGGCCCACGAGCTGCTCAACGCCTCCGAGCAGGCGGGTGATCGCGCCTGGCGTCTGCCGCTGTTTGACGAGTATCAGGAGCAGATCGACAGCCCGTTCGCCGACATGGCCAACATCGGTGGTCGTCCGGCCGGTACCATCACCGCGGCCGCCTTCTTGTCACGCTTCACCAAGAAGTACAACTGGGCCCACCTGGATATCGCCGGGACTGCCTGGAAGAGTGGCAAGGATAAAGGCTCCACCGGTCGTCCGGTGCCCCTGCTGACCCAGTTCCTGCTGAACCGGGCTGGCGTGGATATCGAAGAGAAAGAGTAACTCTCCGGCCCCTGCCGATGGCTGCATCGGAAGGGTTGGCGTTACCCTGAACAACAAGGAAGAGGCCCGCCTCTTCCTTGTTTCATTCTTGAATCAGTGAGCTGCGGACGGGAAACGCCCCGTCAGCCTCATGAGGCGGTCAACAGTCCGTCACCGCAAAACGGGATCAACCTGATGAGCCAAGTGACCTTTTACCTGATGAGCAAACAGGATGACGCGCAGGCTTCTGCGGTCGAGCGACTGGCCTGCACTCTTGCGGCCGAGTCGTGGGGGGCGGGCCATATCTACCTGTTCTGCAACGATGAGGCCCAGGCCCTGCGTCTGGACGAGCTGTTGTGGCAACTGCCACCGGAGCGCTTCGTACCGCACCAGCTGCAAGGCGAAAGCGGCATGGCCCCAGTGGAGATCGGCTATCAGCCACCGAAACGGCGCTACGCCCGCCTCATCAATCTGGCCACTGCGACACCTTTGTTTGCAGGACACTTCGCTCAAGTGGTAGATTTTGTCCCCACTGACGAAACACAAAAGCAGCAAGCCCGCGAGCGCTACAAGCACTATCGCCAGGCAGGCCATACCCTCGAAATGAGGGATCAGCCCGTCCTTGCCGCACCGGATCCGGCGCAGCCCTGACTGCAACCAATTGATCCATAAAGAATCAACACCAGACTCCATCCATCCAGATTACGGCGAGACCATGGAAAAGACTTTTAATCACAACGCCATCGAACAGGCGCTCTATCAGCACTGGGAAGCCCAGGGTTACTTCAAGCCCCACGGCGACACCAGCAAAGACTCCTTCTGCATCATGATCCCGCCGCCGAACGTCACCGGCAGCCTGCACATGGGTCACGCCTTCCAGCAAACCCTGATGGATACCCTGATCCGCTACAACCGCATGCAGGGCAAGAACACCCTGTGGCAGGCTGGTACCGACCACGCCGGTATCGCCACCCAGATGGTGGTTGAGCGCAAGATCGCCGCAGAAGAGGGCAAAACTCGCCACGATTACGGCCGTGATGCCTTCATCGACAAGATTTGGCAGTGGAAGGAAGAGTCCGGTGGCACCATCACCCGCCAGATGCGCCGTCTGGGCGACTCCGTAGATTGGGAGCGCGAGCGCTTCACCATGGATGAGGGTCTCTCCGCCGCCGTGCAGGAAGTGTTTGTTCGTCTCTACGAAGATGGCCTGATGTACCGCGGCAAGCGTCTGGTGAACTGGGATCCGAAACTCAACACCGCCATCTCCGATCTGGAAGTGGAGAACCGCGAGATCAAGGGTCACATGTGGCACCTGCGCTATCCGCTGGCCAACGGCGCCAAGACCGCCGAAGGCAAGGATTACCTGATCGTCGCCACCACCCGTCCGGAGACCATGCTGGGCGATACCGCCGTGGCCGTGAACCCGGAAGACCCGCGTTACAAGGCGCTGATCGGCCAGCACATCCTGCTGCCGCTGGTGAACCGCCTGATCCCCATCGTCGCCGACGAACACGCCGACATGGAGAAGGGCACCGGTTGCGTGAAGATCACCCCGGCCCACGACTTCAACGATAACGAAGTGGGCAAGCGCCACAGCCTGCCGATGATCAACATCTTCACTCTGGACGCCCACGTGCGTGCCGAGGCCGAAGTGGTCGACACCAACGGCAACCCGAGCACTGCCTACGACGCCGCCCTGCCGGCCGAGTTCGCCGGTCTGGAGCGCTTCGCCGCCCGTAAAGCGATTCTGGCCAAGCTTGAAGAGCTGGGTCTGCTGGACGAGATCAAGGATCACGTGCTGCAACAGCCTTACGGCGATCGCGGTGGCGTGCCCATCGAGCCGATGCTGACCGACCAGTGGTACGTGCGCGTGGCACCGATGGCCAAGACCGCCATCGAGGCGGTGGAAGATGGCCGCATCCAGTTCGTGCCCAAACAGTACGAAAACATGTACTTCTCCTGGATGCGCGACATTCAGGACTGGTGCGTCTCCCGTCAGCTGTGGTGGGGTCACCGCATCCCGGCATGGTATGACGATGCCGGCAACGTCTACGTTGGCCGCAGCGAAGACGAAGTGCGCGCCAAGCACAGCATCCCGGCCGTAACCGTACTGCGTCAGGACGAAGACGTGCTCGACACCTGGTTCAGCTCCGCTCTGTGGACCTTCTCCACTCTGGGCTGGCCGAACAACACCGAGGCACTCAAGACCTTCCACCCGACCGACGTGCTGATGAGCGGCTTCGACATCATCTTCTTCTGGATTGCCCGGATGATCATGATGACCATGCACTTCATCAAGGACGAAAACGGCCAGCCGCAAGTCCCGTTCAAGACCGTCTACATCACCGGCCTTATCCGTGACGAAGAGGGCCAGAAGATGTCCAAGTCCAAGGGCAACGTGCTGGACCCCCTCGACATGATCGACGGTATCTCGCTGGAAGATCTGCTGGAGAAGCGCACCGGCAACATGATGCAGCCGCAGATGGCCGAGAAGATCGCCAAGCGTACCGCCAAGCAGTTCCCGGAAGGGATCGATGCCCACGGTACCGATGCCCTGCGCTTCACGCTGGCCGCGCTGGCCTCTACCGGTCGTGATATCAACTGGGACATGAAGCGCCTGGACGGCTACAACAACTTCTGCAACAAGCTGTGGAACGCCTCCCGCTATGTGCTGATGAACACCGAAGATCAGGATTGCGGCTTCAACGGCGGCGAGATGCAGTTCAGTCTGGCGGATCGCTGGATCCAGTCCCAGCTGCAAGTGGCCATCCGTGACTTCCGTACCGCCCTCGATACCTATCGCTTCGACATCGCGGCTGGCGTGCTGTACGAATTTATCTGGAACCAGTTCTGTGACTGGTATCTGGAGCTGACCAAGCCGGTGCTGACCAAGGGTTCCGAGGCCGAGCAGCGCGCTGCCCGCCACACCCTCGTCAGCGTCCTCGAGACCCTGCTGCGTCTGGCACACCCGATCATCCCGTTCATCACCGAGACCATCTGGAAATCGGTCGCGCCGCTGGCTGGAGTGCACGCCGACACCATCATGATTCAGGCCTTCCCGGAGTTCGACGCCGCCAAGGTGGACGAAGCCGCGATGGCGGATCAGGAGTGGGTGAAGGAGTTCATCGTCAGCATCCGCAACATCCGCGCCGAGATGAACGTGGCACCGAGCGTGCCCCTGAACGTGCTGCTCCAGTGCGATGCCAAGGATGCCCAGCGCGCCGCTGACAACGAGGCCTTCCTCAAGTCGCTGGCCCGTCTGGAATCCATCCGTGTACTGGCGAACGGTGAAACCGCCCCGCTGTCAGTGAAGAAGCTGATCGGCGCTACCGAACTGATGATCCCGATGGCCGGTCTCATCGACAAGGATGCCGAACTGGCCCGTCTGGCCAAAGAGGTTGCCCGTCTGGTGGGCGAGTGCGGCCGTATCGAAGGCAAACTCGGCAACGAAGCGTTCGTCGCCAAGGCGCCGGAAGCGGTCATCGCCAAAGAGCGCGAGAAGCTGGAAGATTACCGTCTCCAGCTGACCAAGCTGGAAGCCCAGCAGGCCGAGATCGCCGCGCTGTAAGCACCGCCCCAACCGATACAACAAAGCCCCCTGCCAAGGGGGCTTTTTCATATCCGCGCTTCCCTCTTCAGCTCACCAGCAGCCAGCCGCAAAAACCGAGATAGAGCAGACCGACCAGCCCCAGCCGCTCGGCGGTCATGGTTCCCTTTCTGAACCCCCACCAGAGCAACCCGACCGCCAACAGCGTCACCAGCGAGGAGGCCATCATGGCGCCATCCAGCAACCAGGGGGTAAAGAGCAAGCAGAACGCCTTGGGGATAGTGCCCTGGATCATCATGGCCCCGGAGATATTGGCCAGCGCCAGCCGGTTCTTGCCCTGCCGCACCCAGATCAGCACGTTCATCAGCTCCGGCATCTCGGTCGCCACCGGACTCAACAGCAGGGCAGCCAGCACTGGCGAGAGGCCAAACAGTTCGCCCATGCTCTCCAGCTGATGAACAAACAGCTGTGCCGCCAGCGCCACCACCACTAACGCAGCCAGCGTCTGCAACAGCACCTTGCCAAGAGGCGGGATCCCGGCATTTGGAGCCAGCTTGAGGGGCTCCGGTAATTCGACCTCGTGGCTGTCGCTCTGCTTCAGCTCGCGCCTTACATAGACGAGGTAGACCAGCAGGAAGAGCGGGGCCAGCCAGCTCTTGCCGGTGAAGGCGACCAGCCCCAGCGCGGTCGCCACCAGAAAGATGCCCATAAACCAGCGCTGATCCCGGCCAATCTCGCGCTGCACCTCGCCATCGATGGCCCGTTCGGTACGCCCCATGCAAAGCAGCAGGGTGAGGCCGACTGCCGCATAGCCGATGGTCGCCAACACCAGCGGCCCGCCAAGGGCGGCGCCAATGCCGATCTCCAGCTGGGCGGTTGTGTTGCCCATCAGCAGAGCGGTCAGGGTCACGATACACTCGGGTAGCGCCGTACCCAGTGCCGCCAGCAGCGAACCGGTGGCGCTTTGGGAGAGTTTGAAGTGGTGGCCGGTCCACTCGATGCCGTTGACGAAGTATTCGCAGGCAAGGTAGATGGTGACCGCAGAGACGAGAAATAACAGCAGGGTAATCAACATAATAGATACCGCCAGGCGAGCAGAATAACCGATGGACCCGACATGGCTCGCCCGGCTGGCGTGCATATCGAGGCCAAAGGTCTTGCAGAGCGATAGTGCCTATCGCCGCCCATGCCATGGATGCGAGGATCCAAGAGTGTTGACATGGGCCCGGCCCGGAATGCGGGCGGGTTGCTACTCCCCAATGACTGAGGAGACGTTTTAGCAACTCGACCACCGCCTCACAAGGCAAATTAATGACAACTCATTCAATAAGTTGTAAGGGAATGTAACCTCGCCAGTCCCTCCCCCCCACCGCTATTGCGCTGTTGGCACACCGATTGCTGTAGGTAGTTCACTATCCACAACAGTTTGGGAAGGATGAACAATGAAACGGTGGATCCAACATTTCTATCAACTGAACCGCCTCAATTGGCTGATGGTCTGGTTGTTGCTCTGCTGCAGCATCATTCTGCTGTTTCCGGCCGGGCTGATGAAAGGGGCCGTCAGCCAGTGGGCTGCGGATCATGCGGCCTGGCTGGGGGTCGGCATGCTGATCGCCATCTCCTACTTCTGCAGTCAGGGCTTCCTGATCGCCTGGGAGTGGGCATGCGAAGAGTGGCAGGCGCGCCGTCAGCAGGACCAGCTGGCCCAGATGATCGGCTTCCTCGACTTCAACGAGAAGGCGGTGCTGCGCGAGTTCGTGCTGCAGCGTAAAAGCGTCATAAACTTGCCGATCACCGAGCCCGCCGTCAAAAACCTGATGGATGCCGGCGTCCTCACCTACGCCTACGGCAAGCCGACCCGGGAGAAGGATGACGAGAACCAGATCCGCGCCCTGATGATCGCCCTGCCCGCCCGACCGCTGCTCACCTACAAGGTGCTGGGGCTGTCGCGCGGCAAGATGAGCGACGAGCAGGTGGAGCAGATCATGAACGCCCGTCCCAAGTTCGCCCAGAAGGGGTTCCAGCGCTAACCGCCGCCCTATCCGCCAGATGCAAAAGAGCCGGACACTGTCCGGCTCTCTCGTTTCTGCGCAACGCTCTGTACCATCCCTTCCGTCTTGCTTCGTCCTACCCCTTGAGGCTGGAGCAAAAGCTGACATCGTCCTGCACCGGATCATCGCTCATGCTGTGATAGAGCTCGAAGCAGGGACCATTGCCAAACTCCAGCCCGGCAGCAACGATGTCGCCTATATGCTCCTGCCAACGCGGGCCATACTGACTGCGGTCGGTAATAAGATAACGGGACTGGGCGTAACGACCGGCGGGAATAAGCTGGATCTCGACCGCTCCCATCCCCACCGTCCCTGTAGGCACCGTCACCCCGATGTCAGTGCGACACTGGGCTGGCGGGGTCACCTCAGGGTTATCGTGATAGATGAAGATCCACTCCCCACCTTCCAGACCGCGGGCGCTGGCCCACTGATGCAGCTGGCTGCAGACGGGGTCATACCCCTCGCCATAGGGGCCGGTGACACGCATATAGGCCAGAGTGCGGGCGTCCATCTCGATGGTTTTCATGGTATTGCTCCTTGCTGATGAGTGACCCTCAGCATAAGGATTAAGCTGCACAAGTGCGTGTCCATCCTTGCTCATCAAGTGTCCATTCTTGCTCTTGTCGCGGCGAAACTCTCCCGGCGTGCAACCATAGTAACGGCGAAATACCTTGGCAAACGCCTGCGAGCTGGCGAGCCCCGCCCCCAACGCAATGGCCGTGACACTGGCATCGGTATAGCAGAGCTGCCAAGCAGCCCGCTGGATGCGCAGACGACGACACATCTCCCCGGGCGTCTCCCCCGCCACAGCCGTAAACACCCGGTGAAAATGGTAGAAAGACAAGCAGGCACTGCTCGCCAGCGTTTCGATGGAGAGATCGGGATTCTGCTCCAGCGCCCGGATCACCGGGCGCAATCTGGCCTGATAGTCGACCATGCCGTTAGCGACTGACGCTCCCCGCGACTCTGGCCATATAGAGCGCATCCACATAACGCCCTTGGCGGAAGGCATAGTCACGGGCGCGCCCCTCCTCGGTAAAACCGAACTTGCGATAGAGCGCCTGTGCGGCCTCATTGTCGGTATAGACGGTCAGCTCAATCCGGTGCAGGTTGAGCCAGTTATCGGCCAGATCCAGCGCCGCGGCCATCAGGGCAGAGCCAACCCCCTTGCCTGCCCAGTCATCCCGCACTCCCATGCCAATACCGGCCACATGCTTGCGTCTCGGATTAGGCTCAACCAGCAGCGATAGCTGGCCTACCAGCAGGCCGTCAACCTCGGCCACTAGTGCCACCACGCTGTCGCTCTCCAACCGCTTCTGCCACTGGCTAAGGGGTGGCATAGGCAGGTGCAAAGTGCCCGTCTGGGCATTGGGCATGGAGTATAGATCCCGCAAGGCGGGGGCATCGGCGGGTTCGGCATGACGGATAGTAATCTGCATATGAAGCTCCTTCTCGAAGCCACCATCATGCAATATCCGGCGCGGTTACACATCCCCTACCCACACCCATTTGTCTTGCCTATCAAAGGACGAGGAAAGGCCCATTGGCCGAGCACGGCGCAGATCCGTAGGCTGACCCCATATCAACAAGGAGAGAAGCCATGACTGAGAAGACCCTGCACAGCGCCAACGGCGCCCCCGTCGTCGACAACAACAACAGCCTCACCGCTGGTCCGCGCGGCCCCATCCTGATGCAAGACATCTGGTTGATGGAGAAACTCGCCCACTTCGACCGCGAGCGCATTCCCGAGCGGGTGGTTCACGCTAAGGGCTCGGGCGCCTACGGCACCTTTACCGTGACCCACGACATCAGCCAGTTCAGCAAGGCCGATCTGTTCAGCGCCATCGGCAAGCAGACGCCTGTATTCCTGCGCTTCTCCACCGTGGCCGGTGAGAAGGGCGCCGCCGATGCCGAACGCGATGTGCGCGGCTTCGCCCTCAAGTTCTATACCGAGCAGGGCAACTGGGATCTGGTGGGCAACAACACCCCAGTCTTTTTCATCCGCGATCCGCTGAAATTCCCTGACTTCATCCACACCCAGAAGCGGGATCCGCGCACCAACCTGCGCAGCGCCACTGCCGCCTGGGACTTCTGGTCACGCCATCCGGAATCCCTGCATCAGGTCACCATACTGTTCAGCGATCGCGGCATCCCCAAGAGCCTGCGGGAGATGAACGGCTACGGCAGCCACACCTTCAGCTTTATCAACGATGCCAACGAGCGCTTCTGGGTCAAGTTCCACTTCAAGACCGAGCAGGGCCACAGCTTCTACACCGATGAAGAGGCAGCCACCGCCGTCGGGCAGGATCGGGAGACCAGTCAGGCGGATCTGTTCAATGCCATCGAGCGGGGCGACTTCCCGCGCTGGAAGGTCTATGTGCAGGTGATGCCGGAGGCCGAAGCCCAGACTTACAACATCCACCCGTTCGACCTCACCAAGGTGTGGCCGCACAGCGACTACCCGCTGATCCCGGTGGGCGTGCTGGAGCTCAACCAGAACCCGGACAACTACTTCGCCCATGTGGAGCAGGCCGCCTTTACCCCGGCCAACGTGGTCCCCGGTATCGGCTTCTCGCCGGATCGCATGTTGCAAGGGCGACTCTTCTCCTACGGTGACACCCAGCGCTATCGCCTTGGCGTCAACCACGGTCTGCTGCCGGTCAACGCCCCGCGCTGCCCGTTCCATCACGGCGCCCATCGTGACGGTGCAATGCGGGCAGACAGCAATGGTGGCGCCAGCCCCAACTATCAGCCGAACCGTTTCGGTAGCCAACAACCGAGCGAGCAGCACGAACCGGCGCTGAGTCTGGAAGGGGCTGCCCTGCACTACGACTTCCGTGACTACGACAGCGACTACTACAGCCAGCCGGGCAACCTGTTCCGCATCATGGACGAGGGACAGCGTTCGCGGCTCGCCGCCAACCTGGCCCGCTCCCTTATCAATGTGGAGGATGACGCCATCGTCGCGGCCCAGCTCAAACACTTCGAGCAAGCCGACCCCGAGTACGCCAAACGAGTCGAACTGGCACTGGCAGCCTTGCAGCGCTAAGTCGCAAGCAGGAAAAATCTGCAAAAGCAAAACGGGGGCCTGATGGCCCCCGTTTTCTATGGCGAGCAAGCTCGCTCAGAGAGCAGGCTCCTGCACGGCCTGCCACCGCAACGCGTTCGCCTCGTGCTCTTTGACAAAGGCATTCTTGCCCGCACAGTAGCGCTCGATATCGTGCTGACAGCTCGCGGCTACCGCCTGCTTTAACTCGGCGTATTCCCGACATACCGCAGGGTGGGTCCTTAGATAGTCACGAAAGGCCAGATGGCGATGCACATGGTCATCCCCTTGCAAGAAGGCGTGGATCTGGTGGGTTCTCTCATCACCCCCCTTGCGAAAATAGCGGCGGCGCGCAATCCCGCACTCCCCCATCGCCTCATAGCCCAGCGCCTCCAGCTGACCGTTCTGCTCATCGAGCCGCTCCAGCGATGATACCTCCAGCATGATGTCGATGATGGGCTTGGCGGCCAAACCGACGACAGAGGTACTGCCGATATGGTGGACAGCTAGCAAGCAGTTATCCAGCGCACTGCGTAATTGAACCTCTTCAGCTACAAAGCTGGCTGGCCATTGGGGGTTGTAGGAGACAACGTCGACTCTCACAGTTTCAGCTCTCTGGATAGTTGCCGATGGCATCGGGCAACAGGGTATGCGATGGGTGGACAAGATAACCAGACGGCAAATTGCCAACAACAAAAACGGAGCCAGAGGCTCCGTTTTTCAATGCTGTATCAATCCCGGACGGAACGCGCTTCGCGCTCTCCCCGCTCCCTTGCCAACAAGCGTTTGTACCACCAGCTACTGCGACGACGTTGTGCATTGGAAGAGCGACGAGCCATTTCTTAGGTTCCAGCCAAGAGAAGAAAGGAGCTGCATTATGCGACAGGGATCACGTCCATGTCTTTAGCTGGATCAAGAAAAGCCTCACTGACCCACGGAAATCGTCTTCTGATTTTTTGCTCCCCGGGTGGCAGGCAACACCACCGCAGGAGAGCGCCAGGCCAACGGGCCATTGCTCTCGAGGTCGTTCTGCGGGCCGCACTCCAGCCAGATATCTCCCTGCAGAATGCGGGCCCCTTCGGAATATTTCTGATCGGCAAACCAGCAGACCCGCTCGGGCAATGAGCCCAGCGGCAACACCAGCTCGGGACTGGCAGACTCGCCCACCACAGTGGTTTTGGACGCGGCCAGAGCAGGGGCGAGCCAGAGGGAGGCCAGCAGGCAGAGCAGTACATTTTTCATGAGAGGGATCCTGTTGCGATGGGGGCACTCTCGAAGAGTCGACCAGCCCCGGGGTTTACTTGACTGACAATCATACTGCCTGCTGGCATTGTGGAACCAATATGGTAGCCTGCCAGCGCCTGCGGGCAGTCTCTCGCTGCCACGCGCAAACTTCCGGTGAATTTGTCACGTCCTGACAAAATATAACCTTATTTATCAAATCGTTATTTGGATATTATCCCAATGCGTATCATGCCGTTGCTTCAGGCGGCCTGCCTGAGCCTGATGTTGTCCGCCTGCGTTGCCCCATTGCTGATGATGAGCCCCACCAGCCAGCTGATGTGGGCCCTGCTCAAGCCGCTGGTCGGCTTTGACCCGAACGAGGTCAATCTGTTCGAACAACCCCTGATCAAGGATCGGATGACCGCCATCCTTGGCCCCAATTACGACAGCACCATGCAGTTGCTCAAGACTGCCGACAAGTTACAGCAGGAGGGGCCGCTTTTCTATGTGGTCTCCGAGTATGCGCCGGTGCCGGATATCGCCAAGCAGGCGGGGATGGTGTGGAACTCGCAAACCAACCAGATGTCGGTATTGCTGCAAAAAGGGGATGGCACCACCCAGACCTTTGGCGAAAATCTGGCGGGCACGGCACCGACCTGGCCAACCGCCATGCAGGGCTGGCAGGCACCCACCAGCCAGCTCACCCCGGCGGCCAATGCCCTGACCGGTACGGCAACCAGTCAGAGTGGCGCCTCCCCCTTCTCCCTTGGCAGCGCGCTGGGCACAGTGACTCGCGGCGTCACCGGCTCGCTGACCAACAGCGCAAGTCAGGCTATCAGCGGCGCAGCCGCCAACGCCACAGGGCAGGCAACTCAAGCGGTGAGCCAAAGCGCGACCGATCTGACCCGTAGTGCAACCACCGCAGTCACTGCGCCAGCCAAGCAGGCGCTGAGCAGTGCCGCTGCGACTGCAACTCAAGAAGCGACCAAGGCCGTTGCTGCTCCGGCCAAGCAAGCCGTCAACAACGCCGCTGCGACCGCGACCCAAGAAGCCACCAAGGCCGTTGCCGCTCCGGCCAAACAGACAGTCAGCAGTGCCGCCGCTACCGTGACGCAAGAGGCAACCAAGGCTGTTGCCGCTCCGGCCAAGCAAGCCGTCAGCAGCGCCGCAGCAACCGCGACGCAAGAAGCCACCAAGGCTGTTGCCGTTCCTGCCAAACAAGCCGTCAGCAGTGCCGCTGCGACCGCGACGCAAGAAGCCACCAAAGCCCTTGCCGCGCCTGCCAAACAGGCAGTCAGCAGTGCCACTGCAACCGTGACGCAAGAGGCAACCAAGGCTGTTGCCGTTCCTGCCAAACAGGCAGTCAGCAGTGCCACAGCTACCGTGACACAAGAAGCGACCAAGGCCGTTGCAGAACCAGCCCGGCAGGCCGTCAGTGCCGCATCCCATACGGCCGGAGAGAGCGTCGCCGATGCCGCCAGAGCGGCGGAAGCCAAGGCTCGCGCCAAGGCAGAGGCGGAGATGGAAGCCCTGCTGAAATAAACCGACAGGCCACCGCAAGGTGGCCTGTTTTTTATCCCGCTACCGGATCATGACGTTATGGAAAAGGCCACATAGACTGTTAGGTAACTACCCGCACAAGGAGTGCATCATGCGTCGTCTGCTCCCTGCTCTCGCTTCTCTCGCCCTGTTTATCGCGCTCCCGGCTCTGGCACTTATCTACTATTCGGAGCAGAACATGCCGCTCAATGGCCATGATAAAAATGGTCAGCCTGTGGGGTTGGCGGTCGAGTTGCTGCGCCTGATGTGGCGTGAAATGGGGGAGCCTGAGCACCCCATCCACTTTCTGCCCTGGGCCCGCGGCTGGTATCTGCTGACCCAGCAGCAAGAGGCCGTGCTCTTTACCACGGCGCACACCAAGGAGCGGGATCCCCACTTCCTCTGGGTCTGCCCCATCAGCCACTCCAGGGTCGCGCTGGTCGGCCGCAAGCAGGATGCCCCCAAAGTGGCCAGCAAAGCGGATCTCGCCAAGCTGCAGATTGGTGTAATGCAGGCAGATGTCGGGGAGCAGTTGCTGCTCAACCGCGGGATCAGCCCGGGCAATATGATGTCGGTGGAGCGCATGGATCAGGTGGTGCGCCAGCTCATCATGGCACGCACCGATCTGGTGGCGGGCAACGAGGTGATGCTGCGCCATCAGGCCAAAGAGCTGGGTTTCCCCAGCGAGGATTTTGTCACCGTCGCGATTATTGAAGAACAGGATAACTGCTTCGCCTTCAACCTGAGGGCAGACAAGCAACAGGTTGCCCGCCTGCAACAGGCGCTGGACAAGGTCAGACAGGGGGATGAATACAAGCAGCTGATGAAGCGCTACCAGTTGCTCAGTATCCTGCCCGAAACCACTCCCACCATCCCGCGCCTCGAGTAACCCCGGCCCGCCCTATGGTGGGCTCTCTCTATCTCCCGCCGATGACGCCTGTGATGCCTCCACCGGCGCCGTAATGAGGTGGTTCAGAAAGAGATTGAACAGCTCGGCCCGCGAGCCGAGTCGCAGCTTGCCATAGAGATGCTTGCGGTGATTCTTCACCGTGCCGCTGCCAATCCCGAGCGCTGCGGCAATCGCCTCCGTATCCAGTCCCTGCAGCAGCAACTCCGCCACCTGCCGCTCGCGCCGGGTGAGCAGATCCCCCCCGACACTCGTCATCGCCTGCTCCACCGCACTCCGGAGGCTGGCGCTATCTGGCATCGCCGCGCTCTGGGCCAGCAGCGGCGAGCTCTGTTGCCACTGCTGACGACAGAGCGAATGCACCAGCGGGAACAGCTGCTCCAGCCTTGCCTGCTCGTCACGGCTGAGGGTACTGCGCTTGTCGAGTCGCCCCAGAAACAGCATCAGCGTCAGCCCATCCCGCACCGGCAGGATCAGCCCCACCTCCTCCTGCCAGCCGGTGGCCTGATAGAAGTGGTGGCGATATTCGGGATCGAGCCGCCCTTGGGAGACCTGCGCCAGGGTCCAGACGCCGGCAGGCAAGCCCTGTTCCAGCGCCTGCATAAAGGGATCCTGACTGAAGTGGCTGGTGAGGTAGCGATCAAACAGCAGAGCCCGCTGATGGTTGAGGTTGTCGTAGAGGTAGACGGGGCGCTGCCCCACCCCGAGCAGCAGGGCACAATCAAACGCCACCTGCTGCTGGATCAGCCGCACCAGCGCCGCCGCAAAGGCGCTGCTGTGCAGGGCATCGACCACCCCGGTCATGCTGCGGGTCAAGGCATCTCTGGTGAATGGCTGGGTCATGGTGGCACGTTTCCGGTGACGGGGAGCGATTCCCCGCTATGGCTGAATGCTAGCACGAGAGTGGCAAAACTGTCCCTCAGGGGACATATCCGCCACCAGCCAGAACAGCGAGGATGACGACTTTTCCCCCTGCTGTTGGAGAACCCATGATCAACCCCCACCTGCTCGATGAGCTGACTGAGCGCGGCCTTGTGGCCCAGAATTCCGACCCGGCGGCCCTGGCCGATCATCTTGCCACCCCGCGCACCGTCTATTGCGGGTTCGATCCCACCGCCGGCAGCCTGCATATCGGTCATCTGGTGCCGCTCTTGATGCTGCGCCGCTTCCAGCTGGCGGGCCACACCCCGGTGGCACTGGTGGGCGGGGCAACCGGCCTTATCGGCGATCCCAGCTTCAAGGCGACCGAGCGCAGCCTCAACAGTGCCGATACCGTGCAGGGTTGGGTCGCCAGCCTGTCTGCCCAAATCAGGGCGCTGCTGCCCGCCGATGAGGGCCTGTCAGCCCCGCAACTGGTCAACAATGGCGACTGGATGGGGCAGATGTCCGCCCTCGATTTTCTGCGGGATATCGGCAAGCACTTCTCGGTCAATGCCATGCTGGCGCGGGAGTCGGTGCGCCAGCGGCTGGCCCGTCCGGATCAGGGCATCTCGTTCACCGAGTTCTCCTACGCTCTGCTGCAATCCTACGACTTTGCAGTGCTGCACCAGCGGCTCGGCTGTACCCTGCAGATTGGCGGCAACGACCAGTGGGGCAATATCACCAGCGGCATGGATCTCACCCGTCGCCTCCATCAGGCTCAGGTGCACGGCATGACCCTGCCCCTTATCACCAAGGCAGACGGCACCAAGTTCGGCAAGACCGAGGGTGGCGCGGTCTGGCTCGATCCGGCGCTCACCTCCCCTTACGCCTTCTACCAGTTCTGGCTCGGCACCGCGGATGAGGATGTCTACCGCTTCCTGCGCTACTACAGCTTTATGTCGCTGAGCGAGATTGATGCACTGGAGGCGGAAGACGCGAAGCGGCAGGGGCGAAAGCAGGCCCAGCAGGTGCTGGCGAACGAGCTGACCGAGCTGGTACACGGCAAGGCTGCGCTGGCGGCGGTGCAGCGCATCAGCGAGCTGCTGTTTAGCGGCGATGTGGCCCGCCTCGGCGAGAGCGATCTGGCCCAGCTGGCGCAGGATGGCATGCCGAGCAGCACCGTCAGCGGCGAGACTGATCTGGTCAGCCTGCTGGTCAGCTGCGGTCTGGCGAACTCCAAACGCATCGCCCGCGAACTGCTGGCGGCGGGCGCCATCAGCCTCAATGGTGTGCTCAAGCAGGATGATCAGCTGAGTGCCACTGATCGGCTGTTTGGCCGCTACCTGCTGCTGCGCCGGGGCAAGAAGCAGTATCACCTGGTGGCGTGGCAATAAGCCGCAGGGCGGGGAGCACCGCTTCCCCGCCCGCATCCTGAATCCCTTTTGAATCCCGAGTTGCGATCCCCCTCACAGCCTCTCCCGTCAGCAGCCACCATACTGGCACCGGCGAACATGGAGTACGCCACACAATCTGTTCCTCACGATTCAACAAGGATGCTGATGATGAAGAGATGGCTTCTGGTGCTGTTCTGCACTCTGCCCATGCTGGCACACGCCAGCGGATACACCCAGACCCGCTACCCCATAGTGCTGGTGCACGGCCTGTTCGGTTTCGACAAGCTACTCGGGGTCGATTACTTCTACGGCATTCCCCAGGCCCTGAGCCGGGATGGTGCCAAAGTCTACGTGGCTCAGGTATCGGCCACCGCCAGTTCGGAGCAACGGGGCGAACAGCTGCTCGCCCAGGTTGAGCTGCTGCTGGCTGCCACCGGCGCCGAGAAGGTCAACCTCATCGGCCACTCCCACGGCGGCCCCACCATCCGCTATGTCGCCTCGGTCGCCCCCGAGCTGGTCGCCTCCGCCACCAGCGTCGGCGGGGTCAACTACGGCTCAGAGATCGCCGATCTGGTGCGGGCCAATGCCGCCCCCGGCAGCGCCGCCGAGAAACTGGCTGCCGCCGCGGCCCACGCCCTCTCCGGCATGATTTCACTGCTCTCGGGCGGGAGCCAGCTGCCGCAAGCTCCGGTCGCCGCCCTCGATGCCCTCACCAGCAAGGGAGCCAGCCAGTTCAACCAGCGCTACCCGGAGGGATTGCCCAGCCGCTATTGCGGTGAGGGGCCGATGCAGGCGACCAACGGCGTCTACTACTTCTCCTGGAGCGGGCGCGGCAACCTGACCAATCTGCTGGATCCGGTGGATCCGGCGCTGGCGCTGACCGGCGCCTTCTTCAAGGAGCCCAATGACGGACTGGTCGGGGTCTGCAGCAGCCATCTCGGCAAGGTGATCGGCACCGGCTACCGGATGAACCATCTGGACGAAGTGAACCAGTCCTTCGGTATCCACCATCTGTTCGAGACCGATCCGGTCACCCTCTATCGCCAGCATGCCAACCGTCTCAAGGAGCTGGGACTATGAAGATAGCCACCCTGCTCGTCGTGCCCTGCACCATCACCCTGCTGCTTGGCGGGGTGTTGCTCTGGCCCACGGCTCCGACGGCAGACTCATCCCCCGCTCAAGCCAGCCAGCATGCACAGAGCCACCCGCACGATCCCGAGCAGGAGGCCGCCGATGCCCTGCAGGCGCGCTATCGCACCTTTGTCTCCGCCCAGAGCAGCCTGACGGTACCCACCGAGATCTCCCTCGCCAGCCTGCAGATCCTGTTTGACGAGCGGGAGCAGCTGCGCCAGCAGAGCTTTACCCCGGCGGAGCAGGCCCAGCTGTTTGCCGAGGATCGGCTGATGGAGCAGCTGACCCTGCGCCACAGGGCGCTGGCGGAGGCAAGAGACAGCGACAAGTCGCAGCTGGCCAGCGAGCTGGATCTCTGGCTGGCGGAGCAACCGGACTGGTTTCGCGAGGCGGAGGCCAACAGCCGTCTGCTTGAGGAGTTGCAAGAGCTGGCGCAGATGGAGCCAGCCAAACGGGAGGCTCTGCTGCTGGAGACAGGGGGGCCGGAAGCGGTGGATCGGATGCGCCAGCTGGAGCAGAACCGGCAAGGGTTCGAGGAGCAGCTCAGCGGCTTTCTGGCCGAGCTCAGACAACTGCCGAACGAGACCCGGGCCGAACAGCAGCAGGAACTGCTGGCACGCTGGTTCGAGCCCGGACAGTGGCGCCGGGTCGAGGCACTCACCCGGCTCAAGCTGGGGGAGCCACACACCGAATGAGAAGGGGGCCCGTGATGGGCCCCCTTGCTACTGCGCTTATTGCGGCTTGTTGGCACCCGGCAGCGGCTGCCAGGTGAGGCGGGTTACCTGAGTGCCCTGCACCTCGCACTTGAGGCTCAGCTCCTGCCACCCCTTATCCTGACGCAGGGAGACCTCCCCTTCGATCCCCTGCTCGTCAATCTTCAGCTTATCCTGCTCGAAGATCACCTTGTCGCCGTGGGCGAGATCCATCAGTTTGCCGTTGCAGAGCCAGTGAGCGAGATCCGCTCCCTTCAGCTTGACGCCCCCCTTGGCCGCCTTCTGTTCGGCCGCGCTCACCACAAACAGCTTGCTCAGCTCGGCAGCCCGCTTGGTGAGCCACTCCTGACGCTGCTGCATGCTCATCTTGCTGACGAACTCGGCGGGCTGACCCTTCTCGTCCAGCCATTGGGTCAGCTTGCCGCTGTCGTCAAAGGCGAACTGGGCGGCGGGCTCTTTGACCCCGAACAGCTTGCCGCCCTTGAAGTAGTAGCGGCTCTCCCCTTCCAGCTTGCCCAGCTCGTTCATGATGGGCACGGCGATGATGACGGGGGCGCCATCGATCCAGGCCTTGATATCGACACCGTCATGGCTGAATTGACGGGTATCGAGGGCGCTCTCGGCCCCCTTCTCCATCAGGGTAAACTGCTCGGCGAGAGAAGCGGCCAGAGAAGGGAGGGAGCAGAATCCCAGGGTCAGCGCGATCGCTGTGTTGCGCATTGAGTTGTACATAACACTCCTGTGATGGGCCATCCGGCCCGTGGTTAACTCTCTGTCAGCCAGGCCCGCAGCCCTTCCCGGTGAGCATCACTCAGGGGCAGGGATTGGCGGGCCCGGTAGTCAAAATGGATCAGGGTCGTTTCGGCGGTGACGGCCAGCTCGCCGCCCTGCCAGGCCTCCTGCCAGACCGTAAAGGAGCTGGTGCCGATGCGGCGCACGCCGGTCTTGATGGTGACCGGCTGGCCGTAGAACAGCTCCCGTTTGAACTGCACCGTATAGCCCGCGATGATCAGATGCCAGTTATGCACATCCAGATCGGGGGAAAAGATCCGGAACAGGGGATCCCGCGCCGATTCGAACCAGACCGCCGGCACCGTATTGTTGATATGGCCGAGGGCATCCGTCTCCTGAAAGCGGGGTTGGATCTGCATTTCCAGCATGGGTTGACTCCTTGTCTCTTTGTTTCTGTCCTTGTCCGTTCATGGGACATCAGTGGCCAATGGGTGGCCGCCGGGCATCACCAGCGGATCAGCATGTTACATGATACTGCTGGCCCAAGCACAGGGATGCCAGCGGCCCTGCGCGACCGGCCAGCGGGTGTCGCAGCGCGGCAGATTGTGGTGCTCTGCAAAAAGCAGACAGTAAAAAGCCCCACACACCTTGGGTGTGCGGGGCTGGTGCAGCTAGCTAAACGGCTCGGGGACTAGCCCAACAGATCGAAGCGATCCGCATTCATCACCTTGTTCCAGGCGGTGATGAAATCACAGACAAACTTCTCTTTGTTGTCATCCTGGGCATAGACCTCGGCATAAGCGCGCAGCACCGAGTTGGAGCCGAACACCAGATCCACCCGGGTGGCCGTCCACTTCAGCGCGCCGCTGCGGCGATCGCGGATCTCGTAGAGATTGCTCGCTTTCGGCAGCCACTGGTAGCCCATGTCGGTCAGGTTGACGAAGAAGTCGTTGCTGAGTACCCCGACCCGATCGGTAAAGACCCCGTGCCCTGTACCGCAGTGGTTGGTGCCGAGCACCCGCATCCCGCCGACCAGCGCCGTCATCTCGCAGGCGGTGAGCCCCATCAGCTGGGCGCGATCCAGCAGCAGCTCCTCCGCCGTCACCACATAGTCCTGCTTCAGCCAGTTGCGGAAGCCGTCGGCCAGCGGTTCCAGCACCTCGAACGAGGCCACATCGGTCTGAGCCTGAGTGGCATCCCCCCGGCCCGGCGCAAACGGCACGCTCACCGTCACCCCGGCGGCCTGGGCAGCCTGCTCGATGGCGAGGTTGCCCCCCAGCACGATGAGATCCGCGACGCTGACGCCACACTCGGCCGCCAGCTTGTCATAGACCGCCAGCACCTTCGCCAACTTCGCCGGTTCGTTGCCCGGCCAATCCTTCTGCGGCGCCAGCCGGATGCGGGCGCCGTTGGCACCACCCCGCTTGTCGGAGCCTCGGAAGGTACGGGCACTATCCCAGGCGGTAGTGACCCGCTCGCTGATGGAGAGGCCGCTGGCGGCAATCCTGGCCTTCACCGCCGCCACGTCATAATCGGCACGTCCGGCAGGCACCGGATCCTGCCAGATCAGATCTTCTGTCGGCACATAGGGGCCGACATAGCGGCTCTTCGGCCCCATATCCCTGTGGGTCAGCTTGAACCAGGCGCGGGCGAAGGCGTCGGAGAAGGCCGCCGGATCATCGCGGAAGCGCTCGGCAATCTTGCGATACTCGGGGTCGAATTTGAGCGCCATGTCGGCATCCGTCATCATGGGTTTGCAGCGGATCGACGGATCTTCCACATCCACCGGCATATCCTCTTCGGCGATATTGATCGGTTCCCACTGATGGGCCCCCGCCGGAGATTTTTGCAACCACCAGTCGTACTTGAACAGCAGATCGAAGTAGCCGTTGTCCCATTGGGTCGGGTGAGTGGTCCAGGCCCCCTCGATGCCGCTGGTCACAGTGTTGCGGCCGATGCCGCGGCTGTGGTGATTGATCCAGCCGAGCCCCTGCTCCTCGAGGCTGGCCCCTTCAGGCTCGGGCCCGAGCTGTTTGGCGTCGCCGTTGCCGTGGGCCTTGCCGACGGTGTGGCCACCGGCGGTCAACGCCACCGTCTCTTCATCATCCATCGCCATGCGGGCAAAGGTGACCCGCATATCCTGCGCGGTTTTCAGGGGATCGGGCTGGCCATCCACCCCTTCCGGGTTGACGTAGATAAGCCCCATCATCACCGCCGCCAGCGGGTTTTCCAGATCCCGTTCGCCGGAGTAACGACTACCCGGCTTGCCGCTGGGCGCCAGCCATTCCTTCTCCGATCCCCAGTAGATATCCTTCTCCGGATGCCAGATATCCTCGCGGCCAAAGGCGAAGCCGAAGGTCTTGAGCCCCATGGACTCATAGGCCACAGTGCCCGCCAGAATGATCAGGTCGGCCCAGCTGATCTTGTTGCCGTACTTCTTCTTGATGGGCCACAGCAGGCGACGGGCCTTGTCGAGGTTGGCGTTATCCGGCCAGGAGTTGAGGGGGGCAAAACGCTGGTTGCCGCTGCCGCCACCACCGCGACCATCGGCGATGCGATAAGTCCCGGCCGAGTGCCAGGCCATGCGGATCATCAGGCCGCCGTAGTGGCCCCAGTCGGCGGGCCACCAATCCTGACTGTCGGTCATCAGGGCGGTCACATCCTGCTTGAGGGCCGCCATATCGAGCCCCTTCAAGGCTTCCCGATAGTTGAAACCGGCCCCCAGCGGATTAGTCTTGGTATCGTGTTGGTGAAGAATGTCGAGGTTGAGGCTCTTCGGCCACCACTCCATTCTGGACGTCTCGACGGAGGTGGTTCCCCCGTGCATGACCGGGCATTTTCCTGCGGAACTGTCTGAATTATTGCTCATCGTTTTCCTCATTTGCTCTGCTGTCCATAACCTGAAACAGCATGGCACAGAGGCGTGACACAAACTGTGCAGCAGCGGCCGATTTACGGATCTTTCACGCAAGCGGCCACGGAGCGCCCGTCAGCCGCGACCGAAATTGGACGAACTATGGCGCCTCTGCGGGCTGATGGGGCGGCTCGGGCCGCAGCCAGGCGCTGCGAAAATCGAACCAGCCGAGCGCTGTCATCCGCACCCCGTGCACGCCGATCCGGCTCTCCAGCTCCAGCCAGTGGTGAAACAGCGGCACAAACCAGCTCTGCTGCTGCACAGTTGCCAGCAGGGCGCGGGGGCCTGGCTCCTCACCGCTGGCGCGCCACTGCATCAACCCTTGCCACAACTCATGCTGACTGCTCCACACCTTGCGCAGCAACGGGGTGCCCTGCAACCAGGCGTAGGGGGCAAAGGAGCCGGCATGTTCGAGGTTGAGGGTGCCGAGCCAGAGATCCACGTCTTCATCCTCGCCGCTCACCCAGCGGCCGTAATCGAGGGTGCGCACCTCCAGCCGGATCCCCTGTTCGGCCAGCAGGCTACTCATGGCGTTGGCGCACTCGTTGAACTCCAGATGCTGGTTGAAGCAGGCGAGCACCAGTCTTCCCGGCAACTGCGCCGGTGTGGGCAAGGGCGTGGGCAGTGCTTCGCGCCAGTGGGGCAGCAGGCCGAGGGCGCTGGTCCAGCCCCGTTGCAACTCGGGGGCGACCCGCCCCATCAGGGCTACCGGATTGAGCAGCTGGCCCAGCCACTGCCGCAGGGCGGGATCCTGCAAGGATCCGGAACGATCATCCTGCAGCAGGAAGTAGCAGCCCGACTCCAGCTCCGACTCGCCGCGCATGGTGCCGAGCTCAGGGCTGTCGCGCCCCAGCTGCAGGTGGGTCTCCAGCCGCTCCGCCAGCTCCGGCAGCATCCAGATGTCGATCTCGTCGAGCAGGGCGCGCAGGCCGAAGTAGTCGTCAAACGCCGCAAGGCAAAGATGCAGGGGATCGTTCACAGCCACCCGGTAAGGACCGGTGCCCACAGGTTGCAGGGCAAAGCCCGCCTCCCCCTTGAGCTCCCGCGGCAAAATGGTCGCCACCGGCTCCGCCAGCAGGTGGGGCAGCCAGGGATCCGGGCTGTCGAGATAGAGATCCAGCGTGCGCGGCCAGGGGCTCTCCAGCCGAGTCAGATGGGAAAACAGCGGCCGATCCCGCAGGGCCAGCAGACTCTCCATCACATCTTCCACCACCAGCTCGCGGCCGTGGTGAAAACGCACCGCCGGGCGCAGGTAGAAACGCCAGTGGCAAGGACCCAGACACTCCCAGTGGTGGGCCAGATCCCCTTCGATTTCCCCATTTTCCTCATTTCGCCGGGTGAGGCCGTTGAAGATCTGGCGGCTCAGGTGGATTTCGGAGCGGCGCATCGGGCCGGTGGGCAGCAACTGCGGCAGCGGCCGATAGTAGGGCACCCGCAGGATCTGGCGCCCCTCGCGGGTGGCCTGACCGAGCTGTTCGATCAACAGCGGAGTGAGCAGATCGAGGCGATCTTCGGCCAGCCGCACCGCCTGCGCCAGCTGGCCCTGACTGAGCAGATCCCGCAAGCGGCGCCGGGTCAGGCTCTCCTGACTGTCGAGCAAGGTGAGCCGGGAGCGCCGCCCCCGCCCTGCTTCCGCCGACCAGCTGAGCCAGCCCTGATCCTGCATCCGCCGCAGCAGCAGACGGGCGTTGCGTGGGGTGCAGCAGAGCAGATCCGCCACCTCGGCGAGGCTGATCTCCCGTTCGTCGCTGCCAAGCAGCTGGGCGAGTCGTTGAAATTGCTGGTAGAGGCGACCGGTCGGCATAAAAGAGGAAATCCTGCTGCTGTAAGTCATCAGTTTTTACTTCCGCATTTTAGCTCAATACTGCTGATGAACGTGAGAGCCATAGCAGAGGAGCACCATCATGAGCCACGCCAATCCCCTCAAACCGAACCGGATCCAGCAGACCTTGCGCCGTTACTTCAAGCGGATCCTGCCACGCCCCTTGCCGCTCATCGAGGATCCCATGCAGCAGCTCAACCGCCTGATGCAGTGGGATATGAACCAGATCGATGACAAGGAGTATCGCCGTCGCCTCTGAGTGCGAGCCGTGCCAGCCACTCGGGAGGCGCATCCCCTGCGGGCGACATTGCTTTGCCGGATCTTGCTGTTTACATCGGCCACGGGCCTGATAGATTGGACGTCTATCCATCTATAACTGCGACAAGCAACATCCAACAAGGAGTGTGTGATGAAAGATGCGACCCTGGCCCTGCACCACGGCTTTTCCAACGACCCCACCACCAAAGCGGTCGCCGTGCCCATCTACCAGACGGTGGCCTACGAGTTCGAGAGCGCCCAGCACGGGGCGGATCTGTTCAATCTGGCGGTGCCGGGCAATATCTACACCCGCATCATGAACCCCACCAACGATGTGCTGGAGCAGCGGATGGCCGCGCTGGAAGGGGGGATTGCCGCGCTGGTGGTCTCGGCAGGTTCCGCCGCCATCACCTACGCCATTCAGGCGCTGACAGCCGCAGGTGACAACATTGTCTCCACGCCCCAGCTCTATGGCGGCACCTACACCTTGTTCGCCCACATGCTGCCGAGTTTCGGGGTCGAGGTGCGCTTTGCCAAGGATGACAGCGCCGAAGCCATCGCCGCCCTCATCGACGACAAGACCAAGGCGGTCTACTGCGAGAGCATCGGCAACCCGGCGGGCAACATCGTCGATCTGGCCGCGCTGGCCAAGGCCGCCCACGCCCGCGGCGTGCCGCTTATCGTCGACAACACGGTCGCTACGCCGGTCTTGTGCAAGCCCATCGAACATGGCGCAGACATTGTCGTACACAGCCTGACCAAATATGTCGGCGGCCACGGCAACTCGCTGGGCGGCGTGGTGGTCGACTCGGGCAAGTTCCCATGGGCGGATCACGCCGAGCGCTTCCCCCAACTGACCAAACCGGAGCCCTCCTACCACGGGGTGGTCTATACCGAGGCCTTTGGCTCGGCAGCCTTTATCGGGCGGGTGCGTACCGTGCCGCTGCGCAATACCGGCGCAGCGCTGGCGCCGATGAACGCCTTCCTGCTGCTGCAGGGGCTGGAGACCCTGAGCCTGCGCATGGAGCGCCACGTCGACAACGCCCTGCGGGTCGCCAACCACCTCAAGCATCACCCCAAGGTGGCATGGGTCAGCTATGCCGGTCTGCCGGGTCACCCGCACTACTTGCTGGCAGAGAAGTACATGGCCGGTCGCCCCTCGGCCATTCTCTCGTTCGGCCTGAAAGAGGGTTACGAGGCGGGCGTGCGTTTCTACGATGCACTGAAGATCTTCAAGCGGCTGGTCAATATCGGTGACGCCAAGTCGCTGGCCTGCCACCCGGCCTCCACCACCCATCGCCAGTTGAGCGAGGAGGAGCAGGCCAAGGCCGGGGTGAAACCCGAGATGATCCGGCTGTCGGTCGGGATCGAGGCAATCGAGGACATACTGGCGGATCTGGATCAGGCGCTGGAGGCCTGAGTCAGTCAACGAGGGAGCGGGCATCAAGCCCGCTCTTTTTTTACTACCGGTGAACCGCCCCCCTCGCCTGCTCGTATACCCCATCCTGCCACCGAATCGAGGTTGTTATGATAGTCCTGCACCACCTGAACAAATCCCGCTCCCAACGCATCATCTGGCTGCTCGAAGAGCTGGGCCAGCCCTATGAGATCAAGGCGTATCAGCGCGATGCCACCACCTTTCTGGCACCGCCAGAACTAAAAGCCATCCACCCTCTCGGCAAGTCGCCGGTCATCGAGTTCGACAGCCGGGTGCTGGCGGAATCGGGCGCCATCACCGAGTACCTGATTGCCCGCTATGCTGCCGATCGGCTGGCACCGGCACCAGATAGCCCGGAGTATCCCGAATATCTGCAGTGGCTTCACTTTGCCGAGAGCTCCGGCATCCTGCCGCTGCTGCTCGACATGTTCGTGCGCAAGGATGGCAGCCCGATGCGCTTCCTGCCGGACTACGCCAAGGCGGAGTGTGCCAAGGTGCTGGGCTACCTCAATGAGGTACTGGCGAATCGCCACTATCTGGTAGGGGATCGCCTCTCCGGCGCCGACATCATGAACTCCTTCCTGGTGGATCTGCTGGCGCAAAGCGGCCAGCTGGCCCACTTCCCGCATCTGCAAGCCTATTGGGAACGTCTCAATACCCATCCGGCCCGTCAGAAGGCGGTAGAGCTGGAGCGCGAGCTGGATCTGCTCCCCTGACCGAACAACCATCATACAAAACGCCCTGACTGTCGGGGCGTTTTTCTTATGCCGCAGGCTGCGGTTTACTTGGTCGCAGACACCTTGTCGCGGCGCGACTTCCACCACCATCTCAAGCGGATCTGGGAGATGAGCATCCCCGCCAGCATCAGGGCACAACCGGCAATGGCGCGCTCATCCAGCGTTTCATCCAGCAACAATACGCCACCCACGGCGGCAAAGACGGTCTCCAGACTGAGGATGATGGCAGCGTGGGCCGGATGAGCACCCCGCTGCCCTACCACCTGCAGGGTATAACCGACCCCGACCGACACCAGCCCGGCATAGAGCAGCGCCTGCCAACCGGCCACTGCGCCGCTAACTGTCGGGGTTTCGATAACAAAAGCAGTGGCGAGGCTGAGCAGGCCGCACACCACGAACTGCACCCCGGCGAGCTTGATGGGAGCAACCCGGTTGGAGTAGTGATCCACCAGCAGCAGATGCACAGCCCAGAACAGGGCACCGACCACCTGCAACAGATCGCCAAAGCCGATGGTGAACTCGTCGGTGACGCTCAACACATAGAGGCCCGTCAGAGCAATCAGGGCACCAATCCAGGTATTGAGTCCGCTCTTGTGGCGCAGCAGCAGCCCCAGTACCGGCACCAGAATGATGTAGAGCCCGGTGATGAAACCGGCCTTGGCGGCCGTGGTGTAGAGCAGCCCCACCTGCTGCAGGGAGGCGGCACAGAACAGCACCAGCCCGGCCAGCACACCACCGATCAGCAGTTGGCGATGGTCGCCCGCGACGGCAACAGGTTGTCGGGATTTGAGCCACCAGAGCAGCGGCAGCAGGGAGAGGGCGCCGAGCAGAAAGCGCAGGCCATTGAAGGTATAGGGCCCCATGTGATCCATCCCGAGGCGCTGGGCGACAAAGCCCATACCCCAGATGGTGGCAGCCATCAGCAACATCAGATTGGAGCGCATGGCGATTCTTCCTTAAATCGGCGCGTGACGGGTTATCCGATCCAAGATACCCGCCTCCCTATCCTCTTGTCTCCACTCTTTGTCTTCGCTCTCGCTCTCAACGCGCTGCATCGCACTGCTTTTGAGCACCGCGAGTGTTACAGCAGCGAGGGCTTGGTGAACACGGCCAACAGGGCAATCAGTAGCAGATTGCCCCGCAGGATCCACACCACCCGGAAGTGCTGCTGGATGGAGATCATCGGCGCCTTGCCCAGACGCAGGGCGCGACGCCAGCGATAGAAGAGGCGGCTGGGATAAACGAGGGAGCCGACAATCAGCAGAAACAGCCCCATCTTGAGACCGTGGGCTGGATGGGCAAAGATCTCTGCCACCGAGCTGGCATGCTCGAGGGCCAGCAGACTCCCGGTGGCAAAGATGGAGAAGAGCGCCAGCGCCGCCACCCCATCTGCCAGCAGCAGGCGGCGCACTCGCAGCATGTTCAGGCCGCGCCGAAAGATCAGATACTCGACACAGAGGGCAAGGATTAGCACCGCTATGCTGCCATAATGAATCATTGAGAGCAGAGTGTGGTTCAGCATCGGAAACATCTCATTTTCTGCCTTTAGACGAGCCGCACCGCATCATATATGCTGGTGTCACCCGAGACGAAAAGGATCTGTTCATGTCCCCCGCCAAGCCCAAGAACACTTGGTCTTTGATCACCCGCATGCGGCTGGGCCTCCTCTTGCTCTTTATCCCTGTGTTGCTGCTCGGCAGCATCTACTACCTGCATATGGAGCGCACCCTGCGCCACGAGCAGCAACAATATCTGATTGCTCGCAACACCCAGTATTTCCATACCCTGATCGAACCCTATCTGGCGACCCTCAAACGCCAGTTTACGCTCATTTATCAGCAGGTAAATTATCGGGATTTCAGCGGCCCGGAGATCCTTAACGGCGAGCGCTACCTGCAACAGTGGCAGGCCTATCACAAGGTGATGGAGCTCGATTACGTCTACGTGGGCACCGAGCATCGCAAGATGCTGATCCACCCCTCCTGGCAGGCCGACGAGAAGTTCGATCCCAGAACCCGCCCCTGGTATCTGCTGGCATCCAGCCATCCCGGACAGATTGTCTGGACTGATCCTTATTACGACTACACCTTGGGCACTCTCACCATGGCGCTGGCCAGGGTGATTGAAGATCCTGACGGCAAGCGGGTTGGCGTACTCTCGCTGGATACCCAGCTCACCCCCCTCACCAGCTGGCTCAACAACAAGCATGATGAGACTCACCCTCTGGGGGCTGGCTATCAGATCCTGCTCAACCATGACGGACTGGTGCTGGCCCATCAGGATCGCGAAAGGGTATTCAAACCCCTCGCCCACCCCGACTGGCTGGCCCGGATGCAACTGCCGCAGGGCTTTTTCCTCGATGATGCCAGCGGCCTGATGGTCTCCTACTACCGCATCCCCGAGCAGCGCTGGATCCTGCTCAGCGTCGAGCCAACTGCCAGCATGCAGCAGGTGATCGACAGCGTCTCCATCAACGTGCAGCTGATGATTGCCGTCGCCTGCATCCTCTATCTGCTGCTGGCCCTGCTCTGGTCCCGTTACTTCCGCCGCATGCTGGGGGAGATCACCCTGCTGATCCGCGCCAGCCGCTCTGGCGGTATCGCCTACAACGGCCGCCGTATGCTGGAGCTGGCCAAGGTCTATGAAGAGATGGATGCCGCCAGCCAGGACTTTGCCCAGATCCGCCTGCAAGCCCATCAGGACAAGCTCACCGGGCTCTACAACCGCCGCTTCTTCGACGAGTGCCTGCAGAAGCAGCTCAACAGTGGCGCCCCCTTCGGGGTGGTGATGTTCGATCTGGATGATTTCAAGCGAGTCAACGATACCCATGGCCATCAGGCAGGGGATGTGGTGCTCAAGCGGGTGAGCAAGCTGGGCATGAATCTGTTCCACGAGTGGGGCTGGTTCTGCCGCTATGGCGGCGAGGAGCTTGTGCTGATCTTCCGTTACGGCGAAGAGCAGCCGATGCTCCCCTCCCTGCTGGAAGCGTTCCGGCTCGGGGTGGAACAACTGGAGTGGCGCGAACCCGACCTCACCATCACCATCAGTGGCGGGGTGGCCTTCAGCCGCTCCGGGCTCTCGGCCAAAGAGCTGGTGGAGCTGGCCGACAAGGGGGTCTATCAGGCCAAGCGGGAGGGGAAAAACCGTATCTGCTTCCCGCTGCGCCACACCCCTCACCAGAGTGCCGAGGAGGACATTCCCGCCTTTGGCGAGCCCCGGCAACAAACCAACGAGGGGTAGCCACAGCGGCCAGCCTCAACCACAACGTCGCCAGTAAAAACAAAGAGAGAGGCTCCAGCCTCTCTCTTTGTTTTTCGTGCTTTTTGCCGCACGTTAAGCCTGTGTGGCGCGCGGCTCAGCGCTGCCACTCCCACACCGGCCAGCCCAGCTCCTCGGCCTGCTGGCGCAGCGCGGGGGCCGGATTGACCGCATGGGGATGGCTCACCGCCCGCAGCATCGGCAGATCGTTGTGGGAATCGCTGTAGCCAAAGCTCCCCTGCCAGAGATGGTCCCTGCCGGCAAAAAGCTGGTTGATGCGGGCCACCTTGCCCTCGCGAAAGCTGAGGGTGCCGCGGGTCTGGCCGGTCAGCATCCCCTCCTCCTCATCGAGCAAAATGGCAACGCAGTGATCCATCCCCAGCATCTTCGCCATGGGGGCCACCAGGTGCTCGCCGGAGGCGGAGATGAGCACCAGATCGTCGCACCGCTCCCGATGCCATTCGATACGCGCCAACCCCTCGGGGTAGAGGCGCTCGCGCAGCACCTGCTCGGCAAAGCGGGTAGAGAGCGAGTCGAGCCACTGGCGCGTCTTGCCCGCCAGCGGTTGCAGGGTGAAGGCCATGTACTGGTGCATATCCATCTTGCCCTGATGGTAGAGGGACATCATGGCCTGCTCCTCGGCGATCATGCTGGCGGGCGCCAGCTCCTCGGCCACCATGTACTCCAGCCAGAGGCTGGCGGAATCCCCGGCAATCAGGGTCTCGTCCAGATCAAACAGTGCCAGTGCCATGGGCGCTCCTCGCAGTGAAAATGGAAATGAAATGCGGCCTCATGCTACCTCACAGAGTTGATCCCGGGCCACCGCCAGAGTCACGGCACTGCCGGTGGCCAGCAGATCGCCAGCCGAGCGGTTGAGGCAATCCACTGTCAACAGCCCCGCCTCGCACTCCACCTGATAGCGGATCACGTTGCCGAGCAGCTGTTGCTGGCGAACGATGCCGGGCAGGCTGGGTTCGCTGCTGGTCGCCCCGGCGGGCAGCAGGGTGATGGACTCTGGCCGCAGCGCCAGCTTGCCCTGAAAACGGGGGCCGAACAGCGACTTGCCCTGCTCGGCGCCGAGCAGGTTGTAGTTGCCGATAAAGCCCGCCACAAACTCGCTGGCGGGGCGGGTATAGATCTCCTCCGGCGTGCCACTCTGGACGATGGATCCCTTGTTCATCAGGAAGATCCGATCCGACATGGTGAGCGCCTCCTCCTGATCGTGGGTCACGAAGATGGTGGTGAGCTCAAGGCGCTGCTGGATCTCGCGGATCTGCTGGCGCAGGCTGCGGCGGATGCGGGCATCCAGCGCCGAGAGCGGCTCGTCCAGCAGCAGGATCCGCGGCTGCACCACCAAAGCCCGGGCCAGTGCCACCCGCTGGCGCTGACCGCCGGAGAGCTCGGCCGGATAGCGGCGCTCGAAACCAGTCAGCTCCACCAGCGCCAATGCCTCCTGCACGCTGGCCGCCAGCTCCCGCCCCGGCTGGGGTTTCATCTTGAGGCCGAAGGCAACGTTGTCCCATACCGTCATGTTGGGGAACAGAGCATAGCTCTGGAACACCATGCCGATGCCCCGCTTCTGGGGCTCCTGCCAGGTGATATCTTCACCAGCCACTCGCACCTGACCACCATCCACCGGGGTGAGCCCGGCCAGCGCCCGCAGCAGGGTCGATTTGCCACAGCCGGAGGGGCCGAGCAGGGTCACCAGCTCCCCCTTGCGAATGCCGAATTCGATCCCCTCGAACACCGGCGTATCGCCGTAGGATTTGTGCAACTGATTGACTTCTAAATGAAACATCTTGGATCACCGATGAAATCTGTTGGCCGCCCAGGTGAGCAGCAGGGTCAGCAGGAAGTAGCTCATCACCAGCGCACTGGTGAAGTGGCCAGAAGTGGCGCGCATGTTGTAGAGGTAGACCTGCAGGGTCTCGTAACGGGTGCCCACCAGCATGTTGGCAAACACGAACTCGCCGAGCAGGAAGGAGAGCGACAGAAACAGCGCCGCCAACAATCCCTTGCGCAGGCAGGGGATCACCACCAGCAGAAAGGCGCGGCGGCTGCTCGCCCCCAGCAGGTGGGCGGCATCCATCAGATCCCTGAGCGGTACCCCTTGCAGGCTGTTGGCCAGCGCCCGGTACATAAAGGGGAGCACCACGGTGAACCAGGTGCCGATCAGGATCCACGGCGTGCCGATAATGGGCAGAACGCCGTCAGCGTAGATCTGCAGCAGCCCGACTGAGGAGACCACTGGCGGCACAGCAAAGGGGAGCAGGATCAGCAGGTTCATCCAGGGATCCAGCTTGGGGAAGTAGTAGGTCACCACCAGCACGGTGGGTACCAGCACCAGGGTCCCCAGCAGCAGGGTGGCGAAACAGACCAGGAGGCTGCGGCCAAAGGCCGCGAGAAAGCGCGGATCGCCCCACAGCTTGAGATACCAGTCGAGGGTGAAGCCATCCGGCAGCAGGGTCGCCCCCCAGCGGATGGAGATGGAGTAGAGAAACGTGGCCAGCAGCGGCAGCAGCAGGGTGGCGACCAGCCCACCCAACACCCACTTGGGCCAGCGCGGCGTCAAATCATGCATGGGATTGCCCCTTGTTCACATAGCTCTTTTTCAGCAGCCACTGGTTGGCGGCCGTCACTACCCCCAGCAGCACCATCAGGATCACCGCCAGCGCCGCTGCCATATTGGGCTCGAGGAAGATGTCGCCGGAGACCAGACTGGCCACCCGGATGGTCACCAGATTGAAGTTGCCAGTGGTGAGGGCGTAGGCGGAGGCATAGGCCCCCACCGCGTTGGCAAACAGGATAATCAGGGTGCCGAGCAGCGCAGGCGTCAGCACCGGCAGTGCCACGTGCCAGACATACTGCCCCTTGCTCGCGCCGAGCAGCGCGGCCGCTTGCGGCCATTCATCCTGTAGCGCATCGAACGCCGGATAGAGCAGCAGCAGGGCGAGCGGGATCTGGAAGTAGGTGTAGATGAGGATAAGGCCGCTGCCCGAGTAGAGGTTGAAGCCGTCGATCAATCCCCAGGATTTCAGCAGCAGAGTGACCGCGCCGTTGATGCCGAGAATGATGATAAAGGCGAATGCCAGCGGCACACCGCTGAAGTTGCCGGTCATGGTGACGAAGGCCAGCAGCAGCCGCTTGACCCGCTCACCGCTTTGGCGCAGCGCCGCCGCCCCGAGGGTACCGATGGCAAGCCCCGCCAGACTGGCGATACCGGCGATGCGCAATGAGTTGCCGAACGATTGCAGGTAGAAGGGGGAGCTCAAAATCTCCCGGTAGTAGTCGAGGCCCCAGCCATCGGGGGTCTGAAAGCTGCCCACCAGCACCCACACCATGGGGGCGAGCTGGAACAGGATCATCAAGAGGATAAACGGCAGCAGCACCAGCGCGGGCAGCCAGTGGCGGCGCACCTTGTGCTTGGTGACCACGGGTTGATCCACGAGGATCTCGGTGGTGGCAGGCATCATCAGTGCACCTCGCGCATAAAGGCGGCCTTGAGCAGCGGTGGCGCTGCCGGCTTGTCGTGGGGAATGCCCAGCAGATCGGCCATCAGGGCGCAGAGCTGGGTCTGGGCGATCACCACCCCATCCGGCCAGCGCTCGATAAAGGCATCGCCAAACAGCCAGAGCGGCACGGTGCGCTCTTCGGGCAGGGTGCCGCCGTGGCTCAGGTCGTTGTTCATGCCGTGATCCGAGGTGATCACCACCTGATACCCCTCCGCCAGCCACTGGGGCAGCAGATCGGCCAGCAGGCTGTCCATGCGGCGCGCCTGATTGCGGTACTGGCGGGAATCGAGGCCAAACTTGTGGCCAGCATCGTCCACCCCCATCGGGTGGATCAGCAGATAATCGGGGTCATATTGGGTTCTGAGCCATTCCCCATCCATCAGTAGATGACTGTCGGGGTAGTGGTCATCCCAGTAGAAGCAGCCGTGCTGGATCGGCAACTGCTCATCGTGAGTAAAGCGATCACGGGCAGCCAGCCAGGGGCTGCGGTTGTAGAGTTCGCTCACCCAATGGTAGGCCGCCGCTGCGGTGCGTTTGCCCGCGGCGCGGGCCAGATGGAAGATGGAGTCATGCAGACTGAGGCGACTCACCCCGTTGTGGGTGATGCCGCTCACCACCGGCGGCACGCCGGTCAGGATGCACTCGTAGAGAGGCCGGGAGAGAGACGGCAGGGCAGCATTCAGGGTCGTATGCAGGCCCCGCCCCGCCTCCACCATGCCACCGAGGTAGCCCATGGTGTGGGCTACCTCGGCTGCCAGACCATCCACAAGTACCACTATCACCTTGTGTTGCACTGGATTCCCTTACTGCATGTTGATCATGACGGTTTCTTGCCACTGGCGCGGCAGGGCTTTGGAGCTCTGCTCCCAGGCGGCGTGATCCTGCACCGGCTTGGCATTGGCGTACTGCTCGGCTGGCAGCAGCTTGGCCTTCACGTCATCCGGCAGAGTCACGTTGCTGCGGATCGGGCGGGCGTAGCCGCGGGCCAGGTTGATTTGACCGGCATCGGAGAGGATGTATTCACGGGCCAGTTTGGCGGCGTTGGGGTTCTTGGCCCACTTGTTGATGATGGTGGTGTAACCGGCGATGACGGAGCCGTCGCTCGGGATCACCACCTCAAACTTCTTGGGGTCGATCTGATCGCGGTAGTTAAGGGCGTTGAAGTCCCACAGCACCCCCACTTCCACCTCGCCCTTCTCGATGTTGGCGATGGTCGGATCGTTCAGGGAGAGACGACCCTGCTTGGCCAGCTGACCGAACAGATCCAGTGCAGGTTTCAGATTCTTCTCGCTGCCGCCGGTGGCATAGGCCGCCGCCAGTACGCCGTTGTTGGCTTGGGAGGCAACACCGACATCACCCAGGGTCACCTTGTAGTCGCCACCCAGCAGGGATTGCCAGCTGGTGGGGGCGGCCTTGACCAGATCCTTGTTGATCAGGAAGGCGATGGTGCCGGTATAAGCCAGCATCCAGTGACCGTCGGCGTCCTTGGCCCAGTTGGGAATATCAGCCCAGGTGGAGGGCTTGTAGGGCTGGGTGACCCCCTGCTTGACCGCCACCGGACCGAAGGCGCCGCCCACGTCACCGATATCGGCGGTGGCATTGGCCTTCTCGGCGGCGAACTTGGCGATCTCCTGCGCCGAGCTCATGTCGGTATCCTGATGCTTGATGCCGTAGATGCTGCCCAGCTGCTGCCAGGTATCCTTCCAGTTGGCCCAGCTGTCAGGCATGCCGATGCTGTGGAGCTGGCCTTCGCCACGGGCGGCCTTTTCGAGATCCGCGATATTTTCGGCTGCATAGCTATTTGTGGCAAACAACGGTTGGCTTATGGCCACCATGGCCAGTGCACTTGCGATCACGCTTTTCATCATCCCATCCCTCTGGACTAGGTCAGTTAAGGTTCGAGAGGGATGCTAGAGGGGAATTGTGACGGTGGCGGGGCGCTTTAATGGCAGTTTGATGACAATCACCCTGTCATGGCGCTGTCATCCACAGCAGTTACAACTCTGAACCCGAGTGAGGCTGGACTACTCCAGTCATCCGCCTTCTGAATAAGCAACAGGGACAAGAGTGTGACCGAGCCGAGATTGAGCGAGCAGAGAGTGAACGAACAGAGCATGGCCGATGGCCGCGTCTCCTCCAAGTGCGAACAGATTTGCCAGACCCTGCGCCGCTATATCGGCAGCGGCCAGTTGGGGGCCGGGCAGCAGTTGCCCGCCGAGCGGGCCCTGAGCGAGCGTTTCGCCACCACCCGCATCACCATCAAGGAGGCGCTCTCCAGCCTCGAAGCGGACGGCCTTATCTACCGTGCCGAGCGGCGCGGCTGGTTTGTGGCACCGCCCCGCCTCACCTACGATCCCGCCATCCACACCCACTTTCATCAGTGGATCGGCGAGCAGCAACGCACCGCCGAAACCCGGGTGCTGGCCCACGGCAGCGAGCTTGCCAGCAGCGAGCTGTGCCGCTGGATGGGGCTGGAACCCTTTACTCCACTTTATGAGATCCGCCGCCAGCGGCTGATCGACGGCCGCCCAGTGCTGCATGTCAGCCACCACCTGCTGGCGAGCCGCTTTCCCGATATCGCCAGCGCGCCGCTGGCCAGCTCCCTCACCGAGCTCTATCAGCAGCGTTATGGCATAGGCCAGGGCGGGGCGAGTCTCGAGATCACCCCCTCGGCGGCGCGCGGCGCCATCGCCCGCGCCCTCAATCTGGCTGAGGGGAGCGCGGTGCTACGGCTGGTGCGGGTCAACTACGACGAGCGAGGCGGTCTGGTGGATTGCGATATCGAGCACTGGCGGCCGGATGCCATCCGCATCTGTCTGGATACGCGAGCATTGCAGCCGCTCGCAGGCAAGCTGCAACAAACCCGGGTCGTCGATTAGACTCCAGCCAACAGAGCGGATCCCGCAGGATCCGCCGGGATCAGTTGTCGATATTGGGGATCATGTCGTCAAAGCTCTGATAGCCGCAGTCGGCCAGTTGCAGCGACATGGTGTAGGTCTTGGCGTGCTCCTGCTGGCCGATGGCGGGGCGGTTGAGCTTGATCTCCTGATGCCAGTACTCCTTCATCCGGTCGATCAGCGCCATCGCCTCTCCCTCGTTGAGGTGCAACTGGCAGAGCGCCATATAGTTGTTCGACTTGTGCATGTTCTCCACCAGATACTCCCCCAGCACCGACATTGCCTGCCGTGCCTGCTGACGGGCGAAGCGGCTGTGCTGCTCGAAGCTGATCCGCTCGCTGATCAGGAAGTGGTAACTGTTGTCGATACCAAGCTGCAAAATGCCGAGCTTCTCCAGCTTGCGCAGATAGAGGTAGCAGGAGGCATCGGTCAGGCCGTACTCCCGCTTGAGATCGATCAGCGTCTTGTCGCGCCAGAAGATATTGGCGAGAAAAGCGTAGAGCCCCGGCTCGTTGTGAAACGCCTCGTCCTGCTCCTGGGTAAAGACGGCGCGGCGGCTCTGGGCGTCCTGGGTACGATCCAGCAGCTCCTCGAACGAGAGCCCCACCAGATGGCAGATCTCCAGCAGAGTATCGAACGGCAGCGAGGGCTTGTTCATCATCCGTTTCACGGTCGCGATGGAGACACCCATCGCCTCCGCTAGGGTCTGATAGCGGATCCCCTTGTCGGTCAGGGTCTTCTTCAGGGTGTCGAGAATATTGTTGGCCAGGGTCTGGCTGTAGGTCATGCCACTCTTCCTTGTTATCGCACTTTCATTGCATGGTTATGCCGAGTCAGCTTCTGACCTGTTTTTACCTTCAAGGCTCAGATATTGACACCGAAAAAACAGCCTAGAGAAAAAATCGCCTACAACGCCCATCAGGACAGACCAGTTGAACGATGAGGTCTCAGAATGTGACACCAGACAGTGCATATCTTTCAACCCGCAAACATTTTGCTAGTGCTGCATAGAACATCGCGCATAATCGAAACGTATCGAATTCAAGACCCTTCCTGGTTGAGAAATCGATTGTTTGCTTCCAAATTTTTATCTTTTAAACCGTAAGGTTTTTTCTCTTTCCTGGCATTGGGCGGCGCTGATAGCACCGCCCTTTTCTTTTCCCTGAATTCGCAGGTCAGGTCAAGGGCCCCGGCAAGGGGAAGTGTCACCGGCCACCCGCCGCCCACTGATGCGCCAGCCACCACGATCTCTCTGGCAAGGTATCCTAAACGACCATCAATACCGTCTCATTGCCATTCAATATATTTAAATGGCTTGGTTGGAAAGCTTCATTAAATATAAAAACGAATATAATCAAGTTATTTAGAATTCCAAAAACCTATCTTTTAAATGGCTTGTGCATATAAGCAAGCAAAATTAATCAGGCCGCACGACCCATATCTGCTTATCGCGCCTCATGCCCACCCCAACAACTGCTGCCGGGTAAAGAGAAAAGCCACCCATAAGAACCCACCCACTCATCTGGTGGGCAACATAGCCCACGCAAAAACAGCCTCAAAAGACCACCAAAACCCTCAATGGGAACAATACCAAACCTCAAAAAGAGCAAAAAACAGGCAAAAAGATAGATTTTTTTCTCACGGTTTCACCTTGTGAGGCGTTCAAAAAAACATCAAAAAGAGCCTGACACCTGTGAGTGACATCTGAGATGCCAATTTTTAGACAACTCATCACGGCTACGCTCGAATGAAAATCTAATGCCGATATAAATCAATCACATAGAATCAAAACCGAACTCACAGCCTGTCATTTGCCTCACCGGTTAATTATTTAAACCTCAATAAAGCTAAAACTCTAATAACACCATTTATTAAACAAAATGACCCTGATGGCCGCCAGTCATATTTAGAAGAATGGGGAAATCACTCTCTTGTTATTCAGAAATGTGCTGACTATACTGCGGCCCCTCTGTGAGAGCAGAGCAATGACGGAAATATAAAAAGCTTCATGGATTGAGCAATATAAATCACACGCAGTTCACGCAACACAAGGTTATTTATCCATGAACAAGTTTAATAAAATTGCCGCTTTCTCCCTGCTTGCTCTGGCCATGAATGGCGGCGCCCATGCCGAAGGCTGGTATGCAGGTCTGGATCTGACTACCTCCAAGATGGATCTCGATGGTGCGGCCAAAGACGCCTATGACGCCAAAGTGATCGACGACCAGCTCGACGGCGGCAGCCTGATCGTGGGTTACAGCTTCACACCCTGGCTGGCGGTTGAAGGTGGCTTGCACGCCCAGCAGATGGATCAGCTGACCTGGGTAACCTCCCCGATTGCAAGCGGCTTTGCCGACACCACTATCGAAACCCGCAGCATCAGCCTGGCCGCCAAGCTGAGCCAGCCGCTGGCCTGGGGCTTCAGCGCCTATGCCAAACCGGGCATCGCCTACACCCGCACCGAATTGGAAGTTGTCGGCAACGCCACCTTCCTCGGTTTCAGCGATCAGGTAAGCAAGAGCGCAACCAAGAGCAAGGTACACCCCAATCTGGAAGTAGGTCTGGACTACGCCTTCAACGACCACTTCTCTGCCGGTATCGGTTACGAGCGCCAGTTCGACGCCCTGAGCCTGGGTGACGAGCACTACTCTCTGGATACCTTCAAGCTGGGTCTGCGTTACCACTTCTAAGTCGCGCCGCGTCAGTAACAATGCAAAAGGGCCGCAGGTTTCAAACCTGCGACCCTTTTTACTGCTCTTCTTTCCGTACCCCGCGTTAGCAGATCTGGTCTTTACCCAGTTGCTTGGCCTGATAGAGCGCCCGATCGGCGCGCACCATCAGGCTCTCCTTCTGCTCATCCTGCTGATACTCCGCCAGCCCGAAGCTCATGGTAGCGGGCGCATGGGGGCAGATGGGCTCGCTCGCCATCAATGCCTGAAACTTGCTCGCCACCACCAACGCATCCTCGCGGCCGGTGTGGGGCAGCAACACCATAAACTCGTCACCACCCCAGCGGGCCAGCAGATCGATCTCGCGGATATGGCGGCGCACCAGCGCCACTATGTTGATCAGGGTCTGATCCCCGGCGTTGTGGCCATAGCTGTCGTTGATCTGCTTGAAGTTGTCCACATCCATGGCGATCACCGTAAACGGCTGATGGAAGCGGCGCGCCCGCTCGCACTCCAGCTGCAATGCCCGCTCCAGCCGATAGCGACTGGCGGCGCCAGTCAGCGCATCGGTCTCTGCCAGCAGACGGTTCTCCTCGGCTTTCTGTTGCAGCGCCTCGTTGAGTCGCACCAGCTCGGCGGTACGCTCGGCAACCTGCTGCTCCAGCGACTGATTGCGCCGCTCCAGCTGCTCCAGCAACAGCTTGCTGGCGTGGATATCGCGATGGGCGCCGATCATCCGCGCCACAGACCCGTCGGGATTGCGCTCAATGATGCGGCCACAATCCTCAATCCAGAGGTAACTGCCATCCCGGCAGCGGCAACGGTACTCGGCACGATACTCATGGGCGCTGCCGCTCAGGCAGAGATCGAACTTCGCCATCACAGCCGCCAGATCGTCGGGGTGGATCACGTTCTCCCAGGTGAAGACGGTATTGCCGAGGGAGTGAGGCTCGTAACCCAGCATCCGGTACCAGCCCGGGTTGCGATAGACAAAACCGGTATTGGCATGCCAATCCCAGATGCCATCGCTGGTCACCTCCAGAATGCCATGCACCACGGCCTCGCTGACATCCGAGATCCTGATCGTGTCACTGTCCTGCACCATAGCAGTTATCCTTGTTCTTCAGCCCCGCGCCACCACGGGGAATCGCTCCGTTGTCTTGAGGCGCTACCTTGGCATATTGCAACAGACCTGTCAGCCAGAACCCCACCGCACCACCGTTTCCCCGGTTATCGGCCACTCACGGCGCAGGCTGAGTCAGGGTGGCCATAAGTGTGGCTCAAGCGCGCCCCATTTACCGGATTTAACTCACGATTCAGTCATTTGGGGGATGGGAATAAATGAGGGGATACCCAGAGACCCCCACAGAGGTCACTCGGCCAGAGTCAGTCGATAAAAATCCGTCGCCCGATGTTTCGGATTGGGGCGCAGAAACACCCAGCCAAAGCGCCGGTAATGATTCAAGGCCCGCACATTGGTGCGACTCACGGAGAGGATCGCCCATTTGCAGCCAGCCCCCAGCAACTGCTGGCGAATATAGGCCTGCAACACGGCAGCCAAACCGGTGCCACGATATTGGGGGAACAGATAAATCAGCTGCACATAGCCAGTCTCGGATTCATCGGAAAAGCTGCGAAACTCCAGCTGGCCCACCAATTGTTCACCCGACCAGACATGAAGGTAGTGCCATTGCGCTTGCCCCAGCCTTTCTCGGATCCGCTCCCGATAGCCGTCGATAAAGTCGGCAAAACCGTCATGGGTATGAAAACTGCAAAAATAGGCATCCCTGCGCGCCTGCACACAGAGCTCGTAATCCCGATCCAGATCGATAGTTTTAAATTCAAGTCTCAAGCAATGACATCCTGTCGTGTGTGGGTTGGATGTAGGGTGTAATAAGCGCAGCGCATTACACCTTTTGGCAGATAAATAGCAGCGGTGCAATTCACTTCGTTCTTTGCACCCTACCGGATTTCACAAAGCGGGCAAAATTGGCATTGTGCCAACCTGCGACCCTCACCCTAGCCCTCTCCCAGAGGGAGAGGGGATAAAGCGGCACCGGTAATATGATCGTCAGCCGTGTAGGTTCGATTAGCGAAGCGTAATCGGACTGCGGTAACGGCATTGCTCCCTTCTCCCGTTTATTAGAAAAGGAGGAGAAGGGTCGGTGATGAGGGGAAGGAAAAAGAGATTTCGCGGTAAACGTTGGGCTTCGCTACGCTCAGCACCAACCTACACAATCGGTAGGTTGGTGCTGAGCCTGCGAAGCCCAACATACGAGATGTTCAACAGTTAAATACCCAGGCGATGTCGCTGCTCATCCGAAAGTGGATTTTTTAAGGCTTCTTGGTATGCCGCCTCACATTTTCGCCAGAACTCATAATGACATGCACGTAACTCAATTCCGGCAATTGCTTCAAAGCGAACCCAAAATATATATCGTACCGGGCCAAGGCTTATTGAACTTCGAAAACTTGTGGGGTTTTGTGTTTTTGAGTCGAAGGGAACAATAAGTCCTCCATGCGCTGCGAATCTATGTTCTCCGAGCTTATGGCGATAAGCTTCATAGGTCGGGTCTGCATCAATGTGTAGAAAGATAATGTTTCGCTTCGTCTGTCCTATAGCGAACTCGCAAGCTTCTAATGGACGGGGGCCACATGATTCAGCGACATGGCAACATAATAGTTTGGCAAAGTATCTAAATACATTGAGGTACTCCTCTGAGCCAGAGGTATATTGTGGCAAGCTGAATACAGACGAAGGATCTCGACCCTCTGACAAAAACGAGAAGACCAAAGCATGAAACCGGTCGAATTCATGGTCAGCAGCCTGTGTGCGAGTTCCATTACACAAGGAACACATCCGAGCTGAGAAGTGGAAGGCTCGGGATTTAGGGCCTTGTGCCAAACGAGGTATGCTTTCGCCATCGAAATTACCGATGAACATAGCATCCTTCCCGAAAATTTTTCGCAAAGCAGAAGCTTTTATTTTGTGTTCTCCGGTGAGCGATTCACCAGACCCGCACAGGCAACAGCTTTCTACTTGGTACGGCTCGAATAATATTCCCATCAAAAGGCTCCAAAGATACTCAGAATTGGCGGATTCACCTCTGTAGTGCAACGCCCGCTTAAAAATCAGGCGGCCTTGAGTAACTCGTCAAATATCATCTGAGATTGTTTAAATCCCCAACATATGCGGGGCCTTGAAGGTGAGCCACTTTTCGAAGGCTAAAAATATATCCACGGTCACTAGGCTCAAATTACTGCTCTATGGATTACCCCAACCTCTCCGCCAATCCGGAATAACGCTCGGTCTTTTTCCGTACTGCCTGTGCCAGCAGGGCGCGATCGCCGTAAAGATCGAGTTTCGCCTTGGCGCGGGTTATGCCGGTATAGACCAGCTCGCGGGTCAGCAGCGGGCTGGGGCTGTCGGGCAACACCAGCACGGTATGGGCAAACTCCGAGCCCTGGGATTTGTGGATGGTCATGGCGTAGACAGTCTCGTGGGGCGGCAAGCGGCTGGGCAACAGGGCGCGCAATGTGCCATCCGGCTGCTCAAACCATACCTTGAGCCGCCCAGTTTCATCGGGCAGGCAGAGCCCCATATCGCCGTTGTAGAGGCCGACGCCGTGATCGTTGCGCACCACCATCACCGGGCGGCCGGCATACCAGTCGCCATCGCGGGCAATCAGGCCAGCCCGTGACAGGGCCAGTTCCAGCCGCTCGTTAAGCCCCAGCACGCCAAACGGGCCGTCACGCAGGGCGCAGAGGATCTGGAAGCTGTTGAATGCCTTGAATACGGCGGCGGGATCTTCCCCCGCGCGGGCCGCCTGCAGATAGCTGCCGTAACCGGCTACCCCCTGGGAAATCAGGGCGTCGTAGGCCTCTCCGGCCCAGGGGTGCAGGCTGATATCGGCGAATCCTGCGCCCCAGACTGATTCCACCGCCGTGGCATCGCCGCTGTTGCAGGCGCGCGCCAGCTGGCCGATGCCCGAATGCTGATCAAAGCGCCAGCTCTTGGCCAGCAAGCAGAGGCTGTCGCGCACCGGTGCCCCCGCTGGCGTGCCCTGCAAGCGGTAGCCGGTCTGGCGGGAGAGCCAATCCGCCTGCGCCGGGCTGATGCCCTGTTCGATAAAGCTGCAGATATCGCCGAGTACGGCCCCCGCCTCCACCGAGGCGAGCTGATCCTTGTCGCCGAGCAGGATCAGGCGGGCGTGGCTCGGCAGCGCATCGAGCAGGCGCGCCATCATCGGCAGATCGACCATGGAGGCCTCATCCACCACCAGCAAGTCGAGGTGCAGCGGGTTGCCCGCGTGGTGGCGGAACTGGCTGCGCCCCGGAATGACCCCGAGCAGCCGGTGCAGGGTGCCCGCTTCGGTGGGGATCGCCTCCACCCACTCGGGGGGCAGATCGAGGGCCTGCAGGGCAGAGCCGATACTCTCGGTGAGGCGCGCCGCCGCTTTGCCGGTGGGGGCCACCAGCCGGATCGCCGGGGCTTTGCCTGCTTGCAGGCCGGTCTCCACCAGAATGGCGAGCAGTTTGGCCACAGTAGTGGTCTTGCCGGTGCCGGGGCCGCCGGAGATCACCGCAAAGGGGCGCGCCGCCGCCGTGGCCGCCGCCAGCTTCTGGCCGTTGCAGCAGAGCGCCTCGGGCACCAGCGCATCCAGTTTGCTCAAGTCGCTCGCCGCCTGGGCGCTGGCCAGCAGCGCCTCGATGGCGAGCCAATCCACTTCATTGGGGAACACCAGATCGAGATACTTCTCGATAAAGTGGCGGGCCGAGAAGTCGGGGGCGAGGCGGGCTTTAAGCAGCGCCCCAAACACGAGGCCGTAGTCGCGGGCAAACAACCGCGACAGGGCCGGGGCTATCTCCGGCCATTCGGCGCGTTCACTCAAGGCGCGCAGATGGCGGGCCACCCCCAGCTCAAAGTCGTGGTAACGGGTGAGGTAGAGCCGCCCGTGCCACAGCCGCAGCGGCCAGCGCGGGGCGAGCCCCTCATCCTGTTCCGTACCCACGAGCGGGCTTGCCGCAAACAGGGCGGGCCAGCGGGCAGGATCAGCCAGATCCAGCAACAGATCCCGGCTCTGCTGGGGATCCAGCCCGAACGGGCGCAGGGATCCGGCAGCGAGCATCTCCAGCGGCAGACAGACATGGCCGCGCCCCAGCTCGAAGCAGGTGAGCGCCGCCCCCAGCACCAGCTCGGGGCTGCCGCCAAGGTCGGCCACCAGCCGGGCAAATTGCAGATCCAGCTGGCGGATGCGGCCAGCCAGCGCCAGTGTTTTCAACCGTTCAACCATCATTGCGCTGGCTGCGGTGCTGATCATGGTGCCGCTCATGCCTCTACCTCGTTTAATTCTGTTGATGAAACACCGCCAGAGCGATCACCGTTTCTAAACAACTCATCCAGCCCCAGCACCAGTTCACGGCTCGGGCGGGTATGGAAAATGCCCCCCTGCGGCATGCCGCGCAGGAACAGATAGAAAACGCCGCCAAAATGCTGCTCGAAGTCGTATCCCGGCAGGCGCAGGGTGAGCAGCCGGTGCAGCGCCAGCGAGTAGAGCTGGTATTGCAGGTCGTAGCGGTGCTCGGCCATCGCCCGCTCCAGCGCCGGACGGCTGTAATCGGCCGGGCTCATGCCAAGGTGATTCGATTTGTAGTCGAGCAGATACCAGCGCCCCTGCCACTCGAACACCAGATCGATAAAGCCCTTGAGCATCCCCTGCACGGTGGCAAAGCTGAGCGGCTTGTTGCCCCGCGACAGCGGGTCGTGCTGCTGGCAGAGGGCGGTCAGCGCCGGAGCCGTCACCCGCCCCATGGGCAGGAAGAACTCCAGCTCCACCTGTTTGCGCTCGGCACTCAAGTCCCGCAGCCGCACCGGCTCGCCAAAGCCAGTCTCCAGCGGGGTATCCAGCACCGCCTCCACCTGCTGTTGCAGCACTGGGGCCCAGCTCTCGTCGAAGCCGTCTTGCAGCAACAAGCTGGCGATATGCTCTGCCAGCGAGTCGCCGCCGGCACTTTGAAAGTCGATGGTCTCGA
Source organism: Aeromonas sp. FDAARGOS 1411 (assembly GCF_019047125.1). Taxonomy (NCBI): domain Bacteria; kingdom Pseudomonadati; phylum Pseudomonadota; class Gammaproteobacteria; order Aeromonadales; family Aeromonadaceae; genus Aeromonas; species Aeromonas sp. FDAARGOS 1411. The sequence goes on along the minus strand of NZ_CP077214.1, from coordinate 3,926,793 downwards.
ACAGGCTGTGCAGCAAGGTGCCGGGGCGCGCCCCTTTCGGGAAGGTGAAGATGGAGGGTTGTAGCTCGTCCTCTTCGTGTACAACAGCCGCCTCGGCAACGACCTCCACATCGAAGCCGGGATTGGCGAGTACGCCCTTGCTGTGGCCGTGGCCCTGCGCCGCCAGCCCGGAGTAGGAGCTGATCCACCAGTCCCGCTCAAGGGAACCGCTAAAGTGGCGCACCTGCGGCTCGCCCAACTGCTCCTCCTCTGGCGGCAGCGGGGCCGGACGGGTGAGCGAGGGCTCACCGACAGCCACCCCGGGCAGCGCCTGTGCCAGCTCGGTCAGAGCGGTCGCCAGTGTCTGCGCATCCCCCTCCTCGCCCTTTTGCAGCAGGTAGCCGATGGCAGTCTGGTGCAGGTCGGTCTTCTCCGACTTGCCATTGCCGGAGCGCACCGGCGCCAGCCCCAGCCAGGTGGCGTAGACGCCCCGGGTCAGCGCCACGTAGAGCAGCCGCAAATCTTCGGCAAGGCGCTCCCTGTCAGCTTCTGCGAGCGACGAGTCGGCGCCGGTCAGATCGAGAATGGTGCGATTGCCCGCCTCATCCGCCTCGTGATAGAGCGGGGTCTCGGCGGTTCTGTGGCTGCAGATAAAGGGCAGGAATACCAGCGGGTACTCCAGCCCCTTGGATTTGTGGATGGTGACGATCTGCACCAGCTTGCGCTCGGATTCGAGGCGCAGTACCTGCTCCGCATCCTGCCCGTTGGGGCGGCTCACCGCCTCCCCCAGCCAGCGCAGCAGGGCATATTCCCCATCCAGCTCGCTGCTCACCTGTTGCAGCAGCTCGCCGAGATGGAGGAAGTTGGTCAGCCGCCGCTCGCCATAGGGACTCGCCAGCAGGGAAGAGGCGAGATTGCGCCGGTGCAGCAGGGCCCGCAGCATGGCCAGCACGCCACGGCGGTGCCAGATCTTGCGGTACTCCATAAACTCCTGCACCGCGCTCTCCCACGCCCGCTCGTCGCTGGCCAGCCCATCGAGCGCCTTGGCGTCGAGATCAAACAGGCCGGTGGCGAGCGCGGCCCGCAGGCTGCGCTCTTCGCTCGGGTTCTGGCAGGCGTGCAGAATCAGCAGGATCTCCCGCGCCTCCGTCTGCTCCAGCACGCTCTCGCGGTTCGACAGATAGACGGAGGCGATGGCGAGGCGCGCCAGCTCCTGCTGCACCAGCTTGCCCTCGGCGCCGGTGCGCACCAGCACGGCGATATCTCCGGCCTTCACCGCCTGATCGCCTATCTTCGCCTTGCCCTCGCGGGCCAAGGTCAGCAGGCGGTGGATCTCGGCGGCGGTGGCGCGGGCCATCTTGCTCTGGTAATCCCCCCGGTTGAAGGTGGGCTGGCCGGTCAGCTGCCAGCAGTGGAGCACGGGGGCGGTTGCACCATCGAGCAGCAGCGCCTTGCTCTTGCCCTGCGCCTCCACCGGCAGGAAGGGGATATCCGCCTCGTAGATAAAGGGATCCTTGGCCCGCTCGAACAACCCGTTGACCGCCCCCACCAGCGCACTGCTGGAGCGCCAGTTGCGCCCGAGGGTGTAGTGGGCGCTCACATTTCGCCGCGCCTGAATGTAGGTAAAGATGTCGGCGCCGCGAAAGCCGTAGATGGCCTGCTTGGGGTCACCGATCATCAACAGCGCCGTGTCTGTGTGGCCGCCGTAAAGCCGATGGAAGATGCGGTACTGCTGGGGGTCGGTATCCTGAAATTCATCGATCATCGCCACCCGGTAGGTGGTGCGAATGCGCTCGCAGAGCCGCTCGCCAAGGCTGGAACCGAGCGCACCGTCGAGGTCTTTCAGCAAGTCATCGAACGAGAGCTGATGAGCCTGCCGCTTGCTCGCCTGCATCCGGCTGCGCACTACTTTGGCGGCCCGTTGCAGGATCAGATCCCGAATACCGGGGCGGCTCGCCAGCAGCTGGTCGATCTCGCTGAACAGTGGCAGGGTCGGCACTGCGCCCCCCTTCTTGAGGTTCTCCTCCAGCACCCTCTGGCCGAAGCGCTCCAGCTCCTTGGGAATGGCGTAGCCACTGCTTTCGTCATGCGCCCAGTCGGCTATCTTGGCAAGCCACCCTTCGTAGTTCTTGCCGGTGTAGCGGCTGATCTGGCCGTCGGTCTGGCGGCGGATCTCGTCCGTCTGCGCCAGCCATTCGCTCTTCACCGCCGCGATGCGATTCATGGCAGCCTGATGGCGAGCGGCGAGGGTCTCGTCCCCCAGCGCGGGGTGGATCTCCAGCTCGCTGTTGTCGAGCCAGCTGCGCATCTCCCGCAGCAGGGCGGCGGGGCTCGGCCAGAGCGCGCGCACGGCGCTGGCGAGGGCTTTATCCACCGGATAGAACTCGGATCGCCAGTAGTCGCTCACCGCCTGCAACCTGAGCTGGCTGTCGTCGGTAAGAAATTCGGTTTCAAAGAGGGCGCCCGACTCGAAGGCGTTCTGTTTCAGCATCCGCTGGCAGAAGCCGTGGATGGTAAAGACCGCCGCCTCGTCCATCTGCCGCTCGGCGGCCAGCAGGCAGCGGGCCGCCAGTTCGTGATCCGCCACCTCTGCCAACAGTTGGGCCAGCAGGGCATCATTGCTATGGCCACGCATAAAGGCGAGCCGCGCCTCGTGGATGCGACCGCGGATCCGCCCGCGCAGCTCGGCGGTGGCCGCTTCGGTAAAGGTCACCACCAGAATTTCGGTCACCGACAGTGGCCGCTCGTGGGCGCTCGGCTGACCGGCATCGGCGCCCTCTTCGATGAGCGGGCCGTGGCCCAGCAGCAGGCGCAGGTAGAGACCGGCGATGGTGTAGGTCTTGCCGGTACCGGCGGAGGCCTCGATCAGTCGTTCACCATGGAGGGGAAAACGCAGGGTATTGAGCGGGTTAGCCATTATTTCAGCTCCTCCAGGGTCTTGAGCAGCGGGGTCAGGTGTTCGCGGGCCAGCGCCTGCAACTGACCAAGCACCTCGTCATCGAGTTCGGGGAAGCAGCGGGCGACGTAAGGATCTTGCCCCTCCCCGTTGATCATCCAGCCGCCGTTGAAACGGGTGAGGGCCGCCTTGTCGGCCGCCTCCGGCTTGTCGGGATCCTTCTCGATCGCCTTGAGCCAATCCCAGGCGGTGTTGGGGAAGAAGGGCAGCGGCCGCTTCATCCCCTGCGCCCAGCACGCCACCAGCGCCGCCAGCTTGGGGCGCGCCTCGTCGGCAGAGAGCTTGGGCAGTCGCAGACTCTGTTTGGCATCGAACAGCAGGGTGTCGCCGGGGGCGCCACTCAATGAGAGGCAGAGGTGCTGGATCCAGCCCAGCAGCAGATCCTTGCCGTTGAAGCTGCCGGGTTTGACCACCAGCAAACGCTCCTTCTGGGTGTCGATCCACCCTTGCAGCTGGCCCTGAGTGAGGGAGATATCGATCTCCACCGCCTGCTTTTCTGACTCATTGGCAGCAACCCATGGCCGCAGCCGATCCGCCAGCTTGCCCATCTCGGCATCCAGATCGTCCAGCAGCAGGCTGCCGAACCACCCTTGCGGCAAGAGGCCGGTGAGCTGCAACCGCTCGCGACGCTCGGTACTTTCACCTTCCGCCAGATGGGCATCAAGCAGCAGATCTTTCAGCTGATAATGTTGCAGGCCATCCAGCTCGAACGGCTCGCTGTCCTCGATGTTGGCCTCGTTCAGCTCAAACCACACCTTGAGGCGACGGTTGAGGAAATATTTGGTGGGCTGGCGATAGAAGCGCAGCAGCTCCGCCAGCTCCAGCCCCTGCTCCTTGCCCCATTCGGGAGGTAAAGGCAGCTCGCCGCTCTGGAAGTTGGCCGCGCCGCGCACCGGATTGAGGGCGGGCAGCCAGTCGGCGGCATAGGTAAAGAGGCGCGAACCCGGCTCCGGGTAGAAGTAGTTGCGGCTGTAGGGGGTGAGCGGGTGCGCAACCATCAGGTGGTTGAGCAGCCGCTTGCCGGAGGTTTCATCGTCGAGATCCTCATCCCCCGCCAACACAAAGCCCTGCCGCACATAGTCGATCAGCTCCGCCAGCAGCACCGATGGCACCTTGTCGCTGTTGTCCTGCGCGCTGAAGCCCTGATAGCTGATATAGAGCCCCTGCTGGGCGCTGAGCAGCGCCTCGAGGAAGAGGTAGCGGTCATCATCACGGCGGGAGCGATCCCCACGCCGCGACGCCACCGCCATCAGGTCGAACCCCATGGGGGCCAGGGTGCGCGGGTAGACGCCGTCGTTCATGCCGAGCAGGCAGACCTGCTTGAAGGGGATGGAGCGCATCGGCATCAGGGTGCAGAAGTTGACCTGACCGGCGAGGAAGCGCTGGCTGGAGCGGGACTCCCCCAGCACGCTGCCGAGGTAATCCTGCAACAGATCGGCGGTGATGGGTTGCTCGAAACGGGCCTCGCCGAGCCGGGTCTGCCACTCGGCCAGCTGGCTGCGAATGAGCTGGAGCTGACGCTCCTCATCCTCGTCGGCCAGATAGAAGCGCTCCAGCAGCGCCAGCAGGCAGGCGTTCCAATCGGCCAGCGGCTGCGCCTGTTGCAGGCGGGGCAGGAATTCGGCCAGCGAATCGACAAACCAGGCGAGCTTGCCGAGCGCCAGCCCCTGCTGACCCTCGATATCGGCGTAGGGCAAGATGCCCGCCACCGGCTCGCCATCCCCCATGGCAAACCCGAGCAGCATGCGGCGCAGGCCGAACAGCCAGCTGTTACCGGACATGGGCGGCAGATCGAAACGGACGGGGTAGCCGTCGTCCAGCCCCCAGCGGATGCCGGTCTCCTGCACCCAGACCCGCAGCTGGTTGAACTCGTCGTCATCCAGCTCGAAGCGGCGCAGCACGGCGGGCACCTCGAGAATGGCGAGCAGCTCCCCTGCCCCGAAACGGGCGTTGGGCAGCCTGAGCAGGGCGAGGAAGCTTTGCAGCAGCGGGCTCTCCTGACTCGCCGCCCGATCCGAGACCGCAAACGGGATCTGACCGCGCGCGCCAAACACCGCCTGAATGTAGGGGCCGTAGCTGTTCACATCCGGCATCATCACCACCACATCTTTCGGGGTGAGGGTCGGATCCTGCTCGAACAGCGCCAGCAGCCGATCGTGCAGCACCTCGAGTTCGCGCATCGGGCCATGGCAGGCGTGGATCTGCAAGGATCCATCCGCCGGATCGATCGGACTCTTGTGGTGGCTGCAGTCGAGATCGAACTGGCCGGCGCCCCGTTCTGCCAGCTCCAGCACATCCTTCTGGATGGCATGCAGCAGCTTGATATTGCCCTTGCCATCAACTTCGTCGATATCGACGAAAGCCTCGATTTGCGGCACCTCCAGCTCCATCAGCTGGTGCAGGTAGTCGCGCCCCAGCTTGCCCATGGAGGCGAGCAGCGGGTTGGCAGGGCCCTGCAACGTCTCGATATCGGTACCGGGTTTGAGCTTGTTCTCCAACCGAGCCAGGGTCTTGCGATCCAGCAGATCCCCCCAGTAGTAGCGGCAGGGGTTGGTGACAAAAAGGTGCACCTCCACCTCCGGCCGGCTACCGAGGGCCAGCAACGCCTCCACATAGCGCGGCGGTAGTGCCGAAATGCCGAACACAAAGACCCGCTGCGGCAGCTTGCCCGGCAGATCGGCGGTACGCTCCAGCTCGTGGATAAACTCCTCGTAGAGGTTGGCGCGGTGATAGCCGCTCGGAGAGAGCGCCAGGGTGCGGGCCACCAGCTCGCGCCACAGCTCGGGCTGCCAATCCTGACCGCTCACCCCGGCCAGCTCCTGACTCAATCCTTCCCCCTCTTCCCAACGGGCGATCCAGTCCGGCCGATAGACCAGATACTGGTCAAAGAGATCCGCTACCTTCTGGCAGAGCTGCCACAGCCGCACCTGCTCGGGATCCTGGGCGGGATCCTCGTCCTCTCCACCACCCAGATAGGCGGCAAGCGGGGCAAAGGCAGGGCGCTCCAGCAAGGCAGGCAGAATGGTCATCAGCTGCCAGCTCATGGAGCCCTTGTTGTAGGGGCTCTGGCGCGGCACATCTGCCAGCACCCGGGTGAACATCTCCCAGATAAAGCTGGCGGGTAGCGGAAAATCGATATTGGCGGCGATGCCGAAGGCCTTGGCCAGCTCCAGCTTGAGCCACTGGGCCATGCCCGGGCTCTGCACCAGGATCTGCTCCCGATCGAAGGGGTGAGAGAGAGGGGCCTGCCGGATGCGGCTCACCAGCAGCTCTTTGAGCAGATCCAGCTGATTGGAGTGGTAGAGGGTAAACATGAGCAATTCCCGCCTGTGGATGAGAGGGGGCGAGGGAAAAGGCGAGCCATTTCCGTCACTTCACAAGAGAGGGAATTGTCGGGGATCGAGGGGGAAGATGCAAAAGGCTCTTGTGGCCAGCAGGCGGGCAAACCGCTGAACCATGAGGGGGGCCGCAGATTTGTGCAGTACTATCTCGCAGACAGAAAAAAGCCGGTGCAGTTGCACCGGCCAAAAGGCTTGGAAAACTCAAACTGAGTGGCTGTTACCAGTTTTTGCCGAGACGGGCATCCAGACTGAAAGCCCCTGCTCCGGCCGCCGCCAGCGCCAGGAAACCACCGGCCACTGAGACGTTCTTCATAAACATCAGCATCTGCATCTGTTCGGCAGGCTGATAGTGGAAAATAAAGGCAGCCATCAGGGTGAAACCGGCCAGCAGCACGGAGAGGCTGCGGGTAAAGAGACCCAGCACGACGGCAAGGCCACCACCCAGCTCAAGCAGGATTACCAGCGGCAACATAAAACCCGGTACGCCCATCGCTTCCATATAGCCCTGAGTACCGGCATAGCCGCCGATCTTGCTCCAGCCCGCCATTACGAACATCAGCGCCAGCAGTACACGACCCGCCAGCAGCGCTACATCTTTCATCTTGTCCATTTCATATTCCTCGTTTGTGTCACATCACCGCTGACTGCTTCAGGGTAGGTCAAATAACAGAGCTTGGCTGGCACTGGTCGCAACCAGCTCCCACCGGTATTCATCACGACTGAGTACCCCGTCGCCGGGTCGGGCAGCCAGACCATTGGCGGTCAGCTCCCCTGAAATCATCTGCAGGTAACCGTGTCGGCCAGCCAGTGCCCATTCGAGCGTCTCGCCCGGGGCCAGTTCCAGCCGCCATACGCGGGCCTGTTGGCGGATCCGCAGCGATCCCGCCTCGCCATCCGGTGACGCCACCAGCGTCATGCCCGGTCTGGACTCGATCTTCTTCTGCTGATATCCGGGTGGCGTGCCGAACTCGTTCGGCTCGATCCAGATCTGCAACAGGGAGAGAGGATCCGTCTGCGAGGGGTTGTACTCGCTGTGGCGGATCCCGCTGCCTGCGCTCATCAGCTGGAAATCCCCTGCCGGGATCTGCTCAGCATGGCCGAGGCTGTCCTTGTGCTCTATGGTGCCTTGCAGCACGCAGGTGAGGATCTCCATATTGGCGTGAGGGTGGGTGGCGAATCCGCCACCCGGCGCAACCAGATCCTGATTGATCACCCGCAGTACCGAGTGTCCCATCCACTCCGGGTCATAGTAGTGACCGAAGGAGAAACTGTGGCGCGCGTCCAGCCAGCCAAAGTTGGCCTTGCCCCGCGCTTCTGCGGCTCTCAATTGCATCATGGTGTGCTCCTCATCTACCGGGACGGTTGATTAACGCTGTTTGCCGCTACCGATACCGAACGGAATACGGTATTCACTGCTCTGGTCAGCCAGGCTGACAGTCAGGTTGCCCTGGGTACGGCTCGGGATCCGCACCTGCTGGGTGCCTGTCAGGTTGGCGTGGACTGATGCCAGCAGATCGCCAGACTCGTCACGCACTTCCAGCATCGGATTGGCTTTGCCATCCATTGCGGCAGTGGCGTTCCAGTTCACAAACAGCACACCGGGCATGGCGTTGAAGTCAGCCGGTACGGAAGCCTGGGCGAAACCAGTGGTCATCAGGCCTGCAACGGCCAGCATCTTGATTACATTTTTCATGTTCATTCACTCTCTTGTTTTATATGTCATTGCCAAGGCCTTTTCGGCCAGAATCAATGCATCCATGCAAGAGGTTATTCAAATAGTGTGTTGTTCTTTCACCGACGTCAGACAGACCGATTTGGTGTGTCACAGTGCGGAACTACCCGCATATTTGGCCGCTCGACGTTCCTGCCTAAGCGTTGATTGAATATTAAAGTGACATGACCTAACTTGTTAGCGAGATAAACTGGCAAACATATTCAAAAAAATTGAAGGTGAGGAATGGCCAAGGAATCGAACAAGGAGCGGGCGCTGACCCTGGAAGCAATCCGGGTGCTGGACGCCATCGACCGCCGCGGCAGCTTTGCGGCGGCGGCCGACGAGCTGGGCAAGGTGCCCTCGGCATTGAGCTATACGGTGCAGAAGCTGGAAGACGAACTGGATGCCATGCTGTTTGACCGCAGCGGCCACCGCACCAAGTTCACCCCGGCGGGACGCATGCTGCTGGAGCGCGGCCGGGTGCTGCTGGAGGCAGCCGAGCATCTGGTGGGAGAGACCCGGGCGCTGGCCCGTGGCTGGGAGACCGACATCACAGTCGCCGTCGATGCACTGGTCCCGGTGCAGGCCCTCTACCCCTTGGTGGAGAAGCTGGCCGAACAGACCGATACCCGACTGCGGCTGCGGGCCGAGGTGCTGGCGGGTAGCTGGGAGTGTCTGGAAGATGGTCGCGCCGACCTGCTGATCTCCTCCATCAATCCGGACATCATGATGACCGGCATCAAGCATCAGGTGATCAAGGACGAGGTGATGCTCTACGTCGCCCATCCCGATCATCCGCTGCATCAGGAGCCGGAGCCTCTGGCTGACGAAACCCTGCGCCGCTACCGCGCCATCGCGGTGGCCGACACAGCCCTGCGCAAACCGGTTCTCACCTACCGCCTGCTCGACAAGCAGCCGCGCCTCACTGTCAGCACCATGACGGAGAAACGGGATGCCCTGCTGGCAGGGATCGGGGTCGGCACCATGCCACAGAGCTGGATTGAGGAGGACATCAAAGCAGGTCGGCTAAAGGTGATCAGCCCCGAATATCGCCATCAGCTGCAGGTTGTGCTGGCCTGGCGGCGAGACACCATGGGCAAGGCCAAAAGCTGGCTGGTGCGGGAGATACCAAAACTGTTTGCGACTGGTGAGAAATGAGATCCAGTTAACAGAAATGTTAATTGCATGCCTCACTTGACGCCCAATATCTTTGCTGATTTCATAGCCACCTCATTGAACCCATGGAAGCTGTAGAAAATGAAAAAGAGTTTGCTGGTTGCCCTCACCACCCTGCCCCTGTTTGCCAATGCCGGCCTGATGGACTCGCTGACCGACAGCGTCACCAGCAGCGTCAAGGATGCGGCTAATACCGCCGTATCCGGTGCAGTGGACAGCGCATCCAACGAAGCCATCAAGAAGGCACTGGATATCAAGGAAGGCGGCTCCAACAAGCAGGCAATTAAAGAGAAGCTGGGCGCTCCTGCCACCACCAAGACCGAGGCCGGTCTGGAAGTGTGGACCTATGATCTGGATGCCCTGAACAAGGCCTCTCCGCTGCTGGCAGAGACAACCACAACCCTGCTGAAAGATACCGACGCCGCCAAGAAAAACGTGGTCATCAAGTTCGAAGGCGAAACCGTCAAGAAAGTAGAGCTGAGCGACAAGGCTCAGGGCTAAGTTCGCTCGTCCGGTGAAGTGGGTTGCACACCCGCACCGGCACAGATAGCAAGAGGGGGAGCATCAGGCTCCCCCTCTTTTATTGGCAATCACCAGCGTTCAGCCAATCTGCTGCTCAACGCAGTAAACGCAAAAAGGGTGGCCTCGGCCACCCTTGGGTTGATAACAGCTGGCGTTGTTACTGGTTCGCTTCGGCGAACTGCTTCATCGCTTCGGCGTGCTTGGTCATGCCGGCGGCACGCTCGTTGAGCTTCTTGATGAACTCCGCCTTCTTGGCCGGATCTTCAATGCGGTCATAACGTTGCTGCAGGTTGGCCTGGATCTGCTCCGGGGTCATGTTCTGCATGCGGGCCATCTTGTCGTGGCGACCACCGTGGTGTTTGCCACCCATCATGCCGCCGCCGTCCATCGGGCAATCCACCATGGCACCGGGCTGGCCGGTGGGGGCCGCTTCACTGGCCGCATAGGCGCCCAGCGGCAGGCCAAGGATCAGGGTGGCGGTCAGCAGGGTTTTGGTCAGCTTTTTCATGGTCTATCTCCTGTAGGGATGATTCTGGTTCGGCGCTCTTGCCTTGCCCTCAAGTAAACACCCTGTCGGTGTCTGAACTTTGCCAGCATCGCCCTTTTTTGTAGCAGAGTGTGGCATCGTGCGGATCTGGCACACTTTGACACAAACCGCCGGGCGGATTTTCGTATACTCGTGCCAACGCCAAGCAGGGGAGGTATACATGAACCAGGGCAACACCCACATTCTGGTGGTCGACGATCACAGCGAGATCCGCGATCTCTTGAAGCGCTTTCTGGAACAGCACGGCCTGCGGGTCAGCTGCGCCCGGGATGGCAAGGAGATGAAGCGGCTACTGGAGGAGCGGGAGTTCGACCTGCTGGTGCTGGATCTGATGATGCCGGGTGAAGATGGCCTGACCCTCTGCCGCGAGCTGCGGGTCAAATCGAACCTGCCCATCATCATGCTCACGGCCATGGGGGAAGAGACCGACCGCATCATAGGGCTGGAGATGGGGGCCGACGACTATCTGGCAAAGCCTTTCAATCCGCGCGAGCTGCTGGCGCGCATCAAGGCGGTGATGCGCCGCACCCAGGCCGACACCCAGCCCGCCGCCGAAACCCTGACCCGGGATCTGCGCTTCGATCGCTGGCTGCTAGACGTCAATCGTCGGGAGCTGGTCGACGAGGATGGGGTGGGTCTCAGCCTCTCCACCGCCGAGTTCGATCTGCTCAAGGTGTTTCTCGAACGCCCGCAACGGGTGCTGAGCCGGGATCAACTGCTGGATCTGGCCCGTGGCCGCGAGGCGGTGGCCTTCGATCGCGCCATCGATACCCTGGTGAGCCGCCTGCGCCGCAAGCTGGAGCGGGATCCCAAGAATCCGGAGCTGATCAAGACCATCTGGGGTGGCGGCTATATGTTCTCAGCCGACGTGACGCAGGTTTAAACAGTGGGTGCCTTGCGACGACTGTGGGCACGGATGTGGCCCAAGGGGCTGACCGGCCAGATCATTCTGGTGGCGCTGGCGGGCTTGATCCTGATCCAGCTGCTCAGTATCCAGATCTACCGCACGGATCGGGAGGAGGCGCTCGGCTTCGTCAACAGCCGCAACGCCATGCAGCGGATCATCTCTGTGGTCAGACTGCTCTCCCTCTCTCCTCCGTCCCTCTATGACGAGATCCTCAAAGCGAGCCGCAGTGAGACCCTGCTGCTGCGCCTCTCCGACGAGCCGCTGCAACCGGATAACCGCAGCCCCCGCTTCGAGCAGCTGGTGCGCTCGCGCCTCAACTATCCCCCCGGCCTCACTGTCGAGATCAGCGCCGAGCTGAAAGAGGATACCCAGCGCAGCAAAGCGTGGGAACATCATGCCCGCATGATGCGGGATCGCAAAGGGCCGCCCCCGCCGCGGGATATGCGGCTCTACGGATCCATCGAACTACCTCAGGGGGGCTGGCTGCAGTTCAGCTCGCTGGTCGACAAGGAGGCGGGCAGCTGGTCGTGGCAGACTACCTTCAACCTGATGCTGGTCGCCAGTCTGGTGATCGGACTGATGGTGCTGCTGTTTCGCCGTGCCACCCGCCCGCTCAAGCAGCTGGCAGGCAATGCGGAGCGGCTAGGACGGGGCGAGGATATCGAGCCCTTGAAAGAGGAGGGACCGACCGAGATCCGCGAATCGATTCAGGCCTTCAACCGGATGCACACCCGGCTCGACCGCTTCGTGCAGGACAGAACCCGGATGCTGGCGGCCATCTCCCACGATCTGCGCACCCCCATCACCAGCCTGCGGCTGCGCACCGAGTTTCTGGCCGATGGCGAGGACAAGGAGCGCATCCAGCAGACCCTGCAACAAATGGAGCAGATGCTGGCGGCCACCCTCAGCTTTGCTCGCGAGGAGGGGCAGCAGGAGGCTACCCGCGAGCTGGATCTGGTCAGCCTGTTGGTCAGCCTGTGCGATGACTATGCCGATACCGGCCAGCCGGTCACCTGTCTGGCGGAGGGCAAAGAGGTCTACGCCTGCCGGGCCAACACCCTGCGCCGGGTGCTGCAGAACCTGATCGGCAACGCCATCAAATATGCCGGCAGCGCCGAAGTGTCGCTGGAGCGCTGCAAGGAGGAGCTGTTGATCCGGGTCTGCGATAACGGGCCGGGGATCGATCCGGCGCGGCTGGAGGATGTGTTCAAGCCGTTCGTGCGGCTCGATGAAGCGCGCAACACCGAGTCCGGCAGTGTCGGGTTGGGCCTCTCCATCGCCCGCACTCTGGTCCATCAGCACGGCGGCGAACTGACCCTGCTCAATCGGCCACAAGGTGGGCTGGAGGCGCGGATCAGCCTGCCGCTGTAAGTAGTCACTCTATCCGCCGACCTTGTCATGGCGCCGTTTACATCATGCAAACTTCATCATTTGAGCGCTTGTTCTTCGATCAGAAAGGTGGTGATAATCGGTGACCACGGGACGGTATACGGCAACGGATTGGAGCAAGGATGGCCTCTTCCAGGACAGGAGTCATAGTCAGTATCGGATGGGGGCTCCTGCTGCTCGCCCTTGCCCTGCCTGCCTGGGCCAAAGCCCCGGAAGAGCCGATCATCATTACCAACTCCAAAGCCTGGCAGCCCTTCTCCTATATCAATGAGTCGGGCCAGCCGGATGGCCTGCTGATCGATTTGTGGCGTGAATATGCCAGGGTCACCGGCCAGAAGATCGAGTTCAGGCTGGTCGACTGGCAAGGCTCTCTCGACCTGCTCCATGAGGGGAAAGCGGATGTTCACGCCGGACTGCTCTGGTCACCGGAGCGGGACAAACTGTTCGACTATGGCCGGCCTCTCGCCCAGCTCGACTCCCAACTCTTCTTCTCGAGCGAACTGCGCGGCACCGATGTCCACTACTACCTGCTCCATGAAACGGTCGGTGTGGTAGCCGGTGGCTACGAGGAGTATTACGCCAGACGCTACTTCCCCGGCACCAGACTGCAGACCTTCGACGACAATGACACCCTGCTGGCGGCGGCCTTTCGGGGCGACATTAAGGCCTTTATCGCCGATCTGCAGGTCGCCAACTTCTACATCTATACCTCGGACGATCCCACCCGCTTTATTCCGGTTCGCCACCTCTATACCGACCAGATCCGCTTTGCGGTGAAAAAGGGCGACCTTGCCCTGTTAAACCGGCTGGAAGAGGGGTTCGCCAAGCTCAAAGAGAGCGATCGGGAGCGGATCATCCGCAAATGGATGCATGTCGAAACCGTCTACCCCATCCATCTCGGTCCCTGGCTGCTGTTGGCCGGAGTGTTAATCATGGTGGCCTACATAGTGCAACTGCGCCGCGCTGTTGCCAGCCGTACCACCGAGTTGAGCCGCGCCAACGCCAGACTGGAGAAGCAAGCCAGTACCGACCCCCTGACCGGCCTGCTCAACCGACGGGCATTCATGCCCGCCATGGAGCAACGACTGGCAAGCGGGGCTCCCTGTGCTCTGCTGCTGTTCGATGTGGATCACTTCAAGGAGACCAATGACCGCTTTGGTCATGGCATCGGGGATCTGTTGCTGGAAAAGCTGGCCACGACTGTGACCAACCTGTTGCCCGAAGAGGCTCTGCTGGCCCGCATCGGCGGCGAAGAGTTTTGCCTGCTGCTGCCGCTGGCCACGCTGGCAGAGACAGAGCAATGGGCCGAGCGGATCTGCCTGGAGAGCAACCGGCAAACCCTGCACACCAGCAGCGGCGAGGTGATCCTCTCCATCAGCACTGGGGCAGTCTGGGTAGCCGCAGAGAGAGAGGCTGATGCCGACCAGCTACTGCGGCAGGCTGACGCCCTCATGTATCAGGCCAAGGGACTGGGGCGCAATACCTGGCAAGCCGCCGCCTATCAGGCATAGTCCCCTGACGGACGCGCAATAAAAAAGGCCGCCATCGGAAGATGGCGGCCGCATGACGGGTTCCCTATCAGAAGTTGTAAGTCACGCCCAGGTTGTAGCGGCGACCATCCAGCACAGTGCCATAGCTGCTGTAATCCACTGTTTTGTCGAATAGGTTGTAGACCCCGGCGGTCAGATCGAGATGCTTGTTGGCCTTGTAGACCAGGCCCATGTCAAAGAAGGTATAGGAAGGAGTCCCCTCCGCCATCTTGACCCGACTCAGGTACTCGGAGGTCTCGCCACGGAAGTTGACCCGTGACCAGAGGCTGAGAGCCTCGGTGGTTTGCCAGTCAACACTGCCGTTGAACATGTGACGGGGCATCTGGTTGAGGGCATGACCCGCCAGTGGACCACTCTTCTGCTCGGACTGGGTAAAGGTGTAGCTGGAGCTGACCGACCAATCCTCATTGATGGCCCAATCCATCATCCCCTCGACACCGCGCATGTTCGCCTTGTCGACGTTGACCCGATCACTGATGAAGTCATAGCTGTGACCATTGAGGGTACAGGCGGGATCGCTCTTGCTGGTGCAACGACGCACTTCGGAGATCTTGTTCTTGAAGTCGGTGTTGAACAGGGTAACACCGGCGTTAAAGCCCTGATGACCGTTCCACAGCAGGCCGATCTCTTCACTCACGCTAGTCTCGGGTTTGAGATCAGGATTACCGACCAGCATGCCATCCAGGCTGCCACCACCGGTGACCTGACCCCAGTTGGCCGCCGACATCCGCAAGTCAGGGGAGCGGTAACCGGTTGATACGCCCCCTTTCAGGGTCCAGCTGTCATCCAGATGCCAGACGCCGTAGAGGCGCGGGCTCCAGTGAGAGCCGTAGTTCTGGTCCCGATCCATGCGGGCGCCACCGGTCAGGGCAAAGCTGTCTGTGAGTGACCACTCATCCTCGACAAACATCGCCCAACTCCAGCGGGTCAGCTGCTCGGCAGGGTTGGCCACTTTCAGGGTATTGCCCTGATCGTGCAGATCCTCATAGCGATACTGACCACCGACGCTCAGGTAGTGATCACCCAGAATAAACTGGGTATGGGTGTCAGCGATGGTGTTGGTGAGCTCCATCTTGCGGCCGGGGTTGGTGTTGGTTTCCTGCTGCAGATAGCTGCTGGAAGAGCCGAAATCATACTGACCATCATGGGTCAGTGCATAGTTGGTGCGCTCGTATCGGTTAAGGCTATCTTTCGCCTTGGCAGCCAGCGAATTGCCGGCCGTGCGATCCCGATCCTGCAGACTATGACTGGCTTCCAGATCGAAGCGGTTATGATCATCAGGCTTGAAGCTGAGCACGGCCGTGCCACTGCGAGTCTCCTGCTCGGCAAAACCCTGGATAAATTTGTCTTCACCACGATGGGCAAGCTGACCGTTGAAACGCAGCCCCAACACGCCATCGATCAGTGAACCTGCGGTATAGGCATCGGTCTGGAAGCTGTTGCCAGCATCCTTGTTCTCCTGGAAGGTAGAATCAGCATGAACCGAGCCCTGCCAGACCAGACCGGTGGTCTTGCGGGTAATCACGTTAATCACGCCCCCCATGGCATCTGAACCATAACGGGATGACATAGGACCACGGACGACCTCAATGCGCTCAATCGCCTGCAGTGGCGGCAGCCAGCCCTGTTCGATACCCGGACCATCGCTGTTCGGGCGAGTGCCACGGCTATCCACCTTCTTGCCATCAACCAGCATCAGAGTGTATTTCGAACCCATACCGCGAATGCTGATATCACTGCTGCTGCCACCGCCGGTCACCACAACACCGGGAACATCCTTCAGGGCATCGGTCACATCGCGATATGCCCGCTTTTCCAGCTGCTCGCGGGTAATCACGGAGATGGAGGCGGCAGAGTCTTCAATCTTCTGCTGGAAGCCTGAAGCGGTGACGACCATCACCTCTTGTTCGGCAGCATAGGCCTGGGTCGCAAGAAAGGAGCAGATCAGCAAGGCAAGCTTGTTCGGTTTCACTGTTGTCATGTTTTAGCCTGAACATTTTTAGTAGGAAGGTGACGTATTCCCTTACTTCACTCATTACAACGCCCTGGCATCCGGCCAGGCGCAGCATTAGAAAAGGCTCATTTGAAAAGCATTTTATTAATCAGCCCGCATTGTAACGACCCCGCCATGATCATTCAAACAATAATCATTATCATTTGATTTGTATGGTATTCCTACAACAGAATCGCTCATTATTGATAAGAGACTGTTTTAATGGAATAAATCCATAGGCAAAAAAGGGATTACACAAACAAGTGGAAGCGATGACGTACCGTTGCAAGATGGCCTGATTTAATCGTCATGCACTATGGCCAAGGTTGGGTGTGATGCGATACAGAGCTGGAGACAGTAGCAAGAACGCCAACAGGGGGAAGGTATTGCCATCACGGTGGGATGTCGGCAGCTCACCAGCAGGCTAAAACTACCAAAGCCCGGTTATGAAACCGGGCCTTGCTGATCGTTCTGGTATGCAAACCAGTGGGACTTATGGGCAAAAACCGCCCATAGCAAAAAGGCCTTCCCATCAGGGAAGGCCTTCAAATTAGTGGCGGAGCGGACGGGACTCGAACCCGCGACCCCCGGCGTGACAGGCCGGTATTCTAACCGACTGAACTACCGCTCCGCATTCGGTTAGCTTGCGCTAAATCATTTGCCGCTTCTTCTGAGGTGTCATCCTCGCAGCCAGTGACATGATTCTTCACATCGCTGTTTAATTGGGTGCCTGGCAGTGTCCTACTCTCGCATGGCGAATGCCACACTACCATCGGCGCTACCGCGTTTCACTTCTGAGTTCGGCATGGGATCAGGTGGTTCCACGGCGCTATTGCCGCCAGGCAAATTCTTCAATCTGAGAAAGCTGACGTAAGTAATTCGTTCGTATTTGCTACAAGCCTTAGAACACTTCTTGGGTGTTGTATGGTTAAGCCTCACGGGTAATTAGTATGGGTTAGCTCAACACGTCGCCGCGCTTACACACCCCACCTATCAACGTTGTGGTCTCCAACGGCCCTTTAGGACCCTCAAGGGGTCAGGGATGACTCATCTCAGGGCTCGCTTCCCGCTTAGATGCTTTCAGCGGTTATCGATTCCGAACTTAGCTACCGGGCAGTGCCACTGGCGTGACAACCCGAACACCAGAGGTTCGTTCACTCCGGTCCTCTCGTACTAGGAGCAACTCCCTTCAATCATCCAACGCCCACGGCAGATAGGGACCGAACTGTCTCACGACGTTCTGAACCCAGCTCGCGTACCACTTTAAATGGCGAACAGCCATACCCTTGGGACCGACTTCAGCCCCAGGATGTGATGAGCCGACATCGAGGTGCCAAACACCGCCGTCGATATGAACTCTTGGGCGGTATCAGCCTGTTATCCCCGGAGTACCTTTTATCCGTTGAGCGATGGCCCTTCCATTCAGAACCACCGGATCACTATGACCTACTTTCGTACCTGCTCGACCTGTCCGTCTCGCAGTTAAGCTGGCTTATGCCATTGCACTAACCTCCTGATGTCCGACCAGGATTAGCCAACCTTCGTGCTCCTCCGTTACTCTTTGGGAGGAGACCGCCCCAGTCAAACTACCCACCAGGCACTGTCCGCGAGCCCGATTCAGGGCCCTGCGTTAGAACATCAAACATACAAGGGTGGTATTTCAAGGACGGCTCCAGCGCAACTGGCGTCACGCCTTCAAAGCCTCCCACCTATCCTACACATGTAGGTTCAATGTTCAGTGCCAAGCTGTAGTAAAGGTTCACGGGGTCTTTCCGTCTAGCCGCGGGTACACCGCATCTTCACGGCGAATTCGATTTCACTGAGTCTCGGGTGGAGACAGCATGGCCATGGTTACACCATTCGTGCAGGTCGGAACTTACCCGACAAGGAATTTCGCTACCTTAGGACCGTTATAGTTACGGCCGCCGTTTACCGGGGCTTCGATCAAGAGCTTCGCTTGCGCTAACCCCATCAATTAACCTTCCGGCACCGGGCAGGTGTCACACCCTATACGTCCACTTTCGTGTTTGCAGAGTGCTGTGTTTTTGATAAACAGTCCCAGCCATCTGGTCACTGCGACTCCCGACAGCTCCATCCGCAAGGGACTTCACCATCAAGAGCGAACCTTCTCCCGAAGTTACGGTTCTATTTTGCCTAGTTCCTTCACCCGAGTTCTCTCAAGCGCCTTGGTATTCTCTACCCGACCACCTGTGTCGGTTTGGGGTACGATGACTTGTAATCTGAAGCTTAGAGGCTTTTCCTGGAAGCAGGGCATCAATGGCTTCCACACCGTAGTGTGTTCGTCTCGTGTCTCAGCGTTGTGTCTGCGGATTTGCCTACAAACACCACCTACGCACTTTCACCAGGACAACCGTCGCCTGGCCCACCTAGCCTTCTCCGTCCCCCCATCGCAATTACAAGTCGTGCAGGAATATTAACCTGCTTCCCATCGACTACGCCTTTCGGCCTCGCCTTAGGGGTCGACTCACCCTGCCCCGATTAACGTTGGACAGGAACCCTTGGTCTTCCGGCGAGGAGGCTTTTCACCCCCTTTATCGTTACTTACGTCAGCATTCGCACTTCTGATATCTCCAGCATACCTCTCGATACACCTTCGCAGACTTACAGAACGCTCCCCTACCACTCACACATAAGTGTGAATCCGCGGCTTCGGTGCCTGGTTTGAGCCCCGTTACATCTTCCGCGCAGGCCGACTCGACTAGTGAGCTATTACGCTTTCTTTAAATGATGGCTGCTTCTAAGCCAACATCCTAGCTGTCTGAGCCTTCCCACATCGTTTCCCACTTAACCAGAACTTTGGGACCTTAGCCGGCGGTCTGGGTTGTTTCCCTCTTCACGACGGACGTTAGCACCCGCCGTGTGTCTCCCGGATATTACTTACTGGTATTCGGAGTTTGCATGGGGTTGGTAAGTCGGGATGACCCCCTAGCCCAAACAGTGCTCTACCCCCAGTAGTATTCGTCCGAGGCGCTACCTAAATAGCTTTCGGGGAGAACCAGCTATCTCCGAGTTTGATTGGCCTTTCACCCCCAGCCACAGGTCATCCCCTAACTTTGCAACGTTAGTGGGTTCGGTCCTCCAGTTGATGTTACTCAACCTTCAACCTGCCCATGGCTAGATCACCCGGTTTCGGGTCTACACCTTGCAACTAGACGCCCAGTTAAGACTCGGTTTCCCTACGGCTCCCCTATACGGTTA
>NZ_CP077214.1:3742500-3902500 GCF_019047125.1 Aeromonas sp. FDAARGOS 1411 | reverse complement strand
CTGACCAGCAACTTCCAGGGAAGCTTTGATACGCGCTTGCTTCTTAGCCTTCTCACGAACGCAGATCACGTCCTCAGGGGAAACCTGGAAAGAAGGAATGTTCACAACGCGACCGTTTACCATGATAGCCTTGTGGCTCACCAGCTGACGAGATTCAGCACGGGTAGCGCCGAAGCCCATACGGTAAACAACGTTGTCCAAACGACCTTCCAGCAGCTGCAACAGGTTTTCACCGGTGTTACCCTTTTGACGGGCAGCGTCGCGGTAGTAGTTGCGGAACTGTTTTTCCAATACGCCGTAGATACGACGAACTTTTTGTTTCTCGCGCAGCTGAACACCGTAGTCGGACAGACGCGCTTTGCGCGCACCATGCTGACCAGGGGCGGTGTCAATCTTGCACTTAGAATCAATCGCACGAACACCTGACTTCAGGAAGAGGTCGGTGCCCTCACGACGGCTAAGCTTAAGCTTAGGACCGATATATCTTGCCATCTTCTTTCTCCAACAATCCTAGACCAAGTAGCTACAGCGTTATACGCGGCGCTTCTTGGGAGGACGACAACCGTTGTGCGGGATCGGAGTCACATCAGTAATGTTAGTGATGCGGAAACCAGCCGCGTTCAGGGCGCGGATGGAAGACTCACGACCGGGACCCGGACCTTTGACCATGACTTCCAGGTTCTTGACGCCATATTCTTTGGCCATCTCACCAGCGCGCTCGGCAGCTACCTGAGCAGCGAACGGGGTGGACTTACGAGAACCACGGAAACCGGAACCACCAGAAGTAGCCCAAGACAGAGCATTGCCCTGACGGTCAGTAATGGTCACGATTGTGTTGTTGAAAGATGCATGAACGTGCGCAATACCGTCGCTCACTTGCTTTTTAACGCGCTTGCGAGCACGAGTCGGAGTTTTAGCCATTTTCTACCTTCCCGTTACTTCTTGATAGCCTTGCGCGGACCCTTACGGGTACGAGCGTTGGTCTTGGTACGTTGACCACGAACAGGCAGGCTACGACGGTGACGCAAACCACGGTAGCAACCCAGATCCATCAATCGCTTGATGTTCATGGAAATCTGACGACGCAGGTCACCTTCAACGGTGAATTTACCTACTTGTTCACGCAGACTCTCGATCTGAGCTTCGTCCAGGTCTTTAATTTTCACATTCTCAGCGATACCGGCTGCGGCACAGATGGCCTTGGAGCGGGTACGACCGACGCCATAAATCGCAGTCAAAGCGATGACTGCATGCTTATGGTCAGGAATGTTAATGCCAGCGATACGGGCCACTATTCACTCCTACATATAGTAGATTACGACCACCACAAAGCCCGTGAGCGGATACGTGGCGGTCAACCAATACACAACAAAAGTTGGCTGGCTATATTAGCCAGCACAACTATTTGTTGCAAGTACTAACCGTAAAAAATTAGCCTTGGCGCTGTTTATGCTTTGGCTCGCTGCAAATCACACGCACCACACCGTGACGCTTGATGATTTTGCAGTTACGGCAGATTGCCTTAACGGAAGCACGAACTTTCATTGCTTAACTCCGTAACTACGCCGACCTTTAGCGGCCGTAGCCCTTCAGGTTGGCCTTCCTCAGGACGTCGCCATATTGATGAGACATCATATGGGTTTGTACCTGAGCCATGAAGTCCATGATAACAACCACGATAATCAGCAGCGAAGTGCCACCGAAGTAGAACTGTACGTTCCAGGCAGTCATCAAGAACTGGGGTACCAGACAGATAAAGGTTATATAGAGCGCACCTGCCAATGTCAGGCGAGTCATAACCTTATCGATGTAACGTGCTGTCTGCTCGCCCGGGCGAATCCCCGGGATAAAGGCTCCACTCTTCTTCAGATTATCTGCTGTCTCGCGGGGGTTGAACACCAGCGCGGTATAGAAGAAGCAGAAGAAGATAATGGCTGCTGCATACAGCATCTCGTAAAGCGGTTGACCCGGCTGCAGGACCATAGAGACCTGTTGCAGGATATCAGCTACTTTACCCTCCCCCTGACCAAACCAAGAGGTAATGGTCCCCGGGAAGAGGATGATACTGGATGCGAAAATCGCAGGAATCACACCAGCCATATTAACTTTCAACGGCAGATGTGTGCTTTGCGCGGCAAATACCTGGCGGCCTTGTTGACGCTTGGCATAGTTAACGACGATACGACGCTGACCACGCTCCACGAACACCACAAAGTAAGTCACTGCGAAAACAATCAAGCCCAGCAACAACAACAGCAGGATGTGCAATTCCCCTTGACGTGCCTGTTCGGCCGTAGCGCCAATGGCATGCGGCAGACCAGCAACGATACCTGTGAAAATAATCAACGAGATACCATTACCAATCCCACGCTCGGTAATCTGCTCACCCAACCACATCAAAAACATGGTACCGGTGACCAGACTCACAACCGCTGTGAAATAGAAGCCCAGACCCGGATTAGTCACGAGTCCATGCATCATATTCGGCAGACCGGTTGCAATACCAATGGCCTGGAAAGTTCCCAAAACCAGCGTGCCCCAACGGGTATATTGGCTAATCTTGCGACGGCCGGATTCACCTTCTTTCTTGAGTTCAGCAAGAGCGGGGTGAACCACTGTCAGCAGCTGGATAATGATCGATGCCGAAATGTACGGCATGATCCCCAACGCAAGAATAGAAGCACGCGAGAGTGCACCACCACTGAACATGTTGAACATCTCAATGATGGTGCCCTTCTGTTGCTGGAACAACTCGGCCAGTACGGCGGCGTCAATACCAGGAATCGGCACATAAGAGCCTGCACGGAAAACGATAATCGCCCCGAGAACGAAGAGCAGACGGCTCTTCAGTTCACTCAGACCACCCTGTGCTTTAACATCCAATCCTGGTTTCTTAGCCATTGTACTGATTATTCCTCGATTTTACCGCCAGCGGCCTCGATGGCTGCGCGTGCACCTTTGGTGACGGACAGACCACGAACGGTCACAGCACGGTCAATGTTGCCTGACAGAACAACTTTAGCGAACACGATGTTCTTAGTAACAACACCGGCTTGCTTCAGAGTGCTCAGGTCGACCACATCACCTTCTACCAGGGCGATTTCGTTCAGACGCACTTCGGCAGAAACCAAAGATTTGCGAGAGAAGAAACCGAACTTCGGCAGACGGATTTTCAAAGGCATCTGGCCGCCTTCGAAACCGTTGCGAACTTTGCCGCCACCGGAACGAGAGGTTTGGCCTTTAACACCACGACCACCAGTCTTGCCCAGGCCGGAGCCGATACCACGACCACGACGTTGTTTTTCAGGCTTGGAACCAGCGGCCGGAGACAGAGTGTTCAGACGCATGCTTAGCCCTCCACCTTAACCATGTAATAAACCTGGTTGATCATGCCGCGTACGCAAGGAGTATCTTCCAGCTCAACGGTGTGACCAATGCGACGCAGACCCAGACCACGCAGAGTCGCCTTGTGCTTTGGCAGACGGCCGATAGAGCTGCGAGTTTGAGTTACTTTTACAGTGTTAGCCATGTCGCATTACCCCAGAATTTCTTCAACGCGCAGACCACGCTTGGCAGCGATCTGTTCCGGTGACTGACCGTGAACCAGAGCGTCTACAGTAGCGCGAACAACGTTGATTGGGTTGGTGGAACCGTAGGTCTTGGCCAGCACGTTGTGGATACCGGCAACTTCCAGAACAGCACGCATAGCGCCGCCTGCAATGATACCAGTACCTTGGGAGGCCGGCTTCATGAACACGGTGGAGCCAGAGTGAACACCACGCACCGGGTGGTGCAGAGTGCCGTTGTTCAGCTCAACCTTGTTCAGGTTACGCTTAGCCTGTTCCATTGCTTTTTGAATAGCAGCCGGAACTTCACGGGCTTTACCGTAACCGTAACCTACACGGCCGTTACCATCACCCACCACGGTCAACGCGGTGAAGGACATGATACGACCACCTTTAACAGTTTTCGAAACACGGTTTACTGCAATGAGCTTTTCTTGCAGTTCGCCGGCTTGAGATTCGACTTTAGCCATCTTCGACTCCTAGCTTAGAACTGAAGACCAGCGTCACGTGCGGCAGCTGCCAGGGCAGCGATGCGACCGTGATACTTGAAACCGGAACGATCGAAAGATACGTTCTGAACGCCTTTGGCAATAGCACGCTCAGCGATAGCCTTACCTACAGCGGTAGCAGCATCTGCGTTACCGGTGTATTTCAGAGCTTCACTGATGGCTTTCTCTACTGTGGAAGCAGAGGCCAGAACTTCGGAACCGTTGGCTGCAATAACCTGCGCATAGATATGACGCGGGGTACGGTGAACAACCAGACGGGTAGCTCCCAGTTCCTGCATCTTTTTCCGAGCACGAGTAGCACGACGGAGACGAGCTGCTTTCTTGTCCATAGTGTTACCTTACTTCTTCTTAGCTTCTTTAGTACGCACTTGCTCGTTGGCATAGCGTACACCCTTGCCCTTGTAGGGCTCCGGAGCGCGGTAAGCACGGATATCGGCGGCGACTTGGCCAACCAGCTGCTTGTCGACGCCACGCAGAACGATTTCTGTAGCAGTCGGGCACTCAGCGGTCACACCAGCCGGCAGCGCATGCTCTACCGGGTGAGAGAAGCCCAGAGCCAGCGCAACAGCATTGCCCTTGATGGAGGCTTTATAACCTACACCAACCAGCTGCAGCTTGCGCTCGAAGCCTTGGGTAACACCGATTACCATGTTGTTGACCAATGCACGGGCAGTACCGGCCTGAGCGTCAGCACCAGCGATGCTGCCGCGCGGGGCGAACTTCAGTACATTGTCTTCTTTGGTCACTTCTACACCGGCGTGAATAGAGCGAACCAGAGAACCTTTACCACCTTTGATGGTCAGTTCCTGGCCGTTCAGAGTCACCTCTACGCCAGCAGGAATAGTGACGGGTGCCTTAGCAACACGAGACATTTCCTACCTCCTATTAAGCGACGTAGCAGATGATCTCACCGCCCATGCTTGCTTTACGAGCAGCACGGTCAGTCATCACACCTTTAGACGTGGACACGATAGCAACACCGAGACCGCCCATAACTTTCGGCAGATCAGTAGTGCGCTTGTAAATACGCAGGCCTGGACGGCTTACGCGTTGGATCAGTTCTACAACTGGCTTGCCCTGGAAATATTTCAGTTCAATTTCCAGTTCCGGCTTCACGTCACCAGCTACGGAGTAGCCAGCGATGTAACCTTCTTCTTTCAGCACTTTGGCGATAGCCACTTTCAGCTTGGAAGAAGGCATGGAAACCGCAACTTTGCTCGCCGCCTGACCGTTACGGATGCGGGTCAGCATATCCGCGATCGGATCTTGCATGCTCATAAGTCTAACTCCCGAGATTCGTTACCAAGAAGCCTTCTTCAGGCCCGGAATTTCGCCCTTCATGGCATGCTCACGCACCTTGATGCGAGACAGGCCAAACTTGCGCAGGAAACCGTGCGGACGACCAGTAATATTGCAACGGTTACGCTGGCGGGACGGACTGGAATCACGGGGCAGCTGTTGCAGTTGCAGTACAGCATCCCAACGCGCTTCTTCAGAAGCGTTCATGTCAACGATGATAGCTTTCAGCTCGGCACGCTTGGTCGCGTACTTGGCTACCAGCTTGGCACGCTTTGCTTCGCGCGCTTTCATGGATGTTTTAGCCATAACCCTAACCTTACTTGCGGAATGGGAAGTTAAAGGCAGCCAGCAGAGCACGGCCTTCTTCATCGGTATTCGCTGAAGTGGTGATGGTGATATCCAGACCACGGACGCGATCGACTTTGTCATAGTCGATTTCCGGGAAGATGATCTGCTCACGCACGCCCATGGAGTAGTTACCACGACCATCGAACGCTTTAGCGTTCAGGCCACGGAAGTCACGGATACGCGGTACGGAGATGCAGATCAGCCGTTCCAGGAACTCCCACATACGCTCGCCACGCAGGGTTACTTTACAACCTATCGGGTAGCCTTCACGAATCTTGAAGCCCGCAACAGATTTGCGAGCTTTGGTGATCAGCGGCTTCTGACCGGAAATGGCAGCCATATCGGCAGCAGCATTTTCCAGCAATTTCTTGTCAGAGATCGCTTCACCAACACCCATGTTCAGGGTGATTTTCTCGATCCGAGGGACTTGCATGATAGTCTTGTAACCGAACTGCTTGGACAGTTCATTTACTACATCGGATTTGTAGTAATCATGCAGTTTCGCCATCGTTAAACTCCAATTACTTCACAAGTTCGCCGGTGGATTTGAAGAAACGGACTTTTTTGCCGTCTTCAATCCGGAAACCAACGCGGTCAGCTTTGCCAGTGGCAGAGTTGAACAGCGCTACGTTTGATACATCGATGGGGGCTTCTTTGGTGACGATACCGCCAGCCTGACCCAGTGCGGGTACCGGCTTCTGGTGTTTCTTCACCTGGTTGATGCCTTCCACGATTACCTTACCTTTTGCAATCAGGACTTGAGTGACTTTGCCACGCTTGCCCTTGTCTTTGCCGGTAAGAACAATCACTTCGTCTTCGCGACGGATTTTAGCTGCCATCGTTCGACTCCTTACAGTACTTCGGGTGCCAGGGACACAATCTTCATGAACTTCTCATTACGCAGTTCACGGGTCACCGGGCCAAAAATACGAGTACCGATTGGCTGTTGGTTGTTGTTAAGCAACACAGCCGCATTGTTGTCGAAACGGATGACAGAGCCGTCCGGACGACGAACGCCTTTACGGGTGCGTACGACCACCGCGTTATACACATCACCTTTCTTCACTTTACCGCGAGGAATGGCTTCCTTGATGGAAACCTTGATGATGTCGCCGATGCCGGCGTAACGGCGGTGCGAGCCACCCAGAACCTTAATACACATTACACTGCGAGCGCCGGAGTTGTCGGCAACACCCAGCATACTTTGCATCTGGATCATCTTAGTGCTCCGCTTTGTTTACTTCTTATCCCTAATGGGATCTGGCTGCCTTCAAAAGGCGCGAAACTATAACACAGGATTTTCAGAAAAGGTAGCCTAAAAAACAAACGGCCCCTGAAAGGGGCCGCTTGGACTACAAAGTACCGATTAGGCCTTTTCTACAACGGCAACCAGGGTCCAGGACTTGGTCTTGGACAGCGGGCGGCATTCGCGGATTTCCACGAGGTCGCCAGCTTTGCACTCGTTGTTTTCGTCATGCACGTGCAGCTTGGTAGTGCGCTTGATGATCTTACCGTAGATCGGGTGCTTTACCTTGCGCTCGATAGCAACAGTGATGGACTTGTCCATCTTGTCGCTGATTACACGACCTTGCAGAGTACGGATCTTGTCAGTCATTACGCACCTGCCTTCTCAGTCAGTACAGTCTTGATACGTGCGACGTCACGACGCACTTGTTTCAGAGTGTGAGTCTGAGCCAGCTGGCCGGTGGACGCTTGCATGCGCATGTTGAATTGCTCACGCAGCAGGCCCAGCAGCTCCTGGTTCAGTTCTTCGACGCTCTTTTGACGCAGATCTTGGGCTTTCATCACATCACCGTCTTAATTACGAAAGTGGTCTGAACAGACAGCTTAGCTGCGGCCAGGGCAAACGCTTCACGCGCCAGAGCCTCAGGTACACCGTCCATCTCGTACAGAACCTTGCCAGGCTGGATCGGGCAAACCCAGTATTCCACGTTACCCTTACCTTTACCCATACGAACTTCGAGGGGCTTTTCGGTGATAGGCTTGTCCGGGAACACACGGATCCAGATCTTACCTTGACGCTTAACGTGACGGGTCATGGCACGACGGGCTGCTTCGATTTGACGAGCAGTCAGTTGACCACGGGATGTCGCCTTCAGGCCAAAGGTACCGAAGGATACTTCGTTACCAGAGGTGGCCAGACCGCGGTTACGACCCTTGTGGGTCTTGCGGAATTTAGTACGCTTAGGTTGCAACATTTACCGAATCTCCTTACTTAGCAGCGCGGCGCTTGTTGTCACGCTTGGGCTTTGCAGGAGCTTGCTCTTGAGCAGCGGCAGCGTTAACAGCAGCCAGACCGCCCAGAACTTCGCCCTTGAAGATCCAAACTTTAACGCCGATCACACCGTAAGTGGTGTGGGCTTCAGAAGTTGCGTAGTCGATGTCGGCACGCAGGGTGTGCAACGGCACACGACCTTCACGGTACCATTCGGTACGCGCGATTTCAGCGCCGCCCAGACGACCGGAAACTTCCACTTTGATGCCCTTGGCACCCAGGCGCATTGCGTTCTGTACGGCGCGCTTCATAGCACGACGGAACATTACACGACGCTCCAGCTGGGAAGTGATGCTGTCGGCAACGAGTTTGCCATCCAGCTCCGGCTTGCGGACTTCGGAAATGTTGATCTGAGCAGGCACGCCAGCAATAGTGGCTACAGCTTTGCGCAGCTTCTCAACGTCTTCGCCTTTCTTACCGATTACAACACCCGGACGAGCGGTGTGAATGGTCACACGGATGCTCTTGGCCGGACGCTCAATGGTGATCTTGGACAAGGACGCGTTTTTCAGTTCCTTGGTCAGGAACTGGCGTACTTGAAAATCGCTGTACAGGTTGTCAGCGAAGTCTTTGGTGTTCGCGAACCAGGTAGAATTCCAAGGCTTGGTAATACCCAGGCGAATGCCATTAGGATGTACTTTCTGACCCATTGCTTATCTCCCAGCCTTAGCGTCGGATACCACTACAGTGATGTGAGCGGTACGCTTGAGGATACGATCCGCACGACCTTTGGCACGCGGACGGATGCGCTTCATGGAGGGACCTTCGTCGACCATGATAGTAGCAACACGCAGCGCGTCGATATCGGCGCCTTCGTTGTGCTCAGCGTTTGCAATGGCAGATTCCAGCACTTTCTTAACCAGCACAGCAGCCTTTTTCGGGCTGAAGGTCAGGATATTCAGAGCCTTGTCTACGGACAGACCACGTACTTGATCGGCTACCAGACGAGCTTTCTGGGCAGAAGTACGGGCATAACGGTGTTTAGCGATAGCTTCCATCATTTATCCCTTAGCGCTTCTTAGCCTTCTTATCAGCAGCATGGCCGCGATAAGTACGAGTCGGTGCGAATTCACCCAGTTTGTGACCGATCATTTCTTCGGTAACGAAAACCGGAACGTGCTGACGACCATTATGGACAGCGATGGTCAAACCGATCATGTTCGGGATGATCATTGAACGACGGGACCAGGTTTTAACCGGCTTTTTATCCCCGCTTTCCACCGCTTTCTCTACCTTCTTCAGCAAGTGCAGGTCAATAAATGGACCCTTCTTGAGAGAACGTGGCATGGTGATTCCTCTATGTTAACAATTACTTGTTACGACGACGTACGATGTACTTGTCGGTACGCTTGTTCTTACGGGTCTTGAAGCCTTTAGCCTTCTGGCCCCATGGGGACACAGGCTGCATGCCCTTGTTACGACCCTCACCACCACCGTGCGGGTGGTCAACCGGGTTCATCGCCATACCTCGAACGGTCGGACGAATACCACGCCAGCGGTTTGCACCGGCTTTACCCAGTTGACGCAACATGTGCTCGGAGTTACCGACTTCACCGATGGTAGCGCGGCACTCGGCCAGAACTTTACGTACTTCGCCGGAACGCAGACGCAGAGTTACATAGTTACCTTCACGAGCCAGGATCTGGATGAAAGTACCAGCGGAACGAGCCAGCTGGGCACCTTTACCAGGCTTCATCTCTACAGCGTGAACGGTAGAACCAACCGGGATGTTGCGCATCGGCAGGGCGTTACCTACCTTGATGGCTGCATCAGCACCAGAAGCGATCGCGTCACCAGCTTTCAGGCCTTTCGGAGCCAGGATGTAACGACGCTCACCGTCTGCATACAACACCAGAGCGATGTTAGCGGTACGGTTCGGATCGTATTCCAGACGCTCTACTTTAGCCGGGATACCGTCTTTGTCGCGCTTGAAGTCGACGATACGGTAGTGCTGCTTGTGACCACCACCGATATGACGGGTAGTGATACGGCCGTTGTTGTTACGACCACCGGACTTGCTTTTGCTGTCCAGCAGAGCGGCGAAGGGCTTGCCCTTGTACAGCTCTTGATTGACGATCTTGACGACGTGGCGGCGGCCCGGAGAAGTAGGCTTGCACTTAACGATTGCCATTTTTGAGAACTCCTCTTACTCGGCTGCGCCCATGAAGTCGATGTCCTGACCAGCTTTCAGGGTCACATAAGCCTTTTTCCAATCGGAACGACGGCCTACGCGTGCACCTGCGCGCTTGGTCTTACCCTTCATGTTCAGGGTACGGACGGTCTCAACTTCGACCTCGAACAGTTTCGCAACTGCAGCTTTGACTTCCGCCTTGGTAGCATCAACAGCAACTTTGAACACGATAGTGTTCTGCTTTTCTGCAACCATGGTGCTCTTTTCAGAGATGTGCGGAGCCTTCAGAACTTTCAGCAGACGCTCTTCACGGATCATGCCAGCATCTCCTCGATTTGCTTAACTGCGTCAGCAGTCATCAGAACCTTGTCGAAAGCGATCAGGCTGACCGGGTCGATACCGGCAACGTCACGCACGTCAACTTTGTACAGGTTGCGAGCAGCCAGGAACAGGTTCTCATCGACTTCAGCAGTCACGATCAGAACGTCAGTCAGTTCCATTTCTTTCAGCTTGGCGATCAGTTCTTTGGTCTTCGGAGCTTCGATGCCGAACTTCTCAACAACGATCAGGCGCTCTTGACGTACCAGCTCGGACAGAATGCTACGGATAGCGCCGCGGTACATCTTCTTGTTTACTTTCTGGCTGTGATCTTGCGGCTTAGCAGCAAAAGTCACACCACCGGAACGCCAGATGGGCGAACGGATGGAGCCAGCACGGGCACGACCAGTACCCTTCTGACGCCACGGCTTTTTGCCGCCACCAGACACTTCAGAGCGAGTCAGCTGCGCACGAGTACCCTGACGGGCACCAGCGGCATATGCAACGACGACCTGGTGAACCAGAGCTTCGTTGAATTCGCGCCCGAAGGTAGTCTCGGAAACTTCAAGAGCGCTCTTGGCGTCTTTCATTACCAATTCCATTACTATCTCCTCAGACGTTACGCTTTGACGGCAGGTTTGACGATCACGTTGCCGTTGGTTGCACCCGGTACTGCACCTTTGATGAGCAGCAGGTTGCGTTCAGCGTCAACACGAACCAGTTCCAGGTTCTGAGTCGTTACACGCTCAGCACCCATGTGACCAGCCATCTTTTTGCCCTTGAATACACGACCCGGAGTCTGGTTCTGACCGATAGAACCCGGAACGCGGTGAGACAAGGAGTTACCGTGGGTCATATCCTGGGTGCGGAAGTTGTGGCGCTTAACAGTACCAGCAAAGCCCTTACCTTTGGATGTGCCGGTAACGTCTACCAGCTTAACGTCAGCGAGAAGATCTACTTTCAGCTCGCTACCAACAGTGAAAGTTTCACCGTTGTTCAGGCGGAATTCCCACAGACCGCGACCGGCTTCTACACCAGCTTTGGCGAAGTGGCCAGCTTCCGGCTTGGTCACACGGCTGGCTTTCTTGGCGCCAGTGGTAACCTGAATAGCGTTGTAGCCGTCGGTTTCTACAGATTTGACCTGAGTTACACGGTTAGCTTCAACTTCGATAACAGTCACCGGGATAGAAACGCCATCTTCAGTGAAGATGCGAGTCATACCCACTTTGCGACCTACAAGACCGATTGTCATTGTTATCAACCTCTTTCCGTAATTAACCCAGGCTGATCTGGACGTCTACACCAGCTGCCAGATCCAGACGCATCAGGGCGTCTACGGTCTTGTCAGTCGGCTCAACGATGTCTACCAGACGCTTGTGAGTGCGGATCTCGTACTGATCACGCGCATCTTTGTTGACGTGCGGGGAGATCAGGACGGTGAAGCGCTCTTTGCGAGTCGGCAGCGGAATAGGACCGCGAACCTGCGCGCCAGTGCGCTTAGCAGTTTCAACGATTTCCGCAGTGGATTGATCAATCAGGCGATGATCAAAAGCCTTCAGGCGGATACGGATTCTTTGGTTCTGCATTGACAGAGCTCCAATAGATAAAAGAACATAAATCAACACCGCCCGACCGAGATTTCTCCCGCCAGAGGTGTGATTTTTCACGTTTCCCCCCATATCGGGAGGACTGTATGGCTGGCTCCTGTAAACAGGAAACTCAACAGCAGACATATCGTCTGGCTTACCTCATGGGTAAGCGGAGGGGATTATACGGATTTTTCAAATTTGCGCAAGGGAGAGCGAACAGATTATGCGCAGTTTTATGTGACAGATGGATCTCGCCTGAGGCAACACTCTCTGCAGCCAACACCCAAGTAACGACAATGTTACAAGCAGACTGGTAGACTGTGTGCTTGCCTCTGTCAGTGGAACGACATCCCATGCTCAAAGATCAAAAGAAAGCCTATCAGTATGGCCTTTGCGCCGTTGCCCTCTGGTCGACGGTCGCCACAGCCTTCAAGATCTCCCTCGCCTATTTCGAACCTGTGCAACTGTTACTTGTGGCCGCCTTCACCTCGACTCTCACGCTGACAGCCGTCGTCGCCAAACAGGGCAAACTGCCGCTGCTGGGAAGCTATATCAAGGCCCGCCCTTTCTACTACCTGACTCTGGGCGTGCTGAACCCCTTTCTCTATTACCTGTTGCTATTCAAGGCCTATGACCTGTTGCCTGCCCAGCAGGCACAGACCCTCAACTACACCTGGGCCATTACCCTCAGTCTGCTGGCCGTCCCCTTCCTCGGCCAGAAGCTGCGTCGGCGTGATGGCGTCGCCATCGTGCTGGGGTATTTTGGCGCACTGGTGATCGCCACCAGAGGGGATGTATTCGGCCTGCAGTTCGACAGCCCGCTCGGCGTGACACTGGCGCTGGTCTCGACCCTCATCTGGGCCAGCTACTGGATCCTCAACACCCGCAATCAGGGCGATCCCATTGTCAGCCTGTTGCTCGGCTTTATGATCAGCCTGCCTTTTATTGTCGTGGCGACCTGGTTGCTCTCCGATTTTGCCATGACCGCCTGGCAGGGATGGGCTGGTGCCATCTATGTGGGACTGTTCGAAATGGGCTTCGGTTTCGTGCTCTGGCTGATGGCGCTGCGCCATGCCACCAACACGGCCCCCATCAGCAACCTCATCTTTATCTCGCCGTTTGCCTCACTGGTGCTGCTCAACCTGTTGATCGGCGAAGCCATCCATCCAGCCACTCCCATCGGGTTAGCGCTCATCGTTGCCGCCCTGCTGATCCAGCAGCTCAAGTATGGCAAACGCTATCGAGCATCAGTCGAAACAAAGAGCTGACCATGCAGAAGGGCGTATCCACGGATACGCCCTCCTCTCAATCCATCCACTCCTGTGGCTGATGTTTCGGCAACCGCATCTCGACCAGCAGGCCGCCTAGCTCCGAGCTTCCCAGCCGGATAGTGCCGTGGTGCTGGGCGACTATCTTGGCCACGATAGCCAACCCCAGCCCACTACCGCCGACGGTCCGCGCCACATTCCCCTGAGTAAACGGCTTGAGCACCCGGGAATAGTCCTGCTCCGGAATGCCGGGGCCATCATCGGAGAGGCGCAAGCGCACCCAGTGCCCATCGTCCTTGAGCTCGGCATGCAAGCGGCTCGCCCCATAACGCTGCGAGTTGCTTGAGAGGTTGTTCAACACCCGCCGGATACTGACCGGATTGCAGGCCACCCGCACCGCCTCTTGCGGCAGCGCCAGATCGACCTCCAGCCCCTGCTCCGAGTAGATCAGCAAGGTATCGTGCACCAGCTGGGTCAGATCGATCGGCTCCAGATCCTGACCCTCATCCGGGCGGATGTAATCGATGAACTGATCGATGATGGCATTGGACTCATCGATGTCGGCGTTGATGCTCTCCTTGAGGTACTCGTCACCGGAGGACATCATCTCGGTCGCCAGCCGGATGCGGGTCAGCGGGGTGCGTAGATCGTGGGAAACCCCCGCCATCATCAGGTTACGCTCTTCGATCAGGCTCTTGATGGAGTGCGACATGTGGTTGAAGGTGCGGGTCAGTCGCCGCACTTCCCGTGATCCCAGCTCCCCCAGCGCCTCGGGGAAATGACCCCTGGCAACAGCAACGGCACCAGCCTCGAGATCCTCGAGCGGGCGCACCAGCTGCCGGGCAAAGCGCCAGGCCGCAAACAGGGTGATCACCAGCAGCACGCTCAGATAGATGATGAGGGGTTCGATATCGTCATCTTCAATCTCGGTCAGCGGGATCCGCACCCAGATTTTGCTGGCCTGCGGCGGCTGGATCCAGATGATGTAGTGATCCTGGATCTCGACCCGCACCTTGGCCGGGCCACCCAGTTCGCGACTGATGTTCTCCTCCAGATAGGGGTACGGCTTGGCATCGTTGAAGCCATGCTGCACCGCCTCGCTCTGGGTATAGATGTCGGTACCGGTCGTCACATAGACCAGCGCCTCGGCATCTTCGCTCAGCGCCAGTTGTTCAGTGTTAACCGGAAAGATCAGCTTGACCTGATTGGCCAGCAAGTGACTGATCTGCTTGACGGTTGGCGCCAGCAGATAGTTGTAGAAGGTGACGTAGGAGACTGCTTGATAGACCACCAGAACGGCGGCCAGAAACCAGAGCATGCGCGAGAACATGCTGCCGACCTTTTTCATGCACCGTCACCATCTGGCACGAACACATACCCCAGACCCCAGACGGTCTGCAGGTAGCGGGGCTGGGCCGGATCCTGCTCCAGCAGGCGGCGCAGACGAGAGACCTGCACGTCGATGCTGCGCTCGGTGGCGGTGTATTCGCGGCCACGGGCCAGATTCATCAGCTTGTCGCGGGAGAGCGGTTCACGCGGATGGCTGACCAGCACCTTGAGCACCGCAAACTCACCGCTGGTGAGCGCCATAGGCTCGCCATCCCGGCTCAGCTCGCGGGTCGCGAGATTGAGCTGGAAGGCCCCGAAGTTGACCACCTTCTCTGCAGCCGAGGGGGCCCCGGGCAACTCGACGGTATGACGGCGCAGCACGGCACGGATCCGCGCCAGCAGTTCGCGGGGGTTGAACGGCTTGGGCAGATAGTCATCGGCCCCCATCTCGAGCCCGACGATGCGATCCACTTCATCCCCCTTGGCGGTGAGCATCAGCACCGGGATCTGGTTACCCGCTTCCCGCAGACGGCGGCAGATGGAGAGCCCATCCTCCCCCGGCAACATCAGGTCGAGCACCATCAGGCTGAAGTTTTCACGAGTCAGCAAGCGATCGGCCTGCTCGCCATTGGCCACGCCGCGCACTACGAATCCCTGCTCGGTGAGATAGCGTTCCAACAGGGAACGTAATTTCAGGTCATCGTCCACGACCAGGACCTTGTATTGCTGCTGACTCATTGCTTTGCCTCTTCATTCTTTAGCTGCCCCCAATACTAGGGGGGGATATAGCGGGAGCAAAGCACAAATATGTTACCGGTTATTACCCATCCCGAGAGCGTGACGGCCATCAAGTCACTGCGCTGGCCAGCGACTCCCTGAATGGCGCCAGCCGAGCCATCACGATTTCCCTCGACAGCAAAAGGACAAAAGCTAATATTCCCGAGCAGTTAGCGATGAATACCCCTCTTTGACAGGTCCGCATCACCATGAAGACAAAGCTGATCACCCGCGAAGGCTACAACAAGCTGAAAGAAGAGCTCGATTTCCTCTGGCGCCAGGAGCGCCCCGAGGTCACCAGGAAGGTGGCATGGGCCGCCAGTCTGGGGGATCGCAGCGAAAATGCCGACTACCAGTACAACAAGAAGCGGCTGCGGGAGATCGACCGGCGGGTGCGCTACCTGCGCAAATGCCTCGAAGAGCTGGGGATCGTCGACTATGCCCCCGCGCAGGAGGGCAAGGTCTTCTTCGGCGCCTGGGTCGAGGTGGAAAACGAAGAGGGCGAGACCAAGCGCTTTCGCATCGTCGGCTATGACGAGATCTTCGAGCGCAAGGATTACATCTCCATCGACTCCCCCATGGCCCGCGCCCTGCTCAAGAAAGAGGTCGGTGATGAAGCCATCGTCCGTACGCCAGTTGGTGACGTCTGCTGGTATATCAACGAGATCAGCTACCCCAAATAGCCGGACTACTGGTGAGCTGCTTGCCACAGGCACATCCTGAGTCACAGGTGCAATGGCAAGATATGCGCTCTCCCCTGCGACTTATCAGTCTGACGGGTGCAGACCCCGGCGCAGGGTGGCATCCCGCAACACGACCCCATATAGTGCTCACACTTGGCGCCTGATGGCGCGGACTCGACCACAGAGGCCCTCAACAACATCATGATGCAAACCATAGAGAGACAGATTGCCGGTGAGCTCAATGCTCGCCCGGAGCAGGTGCAGGCCGCAGTGCGCCTGCTGGATGAAGGCTCGACCGTGCCCTTTATCGCCCGTTACCGTAAAGAGGTGACCGGCGGTCTGGACGATAGCCAGTTGCGCACCCTAGAGAGCCGCCTCGGCTATCTGCGTGAACTGGAAGATCGCCGTCAGGTGATCATTCGCTCCATCGAAGAGCAGGGCAAGCTGACCCCCGAGCTGATGCGCGAATTGAATGGTGCCGACAGCAAGACCCGGCTGGAAGATCTCTACCTCCCCTACAAGCCCAAACGCCGCACCAAGGGGCAGATGGCGATCGAAGCCGGGTTGGAGCCGCTGGCCAACCTGCTGCTCAGCGACCCGATGCAGGATCCCGAGCAAGCTGCAGCCACCTTCCTCAATCCCGAACAGGGCATTGCCGACAGCAAGGCTGCCCTCGACGGCGCCCGCTATATTCTGATGGAGCGCTTCGCCGAGCAGGCCGACCTGCTGGAGAAGCTGCGCGACTACCTGTGGCAAAATGCCACCCTGCGCGCCCGCGTGGTGGCAGGCAAGGAGCAGGAAGGGGCCAAGTTCAAGGACTATTTCGAACACGACGAACCCCTGCACAAGGCCCCCTCCCACCGGGTGCTGGCCATGCTGCGCGGCCGCAATGAGGGGATCCTCAATCTGGCGCTGGTCACCGGTGACGACGAGAGTGCCAGCCCCTGCGAAGGGATCATTGCCCACCACCTCAAGCTCAATCTGCAGAACCGCCCGGCCGACAAATGGCTGCAGGGGGTAGTGAGCTGGACCTGGAAGATCAAGTTGTCGCTTCAAATGGAGACCGAGCTGATCGGTCGCATCCGCGAGTCGGCAGAGGAGGAGGCGATCAAGGTGTTCGCCATGAACCTCAAGGATCTGCTGATGGCGGCCCCAGCGGGCATGCGCTGCACCATGGGGCTGGATCCGGGCATCCGCACCGGGGTCAAGGTTGCCGTGGTGGATGCCACCGGCAAACTGGTCGATCACGCCACCATCTATCCGTTCGAACCAAAACGCCAGATTGATCAGAGCCTCAAGACCCTGAGCGAGCTGTGCCAGAAACACAAGGTCGAGCTCATCAGCATCGGCAACGGTACCGCTTCGCGGGAGACCGACCGGCTGGTCAGCGACCTGTTCGAGCGCTACCCCGCCGCCAAGGCGCAGAAGATAGTGGTGAGCGAAGCGGGGGCCTCTGTCTACTCCGCCTCCGAGCTTGCCTCTCAGGAGTTCCCGGATCTCGACGTCTCGATCCGTGGCGCCGTCTCCATCGCCCGCCGCCTGCAAGACCCGCTGGCCGAGCTGGTCAAGATCGATCCCAAGAGTATCGGGGTGGGCCAGTATCAGCACGACGTCGGCCAGAGCCAGCTGGCCCGCCGGCTGGATGCCGTGGTCGAGGATTGCGTGAACGCGGTCGGTGTGGATGTGAATACCGCCTCGGTCGCCCTGCTCAACCGGGTTTCCGGCCTCTCCCAGACGCTGGCCCAGAACATCGTCGCCTACCGGGATGAGCACGGCGCATTCAAGAGCCGTCAGCAATTGCTGAAAGTGAGCCGACTCGGCCCAAAAGCCTTCGAACAGTGCGCCGGCTTCCTGCGCATTCGCGGCGGCAGCAATCCCCTCGACAGCTCGGCGGTACACCCGGAGTCCTATCCGGTGGTGGAGCGGATACTCGCCAAGCTGGAGCAGACCGTGGAGAGCCTGCTCGGCAACAGCAGCCTGCTGCGCAGCCTGAAACCGGCCGATTACACCGATGAGCAATTTGGCGTACCTACCGTCACCGACATCATCGGCGAGCTGGACAAGCCGGGCCGCGACCCGCGCCCCGAGTTCAAAACCGCGACCTTCAAGGAAGGGGTGGAGCAGATCAGCGACCTAGTGCCCGAGATGGTGCTGGAAGGGGTGGTCACCAACGTCACCAACTTCGGCGCCTTCGTCGATATCGGTGTTCATCAGGACGGGCTGGTGCACATCTCCTCCCTGACCGACCGTTTCGTCAAGGATCCCCGTGAGGTGGTCAAGGCCGGCGACATTGTGCGGGTCAAGGTGCTGGAGGTGGACGCCCCGCGCAAGCGGATCAGCCTGACCATGCGTCTCGACGAGAAAGCGGGACAAGCTGCCCGCAAGCCGGCTGAAGCGCGCAACAGCAGTGCTGGCAACACCAAACCAAGAAATGAGCCGCGCCAAAGCCCCCCTATGGGTGGTGCCATGGGCAACGCCTTCGCGGCAGCGCTCTCCAAAGCGAAAAAGTAACGACACCTTCCAGAACACTTCTGAATGCAAAAAGCCCCGCAAGGGGCTTTTTTACACGCGAAGCTCGAGATCACTGCGTCAGGGCAGCAAGAATACTCTCGGGCTCTCCATGCTGGGCCAGCACCTCCCGCAGTCGGTTGAATGCCTTGCAGGCCTCTTGCGGATACTTACCGTAAGAGACGACGCCGGTGTGGCTCCAGCCAGCCGCCAGCATCACTTTCTTCTTGAAACTGGTTCCTTCAGTTCCCCCTCCCCCGAGCTGCATCAGAAACTGCTCCATCTGCAGGTGGGGGGGCGGTACACGGGAGAAGGTGGTGAAATCTTCCGCTTTGACTTCATCGAAATGCATGACAGCTCCTGTGAAATTGGAATGGGCCTGATCTTCAGGTTAGTTGCAAAACAGGCAAAGCAGCTGAAAGTTTGGCGAGAGTGATTCAGATATGCAGACTGAGGGACTGGGTCGAGGCCGGGCTGACAGCCTGTTGATAGTGGCCCGCGATGACGCTGTTGCGCTTGTCCATATAGGCACTCAGCACGCCGCCCGATTTTGCGCTCTGCTCGGCCATCAGCTCTTTGCGCGCCTTGGCTTCACTGGCGGCGGCGCTGCGCGCGACGGCCAAATCCTGCGCAGAAGGCTCGGCAGGCGCCTGCGCTGCAGAGCGGATCTGCTGCATCTTGGCGATGGTAGCGGCAGGGTCACCGGGTACGACACTGGTATCGATCTGGACTTCGCCACCCGTCGCATAACGCTTGCCATCCGGCCCTTGCGTAAACTGATAGGTGGGCGAGCTGGCGTACTCTCCACCCGCAGACTGGTGCGCCTGCTCGTGAGTGCGCACCTCCTTGTCACGCTCGACAAGATCCTGAACCTGCTGCTCTTGCCGCTGTTGCTGCTCCTGCTGTTTGGGATCTTGCTGCTTGCGCTGCCCATCCTCACCGGTGGCCTCGACAAAGCGATTATCTGGCAGTGTCGTCGGGGCTAATTGCCCGGTTTCACGGCTGTTCTGGGAGGTCTGATTGCTGGAGGCCTGAGCGGCTTTGGATTTCTCTTTCTGGGAGCCGACTTCAGATTCGGCAACGGAAGCTTGGCCCGCTCGGGCCTGAGGGATCAGTTCTGCCCGGCGATTATCCGTCCTCGCCGCTTCCACCTGGGGTTGCAGCTGTGTCGGGATAAGGGGAGGCAGACTGACATTGATGTTCATCTCACACCCGGATGTCGATCAGGGTTCCCATCATCTCGCTGGCGGTCTGCACTACCTTGGCGGAAGCGCCAGCCTGCTGCTCGGCCACCTTGAGATTGACAAGCTCATCGGTCACTTGCACCTGATCCCCGCTGGGGGTATTGAGGCGGGCGATCTGATTGGATGCCTTGTCGGCAATCTGTTCGGCTCGCTGAAATCCCTGTACCCCGCTGTTGAAAGCAGAATCAATACGCATGGTGTTACTCCTCTGGTCACAGCTTAATTATCCGCCAGACCAGAGGATTAATGAAGCTTGCAGGCTGTTTTTTAGCCAACAAAATCTCGAACGATTTCAATGAATTCGTCAGGGTGGGAGATAAAAGGTGCGTGTGAGGCCTTATTGAGAGTCACGCTGCGGCTGGCAGGGTAGAGATCATCCAGCAGGGGAATGGCCGCCTTGGGCACCAATGAATCCAGTCGGCCATAGATCCGCAACCAGGGCAGATCGAGCACCTGCAGCGGTTCGCGCAGATCAATCTCGGCCAACAGCGTCAGTCCAGCCTCGAGTGCGGCAAACTCGGGCGCCGGCCGCTCGGCCAGCCAGTGGCGCAACTGACGGATATCGTCCCGGGCATGTTCGCTGCCCATCGCCTGGATCGCCAGAAAGCGCTCTATGGTCTGGCGAAAATCCCCCGCCAACATCTGGTTGAAGCCGGTCAGTACCTTGGGGGCGATCCCCGGCCACTCATCACGGGCCATGAAACAGGGGGAGCTGGCCACGGTGATCAGAGAGTGCAGCCGATCGGGATGCGTCAGCGCCAACTGGCTTGCCACCAGACCGCCGAGCGACCAGCCAAGCAGATGGCACTTCTGCGGCAAGATGGCGGCCACCTGCTCGGCAAGCCAGGGCAGGCTGTAATCCACCTCGTCTGCCAGCGGGCTGTTGCCAAAGCCGGGCAAATCCACCAGATGAACCCGATAGTGGGACGACAACTGTTGGGCAACACCATGCCAAACCGCACCGTTCATCCCCCACCCGTGCAACAGCACCAGATCGGGCCCCTGGCCAAACTGCTCTACCGATATGCTCATCTAGACTCAAGATCCCTGTTCATGCTCTTGGGGTCAGCATGTTAAAGCGACTGCTCGCTAAAGCAAGCCCGCTGCTCGGCAGCCACGGTGACTGGCAAGGGAGTTGCCTGCTCTGCCATCAGCCTTGCGACAACGCTCCCCTGCTCTGCAGCTGGTGTCGGCAGGCGCTGCACCAGTCACAGCCGAGATGCCACCTCTGCGCCGCACCGCTGGCTGACTATATAGAAGAGAGCATACCGGTCTGCGGCCGCTGCCAACGCAGACCTCCCCCCTGGGAGCGGTTGCAGGTGATCGGCGACTACCAGGCTCCCTACCCCATGCTGATCCCCCGGCTCAAATATTCCGGCCAGATCCTGCTGGCGCCGCTACTGGCACGCCTCTTGGCCGATCATCTGGATGGCCGCGAGCCGCCGGAGGCGATCATTCCGGTTCCCCTGCACTGGTGGCGGCAGTGGCGACGTGGGTTCAACCAGGCGGAGGAGATCGCGCAAGCCCTTGGCGAGTTCACCGACATTCCCTGCGACAACACCCTGTTGCAGCGCATCAAGGCGACCCCGCAACAAACAACCCTGAGCGCCGGGCAGCGGCGGCGCAATCTGCGCGGGGCATTCCGGATCCGCCCCCACCACTATCGCCATGTCGCCCTGCTCGATGACGTCGTGACCACAGGCGCCACCGCTGGGCAGCTCAGCCGTTTGCTCCATGAGAGCGGCATCACAAAGGTAGAAGTATGGGCAATCTGTCGTACCCTGCGGCACAGCAAGTAGCCATCAGCATGCTACCCAAGCATTAATAACCGCGTTATCATGAATACCCTAGTCGTACACTCAGGTTTATGAGGATAGTGATGATCAGCATTTCCGACGCCGCCCAGGCCCATTTCCGTAAACTGCTGGAAAAACAGCCTGATGGCACCAATATCCGGGTGTTTGTGGTCAATCCGGGAACCCAGAATGCCGAGTGTGGCGTATCGTATTGCCCGCCCGATGCCGTGGACCCGGAAGATCAACACCTGCCCTTCAGCGGCTTCGACTGCATGGTCGATCCCCTGAGCGCCCCCTTCCTGGTGGATGCCACCATCGACTTCGTGACCGATCAGATGGGCTCCCAGCTCACCCTGAAAGCACCGAACGCCAAGATGCGTAAAGTGGCCGACGACGCGCCGCTGATCGAGCGCATCGAGTACGTGTTGATGTCCGAAGTGAACCCCATGCTGGCCGGTCACGGTGGCAAGGTCACCCTGGTAGAGCTGACTGAAGACAAACTGGCCATCCTGCAGTTTGGCGGCGGTTGCAACGGTTGCTCCATGGTCGATTACACCCTGAAAGAGGGGATCGAGAAGCAGCTGCTGGAGAAGTTCCCGGGCGAACTCAACGGCGTGAAAGACGCCACCGAGCACCAGCGCGGCGACCACTCTTACTACTGATTTGCAGCCCTTGCAGCAAAGAAAAGGCCCCGCCATCTGGCGGGGCCTTTTGCATGGGCAATCGGCAGATTACTCGTCCTTCTTGTCTCGCGACAGCAGGGCGATGGCCGCCTCTTTCGGGTTCTTACCCTCGTAGAGCACCTTGAAGATCTGCTCACAGATGGGCATCTCGACGCCGCAGCGGGCCGCCAGCAGATGCACCTCTTTGGTGTTGCGATACCCCTCCACCACCTGACCGATCTCGGTCATGGCGGTGTTCACATCCTTGCCTGCCCCGAGGGCCAGCCCGAAGCGACGGTTGCGCGACTGGTTGTCGGTACAGGTGAGCACCAGATCCCCGAGCCCCGCCATCCCCATAAAGGTTTTGGCATCGGCACCCAGCGCCGCACCCAGACGCTGCATCTCCACCAAACCCCGGGTGATGAGCGCGGTTCTGGCATTGGCGCCAAACCCTAGCCCGTCGGAAAGACCGGCACCGATGGCGATGACGTTCTTCACCGCCCCGCCCAGCTGCAGACCGACGAAGTCCGGATTGGTATAGACCCGGAATGAGCGGCCACAGTGCAGCAGGTGGGAGAGATCGTCGGCAAACTCGTCGTGAGTCGAGGCGACCGAGATGGCGGTCGGCAGACCGGCAGCCAACTCCTTGGCAAAGGTGGGACCGGAGATGACCGCCAACGGTATCTCGTCACCCAGCACTTCGCGGGCCACATCCTGCAGCAGACGGCCACTGTCCGGCTCCAGACCCTTGGTGGCCCAGGCGATACGGGTATCGGGGCGCAAGAAGGGGTTGATCCGGGTCAGTACATCACCAAATACATGGCTTGGCACGACCAGCAGCAGCACGGGGGCAGCTTGTACCGCACGTTGCAGATCCGCAGTCAGCTGCAAATCGGCAGGAAAAGGGACATCAGGCAAAAATGCCTTGTTGCAGCGGTCTTGTTCCAGCTCGGCGACATGAGCGGGGTCGTGACCCCACAGCAGGGTCGGATGACCATTGCGCGCCAGAGAAATGGCAAGGGCGGAGCCATAAGACCCCGCCCCCAAGACCGAGATAGCGATCTGGTCAGCCATTATCAGGCTTCCGCAGTCGCCTGCTGGGCCTGTGCTTGCGCCATGTGCTGGGCAAACAGGGCATCGAAGTTGACCGGTGCCAGGTTCAACTGCGGGAAGGAACCCTTGCTCACCATGTTGGCCACGGCTTCGCGGGCATACGGGAACAGGATGTTCGGGCAGAAGGCAGCCAGGCAGTGAGCCAGTTGCGGCTCCGGCAGGTTACCGATGGTGAAGATACCGGCTTGCTGTACTTCGCACAGGAAGGCGGTTTCGGTTTCCAGTTTGCAAGTTACGGTCAGGGTCAGGACAACCTCGTACACGTTCTCAGCCAGGATGTTGGTCTTGGTATCCATATCCAGCTTGACGTCCGGCTGCCACTCTTTCTGGAAGATGTGCGGGGTGTTCGGCGCTTCGAAAGAGACATCCTTGGTGTAAACACGCTGGATGTGGAATTCCGGTTGTACTTCCTGGTTGTTGATCTCGTCAGCCATTTCGTTTGATTCCTTGTTATATGGATAAGTGGGCTCAGGCCCTGCTTAAATCAGCGTTTCTTGGTTACCGGCAGATTTTCTGCACGCCATTGGGCCATGCCACCGCCGAGCACATAAACCTGCTTGAAGCCAGCTTTGCTCAGCTGACGGCCCGCGCCGCCCGCAGTCATTCCCGACTCGCACACCACTATGATGGGGGCATCTTTATGCTTTTCAACCGGGCCCAGATTATTGCTCTGGATCTGGGTCAGCGGCAGGTGCTGGGCACCGGCCAGATGGCCCTTGGCGTACTCTTCCTGACTGCGAATATCCACCACGGTGGCATTCTCGCGGTTGATCAGCAGGGTCGCGGTGTGATTGTTGACGGTTTTTACCGGAGACAAACGGGCACGCACAGTGGTGTAAACCAGGGTGCCAGCCAGACCCAACCAGGCTGCGGTCAGCAGCGGGTTGCGGGCCGCAAAATCCAAATACTCTTGCATCTTCTACTATCCAGGGACCAAGACAAGGGCCCGAGTATACATGGGGGTATTGATAAGATCAGCCATCTTGGCGGCAAAGCGCGAGCAGGCTCCCATCATCATTGGGCTGCGAGCATGGCAGGAAGGGCATGGCTTGCGGGGCCGCGGGAG
Source organism: Aeromonas sp. FDAARGOS 1411 (assembly GCF_019047125.1). Lineage (NCBI taxonomy): Bacteria > Pseudomonadati > Pseudomonadota > Gammaproteobacteria > Aeromonadales > Aeromonadaceae > Aeromonas > Aeromonas sp. FDAARGOS 1411. Next base: position 3,877,998 of record NZ_CP077214.1, on the reverse strand, counting down.
CGCCCCTTGGCTATCAGGTGACTATTTCGGCAGATGTAGTAATATTACGCTAGTTTCATTTCCCGCATTTTTTCCAATCCGAGAGGACATAGTCTTATGTCAACAGCTAAGAAACCTTTGGTTCTGGTCATCATGGACGGTTGGGGCTACAGCACCAAGCAAGAGCACAACGCCGTCGCTGCCGCCAAGACTCCCAACCTCGATCGTCTGGCCCGTGACTACACCAGCACCCTGATCTCCGGCTCCGGTCTGGACGTCGGTCTGCCGGATGGCCAGATGGGCAACTCCGAAGTGGGCCACGTCAACATCGGTGCCGGTCGCATCGTCTATCAGGAGCTGACCCGCATCTCCAAAGACATCCAGGATGGCGAATTCTTCCAGAACGTCGAGCTGGCCAAGGCTGTTGACGCTGCCGTGACCAACGGCAAAGCAGTTCACATCATGGGCCTGATGTCCCCGGGTGGCGTACACAGCCACGAAGAGCACATCATGGGCATGATCGAAATGGCCGCCAAGCGTGGCGCCGAGAAGATCTACCTGCACGCCTTCCTGGATGGCCGCGACGTTCCGCCGCGCTCCGCCCAGTCCTCCATCGAGCTGTTCGACGCCCTGTTCGCCAAGCTGGGCAAGGGTCGTTTCGCCTCCATGATCGGCCGTTACTTCGCCATGGACCGTGACAACCGATGGGATCGCGTGCAGCAAGCCTATGACCTGATGACCCAGGGCAAGGGCGAGTTCACCGCCGAGAGCGCCACCGAAGCACTGGCTGCCGCTTATGCCCGCGACGAGAACGACGAGTTCGTCAAAGCGACCCGCATCGGCGAAGCTGCACCGATGGAAGATGGCGATGCGCTGATTTTCATGAACTTCCGTGCCGACCGCGCCCGTGAAATCACCCGCGCCTTCGTTGACACCGACTTCACCGGCTTCGCTCGTGCAGTCGAGCCTAAGCTGAACTTCGTGATGCTGACCGAATACGCGGCCGACATCAAAACTGCCTGTGCCTACCCGCCGACCGCTCTGGTCAACACCCTGGGTGAGTGGCTGGCCAAGCAGGGCAAGACCCAGCTGCGCATCTCCGAAACCGAGAAATACGCTCACGTCACCTTCTTCTTCAACGGTGGCGAAGAGTCCTGCTTCACCGGCGAAGATCGCGAGATCGTGGCCAGCCCGAAAGTGGCGACCTATGACCTGCAGCCGGAGATGAGCTCCGAAGAGCTGACCGACAAGCTGGTTGCGGCCATCAAGAGCGGCAAGTACGACGTCATCATCTGTAACTACCCGAATGGCGACATGGTTGGTCACACCGGTGTATTCGATGCCGCCGTCAAAGCGTGTGAAGCCGTTGACCACTGCATCGGTCGCGTGACCGACGCCCTGGCCGAAGTAGGTGGCGAGTGCCTGATCACTGCCGACCACGGTAACGCCGAGAAGATGCTGGACGAAGAGACTGGTCAGGCCCACACCGCCCACACCAATCTGCCGGTTCCGCTCATCTATTTCGGTCGCAAAGCCGAGGTGGTTGAAGGTGGCAAACTGTCCGATCTGGCCCCCACCATGCTGACCCTGATGGGCCTGCCGGTGCCGCCGGAAATGACTGGCAAGCCCCTGATGATTCTGAAATAATCCTTCCCCATGCGGGGATGCGAAGTTATTTCACAGAAAACCAGTCGCGTCGGCCTGTTGGCCGGCGCGCTGTTTTTTTGCCTGTCGTTTGGCGCCAGCAAACCGGCTTTGGCCGCCAATCAGCAGCTGGGGACCATGCAGTCCCAGATCAAGGAACAACAGCAGACCATCAAGCTCAGCAAGCAGGAGCTTGCCAAGCTCAATACCCAGCTCAAGGCTGACGAGCAGGCCATCTCGGCCGCCGCCGCTAAACTCAACCAGACCAAGCAGCAGTTGAAGCAGAACCAGCAGACGCTGGCGACCCTGCAAAAAGACAAGCTGGCGCTGGAAGTTCAAGCCAAACATCAAAAGCAGTTGCTGGCCAAGCAGGCGGAAAGCGCCTTTCAAGCGGGCAACCACGACTACCTCAAACTGCTGCTCAATCAGCAGGATCCGGCCAAACTGAGCCGCTCCCTCGACTACTACGACTACCTCAACAAGGCCCGCATCGAGGCCATCGACGCCCTGCGCGCCACCCGCGACAAGCTGGCGAAAAACCAGCAGGCAACCAAAGAGACCGAGACCAGACTGCAGACCCTGCTTGCCGAACAGCAGGAGCATCACCAGACCCTGCTGGCCAGCCAGCAGAGCCGGGCCAAGGTGCGCAACCAGTTGCAGCAGTCGGTACAGGATGACGAGCAGAAGCTCACCAAGCTGGTCAAGGCGGAGAAAGCGCTGAAAGCCCGGCTGGAAGAGCTGCGTCGCAAGCGGGAAGAGCAGGAGCGCCGTGAACGGGCCGAGCGGGAACGGCTGGCCAAGCTGAAAGCGGAGCAGGAGCGTCAGCGCAAGCTGGCCGAACAGCGCCGCGCCGAGCAACAACGACTCGCCGCCCAGCAGAATAAAACCGTCAAACCGGCAGAACCTGCCGAAGAGGTGGCCAGCAGCAAACCGGAGCGCGGCTCGGGCATCAGCAGTGCCGGTCACTACAGCGGTCTCAAAACCAATGGCAGCCTGCGCTGGCCGGTACAGGGGCCGATCCTCATCTCCTACGGTTCACCGCGCACCGCCCAGCTCAAGTGGAAAGGCACCCTGATCGGCGCCAGCGAAGGGACCCAGGTCAAGGCGGTTGCGCCGGGACAAGTGGTCTACGCCGACTGGCTCGACGGCTTCGGTATGCTGCTGGTGATCGACCACGGCAAAGGCTATATGAGCCTCTACGGTCACAATCAGTCGCTGCTGCGTCAGGTTGGCCAGAATGTGGAACAGGGTGAACCGGTGGCACTGGTCGGTGACAGTGGCGGTCAGGACAGACCTGGCCTCTACTTCGAAATTCGCTATCAGGGCGAGGCGATCAACCCGACCAAATGGCTGGCCAAGGGTTGAGTTAACCCGGCCGACAAACGCGTCACACGCTCACTAGCAAAAGCCTGCCTCACGCAGGCTTTTGTCGTTTCAAGAGCGCCCTCCCCACTGTCGGCCCCATTTGATGAAAAATTACCTATTTTTTCGCTCGGCTCAGGGGAAGACAACCAGACCGATCTGCTCCAGTAAGGTCTGCTGCTGATCCTCGTTGATCTGTACTCCCTGCAGATCGACCCGGCGCAGATCCAGCCCCGGCAGATCGCACTGGCGCAGATCGCAGCCCTGCAGCTTGAAGCTGGTCCAGTCAATCTGGCCAAACTCGGAGCCGCTGAGATCGGAACCCGCCAGCGAGGCACCAAACAGGTTGGCCCCCTGCCAACGGTTGCCAGTCAGCTCGCACTTCTCCAGCAGGCAGCCCTCGAAGCTGGCGTAGCTGAAGTTGTTGCCGGTCAGATGGGCCTCGCAGAAGTAGCTTTTGGCGGTGATCTGGTTGGCGAAGCTGGCATGGCTGAAGTTGATACCGACCGCCTGACAGTCGCGCATCTCCAGCCCCAGACACTGGCTGCGGCTGCAATCGGCCATGGTGAGATCGCAGCACAGGAAGCTGGTCTCGCGCAGATCACAACCCTGCAACAGGCAGCCCCGTTCACTTTCCCGATCGTAGAAGCTGCAGTCGATGAAGCGACTATCGCTCAAATCCAGCCAGGAGAAGTTGCAGCCGATAAAGCGGCACTCCGAGAACTGCTCCCCCTCCACATCCTGTTGCTCGAACCGGACATCCACGAACTGCTTGCCTCTGATCATCGGAAAACTCCTGCAAAAACGGCTTCATATGCTGACTTTATCCGCCAAAAACGGTAATGTTACATGTAACATCCACGCTGGACACCCCTATGAGCCCCACCCGCAAGCGCCGCCCCACCCTGCAAGATATCGCCGACCAGACCGGCGTGACCAAGATGACTGTCAGCCGCTATCTGCGCGACCCGCAGACCGTAGCGGAGGGGACCCGCGAGCGGATCGCGGCTGTGGTGGAAGAGCTGGGTTATATCCCCAATCGGGCGCCGGACATTCTCTCCAACGCGACCAGCAAGGCGATCGGCATCCTGATCCCCTCCCTCTCCAACCAGGTCTTCTCGGCGGTAATCCACGGCATCGAGTCGGTGACCCGACCGGCCGGTTACCAGACCCTGCTGGCCCACTACGGCTACAGCCCGGAGCGGGAGGAGGAGCAGGTCGCGTCCCTGCTCTCCTACCATGTGGATGGCCTCATCCTCTCCGACAGCCAGCACACAGAGCGCACCCGCAAGATGATCGCCACCGCCGGCATCCCGGTGGTGGAGACCATGGATCTGCCGCAAACCCCCATCGACATGGTGGTCGGCATGGATCATAGAGCCGCGGCCCGGGCCATGGTAACAGAGATGCTGCACCGGGGCCGACGCAAGGTGGTCTATCTGGGGGCGCGGCTCGACGTGCGTACCCAGCTGCGGATGGAGGGTTACTATCAGGCGATGACCGACTTCGGCCTCACCGGCCAGCATCTGCTGACCGAACAATCCTCCAGCTTCACTCTGGGGGGCGAGCTGCTGGATCAGGCGCTGGTGCGCTATCCCGACCTCGACGGCCTGTTCTGCACCAACGATGACCTGGCGGTGGGCGCCCTGCTGCAGTGTCAAGCCAAGTGGATCCCGGTGCCCCAGCAGATCGCCATCGCCGGTTGCAACGCTCTCGACATCGGCCACGCCATGACCCCCAAGCTGGCCAGTATCGCCACCCCGCGGGAAGCGATCGGTCGGGAGGCGGCCACCATGCTGCTGGCGCGTCTCAACGGCCAATCCCAACCCGACACCCGCAAGGATATCGGCTTCTCCCTCTATGTCGGGGAGAGTCTGGGGTAATCCCTTCCCTCACCCACTTAAGTCACGCTGATAGCAAACAGGCCACCCGAGGGTGGCCTGTTTGGTTTTCTGCACAACTGACGCTTAGCGTTTAACCAGCTCAACCGCTTCGCGGGAAAGGCGAGTCACCTCTTCCCAGTTGCCGCTCTTGACCGCATCGGCCGGCAGCATCCAGGAGCCGCCGACGGTGGCGACGCACTTGAGCGCCAGATAGTCGGCCACGTTTTTCGGGCCGATACCACCGGTGGGGCAGAACTTCACCCGGGGCAGTGGGGCGGCAATGGCGGAGAGTGCCTTGGTACCGCCGTTCGCTTCGGCCGGGAAGAACTTCAGATGGTCATAGCCTGCTTCCAGCGCCTGCATCACTTCAGACGGAGTAGCAACGCCCGGGATCAGCGGCGCGGTGCTGTTGGCTGCGTGAGCCAGCAGGGCCGGCGTCATCCCCGGGGAGATGACGAAGCGGGCACCGGCGGCAACGGCTGCGTCAAACTGCTCGCAGTTGAGCACGGTACCGGCACCGACCATGGCATCCGGCATCGCCTTGGCGATGAGGGCGATGGCATCGAGCGCCACCGGGGTGCGCAAGGTGATTTCGAAGACAGAGATGCCGCCGTCGAGCAGCGCCTTGGCCATCGGCAGGGCCTGATCCAGCTCGTTGATAACCATCACGGGTACCAGCGGGGAGGCGGCAAACACCTCGGCCGGGGTCACTTTCCAGTTCTGCATAGCTCTTCCTTAGTCAAAGATGGTAGCGCCACACTCGGCGCTCGATACCGCGCGACGCATCACGCTGAACAGTTCACGGCCCCACCCCTCTTGTTCCAGAGTGAGGTCAATCTCGGCCTGGGTACGGCCACTCAAATCGGTCAGACAGTCGAGGCTGCCGTTTACCGCGTCAACCCGCAGCAGGTCGCCGTCAGCAAGCAGGCCGATGGCCCCGCCGTGCAGCGCTTCCGGAGTGACATGGATGGCGGCCGGGATCTTGCCGGAGGCACCGGAGAGGCGGCCATCGGTGACCAGCGCCACCTTGTAACCAGCCTTCTGCAGGTTGCCGAGCACCGGCATCAGCTTGTGCAGCTCCGGCATGCCGTTGGCGGCCGGACCATTGTGGCGCACCACGATCACGGCATCCTGATTGAGATCGCCCGCCTTGTAGGCCGCTTCCACCGCATGCTGGGAGGAGAAAACCCGCGCCGGGGCTTCAATCACCCGATACTCGGGAGCCACGGCGGAGACCTTGACCACGGCGCGGCCCAGATTGCCCGCCAGCAACTTGGTACCGCCGGTGGCCTGGAATACGCTGCCGGAAGGCGACAACACGCTCGCATCGCCGCTCTCGCCCACCGGCTGCCATACCAGCTGGCCATCGACCAGTGCCGGACGGCTGAGGTAATCCTGCATCTCGCCAAAGACCGGAGTAGCGTCCATGTGGATCAGCCCCTCTTGCGCCAGACGGCGCATCAGGCCGGGCACGCCGCCTGCCTGTTCGAAGGCGTTGACGTCGGCCGGGCCGTTCGGGTACATGCGAACCAGCAGCGGCACCACGTCGGATAGATCGCTGATGTCATCCCAGGTCAGTACCAGACCGGCCGCGCGGGCCAGTGCCACCATGTGGATGCTGTGGTTGGTGCTGCCGCCGGAGGCGAGCAGGGCCACCAGACCGTTGACCAGCGAGCGCTCATCCAGCACCTCGCTCAACGGGCGATAGGCCGGGGAACCCGGGATCATGGCGCTGATGCGGCGGGCCGCTTCGGCGGTCAGGGCGCGGCGCAACTCGCTATGCGGGTGCACAAAGGCGGAGCCCGGCAGCATCAGGCCCATAGCCTCGAATACCAGCTGGTTGGTGTTGGCGGTGCCGTAGAAGGTGCAGGTGCCTGCCGCGTGGTAGGCGCTGCACTCCATCTCCAGCAGGGCATCGCGACCCACTTCACCGGCAGCGTACTTCTGACGCACCTTCACCTTCTCGTCATTGCTGATGCCGCTCGCCATGGGGCCAGCAGGAACAAATGCAGTCGGCAGGTGAGCGTGGGAGAGGGCCCCCATGATCTGACCCGGAGCTATCTTGTCGCAGATACCGAGCAGCAGGGTCGCATCAAAGGTGTTGTGAGAGAGCGACAGCGCGGTTGCTTGGGCGATCAGGTCGCGGGAGAAGAGGGACATGTCCATCCCCGGCTGACCCTGAGTCACGCCGTCGCACATGGCGGGAACGCCACCGGCAACCTGAGCACTGTGGCCCAGTTCGGCCAGCACTGCCTTGATCTGATCCGGATAGCCATGATAGGGCTGATGGGCGCTCAGCATGTCGTTGTAGGCGGTGACGATGCCGACGTTGGCGCGGGTCATATCGAGAATGCGACCCTTCTCGTCACTGCTGCAGGCGGCCACGGCGTGAGCCAGGTTGCCACAGGCCAGCGCGGCGCGGGTCTTACCCTGCTCTGCCTGACGCTGGATGCGGGCCAGAAATGCCTGACGACGGGCGACACTGCGCTCACGGATGCGGGCGGTGACGTCGGAAATTACCTGATGAATCATTGGGCTTGCTCCAATGCTGTGACGGCGCGGTCAACCACCTGTTCGAAGGTGCCGTCTATATCAATGTGGAATACACCGGCTTCGCCATCCGGGCGCTCCAGAGTATCGAACTGACTTTGTACCATGCTTTCACGCATGAAGTGGCCCTTGCGGGCACGCATCCGCTCGAGGATCAGCGGCTGGCTGCCATCGAGGAAGATGAAGCTGACCGACTCGTTGCCTTCGCGGATCTGGTCGCGGTACTTCTTTTTGAGGGCGGAACAGACAATGATGCCGGTCTCGTTCTTCTGCTCGAGACTGTAGGCGGCGTCGCGGATCCGCTCCAGCCAGGGGGCACGATCCTCATCGTTGAGGGGGTTGCCGCCAGCCATCTTCTGGATGTTGGCCTTGGGGTGCAAGTCATCACCATCGATGAACTTGGCGCCCAGCGCTTCGGCCACTTTCAGACCCACGCTGGATTTGCCGCTACCACACACACCCATCACGATAATGCACTTACCCGCCATAATTTGACCTCTGTCCCACTTTTCAAAAAACCAGCTGTTGATGGGTTCTAATCTAACACGTTACCGGTAACATGTTACCGGTAACGATTGAAAATGTGAAGTCTGCCACAGACTGAGCAAACCCATAGTCACCTGGGCATATGATGTTGAGCCCTTGCCATAAATCTAAATAAATCATAAAGATATGGTTTGCCGACGGATCGGCAAGGTGTCACGACTGAACTTGGAAAAAGGAACGCATAACAATGTCTGACCTCTCCCTGATCATGACAGCCGCCGGCTCGATTGTGCTGCTGCTCTTCCTGGTGATGAAGGCCCGGCTCCACGCCGTGGTAGCCCTGATCCTGGTCTCCATGGTGGCGGGTCTCGCCGCTGGCATGAACCCGGCCGACATAGCCAACACCATCCAGAAAGGGATGGGTGGCACCCTCGGTTTCGTCGCGGTAGTGGTGGCGCTGGGCGCCATGTTCGGCAAGGTGATGGAAGTGACCGGTGCTCTCGACCGGGTGGCTCACACCCTGCTCGGCAAGTTTGGCGTCAAGCGCGCCAACTGGGCCATGGCCCTGACCGGCTTTGTCTGCGCCCTGCCGCTCTTCTTTGACGTGGCCGTGGTGCTGCTGATCGGCGTCGCCTTCGCCATCGTCCGTCGTGGCGGCGGCAGCGTAGTGAAGATCGGTATCGCCCTGCTGGCGGGTATCGCCACCTGCCAGGCGTTCCTTATTCCGGCGCCGGGCCCGATCCTGGTGGCATCCCAGCTGGGTGCCGACTTCGGTTACATGATCCTGTTCGGCCTGATCGCCGCCGTACCGGCGCTGATCCTGGCTGGCCCGCTGTTCGGTGACTTCATCAGCAAGATCGTCGATGTACCGCTGCCTGCCGATGCCCAGAACAGCGTCCACGATGACAGCAAATCCCTGCCCTCCTTCGTGCTGGCCATGGGCCTCATCGGTCTGCCGCTGCTGCTGATCGGCCTCAAGACCATCGTCGGTCGCTTCGTCGAGGCGGGCTCCACTCTGCACAACTGGCTGGAGTTCATCGGTCACCCCTTCACCGCCATCATGGTCGCCTGTCTGGCCGCCTTCTATCTGCTGGGTATTCGCCGCGGCATGTCCCGTGACGAGGTGATGAGCGTCTGCAACAGCGCCATCCAGCCGGCAGGTGTCATCATTCTGGTGACCGGTGCCGGTGGCGTGTTCAAACAGGTACTGGTTGATTCCGGCGTGGGTGCCGCGCTTGGCAACATGCTGGCCGACTCCGGTCTGCCCATCGTCGCGCTGGCCTTCATTCTGGCCGCTGCGGTACGGGTGATTCAGGGTTCCGCCACCGTCGCCATGCTGACCGCCTGCGGTCTGGTGCTGCCGATGCTGGAACCCCTCGGCCTGAGCGGTGCCCAGCTGGCTGCCGTCACCATCGCCATCGGCGGCGGTGCCATCGTGCTCTCCCACGTCAACGACTCCGGTTTCTGGCTGGCGAACCGCTACCTCGGCCTGACCGAGAAGCAGACCCTGCAGACCTGGACCGTGATGGAAACCATCATCGGCACCACCGGCGGCGTGATGGCGATGATCATCTACAGCTTCCTCTGACAAGGGCAAAATGCTGACAAAAAGGCCTCACTCGTGAGGCCTTTTTCATCTTTCTGATGATTCTTTCTTTGGCTGAGAGGGCGAGATTGCTAGAATCGCCTATTCATCGCTCCGAGTGGAACGCTTAACCCCGTGATTTCAGGTTTATCTATGCATTCATCGGCCCATTATCGACAACTGCTGGCGCGCCTGCCCCAGATCGCCGTCGCAGCGGATCAGTTTGAAGTGCTCTATAGCGCCCAGGATTTCAAACGCCGCATTCTTGCGCTTATCGCCAGTGCCACCCGGCGCATCTATCTGGTCGCGCTCTATCTGCAGGATGACGAAGCCGGCCGGGAGATCCTCTCCGCCCTCTACGCCGCCAAGCAGCGCAATCCGGCCCTCGACATCAAGGTGTTCGTCGACTTCCACCGTGCCCAGCGCGGCCTGATCGGCAAAGGCAAACAGGGCGGCAACCACCTGATGTATCAGGCCATGGCTGCCCGCTACGAGCAGCAGATCGAAATCTACGGTGTGCCGGTCAAAGGGCGCGAGCTGCTCGGCGTGCTCCACCTCAAGGGCTTCATCTTTGATGATGTGGTGCTCTACTCCGGCGCCAGCCTCAACGACATCTACCTGCATCAGCAGGATCGATACCGCTTCGATCGCTATCACCAGATCACCAGCCCGGAGCTGGCCCGCAGCATGGTCAACTATGTGGACGACCTGTTCGTGAAGAGCGACGCGGTGCAGCGACTGGATCACAGCGATATCCCCAGCGCCAAACAGCTGAAGGGGCCGATCCGCCGCTTCAAGCAGAACCTGCGTCAGAGCCAGTACCGCTTCAGCACCATGCCGGTCAACACTCAGGAAGTGGCCGTCACCCCCATGGTGGGTCTGGGCAAGCGCAACAATCAGCTCAACCTGATGATCCGCAATCTGGTGCGCGCCACCGAGCGGGAGATCTTCATCTGCACCCCTTACTTCAACCCCCCCAAGGAGTTGAGCAAGGATATCGAGGATCTGCTGCAGCGCGGTTGCAAAGTCACCATCGTAGTGGGCGACAAGACCGCCAACGACTTCTTCATTCCGCCGGAAGAGAAGTTCTCCACCATCGGTGGCCTGCCCTATCTCTACGAGACCAACCTGCGCAAGTTTGCCGAGCGTAACCAGCGTCACATCGACGACGGCCGCCTCAACCTGATGCTCTGGTGTTGCGAGCGCAACTCCTACCATCTCAAGGGGATCTTCGTGGATGACGAGTGGGCCCTGCTCACCGGCAACAACCTCAACCCCCGCGCCTGGGCGCTGGATCTGGAGAATGGCCTGCTGGTACACGATCGTCGCCACCTGCTGCGTCCCCAGTTCAACGCGGAGCGGGAGAACATCCTGACCAACACCAAGCGGATCAGTCACTTCGATCAGGTGGAGCAGATCCAGGACTACCCGGAACAGGTGCGCAAGCTGCTGGGACGGATCCATCGGGTCAAGGCCCATTTGCTGCTCAAACGCATCATCTGACCTTGGGCGCCATGCGCCCGCACCTTGCCTGTTGGCAACCACACAAAGGCCTCCCGTTTTCGGCAGGCCTTTGTTATATCGGCCGTTTCCCCCGCCTTGGCGGCCCTGCCAGCAGCAACTCGGCTTGCATCGGCCCCTCAACAACCCCTATCATCTGGACATATTTACAGTGTTTTCGGGCATCTAATTGATGAAATTGGATAAAATTCCTCTCGATAGCCTCAAGGGTGTCGGCAGCAAGATGCTGGAGAAGCTCGAGCGGCTGGGGCTGGCCACGGTACAGGATCTGCTGTTCCACCTCCCCCTGCGCTACGAGGACCGCACCCAGGTGTGGCCCATCGGCGATCTGCCGCCCGGCCTGCACGGCGCCGTCGAGGGCGAAATCCAGGACACTCAGCTGGTGATGGGGCGCCGCCGCATGATGGTCTGTCGCATCAGCGACGGTACCGGCACCCTCACCCTGCGCTTCTTCAACTTCACCGCCGCCCAGAAAAACAGTCTGGCGGCGGGCCGCCTGATCCGCTGTTTTGGCGAGGTGCGCCCCGGCAAATACGGGCTGGAGATGGCTCACCCCGAGTACAAGCTGCTCGGCGAGGAGCAGGCAGGCCAGACCGAAGAGGCGCTCACCCCCGTCTACCCGACCACCGAAGGGCTGCGCCAGCTCACCCTGCGCAACCTCACCGATCAGGCGCTGGCCCAGCTCGACCTCTACGGCGTCGAGGAGTTGCTGCCCGCTGGCCTCTATCCCCATCAGATTGAGCTGGCCGCCGCCCTGAAATTGCTGCACCGCCCGCCTCCCTCGGTGGCGCTGCCGCTACTGGAAAGCGGCCAGCATCCGGCCCAGCAGCGACTGGTGCTGGAGGAGCTGCTGGCTCACAACCTCTCGGTACTCAAGGTGCGTGCTCAGGCACAAACCCAGCTGGCCCGCGCCCTCAAACCGGCGCCCGAGCTGGTTGAACAGCTGCTCGGCGCTCTGCCGTTCAAACCCACCGGCGCCCAGAGTAGGGTAGTAGCGGAGATAAGCAAGGATCTGCAACAGAGCCACCCCATGATGCGGCTGGTGCAGGGGGATGTGGGCTCCGGCAAGACCCTGGTCGCGGCGATGGCCGCCCTGCAGGCCATCGGCAACGGCTGTCAGGTGGGCTTGATGGCGCCGACCGAGCTGCTGGCGGAACAGCACGCCATCAACTTTGCCAAGTGGCTGGAGCCGCTCGACATCGGAGTCGGCTGGCTGGCGGGCAAGCAGAAAGGCAAGGCGCGGGAGGAGGCGCTGGCCGCGATCAAAGATGGCAGCGTCAAGATGGTGGTGGGCACCCATGCCATCTTTCAGGAGCAGGTGGTGTTCCAGCGTCTGGCGCTGGTCATCATCGATGAACAGCACAGATTCGGGGTGCATCAGCGCCTCGCCCTGCGCGAGAAAGGGGAGCGGGAAGGGGTACATCCTCATCAACTCATCATGACCGCCACCCCCATCCCCCGCACTCTGGCAATGACCGCATATGCCGACCTCGACACCTCGGTCATCGACGAGCTGCCGCCGGGCCGCACCCCCATCACCACGGTAGCGCTGCCCGACAGCCGACGCGGCGATGTGATCGAGCGGGTCAAGCTCGCTTGCACCGAGGGCAAGCAGGCCTACTGGGTATGCACCCTGATCGAGGAGTCGGAGGTGCTGGAGTGCCAGGCTGCCGAGGATACCGCCGCCGAGCTGCAGAACCTGTTGCCCGGTCTGCATATCGGGCTGGTGCACGGCCGGATGCGGCCGGTGGAGAAACAGCGGGTGATGGAGGAGTTCAAGGCAGGCATACTGCAACTGCTGGTCGCCACCACCGTCATCGAGGTGGGGGTGGATGTGCCCAACGCCAGCCTGATGATCATCGAGAACCCAGAACGTCTCGGGCTGGCGCAGTTGCACCAGCTGCGCGGCCGGGTTGGCCGGGGGGCGGTGGCCTCTCACTGCGTGCTGCTCTATCATGCCCCCTTGTCCAAGACGGCCCAGAGCCGGCTCGGGGTGCTGCGGGAGACCAACGACGGCTTCCTCATCGCCCAGCGCGATCTGGAACTGCGCGGCCCGGGGGAACTGCTCGGCACCCGCCAGACCGGTCTGGCCGATCTCAAGATCGCCGATCTGGTGCGGGATCAGCCGCTTATTCCACAGGTGCAAAAAATGGCGCGCTTCCTCATGGATAGGCACCCAAGCCATGTCGAACCCTTGATTCGCCGTTGGCTCGGCTTACGGGATCACTATTCCAATGCCTGATCGAAGTAAATGCAGAAGATGGGCACATCTCCTTATGGATAGGCATCCGAGTCATGTCGAACCCTTGATACGGCGCTGGCTCGGTCTGCGAGACCACTACTCAAACGCCTGACAACAGATCCCAAAACAGGAGGAAAGCAACCATGAATTCCTGGCTACGCGGCCTGCTCTACACCTTCGCCTTCCTGCTGCTGTTTGTCTGGGTTGCCCTCGGCCTGTTCGACGCCGAGCGCGCCAAAGGCCCCATCGCCAGCTGGATCAGCCAGCAGACCGGCGTGCCGGTCACCATAGGGCGACTGGTGTTCAACCCGCTGCACCCTTACACCCTGCTGGCAGAGCAGGTACGCTACGGCGATGCAGTCTCACTCGACAAGATCTATCTGGAGATCGAGAGCATCGACTGGCTGAGCCGCGACGTGCGCATCGCCCATCTCGATCTCATTCGTCCCGCCATCAAGCTGCCGCTGCCCAACCAGCTGCCGAACCTGCCGGTGCACTCCCTCACCATCAGTGACAGCACTATCGATCGCCTCAGTCTGGAGAGCCCCGAGCTGACCCTGCGCGGCCTCAATGCCACCCTGAGCGACTGGGAGCTGATCGACCCGAAACGGCAACCACAGGCCAACCTGAGCCTCAATATCGGCCAGCTGGAGACCCCGCAGTTCACCTTCGCCCGTCTCAACCTGCAAGGACGGCTGGAAGGAGAAATGCTGCGCACCGACAAGCTGGTGACCAACCTGTTCGACGGTCTGCTGGAGACCGGCATGGTGCTGGACTGGCCAGCCCGCACCCTGCAACTGCACGATCTCAAGGCGCGCGGCATGCGGGTGGAGCTGGGGGATCTGACACAACAAGGCTTCCCGCAGCGCTTCCCGTTGCAAAGCGTGTCGCTGGATCGCGGCCAGCTGGACAACATCAGCCTCAACGACATCAATCAGGAGCTCTCCTTCAACAACTTCAGCGGCCAGCTCACCGCCTTCAACTGGCAGGCGGGCAACCAGCCCACCGGCTACCTGAGCGGCACCCTGGGCGACATGGGCCGTGGCCTGTTTCAGCTGGAGGAGATCAAGGGCAAGCTCGCCTTCTCGCCCCAGCAGATCGACGGCGAACTGCAGGGCAAGGCCTATGAAGGGGAGTTCAATGTCGAGCTCTCCCTCGATAGCCAGCAGCAGAAGCTGACCCTGAAAGACGTGGCGCTGAGCGGCATGGATATCAGCCTGCCGCAGGGTTGGTGGCAGGATTGGCAGAGCTGGCGCCCGCAGCAGGTGGATATCCGCAAGCTGGCGTTCGACAAGCTTAAGGTGCTCTCCTTCGACGATACCCTGCCCCTGTCGCTGACCGGCTGGCAGCTCTATCTGAGCGATCTCGCCCTGCGCGATAACCAACCCGGCCCGCTGCTCGGCCGTGCCCGTATCGAGAGCAAGTGGTTCGAGCTGGTGTGGGATGGCCTCAGCGCCCGCAACGGCGAGCTGGATGGGGAGCTGACCCCCAGCTCCTGGCAACTGGGCAAACTCACCAGCTCGCTGCCGGATGAGGGCACTCTCAGCCTGAGTGGCCAGTGGGGCCGCGAACCGGGCCAGAGCAGCCGCCTCCAACTGCAGGCAACCAAGCTGGATCTGCAGCAATGGGGCAAGATATTCCACTCCCCTGTCTCGCTCGCTGGCAAGGCGGACGTGAGCGCCGATCTGCAAGCCGAACATGGCAAAACGGCGGGCGAGTGGCGCCAGACCCTGCAGGGCAGCTTTGCCCTCGATGCCGACGAGCCGTTCTGGGACAAGGTAAAGATAGATCCGCTGCTGGATCAGTGGTTCAAGGGGGCGACCCCGCCCACCCTGACGCCGGATCAGCTGTGGCAGGCGATGCAGGAGGGTGACACCCCCTTCTACCGCATCAAGCTGCAGGGCAAGATCGACAAGGGGCAACTACAAGTCGAGCAGGCTGGCGCCTCCACCATCACCCATCTGCTGGCGCTGCAAGGGGGGATCGATCTGGTCAACGAACAGTGGCAGCTCGATCTGGGGATCCTCAACGGCAACCGCTGCGCCGAGCTGCTCGGCCAGTGGCGCGGGCCGCTAACTGCCCCCACGCTGGCCTGGAGCTTCCCGCAGAAGCAGGACTCTTGCGGCTGGGAAGTGGGAGTACGCTATCCGCCGCAAGGCAACAGCGCCCCGCTCTGGCGACCGGCTCCCGCAACGAAAGCCCAAAACCAGGCCCAAGTGCAGACCCAAGCCGGGCAGACAAGCGACAGCCAGCAAGGGTAAAAACAGACAAGGCCTCATGATGAGGCCTTGTTGTTTGATGGGGAAACGACGCGGTTACTGGCCCGGACGGCGGGGCGGCTGCACCACGTAGTGACCGCAGAACTCCGCCGCCAGCTTGCTGCCGCTGAACAGCTGGATCTTGAGGCTGAAGGTGGCAGGCTCCCCCCGTTTGAGCGGCTGCAGCACGGCGGGCATCCCCTCGCGGGCCACTCGCGCCTCCGGCTCCTCATCGACAGGGCCATGATATTTGATGGTGCTCTCGGCCAGCACCGGCTCGCCCACCAGCCCCTCCTCTTTAAGCTGCAGCCAGATCAGCCCCCAGCCCGCCAGCACGCACTGGCTGTAGACACTGCCGGCGAACATGCTGCCATGCACGTTGAAGTTGGCCGCCAGATTGGCCTTGAGGTGGAAAGTCTGGCCATCGTAGTGGCTGATGTGCATCCCCATCTTCTCGCTGATGGGCACCCCGCGTGACCAGCGGGTGGTGAGATCCTGACACCACTCCGGCCGATACTGGATAGTCTGCAACGGGCTCAGGGATTTGATCATCTGGCGATGGGGAATCCGGCCAAAGGAGACGGGGCCGCCCCCCACTTCGAGAAAGCCGCACTTGCGATAGAACTCCACCGCCTCCTGACGGGCGTTCATCACTAGCCGCTTCACCTTCTCGCTGCGGGCCAGCTCTTCGAGGTCCTCCACCATTTTGGCGCCCAGCCCTTGGCCGCGATATTCGGGACGCAGCGCCATAAAGCGGATCTGCGCCTCATCGCCGCCGATAAAGAGGCGCCCCACCGCGATGGGGGTGCCATCGGGTGCCAGCATCAGCCGGTGAATGGCGACGGTGTCGTATTCGTCCCGCTCGGAACCGACGGGCAGATTGAAGGGTTTACGCAGAAGTTCCCAGCGCAACTGGTAATAGGCATCCAGCTCGGCGGCTGTCTGAGGGGTGACTACCCGATACATAGTTTCATCCTTGAGTTTGCGCTGACTGGCAGATGGAAGGGCTTGCACAGACGTTTCCAGCGCAGCTTGCAGTAAGTACCCGGCTCGGCTGCCGTTTGGGGGGGACCACCCAGTACATAGATCGATCCTTGAGTTACACTGGTCGGAAACCATCTTGCCGTGCAAATTCATGGACTTCAATCTGCAAGCGTACCAAGCCGATCACTTGTTGCACCTCAGCGTCAAACCCCAGCGCCGCCTCACGGTACAGGAAAATAGCCACCACCGCTGGCTGGAGATAGACGGCGTGGTGCAATCCGCCATGTCGCTCGCCGACCCCGCGACCCTCTGTCTGCCCCATCAACGGGTCATCGCCTGCCTGCTGCCGGAGCAGGCCACACAGATACTCGAACTGGGGCTGGGGGGCGGCGATCTCACTCGCCATCTCTGCCAACGCTGGCCCGATGCCCGCCACGAGTGCGTCGACCTCGACGAAGAGGTGCTGACCGTTTATCAGCAGTTTTTCCAGCATCAGGAGAGCGATGAACACGCCGCGCCGGCACTCCATCAGGCCGATGCCCTCGCCTTTCTGGAGCAGAGCGAGCAGCAGTACGACCTCATCCTGCTCGATCTATTCAGTCAGGATGGCAACCCGCTGCTGCTGTTTCAGGAACGGCTCTACCGGGCGCTGGCTCCCCGCCTCTGCGGCACCCTGGTGATCAACCTGCTGCCGCGCACCGCGCTTGAGCTAACCCACGCCCTGACGCAGATAGAACAGTGGATTGGCCCCGCCACCCCCTATCCGGTTGCGGGACTTATCAACGTGATCGTCCACGTCACACCGCGGGACGAAACATCTTCAGACCTGTAGCCAGAAGGTCGTTGGCCCCTCGTTGACCAGCGCCACCTTCATGTCGGCGGCAAAACGGCCGGTTTCGGTCGGGATGCCGCTGGCAGCAGCCTTGGCCACGAAGTAGTCATAGAGGCGCTCGGCCTCGCTCGGGTGAGCTCCGCAGGAGAAGCTGGGACGCATCCCTCGCTTGGTATCCGCCGCCAGCGTGAATTGGGAGACAACCAGCAGACTGCCGCCGATCTGGCTGACATTGAGGTTCATCTTGCCCTCCTGATCCGGAAAGATGCGATAACCACTGACCCGATGCAGCAACTTGTCGGCCTTGGCCTCATCATCCCCCTGCTCCACCCCGAGCAGCACCAGCAATCCCTGACCGATGGCGCCGGTCACCTCCCCCTCGACAGTCACGCTGGCCTCGCTGACCCGCTGAATCAATGCAATCACATCCCTCTCCTTTGAAAACAGAACGACCGCCCCCTCGCAGGGGCGGTCGTCGATGCTACCAATAAACCGGTGGGCAAGGCGATGGCTTAGCCAAGCTCCTCACTCGCCGGTTTCTCATATTCGCCGAGGCAAGCCGTAGTCTCAGCCCCCAGCAGCACCACCAGCCAACTCAAATAGACCCAAACAAACAGGATCGGGATGGTGGCCAGCGCGCCGTAGATGGCCTGATAGGAGGGGAAGTTGGTGATGTAGATGGCAAAACCGCGCTTGGCCAGCTCGAACAGGGTCGCCGCTACCAGCGCACCGATAAAGGCGTGGATCAGCCGCACCTTGCAGTTGGGTACCACGGTATAGACCAGCAGGAAGGTGAGCACCGAGAAGAGGAACGGCAAACCCCGCAACAGCAGATAACCGATACCGAACAGGCTCTCGGCGCCAAACAGCCGCAGCGAGAAGATGTAGGAGGAGATGGCGATACTGGCTCCGATAAGCACGGGCCCCAGGGTGAGGATCATCCAGTACATGGCAAAGGCCTGCGCCAGCGGGCGGCCCTGGGTCGAGCGCCAGATGTAGTTGAGGTTCTTGTCGATGGCGGAGATCAGCATCAGCGCCACCACCACCAGCGCCCCAATCCCCACAGCCGTGGTGTTGGTGGCATTGGCGACGAAGCCGTCGATGTACTCCTTGAGCATATCGCCCGCGGTCGGCACGAAGTTGTGGTAGACGAACTGCTCCATCGCCTGTTTGAGGCTCTGGAACACCGGGAAGGCGGACATCATGCCAAAGACCACGGCGATCATCGGCACCAGTGAAAGCAGGGTGACATAGGCCAGATAACCGGCGGTAACCGTCAATCTGTCCTGCTGGAAACGGCCCCAGACAAACTGGGCAAAGTGGCGACCATCATGGCGCAAGAAGGAGAGGGCGTGGGCCAAACGGCCGCTGACAGGCTGCTGCATCTTGATTCTCGTTAGCGTCATAGTGGCAATATTGTGTCAGAGGAGAGCGCTGTTTGACCACCTTTGCACCCGATTTGCCTCCATCTGCCCCAACCTGTCGCCCGGCTGGCGTCTCTGGCTGTCGTCAGAAGCAGAAATAAAAACGGCCCCGCTATGGGGCCGTTTGCAATGCCGGATTACAGCATGTAGTCCGCGGGCAGCTCGATGCGGGCGACGCCGGAGGCCACCGCCGCCAGCGCCACGGCGCGGGCAACCCGCGGCAGCAGACGGGCATCCATCGGCTTGGGAATGACGTAATCCTTGCCGAAGGCGAGCTCGTTGACCCCGGCGGCGGTCAGCACCTCGGCCGGCACCGGCTCCTTGGCCAGCGCGCGGATCGCCTCGACCGCGGCAATCTTCATGGCATCGTTGATGCGGCTGGCACGGGCGTCGAGGGCACCGCGGAAGATGAAGGGGAAGCAGAGCACGTTGTTGATCTGGTTCGGGTAGTCGGAGCGGCCGGTGCCCATGATAAGGTCGCTACGCACCCCGTGGGCCAGCGCAGGCTTGATCTCCGGATCCGGGTTGGAGCAGGCGAAGATAACCGGATTGGGCGCCATCAGGGCGACCGCTTCAGCGGGCAGCACATCGGGGCCGGAGACGCCGACAAACACATCCGCCCCTTCGATGACATCCATCAGGGTGCGCAGCGGGGTCTCGTTGGCGAAACGCTGCTTGTACTTGTTGAGATCGCTGCGGCCGGTGTGGATAACACCCTGACGATCCAGCATGAAGATGTTGTGCGCCCTGGCGCCGCACTTGATCAGCAGATCCATACAGGCGGTCGCGGCAGCCCCCGCCCCCATACAGACGATGCGGCTGTCACTGATGAGCTTGCCCTGGATCTCCAGCGCGTTGAGCAGGCCGGCGGCGGTGACGATGGCGGTGCCGTGCTGGTCATCGTGGAACACCGGAATGTCGCAGCGCGCGATCAGCGCCTCTTCAATCTCGAAACACTCCGGCGCCTTGATATCTTCCAGATTGATGCCACCGAAGGTATCGGCGATAGCCGCCACCGTGTCGATAAACTGCTGGCTGGTCTCGTGCTTCACCTCGATGTCGATAGCATCAATGCCGGCGAAGCGCTTGAACAGCAGGGCCTTGCCCTCCATCACCGGCTTGGAGGCCAGCGGCCCCAGATTGCCCAGACCCAGAATGGCTGTACCGTTGGAGATGACGGCCACCAGATTGCCCTTGCCGGTATAGCGGTAGGCATCGGCCGGGTTGGCAGCGATCTCGCGCACCGGCTCGGCAACACCCGGGCTGTAGGCCAGCGCCAGATCGCGGGCGGTTTCGGCAGGCTTGGTCAGGGCGATGGCAATTTTGCCCGGTACGGGCTGGGCGTGGTAATCGAGTGCTTCTTGACGCAGATCGGACATGGGGGACCCCGATGTGGTTGGTGCAAATGAGGTGCCGACAGGGGGCACACAGAAGGGCGGGGATCATAAAAGAAAGCGCTGAGCATGCCCAGCAGATCATGCTGCCATCAGCCAGATCAGACCAGTTATTTCAGCACCTTACCCCGCCCGCACATACCACTTTAGTTATAGATCCTGCTATGTGGGGTAAAAATGGCGCAAAAAGGGCGGCAAGTTGGCCTTGCCGCCCTTTCTGTCAGTGCTGTAGACCTGACTCAGTTGCCCAGATAGACCGGCAACAGATTTGCCATAGACAGAAAGTGGAACAGCGCGGTCGCCAACCCGAACAGGATCAGCAACCAGGCCATCAGCTTGCCGCCGGGGGTAACGAAGTGGGGAGTCACTTCGCCCCGCTCGGCCCGCGCCCGGGTGCGCAGCACCAGCAGTGCCGGGATGATGCAGGTCCAGATGGTGGCTGCAGCACCGGCATAGCCGATGGCCAGCAGGAAGCCAAACGGGAAGAGCAGGGAGAGCACCAGCGGCGGCAGGAAGGTGACCGCCCAGGTCTTGCAGCGACCGGCGCGGCTGTTATCGAACTTGAACAGATCAGCCAGATAGTCGAACACCCCGAGCCCCACCCCGATAAAGGAGGAGAGGATCGCCGCCATGGAGAAGCCGTTGATGGCGCTGGCCACCTTCTCCGATTCGATCACCCCTGAAAGCGCGGAGAGCAGCACACTCACGTCTCCCCCTTTGGCAATCACAGGGGCAAAATCCTGACGGGGCAGGTTGCCGAAGATCCCCAGCAGCCAGAGCACGTAGAGCGCCAGCGCGATCAGGGTTCCCCCCAGAATGGCCCATCTGGCCTGCTGCTCGTTCTGGTAATAGGCACGCAGGGAGGCAACAGAGTGGTGATAGCCGAACGAGGTGAGCGCCACCGGCAGCATCGCCATGGCATAAGGGGCGTAGCGACTCTCGCTGCCCGCCAGATCGAGCAGGGTCGGCAGCTTGATACTGCCGAGCAGCCCGGCCACACCGAGGGCGAAACTGAGGATCATGAAGGCGATCAGCACCACCGAAATACGGTCAACGGCGCGAGTCGAGTGCCACACCACCGCAGAGAAGAGCGCCACGAACAGCACGGACGCGAGCTTGCTGTCGATCCCCAGTATCCCCTGCAGGATGGCACCGGAGGAGGTGATATAGGCGTAGAGCAGAATGCCGCCAACAAAGTAGACCGAGAGGTTGTTGAGGAGATTGAGCTTCTCCCCCAGCAACTCGCGAGTCACGGTATTGAAGGAGACCCGCATATCGTGGTGCTGGAAGGATTCCAGCAACATCCAGCCGGAGAGGGTCATCATCACCATGGTGACGGTCAGCGCCAGCACCGACCAGAGGGTCCAGGCCCCCGCCCCCGAACTCGGCAGACCGAGCATGCCGGCTCCCACGCAGACGCTGGCAATGATGCAGGCGCCCCCCAAAATTGACGGTTTTTTCTTCATAATCCCTTCTTTTTCTGACTGATTATCTATCCGCGGTAAACAAGACCGCGGCATGATGCCAGCCTTTGCCATGAGACGCCTACCACTATCTGCCATTACCGGGCATGGTCGCCGCATAAAAAATGCCCCGAACGGGGCACTCTATCAGCGGGAATGGTGTGAAGAGGGGTTAATCCATCACCGGGATACCTGCCCTCGCTTCGGCCTGACGGGCGATGGCCTCGGTCATGCCCTGAAAGATAAAGAGGTGGAACGGCAGCATGGCGAGCCAGTAGGCCAGCCCCCAGGCGCCCTGCGGGTGCCAGTGAGCGGTGACCCGGATGCGGGTCAACCCGGACTCCTCCGGCAGGATGTTGAACTCCAGCCGCCCGACGCCCGGAGCCTTCATGTTGAACAAGAGATCGAGCCTGCGCCCCTCATCCACCCCGAGGATCTGCCAGGAGTCGAGCATATCCCCCTTCACGAAACGATCCGGATTGGTGCGGCCACGGGTGCGGGCCGGGCCGCCGATCAGATGATCCATCCATTCACGCACCACCCACAGCTGGTTCATGTAGAAGTAGCGCTGCTCACCCCCCAGCTGCTGCAACACCTGCCACACCACCTCGGGAGAGGCGAGGCAGATGGCATCGCCGCTGGCGGTGCGGTCGTAGAAGCCATATTCGGGATGACGCCAGCGCAGGCCAAGCGGCGTCTCCTGCCCCTGCTGTTCGGCACCCAGCTTCTGCTCCAGCGCCAGACTCTCCGCCAGCGCCTCGTCGAAGCTGAGCAGGGTCTGGGGCAGCAGGGCGCGCAGCGGGCCATCGTCGGCCGGAATATCGTGCTTGAGACCACCCACCAGCGCCTTGGCCACAGGCTGCGGCACCGAGGTGACAAACTGCAGCCACCAGGCAGAAAGACGCGGGCTCAGAAACGGAATGGGAATGATGGGGCAGCGCTTGCCGATATGGGCGGCGAACTTCTGCAACTGCTGCTGATAGCTGAGCAGCTCGGGGCCGACCGCATTGAAGATGCGGCCATCCACCTCGTCGGCTTCCACCAGCCCGCCCAGATAGTGCAACAGGTTGGACAGCGCAATCGGCGGCGTGCGCGAGCGCACCCATTTGGGCGTCACCATCAGCGGCAGGTTGAATACCAGATCCCGCATCACCTCGAACGCAGCCGAACCGGGCCCGATGATGATGCCGGCGCGCAGCTCCACCGTCGGCACACCGGATTCGCGAAACAGCTCGCCACAGTGGCGGCGGGAGTTGAGATGGCGGCTGTTGCACTGCTCGGGCTGGATTGCCCCGAGATAGATGATGCGGCGCACCCCGGCGGCACGGGCGGCGGCGGCAAAATTCTTTACCCCCTGCTGCTCCAACCGGTGAAAATCGGCCCCCGCCCCCATGGCATGCACCAGATAGAAGACGGTATCGATGCCCGCCAGCGCAGGCAGCAAGGTGATGGGCTTGAGGCTATCGGCGAGGCGAAACTCGACTCCCTCAGGCAAGCGGCAGGGACGGCGCGCCCCGGCAATCACCCTGTAGCCCAGGGTTTGCAGGTGGGGCACCAGATAGGAACCGATATAGCCTGCCGCTCCCATCACCAGACAGTTACGCATGAGTGAAGCCCTCAACATCATTGATGCAAGGGGCGCCAGACAGGAATCCACCATAGCCCGCCACGTCCATCACCAGACAATTTCCCATGTAATTCTCCCTATCCTCACCGATGCCGCTTGTCAGCCAGAGTGCGCCGCGTTACCTGAAAATGTTCAACTAGAGCGCCACCATCCAGTCTCTTGCCATCCTGCCACGCCACCACCTTGCAACCTAGTACTAACCACCTCCCTGATTAGTCCTATTTGGTGTTAAGCCCTGCTCACTAACAGGTCGATAACTGACCAGATGTATAGCGCCGAGGGCGAATGTATGCGCATCGATCACTACGACCTCCAGGGGGAGGTGCAATACCGGCAACAGCAGGCCCAGAGCCGCAAGGTGCGCAACCTAGGGCCCGTGCCACCCGTCGTCAATCCACCGGAAGGCAACAACGCGGCAGTGGCCGGCGAACGCAGCAGCACCCTGACCCTCACCAGCGCCCTGACGCTGCAAACCGCGAGGCAATCGGCCGCCAGTCAGCAAGCTTCAACGCCTCCCGCCCCGCCCGCAGCGGACGTCGGAAAAGAGCAGGATGGTATTCCCGACGATGGACTGGATAACCGCCAGCGACTGATCAAGCTGATGATTGAGGCGATGCTGGGCCACGAAATCGAGCTGCCCAAGCCGATCACCCCCTCCGAAGAGGGAGGCGATGGAGTGACCCAAGGAGATGCAACTGCTCAAGCCGCCGAGCCGGATCAACTGGTGGAGGTGACGGACACCCTGCTGCAACAGGAGCAGCTCAAGGTGGTGGCATCGGCCAGCGTAGCGACTCGGGATGGTCAGACTATTCAGCTCGATCTCGGCTTTGTGCTCGACTGGCGTCAGCTGGAGGTGAGCCAGCGGCGCACCACCCTCAATGCCCTGAAAGACCCGCTGGTGCTCAGTCTGGATGGCAAGATTGCCGATCTGACCGAGGCTCGGGTCACTTTCGATATCGATCAGGATGGCAAGGAGGACAGCCTGCCGGGTCTGCGGGAAGGGAGCGGCTTTGTGGCGCTGGATCGCAATGGCAACGGCACCATAGACGATGGGGGCGAGCTGTTTGGTGCACGCTCCGGCAATGGCTTCGGCGAGTTGGCTACCCTGGATGAGGATGGCAACGGGGTGCTGGATGAGGGGGATAGCCAGTTTTCAGCACTGCAGTTCTGGCATCCGGAGCACGCACCTATCGCGCTGGTCGAACTGGGGATCGGCGCCATCCTGCTGCGCCCCCTCGACACCCCCTTCAACCATCTGGGGGAGAGCGGCAATCAGGGGGTGCTGCGCCAATCCGGCCTCTATCTCACCGAACAGGGTAAAGGAGGCTGGGTGCAGCAGATCGATCTGCGGATCTGAGCCTTGAAATGAAATCACCCATCGGTCGCTGACGATAACTGCCAGCGACCGGCGCCGGTGCCACCATCAACTCAGCTCGGTGGGGTCGATATCCAGACTCCAGCGCACCCTTTTGGTCTCAGGCCAGCCTTCCAGCTCCTTCACCGCCCAATCCAGCAGTTGGGCCAGCGGTGCCCGGTTCGGCCCCTGCACCAGCAACTGCATGCGGAACTTGCCCGCCTTGCGCTCCATAAAGCCGCTGATGGGCCCGAGCACCTGAACGTGGGGATAGCGGGCGCTGCGCAGGGTATCGGCGAGGCAGGCGAGGAACAGCTGCACCTCGTCGCGGCCATTGGCCTCGGCGCGGAACAGCCCCTGATAGCTGAACGGCGGCAGCCCCAACAGGCGGCGCTCTTTCAACGCCGTATCGGCGAAGTGGCCGTAACCGTTCTGGGTCAGATCCTGCAGCAGGGCATGTTCCGGATGGTGGCTCTGCAGCACCACCAGCCCGGGCTTGCTGGCACGACCGGCACGGCCCGCCACTTGGGTGTAGAGCTGGGCCAGCTTCTCGGCGGCGCGAAAATCGGCGCTGAACAGGGCACCATCCACATCCAGCAGACCCACTAGCGTCACATCCGGGAAGTGGTGGCCCTTGGCCAGCATCTGGGTGCCGATCAGGATCTTGTACTTGCCCGCCTTGATGTCGCCGAGGTGGGTCTCCAGCTCCCCCTTGCGGCGGGTGTTGTCCCGATCGATGCGCACTACAGGATATTGCGGGAAAACCGTGGTGAGCAACTGCTCCAGCTGCTCGGTGCCCACTCCCGATCCAATCAGCTCGTTGCTGCCACACTCGGGGCAGTGGTGGGGCAGCGGGCGTACGCTGTCACAGTGGTGGCAGTGTAGTCGTCGCCCAGCCTGATGCCAGGTGTACCAGGCATCACAACGCTCACAAGCGGCGCTCCAGCCACACTGGTGGCAGATCAGAGCCGGGGCATAGCCACGGCGGTTGAGAAACAGCATCACCTGATTGCCCGCCGCCAGATGCTCCGCCATCAGCTGCTCCAGTTGGGGGGAGAGCCCGGCCTGCAACCGCACGTTTTTGATATCCAGGATCACCTGACGGGCAGTCTGGGCATTGCCGGCGCGGCGAGTCAGGCTGAGATGGTGATACTTGCCAGTGCGGGCGTTGTGCAGCGTCTCCAGCGACGGAGTGGCCGAGCCAAGCAGGATGGGGATACCGGCACGATGAGCCCGCATCACCGCCAGATCCCGCGCGTGGTAGCGAAAACCGTCCTGCTGCTTGAAAGAGCCGTCGTGCTCTTCGTCGATGATGATGATGCCGAGGTTGTGAAACGGGGTGAACACCGCGGAGCGGGTGCCGATCAGGATGGCGGCGCCGCCGTCGCGGCAGGCGAGCCAGGCGTCGAGCCGCTCCCGATCGTTCATGGCAGAGTTCATCGCTACCACCGGCACGTTGAAGCGGCGGCGGAAGCGGTTGATGGTCTGCGGGGTGAGGCCGATCTCCGGCACCATCACCAGCGCCTGCTTGCCCGCCTTGAGCAAGGGCTCGAGGATGCTCAGGTAGACCTCGGTCTTGCCGGAACCTGTGATGCCATCGAGCAGGAAGGCACCGAACTTGTCGCTCTGGCTGGTAACGGCAGAGACGGCCAGCGCCTGCTCGCCGTTGAGGCGCAGCCCCTCCCCCGGTTCAAAACGGGCGGCCCAGTCGCCGTCATGGCTTGGCTCCAGCGAGCGCTTCTCCAGCAGCCCCTTCTTCTCCAGCGCGGTGAGAGCTGCGCTCTGGATCTCCTCCTGCTTGAGGGCGGAAGGTGTCTGCGGCCCCTTGCGCAGCAAGGCGAGCGCTTGCTGCTGCTTGGCCGCCCGCTTGAGCTCGTTAAGGTCGATGGCCATGCCAGCCTCGGTAGCAAACCAGAACTCCAACTCTCGATAAGCAGCTGGCTCCCCCTTGCGCACCAGCACCGGCAGGGCGTGAGGCAACACCTCACCCAGCGGATGCTGGTAGTAGCTGGCGCTCCAGTTCATTAGCGCCAGAATATCCGGCCCCAGCACCGGAGCCGTGTCCAATACCCGTTTGATGGGCTTGAGCTTGTTGCGGGGCACCTGGCTGTCAACCGGATGATCCACCACCAGCCCGACCAGGGTCTGGGGACCGAAAGGGATCTCGACCCGGCAACCAGGGGCAGGTAACGGCAGGGGAGAGAGATAGTCGAAGTGACGGCGTAACGGTACCGGGACAGCGACACGAACCAGATCCAGCGTTTGGGAAGAATTCACCAGGGGTTGCCTATTTTTTCTGCGAAGCCACTTGCCTGATCTCAGGCATTTCCTATATTATTCGCAGCCTTTGAAACTGTGTTCAACAATCGTGTGGTGTCCGACAAGAGATCGGATGGCGACACGGCCTATTAATTGAGGTTGTCCATGAAAGCTGGTATCCATCCTGACTACGTAGCCATCACCGCCAAGTGCTCTTGCGGTAACGTCATCAACACTTTCTCTACCATCGGTAAAGATCTGAACCTGGACGTGTGCTCCGAGTGCCACCCGTTCTACACCGGCAAGCAGAAAGAAGTTTCTAGCGGCGGCCGCGTAGACAAGTTCAACAAGCGTTTCGGTGCGATGACCACCAAGAAGTAATTTTACTTCTGAAGAATTCTGAAAAAGGCGCCCATCGGGCGCCTTTTTTACGATCCCTATTTTTCATCCTTCATGTTCCCGCAGCCAGACGCACTCTCCCCTACTGGCCAAATCCTTTGGAACGACGCAAATAGACATACCCCTCACCAGGGCTGCCCCAGCGCGGGCTCCCTGCGTTGTCATAGGCGCGATCCAGCAATCTGACGCTATCGGGGCCAATCCAGATATGCTGCACCAGCGTCGTGGCACCGCCAAAATCGGTGGAGCAATGGCCCACCCGGGTGTGACCGGCATATTCGCCGGAGGGAGTGCGTGTCAGCCAGATCTCGCAACCGTGGCGCAAGGAGAGCTGCTGCGGGGTCAGACTGTCGAGCAGGGCGGGATCATGCCAGGCACCGGCAAAATCGGTGGCACGGGGCATGGTCAGCTCTGCCATCAGGATCCGCCCGTCAGGGGCGGGGGAGAAGCGATAGATGCGCTGGCGGAAGGGACGGACGGAGCGCAGACTCAGGTACTGCTCGGCATAGACCCAGCGATAGCCCTGATAGCCGGGCCAGATCTCCATCAGGCGCAGCTCGGCACTGGTAAAGCGGCTGTCGTAACTGGCCTGCTCCCGGCTCGTAAAGGCCCCGTTGAACCAGCTGAGTAGCGGCTCCATACCGGGCTTGAGTGGGGTAGCCTGAGGCGCCGATCCTGCCAACACCAGACAGGAACAGAGCAGCCCGAATACGGCCACCAGCAACTTTACCATCGAATCCTTCCGAATCATCATAGTGGCGGCGATTATATGAGCGAATTACCCCAATAACAGCCATTACGATCAAATCATTGCCACTCTGGTGCAAAAACCTCACAAGGATGCCAGTCCGCTCACTAAACCCGATATTTTGCCACCGCCTTGTTGAGCAGCTGGGCCTGCTCGTTGAGACCCTCGCTAGATCTCGCATTTTCCTCTGCCATGATGCTCGACTCCTGGGCGATGTCGCGGATGTTGTTGACGTTGCGGTTCACCTCGTTGGCCACCAGACTCTGCTGTTCGATGGCGGCGGCAATCTGGGTGCTCATGTCCATGATGTTGGTAACATCCTGAGTGATCTGCCCCAGCAACTCCCCTGCAGTACTGGCCTGATCCGAGCTGCGGTTGCCCTGCTCGCGGCAGGTCGCCATCACCTCGACGATGCTGCCGGTCTGTTTCTGCAGCGAGCTGATGATGCCGGCAATCTCCTGGGTCGATTTCTGGGTACGGATGGCCAGATTGCGCACCTCATCGGCCACCACCGCAAAGCCGCGCCCCTGATCCCCTGCCCGGGCTGCTTCGATGGCCGCGTTGAGGGCCAGCAGGTTGGTCTGCTCGGCAATGCCGCGGATCACATCGAGCACGGAGCCGATGGTCTCGCTCTCTTTTTGCAGCTGGCTCACCTCGCGAGATGAACTCTCCAGATTGCCCGCCAGCGAGCGGATCTGCTCGACAGTGTTCTCGACCGCAGTCCGCCCCTCCATCGCCTTGTTGTTGGTCGCCTGCGCATTGTTGGCCGCCTGCTCGGTGTTGCGGGCGATCTCTTCGATGGTGGAGCCCATCTCGGTGGACGCGGTCGCCACCATATCGGTCTCCTGCAGCTGGCGCGCCGCCCCTTCACTGGTGCGTTTGACGTTGGCCGAGAGGTGATCCGCCGCTTCGGTCAGGGTGTGCACGCTCTGCTTCACATCGCCAATCAGGTCGCGAAACCCGCCCAGCATCACGTCGAGATTACCTGCCAGCTGGGCCATTTCATCTGCCCCGCGCAGCTCTATCTTCAGGCGCAGGTCATTATCCTGACGAATGCGGTTGACGGTATCATTCACCTTAGTAATGGGACGGTCGATGCTGCGCCCCAGCAGCACGCTCATGATGCCGATCAGCACCACAATCACCCCGCCACAGACCAGCATCAGGCTGTTGAGGCGAGCGCTCTGCCGCTCCAGCTCAGCGACAATGTGCTGATCGACGGCGGCAAACCCCTGTTCGGTCTGATGCACCAGATCCCGCATCTGGTTGCGCAGCCCCTCATCCTCTTTCAGCCCCAGTACCTGCATCCCCTGCACCAGCGCCACAAAGTCCTGCCGGTACTGCTTGCTGGCCTGCTCCAGCTTGCCGCGACCCGCCTCCGGCAAAGTGGCAAGGCTATCCTGAAAACTCTTGTGCAAGGTCTCGAAACGCTCCAGATACTGGATATCGGAACGCAGCATGAAGTCTTTCTCCGCCCGCCTCAGTTGCAGCATGGTGATGAGTAGCCCCTGCTGATCCAGCTGCTTGAGCCCATTCTCCACCTCATGCACCGCCGCCCTCAGCTTGCCATAGAGCCCCTCCTCAGGCCCCAGACCAATCTTCTGCTGCTGGGCCACCAGATCATTGAAGGCTTTGCCATAACCGCTGATCTGCTGATCCAGTCTGGTCAGCTCCCCCTCGACGGCCGCCAGATTGTCATCAGTCACCAGCTCCCGGTTGTGCTGGTGAAAATCTGACAGCCCCTGATTGAAGCGCTCGACGAAGGTCATATCCTTGCGGATCAGAAAATCCTTCTCGGCCCGCCGCAGGTTGAGCATGGCGATCTCCAGCTGGTCGATATTACGCTGGGCTTCGGTCAGATGACGGTGCACCTGGCTGGAGTAGATAAACAGGCCGCTCAGTACCAGCATGGCAACGGCAACCAGCACGGTATTCAGGATCAACTTATGACGGATAAGCACGATGGACCTCTCGCAAACTGGCAGTGAACTGCATTGAGCTTATGCAGAAAAGCGGCGACAGGTGATCTGTGCAAGGAATATTCATTGAAATGCCACACCCACTCCTTATACTGGTTGCACCTGTTTCCAGCCGTGGATTTGACACTATGGAATACAATACTTCTGAACTGTGCGACATCTATCAGGACATGGTGGATGTGCTTGAACCCATGCTCTGCTCCTTCGGCGGCCGCGCCTCTTTCGGCGGCGTCATCACCACCGTCAAATGCTTCGAATCGAATGGCCTGATTCGTGAACTCGTAAAAGAGAACGGACTGGGACGTGTCTTGCTGATCGATGGCGGTGGCTCCATGCGCCGTGCCCTGATTGACAGCGACATCGCCACCACGGCGGCCGAGAATGATTGGGAAGGGATTGTCTGCTACGGCTGCGTCCGCGAAGTCGATATTCTGGAAGATCTGGATATCGGCATTCAGGCACTGGCAGCCATTCCGGTCGGTGCCGACAGCAAGGATGTAGGGGAGACCGATCTGCCGGTCAACTTCGGTGGCGTGACCTTCCTGCCTGACGACCACCTCTACGCCGATACCACAGGGGTGATCCTCTCCCCCGAGGCACTCGATATCGAGTAAGCCACAAACAGCGTGACGACGGGAGCCTTGGCTCCCGATTTTTATGCCTGCAACTTGCTGAAAAATGACAAAAAAAGAGGGCCAGATAAACTGGCCCTTAACTGGAAGCAATGTGAGCAATGTCGTGCCTTCACAAGAAGTCCATCACGTTGGAACGAATGAAGTCTTTCCCGGAAAACAAGTTAACAATAATCATTCTCATTTAACTAGGCAAGCGCTATTTGCAGAAAGTGCAAAAAAATTGACCACCGCGAAGGGTGGTCAATCTGGTCAGGCTTGCCGGGTGGCCGTTTGCAGGCTGGATAATCCGGCCTCGCCCACCAGCTTGCGGCTGAGGTAGCGCAGCAAGACACCGTAGAGCGGCACGAACAAACCAAGGCTTATCAGCAACTTGAATACGTAATCGACGGTTGCGATCTCGACCCAGTGCTCTGCCATGAAAGGATCTGTGGTGCGCCAGAAGGCCACACTGAAGAAAGCGATGGTATCAACCAGATTACCGAACAGGGTGGAGGCCGCTGGCGCAATCCACCACTGCTTGAGCAGACGCAGGCGGTTGAACACCACCACATCCATGAACTGCCCTACCAGATAGGCCATAAAGCTGGCCAGCGCGATACGAGCCACGAACAGGTTGAACTCGGCCAGATGACCCACGCCCTGGAAGCTCCCTTCGAAGAAGAGCACGGAGAGCGAATAGGAGACCGCCAGCGCAGGCAGCATCACGGTCTGGATAATCTTGCGTGCCAGACCGGCACCGAAGATCCGCACCGTCAGGTCAGTGGCCAGGAAGATAAACGGGAAGCTGAACGCACCCCAGGTGGTGTGGAAGCCAAACACGGTGATCGGCAGCTGCACCAGATAGTTGCTGCTGGCAATGATCAGGATGTGGAACAACGACAGGCGAACGAGCGCCGTTTGGTACTGCGCAGGGGTCAGATTCATCTTGTGACCTTTTTGGTTAATGGGGTTAGGGAACCCATATCGCCACCATTGGCGATAATCGAGGGGCGAGATTATACGCCCCAAAACCGATAGTTCAATCTTTATGCGATTACGCTTGTCCAGGTTGGCCTGCGACAAAGCAGGCCTTGTGGGCGATAGTCACGCCTTGTGCTGTCTGGCGAGCCAGAGCAGCGCCTCCCGATCCACCGGGCGCACCGCCTCCAACCAGCAGCCGCTGTAGTGTTCATACTCCAGCCGAAACTGACTCTCTTCAAACTCCAGCAACCAGCTATGGCGGTCGGCCCCCGCATCCTGCTCGAGCGGCTGCAGCTCCCACTCTCGCAGCAAGGCCTGCGCTAACAGCGGAAACGAGTCCCAGTCGAGCGCCGGACAATCCAGCGTCACCACGCCAGCTTCGTTATCTACCTGTTTGATTTGCCAACTCATTCCCTGTCTCTCAGCTACTGCAGGATAGCTCACCACCGAAATACCATGCCGGAGTCGGGGTGGCGAGATCCTCATATTCGGGTTGTTCATCATAGGGGTGCTGCAAGGCGGCGAACAGCCGCTCAAACGGCTGCATATCCCCTACGTCGGCGGCGTCGATCACCTGCTGGGCCAGCGCATTGCGCAGCACATACTTGGGGTTGATGGCATCCATCTGCGCCTTACGCACAGCATCCTCGCTGCCTTCGCGCATTAGCCGCGCCCGATAGCGTTCCAGCCACTCCTGCCAAACACCAGGTTCAGACAACAGGGCCAGCAGAGACGCAGGCCACGCCCCCTCTTGCGTTACCTCACCGAGACGACGAAGGAACAGGTGGTAATCCACCTTGTGGGCCGCCAGCAACCGGAACTGCTCGCGGAACAGAGCCGGGTCATCCTCCTCCCACACTGCCAGTCCGAGCTTGGCCCGCATCAACTCGGAGTAGTGCAACATCAGCTGCTGCTCGTACTGGGCCAACGCAGCAGCCAGCGCATCACCGTCTACATGGCCAGCCAGCGCCTGCGCCAGTTTTTGCAGATTCCAGTAACCGACCGCAGGCTGCTGATCCAGCGCGTAGCGGCCCGCCGGATCCGAGTGGTTGCAGACAAAGTCCGGCACATAGGCATCGATAAAGCCGTAGGGGCCGTAATCCAGCGTCAGGCCGAGCAGCGACATGTTGTCGGTGTTCATCACCCCGTGACAGAAGCCCGCAGCCTGCCATTTGGCAATCAGCCGTGCGGTACGACGCACTACCTCGGCAAACAGTTCGGCGCCATTCTCCAGCTCGGAGAAGTGGTGGCGCAGCAGATAATCGATAACCAGCGGGATCTTCTCCCCCTGCCCGCTCCAGGCGAAATACTCGATATGACCGAAGCGCAGATGGCTGGGGGCGGTCCGCAGCACGGTCGCCCCCGTCTCCACCTGTTCGCGGTAAACGGGCTCTTGGCTGCCCACCAGCACCAGCGCCCGGGTGGTCGGGATGCCGAGGGCATGGAGCGCCTCGGAGGCCAGATACTCGCGAATGCTGGAGCGCAATACGGCGCGGCCGTCACCAAAGCGGGAGAACGGGGTTTTACCTGCTCCCTTCAGGTGGAGATCCCAACGCTGACCATCCGGCGCCAGTTGCTCACCCAGCAGCAGCGCGCGACCATCTCCAAGCCGCGGGCTATAGCCGCCGAACTGATGGCCGGCATAGACCTGAGCTACCGGCTGCATGCCGGGCAGCTCTTTTCCCTCGCCACAACAGGCAATCCAGTCAGCCTCGCTGACGCCTCCCAATCCCAGCTCATCCAGCAAAGCCCGGTTGAGATGAAGCAACCGGGGCTGCTGCAGCGGCTGGGGGGCCACGGGTTCACAGGCCCAGGGCAACTCGGTCGCAAAAGTGTTGATCAACTTCATGGTTGTGCCATTCGTCCCTGCGTATGCTCGTGTCACTCTTTATACTGCCGTCAGCCATGCTTGTGCTCACTGGCAACCATCATTTTTCAATTCAAGGAGAAGAAGATGCAAAAATGGGTATATGCCCTGCCCTTGCTGGCACTGGCGTGGGGTCATCAGGCCAAGGCTGCCGATATTGAAGCCGGCAAAGCCAAGGCGGCGGTCTGTGCCGCCTGTCACGGCGTGGAAGGCAAGGCGATGATCCCCAACTATCCCCATCTGGCGGGTCAGAATGCCGCCTATCTGGTGAAACAGTTGAAAGCGTTCAAGGATGGCACCCGCAAAGAGCCCTTGATGGACCCCTTCATGGCGCCGCTGACCGATGCGGATATCGACAATCTGGCGGCCTTCTACGCCAGCCTGAAATAACCTCGCGTCTGACCCCAGGTTCTTCCGAGCCGCGCTTACCCTGGTCGATTAGGCAGCCTAATCGACCCTAACGACGGCAGTAGTCGATAATCAGATCCATAAAGGCTTCACCGAAGCGCTCCAGCTTGCGGTGGCCGACACCGTTGATGGCCAGCATCTCGTCTTCGGTCATCGGCATCAGCTGAGCCATCTCTACCAGGGTCGCATCGTTGAACACCACGTAGGGCGGCACTTCTTCATCCTCGGCAATCTGCTTGCGCAGGCCGCGCAGCTCCTTGAACAACCGCTTGTCGTAGTTGGCGTTATCGAGCAGACCGTTGCGCTTCTCCTTGCGGCTGGAGATGGGCTGCAAGCGGGGTACCGCCAGTTCCAGCTTAACATCGCCACGCAGTACCGGGCGGGCCGCTTCGGTCAACTGCAGCACCAGATTGCGGGTGATGTTCTGGGTCAGCAGCCCCTTGTGGATCAGCTGGCGGATCACGCTCATCCAGTATTCGTGGCTCTGATCCTTGCCGATGCCATAGGTCGACAGCTTGTCATGGCCGTGATCCTTGATGCGCTGGTTCAGCGAACCGCGCAGCACCTCCACCACATAGCCCACCCCGAAATTCTGCCCCACCCGCCAGACGCAGGAGAGCGCCTTCTGGGCATCTTCGGTGCCGTCATAACTTTTGGGCGGATCGAGACAGATATCGCAGTTGCCGCACGGCTTGTCGTTGTACTCGCCGAAGTAGTTGAGCAGCACCTGACGGCGGCAGGTCTGCGCCTCGGCAAACGCCGCCATCACGTTGAGCTTGTACTGCTCCACCTGCAACTGCTGGGGGTTCTCGATGTTGTCGAGCAGGCGGCGCACCCGACCGATATCGGCAGGATCGTAGAGCAGCAGCGCCTCGGCGGGAGTGCCATCGCGCCCGGCGCGACCGGTCTCCTGATAGTAGGATTCGATGTTCTTCGGAATGTCGTAGTGCACCACGAAGCGTACGTTGGGCTTGTCGATACCCATACCGAACGCCACCGTCGCCACCACTATCTCGATGTCATCCTTGAGGAAGGCATCCTGGGTCTGCTGGCGCAGCTCGAGCGGCAGCCCCGCATGATAGGGCGCCGCCTTGCAGCCGTGGCGGGATAACCGCTCGGCCACCTCCTCCACCCGGTTGCGACTGGAGCAGTAGACGATGCCGCAGTTGCCCTTCTGGCTCTGCACGTAGCGCAGCAGCTGCTCAGCCGCCTTGAACTTCTCCACCAGGCTGTAGCGGATATTGGGACGATCGAAGCTGGCGGTGTGGATAAAGGGATCGTTCAGCTCTAGGCGGTGCAGCATGTCGCTGCGGGTCGCCTCGTCGGCGGTGGCGGTAAGCGCTACCACCGGCACCTGCGGGAACCACTGCTTGAGTCGCCCCAGTGCCGCATACTCAGGCCGGAAATCGTGGCCCCACTGGGAGACACAGTGCGCCTCGTCGATGGCGAACAGCCCGAGCGGCAGCTCGGCCAGCCGATCCATAAACTCGTGCTGCAGCAAGCGCTCGGGGGAGACATAGACCAACTTGATCTCGCCGCGGCGCATGGCGGCGAAGTTCTGGATCATCTCCTCCCGACTGAGGGCCGAGTTGATGTAGACCGCCGCTACGCCGTTGGCGCGCAGGCTGTCGACCTGATCCTTCATCAGCGAAATAAGGGGAGAGACCACCACACCGAGCCCGGGCCGCAGCAGTGCCGGGATCTGGTAGCAGAGCGACTTGCCGCCACCGGTGGGCTTGAGCACCAGCGCATCGCGCCCCGCGACGATCTGCTCGATGATCTCGAGCTGACCCGGCCGAAACTGCTGATAGCCGAAGACTGCCTGCAGCAGGGCAAGCGGACTCTCTGGCTGAGGATCTGGCAGGGTTTCGGCAATCGCGGTCATGGGCTCTCCTTTGGGGTCGCCATTCTAAAGCAGCCGCCGCCCACAATAAACCTGCCATTGCGACTGTTAATGAACTGTTGCAGACTGGCTGGAGTTTTTACTCGGCTTTGATGACAAGGATTGGGATCAGAGAATGAAACAGATGCTCAAGAAGATGGCGCTCAGTGGCATTGCCAACCTGTTTGCCGAGAAGATGCCCTTCAACAAGCTGATTGGCATGCAGGTGACCCACTACGACTTCGACAAGGTGGAGCTGCGCATCAAGATGGATGAGAAGCTGATCGGCAACCCTTTCCACAACATCCTGCATGGCGGCGTCACCGCCACGCTGCTGGATGTGGCGGGCGGTATGATAGTCGCCGCCTCCTGCATCGACGAGCTGGAGGAGTTCTCCCCCAGCTATCTCAAGGAGCGCTTCGCCCGCCTCGGCACCATAGATCTGCGGGTGGATTACCTGCGCCCAGGGCGCGGCAACGAGTTTATCGCCACCGCCCACATCATCCGGGCTGGCAGCAAGGTGGCCGTCGCCCGGATGGAGCTGCACAACGAAGAGGGCACCCACATCGCCTTCGGCACCGGTACCTATCTGGTGGGTTGAACCAAGTTAGTGCATAAAAACCACGCGGCTAATCCACTTTTAATCATTAGATTCCTTACCCCCTCTAGCCGAACAAGGTCCATACTGAGAGTCGGGATTGTGTGCAGAGGGAGGATTGCAGGCGATGAGTGCGAAACTGGCCATCAAACCATCCAGAGCCTTGTTGACACAGCTCGAGTCCATGCTCGACGAGGTGCAGACACCCGAGTGTCGCCACTGGTTGGAACAGGAGCTTGAGGGGTATTCTCTCTCCTCACCCCTGCCTTGGTATCGCATCGTTCCCTGTCGGCAACGCGGTCACTTTCTGGATCTGAAAACGGGAAAATATTTGACCTGTCATATCAACAGTCAAACGCTATGCCAACGCGATCTGGCCCAAATTCAGTTCATTTATGCCCGTGAACCCGCCGCCCACTATTTGCTGCAACGCAATTCCGGTATTGAACCCTGGCCAGAACAGCTGCTGGAAGATTATCAGGAGCAGTTGATCCCCGGCCATTTATGCCTGCAAGCCTGGCATGAGCCCGTGATGTCACTACGTGAACAACTGATGGAGGGAATCGAACATTTCATTTGTGAGTACCCCAAGCACGCGGCCTTGCAACCTCAACACAGCTTGAAGGCTTTGCGGCATCAGCACTGGCATATCTGAGTAAGCGCCTGGCGCGCAAGGAGGGCACCATAGACAAGACCCATAGCGAGATTGCCACAATCTAGAGTGCCGGAGTCAGGATCAGACTCCACCGATGGGCCACCGAGCGGTGGCCCTTTTAATGTCTGTGGGCTTGCTTCGACCCTGCATACATCAAGTCAGATCACTTGGCCAGGTAACAGGTCAGCAGCTAATGAAAAACCGAGTAACTGGAAGGAAAATGCAAAAAGGCCGCTCTATTGAGCGGCCTTTTCAAATTTGGTCGGTGTGAGAGGATTCGAACCTCCGACCCCTTCGTCCCGAACGAAGTGCGCTACCAAGCTGCGCTACACACCGATGTCTGCGGGACGGGAATTTACCGAAAGCCCCGATCAGACACAAGCCTTTTTTGCATTTAAATAGAAAAAAAGGGCCGTTTGCTCAACTATTCAACATCCTTGACCCTCGTTTACCGAAATGCAGCCAGATGGTGACATTCCGGCAACCGGACGTCAGGCCAGGCGCAGGGATGCCGGCCCCAGCAGACGGCGCTGCCAGTCAGCCACAGTGCCATGCTCCAGCCAGTCGGCTGCATGCTGGCGCCAGTTGGGGGAGAGAGCAGGATTCTCCAGCAGCATCAGCAGATCCGCTTCATTGCGCACCTGATTGAACAGGATATCCGCCGTGCGCTTCACCGTCAGTTCGGGATAGGGTCTGTCTACCAGCTCCATGGCCGTGTCAGGCGCGATCATGCCCTCCTCCAGCACCCGCAGCAGCCAGCCACAACGGCCATTCAGTTGCATCACCTGCGACATCTGGCCATAGCCAAAGCGCTGGTTGAGCTTGAAACAGGGGGATCTCGGCTGGCTGATCTGGATCAGCGCCTCGCCGAGTCGATAGACATCGCCAATGCAGGCTTGCGCCTCGGTCAGCCCGAGACCGGAGAGGTTCTCGCCAAAGGCGGCAGGTTGCCAGGGAGTACGTGGCGCAGACAAGCCCAGCGCGGTTTGCCAGGTCTGCCACCAGAGATAGTGATCGGCAGGATAGTAGTGGAGCGCCCGATCCGGGCCACCGTGGTGGCGCAAATCACTCTGCTCATCCCCTTCCAGACCGGCAAAGGTACAGCGAACTGGTGCAGAGATCGGTTGCTTGTTAATGGCGCTGGTGAGGCCGGGCACCAGCTCGGTGCCACGACCGCTAAAAAGGGAGATCCGCATACTCATCCTCCAGGTTGACGAGAGTAGGCGGATCTTATCATGGCGTCAGACGACGGCCTGCATCTGGGTGGTCATGGCGATCTCGGCGCGACGGCGCTTCTCCGCCCTGGCCATCAGATACCAGCTGCCGAAGGTAAAGAGCGATACCGACAGCAGGATCAGGCTGGCTACCGCGTTGATCTCGGGTTTCACCCCAAGCCGCACCGCCGAGAAGACCTCCATCGGCAAGGTGGTCGAGCCCGGGCCGGAGACGAAGCTCGCCAGCACCAGATCATCCAGCGACAGGGCGAACGACATCATGCCGCCTGCCGCCAGCGAGGGGGCGATCATCGGGATGGTGATCAGGAAGAACACCTTCCACGGCTTGGCGCCGAGATCCATCGCCGCCTCCTCAATGGAGAGATCCAGTTCCCGCAAGCGCGCCGACACCACGATCGCCACGTAGGCGGTACAGAAGGTGGTGTGGGCGATCCAGATGGTCAGCATGCCCCGCTCGGCGGGCCAGCCCACCAGCTGGGCCATCGCCACGAACAGCAGCAGCAGCGACAGACCGGTGATCACCTCGGGCATCACCAGCGGCGCCGTCACCATGCCGCCGAACAGGGTGCGACCACGGAAGTGGGGAATTCGGGTCAGCACGAAGGCTGCCACCGTCCCCAGCGCCACCGCGGCGATCGCGGTGTAGAAGGCGATCTCCAGCGAGCGGAACACAGACCCGATCAGCTGCTTGTTATCGAGCAGGCCGAAATACCACTTGAGCGACCAGCCACCCCACACCGTCACCAGCTTGGAGGCGTTGAAGGAGTAGATCACCATGATGATCATGGGCAGGTAGATAAACAGCAGCCCCAGCCAGAGCATCAGTTTGGCAAAACCGAAACGCTTCATCATGCCTTGCCCTCCAGCTCTTTGGCCTGGTTACGGTTGAAGAGGATGATCGGAATAATCAGCACCGCCAGCATCACTACCGCCAGCGCAGAGGCAACCGGCCAGTCGCGGTTGTTGAAGAACTCCTGCCACAGCACCTTGCCGATCATCAGGGTCTCCGGGCCGCCCAGCATTTCCGGAATAACGAACTCTCCCACCACCGGAATGAACACCAGCATGCAGCCGGCGATGATGCCGTTCTTGGAGAGCGGCACCGTGATCTGCCAGAAGCGGGTCAGGTTGCGGGCCCCCAGGTCGGAGGCCGCCTCCAGCAGGCTCTGATCGTGTTTGACCAGATTGGCGTAGAGCGGCAGCACCATGAAGGGCAGGTAGGAGTAAACGATGCCGATATAGACCGCCAGGTTGGTATTGAGGATCTGCAGCGGCTCGTCGATCACCCCGATCCCCAGCAAGACGCTGTTGAGCAGGCCGTTGTTACTGAGGATCCCCATCCACGCATAGACCCGGATCAGAATGGCGGTCCAGGTCGGCATCATGATCAGCAGCAGCAGAACTGTCTGGGTCTCCTTGTTGGCCCGGGCGATGGAGTAGGCCATCGGATAGCCAATCAGCAGGCAGAGCAAAGTGCTGACGAAGGCCATCTTGAGGGAGCCCAGATAGGCCGCGATATAGAGCTCATCCTCCTGCAGCAGCAGGTAGTTGCCCATATTGAGCAGTATGGTGAGCTGATTGTCGGCCCAGCTCACCACGTCGGTGTAGGGCGGGATCGCCACATCCGCTTCCGCAAAACTGATCTTCACCACGATGACAAAGGGCAGCAGGAAGAAGAGGAACAGCCAGAAGAAGGGGATGCCGATCACCAGTCGGCGCCCCCCGACCCGCTTCAGTCGTTGCAAGAACTTCATGATTGCAGCACCACGCCGCTGTCATCTTCCCAGTAGAGGAACACCTGGTCATCCCAGGTTGGCCGCTTGCCGTGGCGTTCGGCATTGGCGATGAAAGCCTGAACGATTTTGCCCGAGGGCAGCTGAATGTGATAAACCGAGTGACCGCCCAGATAGGCGATGTCATAGACCTCACCCTTGGTCCAGTTGAAGTCCGGGTGCTCGATCTCCTCCGGCTTTTGCAGACTCATCAGCAGTTTTTCCGGCCGCAGGGCGTAGGTCACCTTCTTGTTTTCGGCGCGGGAGCTGATGCCGTGGCCTACATAGATGGGCTGCTCCAGATCGGCACAGGCGATGGTGGCGTGGTCCTGTTCATCCTCCACCAGCAGGCCGTCAAACAGGTTGACGTTGCCGATGAACTCGCACACCAGCCGACTGGCCGGGGTCTCGTAGATATCCATCGGGCTGCCGATCTGCTCGATGCAGCCGAGGTGCATGATGGCGATCCGCTCCGCCATGGTCATGGCCTCTTCCTGATCGTGGGTCACCATGACGCAGGTAACCCCGACCCGCTCGATGATCTCCACCAGCTCCAACTGCATCTTGGAACGCAGCTTCTTGTCGAGCGCCCCCATGGGTTCATCCAGCAGCAGCAACTTGGGACGCTTGGCCAGGGAACGAGCCAACGCCACCCGCTGACGCTGGCCACCGGAGAGCTGATGCGGTTTGCGACGGGCATACTGGGTCATCTGCACCAGCTTGAGCATCTCCTCCACCCGGGCATCAATCTCGGCCTTGGGCAGGCCATCTTGCTTGAGGCCAAAGGCGATGTTCTGGGCCACCGTCATATGGGGGAACAGGG
The DNA here is from genome assembly GCF_019047125.1 of Aeromonas sp. FDAARGOS 1411. Lineage (NCBI taxonomy): Bacteria > Pseudomonadati > Pseudomonadota > Gammaproteobacteria > Aeromonadales > Aeromonadaceae > Aeromonas > Aeromonas sp. FDAARGOS 1411. The sequence goes on along the minus strand of NZ_CP077214.1, from coordinate 3,837,190 downwards.
CGTAGGACTGGAACATCATGTTGATGGGGCGTTCATAGGGGGGCATGTCGGTGATGTCGACCCCGTCGAGGAACAGCCGCCCCTCGGTCGGGCGCTCGAAACCGGCCAGCATCCGCAGCAGGGTCGATTTGCCGGAACCGGACCCGCCGAGCAGGGCGAAAATCTCCCCCTTGTGAATATTGAGAGATACGTTATCGACCGCCAGCGTTTCGTCGAACTGCTTGCTTACCCGATCAATTTTCACCAGCACTTCTTTGCGCTGCTGACTGCCCTCGAGGGCTTTCTTGTAGGCACTGGAGGCTATCGCCATTACCAAACTCCCCAACGTGATACCGGCCTTGCGGCCGATCCATAAAAGCGATTTGGCGCCCCCGAACGGGCACCAAGGTTAGGTACCGGACTTGATCTTGGTCCAACTCCGGGTGATTAGACGCTGTACCGAGCGGGGATGTGCTTCCTGCACATAGAGTCGCTCCAGCACGGCCTGAGGGGGATAAACCTCCTCATTGTTGCGCACCGCCTCATCCATAAACTCGCCCGCCCTTGAGTTGGGATTCGCGTAGCCCACATAGTCGCTGACCTTGGCGATCACTTCGGGCTGCAGGACGTAGTTGATGAGAGCGTGCGCCTCTTTGACATTGGTGGCATCGGATGGGATCGCCATCATGTCGAACCAGAGATTGCCCCCCTCTTTCGGAATGCTGTAGGCAATTTTCACCCCCTTGCCAGCTTCATCGGCGCGGGCTGCGGCTTGCAGGATGTCGCCGGAAAAACCGGCCGCCACGCAGATATCGCCATTGGCGAGATCGCCGATGTATTTGGAGGAGTGGAAGTAGGCCACATAGGGCCGCACCTTGAGCAGCAGCGCCTCGGCCTGCTTGATATCCCCCGTCGCATGACTGTTGGGATCGAGCCCGAGGTAGTTGAGGGCAGCAGGGATCATCTCGTCGGCAGAGTCGAGGAAGGCGACGCCGCAGCGAGAGAGTTTCGCCATGTTTTCCGGTTCGAAGATGGTGGCCCAGGAGTCAATCTTGTCGACCCCCAGCACCGCCTTGATTTTGTCGACGTTGTAGCCGATGCCGTTGGTCCCCCACAGATAGGGCACCGCGTACTGATGACCCGGATCCACCTTGTCGAGCTGCTTGAGCAGCACGGGATCCAGGTTGGCCAGATTGGGCAGCAGGGATTTGTCCAGTTTCTGGAAGGCTCCCGCCTTGATCTGCTTGGCCAGGAAATTATTGGAGGGCACCACCAAATCGTAACCGGTCCGCCCCGTCAGCAACTTGCCTTCCAGGGTCTCGTTGGAGTCAAACACGTCATAGACTGTCTTGATCCCGGTCGCCTGCTGGAAATCGCTGAGGGTGGTCTCGCCGATATAGTCAGACCAGTTGTAGAAGTGCAGCACAGGGGCAGCCTGGGCCACATTCGCCAATCCCATGGTCAGCGCTATGGTTAGCAATCTGGTTGTATTCACGGTGTCAGTTCTCCTGTTTCAGTGGTTGACCGTCTGCGCATCCATTCGCGCGGCCCATCCGGATGGATGGCATCACTACCCTCCCGGCCGAACTGCGGACCGGGAGGGGCATTCGTTACTTACTTGCCGGACTTGATCTTGGTCCAGCTGCGGGTCATCAGACGCTGCACCTTGGCCGGCAGATCCGGGAAGGTGTAGATCTTCTGCAGGGTCGCCGCATCGGGGTAGATACCCGGATCTGTGCGGATCGCCTCATCCACCAGCGGGGTCGCCGCCTTGTTGCCGTTCGGGAACTGCACCACGTTGGTGATATTGGCGATCACCTCGGGCTTCATCAGGTAGTTGATGAAGGTGTGGGCCGCCTCGACGTTCTTGGCATCTGCCGGAATGGCGATCATGTCAAAGAAGCTGCCTGCCCCCTCTTTCGGAATGGTGTAGGTGAGCGCGACGCCATTCTTGGCCTCGGCTGCCCGCGCCTTGGACTGCTGCAAGTCACCGGAGTAACCGACCGCTACGCAAAGGTTGCCGTTGGCCAGATCCGAGATGTACTTGGAGGAGTGGAAATAGGCGGTATAGGGACGGATGGAGAGGAACAGCTCCTCAGCCTTCTTCAGCTCGGCCGGTTTCTGGCTATCCGGTTTGAAGCCCAGATATTGCAGGGCAGCCGGCAGCATTTCGGTCGGTGAATCGAGGAAGGAGACGCCACACTCTTTCAACTTGGCCATGTTCTCCGGCTTGAACACCAGATCCCAGGAGTTGACCGGGGCATCGGCCCCCAGCACGGCTTTCACTTTCTCGGCGTTGTAGGCATAGCCGATGGTGCCCCACAGGTAGGGGATGGAGTACTGGTTGCCCGGATCGCTCGGCTCGAGCGCCTTGAGCAGGTCGACATCCATGTTTTGCCAGTTGGAGAGCTTGGACTTGTCCAGTTTCTGGAACACGCCCGCCTTGATCTGCTTGGCCAGGAAGGGGTTGGATGGCACCACGATATCGTAGCCCGAACTACCCGCCAGCAACTTGGCTTCCAGTACCTCGTTACTGTCGAACACGTCATAGACCACCTTGATCCCCGTCTCCTTCTGGAAGTTATCCAGGGTATCCGGCGCTATGTAGTCGCTCCAGTTGTAGACGTGCAGCACCTTCTCTTCAGCCATTGCTCCGGCACTTGCCATGACCAGAGCCACAGAGGCAGCGATCACTCCTGTTTTGAAAGACATCATCCTTGTCTCCTAAGCAAATTGTATGCGCATGCCAACCTGCCTGACCCACCTCAACCCTTCAGCTTTGCGGCTGTCAGATCCAGACTGCGCCTGGCCAGATCGACCAATTCATCAACCTGTTCCTCGGTGATGACCAAGGGGGGCGATATGATCATGGTATCCCCTACCGCCCTCATCACCAAGCCATTGTTAAAGCAGAACTCCCGGCAAGTCATCCCCGCATTTGCCTGAGCCGGGAAACGCCGGTTGGTCTGCTTGTCCTCAACGATTTCCAGCGCGGCGACCAATCCTTTGCCACGGGTTTCTCCCACCAGCGGATGATCGGCCAGCTCCGCCCAGCGGCGCTGCAAATAGGGGCCGATAGTATCATGCACTCGCTTAACTATGCTCTCTTTCTGCATAAGCTGGATATTGGCCACCGCCACGGCGCAAGAGACCGGATGACCCGAGTAGGTGAAGCCGTGGTTGAACTCCCCCCCCTCCTCCACCAACCCCTTGGCAACCCGGTCACTGACCATCACTGCGCCGAGCGGCAGATAACCGGAGGTGATCCCCTTGGCCAGACACATCAGGTCCGGCTTGATGCCAAACCCTTCGCTGGCAAACCAGTGGCCGGTGCGGCCAAAGCCGCAGATCACCTCGTCGGCGATGAGCAGAATGCCGTAGTGATCGCAGATGCGCTGGATCTCCGGCCAGTAGCTGTCAGGCGGAATGATGACGCCGCCCGCCCCCTGGATCGGCTCGCCGATAAAGGCAGCCACCTTGTCCACCCCCAGCTCCAGAATCTTCTGCTCCAGCTGACGGGCCCGCTCCAGCCCGAACTCGTGGGCGCTCATCCCCTGCCCCTCACCGAAGTGGTAGGGCTGATCGATGTGCACTATGCCGGGAATGGGCAGGCAGCCTTGGGCATGCATCCCCTTCATGCCACCTAGACTCGCCCCCGCCACGGTGGAGCCGTGATAGGCGTTATGGCGACTGATGATCACCTGTTTGTCAGGCTGACCCTTGCTGGCCCAGTAGTGGCGCACCATCCGCAGCACGGTGTCGTTGCACTCGGAGCCGGAACCGGTGAAGAAGACGTGGTTGAGATGGGCTGGCGTCACCTCGGCCAGCAGGGTCGCCAGCTCGATCACCGGCGGGTGAGCGGTCTGGAAGAAAAGGTTGTAATAGGGCAACTGCTGCATCTGGCGGGTGGCGGCATCCACCAGCTCCTGGCGGCCATAGCCCATATTGACGCACCACAGGCCCGCCATGCCGTCGAGAATGCGTTTGCCCTCGGAATCCTCCAGATAGACGCCGCTGGCTTTAGTAATGATGCGCGAGCCCTTCTTGTTCAGGGCCTGAAAGTCGGTAAAGGGGTGCAGGTGGTGGCTGGCATCCAGTTGTTGCCACTCACGGGTTGTCTGCTGCATTTGTTGCTCCTCGGTTCCTTCGATTTAGCAAGATTCAGTCGTCAAATAGTCAGGTGAGTCGGCACGTTCGCAGCCACAGTCACTCACGGCGTGTCTGCTGCATTCGTTACTCCCCTGCGCCTTCGATTTGGCAAGATTCAGTCGTTAATCAATCCAGGTGGCAGCGCTCTTTCGGCCACAACCACTCACAGGTGGCTGCCGCCACCTGACTCGCGTTCCGGTCTCTTCGATACAGGGATCGGGGAGGCCGACTCCGACCTCCCCGTTACAGGGGGATCAGACGTTCAGCAGCAGGAACTCCCGCTCCCAGCGACTGATCACCCCGAAGTAGGTCTCGTACTCTTTGCGTTTGACCGCAACAAAGGCGCGGGTGAAGCGCTCCCCCAGCATCTCCTTGATGGGCTCGCACTGTTCGAGATGGCTGAGCGCCTCTTCCAGCGAGCGGGGCAGGCTGTAGGGCAGGTCATAGGCGCTCGACTTCATCTCCGGCAGCGGCTCCAGCTTCTCCATCATGCCGAGATAGCCACAGGCCAGAGTGGCGGCCAGCGCCAGATAGGGGTTGGCATCGGCACCGGCGAAGCGGTTCTCCACCCGGCGGGCACTGGGATCGGAGAAGGGCACGCGCAGGCCGCAGGTGCGGTTTTCCACCCCCCACTGGACGTTGCGCGGCGCGCTCTCGCCAAAGGTGAGGCGGCGGTAGGAGTTGACGTTGGGGGCCAGCAGGGCTGTCACCGCCGGGGTGTATTTCTGCAAACCGGCGATGAAGTGCATGAACTGTTCGCTGTTGCCGCCGTTCGGGGTACCGAACAGGTTGTGGCCGTTCACATCTTCCAGACTCTGGTGGATGTGCATGGCCGACCCCGGTTCGTCGCTCATCGGCTTGGCCATGAAGGTGGCATAGATGCCGTGGCGGTGAGCGGCTTCACGCATGGTGCGCTTGAACAGGAACACCTGATCCGCCAGATCGATGGCATCACCATGCAGGAAGTTGATCTCCATCTGGGCGGCGCCCGACTCGTGGATCAGGGTGTCCACTTCCAGTTCCTGCGCCTCGCAGTAGTCATACATGTCTTCAAAGATGGGGTCGAACTCGTTGACCGCATCGATGCTGAACGACTGGCGGGCGGTCTCAGGGCGGCCGTTGCGACCGACCGGCGGCACCAGCGGATAGTCGGGGTCTTCGTTGCGGGTGACCAGATAGAATTCCAGCTCGGGCGCCACCACCGGCTTCCAGCCCTGCTTCTCGTAAAATGACAGAACCCGACGCAGCACGGAGCGCGGCGCGATGTCGATCAGCTTGCCGTTGACGTCGAAACAGTCGTGGATCACCTGTGCAGTGGGCTCCAGCGCCCAGGGGACAAAACGGATGGTGTTGGGGTCGGGATAGAGCTGCATGTCCCGCTCCAGCGGGTCGATCATGCTGTCGTCATCCGGATATTCGCCGGTCACCGTCTGGGTGAAAATCACCTCGGGCAGACGCATGCCCCCTTCGCGCAAAAACTTGTTGGCTGGGATGATCTTGCCCCGGGCGTTGCCGGTGAAATCCGGGAACAGGCACTCCACTTCCGTGATGCGATTGCTCTCCATCCAGCCTTTGATACTGTCCATGTTAAACCCCGACTTTACGGTTGCCATTGGCAAGGGTGTCTAATATATGGAACACCCTTGTTATAAAATTGTAATCAACATCACCATAAAAGCCCGCCATCAAGGGCAATGTCAAGCGGGCGTGTTTAAAAAACTACAAATAACGGCGTATATAATGACCAAGGCGGCACCAAATACTAAACACTCAAATCCGTACGAAGCCCACCCTTCTCATCGTTGCAAAGGCGATGCCAACAGAGGGTGAAGCAGGCGCCAGATCCCGACCAATCCCCCGCAGGAACGGACCATTTTTTTGCAAGGGCGCACAATCCTTATCCTATTTGCTTTGCTTGGCTGCATTTTTTTGGTACAAGGCCCGCCCTGATTTGCACTCTCTTGCATGAAACAGGTGCAAATCGGGATACAAGGGCTTGGTCTGTAGGCAGACAGCCCCCATAAACAGGGATAATTGGGTTAGTAAACTGACTGGTAGTTAATCGTATGTGTGATTTCATGACTGAAGACCAACTGGCCTTTTACAAGGGGCAGATCGAGCGACAGATCGTCGAGCTCGAAGAGCGCCTGAACTCCCAGGCCAGCCAGGCCATCGCCACCGACACCAACGAGATGGCTGATGAAATTGACCGTGCCAGTATCGAGGAAGCCCGCCGTCTGGAGCTGAACCGCATCGAGCACGACAAGCTGCACCTGCGCAAGCTGCGGGGCGCATTGAAGCGCATCAGCGAAGGGGATTTTGGTTACTGCGAATCTTGCGGTGACGAGATCTCCCTCAAGCGGCTGCATGCCCGTCCGGAATCCCGTTTCTGCGTCGAGTGCCAGAGCACCAAGGAATTTAACGATACCCACGTGTTCCGTCGCGTCGCCTGATTCTTCGAAGAACCGTCACCATTCTGGTGCAACAGACGCCAGCAAGGCAGGGCCCCGCGCTCAAACCTTGCACAACGCCTCGCAGCAAGATGGTGACAAGTTCTGTTAGACTCCGGACACCTTCCGGAATCTACAGGAGAACAGAGAGTGAAATGGCTCATCAAGCTGTGTTTGTGCCTGCCACTGCTGGCACAAGCACAGGTTCTGACGGTCAAGGTCCCCAGCCGTCCCGTCAACAATCTTGACCAGGAGTACCAGTACAAGCTGCTCGAACTGGCCCTGACCCGCTCCGGGCAACCCTTTCGCATCCAGCCTGTCGAACTCGACCTCAACCAGTTCACCCTCCAGCAGCAGCTGAGCAAGGGCAAGACCATCAACGTCTTCTGGATGGGCACCTCCAGCGCACTCGAATCCTCCCTGATTGCCGTCCCCATTCCGCTGTTTCGCGGGCTGGAAGGATTGCGGTTGTCGTTCATCCACGCGGACGCTCAGGAGAAGTTCAACCAGATCAATACCCTGGCCGACCTCAAACAGCTTAAGGCGGCGCAAGGGGTCGGTTGGGCCGATAACAAAATTCTGGAAAATGCGGGCATCCCGACCTTCTCCGGCCGATACAGCAGCCTGTTTCGCCTTATCAACGACGGCGACAAGATCGACTTCTTCCCGCGCGCCCTGGTGGAGATCTTCGCCGAGCGCAGCGAGCTGGTGGCGCAGTATCCCAACCTCGCTATCGAGCAGCATCTGCTGATCCGCTACCCCTTCGCCCAGTTCTTCTTCGTCAGCCCCGAATACCCCAAGCTGGCCAAGGCGATTCAGACCGGGCTGGAGCGGGCCTATGCCGATGGCAGCTTTATGAAGTTCTTCAATGACAACCCCAAGATCCGCGAAGCGCTCGCCAGCGCCAACCTCGATCAGCGGGTCACCATCGCCCTGCCCAATCCGGATATGACCCCGTTGCTAAAATCCATTCCGGCCCAATATTGGGAGTATCCACCGCAGGGATAAGCATCGCGAGCGCCTGACCACGAAGGTCAGGCAGCGAGAACACAGTGCGCCAGGGAGGTGCCATGAAGGGAATCCAGGAGTGGTTTGCGCAGTACGGCCAGAGCCATCGCCATCCGACAAACGTCGCCATCCACAAACTGGCGGTGCCGGGCATCTATCTCTGCTCGCTGGCGCTGCTCTGGTGTCTGCCACACGGGCCCTTGCCAGAGCCCCTCAACTGGGCGGCAGTGGCAGCCATTCCGGTGCTGCTGTTCTATTTGCAGCTGTCGTTTTCGCTGTTCGCGGGGATGGCCGGACTGACCGCGCTCGGGCTGGCCTTCTGCCACCAGTGGCAGGGGCCGCTGCTGTGGCCCTCGGTGGCAGCGTTCGTGCTGCTCTGGATAGCCCAGTTTGTCGGCCACAAGATCGAGGGCAAGCGCCCCTCCTTCCTCGCCGACCTGCAATTTCTGCTGATAGGCCCCGCCTGGGTGCTTGCCAGCCTCTATCGTCGCCTGGGCATTCCCTATTGAGGAATGCCGGGCCAACAGGAGAGACCATGACACATAACCACACGCGACATAACGCCCTGCGCCGCGCCCTGCCCCTGCTACTGGGGGCCCTGTTTGCCGGCCCGGCGCTGGCCGACAAGGCTGATACCGTCGGTGAAGTGAGCACCGCCTTCAAGCTGTTTGGCCCCAACCACAAGATCCTGGTGGAGGCGTTCGACGACCCGCGCATCGACGGCGTCGCCTGCTATCTGGCGCGCCCCAAGACAGGTGGTGTAAAAGGCGGGCTGGGACTGGCGGAAGATCCCTCCCACGCCTCCCTGTCGTGCCACCAGATCGGCCCCATCACCCTGCCCGAAAAGCTGAAAGCGGGGGAAGAGGTGTTCGATGTCAGCACCTCGCTGGTGTTCAAGGAGCAGAAAGTGGTGCGTTTTTACGACAAGAAACGCAATGCACTGGTTTACCTGACCTACAGCACCAAACTGGTGGATGGTTCGTACAAGAGTGCAGTCAGCGCCGTTCCCATTATGCCGTGGGGACAATAACCAGCCGGTTTGTCCGGTGATAGCTGACCCATTTTGTTGTAATTTGACGACACACACGCTGCGGAGCACATACCATGAAAGTCGCCGTATTCAGTACCAAGAGCTATGACAAAGAGCATTTCAACCAGGCCAACAGCCAGTACGGCTTCGACCTGGAGTTTTTCGATGTGCGGCTGGAGGCCAAAACGGCCCGACTGGCTCACGGCTTCCCGGTGGTGTGTCTGTTCGTCAATGACGATGCCGACCGCGAGGTATTGACCGAACTGGCTGCCAACGGCACCCAGGTGATCGCCCTGCGCTGCGCCGGTTACAACAACGTGGATCTGGCCGCCGCCAAAGAGCTGGGGCTGAAAGTGGTGCGGGTGCCCGCCTACTCCCCCGAGGCGACCGCAGAACACGCCGTCGGCATGATGATGTGCCTCAACCGCCGCATCCATAAGGCTTATCAGCGCACCCGCGACGCCAACTTCTCGCTGGAAGGGCTGGTCGGCTTCAACATGCATGGCAAGACGGTCGGCGTCATCGGCACCGGCAAGATCGGTCTGGCCGCCCTGCGCATCCTCAAGGGGTTCGGGGTTCGCCTGCTGGTCAACGATCCTTACCAGAATCCGGCAGCCATCGAGCTGGGAGCCGAGTATGTGGATCTCGATACCCTGTTCCGCCAATCCGATATCATCAGCCTGCACTGCCCGCTGTTCAAAGAGAACTACCACCTGTTGAACAAGGAGGCATTCGCCAAGATGAAGGACGGGGTGATGATCATCAACACCAGCCGTGGGGGCCTGCTCGACTCCAACGCCGCCATCGAGGCGCTCAAGACTTCCCGTATCGGCGCACTGGGGCTGGACGTCTACGAAGAGGAAGAGGATCTCTTCTTCTCCGACAAGTCCAACGAGGTGATCACCGATGACGTGTTCCGCCGTCTGTCCGCCTGCCACAACGTGCTGTTCACCGGCCATCAGGCATTCCTGACCCGCGAGGCGCTGCACGCCATCGCCGATACCACCCTCGGCAATATCCGCGCCATCGAGAGCCAGGGCCGCTGCGACAACGAAGTGGAATAAGGGCTCGCCCTCTCTTCGTCACGCGCCGGGTTGTGAGACCCGGCGCCTTCGGGTAGGCTACCCCCCCTTTTTTATTCAGGAGTCTGGCGCCCATGTTTATCGGATTTGATTACGGCACCTCCAACTGTGCCGTGGCCGTGATGGAACAAGGTAGCCCCAGGCTGCTGAATCTTGGTGCATCCCGCTATCTCCCCTCCACCCTGCATGCCCCCCACCGGGATGCTATCGCCGGTCTGTTGGCCGAAGGGCTGGCCCCCGCCCAGCAGGCGGAGTACCTCAAGCTGCGTGGCCCCGTGGTCACCCGTGCCCAGATGGTTCGCCGCCAGATGCGCGAAGAGGGACTGATCGACGAGCTGAGCTTTGGCGGCGCTGCACTGGAGCGCTATCTGGAAGAGCCGGACGACGGCTACTACATCAAATCGCCGAAATCCTTCCTCGGTGCCTATGGCCTCAAGGCCCCCCAGATCGCCCTGTTTGAAGACATTGTCTGCGCCATGATGCTCCATGTCCGCCAACAGGCGGAGCAGCAGCTCGGCGCCCCTATCCGCCAGGCGGTGATCGGTCGACCGGTCAACTTCCAGGGGCTGGCGGGGGAAGAGAGCAACCAGCAAGCTATCGCCATCCTGACCGAGGCGGCCCGTCTGGCCGGTTTCGAGCAGGTGGAGTTCCTCTACGAGCCGGTGGCCGCCGGGTTTGAATTCGAGGCGCGCCTCACCGAAGACGCCGTGGTACTGGTGGTGGATATCGGCGGCGGTACCACCGACTGCTCCATGCTGCGGATGGGCCCGAGCTACCGCGATCAGCTGGATCGCAGCAGCGATCTGCTTGGCCACAGCGGCCAGCGGATCGGCGGCAACGACTTCGACATCCGCCTGACGGTGGAAGGGATGATGCCGCTGCTCGGCATGCACGAGACCCTCAAGACCGGCAAGCCGCTGCCCCACCCGCTGTTCTGGGATGCGGCCGCCATCAATGACGTCAGCGCCCAGAGCCGCTTCTACAGCCTCGACACCGCCCGCCAGCTGCAGGATCTGCAGCTCGACAGCCAGCCCGGCAGCAAGCTGGGGCGTCTGGCCAACCTGCGGGCACACAAGCTGAGCCACCAGCTGGTATGGCGTGCCGAGCAGGGCAAAATCGCCCTCTCGGAGCAGGAACTCAATCGCCAGTCGCTGGCCGAGCTGGAAAAAGGGCTGGAAGCGGAACTGACCCGCGAACAGCTGGCCAACGCCTCGGCCCTGCTGCTGGAGAAGATTGGCGAGCTGATGGACGAAGCAATTGCCGCCGCCAGTGTGCAGCCGGATCGCATCTTCGTCACCGGTGGTAGCGCCCGCTCGCCGCTGATCGCCAGCTTTATCCGCCAGAAGCTCCCCTCCATCCCGCTTGAGGGTGGCGATGACTTCGGCTCGGTGGCCGCCGGTCTCGCCCGTTATGCCGAGCGCCTATTCACCAACTGATCCCTGAGATAGCGTAAATTGATGGCAACATCACCCGTGTGTTGCCATTAAGCGACAGTCGTGCGGGACAAGGGGCGACAGAAGCGGTCGGTCGTCCCCTCTCCCGCCCTGCTCCCGACTGCCCAAAAAGGGTATTCTTGACGCTCCCCCAACCGGAGCCGCCTCATGCCCAGATTGCCCTTTTTGCTGATCCCCCTGTTACTGCTCGCTGGCTGCAGCTCGACCGCCTTTGTTCAGCAAGATCTGCAACACCACCACTGGGTACTGAGCAAACTGGATGGCGAACCGATCAAGGCCCCCCGCGACAATCCCCCCGATTTCGAGATCGGCGAGCACTTCACCGTCAACGGCATCGCCGGTTGCAACCGCTACTTCGGTCAGGGCCATCTGGAAGATGACAAGCTGTGGGTCACCAGTCTGGGCAGCACCGAAATGGCCTGCATGCCGCCGCTCGACACTATCGAACAGGCTGTACTGACCACCCTTACCGAGGGGGCGACCTTGAGCGGCACCAGTCAGAACCTGATCCTGCAGGGCAAACAGCACCGTTTGGAATACACCTTGCGCGACTGGGTGTTCTAGCGCTCACAAAGCCGCATCACAAACAGGAACATGTTGTCCGGCTGTGGCACAATATGAGGCAGAGTTCGCAATGGAGGCTGCCTCAGCCATGTCGATGGATCGCCTGTTTGACAAGATCAAACAACTCCCCACTATTCCCAAGCTGCTGCACGAGTTGATGCAGAGCTTCAACGACGAGAATGCCCGCATCGACGAGATTGCGGCCAAGATCGCCATGGATCAGGTGATCAGCGTCAAGGTGCTGCGGATGGCCAACTCGGCCGCCCTGCGCCGGGGCAACGAAGTGACCTCCATCGAACAGGCGGTGATCCGGCTCGGCTTCAACCGGCTGCGCTCCGTGGTGGTCGCCTCCGGCATCATCGGTACCTTCAAGGCCCCGCCCAGCTTCGACAAGAACAAGTTCTGGACCGAGACCTTCCAGGTCGCCACCATCGCCAAGACCCTGGCGCAGGAGGCCAAGGTGATGGATCCCGAGACCGCCTTTACCTGCGCCCTGATCCACAACATCGGCGAACTGCTTATCCAGAGCACCTTGCCGGAAGAGGCTGAGCTCATCAACATGGCGATCCAGAACGGCAGCAGCCGGGTCGAGGCCCAGCGGGAGATGCTGGGCTACGACTATGCCCAGCTTGGTGCCGAGCTGGCGCGGCGCTGGAACCTCTCCGAGGCCTTCGTCGATGCCATCTCCCAACAGCTTGACCCGCTCTCCCACGATCCGGTCAGCAAGGAGGCGGTGCTGATCCGCCTCGCCGTGTTTATCTCCTTCGCCTGGAACGCGGGCGTGCCTGCCCAGGCCATCATCGCCCGCTTCCCCAAACCGCTCGCCGACCAGTTGGGACTGGATCCCAAGTCGCTGGCAGGCCAGCTCGAAACACTGCATGAACAGGGTAATGCCCTCGCCGATCTTCTGACTCAATAAGCATCATGACCCATCCGTTTCTGTTTCATCCCCAGGTGGCGCCCTGGTTCAAAGAGAGCGCCGACGCACTGCAATTGACCCTCTTTAGCGAGCTGGATGCGCCGATCCGCGAGGTGTGGCTGCGCCACGAGCCGGATAACGAGGAGTACCTGATCCCGATGACGGCAGTCTCCACCCGCGATCGGCTGCAGGTATGGCAGGCGACTCTGCCGCTCATCAAGGGACAAGATATCCACCTCTACAGCTTCAAGTGCCTCACCGACGAGGAGCAGTGGTGGCTGCACGGGGCGGGCGTCAGCGCGTCCATGCCGCCACGGGAGCAGCATTTTCGCTTCAACAGCCTGCACCAGCCACCGGCCTGGGTGCAGGATCAGGTGTTCTACCAGATTTTCCCCGACCGCTTCTGCAACGGCGATCCGTCGCTGAGCGTCAAGCATCACGAGTACGAGTACCGCGGCAAAGCGGTGATCAGCAAAGCGTGGGGCGAGCCGGTCAGCCGTCATGAAGAGGGCCACGGCGCCTGCGAATTTTACGGCGGCGATCTGGCGGGGATCGATGCCAAGCTGCACTATCTGCAATCTCTCGGGGTGACGGCGCTCTACCTCAACCCCATCTTCGATTCACCGAGCAACCACAAGTACGACACTCAGGACTACTTCAAGGTCGATGCCCACCTCGGCAGCAACGAGCAGTTCGCCGAGCTGACCCGCAACCTGCACCAGCGTGGCATGAAGATCATCCTCGATGCGGTGGTCAACCACACCTCTACCGAGCACCCCTGGTTCTGCCCGCCACTGGGGGCCCAGAGCAACCCGGACTCCCCGTGGCGCAGCTTCTACACCTTTGACAAAGAAGGGGATTACGTCAGCTGGAAGGGCATTCGCAGCCTACCCAAGCTCGACTTCTCCTGCGAGAAGGTACAGGACGCCGTCTATCGGGCCGACGACGCCATCCTCCGTTACTGGATGCGCGCCCCCTACCAGATCGATGGCTGGCGCTTTGACGTCATCCACATGCTGGGCGAGCGCGGCACCGCCGAGGGCAACCGCAGCCATGTACGCGCCATTCGCGGGGCAGTGAAGCAGGAGAACCCGGACGCCTATGTGCTCGGCGAACACTTCTTCGAGGCGAGCCAGTGGCTGCAAGGGGATCAGGAGGATGGTGCCATGAATTACTACGGCTTCGCCCACCCGATCCGCGCCTTCCTCGCGGGGCAGGATATCGCTTACCACCCCATCAAGATCAGCGCCGAAGAGCTGGATCGCTGGCTCAAACTGGCGCGGGCTCACATCCCGTTCAAGAACCAGCTGACCCAGTTCAACCTGCTGGACAGCCACGACACTGCACGCTTCCTCCACCTGCTGGGCGAAGACAAGCAGCGGATGCGCCTCGCGGCCACCCTGCTGCTCACCTATATCGGCGTGCCGTCCATCTACTACGGCGATGAAGTGGGGCTCTCTGGCGGCAACGACCCGGACTGTCGCCGCTGCTTCCCGTGGGATACCACAGACTGGGATCACGTGCTGCACGACCACTATCGCCGGCTGATCCAGATCCGCCGTCAGCGCCCCTCCCTGCGCCGTGGCGATATCCAGACCCTCTACGCCGGGCCCCACAGCTATGTGTTCGCCCGTACCCTGCAAAGCGATCAGGTGGTAGTGGCTTGCAACCGCCACCCGAGCGAGCCGCGCACCATCAGCTTGCCCCTGTGGCAGACCGCCAGCCCTGCCAGCCGCTTCACCGACGCCTTCAACGGTGAGAAGTTTGAAGTGGTGCAGGGCGAGGTGCAGCTCACCATCCCCGCCAACTCGGCCCGGGTGCTGATCTCCAGCTGAGCGGGCAACTTACGCGCTGAAAAGCAAAACCGGAGCCCAAGGCTCCGGTTTTTTATTCCGTTCAATCCACCATGACGTCTGGCCGCTAACCAGCCGCCATCAGTAATTGATGCTGACGTAGGGCACTTCCGGCACCTGCCAGCGCTGCTTGAGGTAGACGGTGAGCACGAAGAAGAAGTTGGCCAGCAGGTTGGCGAAGCGATAGAGAATGGGATCGAAGGCCACCTCGCTCTCTTCCAGCCGGACCAGCAGCCGCACCACCTTCTTGCTACCGCAGCGGCACAGATGGAGGGTGGGAATGGGCTGTGGCCCCTGTGGCAGCACAAAACCGGTGACGCTGCCGCGACTCGCCTCGTTGTAGTGGTCGTAACGGGCCTTGAGCCACTCAAGATCTGCATTGAAGATCCCCAGCTTGCCGCGCACCGAGCCGTTGAGGTTGTAGATAAGCCGCTGCAACGCCGCGAGATCCGCCAGCATGGGCTCGGTATCGGCATCCGGCGCAAGGTGTGACAGCACGGCCCCGACCTGACAGCAGAGCTCGTCGGTGGCGATTTCAAAATCACATTTGAACGAGGTTTCGAAGATAAAGGGGTAGCAGAGCTCGCGCTTGTCTCTTGGCTTCTTGGGGTTCATGGGGCAACCGGATTGGAGAAAAGGCCAGTTTGCCAGCCCCGGGAAGGGCTGGCAAACGGCAGGTCATTACTTGCGTTACGCACTGTGGCTCAGGCGTTCTTACTGGCGGGCTCGGTGGAGGGCTGGAACTGGTTGATCATCCGCAGCGCCTCCAGCATCCGCTGGTTGAAGCTGGTGAAGCGATCGACCTGCGCCGGTTCCCCTTCCCCTCTCGCGGCCAGCACGGCCGGGGTCAACGCCTGTTGTTGGGCTGGGGGCAGCAGGCTATCCGCCTGTTTCTGCACCTGATCCAGCTTGGGCAGGTAGTCGGCAAACGGCTTGATCAGATCCTGCAGGGAGTGCGCCCCCTGATAGGTCTGGCTCAGCTTGACGCTCTGCTTGAGCTTGAGAGAGTAGGAGGCCAGCTGGCTGTCATCCAGTTTCAGCTCGCCCGCCTTGTCCAGCAGATCCTCGAAGTTGCCGGAGAAGAAGTTCCCCGCCAGCTCATCGATTCCCTTGACCAGCTTGCCGATGGACTCCATCTCGTCGCTGCTGAGGTCCCCCTCCAGCGAGAAGCTGAAGCTCTGGCTCGACTTGAGGCTGAACTGGCTGCCGCTCTCGCTGGTCTGGGACTTGGTCTGCCAGCTGTCGTTGAAGCGCAGCACCACCTTGTCGCCATCCTTGGTCTGGATCTCCAGATACCCCTGCTGGCGGCTGGCCATCTCGGCCTGCCCCATGTCGGTCGGAGAAACCTTGCCGAAGAACTCCTTCTCGAACTCCTCGAGCCCTTTCTGGATCAGCTTGTAGCTCTGATCGATACCGGTTTTGATGTCGTCGTTGTCGGTCGCCCACTTGCCGAGCTGCTTCTTCGCCTCGTCAAAGCCCTTGTCGACCCCCTTGCGGGCCTGCTCCATCATCCCGGTCAGGTCGTCGTCAGATTTGCCATCAGCCCGTGCGGCGCCAAGCCGCCCGGTCACAAACTGCAGCACGTTGTCAGCCACCGACTGGAAGTCGAACAGGGTCTCCGGCGTGATCTCCTCGGGCTCTTTCACCTTCGGCGCCTGATAGCCTTGGCCGTTGATCTCCAGCGAGAACTGCAATGCCTGCTGGATCAAAACCTGCGCCCACTTGGGCGGCTTGTGCAAGGAGACAGCCTCCTCGCTCTTGACCTGTTTCTGCTCCGCCTGTTGGGGCGATTTGGGAGAAACACCCACTCCCTTGGGTTGGGCTGCGCCCACGCCTTCGATCTGCATAATGTGTCCTCCCACCATGCCTGTAGATCAGCTATCGGCCTGACTGAACACTTCTTGACCACAAAATGCTGGACAATCTGCGGCTGGCTTTTAAAATCGGGCCCCTTTGGGTGGCCTGTTGCCTTCCCCCGATTTCGACCCGGCCCGGCCGGTGTGCATGTGAGGTATTTATGACCCAATCCCAACAGCCTTCCGCGAACGCTCCGGCGCCTAGAACCGCGGCCGACTATCAGGCCCAACTCGACGAAAAGCGCGCTCGCCTCACCGAGCTGTTTGCCGGCTTCACCCTCCCGGCACTGGAAGTGCACAGCTCACCGGCGGAGTACTACCGGATGCGCGCCGAATTTCGCATCTGGCACGAAGGGGATGACCTCTTCCACTGCATGTATGCCCCGGCGACCAAAGAGATCATCAAGATAGACCACTTCCCTACCGCCAGCCGCCTCATCAACCAGTTGATGCCGCTGCTGCTGGAGGGGCTGCGCCCACACCCGGTGCTGCGCCGCAAGCTGTTCCAGATCGACTACCTCTCCACCCAGTCCGGCCAGATCATTGTCAGCCTGCTCTATCACCGCAAGCTGGAGGCCGAGTGGCAACAGGCCGCCGAAGCGCTGCAGGCAGATCTGCGTGCCAAGGGGTTCGAGCTACAGCTGATTGGCCGCGCCCACAAGCAGAAGATCTGTCTGGGGGATGACTTCGTCATCGAACAGCTCAACGTGGCGGGTCGCCAGCTAACTTACAAGCAGGTGGAGAACAGCTTCACCCAGCCCAACGCCGCCATCAACGAGCAGATGCTGGCCTGGGCGCTGGATGTGACCAAGGGGAGCGAAGGGGACCTGCTGGAGCTCTATTGCGGCAACGGCAACTTCTCCATCGCGCTGGCGCAGAACTTCCGCAAGGTGCTGGCCACCGAAATCGCCAAGCCGAGCGTCGACTCCGCCCAGTTCAACATCGCCGCCAACGGCGTCGACAACCTGATCATCCTGCGCATGTCGGCAGAGGAGTTCACCATGGCGATGCGTGGCGAGCGGGAGTTCAACCGCCTCAAGGGGGTCGATCTCAAGAGCTACCAGTGCAACACCATCTTCGTTGACCCGCCCCGCGCCGGTCTCGACGATGCCACCGTCAAGCTGGTGCAGGAGTACGACAACATCCTCTATATCTCCTGCAACCCCGAGACTCTGCAGGCCAACATGGCGGTACTGGGCGAAACCCACGAGATCGCCCGTTTCGCCCTGTTCGACCAGTTCCCCTGGACCCATCACATGGAAGCCGGGGTCTATCTGCGCCGCAAGGCCGGTTGATTCAGGCAGACAGGAAAACAACAACAGGGCCGGATGGCCCTGTTTTGTTATTGACTGAACATCGGCCTCACTCCAGCCGGAAGTGACCCACGATCTCCCGCAGCCGGTCGTAGGTCTGCTGCATCGCCGCAGAGCTGGCGACCGTCGCTTCGCCATTGTGGGTCAGCCGGCGGATCACTTCGGCGATGGCGCTCATGTTGCGGTTGATCTCTTCGGCCACCGCGCTCTGCTGCTCCGCCGCCGTGGCGATATGGCTGATGAGATCGTTGATCTCCACCACTTCTCCTGCCATCAGATCCAGCGACTCGTTGACCTTTGTGGTGTTCTCGGCCGCCCCCTGACAGCTCTGCTTGGTGTTGCCCATGGCATCCACCACGGTGCGGGTGCCCCGCTGCAGACTGGCCAGCATGGTCTGGATCTCGGCTGTGCTCTGCTGGGTACGGGCCGCGAGGGAACGCACTTCGTCTGCCACCACCGCAAAGCCACGCCCCTGTTCACCAGCGCGGGCCGCCTCGATGGCGGCGTTGAGGGCCAGCAGGTTGGTCTGTTCGGCAATGCTGCCGATCACCCCGAGCACTGAGCCAATCTGCTGCACATCCTGCTGCATCGCTTCGATGGAGCGGGCAGTGGCTTCCACTTCGTCCACCAGCGCCATCACGCTGGCCATCGCCTGATCCACCACCTGACGGGACTGGCTCGCCAGCTGCTGGCTCTGGCCGGTGAGCTGGGCGGTGCTGGCCGCACTCTCGGAGACGGAGACCGCGGTGCGGCTCATCTCGTTGATGGCAGTCACCACCTGCTCGGTCTCACGCACATGGTCCGCCAGCAGAGACTGGGCGGCGCCGGTCTGACTGGCCAGCCCCTCGATACCGCTGTTGAGCTGGCCGCTCGCCTGTCGCACCTCCCCCATCATCTCCTGCAACCGCTCGATAAAGCGGTTGATGCCGGCCGAGATCTGGCCAAGGTCATCCTTGCTGGTCACCGCCAGCCGGCGGGTGAGATCGCCACTGCCACGGGAGAGCTCCAGCACCAGATCCCGCAGCGAGAGGATGGGGCGATAGGCCACATTGAGCGCCAGCATCGCCAGCACCATCACCACGATCGCCACGCCGCACAGCGCCATGATGATCTGGCCGTTGAGGGCCCGGGTCATGGCACGGATGTAGTCAAGATCGATGTAGCCGGTCAGGGTCCAGCTGCTGCCGCGAATATCCAGCTGGTTGGGGCGTGCCTCGCTCTCCCCTTGCGGCTTGCTGTCATAGAGGCTGTTGCCCTGACTGTCGGCCAACGAGAAGTAGCGGCCATCGCCACTCATCTTCTCCAGCAGGCTTTTGAACTCGCTCATGTCGAGGTAGTAGAGATAGGCGGAATCGGCACCGCGCGGCACCAGAATGGTGATGACCGGCTTGCCATCCACCTGTTGCAGCGGGCTGACGGTGATCTGGTTGTTGGCGGCGGGGATCAGCTTGCGCAGGGCATCGACCTTGGCGTTGTCGTTGATGACCCCGCTCACGTCGAAGGCCATGTCGCCGATCACCTTGACGATGTTGTGAAAGCCGGTCTCTTGCAGGGTCTTCTTGACGTTGGTCACCCCGAAGTTGAGGTTGGCGGCCAACAGGATCTTCTGATTGATGTCGCTGGCCAGCTTCTCTTTGACCAAGGTGATCTGTTCGTTGATGTTGTGGGTGGCCTGAGTGCGAATGTAACCACTGATGAAGTGATTCACGCTGAGCCCGGCAGTGCCGATGGTGACCAGAATGGCCAGTAGCAGCAAGAGGTAAATCTTGACCTTGAATGGCATGGGTTCCCTCCAGAAGAGAGGGCTGGCAACGCCAACCCTCCCTGCCAATCGTTACTTCTTCTTGGCGTACTTCATGGAGTCCAGGGCCACCGCCAGAATGATGATGCCGCCCTTGATGATGAACTGCCAGTAAGGGCTGACGCCGATATAGGTCAAGCCATAGTTGATCAGGGTGAAGATAAGTACGCCGGTAATCACACCCGCGACCGTTCCCACCCCGCCGGCAAACGACACCCCGCCCACCACGCACGCCGCGATGGCATCCAGCTCGTACATGAAGCCGAGGTTGTTGGTGGCGCTACCGATACGGCCCGCTTCCAGCATGCCGCCGAAGGCGTAGAAGACCCCTGCCAGCGCATAGATCATCACCAGATTGACCGCAACATTGACGCCGGAGACCTTGGCAGCCTCGGGGTTGCCGCCGATGGCGAAGATGTTTTTGCCAAAGCGGGTCTTGTTCCACAGCACCCAGACAAAGACGCTGGCGATGGCCGCGTAGAAGGTAAGATAGGAGAGCTTGAATCCTCCTATCCGGATAAACCCTTGGGCGAAGCTGGAGAAGCGAGGGTCAAACCCGGCCACCGGCGAGGCCCCGACCGAGTCAAAGTAGAGGGAGTTGATACCGTAAACGATGATCATGGTGCCCAGAGTGGTAATGAACGGGGTGACGTTCAGGTAGGCCACGATGAGGCCGTTAACCAGCCCGATCAGCGCCCCCACCACACACACCAGCAGGATCACCGCAGGAATGGGCACCTCCCCCAGCGTCGGGAACACCTTGTTGACGTTGGTCAGCGCCTGCAGCATGGTTGCCGCTATGAGTGCCGCCAGACCGACCTGACGACCGGCCGAGAGATCCGTCCCCTGGGTGATAATGATACCCGCCACCCCCAGTGCTATGATGACCCGCACCGAAGACTGGGTCAGGATGTTGCTGAAGTTGGTGAGGCTCAGGAAGGAGGGCTCCTGGATCACGATGACCATGAGCAGCACCAGCAGCACCAGATAGATGGCGTTTTCCTTGAGCGCCTGCATCAGATTGAAATTTTTAGCCGACTCCATAAATGTCTTCCTGTCTCTAGAGGTACAGAGATGCCAGGCGCAGTATCTCGCTCTGGTCAGTTTCTTTGGTATTGACGATCCCGGCGACCCGGCCGTTGCTCATGACCATGATGCGGTCGGTGATCCCCAGCAATTCCGGCATCTCTGACGAGATGATGATGATCCCTTTATCCTTCTTCGCCAGCTCCAGGATGAGCTGGTAGATCTCGAACTTGGCCCCGACGTCGATGCCACGGGTGGGCTCATCGAGCATCAGGATCTCCGGCTGGGTCAGCAGCCAGCGACCGATGATCACCTTCTGCTGGTTGCCCCCGGAGAGGGAACCGATCTGGGTCTGCTGGGTCGGCGTCTTGACCCGCATGGAGTCGATCACCCACTGGGTATCGCTCTTCATCTTGTTGTCGCTGAGCAGCCCCATGGAGCCCTTGTAGCTGTCCATGTTGGCGATCAAGGAGTTGAAGGCGATATCGAGCCGGGAGTAGATACCGGTGGAGCGGCGCTCTTCCGTCACCAGCGCAAAGCCGTTGCGGATCGCTTCGTGGGCGTTGTGGTTGGCCACCTCTTTGCCATGCAGCTTGATGCTGCCCTGGCTGCGATCGCGAATGCCGAACAGGGTCTCGACGATGTCGGTGCGCTTGGCCCCGACCAGTCCGGCGATGCCGAGGATCTCCCCCTTGTGCAGGTTGAAGGTCACATCCTGAATGGAGGGCTGGTTCTTCGCCGTCAGGTGTTCGATCTCGAGGATCACCTCTTTCGGCTGGTTGGTCTTTTCCGGGAAACGCTGGGTCAGTTCACGGCCGACCATCATCCCGATGATCTGATCCATGGTCATGCCCTTGAGCGGCTGGGTTGCCACCCACTGGCCATCCCGCAATATGGTGATCTCGTCACAGAGCTGGAAGATCTCCTCCATCTTGTGAGAGATGTAGACGATGCCGCACCCCTTATCCTTCAACTTGTTGATGATCTTGAAGAGGTGGTTCACCTCTTTCTCGGTCAGGGAGGAGGTAGGCTCATCCATGATGACGATCTTGGCATCGTAGGAGAACGCCTTGGCGATCTCGATCATCTGCATCTGGGAGACCGACAGGGTCGCGACCTTCACCTTGGGGTCGATGTCGATATCCAGCTCATCGAAGATGCGCTTGGTGTCGTCATACATCTTGCCGTGGTCGATAAACCACCCCTTGGTGGGGTAGCGGCCGAGCCACATGTTGTCCATCACGGTACGCTGCAACACCAGGTTGAGCTCCTGATGCACCATGGAGACGCCATTTTCCAGCGCCTCTTTGGAGGAGGTGAAGTTGATCTCCTGCCCCTTGAAGAAGATCTTGCCCTGATCCTTCTCGTAAATGCCGAACAGGCACTTGAGCAGTGTGGATTTTCCCGCTCCGTTCTCGCCCATCAACGCATGCACAGAATGAGGACGGACCCGTAAATTGACATTATCGAGTGCCTTGACGCCGGGAAAGCTCTTACTGACGTCAATCATCTCCAACAGCCATTCTGATTGTTGCTGTGTTGTCATATCAGCCATCACATCTGGTTGAAAAAAGGGCAAGGGGATCTCCCTTGCCCTGGAGGAGGGAATTACTCGAATTGGGACAGGTTGTCTTTATCCACACCGACGTAGGCAACACGTACTACCTTGTCGACGATATTCCACTTGGTGCCTTCACCGGCCGGTTTGCCTTCAGCCAGGTTCTTGGTCAGCTCGAAGGTGGCTTTGGCCTGGTTGGCCGCATCGTTCAGCACGGTACCCGCCATGGCACCGCTCTTGACCATGGCCAACGCTTCCGGCAGCGCATCGACGCCGAATACCGGAATGGCAGTCTTACCCTGGGCTTTCAGTGACTCAACCGCACCCATTGCCATGCCGTCGTTGTTGGCGATGACCACTTCGATCTTGCTGGCGTTGGGGCCGGAGATCCAGGCGTCCATCTTGTCTTTCGCCATCGCGGTATCCCACATACCGGTATCCATGTGCAGTTGCTCGGTCTTGACGCCGCCATCGTTCAGGGTCTTGACCACGTAGGAGGTGCGCGCTTCGGCATCCGGGTGGCCCGGCTCCCCTTTCAGCAGCACGAACTGGATCACGCCATCCTTGTTCAGATCCCACTCCGGATGGGCTTTCCAGTGTTTGGCAATCAGCTGACCCTGGATGATCCCTGACTCCTTGGAGTCGGTGCCCACGTAGTAGGCCTTGTCGTAGCTGGCCAGATCGGCAGCACTCGGCTCCTTGTTGTAGAAGACTACCGGAATATCTTCGCCACGGGCCTTTTCAATCACCACGGGAGCGGCAGCCGGGTCAACCAGGTTGATGGCCAGCGCCTTCACGCCCTTGGCCAGCAGCACGTCGATCTGGTCGTTCTGCTTGGACTGGTCGTTCTGGGAGTCGTTCATCAGCAGCTCAACCCCGGGGTTGGCAGCCGCTTCCTTCTCGATCGCCTTGCGTACCACCGCCATGAAGTTGTCGTCATATTTGTAGACGGTCACCCCGATGCGGGTTTCAGCGTGGGCAGCAGTGGCACCAGCCATCAGGCCCAGCAGCAGGGCAGCAACGGTCGTCATTTTTTTCATTGTGTGTGCTCCGATGTATCTATCCATGAGTTGTAGGGTGGCGAGCTATTGAGCAATCGCCATTCAATGTAATCAATTTGTTGTCATTTCTTCTGTGATCATGACGACAAAATGAAAACGATTACACTCTGTTACATTGAATCTTTTTCTTATTTTTCAAAAACATAAATCCGAGCGTTAATTTTTGGACTCAATCTATTCCGCAGCATTGAGGCTAGTCGCTAACGGGCTGTTGTCAAAAAGCTCAACCAAGGGTGCAGTGCCAGCGATAGCGACGGGCGGTCAGCTGATACTCGGGGCGCACGCTCTGGCTCCAGGAGTCATCCCCGCCCACTCCCATGTGAGCACCATCGAGGCAGACCCACAGCCCCTCCTCTGCCACCAGATCGCTCTGGTGACGGGCTGTGGCCAGCTGCTGCTGGCTGAAGCGACTGACGCTGAAATGGAAAGCGCCACTCACCCGCAGTCCACCCAGCTGCAGCTCGCGGGTATCGCAGCGCAAGCCGTTGTCGGTCGGGAAGACGTAAGGGGTGTGCATCGCCTCCAGCGGCAGGCTCCAGCGCCCCAGATCAGCTCCCAGCAGGCGATCCGGATAGTTTTCGTGGGGGCCGCGTCCCAGCCACTGCACCTGCTCAACCGGGTCAGCCAGATGGATTAGCAGACCGATCCGCGGCAGCGAAGGCAGCGCCTGCGCCAGTTCGCACTCGATGTCGAGACTCATGGTGCCGTCGTCAGCAAAACGGTGGTGCCAATGACTCAGCAGTTGCAACTGCTCCTGATGGAAATAGCCGTGAGTCACCCGCAGCTCACTACCGCCAACCACCACGCCCAGACAGCGGTGCTGCCACTGCTCAAGGCCACATGCCTGCCAGCGGGCAATCCAGGAGTTGGGGTCGGCGTGATCCGCTTCGCTGGTGCCGATGTCGTTGTCGAGCGGCGCGCGGTAGAAGTGATCCATGATCGGCGTCAGCAACTGCTCCAGCCCCGACTTCAGCCAGCTGGTGATGCGGCCGCTCTGCTTGTCGAGCCGCCACTGACTGTTAGCAGTGGTGACCAGCCAGCCGTCGACCAGCTC
Organism: Aeromonas sp. FDAARGOS 1411; assembly: GCF_019047125.1. Classification (NCBI taxonomy): domain Bacteria; kingdom Pseudomonadati; phylum Pseudomonadota; class Gammaproteobacteria; order Aeromonadales; family Aeromonadaceae; genus Aeromonas; species Aeromonas sp. FDAARGOS 1411. The sequence goes on along the minus strand of NZ_CP077214.1, from coordinate 3,813,033 downwards.
AACCATAACCGCAGGGCTAACTGGTGCAGGTAGCGCCAGCGGTGACGGCAGCATGAATTGCTGGCGCGCCACCTCGTGCCCAGCCGCAGACCAGGGGGTGGCATTCGGCTGGAAGATGGCCAGATCGAGCCAGGCCTGCGAGCCCGCCGCAAAGGCGGGTAGCGTCCCGGTCAGAGTCAACTCGACCACCCCTTGCGCTGCCAGCGCGAGAGACACCTCCCCCTCCAGCACCACTTGGCCGTTTTCACTCAGCTGCCAGCACAGCCGCTCATTGTCGGTTTCCCGAAACAGGTATTCACTCTCGATCCGCACTCGCAGCGGGGTGTGCTCAAGCAGAGTGAAGCGGAACGGCTGCTGAGCGCGCTTTGCCTCGAACAGGGCAGGATGGGGAGTGCGATCCGGGAACAGCAGGCCGTTGCAGCAGAACTGGCGATCGTTTTGCACATCGCCGAAGTCACCGCCATAGCCCCAGTAGTGGCGACCATCGGCGGTGTATTTGTCGAGCCCCTGATCGACCCAATCCCAGACGAACCCGCCCTGCAGGCGTGGATGGTCGCGAAACGCCTGCCAGTAGTGGGCGTAGCCCCCCAGGCTGTTGCCCATGGCATGGGCATATTCGCAGAGGATCAGCGGTCGGGTCTCTTCCGGCAGGCCAATCCACTTGGCCAGCGCCCACTTGGGCACCGCCGGGAAGGGTTGATCCTGATGGGTTCTTGCATACATGGGACAGATGACGTCGGTGGCCGGGGTATCGGCCCCTCCCCCCTCGTACTGCACCGGACGGCTCGGGTCACTGCGCTTGATCCAGCCATACATGGCATCGTGGGCTGGGCCGTAACCCGACTCGTTGCCCAGCGACCAGATGATGATAGAGGGGTGGTTGAAATCCCGTGCCACCATGCGGGTGGCCCGCTCCAGAAAGGCGTTGCTCCAGGCAGGATCCCGCGCCAACCGCCCCATGGGGGTCATGCCGTGAGTCTCCAGATTCGCCTCGTCCACCACATAGAGACCGAGCCGATCGCAGAGGCGATAGAAATCGGGGTGGTTGGGATAGTGGGAACAGCGCACCGCATTGAAGTTGTGCCGCTTCATCAGCACCAGATCCCGATCCATGGTGGCGCGATCGATGGCATAACCCTTGGCGGGATGGTGTTCATGACGGTTGGCACCACGAATAAGCAGCGGCTGACCGTTGACCCGCAGCAGGCCACCACGGATCTCCACCACCCGAAAGCCCACATCGCACGCCTCGCTCTCGATGGCCTGGCCCAGCTCGTCCAGCAGGGTCAGGGTCAGGCGATAGAGATGGGGCGTCTCGGCGCTCCACTTGCGCGGCGCAGCCACGTCGAGCCACAGCTCGGCACGATCGTCATACGCCCCTTTCTCATCAATGGCTTGGGTGCCTATCGGCTGGCGCAGGGTCGCGATCCGCTCGCTACCGTCATAGAGATTGGCCTCTACCGACAGACCGGCCGCATTGGCCGCTTGCAGGGCAATCTTGAGACGGCCATCCCGATAGCAGGCATCCAGATCGGGGGTGACCCGGATATCCATCAGATGACGGGCCGGTTTGTGCAACAGGCTGACGGAGCGGAAGATCCCAGACAGCCACCACATATCCTGATCTTCCAGATAGGAGCCGTCAGACCAGCGCAACACCAGCACCGCCAGCCGGTTGTGACCGGCCAGCAGATATGGGGTCAGATCGAATTCGGCGGGCAGGCGACTGTCCTGAGAGTAACCGACCCAGCGACCGTTGCAGAACAGGTGGAAGGCGCTGCTCACCCCGTCGAAGATGATCCGGCTCTGACCGCTTGCCAGCCAGTCGGCGGGCAGTTCGAACTCGCGGGAGTAGCAACCGGTGGGGTTCTCTGCCGGCACTCGCGGTGGATCGCAGGGAAAGGGGTACTTGATATTGGTATAGATGGGGCCATCGGTGGGCGGCCGCGCGGCCGGATAGGCGGCATCCAGCTGCCAGTTGCCCGGCACTGTAATGGGGCAAGCATCCACCAGATCCTGCGCCAGCCAACTCTCGGGCACCAATTCGGGAGCGGCAAAGAAGGAGAAGCGCCACTCGCCATCGAGCAAGAGACGGGAGGAAGAGGCCAGATCACCCCTGGCATCCGCTTCGCTGCGCCAGCTGAACATGGGGGTATGGGCTGCCAGCCGGTTTACCGACGTAATAGCCTGAGTCTGCCAATCCTGACGCGCCACTATCTCCCTGAGCATTCACTCTCTCCCTGCTGATTGGAAAACGTATTCAGTCTAGAGAAGTATGACGCAGGGAACGGCGATCTCGCTCACACAGATGTAAACGATTACACTAATTTTGTTAAGTAAAGCGGAGTAAAAATGATTAAAAATAGGTAAAACAATAACTGTGCAAGAAACGGCCCCGAACAGGGCCACAAAAGGGGGCTATCCGGCCCGAACCGGTGCCACCGAGTGACGATTGATCAGGGTGGGGGTATAGATCCGGCTCTGGGTCGCGTCACTCTCCCCCGCCGCCAGCTGAATGGCCAGCTTGGCCGCCTGGGCTGCCATCAGCTCGATGGGATAGCGCATGGTGGAGAGCTTGGGGCGCAAATATCTGGCATAGATGATGTCATCGAAGCCCACCACCGAGACCTCCTCCGGCACTCGCAGGCCGTTGTCCGCCAGCACAGAGATGGCGCCAGCCGCCATGGCATCGTTATAGGCCACCACGGCGGTCACCTTGAGCCCCTTGGCCAGCAGATTGAGCATGGCGCGCTCGCCCCCTTCCTCGTTCGGGGTGCCACTCTCGATAAGCTCGGGATCGGCAGCCAGACCCGCCTCCATTAGCCCATCCTGATAACCCTGCAGGCGCAAGGTGGCATCCTCGATGGCGTGATCCGAGCTGATAAAGGCGATATGGCGGTGACCCAGTTCGATCAAGTGGCGAGTCGCCGTAGCCGCACCCAGCCGATTGTTGAGAGCGATGCAGCGTCCCCTGAGGGCTGGAATATCGCGGTTGATCAGCACCATACCGGGCACCCGCATGGCGTAGTCGCAGAGCTCTTCGTCGCTCAGCGCCTTGCTGTGCACCACCAGCGCCTCACAGCGTTTGCCGATCAGCAGCTCGATCGCCTCACGCTCCTGACGCGCCTTGTGAAAACCGTTACCCATCAGCAGGTGAAGGTTCTGCTCGACGGCGATGCCGGAGACCCCCTTCACCAGTGCACCGAAGAAGGGATCGGCCACGTCACCGACCACCACCCCCATGGTGTCGCAAGTCTGGCTCACCAGTGCCCGCGCGTTGGCGTTGGGGGTGTAGCCCAGTTCGGCCATGGCCTTCTGCACCACTTCGCGAGACGCGGCGCTGGCCTTGGGGGAGTTGTTCATCACCCGTGAAACCGTTGCCACCGACACATTGGCCAAACGGGCGACATCCTTGATGGTGCTCATGCTGTTTTCACTTCTTTCACTGTGCAATAGAGCGCCATTATACCCAGCAAACCCTTTGAAAACAGGGGTGAAACGCATATCTGCCGTCAGGATGATCACAAAAACAGTGTAATCGTTTACACCATTTTGCAAGCAAGCTCACAGTTTGGTCGCCACACCCTCGGCTAGACTGCTTCCAGACGCTTTTTCAGTGGAGAGCAAGATGAACGTTCTGGTCACCGGCGGTTGCGGATATATCGGCAGCCACACCTGTCTGGCCCTGCAAGCGGCAGACATGAATCCCGTGGTGGTCGACAACCTCGGCAACAGCAAACGCAGCGTGCTGGCCAGAGTCGCCGCCATCAGCGGCCAACAACCCGTTTTCTATCAAGGTGATATTCGCGATGCCGCCCTGCTGGACCGGATCTTCGCCGAGCAGCAGATCGATGCTGTGATCCACTTTGCCGCCCTCAAGGCGGTCGGTGAGTCGACTCGCATTCCACTGGATTACTACGAGAACAACCTCGGCGGCACCCTCACCCTGCTGCAGGCGATGAAACGGGCCGGGGTGCACAATCTGGTGTTCAGCTCTTCGGCGACCGTCTACGGTGATCCCGCCAGCCTGCCGATCCGCGAGGATTTCCCCCGCAGTGCTACCAACCCCTACGGTCGCTCCAAGCTGATCATCGAGGAGATCCTCGAGGATCTGCAGCTGGCCGAGCCCCACTGGAGCATGACCCTGCTGCGCTACTTCAATCCGGTCGGCGCCCACGAATCGGGCACCATGGGTGAAGACCCGCAGGGGATCCCCAACAATCTGATGCCCTATATCACCCAGGTCGCCATCGGCCGTCGCGACTGCCTGTCGGTCTTTGGAAACGATTACCCCACCCCGGACGGCACCGGTGTGCGCGACTACATCCACGTGATGGATCTCGCCGAAGGGCATGTCAAGGCGCTGCAACACTGCGCCGGCAAGGGTGGCGTGCACACCTACAACCTGGGCACCGGCGAGGGCCAGAGCGTGTTGCAGCTGGTCGCCGCTTTCTCTGCTGCCTGTGGCAAGCCGTTGCCATTTCGCATCGAACCGCGCCGCCCGGGCGACATCGCCGCCTGCTGGGCCGATCCGGCCAAGGCAGAGCGGGAACTGGGCTGGCGGGCGACCCGCAACATCGACGCCATGTGCGCCGATAGCTGGCGCTGGCAATCCGCCAATCCGAACGGTTACGAGGAGTAGGCCTGCCTGCTCCCTGTTAATAGACGACCCTATTTTTCAATACCTTATTCAGGAGAGATGATGTTCAACCCCGTCGATCATCCCCATCGCCGCTTCAACCCGCTGACCGGCCAGTATGTGCTGGTCTCCCCCCATCGGGCCAAACGCCCCTGGCAGGGACAGGTGGAGAAGGTGAGTCAGGCCCCCAAACAGGCCCACGATCCCGACTGCTTCCTCTGTGCCGGCAACACCCGGGTCACTGGCGACATCAACCCCGACTACAAGGGCACCTTCGTCTTTACCAACGACTTCGCTGCTCTGATGCAGGATACCCCGGCCGCCGATTGCGCCAGCGATCCCCTGCTGAAACTGGAAGCCGCCCGCGGCACCAGCCGGGTCATCTGCTTCTCACCGGATCACGGCAAGACCCTGCCCGAGCTGCCGCTGCCCGCCATCGAGGGGGTGATCACCACCTGGATGGATCAGGTCGCCGAGCTGTCGGCCCAGTGGGAGTGGGTGCAGGTCTTTGAAAACAAAGGGGCCGTCATGGGCTGCTCCAACCCGCACCCCCACGGCCAGATCTGGGGCAGCGACTTCCTGCCCAACGAGATCGCCCGCGAAGAGCAGCACCAGCGTCACTGGCTGGCCGAGCATGGCCGTCCCATGCTGCTGGAGTATGTGGAGCGGGAGCTGGCGGATCGCTCGCGCATCGTGGTAGAGACCGAGCACTGGCTCGCCGTGGTCCCCTTCTGGGCCGCCTGGCCGTTCGAAACCCTGCTGCTGCCCAAGGCGCACGTCCCCTCCATGCTGAACCTGACCCAGGCCCAGCAACAGGATCTGGCGGTGGCGCTCAAGGAGCTCACCAGCCGCTACGACAACCTGTTCGAGTGCAGCTTCCCCTACTCCATGGGCTGGCACTTTGCACCGCCCAAATCGGACTGTCCCGAGGCGTGGCAGCTGCACGCCCACTTCTATCCGCCCCTGCTGCGCTCCGCCACCGTGCGTAAATTCATGGTCGGCTTCGAGATGCTGGCAGAGACCCAGCGTGACCTCACTCCCGAACAAGCCGCCGAACGGCTGCGCGCCCTGAGCCCCATTCACTACACCCAGACCAGCCACACCAATGAGGAGGCCCTATGACCCCCAGCCAACGCGTCAGCACCGTTTTTGCCGAGCAATTTGCCAAAGCGCCCGATCTGCTGGTGCGCGCCCCCGGTCGCGTCAACCTCATCGGTGAACATACCGACTACAACGACGGCTTCGTGCTGCCCTGCGCCATCGACTACGAGACCTGCGTTGCCATCGGCCTGCGCGATGACCGGCAAGTGCAGGTGATCGCCGCCGACTACGACAACCAGCGCGACCAGTTCGACCTCGACCAGCCCATCGAGCACCACCCCAGCCAACGCTGGAGCGACTACATCCGCGGCGTGGTGAAGTATCTGCAGGAGCGCGGTTATGCCCTGCGCGGCCTCGATCTGGTGGTCTCCGGCAACGTGCCTCAGGGGGCGGGGCTCTCCTCCTCTGCCTCGCTGGAAGTGGCCATCGGTCAGGCCTTCAAGGAGGCGTTGGGGCTCGACATCAGCCAGGCCGAGATCGCCCTCAACGGTCAACAGGCGGAGAACAAGTTCGTCGGCTGCAACTGCGGCATCATGGATCAGATGATCTCCGCCAGCGGCAAAACCGATCATGCCCTGCTGCTCGACTGCCGCTCGCTGGAGACTCGCCTCATCCCCATGCCAGCGGATCTGGCTGTGCTGATCGTCAACTCCAATGTGCGTCGCGGTCTGGTGGACAGCGAATACAACACCCGTCGCCAGCAGTGCGAAGCGGCCGCCCGCCACTACGGAGTCAAGGCACTGCGCGATCTCGATCTGGCGGCTCTCGAAGCGGGCAAGGCCGGACTGGATGAGGTCTGCTACCGCCGTGCGCGCCACGTGGTAGGCGACAATACCCGCACCCTGGCCGCCGCCGATGCGCTGGCGCAAGGGGATCTGGTTCGTCTCGGCGAGCTGATGGCCGATTCACACGCCGCCATGCGCGATGACTTCGAAATCACAGTGCCCGCCATCGACGGTCTGGTGGAGATCATCAAGGCCAGGATCGGCACCGAAGGTGGCGTGCGGATGACTGGCGGCGGCTTCGGCGGCTGCGTGGTCGCCCTGTTGCGCCCGGAGAAAGTGGCCGAGGTGATTGCCGCCGTCGAGGCAGAGTATCCGGCCATCTCGGGCCTCAAGGCCGACTGCTACGTCTGCCGCGCCAGCGCCGGTGCAGGGGGCATCGCATGAAAGAGTTCCATCTGCAGAATGCAGCCGGCCTGCGGTTGAGCGTACTCGATTTCGGGGCAACGCTCACCGCCCTCGAGATCCCGGTCAATGGCATCTATCGCAATGTGCTGCTGGCTTGTGATCCGCTGGATTACCCCAATCAACGCTCTTATTTGGGGGCGATAGTAGGACGTTTTGCCAATCGTATCGGCAACGCCCGCCTAGAGCGAGCAGGGCAAGAGTGGCAACTAGACGCCAACGAGGGCACCACCTGCCTGCACGGGGGCAGTGACTCTCTGCACAACCGGGAGTGGCAACTGGACGGGCTGGCGGAAGATCGCATCCGTCTGCAAACTCGGCTGGCCGATGGCGAACAGGGTTTCCCTGGTAATCTGGACGTCACCGTAGAATACCGGCTGGAGCAGGCCGATCTGGTGATCGAGCTGAGCGCCACCACAGATGCTCCGACCCCGGTCAATTTCACCAGCCATGCCTATTTCAACCTGGATGGTGGTGATGTGCGTGATCACCACATCATCATTAATGCAGACCGCTATCTGCCAACCGATGAACACTCGCTGCCGCTTGGTATTGCGCCGGTCGAAGGAGTATTCGATCTACGCCATGGCAAGCGGGTCGGAGAACAGTGGATGGCCCATGCGCAGCAAAAAAAATGTCTGGGATTCGACCACTGTTTCTTGTTTGTTGATGCCTCGCCCTCACCACAAGCCACCCTGATGGCAGGGGATGGCAGCCTGTGTATGGAGATGTACACCAATCAGCCAGGCGTCCAGCTCTACACCGGCAACTGGTTGGCTGGCACCCCAAAACGCGGGGGGGGACATTGGGGCAACTATCAGGGGCTCTGCCTGGAAGCACAGCAAGTGCCAGATAGTCCGAACCGTCCAGAATTAGGTAACCCATGGTTGGAGCCAGGAGAACGCTATCAGCACATAACCCGTTATCGGCTCATTCCGGTTATGGCTTGACCCACTGAAGGGGCGCGTCAAGGCGCCCCTTTGTCGCATCTCTCCCGCCCGGCTTATTCATCACAACCAAGAAAGAAGCATGCTACGGCTTGGCATCATTACGATATCAGCCACCGCGTGCAGTGCTGATGGGTGTATGGCTTTCAGAGTGACGTTGACCTGCTCGTGTCGGGTAAAGTCATTGAGTACCCATTATGTGCTTTACATTCTTACCGCCAACCACACAACTTGGCAGGCATGACGGGAACATATGGGCACGCCCTGTGGCATAAGGAACCACTACGCAACAGGTCATCGAGAGAGGATCAAATTTTGTTAACTGGCTGACCCCTGGTCGAGGCACGGATCAGCAACTCCCCTTCCAGCTTCATCAGTAAAGCGATGGGCTTCTCTCCTTGGGCCAGTTGCAACAAGGTGTCCACCGCCAGTTTACCCATCTCGTCGTAAGGTAGTTCGATAGAACTCAAAGGGGGCTCCATTTCGCAGGCCAGCATCTGGTTATCATGGCCCGCCACCAGAATGTCTTCCGGGATGCGCAATCCCGCCTCGGCTATCGCCTGGTAACAACCCTGAGCCATGTAATCACTGCAACAGAAGATACCATCAGGTGGCTGAGGCAGCGCCAGCAGTTGCCGAGTCTGCTCATAAGCCTCATGTAGCGACCAGTTGCCCACACGCACCCATTGTGGATCCGGTATCAAATCGTGGTTGATCAACGCCTGACGATACCCCTCCAGCCGCAGACTATTTGCCTCCATCCATGGCTCCCCCTGAATAAGAGCCACTCGTTTGCAGCCTTGCTCCAACAGGTGCGCCGTCACCTTGTAACCCGCCAGCTTATCGGCAGGCAGGATGGAATAACTTTCGGACGAGCCACTGCCCTCCAGGTAGCAGTTGAGCAAAACGGTAGGCACCTGCGGGGAGAGCTCCATCTCGGCAAGTTGTCGTGTCATGGAAGAGGCAAAAATCATCCCCAGATAATCCCCCTGATTGATCTCCTGCTCGATCAACTTGGTGAGCTCCGCGCTGTTGCGATAATCGAATGTAACCAGCATGCGATCTGCCTCCCAAGCGCGTTCATTGCAGGCATTGATCGCATCTAGAAAAGGGTCATATGGAGTCAGGCCATTGAAAACAAAAGCTATTTTTCTAGCAGATGGTCCCTTGGGTAGATGTTCAGCTCGCTTATGCTGGTAACCCAGTTCGGCCGCTTTTTCAAGCACTCTACGCCGCGTTTCCTCCGCCAGTTTGATGGTGGTTGAACCATTGAGCACCAGTGAAACCGTTGATTGGGAAACACCTGCAGCTGCAGCGATGGCGCTCATGGTGATGCGTTTACTATTCATTGATATGGCCATAGTTTGAGCAGTACCGCCCAGATAATAATATTAATTATTTATCTTTTATCATGACTCATGATTACGGACATGAGCAAGCAGCACAACAGCCCACAAGGACGATAGAGGGTTTTCGGTTATCGTCCCGAGTACAGATGGCTCGCCAGCCATGCCTGTTAACCCCCTAAATTTGTTCATTTTGTGACTAATACCTGAATTCTATCCTTCATGATTTGCAACTAAAGATATTAGCTAATATTAATTGCTGTAGGTTTAAATAATTAGTTGCAAGGATATCCGATGGCGATACAACAGTGGTCAACAGAACGAGCTTGGCAATGGTGGAACAAACAACCTTGGCTATTGGGCTTCAACTATCTCCCCCGCACAGCGGTCAACTGGACCGAAATGTGGCAGGGAGAAACCTTCGACCCAGTCATCATTGACCAGGAACTGGGTTGGGCCAACAAACTGGGCTACAACACCCTGCGAACCAATCTGCCCTTTATCGTCTGGCAGCATGATCGGGATGGCCTGCTCGCGCGCATTGAGCAGTTCCTTGGCCTGTGTAGCAAGCACAATATCCGCGTGATGATGACCTTGATGGATGACTGTGGCTTCTCCGGCGATCACCCCTATCTGGGCCGCCAGCAACCACCTCGGGAAGATGTACACAATAGCCAGGCGGCGGCCAGTCCCGGTCGGAATGTCGTCATTGACCCGACCCAATGGCGCGAAGTGGAACACTATATTCGCGACCTGATACGTACATTTGCACAGGATGAGCGGATCTTTATCTGGGATCTGTACAATGAGCCGACCAACAGGGGCATCTTTTCGGAAGGCGATGTCGAGGTGCGTTTCGATGAGTCGCTGGAGACATATGCCCACTATCTGATGGAGTTGGCTTTTGTCTGGGCCCGAGAAGAGAACCCCTCCCAGCCACTCACCGTCGGCGCGTGGCATGCACCCTACAGCATCGGTCAGGGGGATTCGGAATTTACTCCGGAAAACACCTTTACTCATCCGACCGACCTGCGCGCTATGGAGCTATCAGATGTCATCACTTTCCACTCCTATCAGCGTATGGAGGGGCTGAAAATCTCTCTGGATGTGGTCAGCAAATATCGCCGCCCGCTCCTCTGCACAGAGTGGCTGGCCAGGCATGTCGGCAGCGTGATGGAACAACAACTGCCACTCTTCAAAGAGTTAAAAATAGGTGCCTATCAATGGGGTCTGGTAAAAGGGAAGACGCAAACTCACCTGCCATGGCCTTTCGTTCGCAATATCGACCCCGATTTCCGCAGGGTCTGGTTTCACGACCTGCTGGAGGAGGATGGTACCCCCTACTCTGCCAGTGAAATAGAACTGCTCCACACATTGACCCGTTCATAACGCAAAAGAGGACGCCACCCTAGTGGCGCCCCTCATAACACATTCATGTTGGGAAAGGTTGGCAGATGACAGATCAAAAGATACACAATAGAGAGCTGGTGGGATATTTCAGCTATGCCGTCGGGCAATGCCTCAGTTTCGGCTTGGTGGGATCATTTATCCTCTATTTTTACACCGATATCCTTGGAATATCGCCAGCTGCAGCTGGGGCTATTTTCCTCATTGCCAGAGTATGGGATGCCATCAACGATCCTATTATCGCTGGTTATATGGACACTCTTAATTTCAAACGTGGCAAATTCACACCATATATGCTTTTCGTTCCCTTCTTGATTGCCGGGATCACCTCTCTCAGCTTCATTGGCATGGATTTACCCATGACCACCAAGGTAGCTTATGCAGCAGTCACCTATATCGCGTGGGGGATGATATACACCTTGTCTGATGTACCTTTCTGGACCATGTCATCGGTCATGAGCCAAGAGCCACAGGAGCGAGCCAAGGCCGTAACCGTCGCCATGTTGGGCGTCAATATCGGCATTGGCAGTGCTTCCATTATATTCCCGAAGCTCACCGAACTGTTTGCTGCAACCAGCAGCACCAAGGGCTACATGGAAGGTGCCATCTGCCTGATGCTGATCGCCCTGCCGCTGATGGTGCTCGGAGCAAGCCAGATGAAAGAGCGCATCAAGCCCAATCCGAATGACAAGATCACCATTAGGGACTCTTTCCGCGTCCTGCGTTCCAACAAACCGTTGGCGTATGTACTTGGCGCCTTCTTCTGTAACGTGTTCTTTAATCTGGCCACCGGGCTCTACATTTTCTTCTTCACCTACAACATGGGTGATGCCGGGCTGCTCTCAGTGATGGGCTCTATCGGTGTAGCAACCTCTATGGCCTGTATGCTGATGCCGATATTGACCAGCAAGCTCAGGAAACGTGATCTATTCCTGCTACTCACTCTGCTGGAGATTGCATTACGCATCGGTTTCTATACGACAGGCTACGACAATCTGATAATGGTGTTCAGCTTCCTCGCCTTGATCCATGCGGCCAACGTCATCACCAATCCGCTTATCTCCGCCATGTTGAGTGAGACCATCGAATATGCAGAACTAAAGTCTGGCCGCCGTTGCGCTGCCATCGCTTTCTCGGGGCAGACCTTTACCGGCAAACTGGCTTGGGCCATCGCAGGTGGTATTTCCGGTACCCTGCTGATCTGGCTTGGCTATCAACCGAATGCGGCACAGACTCAGGCTACGATGGACGGACTATTTATCTGTATATCACTTGTGCCGATATTGGGTAGCATATTACGGGTGATTATCATGACCCGCTACAATTTCACCGAAGATAAGCACGCCAAAGTACGTCATGCTCTAAATAAATGGCGATCCATTTCGTCTCTTTAACATAAAAACAATGAATGCTTTACCATGAAATATACTGCCAGTCGAATTGAGCGCCTCTATCCATTCAACTTGACTGGCAAATTCCATTCAAGAAAATGACAACTATAATGATTGGTAAATTATTTTTTTCGTTGCATTGCGCATAGGAAAAGCAACCAACATAAGATACATGAATCATCGAAAGCCACTGGGTAAATTTTGGCTAAAGTATATTACACGATAATAAATATCCATTGCCTCCATTGATCTTTGAGGAGTTCAAATTTGTCGGTTTATTTCTGGCACAATATCGTTATTGTGCCAATCGCTCTCTGCATTCTGGTTTTCTGGCTCGACACCGCCAACCTCGGTCTCTGTGCAGCCTTTCTGACCACAGGATCTTTTGCCTTGCAAGTTATACAAATCATAAAGACCCAAGAAACCAAGGCCATCTCAACCAATATGTATCTGGCCTTCAGCTGTGGCGTACTTCTATGGTTGATCTACGGCCTGCGCACTAACGACATGCCCATCACCATAGCAAACAGCATTACTCTCGCTCTGGCCTGCGCCGTCCTGATGCTCAAGCTGCGTAACGAAAGGAACTGATGAGCATTCATACAACCTGGGGCTGGCACTCGGGGATCACGACGGCTTCTGTCTTGAGGCGCAACAGCTACCGGACAGCCCCAATCGCCCCGAGCTGGGCAACCCCTGGCTGCAGCCTGGCGAGCGTTATCACCACCAGACCCGCTACCGCTTTATCCGCGACTAACTTAAAGAATTCATGATTTTTACATAGCCTCAGCAGTCACAATCGAGCAAGATATGCCGCCCCGAGACCCTTTCGGGGCGTTTTTACATCAACGAAGTTAAGGATTGTTTGTTCGATGACTGACACTTATAGCCTGCTGGTCGCCTTTATTCTGGGCGTCGTCGAGGGGCTGACCGAGTTCCTCCCCGTCTCCTCCACCGGCCACATGATTATCGTCGGCCATCTGCTGGGCTTTGAAGGGCCCAAGGCTGCCACTTTCGAAGTGGTGATCCAGCTTGGCTCCATCCTCGCCGTGGTCGCCGTCTTCTGGCGTCGCCTGTTTGGCCTGATTGGCATCCACTTCGGCCAGAAGCCGTCCCGGGATCACGCCACCCTGTCGCTGGTGCATGTCATCCTCGGCATGATGCCCGCCATCGTGGTCGGTCTGGCCATCCACAGCTGGATTAAGGCCAACCTGTTTGGTCCGCAGACCGTAATGTACGCGCTGGTCGCGGGGGGCATCCTGCTCATCATCGCCGAGAAGTTCCGCCCGGCCGTCACAGCAGAAACTCTGGATGACATCAGCTACAAGCAGGCGTTCGGCATCGGTCTGTTCCAGTGTCTAGCCCTGTGGCCCGGCTTCTCCCGCTCCGGCGCCACCATTAGTGGTGGCATGCTGATGGGGATCAGCCGTCACGCCGCCGCCGAGTTCTCTTTCATCATGGCAGTGCCCATGATGGTGGCGGCCAGCGGGCTTGATCTCTACAAGAGCCGCGATTTCCTCTCGATGGCCGACTTCCCGATGTTTGCAGTGGGCTTTATCACCGCCTTCGTGGTAGCGATGTTTGCGATCAAGACCTTCCTGACATTGATCCGCCGCATCGACTTTATCCCGTTCGCCATCTACCGCTTTATCGTGGCATTCGCCGTCTATCTGGTGTTTGTCGCCTGACCGGCAGCCTGCAATGAAATGAGAAAAGGGACCAACTTGGTCCCTTTTTCTATGGCGTCATGGTGCTCAGTAGAGGTGCTGGCTGATGCCATTCAGCAGCCGCGACAGCCCCTTGGTGAACTGCACCGGCGCATCCTGTACCGTGTAGCAGAGGCAGCCATCGGGCGTATGAGGGCTGTGGGAGTGACTGGCATCGCGCCAGATGAAATCTCCCGCCTTGTAAAGGGTATCGCCATCCTGAATATTGCCAGCCAGCAGCAAGGTCAGCTCATAGCCCTGATGGGTGTGCTCGGGGATGCGACCGCCCGCTTCGATATGGAGCAGGCTGGCGCGCGCGCCCATCTCGTCCAGCGGCAGACTCTGCTGACGAATGACCCCGATATGGCGCCACTTGGGCGAGCGGTAGCGGGCCAGCACCCGTGGCAAACGGTAGGCCTGACCGGCCACCTCCAGCTCGCCGTGCTGCGTTCGGGGCTGGTCATGTGTTGGCTCGGAGAGGGGCTCTGCCAGCGGCTGGGCCAGAATATCCGCCAGCATGGCGTCAAATCCGGCATCCAGCGCCACTTCATCGCGGGAGTCCAGCTCAGGCTCTGCTGGCGAGGCAAGATATTGCTGCGCCAACTCCTCTTCGAATGTCTTCAGTCGGGCAGCACAATCGGGGCAGAGTTCACAGTGGGCGGAGAGCCCCACCGCCAGCGGCAGAGGGAGCTCGTCGGCGGCGAAGGCGCGCAGCATAGGGTCGGTCGGATGGGCTTTAATCATGGCCTTGCTCCACTTGCTCTTTCAGTTTCTGTAACGCCAGTCTGAGGCGGGACTTGATAGTGCCGAGCGGCACGCCGAGCCGCTCCGCCAGCTCCTGCTGGGAGAACTCCTGCAGATAGATGCCACGCACTACCTGCTGTTGCGGCTCCGGCAACGTGCCCAGATAGTGGGCCATCTGACGGGTCAGCACCGCATCCTCACCGCCGCTCAGATGCTCCTCTTCGGCCTGAAACTCCAGCACGGGCCACAGCTCCTCGGCACAGAGATCCTCCTTGCTGGCGCGACGACGGCGCAGCATGTCGAAGCACTGGTTGCGCATCACGGTGTAGATCCAGGTGGTCGGCGCACCCTTCTCGGGGTGGTAGAGGCGCGCCTTTTGCCACACCAGCAGCATGGTCTCCTGTACCAGCTCCATGGCGTTGGCTTCGCTGCCGAGGTGGCGCAGGCCGTAGCTGCGAATACGCGGCGCAAAGTGTTGGAACAGGCGGGCAAAAGCAGCCTTGTCGGCCTGCTCTGCCACCCTGATCAGCAGAGATTTGAGGTCGCCATCCGGGTTATCCATCACGGGCGAGGTCCTGCGTATGGTCGAGTGTGGTTGGCCAGTATATGCCATTGCGCCATCCCTTTGGTGTGCTGTCGAACATGCTGTGGTGATGACTTGTACGGCGCTGCGGCAGTGGCGGATCAGCGGGTCAGGAAAAAATCAGTGGCTGGCCACCAGCACCCCCTTGAGCAGGGCGATGGCGGGCTGATTGTCGGCAGCGGCCAGCAACAACTGCTTCTGTTCAGGGGGGATGGGCAGCACCTCCAGCCAGCGCTGGGCCACCCAGTTGCCATCGTCCCAGCGGGGGGCGGGATAGAGGGCGGCATAGTCGGGATAATCGGCAAACACCTCCCGCAGCGCATCGACCAGCGGCAGCTGATCGGGATGGAGCCGGCGGGGCGGCCAGGCCGTCAGCGGCGTCACCTCGCCGATACGCAGGCCATCCTGCTCCTGCCACAGATCCTCTATCTGCACCCGCTCCATCCCCAGCACCGTGATCCCCAGCATGCCGTCCGGCAGCCGATCGAAATCGATGATGGTGACCCGGGTGGCGATGGGCAGCATGTTGCGAAGGGCGTCGGGCTGGCGAGGGTCCACCATGCAGAGGGCAAAGCCGGACTCCCCCGCCTCGGCAATCATCCGCTGGTATCTCGGTTCGAAGATCCGCAGCGGCATGACGCCGCCGGGCAGCAGGTGGGCAGATAGGGGAAACAGCGCCAGTCGCATCGCAAACTCCTCGGTTGGGAACCTCTGTTGATACGTCGGGCCAGAGGGAGGAGATCATTCCCGTCAGCGGAAAGGAAAAACCCTTAACAATCAGGGGAAAATAGCCTGGACAAGCCGCTTCGATATGCAGTAGAAATGGATAAGCACCGTAATTTCCGCCCAATATTCTGGAATATGGCGCCAAACGCAGTGAAATATCCGCCCGACAGCGAGCGGCGGGTCATCCCTATAGTTTTCTCGGGCCGATGCGGGTAAAATTCACGCCCTTATATATCAGTCATTTTTCGACGCGCAACCTTGGTGGTCAGTTATGAAAGAGCATATTCATCATCTACTTGAACAAACGGTAGCCAATCTCAAGTCAGCAGGCGTCCTGCCGGCGGACCTGGAAGCCCGCGTGCAAGTAGACCGATGCAAGGAAAAAGCTCACGGCGACCTGGCTACCAACCTGGCCATGCTGCTGGCCAAACCGGCCCGCAAGAATCCCCGTGAGCTGGCAGCGGCCATCATCGAGCACCTGCCTGCCTCCGACCTGATCGCCAAGGTCGAGATCGCCGGTCCCGGCTTCATCAACTTCTTCTTTGACCAGCGCTGGCTGGCCGGTCAGGTCGAAGCCATGGTGACCTCTGCCAACGCCAACGTACGGTTGCCCATGCCACAAACCGTGGTGGTGGACTACTCCGCCCCCAACGTGGCCAAAGAGATGGCGGTGCACCACATTCGCTCCACCGTACTCGGTGACGTAGCCGCTCGTGCGCTGGAGTTCCTCGGCCACAAAGTGATCCGTGCCAACCACATCGGCGACTGGGGCACCCAGTTCGGGATGCTGATCGCCTATCTGGAGAAGATGTCCAACGAGCACGCCAGCGACATGGCACTCAAGGATCTGGAAGCCTTCTACACCCAGGCCAAGCGTTGCTACGACGAAGACGAAGCCTTTGCCGAGCGCGCCCGTAACTACGTGGTCAAGCTGCAGGGCGGCGACGAGTACTGCCGTACCATGTGGAAGAAGCTGGTCGACATGACCATGGAGCAGAACCAGATCAACTATGACCGCCTGAATGTCTCCCTGACCAACAAGGACATCATGGGCGAGTCCATGTACAACGACATGCTGCCGGAGATCGTGGCCGACCTGAAAGCCAAGGGGCTGGCGGTCGAGAGCGAAGGCGCCACCGTTGTCTTCCTGGACGAGTTCAAGAACAAGGATGGCGAGGCCATGGGCGTCATCATCCAGAAGAGCGATGGCGGTTTCCTCTACACCACCACCGACATCGCCTGTGCCAAATACCGTTATGAGACCCTGGGCGCCGACCGTGTCATGTACTTCATCGACTCCCGTCAGCACCAGCACCTGATGCAGGCCTGGACCATCACCCGCAAGGCGGGCTATGTGCCGGAATCCGTACCGCTTGAGCACCACGCCTTCGGCATGATGCTGGGCAAGGATGGTCGTCCCTACAAGACCCGCTCCGGTGGTACCGTCAAGCTGGTTGACCTGCTGAACGAAGCGGAAGAGCGCGCCGCAGCCTTGCTGGAGAGCCGCAACAGCGACCTCTCTGCCGAAGAGAAGGCCAATGTGGTCAATGCCATCGCCATGGGCGCGGTCAAGTATGCGGATCTCTCCAAGAACCGTACTACCGACTACATCTTCGACTGGGATCTGATGCTGTCGTTTGAAGGCAACACCGCCCCTTACCTGCAGTATGCCTACACCCGTATTCAGTCCATCTTCCGCAAGGCTGGCGTCGATGCCGCTACCCTGACCGGCAATGTGACCCTGAACGAAGAGGCCGAAGAGGTGCTGGCCCAGAAGCTGATCCAGTTCTCCGACGCGGTCAACGGCGTGGCCGACAAAGGCATGCCGCACCTGCTCTGTACTTACCTGTACGAGTTGTCCGGCAACTTCATGACCTTCTATGAAGCCTGCCCGATCAACAAGGATGGCGTGGACGAAGCAACCCGTCAGAGCCGTCTGCTGCTGTGCGCCGCCACCGCCAAGGTGCTGAAACTGGGCCTCGGCGTACTGGGCATCCATACCCTGGAGCGCATGTAATAGATGGCAACCCGGGATTATGTCGGCAGCCGCCCGCGACGTCGGGCGGGTGGCCGCAATACCAAGAAAGCGGCCCCTCGCCGCTTTCCTGTTATTCCAGTGCTGCTGGTCGTGGCACTGCTGGCAGGCTTTGGTGGCTTCCTTTACATGATCAATGGCAAGGGCAACGACGCCCCCACCATTGAGGAGCAGGTAAAGGCCAACAAGCCAAAAGCGCAGAATAACGGGCTGCCTCAGGAGAAGTGGAGCTACATCGAACGGCTTGAGAACAAGCAGGTCGATATCATAGAGCCGCCGACCCAGCCGGGTGTGCTGCCGCCACCACCGGCAGATACCATGACCCTGCAACCGGAAAAACTGCCACAGCCGGTGCCGACCGACATTCCCCAACCGGGAACACCTATCGGCCAGCCAAAGCCCTATCAGCCCAATCCGGCGACCACCCCTTCCACCTCGGGTGCACCGGTTGCCAGCGCGCAAGAGCAGGTGATCGACCGCAAGGCAGAACGGGAACGGATGGAGCGAGAGATCCGTGCCGAGCTGGAACGGGAGCGCGCCGAAGCGGCCAAGGCCAAAGCGGCGACCCCGCCAGCCCAGACCGCAGCCGCCGACAGCGGTCGCTACATGATGCAGTGCGCCGCCCTGCGCTCGCAGGATTCCGCAGAGTCGCTCAAGGCTCGTATCGCCTTCACCGCCGGCCTCTCTTCCAGCCTGCAGGTGATCAATGGCGCCAACGGCACCGTCTACAAGGTGATGGTCGGCCCCTTCAACGGCAAGGCGGCCGCCGATGCGGCCAACAGCAAGCTGCAGAGCTCCGGTATCAGCGGCTGCATTCCCAAGAAAGGGTAATCCGTTTACCGATGACGCAGGGCCGGGTGGCAACACCCGGCCCTGTTCTTTTGGTGTCACTCGCACCCACGCTCTTTACTACCCCGTTTATCCCGACCAAAGGCAGGGTTGAAAAGCCCGTTTGCCATCCCCATCTTTCTTGCCATGCACAGTCAGGCCGTCATTCGGCTCAAGCGAGGTAAGTAAAGTGACTACCATAGTTTCAGTTCGCCGCAACGGTCAGGTCGTCATCGGTGGCGATGGCCAGGTCTCTCTTGGCAACACCGTCATGAAGGGCAACGCCCGCAAGGTTCATCGTCTCTATAACGGCAAGGTGCTGGCCGGTTTCGCTGGCGGTACCGCCGACGCCTTCACCCTGCTCGAGCGTTTCGAAGCAAAACTGCAGGCCCATCAGGGTAATCTGGAGCGCGCCGCCGTGGCGCTGGCCAAAGATTGGCGCACCGATCGCGCCCTGCGCCGCCTCGAAGCGCTGCTGGCCGTGGCCGACGAACACAAATCCTTCATCATCACCGGCAACGGTGACGTGGTACAGCCGGAGCATGATCTCATCGCCATCGGCAGCGGCGGCAACTTCGCCCAGTCCGCCGCCATCGCGCTGCTGGAAAACACCGAGCTGGATGCCAGGACCATTGTCGAGAAGTCCCTCAAGATTGCGGGCGACATCTGCGTCTTCACCAACGGCAACCACACCATCGAAGTGCTGGACTACGCTGCCAAGTAAAGCCGCCAGCCAACCCAATTTCCCAAGGGGTGGGCACTGCCCGCCCCGGATACAGGAACACCATCATGTCCGAGATGACCCCGAGAGAAATCGTCCACGAACTGGATCGTCACATCATTGGTCAGGCCGATGCCAAGCGCGCCGTTGCCGTTGCCCTGCGCAATCGCTGGCGCCGGATGCAGCTCAACGAAGAGATGCGCCATGAAGTGACCCCGAAAAACATCCTGATGATCGGCCCGACCGGTGTCGGCAAGACCGAGATCGCCCGTCGTCTGGCCAAACTGGCCAACGCCCCCTTCATCAAGGTGGAAGCGACCAAGTTCACCGAAGTGGGCTATGTCGGCAAGGAAGTAGACAGCATCATCCGCGATCTGACCGATGCCGCCATCAAGCTGGTGCGCGAAACCGAGATGGAGAAGATGAAATACCGCGCCGAGGAAGCCGCCGAAGAGCGCATCCTCGACGCCCTGCTGCCCAACCCGCGCAACACCTGGGGTGAAGAAGAGAAAGCCGACAACTCCAACACCCGCCAGATCTTCCGCAAGAAACTGCGGGAAGGTCAGCTGGATGACAAGGAGATCGAGCTGGAACTCTCCGCCTCCCCGATGGGCGTCGAAATCATGACCCCGCCGGGCATGGAAGAGATGGCCAACCAGCTGCAGGGGCTGTTCCAGAACCTGGGCCAGAACCAGAAGAAGAAGCGCAAGATCAAGGTCAAAGAGGCCATGAAGGCGCTGATCGAAGAGGAAGCAGCCCGTCTGGTCAACCCGGAAGAGCTGAAGCAGAAGGCCATCGCTGCGGTCGAGAACAACGGCATCGTCTTCCTCGACGAGATCGACAAGATCTGCAAGCGTGGCGAGAGCTCGGGCCCCGATGTCTCCCGTGAAGGGGTTCAGCGCGACCTGCTGCCGCTGGTCGAGGGCTGCACCGTCAACACCAAGCACGGCATGGTCAAGACCGACCACATCCTGTTTGTCGCCTCCGGCGCCTTCCAGATCGCCAAGCCGTCCGACCTCATCCCCGAGCTGCAGGGCCGTCTGCCGATCCGGGTCGAGCTGACCGCGCTGACCACTGAAGATTTCGAGCGGATCCTGACCGAGCCGAACGCCTCCCTGACCGATCAGTACAAGGCGCTGATGGCCACCGAAGGGGTCAACATCGAGTTCACCCAGGATGGTATCCGCCGTCTGGCCGAAGCGGCCTGGCAGGTCAACGAGCGTACCGAGAACATCGGTGCCCGCCGTCTGCACACCGTGATGGAGCGCCTGATGGAAGATATCTCCTATGACGCCTCCGAGAAGTCCGGCGAGACCTTTGTCATCGACACCGAATACGTCAACGCCCACCTCGGTGCGCTTGTCGAGGATGAGGATCTGAGCCGCTTTATTCTGTAAGCGCAGTTCTGTTTGTAAAAAAACGCCTCCAGAAATGGGGGCGTTTTGCATTTTAAGCCCCAGCCCCCTTCTCTCTATGCCCCACTCGCACCCAGCACCAAAACTCTCAACTGGTATACCTATTTTTGTATATCTTTGAATTTTATCGAATTACCCCTGACGAGATATATAAATAGACACTTGATTTGCATCAATTGCCCGCCCCGACTGACTGGGTAGCCTAGCCCCAGAATGATGTTTTATTACTCCAAACTAGAGGCAATCATGAGCAAAGTCAGACTGGTCGTTGTGGGCAACGGCATGGTGGGGCACCGCTTCATCGAAGAGTTGATCGAGCGGGCCGACCCGGGCCGCTACGAGATCACCGTCTTCGGTGCAGAACCCCGTCCCGCCTACGATCGCGTCCATCTCTCCTCCTACTTCTCCCATCACACCAGCGAAGATCTCTCCCTCGTCAAACCCGGCTTCTACGACAAGCACGGTATCCGCCTGCTGCTCGGCGAAGCGGTGAAAAAAATCGACAGGGCCAACCGCGAAGTGCACTCCAACAAGGGCACTGTGGTCGGGTACGACAAACTGGTGCTGGCCACCGGCTCCTACCCCTGGGTGCCGCCCATTGCGGGCAGCCAGCACCACGAGTGCTTCGTCTATCGCACCATCGAGGATCTGAAAGCCATCCGCAGCGCCGCCAAGAGCGGCAAGAGCGGGGTGGTGATCGGGGGCGGTCTGCTTGGCCTCGAAGCCGCCGGTGCCCTCAAAGCGCTGGGTCTCGAGACCCACGTGGTGGAATTTGCCCCGGTACTGATGGCCGAGCAGCTCGACGGTCAGGGCGGCCAGCTGCTGCGCCGCAAGATTGAATCCATGGGCGTGCAGGTACACACCAGCAAGAGCACCAGCGAGATCCTGATGCATGGCGGCGAGCAGGCGAAACACCGCCTCGCCTTCGCTGACGGCAGCCACCTGGAAGTGGACGTGGTGGTCTTCTCCACCGGCATTCGCCCGCAAGATACCCTCGGCCGCTACGGTGATCTCGCCATCGCCGAGCGCGGCGGCATCGTCATCGACGATCACTGCCTCACCTCCGACCCCGACATCTACGCCATCGGCGAGTGCGCCGCTTGGCAGGGCCGCTTCTTCGGGCTGGTGGCGCCGGGCTACAAGATGGCCCAGATCACCGTCGACCATCTGCAGGGCGGCGACAGCCGCTTCGAAGGGGCGGACATGAGCGCCAAGCTCAAGCTGCTCGGCGTCTCCGTCGGCTCCATCGGCGATGCCCATGGCCGCACCCCGGGCAGCCACAGCTATGTGTTTCAGGACGATCAGGCCGGCGTCTACAAGAAGATCGTGGTGAGCGAGGACAACAGCCGATTGCTCGGCGCCGTGCTGGTGGGTGACGTGGAAGATTACGGCAACCTGCTGCAGATGATGCTCAACGCCCTGCCGCTGCCGAGCCACCCGGACACCCTGATCCTGCCCGCCTACGCCGGTGCCAAGCCGACGCTGGGGGTCGATGCCCTGCCGGAGAGCGCCCAGATCTGCTCCTGCTTCGATGTCTCCAAAGGCGACATCGCCCAGGCGGTGGCCGAGGGTCACACCACCCTGGCCGCCATCAAGCAGCACACCAAGGCCGGTACCGGCTGTGGCGGCTGCGTGCCGCTCATCAGCCAGGTGCTCAACGCCGAGCTGGTGAAGCAGGGCATCGAGGTCAACAACCACCTCTGCGCCCACTTCCCCCACTCCCGTCAGGAGCTGTTCCATCTGGTCAAGGTGGAGGGGATCAAGAGCTTCGACGAGCTGCTGGCCAAGCACGGTCAGGGCTATGGGTGCGAGGTGTGCAAGCCGACCGTCGGCTCCATTCTCGCCTCCTGCTGGAACGAGCATGTGCTGAGCCCGCGCAATATCCCGTTGCAGGACACCAACGATATCTTCCTCGGCAACATGCAAAAAGACGGCAGCTACTCCGTCATCCCGCGCATGGCCGGTGGCGAAGTGACTCCGGAGGGGCTGCTGGCGGTGGCCGAAGTGGCCCGCGACTACAAGCTCTACACCAAGATCACCGGCGCCCAGCGCATCGGTCTGTTCGGGGCCCAGAAGGATGATCTGCCCGCCATCTGGCGCAAGCTGCTGGCCGCCGGATTCGAGACCGGTCAGGCCTACGCCAAGGCGCTGCGCATGGCCAAGACCTGCGTCGGCAGCACCTGGTGCCGCTTCGGCGTGCAGGACAGCGTCGGCCTCGGGGTCTTCCTCGAGAACCGCTACAAGGGCATTCGCACCCCCCACAAGATGAAGTTCGGCGTCTCCGGCTGTACCCGCGAATGTGCGGAAGCCCAAGGTAAGGATGTCGGCATCATCGCCACCGATGCGGGTTGGAACCTCTATGTGGGTGGCAACGGCGGCATGAAGCCGCGCCACGCCGATCTGCTGGCTTCTGACCTCGACCGCGAGACCCTCATCAAGCTGATCGACCGCTTTATGATGTTTTACGTCACCAGCGCCGACAAACTGCAGCGCACCTCGGTCTGGCTCGGCAATCTGGAAGGGGGCGTCGACTACCTGCGCGAGGTGATCGTCGACGACAAGCTGGGGCTGGCCGAGACGCTGGAGCGCGATATCCAGACCCTTATCGACAGCTACGAGTGCGAATGGTCGCGCACCCTCAACGAAGAGGAGGCGCTCAAGCGCTTCAGCCACTTCATCAACAGCGACAAGCGCGATCCGGACGTTCAGTTCGTCGCCGAGCGCGACCAGCACCGACCGGCGACCCCGGCCGAGCGCATCCCCGTCTACCAGATCGAGGTGGAAACCAAATGATGAAACTTGCCTGCCAACTCAACGACATCCTGCCGGGAACCGGCGTCTGTGCACTCATTGAAGGTCGCCAGCTCGCCCTGTTTCGCCCGAGCGCGGCGGCCGAGGTGTTCGCCATCGACAACCGGGACCCCTTCTTCGCCGCCAACGTGCTGTCGCGGGGCCTGATCTGCGAACACGACGGCGAACTCTGGGTCGCCAGCCCGCTCAAAAAGCAGCGCTTTCGCCTGAGCGATGGCCACTGTTTCGACAACCCTGCGATGTCGGTGCAGAGCTATCCCGTTGAAGTACGCGACCAGCAGGTCTGGGTCGCCGTCTAAAGCCGATTTCACTCTCTTTCGGGCTGCCTGAGGGCAGCCCTTTCAAGGACTCACAAGATGTACACGGAAACCATCAACAAGTGCGCCGCCAACGCGGCCCGCATCAACCGCTTCGAGCGCAGCGACAAGCTCGGCTTCTGGCTCAGCTCCGCCATGGCGGGGGCCTATGTGGGCCTCGGCATCATCCTCATCTTCACCCTCGGCAATCTGGTGGATCCCGCCATCCGGCCGCTGGTGATGGGGGCCACCTTCGGCATCGCCCTGACACTGGTGATCATCGCCGGCTCCGAGCTGTTTACCGGCCACACCATGTTCCTCACCTTCGGGGTGAAAACGGGCAAGATCACCATGGCCGACCTGCTGCGCATCCTGCCGCAGACCTGGGCGGGCAACCTGATTGGCTCCGTCGTGGTGGCGCTCATCTACTCCTACGGCGGCAGCCTGCTGCCGGACGCAGGCAGTCTGGCCCACAAGGTGGCGCTGGCCAAAACCCAGGCACCGGCGCTGACCCTGTTTATGAAGGGGATCCTCTGCAACTGGCTGGTCTGCCTCGCCATCTGGATGGCGCTGCGCACCGAAGGGGCGGCCCGCTTCATCGCCATCTGGTGGTGTCTGCTGGCCTTTATCGCTTCCGGCTACGAGCACTCCATCGCCAACATGACCCTGTTCGCCCTCTCCTGGTTTGGCGCCCACTCCGAGGCCTACACCCCGGGCGGCATCGGCCACAACCTGCTGTGGGTGACCCTGGGCAACACCGTCTCCGGCGTCCTCTTTATGGGACTCGGCTACTGGTATGCCACCCCCAAGGCTGAGCGCCCGGTCGCAGTGAGCGAGACCACCAGCACCGCCAACCAGACCCGAACCGCCTGATCCGGAGGCCCCATGGACTACTTGCCCATCTTTTGCCGACTCGACAACAAACCCGTGCTGCTGGTCGGCGGCGGCGAGGTGGCAGAGCGCAAGGCGCGTCTGCTGCTGGATGCCGGTGCCCACCTCACAGTCGTAGCGCCCAAGCTCGACCCCGAGCTGGCGGAACTGGCGGCCAATGGCAGCATCGAGTGGCTGGCCGGTGAATTTGTGCCGGAACAACTGGCGGGCAAGTGGCTGGTGGTGGCCGCCACCGATCGGCGCGAGGTGAATGCGCTGGTTTACCAGAGCGCCAATCAGGCGCGGATCTTTGCCAACGTGGTGGATGACCCGAAACGATCCAGCTTCATCATGCCGTCGATCATCGATCGCTCGCCGCTGATGGTGGCCATCTCCTCCGGCGGCAAGGCGCCGGTGCTGGCCCGGCTGCTGCGGGAAAAACTGGAAGCCCTGCTGCCGCAGCATCTGGGGGCAGTGGCGACCTTTGCCGGCAGCCTGCGGGAGCGGGTCAAGGCCCGCTTTGCCAGCATGGGGGAGCGGCGCCACTTCTGGGAGCGGCTACTCGGGGCAGACCGACTCGGGCAGGCGCTGGCGCGGGGCGATAGCGCCTCTGCCCATCAGCTGGCCGACAACCTGTTTGCCGACGAAAGCCTGACCGGAGGCGAAGTGGTGCTGGTGGGAGCCGGCCCCGGCGATCCGGGTCTGCTCACCCTGCACGCCCTGCGCCAGATGCAGCAAGCCGACGTGGTGGTCTATGACAGGCTGGTCTCGGATGAGGTGATGGCGCTGGTGCGCCGGGATGCCAAGCGCATCTTCGTCGGCAAGCAGGCGGGCAACCACTGCGTGCCGCAGGAGGGGATCAACCAGCTCTTGCTAGAGGAGGCGCAGAAGGGGCAGCGGGTGGTGCGGCTGAAGGGGGGTGACCCCTTCATCTTCGGCCGTGGCGGCGAGGAGCTGGAGACGCTGGTCGGCAGCGGCATCGGTTTTCAGGTGGTGCCCGGCATCACCGCAGCCAGCGGCTGCGCCGCCTACGCCGGCATTCCGCTCACCCACCGCGATCACGCCCAGAGCGTTCGCTTCGTCACCGCCCACGGCAAGGGGGGCGCCCGGGATCTCGACTGGTCACTGCTGGCCAAAGACAAACAGACGCTGGTGTTCTACATGGGGCTCTCATCCTGCGCCACCATCCGCGAGCAGCTGCTGGCCCACGGCAAGGCGGGCAACACCCCGGTGGCGCTGATCGAGCGCGGCACCCAGCCCTGCCAGCGGGTCATTCGCGGCACTCTCGATGAGCTACCCGCGCTGGCGGTGGGGGTCGAAAGCCCGGCGCTGATCATGGTGGGGTCCGTGGTGACCCTTGCCGACCGGCTCGCCTGGTTTGGCGAGGCACCGCAGGTTCAGCAAGCCCTCGCCTGAGGGATCCTCGGCAACTCACCATGAGGCCACCAGCAGGTGGCCTCACTTTTACCTCCCTCTTCCCCTATCACGGTCATAACCTGTTGTTTTAAGTCTGGTATCCTATGGGCATTGAGCCCTTGGCTACCATCTCAGGAATTCATCCCATGTCTCTTCCCATCAAGAACAGCGCCCGGCAGCGCGCGGATGACAGATCCCGCATTCTCACCCTGCTGCTGCGCGATGATGCCCTCACCGACAGCCTGCTCGATCCGCAGGTGGTGCAGGATGCCGAGCAACGCGATCAGACCAGCGAACTCACCACACTGGTCAACGGGCTGCCTGCCGCCGACGTCGCCGATGCGCTGGAGTCGCTGCCGCCCGATGAGCGTCATGCCCTGTGGGCGCTGGTGGAGGAGGAGAAGCGCGGCCAGATCCTGGTCGAAGCGTCGGAGACGGTGTGGGACAGCCTGATCAGCGGGATGAGCGACAAGGAGCTGCTGCACGCTCTGCGCACCCTGGATATCGACGACCAGATCTATCTGGGCCAGTACCTGCCCCGCAACCTGATGGGGCGGCTGCTCACCTATATGGCCCCCGCCGAGCGGGATCGGGTGCGGGAGGTGATCCGCTACGGCAAGCACACCGTCGGCGCCATGATGGACTTCGAGATCATCACCATCCGCCCCGAGGTGACGCTCGCCACCGTGCAGCGCTATCTGCGCCTGCGCGGCAAGATCCCCGCCAACACCGACAAGCTGTTCGTCATCGACCGGCGCAACCACCTGCTGGGGGAGCTGGCCCTCACCACTGTCCTGCTGCACAAGCCCGCCACCCTGGTGAGCGACGTGATGGAGCGGGATCCGGTCACCTTCGATCCGGAGGATAACGACGAAGCGGCGGCCCGCACCTTCGAACGGGATGACCTGCTCTCCGCCGCCGTGGTGGATGGCAAGGGCAAGCTGATGGGCCGCCTCACCGTCGAAGAGGTGGTGGATCTGGTCTATGAGGAGAGTGACACCGACCTGCGCCGGATGGGGGGTATCAGCGAGGATGAAGACGTATTCGCGCCCGTCTCCAAGGCGGTCAAGACCCGCTGGGCCTGGCTTGCCATCAACCTCTGCACCGCCTTTGTCGCCTCGCGGGTGATCGGCCTGTTCGAGCACACCATCTCCCAACTGGTGGCGCTGGCGGCCTTGATGCCCATCGTCGCCGGGATCGGCGGCAACACCGGCAACCAGACCATCACCATGATAGTGCGGGCGCTGGCGCTGCAGCACATTCAGGCGGGCAACCTCTCCTTCCTGCTGCTACGGGAACTTGGCGTCGCCTTTATCAACGGGCTGGTGTGGGGCGGCACCATGGGCATTGCCACCTATCTGCTCTATCAGGATGCGGCGCTCGGCGCCGTGATGACCCTGGCCATGATGCTCAACCTGCTGGTGGCGGCGCTGATGGGGGTCATTATCCCCATGACCATGACCCGCCTCGGCCGCGACCCGGCAGTCGGTGCCAGCGTGATGATCACCGCCATCACCGATACCGGCGGCTTCTTTATCTTCCTCGGGCTGGCGACCCTGTTCCTGCTGTAAACCGTGCGTTGAAAACAACAAGGGAGCCACTGGCTCCCTTGTTGTTTCAGGCGCGTTTGCCAACCCCTGCCGTTAGCTGCTTATCGCTTGTCAGCGGTGATCAGCAAGCCATTGGTGTCGGGGAAACCGATGATCAGCGCCTCTTTTTTGGCATCCGAGGTAAAGGTGGTGATATAAGCGACGCGGTTATCCATCGCCCGAGCCAGAGCGGCATTCCAGAGGTTTTCGATCGGCGTGGCGGCAGCGGATTGCTTGAAGTTGCACTTGCCAAACCCGGTCATGGTCAGCTTACTCAACCCTGCAGTGGCACTCCCCTCGCCCACCAGCGTACAACCTGCCGCCGGAAACTCGATCGCTACCGTCAGCTTGCCGCCGTTGTTGGTGGTATCCACCTTGCCCACCATGTCGCTACTGAAGCCATCGCTGTCCGTGGCACTCCAGCTGGCCGTGGTCACCGCTTTGGTGGTCAGGGCCGTCACAGCCACATGACCGCTGAAACCGGAATAGATGGGGGAGTTGTCGGAGAACTTGGTGCCAGTCCGGGTGAAATCAAAAACCCAGCGCTTGATCTCCTTGCCCTGCAGATCGATGACCGGCTGATCCTGGAAGGTGATGAGGTTGTGGTCGTTGGTCACCGAGCTGAGCGCCGTGCTGGTACCGAGCCGTTCGCTGTTGCGGATCAACTGCACCGGGTAGATCCCGTCTTTGTCGGCTTTCTGGTCAGCCTGACCCAGCCACTGGCTGTTGGTCTCGACCTTGCCCACCTGATGATCCACCCAGACACCCCAGTGCTGCACGGTTTCACCCTTCGGGTAGACCAGCGCCAGACCATCCAGATCCTTGATCATGCGCGGCGTCGCCTTGTCGCCATCGCGGCTCATCAGATTCGCTTGGTAAAGACCCGCCTCCGGCAGAGCCAGCGGCACCCGCTTGGCGATACTGTTGGCAGCTTTTTCGCTGTCACAGGCAGACAGGGCGGCGGCGCAGGCGATGGCCAACAGCGCTTTGTTGTGCATTTTCATGAGGTTTTATTCCTTGCTGTCGCTTTGTAATTTTTTAGATGCAATCAATCGCCGCTGAATTTAAGGGAAAGGTCATCTATCAGTCGAATGGAGATCTGTAACCAACCATTACAGCCTCGCAGGAGCGGCAGACCGCTCCGCTTGCCCCGACCGCACAGCGGTGACGACAGGGTGACTAACGGCGGAAAAGCAGCGAGGGTAGCGAACCAAAAAAACAGATGAAAATCAGAGTCATAACTCTATTAACAGGAGGATAATTAGCCCGAATTGCCAGCCTGCTCACAATCGGATTCTTTTGCTGTCGATAGAATGCACCACGCTGGCATACCCATAACAAGAGAATCCAACAATGAAAACCACCCTCAAACTGAGCGCGGTGGCAGTTATCTTTTTGCTGTCCGGCTGTGACGACAACAACTCTCAGGCCCCCGGTGATCTCACCCTGCGGCTGATCGAAACCTCTGATATCCACTCCAACCTGCTGAGTTACGACTACTACCAGAACAAGCCGGATGCCTCGCTGGGCTTCGCCCGCACCGCAGTGCTGATCCGCAAGGCCCGCGAAGAGAACGCCAACAACCTGCTGATCGACAACGGCGACCTGATCCAGGGCACCCCGCTGGCCGACTATATCCACGACCAGCAGGTCAAACAGCAGTGGCTGAGCAAGCAGACCCACCCCGCCATCAAGGCGCTCAACACCATGAGCTATGATGTCGGCAACCTGGGCAACCACGAATTCAACTTCGGTCTCGACTTCCTCTCAGAGACCCTGAAAGGGGCCAACTACCCCTACATCAACGCCAACGTCTTCCAGGCCGATGCCTTCAGTCGTGATGGCAAGGGCACCATCGACTGGAGCAAGCAGAAGTTCAAACCCTATGTGGTGCTGGATCGTCAGGTGAAGGATGCCAACGGCAATACCCAGACCATCAAGGTCGGGGTGCTGGGCCTGACTCCGCCCCAGATCACCCAGTGGGACAAGCGCAATCTGGAAGGCAAGGTGGTGGTGGCCGATATGGTCGAGACCGCCGAGCACTATGTACCCGAAATCCGCGCCAAGGGTGCAGACATCGTCGTGGTCGTGGCCCACACCGGCATCATAGGTGACCCGCGCGAACCCATGATGGAGAACGCCGCACTGCCGCTGGCCAAGGTGAAAGGGGTCGATGCCCTGCTGCTGGGCCATGCCCATCGCACCTTCCCGGGCGACTACCCCAACATGACCGACGTGGACAACGAGAAAGGCACTCTGGCGGGCGTACCGACCGTGATGCCGGGCGTCTGGGGTAACCACCTCGGCATCATCGACCTGCACATGACCTGGAAAGAGGGTCGCTGGGAAGTGGCCTCCAGCCAGTCCCAGCTGCGCAAAATCGACAGCAGTGCCAGCAGCACCGAAGATCAGGCGGTAGTCGATCAGGTCATTGCCGAGCACGAGCAGGCCAACCAGTGGCTGGACGAGCCCCTCAGCAAGATCACCAAGCCGATCCACAGCTTCTTCGCGCTGGTGCAGGATGACCCCTCCATCCAGATCGTCAGCGACGCCCAGTTGTGGCACGCCAAGAAGCTGCAACAGGATGGTCAGCTCAAGGAGAAATGGCCCATCCTCTCCGCCGCCGCGCCATTCCGCGGCGGTCGCAACGGCCCGACCGACTTCACCTATGTACCGGCTGGCGATATCTCCCTGCGCAACGTGGCCGACCTCTATGTCTACCCCAACACCCTGCAGGTGGTCGCCATCAATGGCGCGACCGTACAGGAGTGGCTGGAGAAGAGCGCCGTCCAGTTCAACAAGATCGATGCCGCCAGTACCGCGACCCAGTGGCTGGTGAACGAGAAGTACCGCACCTACAACTTCGACGTGATCGACGGGGTGAACTATCAGGTCGATGTGACCAAACCCGCCCGTTACGATGTGGATGGCAACAAGGTGAGCGACAGCTATCGCATCACCAACCTCACCTATCAGGGCAAGGCAATCGACCCGGCCCAGATGTTCTACGTGGTGACCAACAACTACCGCGCCAGCGGTGGTGGCAACTTCCCGGGCATCAACGCCAAGGTGATCGTCCATGAAGATCAGTTCGAAACCCGCGAAGTGCTCTCCGAATACCTCAAGGATCTGGCAGAGAAGAATCCGGCCGGTTTCGAGCCCCCGGCAGACAACAACTGGCAGCTGGCACCCCTGCCCGCCAATCTGGATCTGCGCATCTACAGCTCGCCACGCAGCGAGGCGCAAGCCCTGACCGGCGGCAAGCTGAACTATGTGGAGACCCTGCCACCCACCGATGCCAAACACCCCGGCTTTGGCGTCTACAAGCTGGTGCTGGCTCCCTGAGCCTCAGGGTTAATCCGGCAATAAGCAGTGCAACCCCCTCCTGATAAGAGGGGGTTTTTAATGGTACTGGCAGCGGGATATGCACCTGTAAGCCAGCCGCTCCCCGCAACAACTCACGCAGCCCCTTTATCCCTTCACGCCATCGCCTCCCTCTGTCGAACCATCCAGATCCCGGCTGGTCTGCCCCATACCGCCCATAAAAAAACAGGCCCACCGAAGTGGGCCTGTTGTTATCTGTGTGGTCGGGAATGCCGCGCTTAAGAGCGCTACTCCCGCTCCTTCACATAGGGTGTACCAAGTGCCTTCGGCGCCACGGCGCGGCCGATAAATCCAGCCAGCAGGAACACGGTCAGGATGTAGGGCAGCGCCTCGATGGCCTGCACCGGAATGGCGAAGCCACCGATGCTGACCCCTTGCAGGCGGATGGCGACCGCATCGAGGAAGCCGAACAGCAGGCAGGCGGCCATGGCATTCCAGGGGCGCCACTTGCCGAACACCAGCGCCGCCAGTGCCATAAAGCCCTTGCCCGCACTCATGTTGGGGATGAACTGGGCCGTCTGGGCTACCGCCAGATAGGTGCCACCGATACCGGCCAGCAGGCCGCCGATAAGGAGCGCGGTGTAGCGCATCCGCACCACAGAGATACCGGCGGTATCGACCGCTGCGGGCGCCTCGCCCACCGCCCGCAGACGCAGACCGAAGCGGGTACGGAACATCACCCACCAGGCCAGCGGCACGCAGGCGAAGGCCACGTACTCCAGCAGGGAGTGGCCGCTCAGCAGCTCGCTGTAGAGTTGGCCGATCACCGGTACATCCCACAGCTCCTTGGCATAGGGCAGATCGATGGGGGCGAAACGGGCATCACCGGAGAGCGCCGGGGTCTGGCCACCCTGATCGAACCAGTAACGGCCCAGGGTAACGGTCAGACCGGCCGCCAGAATGTTGATGGCCATGCCGCTCACCACCTGATCACCGCGGTGGGTGATGGTGGCAAAGCCATGCATCAGGGCAAACAGGATGGAGACACCCACCCCGGCCCCCAGACCTATCCAGGCAGAACCAGAGACCGCAGCCGCCGCACCACTGGCGAACGCTGCCGCCAGCAGTTTGCCTTCCAGCGCGATGTTGACCACCCCGGAGCGCTCGCAAAACATGCCCGCCATGGCGGCCAAAATGAGCGGCGGCGCGGTACGGATGGTCGCATCCAGCATCAGGATCAGAATTTCAAACATGATCAGACTCCTTTAGCTTGCGCGGCTGAGCGGTTGGCAAACGCCAGATAGAGCTGCTCGATGCGCGGACGCATCATGTGCTCAAGGGCGCCACAGAACAGGATCACCAGACCCTGCAACACCACTACGATGTTGCGGTCGACACCGAACTCGAAGCTGAGCTCGGCGCCCCCCTGATAGAGGAAACCGAACAGCAGGCTGGCGATGATGACACCGACCGGGTGGTTGCGCCCCATCAGCGCCACCGCGAT
Source organism: Aeromonas sp. FDAARGOS 1411 (assembly GCF_019047125.1). Classification (NCBI taxonomy): domain Bacteria; kingdom Pseudomonadati; phylum Pseudomonadota; class Gammaproteobacteria; order Aeromonadales; family Aeromonadaceae; genus Aeromonas; species Aeromonas sp. FDAARGOS 1411. The sequence goes on along the minus strand of NZ_CP077214.1, from coordinate 3,780,447 downwards.
ACCGGTGAAGCCGAACCCTTCCACGAAGTTGAGCTTGATCTGGTGCAACTCACCCTGCAGTACGTTGAGGGCAAAGAAGCCCGACAGAATGCCGGAGATGACCATGGCCAGGATCACTACCTTGGGATAGGAGATACCGGCGTAGGCGGAGGCACTTTGGCTGGCGCCGACCGAACGGATCTCGTAACCCCAGCGGGTGTGCCAGATAAAGACCCACACCAGCGCCGCACAGATCAGCGCCCAGAAGAAGCTGATATTGAGCGGACTGTTGGGGATCTCCATCCCGAACAGGTTGGCCAGCCCGCTCATCTTGGGCAGCCAGCTTGCTTCGGCAAACACCTTGCTCTCGGTCGCCATCGAGCCGGGCGGCTTGAACACCTCCACCAGCAGATAGGCCATCAGCGAGGCGGCGATGAAGTTGAACATGATGGTGGTGATCACGATGTGACTACCGCGCTTGGCTTGCAGCCAAGCCGGAATAAAGGCCCAGGCCGCACCGAACAGACCACCGGCAATGATGGAGAGCGGCAACAGCAGGGCAAACGGCAGCACATCGCCGAGCATCAGACAGACCAGACCGACACCGAGCCCCCCGATATAGGCCTGACCTTCACCACCGATGTTGAACAGACCGGCGTGGAAAGCGACCGCCACCGACAGACCGGTAAAGATAAAGCCGGTTGCGTAGTAGAGGGTGAAGCCGACCCCTTCACCTGTGCCGAACGCGCCGTACCACATGATCTTGGCGGCATCGACCGGGTTGATGTCGAGGTAGTAGAACAGAATGGCCGACACCAGGAAGGCCAGCAGGATGTTGACCGCAGACAAGACGCCTACGGAGACCCAGGCAGGAATACGTACTTGGCTCATCAGTGGGCCTCCTTGGCAACGTCATCGGGAACGATATTCGCCATCATCAAGCCGATGGTGCGCTCGTCCGCCTTGGCACCATCCAGCTCGCCGACGATGCGACCATCGGCAATCACCAGGATCCGGTCAGCGAGGCTCATGATCTCATCCAGCTCCACCGAGACCAGCAGCACCGCCTTACCCTTGTCGCGCATGGCGATGATCTGCTGGTGGATATATTCGATGGCGCCGATGTCGACCCCGCGGGTCGGCTGGCCGATCAACAGCACATCCGGGTCCTGCTCCACTTCACGGGCGATCACCAGCTTCTGCTGGTTGCCACCGGAGAAGTTGGCGGTCTTGTGATCGGGATGGGGCGGGCGCACGTCCCACTTCTCCATCTTGGCCTGGCAATCCTGCTGGATCGCCTCCTTGTTCTGCAGCCAACCCTTGTTGTATTGCGGGCGGCGGTGATAGCCGAGAATGAAGGCCTCTTTCGCCTCGAAGCGGTTGATCAGCCCCATCTTGTGGCGATCTTCCGGCACATGACCGAGGCCGTAGTTGCGCACCAGTTCGGGATCGGCCGGGTGCTCCGCGCTCACCTTGTGCACGCCGCTGCGGCTGCTGATGGTGAAGCAGCCCTTGCTCGGTTTGAGAATGCCGCCAAGCAGGCTGAGCAGTTCGGACTGACCGTTGCCGGAGACCCCGGCGATGCCGACCACTTCACCGGCCCGCACCTCGAAGCTGACCGATTTGACCCGCTCCACCTTACTGGCGTCGAAATAGCTGAGCCCTTCGATCTTCAGCTTGGCTTCACCGGGTTGGGTTGGCCCCTTGTCGACCTTGAGGCGCACCTTGCGGCCCACCATCAGCTCGGCCAGCTGCTCCTTGTCGGTATCCTTGGTGGCGACGTGGGCCACCATCTCGCCACGGCGCATGATGGAGACCTGATCGGTAATGGCCAAGATCTCGCGCAGCTTGTGGGTGATAAGGATGATGGTCGCCCCCTGATCCCGCAGCTTTTTCAGCACCTCGAACAGGTGATCCGCCTCTTGCGGGGTCAGCACCCCGGTCGGCTCGTCGAGGATCAGGATGCGGGCGCCGCGATAGAGCGCCTTGAGTATTTCGACCCGCTGTTGCAAACCCACCGGCAGATCTTCGACCTTCTCGTGCAGCGGCACGTCGAGGCCATAATCCCGCGCCAGTTCGCCAAGCAGCTTTTCGGCTGACGCCACGCTCTGCTGAAGGTGCCAGCCGTTCTCAGCGCCGAGGATGACGTTTTCCAATACGGTGAAGTTGTTGACCAGCATGAAGTGCTGGTGAACCATGCCCACCCCTGCGGCAATCGCATCTTGTGAGCCATGGGGTTTGAAAGGATTCCCGTCGATCAGCATCTCGCCTTTGTCGGCATGGTAGAAACCATAAATGATGCTCATCAGGGTGGACTTACCGGCGCCATTTTCGCCGACAATGCCGTGGATACTGCCTTTGCGAACCTTAAGGTCGATCAGCTTGTTGGCGTACACTTCGCCGAACCGCTTATCGATACCTCTTAATTCGATGGCATAGCGATCTGTCTGGTCCATGATGCAGCCCTGCGTTTCATGAAATAAGACTAAAAACCGGCCCGTGCGGGCCGGTGGTGCGTTGAGAGTCGTAGCAACTATCTAATTAGTATTTGCAGGTGTTATCGCTCATGTAGTCATGAACCTTGACCTTGCCAGCGATGATTTCAGCCTTGATGGCATCTACCTTGGCTTTCATTTCCGGGGTGATCAGCTTCTCGTTGTCCTTGTCGAGCGCCCAATCCACACCGCCTTCGGCCAGACCCAAGTTCTTGATACCCGGCTTCCACTCGCCTTTGGCAGCGTCATCCCAGGTCTGGTAAGCGGCCAGACCCACAGACTTGACCATGGAGGTCAGCATGGTGCCCGGTTGCAGGTGGTTCTGGTTGGAGTCCACCCCGATGGCGAACTTGCCGCTGTCCTTGGCTGCCTGATAGACACCGATACCGGTACCGCCAGCTGCGGCGTAAACCACGTCAGCGCCCTTGGCAAACTGGGACTTGGCCAGCTCGGCACCTTTGGCCGGGTCAGCAAACGCGGCCGGGGTAGAGCCCGCCATGTTCTGGAACACTTCGATCTTCGGGTTGACGAACTTGGCACCCTGCTCGTAACCGCACTGGAATTTGCGGATCAGCGGGATATCCATGCCACCCACGAAGCCGACCTTGCCGCTCTTGGAAGCGATGGCAGCCAGCGCGCCCACCAGGAAGGAACCTTCATGCTCCTTGAAGATGACGGACTGGACGTTCGGCTTGTCGACCACCATGTCGATGATGGTGAACTGGGTTTTCGGGAATTCGGTCGCAACCTTCTCTACCGCAGAACCCATGTTGAAACCGACCGCCACGATCGGGCCGTTGCCACGGCTGGCCAGACGACGCAGACCCTGCTCGCGCTGGGCTTCGTTCTGGGGTTCAAACTCTTTGACCTTGACGCCCTTGTCCTTGTTGTAGAGCTCGACGCCGTTACGGAACACGGCTTCGTTGAATGATTTGTCATACTTGCCCGCGGTGTCATAAATGACGGCTGGCTCGGAAGCAGCCTGAGCAGAGAGAGCAGCGAGAGTGAGGGAGGCCACAGTGGCCAGCTTGAGCACTTTAGTCACGATCGTATCCTTGATTGTTATTAAGTGAGGGAACTTGCTTGCCTGTCAGAGCAGGCTATCTAGCACGCAGGCTTACTCTAAGTCAGCCCCGATGCGGGTCAAGCAAATGATAAGGGAAAAACGTTTGCGTTAACGGTTTGAATTCTAAGCAAATAACCTTATAAGCAGTTGTTTTTTAGCTACTTTTCAGTTTTTTATGCTAACAACCAAAAGACCCAAACGACATTTCTCTTATTGTTCAGCAAGTTACTGTAAACCGTTTTCCCCTGTTATTCATCGAGCCCCCCGGCAAGCCCGTGATCCGGCTCGCAAAATCCCCACAAACCGCGTGAGCAAGGATTGGCTACAGCTGGAAACCTCAGCCCCCTCTTCTTTCTGCGCCAGCCAAAAATGGCCGCACCGGCGCCCCCGCAAACCCCCATCTCGCCGCTCCCCCCGAGTTTGGATTTGGTCTGGCAGGGGGATGGCCGTATAATCCCCGCCTGTATAAATAAACAGGAGTGGTGATGGACGTTTCAACCCTGCTCGACGGGCTCAACGACAAGCAAAGAGATGCCGTTGCGGCGCCCCGCAGCAACCTGCTGGTGCTGGCCGGTGCCGGTTCGGGCAAGACCCGGGTACTGGTGCACCGTATCGCCTGGCTGATGCAGGTGGAACGCTGTTCACCCTTCTCCATCATCGCGGTCACCTTTACCAACAAGGCGGCGGCCGAGATGCGCGGCCGGGTCGAAAAAGTGATCGGCGACGGCGTGCGCGGCATGTGGATCGGCACCTTCCACGGTATCGCCCACCGATTGCTGCGGGCCCACCATCTGGATGCGGGCCTGCCGCAGGATTTCCAGATCCTCGACTCCGACGACCAGTACCGCCTCATTCGCCGGGTACTCAAGGCGCTCAATCTGGACGAGAAGCACTGGGCCCCGCGCGCCGTAATGGGCTACATCAACGGCAAGAAAGATGAAGGGCTGCGCCCCGGCGACATCGATCTCTACGGCGATCCCGTCACCCGCACCTATCAGCAGATCTACAAGACCTATCAGGAGACCTGCGATCGCTCCGGTCTGGTGGACTTTGCCGAGCTGCTGCTGCGCGCCCACGAGCTGTGGCTGAACAAGCCCCACATCCTCGAGCACTACCGCGACCGCTTCCAGAACATCCTGGTGGACGAGTTTCAGGATACCAACGGCATCCAGTACGCCTGGCTGCGGATGCTGGCGGGCAACAGCGGCAAGGTGATGATCGTCGGCGACGATGACCAGTCCATCTACGGCTGGCGCGGCGCCAAGATCGAGAACATCCAGCGCTTCCTGACCGACTATCAGGGCGCCGAGACCATCCGCCTCGAGCAGAACTACCGCTCCACCGCCAATATCCTCAAAGCCGCCAACAGCGTCATCGCCAACAACGCCGAGCGCCTTGGCAAGGAGCTGTGGACCGAAGGGGCCGAGGGCGAGCCGATTTCGCTCTACGCCGCCTTCAACGAGGTGGACGAAGCGCGCTTCGTGGTCGGTCGCCTCAAGGATTGGAAGGAAAAGGGCGGCCTCTTGGCCGACTGCGCCATCCTCTATCGCTCCAACGCCCAGTCGCGGGTGCTGGAAGAGGCGCTGATGCAAGACGCCATGCCGTACCGCATCTACGGCGGCCTGCGCTTCTTCGAACGGCAGGAAATTAAAGACGCCATGGCCTACCTGCGTCTTATCAACAACCGTGGCGACGACGCCAGCTTCGAGCGGGTGGTCAACACCCCGACCCGCGGCATCGGCGATCGCACCCTCGAGATCCTGCGCGGCAACGCCCGCGATCAGGGGCTCAACCTGTGGCAATCGGCCAAGGCCCTGCTCAACGACAAGGTGCTGACCGGTCGCGCCGGCAATGCGGTGCGCGGCTTTGTCGATCTCATCGACGCGCTGGAGGAGCAGGTGTCCATGCTGCCGCTGCACCAGCAGGCGGATATCGCCATCCAGAACTCCGGCCTCAAGGCGATGTATCTGGCGGAAAAAGGCGAGAAATCCCAGGCGCGGGTAGAGAACCTGGACGAACTGGTCACCGCCTGCCGCCAGTACCAGCGCCCGGACGAGCTGGAGGATATGAGCGATCTCTCCGCCTTCCTCGCCCACGCGGCGCTGGAATCCGGCGAGAATCAGGCCGACGAATATGCCGACGCGGTGCAGCTGATGACCTTGCACAGCGCCAAGGGGCTGGAGTTCCCGCTGGTGCTGCTGGTCGGCGTCGAAGAGGGCATGTTCCCCAGCCAGCAATCCACCGAGGAGTCGGGCCGGCTGGAGGAGGAGCGCCGCCTATGTTACGTCGGCATGACCCGCGCCATGGAGAAGCTCTACATCTGTTATGCCGAGAGCCGCCGCATCTACGGCCGCGAGATGTTCCACAAGCCGAGCCGCTTTATCCGCGAGATGCCCGCCGAGTGTCTGGAAGAGATCCGGCTGCGCACTCAGGTCAGCCGCCCCACCCAGTACGGCCGCTTCAGCCAGAACGAGGTGCAGCAGAGCTTCGATGCCAGCGGCATCAAGCTCGGCCAGCGGGTGCTCCATCCGAAATTCGGGGAAGGGATTGTGCTCAACTTCGAAGGGGTCGGCCAGCAGAGCCGGGTGCAGATCCAGTTCGACGACGTCGGCGCCAAGTGGCTGGTGACGGCCTATGCCAGATTGGAAGCGCTTTGATTTTTCCTGCCTTTTGATGCAACTAACCCGGCTTAGGCCGGGTTAGTTGTAATATTTGTCAGTGAGCACACGTAAGTAATTATGCGTATATCAGAATATATTATAGGCTAACCTAACACCACCATTATTAACCTGAAACCATTAAGACAATACTAAGCAAAAGTGGAAGCAGGTTTGCATAAAGCTATCGGGGCTGCGGAACATTTAGGAGAGATTTACAAAAACTATATTTATCTGCTGTTAAATCATTCCGTTGATTTAAATCCGCCCCATCTAGACATATGCGTTATACACATCATTACAAAAGCAATTACTTATACTTGTCGCTTTAAAAAAAAGAGGTAACTTCATCTCCCTGGTTTACCACGCTAGAAATCCCTAACACTTCATTTTTAATTTTCAGCGAAATTGGTGCTATGTCTTCAAAGCTTTTTTTATAATCAGAAAAAGTAACAGATGCTGCAACCTCATGGGGTCGATATCTCAGGGCTCCTATCTTCCTTAATTGTTTGTCAAAATGGGCAATACTCTCTTCACTATCAGCGTGCTCTCTTCTAAAATCTCCAATTATCATCTCTTGCCAATTTTTATCATCTTCTCTTTCAGGCCAAGTTGACTTATCTATAAAATCAAACCCCTGAGACTCAAATGAAGTGACAACAAAAGAAGAGCATGTCAAACCATCGCCTACATTGCCACTATAGGCTCCCGACTGATCGAATCCGCCCCCATCACAAGGTCCATATGGAATTGTTGCTTGATTTTGATCATACACAGAAAGAATATAAGCCAGCATGTGTGTGTGATCAATATTACTTAGCTGAGTTATATTAACATAATTGTATTGATCTAGATGTACTGATTTTCTAAGGCTAAAGTGACCACTTAAGTGAATTATATCACTACTCTCTTCATCTTTACATAAAATACCTAGATGAAGTTGGTCTTCAGAAAACTTCTTAATTGCAATCGCAACGCCTTCTTTTATGGCAGTTTTATCCCATGAAATGCAATAGCTCACAATTATTCTAAGCCTCGAAGAATATCGTGTGAATCAAGTCCGCGCTCTATTAATTCTATCTCAACTCGGCTCTTTAAATCTCTCCAATGATGTAGTTCATTTCTTTTTGTTAAGGTTAATCTAAGTATACCCGGAAGCAAAACATCAGACATTTCTTTAGTTTCGATATAAAATAAAAAATCATCAATGTTATCTAGAGAGTTGATATCTATCAATCGATTTATTTCTTTATAATATGGTATCAAATCCCTTGCTGAATTCAGCTTTTTTGCTTTCGTATAAAAATTAACCACCCAAGGTTGCTCTTTAATTAGATCCATATACTCAGGATTAATATTTTTCTGCACCTCTAGAGAGCTCGATGATTCAGAAACACCTTCCAAAAGAACTTCAACAGAAGAACCTAGAAGGTTAAAGTTAATATAACTCTCGAACATATTTTCGAGAGAGGTTTTATACTCTAACTGCTCTTCTTTTAGATAAGGCTGACAACTATCCAAGATAAGAGTGTTTGTTGAATGTCTATGTATCTCGGTCATAGGTCACTCCACTTACTTAGAGTCCATTAATATTTCGTAGTTGATTTTTTGAAAACTATAAGCACTACTAAGCCATTCCGTCACTTTAGTTTTAATAATATGTTCGCCCTCTTTAATATCAACAATGTCAGTTAGTCTCGACTCAACCGCAGTATCGACAAATAGCCCAGGCTTTCCTTCTATGACTGCATCTGAAATTGATATTTGTGCAGTAGACTTCTGAGGTACATTACAAGTAATGCCGAAGTTCATGTTTAGTATATTTAACTCTCCCAAGCGCGCATTATAATGTTCTGGAAACATAATTTTAATGCCTAAGGTATTTTCTAGTTTTTTGATTGCATCAGACGCTGTGTTCTCATAAAATGCATTTTGATATCTCAAACTAATCTTGAGGGTTTCGGCTACTTTTCCTAAATGCCCAGACAAACTGTTTATGAAAATTTTCATGCCATCTTCAATATCGGATAAAAATTGGTCTCTATTATACCCATCCAATATCTGATTGATTGTAAATATTCCTAATCCTGTTTGATAACATGGCCATACCCCCTCTCTTTTCCTATAACGGAACTTAACTAAATAAGGTATTGGTGGAGCATCTAGGTTTGGTGTTTCGACAACAATGAATTCATTTAAACTAGCCTGTATAGCAAACTTTTGATAGTAGACATCCGTATCCTCTTTGCCGAAACTGAATCTGCCAGGGCTTCGCTCTCCCCAACGTAACTCAAAAATCGCCTCTACTAACGGATATTTTTTTTCCATGTTTTTCTCATTATAAATGTAAAGAAAATGGAGGGTTTTAGCTCATGTTAATTTGTTGCATGTAAATGAAGAGTATATGGCATTTAATTTACCTCTATTTTAGAGAATCCCCCCTAGAAATAGGGGATTATTTCAATGTGAATTGCCCTATATTTCAGATGAATGCCTAACTCAGTAAATAAAGTCTGCCATTTTAGTATCTAAGCATGGCCAGAGCACTTATTAATAGTCAATTGACAAGGCTACCGCCCCTGAATCTCAGCTTCCAGTGCGCTGCTTTTTACCCACATGTTGTGTGCTGTGTGACTCATGCGAGAACTCCCAGAACATGAGTTGTCAGTTGGAGATGCTAACTTTTTGAGTTCATAAGTGAAAGGGGCGTGGGTGAAACTTTGCACTAGGTCAATAAATTTTAGGTCTTTAGACACCGTTATGTTTCCAAAGTCAGATAAAAGCTAAACAGTTCACTTCACTAGCTTGCTCTTCATCACCCCTTGCTTGCCCTCCTCTTCACTGACCTGACTCAGCTTGGAGCGGGCCATCAGCAGGCCCATCTTGACCTCCTGCCAGACGTAGTAGTTTTTCCCCGCCTCGGTGCTGAGGGTCAGGGTGGCATCGTTCTCCGACTTGGAGGTGATGGTGTGGCTGCCCGGCGTCACCTGCTTGAGGATATAGCTGTGAGCCACGGTATCGCCTACGGCAGAACCATCCACCAGCACCGGCATTTTAACGGCCGCCCCGAAGGTCTCGTTGCGATAGATATAGAGGTTGGCCGCATCTTTGGGCGCCACAAACTGCTTGGCCTGGGCGTCTGCGGTGGCATCGGCCATAGGCACGGAAGCACAACCGGAAAGCAGCGCCGCCGACAGCAGGGCGGCACTCATCATTATTTGCCTGAACATAGTCGTTATTTTTTAGTGGGTTAACGGGACTAAAAGGTTCGCATGAGCCTGCGCTGGCTGACAATCGCTCAAATCGAGCGAGGTGTGACCCGGTTCAATTTTTCGGCATTTGGTGGGATGAAGGTGGGGGAAATCAAAAACCCGGCCGCCAGATGGGGCGCGGTGGCCGGGTGAATTGTAAAGAGTAGGGTGACAGGGAAAGGGATCAGCCTAGTCTAATCAACTCGATGGGGGCGTAGCGCTCACCGGAGTTTGCCAGCAGCACGCACTTCTCATGCTCCGCCTGATAGGGGGTCATATTGTCGGTGTGGGCCTCTTTCAGAAAATCGACTGCGCCAGTGGCGGCAATCATCACGCGCTGACCCAGGTTCAGCACATTGCGGTTACGGTCATAGATCTTCATTTCATTCTCCTTTTCTTGTGTCCTGGCGAATGCGCAGGCGCGTGTCCAGGACAACGGCATTCAGCCTACGCCCCTGAAAAAAGGTGATTTATGTCACAGATCAACAAAGGGGCGATAAGGGACTCACAGGTTCAAAAAGCGAACATGGCCCCTTGGCCAACGGCTGTCGCGCAAAGTAGCGCTACCCTGCCCTTTTCGTCGTGGCGGGCTCGAACCCGGCAGCGGTTGGGGTATATTGGTGGCCGATTAGCCAGTCTCATTCACCGTGGCCGCGCAAGCGGGCCGCTGTTTCAACAAGATGGAGAGTGCTCATGAATCGCGACATTACCGCCCAGTTTATCAAGATGCTGACCAACCTCGACCACTGTCTGGCCAAGGCCGAGGCCCACGCCGCGGCGAAGCAGTTCAACGTGGAGAACTTCTTCGGCGATCGGCTGATCGTCGATATGCTGCCCTTCAGCAAGCAGGTGCTGATCTGCTGCGATGCAGCCCGCAGCGTGGTGGCCACCGCCAGCCACAGCGAGCTGCCGGCCATGGGCGATGAGCCCAAAACCATCGCCGATCTGCGCGCCCATATCGGCAAGACCATCAGCTATCTGCAAGGCAAGCTGGACGCGGACTACAGCCAGTATGCCAGCGGTCGTTACGTGCCCCACTGGGCGGGCGGCAAGGGGATGGATGGCCATACCTGCGTCCATGAGTACGGCATTCCCAACTTCTACTTCCACCTCACCATGGCCTACGCCCTGCTGCGCCGCGCCGGGGTCGATCTCGGCAAGCGTGACTATCTGGGCGGGCTCAACCTGCTATAAGCGCCGCTCGCCACAGGCGGCAAACAGCAAACAGATAGCAAAAGCCTGCCAAGCGGCAGGCTTTTTTATATCGGGTGGTACTGGGCTGGTGTGCAGAAGGACTGCACCCTAGAAGGGGCCGTTGCTCTCGCGCAGCTTGTCGGGCAGGCCGTCGTGATCCCCCAGCTCGCGCGCGGGTACGTCATCCCAGTGCAGCTTGCCGAGGGTGATATTACGCTCGGGGTGAACGGCGTAGTGGATGCGGTTGTCCTCCCGGTCGGTATCGCCGATGCAGAGCAGGCGGACAATCTCGTCGGTGTTGTTGATAAAGGCGTGGGCCAGCCCGTCACCGGCCTTGAAGCCGACCGAGTCGCCCGGTTGCAGCCGATAGAGCACGCCATCGAGCCAGACATCCGGCGTCCCTTCCAGCACGTGAACGAACTCATCCTCGGTCTTTTCGGCATGGGGCCAGCTGGTGCGATGGCCGGGTTCGACAATCTCATGGTGAATGCCGATGCGGCTAAAGCCGAAGTGTTTGCCGAGGGCACAGCCGCGAGAAAGGGGCTCCTGACTGCCGGAGTAGTAGCGCGGCGTCTGCTCTTGCAGCTCGCTCCAGTGTTTGATGCAGGGGTGGCGATTCATAGCGGTTCCTTTTCTATGAGGATGCAGTCACGGGAGGGGTCATCCTGACTGTCAGAATGCGGGGAGAAAAGCAGAAATTTTCTGGTCAGATGAGCCCCTCTGACGAGGGGCTCAACAAGCAGGAATTACTTGGCCTTGACGCAAGGCAAGGGAGGAAGCTCGCCCTGTGCAGCCGGGCGGGTCATCTGGTAGTTGCCGGCAAGATCCCGATAGACACGGGTGTTCCACACCTCTCCGTTGTCGAGCTGGAACTCGATGTCGTAGTTGACCCCGGAGACCACCTGGCTGCGCACCTCGCGGATGCTCTGCAGTTTGGCGGCCGTGTTCATGCGAGCCAGCACGCTGGCCAGCGCAGCCTCTCCTTCCGCATTGGGCAACGGCTGACTCTGCCAGCCACCCGCCATCGGTGCACACTCAGGCGTGGGTGACGAGGTGCTGCAGGCACTCAACAGGCCAGCAACAAGGATGGGTAACAACACACGTTTCATATCATTTTCTCCTGCCTGCAAAATGACCACCTTATCAACATCTTGCCATTATTGCAGCCCAAAAGGCTCCCGCTGCGCCCCGCTTGGACGCACCAATCGATCAGCGCCCCAGATTGTCCGCCAGCTGTTTGGCGCGGCTGGCCGCCCACTGGTCGATCATCTTCTCCATCTCCCCGGCGGTGATGGGTTCATCCTTGTGGGTGGTATCCGTGCTCTCACGGGCATCCATCACCCGCACCAGCAGCTTGCCGCTCTGGGAGTCGAGCAGCTGGGCCATGCTGCCCACCTTGAGCAGATAAGGCTCCTTGCCGATCACTTCGCGGGTGACATTGATGGCGATCTTGGCTGGCAGCAGGTCACGCAGCTTGGGGTCGGGGCGGGTCAGGTCGAAGTTGGTGACGGCGGCCTGGATCCGCATCACTTTCGGGCCGGGGGCGGTGGCGATCTTGACGCCCTGCTTGATCAGCTCGCTTTGGAACTTGTCGTGGTAGTAGCGGCCAATCTGGTTCTGTTCGTTGGCGGTCAGCAGATACCACTGGCCGTTCTCCTGCCGGATAAACTGCAGCGGATCGAGCAGCACTTCATTGTATTGGCGCAGGTCAACGCCCGGCTCCTTGTAGACGCGCTGATTGGGGTTGCTCTCGCTCTGCTGGAAGGCAGTCAGCGGGATCGCCTGCAAGCTGTGGGATACCTGATTCTTGACGGCGCAACCACCCAGAAGGGCCGCAGCCACGGCAACCATCACGACCTTTTTCATATTTGCTCCTGCATTTTACTGTTTGTTTTTGCTGTGGATTTCGCACCACATGGCTGGAGAACCCGTGCCGGATGCCGCCAATATCACAGAGAAATAACCTATTCATCACCTTCCCACAAGGGACAGATCAGGATTGTTCAGCTCACATCCAAGTTGTCACAATTGAGGCACTTTTGTACAGGGTCAGCCAGGGTATGAACGGCAATCTGGCGAGGGTTCGGTTGTTTAATCCGGCTAAATGGGGCTGCGAAAAGCGCTCAGGTTTTTTCAAACGATGCGAGCCCGCGGGCGGCGTGAGTTGAACGGGGGAATGCCCTGGAACGGGCGATGACCGATCATCAGCCATCTTGCGCAAACTTGCCTGCCGCCGGAGAAGCGGCAGGCTCATTCATCAATTATCGAGATCCCAGGGGCACAGCTTGACCAGCCCCTCTTTGCCGCTGGCGACGATCGCCTGCTGCACCATCCGTTTGTAGCGATTCTTGATATGGGCGGGCAACGCGGGCACCAGCAGCCGCTCGTCAAACTCCGGCAGCGGGCGATCCGGCAGCACCGCCTGCTCCTGCGGGCTGAGGGGCGGCCGGGAGGCCATATTGCTGGCCGAAATGGTGGGTGTGCCCACCAACATCTGGCGTTGCAGCGGCGCGCTCAGCAGAAAATCCACCAGCAGGTAGGCGGCCTTGAGCCGTGCGGGATCATCGCCGACATGGCGGGCGATGGAGATCGCATCGAGGGCATAGATGGCCCCCTCCTGCACCATGGCGATCCGCCACTGCTGATCGTTCTGCTTGTTGCACTCCACCAGCTCCAGCCCCCAGGTGGTGGCAAAGGTCTGCTGGCGCAGATCCTCACAGCGGTTGGCCTGATTGAACCAGAAGCCGCGACTGGCTCGCAGCCGCTGCGAGAGCTGCTGCTCCACCTCTTGCTGCAAGGTCTTGTCGGCCAGCATCTCGCCGCTGGCAAACAGGGCGGGCGACTTGCCCAGCGAGAGCAGCACCGAAAAGAGCAGCGGCTCGAACTGGTCGCAGAACTCGGCAAACTGGCCCGACGGCGAGCTGTTGGCGAGCACCTGCCAACTGGTGGGCGCTTGCGGCACCTGCTTGCTGTCATAGGCGAGGCTGAACATGGCGTAGGAGAAGGGCACCGAGTAGTTGCGCTCCCCCTGCTTGTCATACTCGGTGTTCTTGAGGGCGGGCTTCACCTCGGCGTAGTGCTGCAGGCGACTGAAATCGATGGGGAGCAGCAGCTTGAACAGCGGCTGGTGATGGGCCTTGTAGAAGTAGCTGGTCGGCAGCACCACATCGGCGCTGCGGGTGCGCAGGGCGCGGTAGACGCTGTCGAAATCGGTCAGCAGCGGCTCGATCCGGCTGACCGTCGCCTCCACCCCATGGGTTTTGGCGTAGTCGGCAAACTGTTGTTCATACCCCGCAGGCAGATAGCCCCACTCCAGCAATTTGAGCTGAACCGGGGCCGCCAGCGTCGGGGTCATCCCCAACAACCAGCAAAGAGGCAGTAGACGCATGGCCGGGCACTCCTGACAGGCAAACCTTGTTGGAGTATAGGCCCATGCGCCGACTCGTCAGGCCACCAGCTCGGCGCCCATGCTCGCCAGAATGGAGAGGCTGACCACCGCAAACAGCACGCCGGTCACCAGATTGAGCGGTCGCTGCACCCGCAGCAGCAGGCGCTGGGCACGATCGGTGGAGAGGCTCCACGCCAGCAGCCCGAACCAGCAGAGGGAGATGATGAAGAGCTCGCCCACCAGCAGGCTGCGGGTCATCCCATCCACCTCTGGCGTCACCATGGCGGCCAACAGACCGATAAAGAACACCAGCGCCTTGGGGTTGAGCAGATTGGTGGCAAGGCCAGTGCGCACGCCCCTGCCCCAGCCGCGCAGCTCGTTGGCGGCGCTGGCCATCACTGTACTGCTCTGCTGGCGAGCCGCCATCAGGGCGCCCCACCCCAACCAGCCCAGATAGAGGGCGCCGCAGCACTTGATCACCATAAACAGCAGCGGGTGACTGGCGATCAGCATGCTGATCCCGGTCAGGCTCAGGGTGGCATGTACCATGATCGCCAGCGAGATGCCCAGCGCCGCGCCAAGAGCGGTCGGCCGGTGCAGGCTGGTACGCAGGATCAGGGCGAAATCGGGGCCGGGGCTGGCCAGTGCAATCAGATGCATCAGGCCGAGGGTAACGAACAGACTGGTCAGCATAATAACTCTCGCTTTAACGACGGAGAGCCAGCATGGCGGATCAGCGGGGGGCGCGGCTTGTAAAAGATTGCATCTGGGCACGAAATTCGGCGGGTGTCAGACCGAATGCCTGGCGAAAACCGTGGTGGAAGTGACTCTGATCGAAGAAGCCGACCACCAGCGCCACCTCGCTCACCGCCATGCCGCTCGCCAGCAGCCGCTTGCCCTGCTCCAGCCGCAGCCGTTTCAGCCAGGCATAGGGGGTCATGCCGCTGCGCTTCTTGAACTGGCGCAGGAAGGCGAAGCGGTCGAGCCCAAGCAGCCCCGCCAGCTCTTCCAGCGAGTGGGGCTCGTCGAGGGCAGCCATCAGGTAGTCGCGCAGGAATCGCAGTTGGGGATCCGCCAACTGGTGTACCTCGGGGGCCAGATGCAGCAGCTCCCCCAGCAGGGCAAGCAGCTGACTCTCGATCAGCAGGCCATCGGCCTTGGGGTTGTCGAGATAGCCGTGCAGCTGGGCAAAGCCCTGGTAGAGGTCGGGGCGGCTCTGCAATCCCTTGTCGAAGAAGGGTTCCGGCTGCTCCGGCAGCCAGAGCGCCAGCTGCTGGGGATCGATGGCGAAGACCCGTACCTCATACCCTTCCGGCAGCAGGCTAAGGCCGTCGTGCACCTCGTCCGGGTTAACGGTAGAGAGCACCCCGCGCACCAGATGGTGGCTGTTCCCCTTGTGGATAAACTTCTGGCCACCCCGCTGCACCAGCCCGATATGGTAGTCGAGATGGACATGGCGACCGTAGCTGAACGCCCTGTGGTGGGAGTGTGACAGCTCGACCCCCGGCAGTTGCGGGGATTGCCAGTAGCGGATGAGGGAATCGGTGGTATTCATGGGTTATAGATACACCAGAAGCGGGCCTTGGACTTGTAGATTATTGCACGCAACCCCCTCTCAACGCCCCCACAGCCGCGGGGTTGGCTCCACCAGTGAGGCGAGCGGCACCCGCTCCACCATCTGACGCATACGCTGCACCAGTTCGGGATTGCCATCCCCCAGCGACTTATTCAGCACGATATGCACCTGCAGCGGGGTGACCGGCAGGTAGATGAGGCGGGTCGCCGCAGGGAGCTTGGCACGAAAATGGTTGGCGGAAATATCGTTGGAGAAGAGCGCGGCATCGATGCGCCCACGCAGCAACTTCTGCATGTTGCCATGCTCCCAGCTGAGCTGGGAGAGGGTGTCGATATGGATCTGCGGATGCTGCAACAGCGGCGGCACGATCGCCTGACTCGACCAGCCGATGGTAGTGCCGTAGAGATCTTCCTGCCGTTCGACCGAGTGAAGTCGCGATGGCACCAGTACCACCAGCACCGGCCGCAGCAGCAACAGGTGGGGGTCGATATAGCGAAAGTGACGAGCACGCTCGGGACTGTAACTCAGCAGCGGGGTCAGATCGCACTCGCCGCTCTCGAGGTTGCTGAGCAGCCGCGCCACATTGAGCCCCTGCCACTCGATGGTACGCCCGATCGCGGGTTCGATATGACGGCGAAAGTAGTCGATCACCGGCCCGGAGACCTTGCCCTGCTGATCAATGGTGACCAGCGGCGCCAGCTGAAAGACGCATCCCCGCAGTGGCGCGTTGATCGCCACAGCCTGGCTGATGGTCATAAGAGGGAGAAGAAGTGCCGATAGCAGTAATACCAAACGCGTGCCCGAACGAGAGATGCCCATAAGTGCCGACCCGATGCCCTGATAGCCATCAGCATGGCACAAGGCAAAGGGGCGGGCTATCCGCTCCCGCCGAGCTTCGGCCTCTTGCGCCACCGACTCCCATGACCAATGAGCCCCGTTTTATTGCGGTGAAAATCAATAATTCCGCTGCTTTGATGGATTTTGGTCTCTTGAGATATAGTGCGGCCCCATTCATCAAACCGGCGGGTGAGCGCCCAGCCGGACAGGTAGATTCATGAGACTGTTTTTGCTGTTGTTGTCGTTGTTTGCTGCGACCGTAAGTTCTGATGAAAAGCCGCGCCTGCCCTATTACGACTGGGGTCGCTGCCCGTTTGAGGGTTGTACCTATTAGTCGTGGACCACCAAGCAAGAGGTGATCGTCAGAGCCGAACCATCCCTGACAGCCAAAGCGCTGTTCCGGCTACCCCGCGGCCAGCAGGTGGAAGGGCTGACCGGGGTCGTCATTACCGAACAACCGGGGATCGTCGAAATACTCAGATCGGTCAAGCTGGGCTATGGCAAGGAGGGAAAAGGGCCGCTGTTGAATATGAAGGCAGGGGAAACGCTTTATATCCTCGGCGGACTGGGCGAAGGCAATAGCCTGTTCTGGTACAAGGGCAAAACCTACATTCTCGATTATGACTATGCGCGCAAAGAGATCAGATACGGCCGGTCACCGCAGAACCAGTGGTGGGTAAGAATTCGGGACAAGCAGGGGCGTGAGGGTTGGGTTGCCGAAGCCAAAAACTTTGCCCATATGGACCGTTTCGAATAGTGATAGCCAGCCCCCCGAGATCGGGGAGCTGGCCGTGGATGACTCACTGCTTGGGTTGCAGCTTCATCTCTTGCAGATATTCCAGCACCTGGGTTTTGTAGTCCGCCTGATAGGAGAACTTGGTGCTGTCGCACGCCGCGATCAGGTTCACCGCGGTGCAGAACAGGGTTGCTGCCAGCAGCCCCTTGCCAACCCACTGCGGATAACGACGGCTCCAGCGCACCAGCAACAGCAGGATCGGGAACAAGGCGTAGGGGAAGATCAGCATCAGGTGCCAGTAGTTGAAGATGATGGGCGAGAGCGCCGCACTCACCAGCACCGCCAGCACCGCCGCCAGCGCATAGAGACCGAGCCAGCTTTCACCATCCACTGGCGCGCGATCGCTGCGCAGCAGACGCGGCTTGAGTTCGCGCCACAGCTGCCAGTTGGCCTTGGCCGCCAGCAGCACAGTCGCCGAGCCTACCCCGTAAATCACCACCCGCCACAGCCAGACTGCCGCCATCTGCAGGTATTCGTGCCCCGCCAGCCAGATGAATTGGGTGTCATTGACCAGCTTGCTGGCAAACAGCCAGGAGCCGTAGCGCAGCCAGTAGAGCACTGATTTCAGCACCGGATAGACATGCACCAGCCCCCAGCCGATATAGCGCTGGCGCGCCTCGGGATCGACGTTCTGGGTGATGTGGCTGTTGCTCATCACTTCCATGGCGTAAGGGATCAGGGAGGCACCAATCAGCAGGGTAGCCACCACCACCCCGCTCCAGCTCACCTTGAGAATGCGGCGCCAGAACAGATAGGTGGACATTACCGCCAGCAGCGGCCAGGAGTAGTGCAGCTGCATCGCCATGCCGATGGCCAGCAGGTGAACGATCATGTGCCAGAAGGAGGCCCGCTCGCGCATATGCCAGGCAGACCAGCAGTGCATGGCCGAGAAAAGGAACAGATAGGAGGGGTTGTAGAGCAGACTCTCGTACTGGAACCAGGGGTTGAGCCAGCAGAGCACCAGAAACAGCAGACGCACCCTGTCATCAAACACCTGGCGGATCACCGCATCAAACAGCAGGAAACCGACCAACCGCATCGCCAGCAGCAACACCATGGGGGCATAGGGAGAATCCCACAGCAGAAGCGGCCCGCCAATCAGCCAGGCCGACAAGCTCCCCGGCACATTGCCCACCGCACTCGCCGCATTGCCATAGCTGAGCCAGACCCCCTCATAAGCCCCAAGGTAACCCTTGTAAAGCATCTGGGTCTGGTCGCCGGTGAGGAGTTGGTGGCTAAAGAACAACCAAGATAACATCAGCCCAGACAAAATAACGGCCCCAAACATCATCTTGCTGTAGCGCTCACTAAACACAACCATCAAATTCATACCAACCAGAAAAATTTGACTGGAACTTTAACAGTTATTCACCAATGTTTCCCAACTGCAACTCACATTTTATCATCGACATCAAGCGTTAAGAATGAATGCAAAAAGTGTATCATTCCTTAACTCCTGAAGCGAAATAGCTCTTTTTGATATTCATATAGAAACCCCAACATACCCTTATGTTTTGATTTCAGGAATACTAATCCGTTTGAGCGTTTCCAACTATGTTGGAACCAGTGTGTTACATATCTATCTGGGTGTGGAGTATAATTTATTTTTTCGCCACTATAATCATAAAAATAATGTTTATCAAAAACCCCAACATTTTCCACAATAGATTCATTTTTAATAATATGGGTCATAATATCAGGCCCCATATAGAGCTCTGAATTCATGATTTCATTCTCGTAGAAATGGATCAACCGTGCTAATGTAGAAGAATCCTGCTTGGCGTAAATTATTGCCGTACCAATTCTATCACCCTCTTCATAACCAACCCCAAAATTATAGTCATGAAAAATACCAAACGGATTTTTATTTATTGTAACATCCGTATCCATATATAGACCACCCTCTTCAGCAAGAATTTTCAAGCGAAGATAATCAGTCACAAAAGCATAGAGACCCTTTTCATAGCATCGCCTGGAAAATTCACACCCAGCGATCCAATTTTTTATTTTAGGGTCACAATCTAACCATAGCTTATATTTGTACCCCTGCTTACTCCAATCATCAATACATACATGTGCAAGTGGTGGCAAGCGGTCTCCCAACCATATTGCATGTATTTTATCACAACCTATTTCTACATTATTTTTTGTAGTTTTCATGTTACCCCTTCTGATTTTTATATTTTTTATTCCAAAAATACATTCTTACAAAGCGATAAAATCTATATATTTCTCGAGATGCCTTAAAAAGTAGTGGCACCTTAGCCAAGGCTACCTTGTTTTGAATTCCACTCTCCATATCACCGGGACTATATATTGCATATGGTAGCACACCGACTGACTGGACTTTGTGTCGATATGACTCACCAATAAAGTTATCTACTGAACATAGCCATCTGCTACTGCAACCAACCAGCTTTCTAGCTCCTTCAGGATTAATACTATATCCCGTCGTCCACCTAACATTATTATGCCAGAGCATTGTTTGTATTCCATGCTCATATTCCAGTGCCGTCGCGTCACCGATCTGCGGCTCCAGCTTCAAATACTCATATTTTTCATGTAGTTTAGGTAGGGCTTCGAATATATCACAGAAATATCTTGTCGGTAGAAAATCATCCTCAAGGACAATTATCGGCTCATTTAGCTCTATGCATTTCTCCCATAGTAAATAATGACTTGCATAGCAACCTTTCTCACCAGGAGTCAGTGGACGACTTCTTAATAATTTTCGGTGCATATCATCTGGACACCCTTGTAATCTTTCTGGCAGTCCAGCAAAACCATTTATTGCATCAAAAAATTCAAACTCAACATCAAGTTCTGCCAAAACTCGCTTAACTCGCTCACGGCGAGACTCAGCATTTTTTAAGCTGACAATAAAAATTTTCATATATTATATTCGTCCAATTTATTTCGGCGAGATTGATATTCAAGAAAGTCACTATATAATGCAAATGAATACACTGTTCCCATAAAGGTATTGAAAACCCATTGACCTGAACGCATATACAAGAACGATTCAAAATTGTTAATTATTAGCCAATAGATCAAGAAACTAATGGCAATACCTTTTATTAAGGTAGGAGCATTACTCCTCACAGCCTTGTATACAGGATAGCACATCAGTACATAGGTGAATACGAGCCCCATTGCACCATAAGAAACTGCAGTTTCAAAATTTGAATTATGCAGATGTCTAAATTCCGCCTTAATATAGTCAGGCAAAACAGTTGACTGAGTAATCACTAAAGAACGGCTGCCATCACCAGTACCAAAAATAGGATGAGAATAAAACCAATTAATCGCTTCCAGCCATGTCTGTAGCCTGACACCAATACTTATATCTTTCACCTCCCGCCAGTTCCCTGATAACATGTTATGTAAATCACCTGGATGTGAAAAGCCAGCATAAATACGATTATGAACAAAATCAACATGATATATGAGAATTCCGATGACGAATAATATACCATATAGCATGATAATCTTTCTGAGTGAAACCCTGTCTCTAAAATAAGCATACAACAATGGTATCAAAAATATAGATATGAAAACTGCCAGCCAAGATTGTCTTGACTGTAACATCATCAACAATGCCCCTAAAAGAACCAAAAACAAACATGATATTGAAACAACAATACCTTTGTTATTTATTTTTCGTGGCGCAATAGTATATATAAACCAAAGTGTACAAATGAAAGCTGCGCCTATTATCAAGGAACCATGCTGCGCATTTCTATAGCCAAAGTCTACTCGACTACCGTGCATTCCAATTATAAATTGTTCAAAAAAATCAGAGTAATAAAACAACGTAAAAACACTACCAACAGAAAATGCAAGTAGTGTCACGATAGATCGCTTAAGTGACCCCTTTAGCCAAAAAGCCACGACAAGAAACACCATTAAATAAGAAAACGGTTTGAGATTAGGAGTAGGCTGTGCGAGTTCAGGTATAGTTCTAGTTGACATAAACCAGCTTGCGAACTGAATTACTCCTCCAATTACTAGCAACCAAAATACTACATTTCTGGAAAAAAAATCCCGATACACTGCTATTGCCACCAAACCACCAATAATCATAACGGTTTGAAAGAAATCGCCAACAACCTGAAATGAATCTTTAAACATCACGTAGCATATAATGGAGAGAAACATTAATGATGAGCAACGCTCACTCTCCAAGTATCGCTTTATAGAGTCTGTCATACCTATTAATTACCTTGAGTATGGCAGGAAGCTATCAGTTCACTTCCTGAACACATAATTCCCGCGAATTTTGCGCCACAATCCGAACACATCGGTTCGGGGGAAGATAGCAATCCGGCGGATCTGGAAAGGGTCCTGGTGCATCGCTTTGGGGCCGCTATTGGTAGCGACGGCAAAACGATACCCAGCGGCGATAGCCTGCTCCTTGGCACTCTCGTTCATATCTCCGTAAGGGTAGGCGAACGAGAGCAGCGGATGGCCAAGCAGGGCCTCCAGTTGGCGTTTATTCTCCTGAATTTCATGGGCTTGTTGTTCGGGTGTGATCTTGCTCAAGCGGGGGTGAGTCAGGGTATGACCACCAATTTCCACATGACCGCTGGCGGCCAGCGCCTTGACCTGCTCACCACTCATCAATGAGACCTTGGTGTCCGGATTGGTCGGATGCTCCACATCCCAACGGTTATAGCCTTCACCGGTAACCACGTACACCACGGCTTTGTAACCATATTTTTCCAGCAGTGGCAGCATGCGGGTCAGGTTGTCCTGATAGCCGTCATCGGCGGTGATCATCAGGTACTTCTTGCCGTATTGCAGACGGTGGATAAAGCCTTTGTCCGCCAAATCGCGGAAAGTCAGGGTTTCGTAGCCTAGCCACTTCATCAGTCGCAGATGCTTCTCGAACATGGTGATCGGCATCCAGGTGCCATGCACCCCTTTCTCGCTATCCTGCTCGATAAAACGGTGGTACATGATAACCGGCATCTCGCGGCGCAGGGTTTCGACTACAGCATCCTGATAGATGGCTTCGAGGCCGGAGACCACCCCCTGCAAGCCATACTCATCCTGAATGCGTTGGCGAATGACTTCCGGCACCGTCTTGCTGGCCAAGGCGGTCTCGATTTCTCCCTTCAGGGCAGCAAAATCGATAGCCAGATCCTTGGGGCCGATATCGCCAAAATTACTCGCCAGCGCCTCGTCCAGATTCTGTTCGGTCACCAGACCAATGGCCCTAGCTTCACCAATGGCAAAGGCGGGCCGACCACAGAGCAGTGCTTCCATCGCCACCCGACCGGCACCTATCACCAAATCGCTGCCAGCCAGCAGAGCGGGAACATCATCGACGTACCCAACAAACTCGGCACGGCCTTCGAAACGGGCAAAGCGCTCAGGCACCTTGGTACCACTGACAATCCGCACCTTGCAGGCATCCAGATCGAGTACCTCGTCGAGCAGACGGTAACAGAGCTCCCCTTTGGGGCCGCTCAAACGGCCAATGATGGCAATCACCGGCTTTGGATTATCCGGCGCAGGCACAAGCTGGAATTTGTCGGTTTCGATACCGTTGCGCAGCACCTGCACAATCGCGGGATCCACTCCCAGATTGTCGACTATCTGATGGGCAATATCTTCACAAACGGCAACCGCCCGATAGCCGAGTGCATGGAACGCCTTGCGCGAAGCGTGCACCGGCTGGCGACCATGCACCGTGGTGATCATCGGGGTGCCAGTCAGCTTGCAAGCCACATAGCTGCTCCAGCCGGAAGCGCGGGAGTGAGCATGCACCAACTGGATATGGTGCTTTTTGATGAAATAGATAAGGTAAAAGACGTGCCAGAAACGGCGCAAGATGCTGCGCTTGTTGAATCGAAGCTTGAAGACGGGGCCAAGGGTCGGCTTGGTCAGGGTATCTGACACATAAAAGACGTTGTGACCACGCTGGGTCAGTTCGTTACCGACCGTGGTGGCATAGACCTCAGCTCCCGTTACCTCGAGCTGGGAGAGTGCCATCAATATATTCATCGCGCGGTTACCCGGTTGAGAAGAGAGGAACGGCAAGCAGCCACAGAGACCAGAAACCGGAAGCAGGCGAGTGCCCACTTCCGGTTTTGCGCTCAAACTGCCGCGTTGTGCTCACCTGTTAGCGGTTGAGCCAGGCCATGTAATCCGCTACCCCTTCGGCAACGGTTTTGAACTCGGCGTCATAACCCACGCTGCGCAGCTTGGTCATGTCAGCCTGGGTAAAGCTCTGGTAGCGCCCCTTGAGGTGATCCGGGAAGGGGATGTATTCGATAGAACCCTTCTGATGATGCTTGATCACCGCTTCGGCCACGTTCTGGAATGGCTCGGCACGGCCGGTACCGCAGTTGAAGATGCCGGAATGCTGCGGGTTCTGCCAGAACCAGAGGTTTACCTTGCAGACGTCGTCAATATAGATGAAGTCACGCATCTGACCACCGTTCGGGAAGCCATCGCAACCTTCGAACAGCTTGGGATTCTCGCCCTTCTTCACCTGGGTATTGAGGTGGAAGGCGACGGAAGCCATTGAGCCTTTGTGCTGCTCGCGCGGGCCGTAGACGTTGAAGTACTTGAGGCCAACGACCTGAGAGTTGATCTCCGGCATCCAGCGGCGCACGTACTGGTCAAACAACTGCTTGGAGTAGCCGTAGACGTTGAGCGGCTGTTCGAACTTGGGATCTTCGATGAAGTTGTCGTTGCGGCCACCGTAGGTAGCGGCAGAAGAGGCGTAAATGAACGGAATTTCACGCTCGATGCAGTAGTGGAACAGATCCTTGGAGTACTCGTAGTTGACCTCCATGATGAACTTGCCGTTCCACTCGGTGGTAGCAGAGCAGGCGCCTTCGTGGAAGATCACCTCGATGCCGTTGTCCCACTCTTCAAACTCGTCACCGGAGACGATGCGCGCCTGAAACTCGTCCTTGTCCATGTAGTCAGCGATGGTCAGATCGACCAGGTTGACGAACTTGGTGCCGTCGGTCAGGTCATCAATGACCACGATATCGGTCCGTCCTTGAGCGTTCAGCTGCTTGACCAGATTGCTGCCGATAAAGCCAGCACCGCCAGTTACTACGATCATGGAGTTTGCCTCTCGTACGTTGATGGCTACATGTGACTGCTTGTTAAAGCTGTGTATAGTGAGCCAATTTGAAATTGCCGAAAAGTTTATCACGGGCCGTCCGGGGATTCGACCTTGTTCAAAACTGCCCCGAGCGGAACCTGTTGGAGGAATGAGTGATGAAAACCAGAGACAGGATCATTCACAGCGCGACCGAGCTGTTCAACGATCAGGGTGAACGCAACATCACCACCAACCATATTGCGGCGCACATGGGTATCAGCCCGGGCAACCTCTACTACCACTTCCGCAATAAAGAAGACATCATCCACTCCATCTTCGACCAGTATGCCCGTCACCTGAGCGAGAGCTTCGTGCCGACCCGCAACCGTGAGATCACCCTGCAGGATCTGATGGGCTATCTCGATGCCATCTTCTATCTGATGTGGCAGTTCCGCTTCTTCTACGCCAACCTGCCGGACATCCTGAGTCGTGACGAACCGCTGCAACAGAAGTACCTCAAGGCCCAGGAGCAGATGCGTTCTTCCGTGGTCGCGCTGCTCAGAAGCCTGCGCGAAGGGGGCATTATCGATGTCAGCGATGAAGACCTGCCGGATCTGGGACAGACCATCAAGATGGTGGTGACCTGCTGGATCCCCTTCCAGATTGCCCAGGCCCCCAACACCCGCATCACCAAACCGCTGCTCTATCAGGGGGTATTGAAGGTGCTGTTCCTGCTGCGCCCCTATGTGCAACCCCAGGTAGCCGGACAGATCCAGCAGCTGGAGCAGCACTACCGCCAGCTGGCCCAACCAGCTGGGTGAGATCTGTTTCACATTTGTTGAATATCAGCACAATCATTTGAATTTACCGCAACAGATTGCAGTAAAATGTCGCCCTCTGTTGATACGCAGCTGAAATAGCCACTAAGGATCGAGGATGTCTAACGGATTCTATCGTCACCTGACCGAGCAACTGAACCAGGTGCAAGCTGAAGGGTTGTACAAGCAGGAGCGCATCATCACCTCCGCCCAGCAGGCCAGCATCGCCGTCGGCGGTGAGCAGGTACTGAACTTCTGTGCCAACAACTATCTTGGGCTGGCCAACCACCCGGATCTGATCGCTGCCGCCCATCAGGGACTCGACAGCCATGGCTTCGGCATGGCCTCGGTGCGCTTCATCTGTGGCACCCAGGATCAGCACAAAGCGCTGGAGCAGAAGATGTCTGCCTTCCTCGGCACCGAAGACACCATCCTCTACTCCTCCTGTTTCGATGCCAATGGCGGTCTGTTCGAGACCCTTTTCGGCGCCGAAGATGCCATCATCTCCGATGCCCTCAACCACGCCTCCATCATCGACGGCGTGCGGCTGTGCAAGGCCAAGCGTTATCGCTACGCCAACAACGACATGGCCGAGCTGGAAGCCCAGCTCAAACAGGCTGACGCCGACGGCGCCCGCTTCAAGCTGATCGCCACCGACGGTGTCTTCTCCATGGATGGCGTCATCGCCGACCTCAAATCCATCTGCGATCTGGCAGACAAATACGATGCGCTGGTGATGGTGGATGACTCCCACGCCGTCGGCTTTATCGGCGAAAACGGTCGTGGCACCCACGAATATTGCGGCGTGATGGATCGGGTCGACATCATCACCGGCACCTTGGGCAAGGCGCTCGGCGGCGCATCCGGCGGCTATACCTCCGGCAAGAAAGAGGTGATCGACTGGCTGCGTCAGCGCTCCCGCCCGTACCTCTTCTCCAACTCGCTGGCCCCCTCCATCGTTGCCGCCACCATCAAGGTGATCGACATGCTGGCGGAAGGTCACGACCTGCGTGCCCGCCTGAAAGAGAACAGCCGTTACTTCCGCGAGCGGATGAGCGCCGCCGGTTTCACCTTGGCAGGCGCCGACCACGCCATCATTCCGGTGATGCTGGGGGATGCCAAACTGGCCTCCGAAATGGCAAGCCGCATGCTGGCAGCCGGCATCTATGTGGTGGGCTTCTCCTTCCCGGTCGTGCCCAAGGGCCAGGCGCGCATTCGCACCCAGATGTCTGCCGCTCACACCCGCGAGCAGCTGGACAAGGCGATCGACGCCTTTATCCGCATCGGCCGTGAACTCGGCGTTATCTGATTTGAATCAAGGGGCTGCAGCCCCTTTTTTCTGCATTCATATTGAAGGAACAGCCATGAAAGCACTCTCCAAACTGCACAAAGAGGTCGGCATCTGGATGACGGATGTGCCAGCCCCCGAGCTCGGCCACAACGACCTGCTGATCAAGATCCGCAAAACCGCCATCTGCGGCACCGATATCCACATCTACAACTGGGACGAGTGGTCCCAGAAGACCATTCCGGTACCCATGGTGGTCGGCCACGAATATGTCGGCGAAGTGGTCGCCATCGGTCAGGAGGTGCGCGGCTTCGCTATCGGCGATCGGGTCTCCGGCGAAGGGCACATCACCTGCGGTCACTGCCGCAACTGCCGCGCCGGGCGCACTCACCTCTGCCGCAACACCATTGGCGTTGGCGTCAACCGCCCGGGCGCCTTTGCCGAGTATCTGGTGATCCCCGCATTCAACGCCTTCAAGCTGCCGGACAACATCCCGGACGAGCTGGCTGCCATCTTCGACCCGTTCGGCAATGCGGTGCACACCGCCCTCTCCTTCGATCTGGTGGGTGAAGATGTGCTCATCACCGGGGCAGGCCCCATCGGCATCATGGCCGCCGCCGTCTGCCGCCATGTGGGTGCGCGCCACGTGGTGATCACCGACGTCAACGAATATCGGCTGGAGCTGGCCCGCAAGATGGGCGCCACCCGCGCGGTCAACGTGGCCAAGGAGAAGCTGGCCGACGTGATGAGCGAGCTGGGCATGACCGAAGGCTTCGACGTGGGGCTGGAGATGTCCGGAGTCCCGAGCGCCTTCCAGGAGATGCTCGACAAGATGAACCATGGCGGCAAGATCGCCATGCTTGGCATCCCCCCCTCCACCATGGCCATCGACTGGAACAAGGTGATCTTCAAGGGGCTGTTTATCAAAGGGATCTATGGCCGCGAGATGTTCGAGACCTGGTACAAAATGGCCAGCCTGATCCAGTCCGGGCTGGATCTCTCCCCCATCATCACCCACAGATTCCACATCGACGAATTCCAGCAGGGGTTCGATGCGATGCGCTCCGGCCACTCCGGCAAGGTGATCCTGAGCTGGGATAAATAACCCTTTTCACCCTTTGGTTACTCGAAACCCGGCGAATGCCGGGTTTCTTTTTATCTCCACCACCAGAATTGCCGTGAGATCGCCCAAAACTTTGTACGCAGAGTGTTTAACACTTCACACACAAGCGTTTAAATGGCTGTAACTATTCGGTTATAATCCCGTCGTTTACATGGATAATAAAAGACTGCTGGGAGTATATGAGCGTGTTGAAAAAACTGAGCTATTTGCTGGCTGTCGGGATGACGGCCGCCAGCTTGTCTGGGGCAGTGCTTGCTGCCGATGAGATGTCACCGGAGGCTATTGCCGAGCGGATCAAACCAATCGGTCAGGTCTATACCGCCAAGGATCTGGAAGGTATTGCCGGCGCGAGTGCTGCACCGACGGCGGCCGCCTCTTCCGGTCCCCGCGATGGCGAAACGGTATACAAGGGCGCCTGCTTTGCCTGTCACGACACCGGCGCCGCTGGTGCCCCCAAACGGGGTGACAAGGCAGCCTGGGATCCTCGCATCGCCCAGGGCATTGATACTCTCAAGAAACATGCCATTGAAGGCTTTACCGGCAAGTCCGGCATGATGCCTCCGCGCGGCACCTGTGCGAACTGTAGTGATGAAGAGATTGAAAACGCCATCCACTACATGATCGACAAGCTGTAAGTATTTGAAAGGGCCGCAATTGCGGCCCTTTCAATCTATCGGCTTCCGACTACTCTTGTAAGGTAGACATATCGGGAGTTGCACATGTCGTCCCAATCCATCGAACCCCACTACTCAACTCCTCTGTTGGCGTTGGTCTCTGCCATTATGGACTTCCCGGCGTCACAAACCGCCACGTCTGACGATTACGATTCCCTGATCCAGCAGATTGACCAACTCTGCCCGCTGCAACATTTCGGCATGCTGGGCCTCTCCGATACCGGTCTGAACTGGCTTTACGCCTACAAGGTCAGCGATATCTTCAAGCAACAGCTGGGCCGTGAGCAGTCCCGCATCACCGATCAGCTCACCCAGCTGGATGAGGCCGAAGGGTGGTGCGTCTTCCCCATTGAGCATGGCCAGATACAGTGGTTGCTGGCTCGCGGCACCCCTGCCGACCTGCCGACCCTGCGTCTGCTGCTGGAGTGTCTGGCCAAACGGCTGACCGAAACCCAGGCGGGATCCCATCTCACCGAGCTCCCTTCACCGCTGATCCGCAAAGACCCGAACTGGAAAAAGAAAATCGAGAGCATCAGCCGCATCATGCGGCTCGCCAATACCCTGCCGGCTCAGGCGCTCTTCTCCCAGCTGGAAGCGGTACTGCGCCAGATGCTCACCATCGAGGACATGCTGCTGGTCAGGCTAACCAGTCAGAAGCTGGAAAAGATCTACCCCGCCCATCCCCATCAGGGAGACGAGTTCATCAGCGGCTTATGCCACAGCACCAGCAATATCGAGGTGAGCAGGGAGTCACGCTACTGGCACAGCATGCCGCTGCGGCTGCAACAACAGTACTTCGCCCACTTCATCATCAGCACGGCTCAACCGCTGGAGACCGACGACAAGCTGTTTCTCGACTTCCTGCGTGGCCAGCTCACCCTGCTGCTGGAGCTGAGACGGATCCGCCAGCAGCTCAACGACATCAATACCGAGGACTCCATCAACCAGCGGCTGCAACAGCTGCGTCAGACCAACCTCAGGCTGCAAAAGCAGCTCAAGCAGCATCAGGAGCTGGAACGGCGGCTGCAATTCGATGCGCTTCACGACCCGCTGACCCAGCTGCCCAACCGCGCGCTGTTGATGAACCACCTCAACCACGCCATGACCCACTACAACCGCTACAAATCGCCGGGATTCGCGGTGATTTTTATCGATGTGGATCACTTCAAGCAGATCAATGACACCCTGGGCCACAGCGCTGGCGATCAGCTGCTCAAGGAGGTGAGCCGCCGCCTGCAGACCTGCATCCGGCAAAATGATCTGGTGGCCAGACTGGGGGGCGACGAGTTCGTTATCTATCTGGACAGCAGCAAGAGCGACGATGACATCAGCCCGGTACTCAACCGCATTATCAGCCGTCTCTCCTACCCGTTCCGGCTACTCGGCAACGAGTTGAGCATTACCGTCAGCCTTGGGGTATCGAGCGTCTCCGAGCAAACCTCAGATATCAGCCAGCTGCTCCATCAGGCCGATCTGGCCATGTATCAGGCCAAACGCAATGGTCGCAGTCGCATCGTCAGCTACTCGGATGATTGCATCAACCAGAACTGGAATTCGCCGGAAGAGATGCTGGCCAGAGCCCTGCGGGAGGGGCGTATCGTCCCCTATTTCCAGCCGGTGATCCGGCTGCAGGATAGCCGCCTGACCGGACTGGAGGTGATGGCGCGCTGGCTGACCGAGGAGGGGATTCTGAAGGATGCGTTCGACTTTATTCCGCTGGCAGAGCAGTGCGGTCTGATACTGGAGCTGGATTACCAGATCCTGCGCCACACCTGTCAGCAACTGAAGAACTGGCTGCCAATCTCCGGGCAGAGCAAGTTCAAGGTCGCCATCAATCTGTCGGGCAAGCATCTGGTCAACCATGACCACATCATGCGCCTAATGGGAATTATCGAAGAGGAAGGGGTCGCCCCCGGCTATCTGATTTTTGAATTCAACGAGCGGGAGCTGTCGCGGCAAGATTCCGATGCGCTGGCATCCCTGCATGACCTGAGGGCCAAGGGTATCCAGATCAGCCTCGATGATTTCGGTACCGGCTTCTCCTCCCTCAACGCCCTGTTCCACTTCCCGGTGGATTACATCAAGGTGGATGACAGCTTTACCCAGCGGATGCTGCAATCGCCCAAAGATTTGGCGCTGATCCGCGCCATGCGTGATATCTGTCAGGATCTCGATTACACCCTGGTGGTCGAGGGGATCGAGAACCAGCAGCAGTTGCAGAAGCTGATTGATATTGGCTGCCGGATGGGGCAAGGGCGCTATATCTCACCGCCCATGCCTGGAGCAGACATAGTACCGCTACTGACCCCGGCCAATCCTTAGGGTTAATCCTTCTTGAACAACGCCCGCAGGTTAGCAACACCGACCTGCCCCTTCTGCTGGCGCTCCTCGGCCGTCACCTTCTTCTGGTTTTCCCACTCCAGATCATCCTGTGGCAGCTCCAGCAGGAAGCGGCTCGGCTCCGGACGCACCGACTCGCCGTACTGACGCCGCTCCTTGCAAAGAGTAAAGGTCAGCTCGGTCTGGGCACGGGTAATGCCCACATAGGCGAGACGCCGTTCCTCCTCGACATTATCTTCATCGATGCTGGTCTGGTGGGGCAGCAAGCCCTCTTCCATCCCAACCATGTAGACATAGGGAAACTCCAGCCCCTTGGAGGCGTGCAGCGTCATCAACTGCACCTGATCAGCGTCATCCTCCCCCTCGTTGCGCTCCATCATGTCACGCAGGGTGAGGCGAGTGACCACCTGTGCCAGCGTCATCGACTCCTCCAGCTCATCCCCCTCCAACATCTCGGTGATCCAGCGATAGAGGGTAGAGACGTTCTGCATCCGCATCTCGGCTGCTTTCGGGCTGGGCGAGGTCTCGTAGAGCCACTCTTCGTAGTGGATCTCCTTGATCATGTCCCGCACCGCCTCCACTGGATTGCCGCGCAACGCCTCATCGCCAAGGCGTACCAACCAGTTGGTGAATGCCTGCAGGGCCACGAGGCCACGCCCGGAGAGGTGCTGTTCCAGCCCCAGCTCGAAGCTGGCGGCAAACAGGCTCTTGCCGCGCTGATTGGCGTATTGGCCAAGCTTTTCGAGGGTAGTGGGGCCAATCTCGCGGCGCGGCAGGTTGACCACCCGCAGGAAGGCGGTGTCCTCGTCCGGGTTCACCAGCAGCTTGAGGTAGGCCATGATGTCCTTGATCTCGGTGCGGGAGAAAAACGAGGTGCCGCCGGAGATGCGATAGGGAATCCGGTTGGTCATCAGCGCCTTCTCGAAGATGCGCGACTGATGGTTGCCCCGATAGAGGATGGCGTAATCCTTGAACCGGGTGCGGTTCATGAACTTGTGGCCCATCATTTCCGCGGCGATGCGCTCCGCCTCGTGCTCCTCGTTCTTGGCAAACAGCACCTTGACCGGCACCCCGTAATCGAGCTCGGAGAAGAGCGCCTTGTCGAACACATGGGGGTTGTTGGCGATCAGGATGTTGGCGCACTTGAGAATGCGCCCCTTGGAGCGGTAGTTCTGCTCCAGCTTGATGAGCCGCAAGTTCGGAAAGTCTTCATTCAGCAGCACCAGATTCTGCGGCTTGGCACCTCGCCAGGAGTAGATGGACTGGTCATCGTCCCCAACCACGGTGAAGCGGGCACGCTCACCGACGATCTGCTTCACCAGCTCGTACTGGCTGGTGTTGGTGTCCTGATACTCGTCGACCAGCAGGTAGCGGATCTTGTTCTGCCAGCGGGTGCGCACCTCCTCGTTGCTCTTGAGCAGCAGGGTCGGCATCACGATGAGATCGTCAAAATCCAGCGCGTTATAGGCCACCATCTGGCGGTGATAACGCTCGTAGAGCTGGGCCATCAGCACCTCTTCCGGGCCACGGGCAATGCGCATGGCGCGGGCAGGCAGAATAAGGTCGTTCTTCCAGTTGGAGATCTGGGTAATGAGGGCCGAGAGCTTGTCTTTGTCGTTGTCGAGCTCTGTCTCGGTCAATTCTTTCAGCAGCGCCAGCTGGTCGGTATCGTCGAACAGGGAGAAGTTCGCCTTGAGATTCAGGCTCTTGTGCTCCCGGCGGATGATCTCGAGCCCCAGAGTATGGAAGGTGGAGACCATCAGCCCCCGCGCCTCCTTGCGCCCCAAAGTCTGGCCGACCCGCTCCTTCATCTCCCGCGCAGCCTTGTTGGTAAAGGTAACTGCGGCGATGTTGCGCGCGTTGTAACCACACTGCTGCACCAGATAGGCAATCTTGTTGGTGATGACGCGGGTCTTGCCCGATCCGGCACCCGCCAGCACCAGGCAAGGGCCGGAAACATACTTGACCGCTTCGTTCTGATTGGGGTTGAGCTTCATGGGCCGGATCTCTTGGCTTATGATGAGGGGCGGCATTGTACCAGAAATCACCCGACGAGCCGTACCTGCTGCACGGCAGGCAACCGCCTATCGGGCTTATCGCGCCTTGTGTTCGAGCGCTATTTTCAGGATCATGGCCGACCTTTCGAGATGATGACTTTTTCCAGATGATGAGGGGAGTATGAATCAGCAACAGCATGACCAACTGCGCAGCCAGTTTCCGGCCTTGGCGCAGGCGGTAAACGGCCACCCTCTGGTCTATCTGGACAATGCCGCCACCACCCAGAAGCCGCACGCGGTACTGGATGCCATCGCTCACTACTATCGGGCCGACAACGCCAACGTGCACCGTGCTGCTCACGCCCTGAGCGGCCGCGCGACCCGCGCCTTCGAAGATGCCCGCGAGACGGTCGCCCGCTTTATCAATGCGCCCCGCAGCCACGAAGTTATCTGGACCCGTGGTACCACAGAAGCGATCAATCTGGTAGCCCAGAGCTGGGGGATGAGCGAGCTCAAGGCGGGGGACGAAATCATCCTCAGCACGCTGGAGCATCACGCCAATATCGTCCCGTGGCAACTGGTCGCCCAGCGTACCGGCGCGGTGATCCGGGTTATCCCGCTCGATGAGCGGGGCGATCTCGATCTGGATGCCTATCATGCCATGCTGGGGCCACGCACCCGGCTGGTGAGCGTGGCCCACGTCTCCAATGCCCTCGGCACCGTCAATCCAGTCAAAGAGATAGTGGCTGCCGCCAAAGTGGCCGGCGCCCTGACCCTGATCGACGGCGCCCAGGCAGTGGCACATCTCGAGGTGGATGTGCAGGCCATCGGTTGCGACTTCTACGCCTTCTCCGGCCACAAGCTCTATGGCCCGACCGGCATTGGCGTGTTGTGGGGCCGCACCGAGCTATTGGAACGGATGCCGCCCTGGCAAGCCGGTGGCGAGATGATCGATCGCGTCAGTTTCAGCGGCACCACCTTCAATACCCTGCCCTTCAAATTCGAGGCGGGCACCCCCCATATTGTTGGTGCTATCGGCCTCGCCGCTGCCATCGACTTTATGATGGCGCAAGACCGAAGCTCATTAGCCAAGCATGAAGAGGCGCTGACCAACTATCTGGTCGCAGGCCTGCAACAGGTGCCGGGGCTGCGCCTGATCGGCGAACCCAATCAGCGCGCCGGTGCAGCCTCTTTCTTGCTCGACGACATCCACCCGCAAGATGCCGCTACCCTGCTCGACATGCAGGGGATCGCCCTGCGAGTCGGCCATCACTGCGCCATGCCGCTGATGGAGTCACTCGGGATCGGCGGCACCATGCGCGCCTCGCTGGCCTGCTACAACAACCGGGACGATGTCGACGCCCTGCTGGCCGCCCTGCACAAACTCAGTGACTTCTTCTAAGGCAGACAACCGAATGAGTGACCTCGCAAGCTATACCCAGATTGGCATTGAGCCCAACGCCGACACCATCCGCCAGCAGTTTGCCGCAGCTCACGGCTGGGAGAACCAGTACCGGCTCATCATCCAGCTCGGCAAACAGCTGCCAGCGCTACCCGGCGAATGGCAGCAGGAGGAGTTTCGCCTCAAGGGGTGTGAAAGCCAGGCTTGGCTGAAGGGAGAACAAAGCGAGGATGGCTGCTGGCACTTTGCCTGTGATTCCGATGCCCGCATCGTTCGGGGCCTCATCTTCATCGTGCTGGCGGCACTCAACCACCAATCGTCTGCGGCGATCCAGGCTTTTGATATAGAAGGGTATTTCAGCGAACTTGGGCTTGAGAAACACTTGAGCCCGTCACGAGGCAACGGGCTCAGAGCGATCGTGCTGGCGATCCGGGAGCGAGCGGTCTAACCCACCTCGTCCAGTGGTCGATTAGGCTTCGCTAGTCGACCCGGCATCTTCATTCCCGGCCTCTTTCTCGGCGCGGGCACCCCGCTCGGCAATCTTCTTCAATACCCGGGACGCGGCAACCAGCCCAAAGGTTGCCGTCACAGGCGTCACGGCGCCAAAACCGGAGGCGCAATCCATCTTCATAGTGCCATCGCTGGCTGCCTTGGCCTGGCAAGTGCCACCATTGCCATCCGGATAGCTCAGCTGCTCGGTTGAGAAGACACACTCCACCCCGAATTTGCGCGCCGGATTCTTGCTGAAGTTGTGCAATCGGCGCAGATCGGAGCGCACCTTGGCCGCCAACGGGTCTTGAATAGTCTTGGCCAAATCGGCCACAGTGATCTGGGTCGGATCCATCTGCCCGCCAGCACCACCCGCCACAATCACCGGGATCTTGTTGCGCTTGCAGAAGGCAATCAGCGCCACCTTGGCCTTGACCGAATCGATGGCATCCACCACATAGTCAAACTCCCGCTTGATATGCTCGGCTAGATTATCAGCGGTGACGAAATCGTCCACCTCGATCACTTCGCAATCAGGATTGATGGCGCGAATACGCTCGGCCATCACCTCGGTTTTGAGGCGACCAACCGTACCCTGCATGGCGTGGATCTGGCGATTGGTGTTGGTGATGCAGATATCATCCATGTCGATCAGGGTGATCTGGTTGATGCCGGCGCGGGCCAGCGCCTCGGCAGCCCAGGAGCCAACGCCGCCGATCCCGACCACACAGACCTTGGCCTGGCTAAAGGAACGCAAGGCGTTCTGACCATAAAGACGGGCAATGCCCCCGAATCGCTGTAGATACTCTGCTTTCATACCACCACCTTGCTTGAGGGCGGCCATTATAACGGCAACCACCGCCAGCCGCGATGGCATAACCGGAGAAAATCAGGGAGGGAAAACAGAGAAAACGGCAGAGAAGAGAGAATGAACGGTCAATTATCAGGCGATTTGCGGATTTTCAGGCAATAAAAAACCCCGCTCGATGAGCGGGGTTTCTTGTATTGGGTGCCTGGCAGTGTCCTACTCTCGCATGGCGAATGCCACACTACCATCGGCGCTACCGCGTTTCACTTCTGAGTTCGGCATGGGATCAGGTGGTTCCACGGCGCTATGGCCGCCAGGCAAATTCTTCAATCTGAGAAAGCTGACGTGACTAGTGATGTTGCGCCTGGCTTGTCACTATCACTGAATTTTGAGTAGTTCGCTTGGTATTTGCTACAAGCCTTAGAACACTTCTTGGGTGTTGTATGGTTAAGCCTCACGGGTAATTAGTATGGGTTAGCTCAACACATCACTGCGCTTACACACCCCACCTATCAACGTTGTGGTCTCCAACGGCCCTTTAGGACCCTCAAGGGGTCAGGGATGACTCATCTCAGGGCTCGCTTCCCGCTTAGATGCTTTCAGCGGTTATCGATTCCGAACTTAGCTACCGGGCAGTGCCACTGGCGTGACAACCCGAACACCAGAGGTTCGTTCACTCCGGTCCTCTCGTACTAGGAGCAACTCCCTTCAATCATCCAACGCCCACGGCAGATAGGGACCGAACTGTCTCACGACGTTCTGAACCCAGCTCGCGTACCACTTTAAATGGCGAACAGCCATACCCTTGGGACCGACTTCAGCCCCAGGATGTGATGAGCCGACATCGAGGTGCCAAACACCGCCGTCGATATGAACTCTTGGGCGGTATCAGCCTGTTATCCCCGGAGTACCTTTTATCCGTTGAGCGATGGCCCTTCCATTCAGAACCACCGGATCACTATGACCTACTTTCGTACCTGCTCGACCTGTCCGTCTCGCAGTTAAGCTGGCTTATGCCATTGCACTAACCTCCTGATGTCCGACCAGGATTAGCCAACCTTCGTGCTCCTCCGTTACTCTTTGGGAGGAGACCGCCCCAGTCAAACTACCCACCAGGCACTGTCCGCGAGCCCGATTCAGGGCCCTGCGTTAGAACATCAAACATACAAGGGTGGTATTTCAAGGACGGCTCCAGCGCAACTGGCGTCACGCCTTCAAAGCCTCCCACCTATCCTACACATGTAGGTTCAATGTTCAGTGCCAAGCTGTAGTAAAGGTTCACGGGGTCTTTCCGTCTAGCCGCGGGTACACCGCATCTTCACGGCGAATTCGATTTCACTGAGTCTCGGGTGGAGACAGCATGGCCATGGTTACACCATTCGTGCAGGTCGGAACTTACCCGACAAGGAATTTCGCTACCTTAGGACCGTTATAGTTACGGCCGCCGTTTACCGGGGCTTCGATCAAGAGCTTCGCTTGCGCTAACCCCATCAATTAACCTTCCGGCACCGGGCAGGTGTCACACCCTATACGTCCACTTTCGTGTTTGCAGAGTGCTGTGTTTTTGATAAACAGTCCCAGCCATCTGGTCACTGCGACTCCCGACAGCTCCATCCGCAAGGGACTTCACCATCAAGAGCGAACCTTCTCCCGAAGTTACGGTTCTATTTTGCCTAGTTCCTTCACCCGAGTTCTCTCAAGCGCCTTGGTATTCTCTACCCGACCACCTGTGTCGGTTTGGGGTACGATGACTTGTAATCTGAAGCTTAGAGGCTTTTCCTGGAAGCAGGGCATCAATGGCTTCCACACCGTAGTGTGTTCGTCTCGTGTCTCAGCGTTGTGTCTGCGGATTTGCCTACAAACACCACCTACGCACTTTCACCAGGACAACCGTCGCCTGGCCCACCTAGCCTTCTCCGTCCCCCCATCGCAATTACAAGTCGTGCAGGAATATTAACCTGCTTCCCATCGACTACGCCTTTCGGCCTCGCCTTAGGGGTCGACTCACCCTGCCCCGATTAACGTTGGACAGGAACCCTTGGTCTTCCGGCGAGGAGGCTTTTCACCCCCTTTATCGTTACTTACGTCAGCATTCGCACTTCTGATATCTCCAGCATACCTCTCGATACACCTTCGCAGACTTACAGAACGCTCCCCTACCACTCACACATAAGTGTGAATCCGCGGCTTCGGTGCCTGGTTTGAGCCCCGTTACATCTTCCGCGCAGGCCGACTCGACTAGTGAGCTATTACGCTTTCTTTAAATGATGGCTGCTTCTAAGCCAACATCCTAGCTGTCTGAGCCTTCCCACATCGTTTCCCACTTAACCAGAACTTTGGGACCTTAGCCGGCGGTCTGGGTTGTTTCCCTCTTCACGACGGACGTTAGCACCCGCCGTGTGTCTCCCGGATATTACTTACTGGTATTCGGAGTTTGCATGGGGTTGGTAAGTCGGGATGACCCCCTAGCCCAAACAGTGCTCTACCCCCAGTAGTATTCGTCCGAGGCGCTACCTAAATAGCTTTCGGGGAGAACCAGCTATCTCCGAGTTTGATTGGCCTTTCACCCCCAGCCACAGGTCATCCCCTAACTTTGCAACGTTAGTGGGTTCGGTCCTCCAGTTGATGTTACTCAACCTTCAACCTGCCCATGGCTAGATCACCCGGTTTCGGGTCTACACCTTGCAACTAGACGCCCAGTTA
>NZ_CP077214.1:3602500-3737500 GCF_019047125.1 Aeromonas sp. FDAARGOS 1411 | reverse complement strand
TTGGCCCCTTTGCGGGAGATCAGCTGCAACTGTTTATCGGTCACCTTGTCTTTGGGATCCTTGTATTCGGCAGAGACTCTATGACTCAACCAGCCGGTATCAAACTCCCCTTCCAGCTCGATCCCTTCAATGCGAGCCTTGCCAACATTCTGTGGTGTCCACATACCCTGACTGTTGGGCGCCCACTGGATCATCTGTTCGAAATCATTGCGATAACCGGTGGCCCGCCACTCGACACCCGCTGTTTGACCATCCAGCATCAGCTCGCTGCTCTTCGACTCTTCCGGCTTCAGGTTGGGATTACCAGAACCCGGATAGTAGAGATCGTTAAAGGTCGGGGCGCGGAAACCGGTACCGTAACGGGCACTCAGGCGGTAATCCTCCGCAAAGCGCCAGCCAGCACCGGTCTGCCAGGTATTGTGGCGGCCATACTGTTCGTTGTCATCGCTACGGCCGCTCAGCTCACCCTGCCATATCTGGTTGTCAAACTGGGCCAGGGCATAGAGGCCGGTGTTGTCGCGCTCTTTGGCGTCGACCGGATACATGGAGCCAGAGGAGCGGGAGCGATCATCCAGTCGATCACTCTGC
Organism: Aeromonas sp. FDAARGOS 1411; assembly: GCF_019047125.1. Lineage (NCBI taxonomy): Bacteria > Pseudomonadati > Pseudomonadota > Gammaproteobacteria > Aeromonadales > Aeromonadaceae > Aeromonas > Aeromonas sp. FDAARGOS 1411. The sequence goes on along the minus strand of NZ_CP077214.1, from coordinate 3,736,912 downwards.
CAATCGGCCCCGCCTCCCAGCGTCCAGCTCTCGTTCAATTTCAAGCTGTTGACCCAGCTCAGGCTGTACTGGCGGGTGTAGGTCCGGTTATTGGCCTGATCGCGGCCGCTATTGTCGAGATAGTCGTACGCATCCTGTCTGGAGAAGGCGCCACGCAACTCACTCAGATAGCGATCATCGTGATAGCGCGACCCCAGCTGATAGCTCTGGTTTTCAGTCCACGTTTCGGCTCGATGCGGCGCATAGTTTGCGTCAGACCCCGCATACTGGGCCACATTGCGGAACCAGCGGGTTGTACCGAACAGATCCCAATTGCTGCCGAGGGCCTGCTGGTAGTCCAGCATGGCGTTGTAACCCCGATGCCCGTGACGGTCACCATCGTTGATGCCGGGCAAGGGGTGTACGTTGTAACCCTCTTCATCATCAAAACCGCCAGCCACCTTGAGCTGACCCGCCTCACCTACCTGGCTGGCACTACTGAAAGCGGCCTGACGCTGTTGATGGGAACCAGCACCGATATTGAACTTGTGCTGATTTGTCCCCTTGTCGGGACGGGTAATGATGTTGATCACCCCACCGATGGCGTCGGAGCCGTAGATGGTGGCGCGCGGGCCGCGGATATACTCGATCCGCTCGACCTGATTGAGTGGCAGATTGTTCAGTTCGGTCATCCCGGCGGTCAGGGAGGCACTGCGTACCCCATCCACCAGCACCAGCGTCTGGGAAGAGGTGCCACCACGCACCCGCAGCGAGCTGAGCTGGCCTCGGCCACCATTGCTGACCACTTCCACACCGGGCAGGGTCTTGACCACATCGGTCACGGTCTGGGCTTGCAGGCGATCGATCTCGTCCCGGGTCACCACACTGACCGGGGCCAGAACGCTGGAGGCAGGTTGGGCGACGCGGGTAGCGGTCACCACCATGGTGGGATTGACGGGAATGGTCAGCTGCTGGGCAAACGCCGCCGTCGGCAACAGGGCAGCCGCCAGAAATTTCTTCGACATGAGAGATCCTTAAGTTCGCGTAAGTATCTACTTCGTGGCCGGTTTCTCTCGGCCCGAAATACGAACTCTGGCAGGTCTTCGGGCTCGGGGGCTGATAGCCTATGGCGACGGCTTCCCGCCTGACGGCAGTGCCCTGATGTCGCTTCGTTCCCCCTTACCGCTGCGCGCCAGCTCCGGATTCTCACCGGATTCCCTATTAAGCATGATGCGCCAAAGCGGGAGGATTATAGGCAGAGCCAAGCTGGATGTATAGCCATCCAGATTTCTATTTATTGCCAACCAGCGCCGCCAGCCGCTGCTGGGCCCCCTCCATCACCGCCTGTACCCCGGGATGAGAAAGATGGCGCCCTGCCGAGACCAGATAGTAAGAGAGAGTGACGTCGGTGAGGGTCGCAATTCGCTCCACCCCGTAGAGGCGACCAATTTCGTCAGCCATCGCCAGCGGCGCCGGGAAGATCCCCATCCCCGCCTTGCCGAACGACTTCATCAGAGTGGAGTCATCAAACTGCCCCACCAGATGGGGATGAATGCCCTGCTGGCGATACCACTCCAGCAGCCGATCGTGGGTGGCCGATTTCTCTCCGGGGATCAGCAACGGCAACCCCTCCAGCGAGGCGGGAAAGCCATCCCGCGCCCGCGCCGCCAGCTCGGGGCTGGCAAACAGCGCCAGCGGGCTGCGCCCCAGCTCGTGGTTGTAGCCGCGTACACCACTGTCGGGAGGAAGCGGGCGATCGATCAGCACCATGTCCAGCTTGTGGCGGGCCAGCTCGCTGAACAGCTGCTCGGCCCGCTCCTCGTGACACACCAGCCGCAGCGGCGTCGCCAGCGCCATAGCCGGAGCCAGCAGCTCGAACGCCAGAGTACGGGGTACCGAATCGGCGATCCCCACCTGCATGGTCAGCTCCTGACTAGCGTGGCGCAGGGTGTGCTCCAGCTCGGCGCCGAGAGAGAAAATCGCCCCCGCCTGCTCCTGCGCCTGCCGACCCGCAGCGGTCAGCACCAGACGCCGCCCCACCCGGTTGAACAGCGCCACCCCGAGGGACTGCTCCAGCTCTGCAACCTGACCGCTGATGGTCTGCGGCGTGAGATGCAGCTGTTCGGCGGCCTGAGTCACGCTGCCGCTGCGTGCCACATGCCAGAAGTAGTAGAGCTGTTTGTAGTTGAGCATGCCGTTCCTTATCAGTTTTTACCGAACAACCATCAGCGAGAATCTGATTTTATCGAAACATTGCGGGCTCTAGCATGCAACCATTATCTGAACTGCCCTGCGAACCATCATGCTGGACGTTGTTGTTCTCTTCTTTCTGTTTGGCCTGCTGGCCGGCCTGGTACGCTCCGAGCTCAAGCTGCCGCCCGCCCTCTACGACACTCTCTCCCTCTTTTTGCTGCTGGCCATCGGCCTCAAGGGCGGCGTCGGTCTGGCCCAACAATCCCTGCAACCCCTGCTGCCGCAACTTGCGCTGGTGATCCTGCTCGGCGTGGTGCAGACCCTGCTCGGCTTTGCTGTGCTGCGCCTCAAGATGAACCGGGTGGATGCAGCCGCCACCGCCGCCCACTACGGCTCGGTCAGCGTCGCCACCTTCGCGGTCGGAGTGAACTGGCTCACCGAGCGGGGCATCAGCTTTGAATCCCAGCTTTCGATCTTCCTCGCGGTGATGGAGATCCCCGCCATTCTGGTGGGCATAGTGCTGGCCCGCGGCATCAGCCGAGAGACCCGCTGGCGCATGCTGGCCCACGAGACCTTCCTCGGCAAAGGGGTAACTCTACTGCTCGGCGGCATGGCTATCGGCTATCTGGCCGGACCGGATGGGATTGCCCCGCTCAAACCGCTGTTTGTCGACCTGTTCAAGGGAGCGCTGGCGCTGTTCCTGCTGGAGATGGGCCTCATCGTCGCCCGTCAGTGTCAGGATCTGCGCCGCCAGGGCCTGTTCCTGCTCGGCTTCGCCCTGTTGATGCCGCTCGCTTCAGCGGGACTGGGGCTGGCGGCTGGCCAGCTGATGGGCCTCTCCCTCGGCGGCCTGACCCTGCTGGCCACCCTGGCGGCGAGCGCCTCCTATATTGCCGTGCCGGCCACCATGCGCATCGCCGTGCCTCAGGCCAACCCGGGGCTGTCCCTCAGCGCCGTGCTGGGGGTCACCTTCCCGTTCAACATCATGCTGGGGATCCCGCTCTACCACAGCTGGGCCCGCCACTTCACGGAGTAGCCACATGCAGACCGAGACCCGCACCCTGCTGACCGTCATCACGGAGGCAAATCTGGAGCCGACCCTGCTGCGCACCCTCACCCGCGAGGGGCTGCGCGGCTACACCATCACTGATGCCCGCGGTCGTGGCGATCATGGTGAGCGCAACGCCAGCTGGAGCGAGAGCGGCAACATCCGGCTGGAGGCCATCTGCAGCCGGGAGCAGGCGGAGCGGCTGCTGGCCCATCTGCAGAGTCGTTACTACCCCGATTACGCCATGATCGCCTTTCTGCAACCGGTCGAAATCGTGCGACCCGAAAAATTCTGAGCCGGCTTGCCGGCCCTTTTTGCTCACCAAAAGCAAACGTTTAACAGCAAGGAACCAATACACATGAACACCCCTCCGCTGATCGGCCTGGTAATGGGCTCCGACTCCGACTGGCCCGTGCTACAAGCCGCCGCCCGCATCCTCAAGGAGCACGGCGTGCCCTACGAGGCGCAGGTAGTCTCGGCCCATCGCACCCCGGATCTGCTGTTCGAGTATGCCGCCACTGCCCGCGAGCGCGGCCTGCGCGCCATCATCGCCGGGGCCGGTGGCGCTGCCCATCTGCCGGGCATGGTCGCCGCCAAGACCACTCTTCCGGTGCTGGGGGTGCCCATCCCATCACGCCATCTCAAGGGGATGGACTCCCTGCTCTCCATCGTGCAGATGCCCAAGGGGGTACCCGTCGCCACCTTCGCCATCGGCGAGGCGGGGGCTGCCAACGCCGCCCTGTTTGCGGTCTCTCTGCTCTCCGTTGCACAAGACGGCGACGCCCCCCGCTACCGGCAGCAGCTCGACGACTTTCGCACCCGCGAGCGCGACCGGGTGCTGGCCCTCACGCTGGAGGAGCCGACATGATCCTGCCTCCCGCCACCCTCGGCATGCTGGGGGGCGGCCAGCTTGGCCGCTACTTCGTGATGGCCGCCCACCGCCTTGGCTACAAGGTAGTAGTACTGGATCCCAACCCGGCCAGCATCGCCGGTGTCGCCGCCGATCACCATATTGTCGCCCCCTATGACGACACCGCAGCCCTGCACGAACTGGCCAGCCGCTGCGAGGCCATCAGCTGCGAGTTCGAGAAGGTGCCCGCCACCACCCTCGCGCTGATCGAAAAACAAAAACCGGTACGCCCGGCCGCCAGCGCGGTGCGTATCTGTCAGGATCGCCGTGAAGAGAAAGCCTTTCTGCGCGGGGCCAACATCCCGATCGCCCCCCATCTGGCGCTATTGCCGGAAGAGCCCATCCCCGCACAGGCCAGCGAAATTTTCCCCGCCATCCTCAAGACGGCCCGCGAGGGGTACGACGGCAAGGGGCAGTGGCAGGTCAGTAATCTGGATGAACTGGCGACGGCGCTGGCAGCCAGTGGTGTGCCCTGCGTGCTGGAAAAACGGCTGGCGCTGGAGGGGGAGTTTGCCCTTACCCTGGCCCGCAGCCCGAGCGGCGCCATCAGCGCCCTGCCGCTGGTACAGAACTGGCACAGCGGCGGCATCCTCGATCAGACCCGCTCCCCGGCCAATGTGCCGGCGCTGGAGAGCGAAGCCAAAGCAATAGCCGAGCGGCTGATCGCGACCCTCGATTACGTCGGGGTGCTGACGGTGGAGTTCTTCCTGGTGGAAGGCCGACTGCTGGTCAACGAGCTGGCGCCCCGCCCCCACAACTCGGGTCACCCCAGCCTCGACAACGCCGCATGCAGCCAGTTCGAGTTACAGGTGCGGGCCCTGTGCGATCTGCCGCTGCCGGAGCAAATCGCCGTGCGCCCCGCCCTGTTAATCAACCTGCTGGGGGATCTCTGGCAAAACGGCACGCCCGACTGGGCCGCCCTGCTGGCCCTGCCCGGCCTGCATCTGCACCTCTACGGCAAGGGCGAACCCCGCCCCGGCCGCAAGATGGGCCATATCACAGTAACCGGTGACGACTGGTCAATGGTGGAGGAAACCTGCTGCAAGGCCCGCCAGCTGCTGGGGCTAGCGCCGCGCTGATCGACCATCGGAAATGCAAAGACCCGGGCATGGCCCGGGTCTCTGTTTTTGCTTGCTATGGCAGGGAGGCTTATCAGGCCCGCTCCACCGCTACCGGAGCCGGCAGACGGATGGTGAGGGAGAGCACCAGCGCCACCACCAGCAACACCAGGATCAGGTGGAAGGTCGCCATAAAGCCACCAAACAGGGAAGCCACGATGGAGCCGATGATGCTGCCCAGACCAAAGCCCAGATAGATGACGCCGTAGTTCTTGGTCAGGTTGTTGAGACCGAAAAAGTCGCTCACCAGCGAGGGGTAAACAGTGATGGTGCCGCCGAAGCTGAATGCCACACAGGCCACCGCCACGAAGAAGAGGTTGGCGTTGAGCGGCACGAAGAGCAGCAGCGCCATGCCCGCCAGGGTAATCAGCTGGGCAATGGTGATGACCCGGATGCGGGACATCTTGTCGGAGAGGATACCCAGCACTAGCCGGCCGCCCAGGTTGGCCATGGCGATGATGGCGACGGCATTGGCGGCAACCACGGCAGGCAGACCCACCATCTTCTCGCCGATATCCTTGGCCACGCCGATGACGTAGAGGCCGCTCATGCAGGCGGTGAGGAACATCAGCGCCAGCATCCAGTACTGAGGCTTGCGCATCGCCTCGGCCAGGGTGAAGTCACGGCTCTCGCTCTGCTGAACGGAAGCGGCCTGCTTAGGCGCATCCTTCATCAGCATGCCGCCCACCAGCACCATGGACATGGCGATCAGCCCCCACAGCTGGAAGGTGGTCTCAAGGCCGGAGCTGGAGAGCAGCAGCAGGTTGATATATTTGAAACCGAGACTGCCGAGACCATAGGCACCGATGGAACAGGCGGAGATCAGCCCCTTGCGCTCTGGGAACCATTTCACGCAGTTGGAGAGGGTCATCAGGTAGCCGGTGCCGTCGGCAAAACCGACCAGAATGCCCGCGCAGAGGTAGAGCATCGCCAGATTGCTGGCATGGGCAGTGAGGAAGAAGCCGATGCCGAGCAGCACGCCGGCGCCCAAGGTCACGTTACGCACCCCGAATCGCTCCTGCAGCTTGCCCGCCATGGAGGAGGCGACCGCCAGCGAGAGGCTGAGCAGGCCGAAAGCGAAAGCGACCTGACTCACCGGCTCGTCCAGCTTGTCGGAGAGCTGGGCGTTGAACAGGCTCCAGGTATAGACAGAACCCAGTGCGAACTGGGTGATGATGGTACCGATCAGTGTCAGGTACCGGGTGCGATTCATCTCTTTGGTCATGATGCGTCTCGGTCGATGGCCTTAAGGAAATTGAGGCCACTATAGACAAGACGCTGTTCGCGCCGATCGATTAAGGCATGAAATGCAGATCGGCGGGAATGAATGACAATCAGAGCCGCATCAGCTGACGGAACGCCTTGATGTTGCTGCGACTGACCGGCACCTCGAACGGCAGATCATGGAGCCGGATGAGATAGGTGCTGTTGAACCAGGGGACTATTTCGCGGATCTTGTTGATGTTGACGCAGTAGGAGCGGTGGCAGCGGAAGAACCCCTCGGCAGGCAGGCGGCTGACAAACTCGCTGATGGTCATGGTCATCACGTAGCGATCATCGCGGGTATAGACATAGGTGAGCTTCTCGTCGGCTTCCGCGTAGTAGATCTGCTCGCAGGGGGTGACGATGATGCGCTCCCCCTTCACCAGATTGACGGTGCGATTGTGCGGGCTGTTCCCCTCGCCGCTCGCCTCCCCCGTGGTGACTGGCTGCGACTTGCCCGCATGCTCGAGCTTTTGCAGCAGATTGATGATTCGCGGCTCGTTGTAGGGTTTGAGGATGTAGTCGAACGCCTCCAGCTCGAACGCCTCCACCGCAAACTCCTTGTAGGCGGTGACGAAGACGATGTGGGGCGGGTGACTCGACTTGTGCAGGTTCTTGGCCAGCAGCAAGCCGTCGATGGAGGGGATCTGGATATCCAGAAACACCACGTCCACCTCGTGATCCTGCAGGTATTTGAACGCCTCCAGCCCATCCTCAAAGCTTGCCACTATCTCGATCTGGCTGTGCTGATTCACCAGATAGATCAACTCCTCGCGAGCCAGATACTCGTCTTCCACTATGATCGCTTTCAACATGACATTGCCCCCTGAAGGAGCACAGGAGAAGCAAGCTCCTCACGAATCAAACATTCGTCTTCCACAATGATCGCTTTCAGCATGACAACACCTCTCGCGGCACACACTTATCCTCAACCATGATGGCTCTCAGCATGGCATCGACTCCTGATCCGGCAGATAGAAACTCACCTCGGTACCCGGCTCCAGCCGCTTGAGGTGCAGGCCGTCGCCATAGAGCAGCTTGACCCGCTGATGCACGTTCATCAGGCCGATGCTGCGGCTCTCCACCCGACCGGCGGCCACCCCGTCGATCACCGCCTGACTGATGCCGTAACCGGTATCCCGCACCGATACCCGGATGCCGCCCGCCAGCTGCTTCACCTCGATGGTGACCCGACCCGGCGCGCTGCGGGGCTGGATGCCGTGCAGGATGGCGTTTTCCACCAGCGGCTGCAACAGCAGGCTCGGTACCTGAATGTGCACATCGTCCACCTCGAATACCACCTCCAGCTTGTCGCCGAAGCGGGCCTGCTCGATGGCCACGTAGTCGCGCACCTGCTGCAGCTCCTCCTGAATGTCGATGAGTTCATCCCCCTTGTTGAGGTTGTAGCGCAGGTAGTCCGCCAGATTGGCGATGAGCTGGCGCGCCTGCTGGGGCCGGATGCGGATCAAGGATGAGATGGCGTTGAGGGCATTGAACAGGAAGTGCGGGTTGATCTTGCTCTGCAGCGCGGTGAACTCTGCCTTTCGGGTCATCTCCTTGAGCTGCTCGATGCGCGACACCTCCATCTGGGTGGAGATGAGCTGGGAGAGGCCCACCGCCATCTCCCGCAGGGAGCTGGTGATGCTGTGGGTGCGGCGGTAGTAGATCTTGAGGGTGCCGCTCACCGAGCCGTTCTCCCGCAGCGGAATAATGATGACCGAGTGGAAATCGGAGAGGTGATACTGGCGCAGATCGTTGTTGATGATGATCTGGTCGAGCAGCACCGCCTGCTGGGTCATGCCGCTGATGGCATGGTGCTCATCCAGCTCGTAATAGTCCTTGCCCACCCCGACATAGGCCAGCACGTCATGTGTATCTGTGATGGCCACCGCATCGGCGCTGATGTCGCGCCGGATCACATCGCACACCTGACTGAGGGAGTGGCGATCGATGTTCTGGAAGAAAGGCAGCGTCTTGTTGGCGATATCGAGCGCCAGCTTGGCCTGCTTGGCGGCAATCAGCTCCTTCTCGTCATCCAAATCCTGCACCAGCTTGATGATGAGGCCGATGCAGAGCGCCCCGGCGATCATCGGATAGGCGATGTGGTTGACGATCTCCACCCCGACTTCGTGGGGCTCGGTCAGCAGCCAGATCAGCAGCATGGTCAGCCCTTCACAGAGCATTCCCGCCAGAATGCCGTAGAGCCAGAGCCGCGACTTGCGGCAGCGCAGGTGCAGCCAGGTGGCGAGCAGACCGGCGATAATACTGGCGATAAGGCAAGGGATGGAGGTGTGGCCATCCATGTCGATGAGATAGCGGTGCAGGCCGGAGATGACCCCGGCCGGAATGCCGACCCAGGGGCCGAACAGGATACCACCGGAGATAATGGCAATGATCCGCACGTTGATCAGCGCCCCCTCTACCGGAATGCCGGTGTAGGTACTGAACACCGCAAACAGGCCGAAGATGGAGGCCACCAGCACCAGCTCTGCGGGGGTGTGATCCCGCTTCTGGAACAGCCGCTGGAACGGCCGGGTACGGGTCAGGAAGAAGAGGGTCATCAGCATCAGCGCCGCCCGTTCGAACACCGCCAACAACATCATCTGATTCTCAAGCATCTGCGCCCCCTTGCGACAACCCGACCGATCACCATAACCCTGACCAATAAATCGGGGCCGGATAAACCAGCCCCAACGACATCAACAGTACTGACCGGCCACCCAGCCGGAGGACCAGGCCCACTGGAAGTTGTAGCCACCGAGCCAGCCGGTCACGTCCACCACTTCGCCGATGAAGTAGAGGCCCGGCACCTTGCGCGCTTCCATGGTCTTGGAGGAGAGCTCGTTGGTATCGACGCCGCCCAGGGTCACTTCGGCGGTGCGATACCCCTCGGTGCCGTTGGGCAGTATCTGCCAGTCACCCAGCAGGTTGGCCACTGCTTCCAGCTCCCGCTCGTTGTATTGGCGCATCGGCTTGCTGACCAGCTGGCCCAGCTCCACCAGCTTGTCGACGAAGCGCTTGGGCAGCTCGCGCCCCAGCACGGTTTTCAGCTCCTGCGCCGGGTGCGCTTGCGCCCATTCGCGCAGGGCAGCCGGAATATCCAGCTCCGGCAGCAAATTGATATGGATCTTCTCGCCGGCATGCCAGTAGGAGGAGATCTGCAGGATAACGGGGCCGGAGAGGCCGCGATGGGTGAACAGCATCGCCTCTTTAAAACGGGTGCCATCCTCGGCGGTCACCGCTACCGGCATGCTGATGCCCGCCAGATCGGCGAAGGCCTCTTTCTCCGCCTGATGGAGGGTAAATGGCACCAGACCGGCGCGGGTCGGCAGCACGTTGAGACCGAACTGCTCCGCCAGCTTGAAGCCATACGGGGTGGCCCCCAGCTTGGGCATGGAGAGGCCGCCGGTCGCCACCACCAGCGAGTGGCAGCGGATCTCCCCCTTGCTGGTGGTCAGCACGAAACCCTCGTCCAGCTTGCTGACGGTGAGGATCTCGGTCTGGAACTGCAGGGTCACCCCGGCCCAGTCACATTCGGTGAGCAGCACATCGACGATCTCCTTGGCGCTCTCGAGACAGAACAGTTGCCCCAGAGTGCGTTCGTGATAGTTGACCCCGTGGCGATCCACCAGATCGATAAAGTCCTGCTGGGTGTAGCGGGCCAGCGCCGACTTGCTGAAGTGGGGATTCTCTGACAGGTAGGCGTGAGCGCCCGCCTGATGGTTGGTGAAGTTGCAGCGGCCACCGCCACTGATGAGGATCTTGCGGCCCGGCTTCTTGGCGTTGTCGAGCACCAGCACGGAGCGACCACGGTAGCCCGCCTGCGCCGCACACATCAATCCGGCCGCACCGGCCCCGATCACCACCACATCGACCTGCTTCATCATCACTCACTTATCAAAATAGAAATGGCACCTGGCCAGAACCGAGATTGCCTCTGGCGGAACACAACCATAGTGGCTGCCCACCAGAATAAACAACGGCCCTTAAAAGGGCCGTTATTGTACTGGCTGAACACTAAGTGTCCACGACTATCAGGCGTTGCTGTCCATGATGCTGGCAGGGGCGCCCTTGGCCAGTTCGGCCAGCTCCTTATCGATGAAGTAGAGGCCTTTGCCATCTTCACCCACCAGACCCAGACGGTCGACGATGCTCTTGAACAGCTTCTCCTCTTCATGCTGCTCGGCCACATACCACTGCAGGAAATTGAAGGTGGAGTAGTCCTGGGTGGTGAAGGCTACGTGGGCCAGACCATTGATGCACTTGGTGATGTGATACTCGTGCTCCAGGGTGGTACGGAACACATCGCCCAGCGACTTGAACTCGTGGGGAGGGGCATCGATGGCACCCAGCTTGGGCATGGCGCCAGTCTCGCTCACATAGGTGAACAGACGCTCCATGTGCTGGCGCTCCTCGACCGCGTGCTGGCGCAGGAAGGTGGCCGCCCCTTCAAAGCCCTTGTCTTCGCACCAGGCGCTCATCTGCAGATAGAGATTGGAGGAGTAGAACTCCAGGTTAATCTGCTCGTTCAACTTCTCGATCATGGCTTGGGCCAGCATCTTGTTTCTCCTCAGTGATTTGGTATCGATTGTCGCCACACTCCCGTCACGAATCAACCCGCCAACGAGAGGGAGATCCCGTTTCTTTCAGCTCAGGGGGTCAGCTCCCCAAGGGAGGCGACATCCACCGGCGCTGCATAATCGACGCCCGGCAGCTCGAAGCCGTTGAGTTGCATGAAGTCCTGCCGCAGCCCTGTAAAGTCCCCCAGCGCGTGGAAATTCTCCGGCGTCACCTTGGGCCAGAGCGCCGAAACGGCGGCCTGAATGGCCGGGTCGAGCTCGTGGTCATCCATCCGGATCAGCCGGTTACCATCGGCCACCACCCCATTGGGCCCGTACATCTTGGCGGCGAACAGTCGCTGCATCTGCTCGATGCAGCCCTCGTGTACGCCGCGTTCCTTCATCACCCCCATCAGCAGGCCGAGATAAACCGGCAGCACCGGAATATAGGCGCTCGCCTTGGTCACCAGCGCCTTGCAGACCGATACCCAGGCGTGACCGCCAATCTCGGCCAGCTGCAGGTTGATGATCTCGGCGGTGGCGTGCAGATGCTCCTTGGCATAACCGATGGTGCCATCGCGATAGAGGGGATAGGTGGAATCCGGGCCGATGTAGGAGTAGGCGACGGTCTGCGCGCCGGGCGCGAGACAATCCGCCTGCTGCAGAGCCTGCATCCAGAGCTGCCAATCCTCGCCGCCCATCACGGTGACGGTATCGCGGATCTCCTCCGGCGTGGCGGGCGCCAGCGACTGCTGCACCAGGGTATCGCGCTCCAGATCCAGCCCCCACCCGCTGAACGGCTGACCTGTAGTCTTGAGCACCGAGCGCACCTGCGTGCCATCAGGCAGCACCCGGATGCCGCTCGCCAGCGAATAGATCACCAGATCCACCTGCCCCAGCTGCTGGCGGATGGTGTCGATGGCCTGCTGGCGCATCGCATCGGAGAAGGCATCACCAATCAGGTTGATGGCGATGCGCCCCTCCTGCTCCGCCTCCTTGCGAAACCAGATGTTGTTATACCAGCCGGCACTGCCCAGCCCCTTGTCGGAGGGGCCACGCTCGAACGAGATGCCAATGGTGTCGGCACCGGCACCGAAGGCGAGCACAATGCGCGACGCCAGCCCGAAACCGGAGGAGGCCCCCAGCACCAGCACCCGCTTGGGCCCGTTGAACGGGCCGGTGGCCTTGATCCGTTCGATCTGCTGCTGCACGGCGGCGCGACAGCCGATGGGGTGACAGTTGCGGGCAACACAACCTTGAATCTGGGGATGAATGATCATGGGAAGGCCTCCAAAGAAACTGGCTACAGCATAACCAAATCGAAAGAGATTAACTTGATGCCGGATCGCTATCAGTCAGAAAAGCCGCGGGAATTGAGGCAGAAAAACAAAAGGGAGCACGTGGCTCCCCAAAGCGGTATTCAGATGCTTTTTGTTGTTTTGTGTTCATTGCGAAGCACGGGCCCATCCTATGCCTCTCCCCCCTGATCGGCAAGCCGAGGGGTGTGACCGGCGTCAAACTCTTGTTTAATTTATAGACAAATAGTGGTTAATAACTGAGTGGCTGACCCTGTGTCACACGTCATTAAACTCATTTAAATCCCAAAACTGTGCCTGAGGCACCATTTTAGTTTCAGCAGAGATTGGTATAGTGGGCTGAAGGATCGGTAAGGAGAACCCCCATGAGTGGAACAACCTATTACAAGCATATTCTGGCCGCGATCGACCTCTCTGAAGACAACCGCAAGGTGATCGACAAGGCGGTGGATAGAGCCCGCTCCAACGGCGCCAAGCTGTCGGTTATCCATGTCGATGTGGACCTCAAGGATCTCTACACCGAGATGATCGATATCGACATCGACAACGTGCAGGATCAGGTAATCGCCGAAGCGAAAGAGAAGCTGGAGGCATTTCTGGCCTCGGTGGACTATCCCATCGAGAAGAAGCTGGTGATCTGCGGCGATCTGAGCGAGCGGGTCAATCAGGCGGTCAAGGAGTACGAGATCGACCTGCTGGTGTGCGGCCATCGCCAGAGCTTCTGGAGCCTGCTCACCTCCAGCGCCCGTCAGCTGATGAATACGGTGCCCTGCGATCTGCTGGTCGTCCCCTTGCAGAAGTAATGAAACCGGCGTAGTTTGATTTGCTATGAACATGACCGCATTCAATCACAACTACTGGTGGTGCTGCTCCTAAACAGGCGGCACCGCGTTTCTATTCAAGATTTCCCAAAGAAAACACCGTGACCGCCGAGAGGCGGTCAACTGTTTTTATCCCTTTGTCGCCTCCCGGCTCACCCAACTGGAGAGAGTGACATGCACAACCCCGTAATCCTGACTGGCGATCGTCCCACCGGCAAACTGCACATCGGCCACTATGTCGGTTCCCTGCGCCAGCGCGTCGAAGCCCAGCACCACTACCGTCAATTCGTGATGATCGCCGATCTGCAGGCGCTGACCGACAACGGCCACAACCCGGCCAAGGTGACAGACAACGTGCTGGAGGTGATGGCTGACTATCTGGCGGTCGGCCTCGACCCGGCCAAGACCACCTTCTGTTTGCAGAGCGCCCTGCCCGCCCTCGCCGAGCTCACCTGTTACTACCTCAATCTGGTCAGCGTCGCCCGGCTGGAGCGCAACCCCACCGTCAAGGCGGAGATCCAGCAAAAAGGGTTCGAACGCACGCTGCCGGCCGGTTTTCTGGTCTATCCGGTCAGTCAGGCCGCCGACATCACCGCCTTTCGGGCCAGCCATGTGCCGGTCGGGGAAGATCAGCTGCCGATGCTGGAGCAGACCAACGAGATCGTCCGCCGCTTCAATTCTTTGGTAGGCAAAGAGGTGCTGACCGAGTGCCAGCCGATCCTGAGCGACACCGGCCGCCTGCCCGGCATCGACGGCAAGGCCAAGATGTCAAAATCTCTCGGCAACACCATCGAGCTCGGCATGTCGGCGGAAGAGGTCAAACAGGCGGTGTTCGCCATGTATACCGACCCCAACCACCTCAAAGTGAGCGATCCGGGTCAGGTGGAGGGAAATACGGTGTTCGCCTATCTGGATGCTTTCCACCCCGACAAGGCGCTGGTCGCCGAAATGAAGGCGCACTACCGGCGCGGCGGGCTGGGCGATATGCGCTGCAAACAGGTGCTGAACGACTGCCTGCAAACCCTGCTCGCCCCGATGCGGGAGCGCCGTGCCGCAGCCATCGCCGACAAGAAGATGCTGCTGGAGCTGCTCTATCAGGGCACCGAGCAGGCTCGCATCATCACCGATGAGGTATTGGCGGAGGTGAAAAGCGCCATGGGGCTCGACTACTTCGCCAGCATCCGCTGAGCGGGAGTCCCGAGTGCATCATCGCCATAGAGATCGAACACCAGCTGGTGCAACAGGCTCTTGAACCAGCCGATCGCCTCGTCGTGGGCGGTCAGCGGGTGCCCCGCCATCAGGTAGACGATCGGGATGGCTGGGTCGAGTTGATGCATCCGCAGCGGGTAGTAGCGGCAGAAGTGGCGCCCGATCATCTCAGGCACCACCACCAGATAGCGGCCGGTCGCCATCAGTGGCGGCACCGCCATAAAGCTCGGCAACCGCACGCCCAGCTCCCGCTCCACCCCGAAACGGGCCAGCCAGAGCTCCACCATCGCCTGACTGTGACCCCAGCTGGAGGTGTGGATGTGGGGGCGGCTCACCAGCTCGACCGGGGTCAGCACATCGGGCAACTCGCTGCCGAGCGGCGACAGGCAGACCAGCGGGTTGTTGAACCACTCCTCCCGCCACAAGCGGGGTGAGAGGTGATTCGCCCCGGCAAAACCGATCACCAGATCCAGCTCACCCTTTTCCAACTCCCGCTCGTAGTCGCTGTCCGCCAGCTCGCACACCTCAAGCCGACAGTGAGGGGCCTGCCGATGGAGCCGCTCCACCAGCACCGGCACCAGCCCATGCTCCACCGAACCCGGGGTGGCGATGCGGAAAATCCGCCGCGCGGTGGCGGGATCAAACCCCTTGGCCTGCCGCAATCCCTGCTCCAGCATCGCCAGCGCTTGGCGAACCGGCCCGGCCAGCGCCTTGGCCCGCTCGGTCGGCATCATCTCGCGCCGACTCATCACGAACAGCGGGTCATCCAGCGCCACTCGCAGCCGCCCCAAGGCGTGACTGACGGTGGATTGGGAGAGATGCAGCCGTTCGGCGGCACGGGTGACATTGCGCTCCTGCATCAGCATGTCGAATACGGCGAGCAGGTTGAGGTCAAGACGGGCGAGCGAGCTATCCATCGATATTAGCCATAGTTAAATGCCAACAATTCATTTTTACCATAGTAACAGATTGCCTAGAATGCGCTGGCTTAATACATCGGAGATTCAAATGCGTAGCTATCTGTTATTGCTGGCCATTGGCCTGCTCTGGGGTTCCCAGTTCATTTTCATGCACCAGGCCGTTGCCGAGTTGCCCCCCATTCTGGTGGCTGCCGGTCGTGCCCTGTGCGGCAGCCTGACCCTGGGTCTGCTCTGCCTGTTCATGCGGCTCAAGAGTGAGCACACCCCGTGGCGCACCTATATGCTGATCGCCCTGCTGGATGCCACCATCCCCTTCATCATGGTCGCCTGGGGCCAACAGTATGTGGATAGCGCCATCGCCGCCGTGGTCATGGGTTGTATCCCGTTTGTGACCATTCTGGCTGCACCGCTGTTTATTTCTGGTGAAAGAATCACCAAAACCGGCCTGCTTTCCGTGATCATCGGCTTTGCCGGTGTGCTCACCCTGTTCTGGCCGAAACTCTCCCAGGGCATGAACGCCGGTCTGCTCGGTGCCATGGCCAT
This sequence comes from Aeromonas sp. FDAARGOS 1411, assembly GCF_019047125.1. Taxonomy (NCBI): domain Bacteria; kingdom Pseudomonadati; phylum Pseudomonadota; class Gammaproteobacteria; order Aeromonadales; family Aeromonadaceae; genus Aeromonas; species Aeromonas sp. FDAARGOS 1411. The sequence continues at coordinate 3,721,033 of NZ_CP077214.1, read as the reverse complement.
CCTGCTGGGTGCCAGCTGCTTCGCCATCGGCCTGCTGATGATCAAGCGCTTCGCCAAGGACCATCCGGTCGTGGTCGCCCGCAATATCCTGATCTCCTCGGCAATCCAGTTGCTGCTGGTCGCCCCCTTCATGGTTGATCTCGGCAGCCTGACCCTGCCGAGCACCCAGGCCCTGAGCGCGATCACCGTGCTGGGTACCCTCTGTACCGGTCTGGTCTACTTCCTCTACATGGCTCTGATCCAGAAGGCCGGCCCGACGTTCGCCTCCTTCAGCAACTATCTGGTGCCGCTGTTCGGCGTGATGCTGGGTGCCCTGTTCCTCGGCGAGCAGATCCATCCCACCACAGGTGTTGCTCTGGCCCTGATCCTCGGCTCGGTCGCCATGAACCAGTGGGCGCAGCAGCGTCGCATGCAGCGCGAGGTCTCCCTATGTCAGGCATCCTGACCACACTGTGCGGTGGTCTGGTACTGATTGCCGGCTGGCAGTATCGCCAGCGGCTGGCCGGGATCCTGGGCCTGCTGATGGTACTGCTTCCCTGGTTCTTCGATAGCAAGCTGCAAGCCATGCTGAGCTATGCCCTGAATGCCTGAAGTCCATCTCTGAATGTGTGACGAGAGTCTATCTCTCCTGTTTTTGGGACTGTTTTAAAAAACCTCCGATTTGTCCCCCGCTACCGGCGCTCTGCGCCGGTTTTTTTATGTTCGAGATCAGGAGAAAACCGTTACCTGTTATCAACTGTTTTGATGGGGGACTGAGCTAATAGTGGTTTCTCACCAACAGTGAATCCTTAAAGAACTGGCTATCAGTAATACAACCGACTCATTAAGGTGATTCACATGCGCAATGCTCTTGTCCTAGCCCATACCCTTCATACATTGGTGACCAATAGTCCGTTAGAAAACCTGTGTGTTGCCATAGCAGCGTTTGCCCTGATAAGACTGATAAACGCTTTTGCAGAGCTACTGACAACATAGAGTGTGAGCAACACCTTCACGGGAAACTTAGCCGAGCTCGCCAGACTGATACACATTCCACCAGTCAGCCTGATATATCAGACTGACTGGCCAAAAAAGCCAACGACAACCATCTGAAACTCAAACCGAATAGCGATAGCTGAGTCGCTCGTTCTTGCGCGGCCCGGTGATCTGCCAGCTCAGCAGAAAACCACCGTCGATCTCGGTCAGCTCGGCGCGGTAGTGATCCGCCCCGCATAGATGCGGCTCGGCGGTCAGCCAGCGGCCATCCCCCTGCGGCAGCAGCTCGAACAGTTCGACCGGAGCTTCATAACGCAAGTGAGAAAGGCGGATCCCCCGCTCGCTACGTTGCCACCAGAAACGGTTGTGCATGGTGAGCACCCGACCATGGGGAGTGGTATAGCGCCCCTGCTCGCTGAAGAGCCAGCCACCCTGATGATCGGTCACCGCCACAACCCCCTCGCCGCGACCATTCCAGTCGGTCGCCGACCCCTCGCTATTGCTGGCGGTAAAGGAAAATGCTCCGACCTGTGGCAATCGCGCCCATAAACGCTGGATTGCCGCTTCCATCTCGGCCATCATAGCCCCCTTAAAATTGACAACTGACGATAAATCAAACACATGAACTACTTGATAGGGGTCACCCTGCTCTGGTCATTCTCCTTCAGCCTGATCGGGGTCTACCTCGCCGGTCAGGTGGATGCCTACTTCTCGGTGCTGACCCGCATCGCCCTCGCCAGTCTGGTGTTTCTCCCCTTCCTGCGCCGCCGCTGGCTGCACCCCGCTCTGGCGGCCAAGCTGATGGCGCTGGGCGCCATCCAGCTAGGCATCATGTATCTCTTCTACTACCACTCCTTCCTGCTGCTGACGGTGCCGGAAGTGCTGGTCTTTACCATCTTCACCCCCATCTACGTCACCCTGCTCCACGATCTGCTGGAAGGGCGCTTCAAGCCCACCTATCTGTGGGGCGCCCTGCTGGCGGTGCTCGGGGCTGCCGTCATCCGCTTCGACGGCCTGACCGAAAGCTATGTGCTGGGATTTATGGTGGTGCAGGGGGCCAACCTCTGTTTCGCCCTGGGTCAGGTGGGCTACAAGGTACTGCTGGCACGGGAGGCGGAGCAACCGCCGCAACTGGCGGTGTTCGGCTGCTTCTATCTGGGAGCGCTGGTGATCGCACTGCCCGCCTGGTGGCTGCTGGGCAAGCCGCAATACCCAACGTCAGGGTTGCAGTGGGGCATTCTGCTCTGGCTGGGGGTGGGTGCCTCCGGCCTCGGCTACTTCCTCTGGAACAAGGGGGCGACGCTGGTTACCAGCGGGGTGCTGGCCATCATGAACAATGCGCTCATTCCGGCCGGCTTGCTGGTCAATCTGCTGCTCTGGGGCAAGGATACCGACCTGACCCGGCTGACCATCGGCGGCCTGCTGATGCTGGCCTCGCTCTGGGTCTGCCAGCGTGACAAGCGCGGCCAACCCTGACCACACTCAGCCGACGACCGTGTTGTGCTCCCGTCTGGCCTGACTGTGACAGCTGGCCAGCCGGGCCAGCAGATGATCGAGCTGCTCGCCAGCCTGACTCTGCACCAGCCCGATGCTGACGGTGACCGGCCGCTGTGACAGCAGGCTGGCATCGGCAATCTCGAGGCGCAGCCGCTCGGCGATCTCCAGCGCACTCATCCGCTCGGTCTGGGAGAGCATCAGGATAAAACCGTCCTCATCCCAGCGGGCGAAGGGATCTTCCCGCCGCAGCTCGTGGCGCACGATACGCGCCAGCTTGGCCAGCATGGCGTCGCAAGCCGCTTCACCAAACAACTGCTGGATTTTGGCCATGTGATCGACCGAAAACTGCAGCAGACTGAAAGTGCCGCTCTCGGTCGCCAGCCGCTCTTCAAGCAGTTGCTCGAAACGGCCACGGCTCTCCAGACCGGTCAGCGGATCGGTGCCATGTCGCTCCTCCACCAGCACGGCAGCGGGATCGAGGTGACGGACGACCCCCAGCAGATAACCCCGCTCATCACGACGCATCCGCTCTTCCAGCCGGATGTAGTGACCGTGATGATGCAGAATGCGGTATTCGAGGCGCAGACCGCTGCTGCGGCCGCTCTGGCAGGCGAGCAGGGCATCTTCCAGCCGAGCAACATCGTCGGGATGCACCCGATCCAGCCAGCCGAGATCATCCGGCCAGCACTCTCCCAATCCCAACAGGCGCAGGCAGGAGGGATCACGCTGCAGTCCATGTTGGGCTGACCAGCTCCAGATCCCCGCCTCCAGCAGCGCCATGGCATCAGACAGCAGACCCGGATCAAGCCGGGCAGTCACATCGACCAAAGGTGTCTTGAGCATTTCCATGGGGCGCCTCGAAACAGGATCTGAATACCTGCTCAATAAGTAACATTGGCGTTCACGCCGAGCAACAGGGTCAGAGCGCTTTTCCCTGATACCCGTTCATCAAGGTCTGCCAGTTCTCCGGTACGAAGTGGAAACTGGTATGCAGTTGAGACTCTTTATTGAATGAACGGAGCAAGCGTTCCAGATTGGCCTTCTGCCATTCGCCGGGGGAGCGGATCGCACCCTTGTCAAAATCGATCACCCACACCTTGCCCTCTTTATCGAGCAGCAGGTTGTGGCTGTTGAGATCGGCGTGATAGACCCCGGCATCGTGCAGCTGGCGCACCGTCTGGCCTATCTTGTGCCACACCTCGGTCGCCACCGGCCCCTGCTTGAGCAGCGCCACCATATCCTTGGCACCGCGAATTCGCTCGATCAGGATATCGGCACGATAGAAGGGTCCCTGTTTGACCATACGGGCACCAAACGGACGCGGTACCGGCAGCCCCAGCTCGCACAACTTGGCCAGCAGGGTGTATTCGGCCATGGCACGGCTCGACTCGACCCCTTCGAACCAGAAGCGATCCCGCACCACCTTGCCCACCATGCCGCCGCGATAGTAGTGGCGCAGTACCAGATGGCGGGACTCATCCTTGACGAACCAGGTCACCCCCCGCCCGATGGAGGTTCCCACCACCTGACGGTTGTTCTGCCACCAGGCAGGATCGAATAACTGGGGAGAAGGGTCGCGAAAGGCCCCTTCGGCATACCAGCAGATCTGGTTGTGTTCGGTCTGTACTCGCATCGTGGAGATCCCGCTCGGTGGGTCATGGATCGCAATTTTTCAATTGGCGATGAGGCTGCCGCTCTGGCATGCCCGCAATAGTGGCCTTTAATCAACGACGTGCAGAAACAGGTCATGGCACAGGGCCTGGCCTATCCTGGCTGACGATTGTGCGCAATTTTACAATCCAGAGGGGAGTTTGCATAATGCCATCCACCCTTTTTGCCAGCCGTGCGCCACAACATGCCGCTATTTCAAACGCCCCCCTCCTCCATCTGCATCCTGCGGCTCTCCGCCATCGGGGATTGCTGCCACGCACTGGCGCTGGTGCGCGTCATCCAGCGGGAGTGGCCACAGACCCGCATCACCTGGATCACCGGCAAAATCGAGGCAACCCTGTTTGCCGATCTTCCCGGCGTCGAGGTGATCCCCTTCGACAAGAGCAAGGGATGGCGCGGCTATCGCGATCTCTGGCAGACCCTCAAGGGGCGCAAATTCGATGCCCTGCTCCACCTGCAGGCAGCGATGCGAGCCAGCATCGCCACCCTCGGCATCAGCGCCAAGGTCAAACTAGGGTTTGATCGGGAACGGGCCAACGACGGCCAGTGGCTGTTCACTAACCACAAGGTGCCTTCGCCTGCCTCTCCCCATGTGCTGGACGGTTTCCTCGCTTTCGCCAAAGAGCTCGGCATCAAGGATCTGACCCCGGACTGGCAACTGCCCATCAGCGCCGAACATCAGGCGTGGGCAAGGGAGAAGATTGGCGGCAAACCGACCTTGCTTATCTGCGCTGCCGCCAGCAAGGCCTTCAAGAACTGGACTGCCGCAGGCTATGCCGCGCTGGCGGATCATGCGGCCAGCAAGGGATTTCAGGTCTATTTGTGCGGCGGGCCGGCCAAACTGGAGCGGGATCTGGCTGCCGACATCCAGCGCTTAAGCCAGAGCAAGCCGGTCGATCTGGTGGGGCAGACCAACCTCAAGCAGCTGCTGGCGCTGATTGGCGAGGCGAGTCTGGTACTGGCCCCCGATACCGGCCCAACCCATATGGCCACCATTGTCGACACGCCGGTGATCGGCCTCTATGCTCACCACAATCCGGCCCGCACCGGCCCATATCTCTGCCGCGACTACGTGGTCAGCGTCTATCAGGAGCTGGTCGAGCAGGAGACCGGCAAGCCGCTGGCCGAATTGAGCTGGCGCACCCGTCTCAAGGACCCGGATGCCATGCGAAAAATCACCAGCGAGCAGGTGACCGCCGCGTTCGATCGGCTCTGTGCAGATCGTCAACTGCCGTAGTGACAGGGCACCTCGGGAATTCCGAGCCATCAGGCAGGGATAACCTGATAGCCTCTGCTCTCAGCCAAAGGCACAATGCAGGCTGATGTGGGTTACGCTCCCGCAGCAAGCTACGAATACTTTGATCGGCTGGAATATGATTCCGGCCGTTTTTTTATTCGCCGCATTCTGGTAAAATTCGCCGCCTTTACATCCTCCTGACTCAAGAATTTTCCGCGTTTTGCGTTTGGCTGTCTCCCTTTCGGGCACAAGACGGCGGTCTCTGCTACAACCAAAACAGCGGTTTCGATTAAAGGTAATAATATGGCGCAACAAGGCACTCTCTATATCATCTCCTCTCCGAGCGGCGCGGGTAAATCCAGTCTGCTCAATGCCTTGCTGACCAACCACAATCAAGCTGGCAAGATGCAGCTGTCGGTTTCCCACACCACTCGCGCCACCCGTCCTGGCGAAGAGCACGGCGTCCACTACCACTTCGTTCAGGTGGAAGAGTTCAAGGCGCTGATCGAGCGTGGTGATTTTCTGGAATGGGCCGAAGTGTTCGGCAACTACTACGGCACCTCCCGCGCCGCCATCGAAGCCTGTCTGGCCAAGGGGATCGACGTATTCCTCGACATCGACTGGCAGGGTGCCCGCCAGATCCGCGAGCAGATGCCGACCAAATCCATCTTCATCCTGCCCCCCAGCCGCGAAGAGCTGGAACGCCGCCTGATTGGGCGCGGTCAGGACAGCGCCGAAGTGATTGCCGGCCGGATGGCGAAAGCCATTGCCGAAATGGTGCACTACGACGAGTATGACTATGTCATTATCAATGAAGACTTCGAGCAGGCGCTGTTCCAGCTCAGGTCCATTATTGAGTGCCAACGGCTGGAGATGCGTCATCAACAGCAGGCACAACAAAACTTGCTGCAACAGTTACTGGCAGAATAAGCCAAAAACGAGTAAACTTTTGCGTCATTTTTAAACACCGCTTTTCTAAACACAGAAAGCCCACATAACTGGAGTCCTGCATGGCACGCGTTACTGTAGAAGATGCTGTAAAACAGGTTGGTAACCGTTTTGACCTGGTGCTGGTCGCCGCACGCCGCGCCCGTCAAATCGCGGTTCAAGGCAAAGATCCGCTGGTTGAAGAAGAGAACGACAAGCCGACCGTGATCGCCCTGCGTGAGATCGAACTGGGTCTGGTGAACAACCAGGTAATGGACACCCAGGACCGTTACGAACAGCAAGAGCAGGAAGCCGCCGAGCTGGCTGCCGTTGCTGCCATCGCCGAAGGCCGCGGTTAAGTTATTCCTCTGGTTGGCACCCGCCCGGGTGCCGACTGTTCATCCCCATTTACAACCGCTCGAAAACCTCGCAAACTCAGGGCTATACCCTCAATTCCACGAATTGCCGTTTCACCGCTGCGGGGACTGTCTTGTATTTATTTGAAAACCTTAAAGAAATAGCCAGTTCCTACCTGCCACCCGAGCAGGTTGAGAAGCTCAAGCAAGCCTATGTGGTGGCCCGTGATGCCCACCAGGGCCAGATGCGTTCCAGTGGCGAACCCTATATAACCCACCCCGTTGCCGTTGCCCGGATCCTCGGTGACATGCGCCTCGATCATGAAACCCTGATGGCCGCAGTGCTGCACGATGTCATCGAAGACACCTCTGTCACCAAGGCCGATCTGGCCGAACAGTTTGGCGATGCGGTCGCCGAGCTGGTAGCCGGGGTCTCCAAGCTCGACAAGCTGAAATTTCGCGATCGCAAAGAGGCGCAGGCCGAGAACTTCCGCAAGATGGTGATGGCGATGACCCAGGATATCCGGGTCATTCTGATCAAGCTGGCCGACCGCACCCACAATATGCGCACCCTGGGCTCGCTGCGCCCTGACAAGCGCCGCCGCATCGCCCGGGAAACCCTCGAAATCTTCGCCCCCATCGCCAACCGCCTCGGTATTCACACCATGAAGAACGAGCTGGAAGAGCTGGGCTTCGAGGCGCTCTATCCGATGCGATCCCGCGTGCTGCGCGAATCGGTGCGCCGCGCCCGTGGCAATCGCCGCGAGATTATCGACTCCATCCAGAGCGAAATCAGCGGGCGCCTGCGTGAGGCTGGGATTGAGCATCAGGTCAGTGGCCGCGAGAAGAACCTGTTCTCCATCTACAACAAGATGGAGAAAAAAGAGCTGCAATTTCATGAGGTAATGGATATCTACGCCTTTCGGGTCAAGGTGAAGGACATAGATACCTGTTACCGGGTGCTGGGGCAGATGCACAGCCTCTACAAGCCGCGCCCCGGCCGCTTCAAGGATTACATCGCCATCCCCAAAACCAACGGTTACCAGTCGCTGCACACCTCGCTGGTGGGGCCGCACGGGGTACCGGTAGAGGTGCAGATCCGCACCGAATTCATGGATCAGATGGCTGATAAAGGGGTTGCTGCCCACTGGGCCTACAAGCAGGATGGCGACAGCTCGGGCACTACCGCCCAGATCCGCGCCCAGCGCTGGATGCAGAGCCTGCTGGAATTACAGCAGAGCGCCGGCAGCTCCTTTGAATTTATCGAAGGGGTCAAGACCGACCTCTTCCCCGACGAAATCTACGTCTTTACCCCCGAAGGTCGCATCATGGAGCTGCCCGCCGGCGCCACGCCGGTGGACTTCGCCTACACGGTGCACACCGATATCGGCCACGCCTGCGTCGGTTCGCGGGTCGACCGCCACCCCTACCCGCTCAGCAGCCCGCTGCACTCGGGTCAGACGGTGGAAATCATCACGGCGCCGGGCGCCCGTCCCAACGCAGCCTGGCTCAACTTCGTAGTGACCACCAAGGCGCGCTCCAAGATCCGCCAGTTCCTCAAGAACCTGCGCACCGAAGAGTCGGTGGTGCTGGGTCGTCGCCTGCTCAACCATGCGCTGGGCGCCAAGAATATCGAAGACATCCCCGAGCCGCGCATCAAACAGGTGCTGGCCGATACCAAGCACGAGAACCTGCAAGGCCTGCTGGCCGATGTGGGCCTCGGCAACGCCATGAGTGTCATGGTGGCGCGCCGCATGCTGGGGGATGAGTTGCCGCCGGAAGAACAGCCCAAAACCAGCAGCAAGAAGATGCCGATCAAGGGTGCCGACGGCATGCTGGTCACCTTCGCCAACTGCTGCCGTCCGATCCCGGGGGATGCCATCATCGCCCACATCAGCCCGGGCAAGGGTCTGGTGATCCACCAGGAAGCCTGTCGCAACATCAAGGGCTACAGCAAAGAGCCGGACAAGTACTTACCGGTGCAGTGGGAAGTGGACAAGGAGCAGGAACAGGAGTTCCGCACCGGCATCAGCATCGAGATCATCAATCATCAGGGTGCGCTGGCCGAGCTGGCCAACGTGATTGCTGCCACCGGTGCCAATATTCACGCCATCAGCACCGAAGAGAAAGATGGCCGGGTCTATCAGGTGAGCCTGCTCATCACCACCAAGAGTCGCATCCATCTGGCCAACATCATGCGCAAGATCCGCGTCATGCCCAACGTGCTCAAGGTGAGCCGGCAAAAGAACTGATCACACAGGCGGCGCAAGCCGCCTGCTGCTTTTTAAGAGACAACCATGACCCCCGAACGCTTCAAGCGCATCACCGACATGCTGGCCCAGCGTCAGCTCGATTTGACCGTCTGCATGGAAGAGGTCCACAAACCTCACAATCTGGCCGCCATCGTGCGTACCGCCGATGCCATCGGTATCCACCGGGTACACGCCGTCTGGCCCAAAACCTGGATCCACAAGCGCAAGGGCACCGCCCGCGGCAGCCAGAACTGGGTGGATGTAAAACTGCACCCGGATATCGGCAGCGCAGTCGCCGAGCTGAAAGCCTCCGGCATGCAGATCCTGGCAACCCACCTCTCCGACAGCTCGGTCGATTTTCGCACCATCGACTACACCAAACCGACCGCCATTCTGGTGGGACAGGAGAAACACGGCATCGGCGAAGAGGCGCTGGCGCTGGCCGATCACCATATCGTCATCCCCATGGTGGGCATGGTGCAGTCCCTCAACGTCTCGGTGGCCGCAGCCGCCATCCTCTACGAGGCGCAGCGCCAGCGCGAGCTGGCCGGTTGCTATCAACGCGGCTGCCCGCTCACGCTGGAGGAGCAGAACAGCATCCTGTTCGAGGGGGGTTATCCCATCTATGCCCAGCTCTGCAAAGAGAAAGAGATGCCCTACCCCCAGCTCGGCCCGGCCGGTGAAATCCTGGCAGACGAAGAGTGGTGGCAGCGGATGCAACTGACCCGCAAAGGCTGGGCCCAGCAGATCGAGCAGGACGACCTACAGGAGACGTGATGGAGAACCCTTTTGGCAGCTGGCTGGAATCGCAAATCATCCGGGATCACCTGACCAACCCGAACATAGAGGCCGGCGACTACAGCTACTACTCCGGCTACTACCACGGCAAGCCGTTCGAGGATCACTGCGTCCGCTACCTGCTCGGCGATGGCTCGACCCGCGAAACCTGGGAGAGCGGCCTCTGGGGCGAGGTGGATCGGCTGATCATCGGCAAGTTCTGCTCCATCGCCTCGGGCGCCACCTTCATGCTGGCAGGCAATCAGGGCCACCGGCTGGATTGGGTCTCCACCTTCCCGTTCAACCCCGATACCTTTGGCGAAGGGGCCCGCAGTGGCTTTCTGCGCAAAGGAGATACCCGGATCGGCAACGATGTCTGGATCGGCTCGGAAGCGATGATCATGCCCGGCATCACCATAGGTGATGGCGCCGTCATCGCCACCCGCGCCGTGGTGACCAAAGATGTGGCCCCTTACACCATAGTCGGCGGCAATCCGGCCCAGCCGATCCGCCGCCGTTTCAGCGATGAGCAGATCGCCATGCTGCAAGAGATGCAGTGGTGGGACTGGCCCCTGCCCACTCTGCAACACGCCATGTCGCTGCTCTGCTCCGGTGACATCGCAATGCTTTATCAATACTGGCAAACGGAGTGTGCCTGATGAAATTCCTCTCTATTCCCCTGTTGGCCCTGACCCTGTTTTCTGCCGGAGCCCTTGCCGTGACCAATCCCTATGCGTTGACCAGCGAAGCCGATGTGCCCACCCTCTACCAGCAAACCCTGCCCGACTTCTGGCGCCAGCATGCCATAGAAGGAGAGTTCAAGGGCAAGGATGGCGTCTCCATCCGCTATGCCGCGCTGCGACAGGAGAAGGTTGATCGCGCCATCCTGATCGTCAACGGCCGGGTTGAAAGCTACCTCAAGTATCAGGAGCTGGCATGGGATCTCTGGCGCCAGGGCTACAGCCTCTACCTTATCGACCATCGTGGTCAGGGGATGTCCGGCCGCATGCTGAGCGACCATGACAAGGGATATGTCGACCAGTTCGACGATTATGTCGTCGATATGAAGCAGTTTCACGACCAGATAATCATGGCGGACAAGCCCGCCAAGCTGTTCCTGCTGGCTCACTCCATGGGGGGGGCCATCTCGGCCCGCTATCTGGAGCGCTGGCCCGATGATATCCGCGCCGCCGTGCTCTCCTCCCCCATGCTGGGCATCAATCTGGGCGGCCTGCCCAAATGGCTGGCCAGGGGACTGGCCACCACTATAGGCACGGTCGGCGGCTGGTTTGGCGAACCACCCTATGGGCCGGGTCAGGGCCCCTATCAGGACCATGGCTTTGCCGATAACGAGCTGACTCACAGCCAGTCCCGCTATCAGGCGTTCCGCCAGATTTATGAGCAGCACCCGCAGATCAAGCTGGGGGGGGCAACTGCCCACTGGATTTATCAGGGGATCACCGGTGCCGATGCCGCCATCGCCGATGCGGGCGCCATCAAGACGCCGCTGCTGCTGCTGCAGGCTGGCAACGACAGCGTGGTGGACAACGCGGCGCAGGATGCGTTTTGCACCAAAGCCAGCTGTGAAGGGGGCAAACCGCTGCGGATTGAAGGGGCCTGGCACGAGCTCTTCATCGAATCCGACGACAAGCGCCAGCCCGCGCTGACCGCCATGCTCGATTTCTTCGCCCGCTACTAGGCTGGCTATTTTTTGTAACCCTAAATAAATGGGGTGACCATGCAGGCTGGGGTAAACTGCCCCCGCTTTCAATTGATGCCGAGGTAAAGATGTTCAAGGTAGTTGTATCCGATCTCGATGGAACTCTGCTCAACAAGCAGCACCAGATCTCCTCCCGTACCCGGGAGACCGTCCGCCGTCTGGTTGAGCAGGGCGTGAAATTCGTGGTCGCCACCGGCCGTCACCACGTCGATGTACGCAGCTTCCGCGATGCGCTCGGTCTGGATATCTACCTCATCACCTCCAACGGCGCCGTGGTGCATGACAAACAGGGCAAACTGGTGTTCAACCAGCCGCTGCCGACCGACATCGCCGCCGAGCTGGTTGCGCTCGAACGTGACCCATCCATCCATCTCAACGTCTATCAGGGCGATGACTGGGTGGTCGAGGAGGAGCTGCCCTGGTTGCTGCAATTCCACGACGAGTCCGGCTTCACCTATCGTCTGGTCGATGACCTGAAACAGGAGTCGATGGAGCAGATCAACAAGGTCTTCTACATCGGCGACCACGAGAAGCTGCTGAAGATCGAGGCGCACCTCAACCAGCGCTACGGCGACCAGCTCAACGTCACTTTCTCCCTGCCGGATTGTCTCGAAGTGATGCACGCCGGCGTCCACAAGGGTAATGCGGTGCGAGCCGTGCTGGAGCAGAACGGGTTCGATATGTCCGAGGCGATCGCCTTCGGCGATGGCATGAACGACTTCGAGATGCTGACCATGGTGGGACGCGGCATCGTGATGGGCAACGCCCATGACCGCCTGAAAATGGCGCTGCCGGAGTATGAGCAGACCCTCACCTCCGATGAAGATGGCGTCGCCGTCTATCTGGAGAAGCTGTTCAAGCTGGAGAGCGTCAGCGCAGCCTGACCCTCTTCATCCCGACATTCGATTCAACAAGGCCTCACCATGTGAGGCTTTGTTTTTTCAGGGTTTCCAGCCAGGGATTGGGCCGCTGCCAGCTGAAGCTCTGGTTCGCCCCGCCGTAGCATTCAGCCAGCCGCAGCGGCGTGCCGGGGGTATGGCGTCGCCCGGCCACATCGAGGCAGCGGGAGACCTTGCTGTTGAACAGCTTGTCTTTCTGCCACTCCCACTGCGCCTGACCGTCACAGGGTGCCAGCATCACTTCGCTGTCGTTTTTGGCTTGCAAACAGAGATCCTGCAGGCGCAACTCACCCAGATCCCACTCGAACAGTTGATCGTCTTTTCCGCTGCAAGGTTGTGCCAACACCTTCTGTTGGGACACCGCAACGCAAAAATCACCGCTGGTCAGCAAGGGGGAGAGAGAACGCTCCTCCTGCGGTTGTGATGCAATGGAGCCCATCATCACATCGGTGGATGGCGGCTTGATGGTACAGCCACCCAGCAGCAAGGCAGCCAGCAGGGCGGGAGAGCAAGCAAAGGAAATTTTGTTATTCATGGAAAAATGCCTGAAATGGGCCGATGACATCCGGTTGTCAGTGACTCGAGGCTGAAGCATAACCGAAAGGCAGGGCGCGCTGCCCAAATAGAGTGTAAACAGACGTAACAGGGAGAGAGTACTGGCCCAGCGGAGGCCAGAAAGCAAAAAACCCCGCCGAAGCGAGGTTTTTCTAAATGTGGTCGGTGATAAAGGATTCGAACCTTTGACCCTCTGGTCCCAAACCAGATGCGCTACCGGACTGCGCTAATCACCGAGGCTATTTCTTTCAAAATAGTTTACTTCAAAAAAACAAAGACGACCTGATGGTCATCCTCGTCATACAGCAAGTATGGTGCGAAGAGAGGGACTCGAACCCTCACACCCGGGGGGCACTAACACCTGAAGCTAGCGCGTCTACCAATTCCGCCACCTTCGCGTACATGACAAGCTGTAAAATGGGGTGGCTGATGGGGCTCGAACCCACGACAACCGGAATCACAATCCGGGACTCTACCAACTGAGCTACAGCCACCACAGCTGCTTTCGTTCCACAACAACGCCCGTTTAACCGACGCACTTTTTATGGTGCGCCCGACAGGATTCGAACCTGTGACCTCTGCCTCCGGAGGGCAGCGCTCTATCCAGCTGAGCTACGGGCGCTACGCTGTCGAACGGGGCGCATTATTAATGATGGTTGCTGGTTTGTCTACACTTTTCTGTCACCGAAGCACTGTTCGTTGTTTTTTCAAGCACATTGCGCACTTTTCTTCCACTATTCCCCTGCTGACAGCCGAAAAGGGGCAGATCACAGTCGCAAATCGCCTTGCTGCCTTGACTTGATTTGATGCCCATCTAGAATGAATGAACGTTCATTCAATCGAAAGTCACACTGATGATTCTGGATAAAAAAGAGAGCATCTTCAACGCGGCCCATGAGGTGCTGGGTGAACGGGGTTTTCATGGTCTGTCGATTGCAGAAGTCGCCAAGAAGGCCAATGTTGCCACCGGCACCATCTATCGTTACTTCGGCGACAAGGATGATCTGATCCGGCAACTGCACCAGCACACTATCTTGCAGTGTGTGCCCATGGTCATGGCCGATGTAGCAATCGATAAAGTTTCATTTCAACAATTTCGCCAATTATGGCTCAATATTCATGCCATTTTTGTTAACGAACCCAACGCTATCCGGTGCAAATTGCAGTACGAGAGCTCTCCGCTAGGGGCAGAATTGGAGACCAATCCTGTCATTCTGGCTGCCTGGGAGCCTCTGGACCGATTTTTTGAACAGGGCGTTGAACAAGGATTGTTTATTGATTTACCGATACGGGCACTCCAGGTGTTGAGTCTGGACAGTGTCATGCATCTGGCCCTGCAGTGCAGGGTGCACAACATCACGCTGACCGAATCGCAGTTGGAAACCGCGATCCGGGCCAGCTGGAATGCCATTTTATCCCCCAATCTTTCCACCTCAGGAGCCTGTTCATGAAAAAGTGGATGGCCATTATGTTGCTGATAGCGATCGCCTTGTTTGGCAGCGTCATCGGCTTCAATTTGTTCAAACAGAAGATGATTGCCCAATATATGGCCAACCGGCCGGAACCCGAGTTCCCTGTCACCGCCATGGTGACCAAGGCGCAGGATTGGGTACCGACCATCGAAGCGATCGGCTTCATCGAGCCGAATCAGGGGGTGACCCTCTCCACTGAACTGGCCGGCACCATTGATGCTATCACCTTCGAGTCGGGCAAACCGGTCAAGGCTGACCAGCTGCTGTTGAGCCTGGACTCCACCGTGGAGCGGGCCAATCTGCGCGCCTCCCAGGCCAAGCTGCCGGCGGCAAAAGCCAAGTTCGATCGTTTCCAGAACCTCTACAAGACCAGCTCCATCTCCAAAGAGCAGCTGGATGAGGCGGAAGCGGCCTATCGCTCGCTGGAAGCGGATATCGAGAGTCTGAAGGCGACCATTGCCCGTCGTGAAGTCCGTGCGCCCTTTAGCGGCGTGGTCGGCCTGCGCAATGTGTTCCTCGGTCAGTATCTGCAGCCGGGCACAGATATCGTGCGCCTGGAGGATACCAGCGTGATGCGCCTGCGCTTCACCGTGCCCCAGACCGATATCTCCAAAATCAAGCTGGGCCAGACCATCAAGATCAATGTGGATGCCTATCCGCAAACCCAGTTTGACGGTCATATCACCGCCATCGAGCCTGCGGTCAACTTCCAGAGCGGCCTGATCCAGGTACAGGCAGACATTCCGAACAACGATGGCCAGCTCCGTTCCGGTATGTTCGCCCGCGCCAGCATCATTCTGCCGACGGTGAAAGATCAGATCGTGATCCCGCAGAGCGCTATCTCCTTCACCCTTTACGGTCAGAACGTCTACGTGCTCAAAGAGGGCGAAGAGACCGACAAAGAGGGGAACAAGGTGAAAGTGCTGCGAGCCAAGCAGGTTGTGGTCAAGGCCGGTGAGCGCCGTGGCAACGATGTGCATGTGCTCTCCGGCATCCAGGCCGGTGACCAGATCGTACTGTCGGGTCAGGTTCGCCTGAGCAACGACACCAAGGTGCATGTGGTCGAGAACGATGCCCTGGCCGTTCCGGCACAAACCCCGATGCTGTAAGCGCGGAGATCTGCGATGCGATTTACTGACATATTTATAAAACGGCCTGTGCTGGCGATCTCGCTCAGCTTCCTGATCGCCTTGCTGGGCTTTCAGGCCATCTTCAAGATGCAGGTACGGGAATACCCCGAGGTGACCAACACGGTGATCACCGTCAGCACTGGCTACTATGGCGCCAGTTCTGATCTGATCCAGGGGTTCATCACCCAACCGCTGGAACAGGCGGTCGCGCAAGCCGACAACATCGACTTCATGACCTCCTCCAGCCAGCTGGGCAGCTCCACCATCACTGCGTACATGAAGCTCAACACCGACCCCAACGCCGCGCTGTCCGACATCCTGGCGAAGGTGAACTCGGTGCGCTCCCAGTTGCCGAAAGAGGCGGAAGACCCGTCGGTCACCTCCTCCACCGGTTCAACCACGGCGGTGCTCTACCTCGGCTTTACCAGCCCGGAGCTCAACTCCAGCCAGATCACCGACTATCTGGAGCGGGTTATCAAACCGCAGCTCTTTACCGTGGGCGGGGTCTCCAAGGTTGACCTCTACGGCGGTGTCGAGTTTGCCCTGCGGGTATGGCTGGATCCGGCCAAGATGGCGGCCTTCAACCTGACGGCCAGTGACGTGATGACGGTGCTCAACAGCAACAACTATCAGTCCGCGACAGGTCAGGCGACCGGTTACTTCACCCTGTTCAACGGCAACGCCGAGACCCAGGTCAAGGATGTCGACGAGCTGAAGCGTCTGGTTGTTGCTACCCGTGACGGCAAGGTGATCCGCCTTTCCGACATTGCCAAGGTGACCCTCGAGAAGAGCCACGACATCTATCGCGCCAGCGCCAATGGCCGCGAAGCAGTGGTCATGGCGGTCAACGCCGCGCCGACAGCCAACCCCATCAACATCGCCCACGATGTGCTGGCGTTGCTGCCGAGCCTTGAGCGCAATATGCCGAGCACCATGCGTCTCAACGTGATGTATGACTCCACCGTGGCGATCAACGAGTCCATCCACGAGGTTATCAAGACCATCCTGGAGGCAGCCGCCATCGTTCTGGTGGTCATTACCCTGTTCCTCGGTTCGTTCCGCGCGGTCATCATCCCGATCATCACCATTCCGCTCAGTCTTATCGGCGTAGTGATGATGATGGATATGTTCGGCTTCTCGATAAACCTGATGACCCTGCTGGCGATGGTGCTGGCGATCGGTCTGGTGGTGGATGACGCCATCGTGGTGCTGGAGAACGTGGACCGCCACATCAAGGAGGGTGAAGAGCCCTTCCGGGCCGCCATTATCGGTACCCGTGAAATTGCGGTGCCGGTTATCGCCATGACGGTTACTCTGGCGGCGGTATACGCCCCTATCGCCCTGATGGGGGGCATCACCGGCTCCCTGTTCAAGGAGTTTGCCCTGACCTTGGCCGGTGCCGTGTTCGTCTCGGGCATCATCGCCCTGACTCTGTCACCGATGATGTGTTCCAAGATGCTCAAGGCCAACGAGCAGCCGGGCAAATTCGAGAGCACAGTCCACCACCTGCTGGAACGGATGACCGATCGCTACGACAGCATGCTGCACGCCGTGATGAAAAAGCGCCCCGTCATCGTGGTATTCGCCGTCATCGTGTTCGCCAGCCTGCCGCTGCTGTTCAAGTTCATCCCGAGCGAACTGGCACCGTCAGAGGACAAGGGGGTAATGGCCGTGCTGGGTACCGCACCGTCCAACGCCAACCTGGACTACATCGAAAACACCATGGCGGATGTGAACAAGATCCTGGACGACCAGCCCGAGATCGCCTTCTCCCAGGTATTCTCAGGGGTGTTCAATGCCAACCAGGCGTTCGGTATCGCCTCCATGGTGCCCTGGAGCCAGCGTGAAGCGAGCCAGAAAGAGGTGCTGGACCGGGTCGCCAATCTGGTGAAAGACATCCCGGGTATGGCCATCACCACCTTCCAGTTCCCGGAACTGCCGGGTGCATCGAGTGGTCTGCCAATCCAGTTCGTCATCACCACCCCGAACAGCTTCGAAAGCCTGTTCCTGGTGGCCGGGGAAATTCTGGCAGCGGCGCAGAGTAACGGTCAGTTCGTCTATTCGGATCTCGATCTGAACTACGACTCCGCCACCATGAAGATCCGCATCGACAAGGACAAGGCGGGTGCCTACGGCATCACCATGCAGGATATAGGTATCACCATGGGCACCATGATGGCGGACGGTTACGTCAACCGTATCGACCTGGATGGCCGTTCCTACGAGGTGATCCCGCAGGTCGAGCGCAAGTACCGTCTCAATCCGGAGTCCATCAAGGGCTACTACGTGCGGGCCGCAGACGGCAAGTCGATACCGCTCGGCAGCCTGATCAGCATTGAAGTGGTTGGCGAGCCCCGCGCCCTGCCCCACTTCAACCAGCTGAACTCCGCCACCATAGGCGCCGTTCCGGCTCCGGGCGTGGCCATGGGTGATGCGATCAACTGGTTCCAAACCACCGCCGACGAGAAGCTGCCGCAAGGCTACCGTTACGACTTCATGGGTGAAGCCCGTCAGTTCGTCACCGAAGGCAATGCGCTCTATGCCACCTTCGCGCTGGCACTGGCCATCATCTTCCTGGTGCTGGCAATCCAGTTCGAGTCGGTGCGTGACCCGCTGGTCATCATGGTCTCTGTACCGCTCGCCATCAGCGGGGCCTTGATTGCCCTGGCATGGGGTATGGCGACCATGAACATCTACTCCCAGGTGGGCCTCATCACCCTGGTGGGTCTGATTACCAAGCACGGTATCCTGATCTGTGAAGTAGCGAAGGAAGAGCAGCTACTGCGTGGCATGAACCGGATGGAAGCCGTTATGCAGGCCGCCAAGGTGCGTCTGCGTCCGATCCTGATGACTACGGCCGCCATGATTGCCGGTCTGATCCCGCTGCTCTACGCCGCTGGCGCCGGTGCGGCACAACGGTTCAGCATCGGTATCGTCATCGTGGCAGGTCTTGCCATCGGTACCCTGTTCACCCTGTTCGTGCTGCCGGTGATCTACACCTATCTGGCTTCCGAGCACAAACCCTTGCCGGTATTCGATGAAACCATTCCGCCCAAAGCAAACGGCGGACATTAATCATCAATCACATGCAAAGGCCCCGATACGGGGCCTTTTTTATGCTTCGCAGGAAAGACGACATAAGTGCATGAAGCAGTTAAACTAAAAAACACCACATCCAGACCGCAAGGACGCCATGTCAGGACTCTTCACCAAGACCGCCAGGGCCGTAGGCCGCAACGGACTCTCATATCGCCTGCTCTCCTACATTCTGGTCTGCAGTACCGTATTGGCGATGATCATTACGGCGCTGCAACTCGCCTGGGATTACCGCAAGGATGTTGCCGTCATCGAAGACAGCATCGGCCAGATCGAGGCCTCGTTCCTGCAACCCATCGCCGCCAGCTTGTGGAACCTGGATGAAGAGCAGGTCAAAGTGCAAATTGAAGGGATCATGAACCTGCCCAATATGCAGTTCGTGATGGTCAAGGAGATGCTCGGCAACTCCGAAGTCCCGCTGCTGACCCAGGGGGTCGAGCGGGAAAGCTATGATATCTCCCGAGAATTCAACCTCACCTATCAGGGGGAGATTGTCGGCAAGCTGTTCGTTGCCGCCTCTCTCGAGCAGATCTACCAGCGCCTCATCGAAAAATCGGTGCTGATCATGGTCAGCCAGACCATCAAGACCCTGGTAGTCTCATTTTGCATCCTGATCATCATTTACTATCTTGTGGTCAGGCACATCAACCGCATCGCCAACTACGCCCAGAAGTTCAACCTCGATCGGCTCGACATGGCGCTGGAGCTGGAAGGCCGCCCGCAGCCACGCAAGAAACCCGATGAGCTGGATACCCTGGTCTCCACCCTCAACCAGATGCGAACCCGACTGCGTGACGAGCTGGTTGCCCGCCATCAGGCGGTGGAACAGCTGCAAAAGGAGCGGGACTTCTCCGCCACCCTGATCAACTCCGCCAACATGGTCATCTGCTGCATGGAACCGGATTTGACCATCGCCAGCATCAACCCGGCAGCCATACTGCTGACCGGCTACCACCAGCAGGAGCTGTTGCAGCACAACTGGCTGGATCTCTTTGTCAGCCCGGCGCAACGGGAAGAGCTGAACGATATTCTGGCAGCGGAAGGTTCACTGTCAGACAAAGAGGTCATCATGCATGACCAGCAGGCCCATGAGCTGGTACTGCAATGGACCTTCGTCCCCTTCTACGATGGTCCCAACCTCAAGTACCAGATCGGCTTCGGCTACGACATCACCCAGCTGAAAAAGGTCGAGCGGGAGATAATCCAGCTCAACGAGCAGCTGGAGGGCAAGGTGGTGGAGCGTACCCGCAGCCTGAGCGAAGCCAACAACCAGCTCGGCAAGGCGTACGACGACCTGAAACAGGCCCAGCAGACCCTTGTGGAGTCCGAGAAGATGGCCTCCCTCGGCTCGCTGGTAGCCGGGGTGGCACACGAGATCAACACTCCGATCGGCATCAGCGTGACCGCCTCCTCCTACCTGCAAGAGCGGGTCGCCGACTTCAAGTCCCATATCGACTCCAAGCAGCTGTCGCGCTCCTATCTCAACGAGTTCACCGTCAACCTCGACGAATCGATGCAGCTGCTGCAGAGCAACCTGCGGCGCGCCTCCGAGCTGATTGCCAGCTTCAAACAGGTAGCGGTCGATCAGTCATCGGAAGCGCGCTACAACTTCAGTCTCGCCGACAACCTCCATCAGGTAGTGGTCTCGCTTGGCCACAAACTGAAGAAGAGCCAGTGCGAAGTGGATATCCAGTGCGATCCCAAGCTGTCGATCTTCTCCTTCCCGGGCAGTTTTACCCAAATCTACTCGAACCTGATCCTCAACTCCATCAACCACGGGTTCGACAACTGGGACAAACCGAAGAAGATCACCATCAAGGTGGAACAGCAGGGAGAAGAGCTGTTTATCGACTACTCGGACAACGGCCGCGGCATCCCGCCCGAAATCTTGCCGCGCATCTTCGATCCCTTCGTCACCTCCAAGCGGGGTCAGGGCGGCAGCGGTCTGGGCACACACATCATCTACAACCTAGTGGTGCAACTGCTGAAAGGCCGTATCAGCTGTGCCAGCGAACCGGGCCAGGGCGCCCAGTTCCATATTCGCCTGCCGATCCAACATAACTGAGCGCTGGCTCTTGTGAGCCAGCCGCTTTATCCCCATCATGCTGTGATTGCATTCTTAATGAGCGGAGAACCTCGTAATGGCACAGCATTTTGACTATATCGCCATCGGCGGCGGCAGCGGCGGTATTGCTTCTGCCAACCGGGCTGCCATGTACGGTAAGAAAGTTGCCCTGATTGAAGCCAAAGAGTTGGGTGGAACCTGCGTCAACGTAGGCTGCGTACCGAAGAAGGCCATGTGGTATGCCGGCCAGATCGCCGATGCCCTGAAATATGGCGCCGACTACGGCTTTGACACCACCCTCAACCACTTCAACTGGGCCAAGCTGGTCGAGTCCCGCCAGGCCTACATAGGCCGCATCCACCAGTCCTACCAGAACGTGCTGGGCAAGAACCAGATCACCGTCATCAAGGGCTTCGCCCGCTTCGTCAGCAGCAACACCATCGAGGTCAATGGCGAGCGCTACACGGCCGATCACATTCTGATCGCTACCGGTGGCCGCCCGGAAATTCCGGCGATCCCGGGAGCCGAGCTGGGTATCGACTCCGACGGTTTCTTTGACCTGCAAAGCCAACCCAAGCGGGTTGCTGTGGTGGGTGCGGGCTACATCGCAGTCGAGATCGCAGGGGTGATGCAGGCGCTCGGCTCAGAGACCCATCTGGTGGTGCGCAAGCACGCGCCGCTGCGCAACTTCGACCCCATGATCCACGAGACACTGGTCGAAATCATGGCGCAGGAAGGGCCCAAGCTGCACACCCACGCCATTCCCAAAGCCGTGCTCAAAAACGCTGACAACAGCCTGACCCTGCAACTGGAAGATGGTCGCCACCTCACCGTCGACTGCCTGATCTGGGCCATCGGCCGGGTACCGGCTACCGACAACCTCAATCTGGCTGCCGCAGGCATCGCGCTGGACGAGAAGGGCTTTATCCCGACCGACAAGTTCCAGAACACCGCCGTCGCCAACATCTATGCAGTGGGTGACAACACGGGTCGCATCCAGCTCACCCCGGTGGCCGTCGCTGCGGGCCGTCGCCTCTCCGAACGGCTGTTCAACAACAAGCCGAACGAGCACCTCAACTACGATCTGGTGCCGACCGTGGTGTTCAGCCACCCGCCCATCGGCACCATAGGCCTGACCGAACCGGAAGCCATCGCCGAATACGGCGAGGACCAGGTGAAGGTCTACCGCAGCCAGTTCACCGCCATGTACTCTGCGCTGACCCAGCATCGCCAGCCCACCCGGATGAAGCTGGTCTGCGTCGGCCCGGAAGAGAAGGTGGTCGGTTTGCACGGTATCGGCTTTGCGATGGACGAGATCCTGCAAGGTTTCGGCGTCGCCATGAAGATGGGTGCCACCAAGGCTGATTTCGACAACTGCGTGGCTATCCATCCGACCAGTGCAGAAGAGTTCGTCACTATGCGTTAAGGGCAGATGAAGTTGGCCTGTCATTATCAGGCCAACTTCAACAACTGCGTTCCCATGCCTCATCCCACCAGCGCTGAAGAGTTCGTGACAATGCGATAGGTACGTTTGAAGTTGACCTTTCACGAGGAGCCGGCTTCGACAACCATCTAACCCCTTCTCCCAAACCCGGATCAGGCCGGGTTTTTTGATCCCTCCTCGCTATTTCTCTCGCAAATCCGTCGTTCTTTACGCCGATTTTACGCCTGCCACATGGCGCTTTATGGCGCCTTTACGCCTGTTTTACATACCCTTTTCAGCGTCAATGACACCAACAGAGTCGATATGGTCTTACATCGGCTCTCGCAGCTAATTATCTCAATGGAGTCGATATGAATTGGCTATATCTGCTGCTCGTCCTCGCCTTGATGGCCTATCTGATGCGCGCACTCACGCGCAGTCACGAGTGAGGGACTACCTATATGCAGCAAGAAATTATCTACCCGGTGGCCAGCAAACTGCCGAGCCTCGTGAGCAATCCAATGCGTGCCCTGACGCACCGTGACCACGAGTGAGGAACTAGAACATGTGGCAAGAAATAATCTATCCGGTGGCCTTCGTGCTGCTGGTTCTGCTGCCGGCACCGCTGCTGGGCAACTACATCTACCGGGTATTTGAAGGCAAAATCCGCTGGTTGGCACCGGTCGAGCGCGCCACACTGGCTTGCTGTGGCACCGATGGGCGGGAGCAGAACTGGAAGTCCTACGCCCTCAGCCTGCTGGCCTTCAACGGCGCCGGTTTCGGTCTGCTGTTCCTGATCCTGATGGCGCAGGGGTTGCTGCCCCTCAACCCGCAACAACTGCCGGGTCTGAGCTGGCAACTCGCCTTCAACACCGCAGTCAGCTTTATGACCAACACCAACTGGCAAGCCTATTCCGGTGAGGCCAGCCTCTCCTACTTCAGCCAGATGGTGGGCCTGACCACCCAGAACTTCGTCTCCGCAGGGACGGGCGCAGCCGTCGCCATTGCCCTGTTCCGCGGTATCGCCCGTCAGCAGACCATCAACCTTGGCAACTTCTGGCAGGATCTGGTGCGCTTCTGCCTCTATGTGCTGCTGCCCATCGCGCTGATCATGGCGCTGGTGCTGGTATGGCAAGGGGTGCCGCAAAGCCTCTCCGCCTATCTGCCGTTCCACGGTGTGGAAGGTCAGGAGCAGCTGCTGCCCCTCGGCCCGGCGGCCTCTCAGATCGCCATCAAGCAGCTGGGCTCCAACGGCGGCGGCTTCTTCGGCATCAACTCGGCACATCCGTTCGAGAACCCGACCGCCCTCTCCAACTGGCTGGAGATGGTCGCCCTGCTTACCATCGCCGCCGCCATGGTCTTTACTCTGGGCCGCTATGTGAAAGACATGGCCCACAGCCGCGCCATTCTCGGCGCCATGACCCTCATGCTGGTGCTGGGGCTCTTCGTCTCCCTCTCCCAGGAGCTGAAACCGGATCACGCCCTCGCCCAGCTCACCACTGACGCCAGCAACATGACTGGCAACTGGGAAGGCAAGGAGAGCCGCTTCGGCCCTGTGCTCTCCAGCATCTGGGAAGTGGCGACTACTGCCGCCTCCAACGGTGCCGTCAATGCCATGCACGACAGCTTTACTCCGCTCGGTGGCATGGTGGGCATGATCAATATGCTGCTGGGCGAGGTTATCTTCGGCGGCGTCGGCTCCGGTCTTTACGGCATGATGCTGTTCGTGTTGCTGACCGTGTTCCTGTGCGGCCTGATGGTGGGACGTACCCCGACCTATCTGGGCAAACGGCTCGGTATCACCGAGATGAAGTGGGTGGTCGCCAGCATGCTGGTAATGCCGGTCGGTGTTTTGGTGATCGGTGGTATCACCCTGCTGATGCCGGATGCCAGCACCATCATCGGCCATGATGGCCCGCACGGTCTGTCACGCCTCATCTATGCCTACGCCTCGGCTGCCGGCAACAACGGCTCCGCCTTCGCCGGTTTTGCCGCCGGTGACAACTGGCAGTGCATCGCCATCGGTCTGGCCATGCTGCTCGGTCGCTTCGGCTACATCATTCCGGTACTGGCCATTGCCGGTCAGCTGGCCCGCGCGCCCCGTCAGGAGACGAGCGAAGGGGACTTCCCCATCAGCGGCCCGCTGTTCGTTACCCTGCTGATCATCACTGTCCTGCTGATAGGTGGCCTATCCTTCCTGCCGGTACTGGCACTGGGCCCAGTGGCTGAACATCTGAGTCTGATCGGAGGTGCATTCTGATGAACCTGACCCTGTCGATCACCATCCGGATGCCAATGGCCAACTATCTGATGCTGGGAGCTTTCCAATGAGCAAGTCCACTGCAATGAGCACCGACACCATGTTGGTGAAGGGCAAAAAACAGAAATCACAAATCATCCAGGCAATGGTTGAGGCCCTCTATCGCTTCAATCCCAAGGCGCTGTTTGGCAGCCCTATCCTGTTTACCCTCTGGCTGGCCGCAGTCATGGCGACCGTGGAGTCCCTGCTGGGGCAGCCTTTCTCCGGCGTCGCCCCCTCGCTGGCCTGGCAGCTGACCGCCTGGCTCTGGCTTACTCTCTGGTTTGCCAACTTCGCGGAAACCCTGGCCGAGGGGCGCGGCAAGGCTCGCGCCGACAGCCTGAAAGCGGGCATGAGCCAGCTCAAGGCCCGTCGTGTGGCGAATGCCAAAGATGGTCAGGGCGAGTGGGTACCCGCCACCAGCCTGATGAAGGGGGATCTGGTGCTGGTACGCAGCGGCGAGATGATCCCGGCCGACGGCGAGGTGATCGCCGGCATCGCCTCGGTCAACGAGGCCGCCATCACAGGCGAATCCGCCCCCGTCATTCGCGAGTCGGGTACCGATCGCAGCGGTGTAACCGGCAATACCACCGTCGTTTCAGACGAGATCTGGGTGCGCGTCAGCAACAATCCGGGCGAAAGCACGCTGGATCGGATGATCGCACTGGTGGAAGGGGCCAAGCGCCAGAAGACCCCCAACGAGATGGCGCTCGACGCCCTGCTGGTGGGCCTGACCCTGATCTTCCTGTTGGTGGTCGCCACCCTGCCCTGGTTCCTCGACTACAACGGCACCCAGGTCCCGCGCCTCTACCTGATTGCCCTCTTTATCACCCTGATCCCGACCACCATTGGTGGCCTGCTCTCCGCCATCGGTATTGCCGGTATGGATCGATTGGTGAAACTGAACGTCATAGCCAAGTCTGGCCGTGCCGTCGAAGCGGCCGGTGACGTGCGCACCCTGCTGCTGGACAAGACCGGCACCATCACCTTCGGTAACCGGATGGCCGACGAGTTGATCCCGGCACCGGGTGTCGACCCTGCCCTGCTGGCACAAGCGGCCATGCTGGCCTCGCTGGGTGACAACACCCCGGAGGGCAAATCCATCCTGACTCTGGCCAGCAAGAGCATGGCCAAGCCGAGTCAGCTGGAGAGCGACAAGGTGATCCCCTTCAGCGCTGAAACCCGGCTGAGCGGACTGGATCGCAACGGTCATCAATATCGCAAGGGTGCGGTAGATGCCGTGTTGAACTACCTCAGCCTCGACCGCAAGGCGGTGCCTGAGCTGGTGCTCAAGTCAGTCGACAGCATCGCCCGTCAGGGTGGGACTCCGCTGCTGGTCTGCACTCAGGAGAAACTGCTGGGGGTGGTCTACCTCAAGGACATCATCAAGCCCGGTATCAAGGCTCGCTTCCAGATCCTGCGCCATATGGGGATCCGTACCGTGATGATCACCGGTGACAACCCGAAAACCGCCGCCGCCATCGCCGCCGAAGCCGGGGTGGATGACTTCATCGCCGAAGCAACGCCGGAGAAGAAGCTCGCCTATATCCGGCAGGAGCAGGCCGATGGCCGTCTGGTTGCCATGTGCGGCGACGGTGCCAACGATGCGCCCGCACTGGCGCAGGCTGACGTGGGGCTGGCCATGAACGAGGGTACCCAGGCCGCCAAGGAGGCGGGCAATCTGGTTGATCTCGACTCCAACCCCACCAAGCTTCTGGATGTGGTGCTGGTCGGCAAACAGCTGCTGGTGACCCGTGGCGCCCTGACCACCTTCTCCATCGCCAACGATGTGGCCAAGTATTTCGCCATCCTGCCAGCCCTGTTCATCGCCGCCTACCCGCAACTGGGGGTACTGAACCTGATGCAGCTGGGCAGCCCGCAGAGCGCCATCCTATCGGCCATCATCTTCAACGCCCTGATCATCGTAGCGCTGGTACCGCTGGCCCTGCGCGGTGTCGACCTGAAGGGATCGGCCGCCAGCCTGCTGCGCCGCAACCTGCTGATCTACGGTGTCGGCGGCCTGCTGGTGCCGTTTATCGGCATCAAGCTGATCGATCTGGTCATTACCGGCCTGGGTCTGGTGTAACGACATAACCGGGATGCGGGGCAGATCCGCATCCCCAGCCATCCATTTGGAGCAAGAGAATCATGATAGCAATCAGAACCCTGTTGACCCTGACCCTGCTGCTGGGCGTGGGTTATCCGCTGGCCGTCACTGGACTGGCCCAGCTGATCTTCCCCTGGCAGGCCAACGGCAGCCAGCTGACCGACAGCAAGAAGCAACTCATCGGTAGCGCCCTGCTGGCACAGAAATTCGAGCGTGCTGACTACTTCCACCCCCGCCCTTCAGCCAGTGATTTCAACACCATTGGCGGTAGTGCCAGCAATCTGGGGATGAGCTCACCGCTGCGGGCGGAGTTCGCCGAACAGGCCGCCAAGGCACAGCCTGAAACCAGCTCTCCTGCCATGCTGACCCGCTCCGCCTCTGGCCTCGATCCCCATCTACCACTCGATGCGGTGCTGGCGCAGGTGGATCGTGTAGCCAGAGAACGTGGACTGGATCCCGCCCAACTGACGGAGCAGGTCAAGTCGGCCACACAAGCTGGTATCCTTGGCCCGCAGGTGGTCAACATTCTCCAGCTGAACCTGCAACTGGATCATCAAAAGGGCGCCTGAGGGCGCTCCTTGCCGATCTGGCGTTGACCTCCATTTTCGACGCGGGCAGTTGGCTCGATAGGGATAAGCATGCGTGATGAGGTAAGGGCTGACGCCCTGCTGGCAAGTCTGGAGCAAGAGCACAAGGGCAAGCTGAAAGTCTTTCTCGGGGCCGCCCCCGGCGTGGGCAAGACCTACGCCATGTTGCAGGCGGTGCGGGAACAGGCCAAGGAGGGGGTCGACATCCTGATCGGCGTGGTGGAGACCCACGGCCGGCAGGAGACACTGGCCCTGCTCGACAAACTCGCCATCCAGCCGCGCAAGATCCACATGCACCGTCAGCAGCGGCTGGAGGAGATGGACCTCGACGGCCTGCTGGCGCG
This sequence comes from Aeromonas sp. FDAARGOS 1411, assembly GCF_019047125.1. Taxonomy (NCBI): domain Bacteria; kingdom Pseudomonadati; phylum Pseudomonadota; class Gammaproteobacteria; order Aeromonadales; family Aeromonadaceae; genus Aeromonas; species Aeromonas sp. FDAARGOS 1411. Next base: position 3,693,644 of record NZ_CP077214.1, on the reverse strand, counting down.
CAAGCCAGCCATCGCCGTGGTGGACGAACTGGCCCACAGCAACGCCCCCGGCAGCCGCCACGAGAAGCGCTGGCAGGATGTGGAGGAGCTGCTCAACGCAGGTATCGACGTCTACACCACCCTCAACGTCCAGCATCTGGAGAGCCTCAACGATCTGGTGTGGCAGCTCACCGGGGTCAGGGTAAAAGAGACCCTGCCCGATCAGGTTCTGCTCGATGCAGACAGCATTATCCTTATCGACCTCCCCCCCAAGGAGCTGCTCGGCCGCCTGCGCGAGGGGAAGGTTTATGTCCCTCATCAGGCCAAAGCAGCCCTGCAATCCTTCTTCTCCCTCAACAACCTCACCGCATTGCGGGAGCTGGCGATGCAGACCGCAGCCAGCCATGTGGAGGGCGATCTGCAACTGCAATGGCAGGCGGCGGGCAAGACCACATTGCCGCTGCGGGGCAAGCTGATGGTCTGCCTCGGCAACCAGCACGGGGCTGCGCTGGTGCGCTATGGCCACCGCTTTGCCCAGCGTCGCCAGCTGCCCTGGCTGGTGGTTCACGTGGACAGCAATGGCCACAGCTCGGCCGATGTGGAGCAGGCGCTGGCGCTCGCCTCCCACCTCGGTGCCAAGGTGCTGACGCTATCCAGCCCGGCGGTCGCCAACACCCTGCTGGAGACCGCCGAACAGCAGCAGGTCTCCCAGCTGCTGCTCGGCAAACCTCACAAGGCGCCGTGGCGCCGCTCGCTGGTGCAACACCTGCTCAAACAGGCGCAGGGGCTCGAAATCACCCTGGTCGATACCGAGAAGCAGAAGCCCGAAGTGGGGATGCGCGTCCCGACCCCGAAGGATATTCACCACAGCCTGCTGGCGGTGGCCATCATGGGTATCACCTCGGCCATTGCATGGGGGCTCTCCTACTGGCTCCCCCCCGCAGCGTTGCCACTCATCTTCGTGCTGGGGGTGCTGGCGACTGCCCTTACAACCAGTCTGGTGCCCGCCACGCTGGCGGCGGTGCTGGGCTTTATCGCCCACAATCTGCTCTTCACCGCACCCTACTTCTCCCTGAGCGTCGCCAACCACAGCGACCTGCTCACCCTGTTTGTGCTGCTTATCGTCGGCATGACGGCGGGGCGGCTCGCCTCCCGCCAGCGGCAACAGCTGATCGGCCTGCGCGAGACCCAGCAGCTGGGCAATGCATTACTCTCCCTCAGTCAGGGGCTGGCGACCGCCAGCAGCCCGGAGGAGGTGCTCAGACAAGGTGCCCAGGCCATTGCACTGGCGCTAGGCCAGCCGACCGTGGTGATCGACAAGGAGTTCAACGATCGGCTCGGCAACGAGAAGCACAGGCCCGGCCAGACCGACAAGGCGGCCATCGACTGGTGTCTGGCCCAGAAGCAGAGCGCCGGGGCCCACACTGCGACCCTCAATGCCGCCGAGGCCCAGTATCACCACCTCAGCGATGACCTGGTGATCGGTATAACGCTGGCCAATCCGCTCTCCTCCTCTGCCGAGCATCAGCTGCAGGCGCTGCTCACCGATATTCGCGCCGCGCTGGCGCGGATCGACCTCAATGAGCGGCTGGCCGACAGCCAGCTACAGGCGGAGACCGACCGGATGCGCGCAGCCCTGCTCTCCTCGGTCTCCCACGATTTGAAAACGCCGCTGGCCACCATCATGGGTGCCGGCAGCACCCTGCTGGAATATGGTGACCGGATCCCCGCCGAAGACCGTGACGAACTGCTCCACTCGGTGCAGGAGGAGGCGCGCCGCCTGCACAGCTATGTGCAGAATCTGCTGGATATGACCCGCATCGGCTCCCCCGACTTCCAGCTGAAACGGGACTGGGTCGACCTGACCGATCTGGTGGAGAGCGCCCGAAAGCGGCTCGACTCCTCCTGGCGCCAGCACAAGCTGCTGGTACACATCGATCAGCATGTGCCCCAGCTCTATGTCCATGGCGCCCTGATCGAGCAGGTGCTGGTCAATATCCTCGACAACGCCTCCCGCTACTCGCCGGCAGGCACCCCCATCGAGTTCAAGGTGATGGTGGCCGAACCCGACCTCATCATCGACATCATCGATATCGGGGTCGGTATCGCCGAATCGGATCGGGAGAAGATCTTCAACCTCTTCTACACCCAGCCGGTGGGCGATTGCGGTAGCCGTGGCACCGGACTTGGCCTCGCCATTTCCCGCGCTATGATAGAGGCCCACGGCGGCAAGATTTGGGCCTTCTCCGGCCCCAATGGCAACGGCACCTGCATGCGTATCTCCCTGCCGCTCGCGCTCAATTCACCGGAGGTCTGATGGCTGAAAGCCTGCTCGAGTCACTCAGCCCCTCCCACCATTCGCCTCTGGAGGTTCGATGGCGCACATTCTGGTCATAGATGATGAAGCGGCGATCCGTCGCTTTCTGCGGATCAGCCTGATTGCCGAAGGGCATCAGGTAAGCGAAGCGGTCAGCGTCACCGAGGGGTTGGAGCAATATCGCCACCTCAACCCCGATCTGGTGATCCTCGATCTCGGTCTACCGGATGGCGATGGCATTCAGGTATTGCAGGCCATTCGCGAGCATCACCCCAATCCTGTACTGGTGTTGTCGGCCCGCGATTCTGAGCAGGAGAAGGTGCGGCTGCTGGATGCCGGCGCCAACGACTACATGAGCAAGCCGTTCGGCATCGGCGAGATGATGGCCCGCATCCGCGTGCTGTTGCGCCAACGTGCTGGCGTCAGCAGCGGCGAACGGCGCCACTTCCCCCAATGCGGCCTGACGCTTGATGTCAGCAGCCACAAGGTGACCATGAAGGAGGAGGAGATCCCCCTCTCCCGCAAGGAGTTCGCCCTGTTGCAGGCGCTGGTGTGCCACCCCGGCAAGCTGGTGATGCAGACCCAGCTGCTCAATGACATCTGGGGGCCGAGCCACAAGGAGGACACCCACTACCTTCGCATCGTCATCGCCAGCCTGCGCAAAAAGCTGGGGGATAACCCCCAGCAACCGACGCTTATCGAGACCGAATCCGGTATCGGCTACCGCTTTATCGGCAACTGACGTTTCACGTGGAACGACGCCCGCAGCAAATCAGCGCCAACAGACCACAGCCACTCAGCAACAGGCCGAGATCCTGCAATCCGGCCGCCACCGCCAACCCCAGACTGAGCAGCAGGTAGTAGCCAAGCCCGAACAGGGCGCCAGCGCTGCCCGCTACCTCGCGATAGGCCAGCAGCGCCTGACTCAGCACATTGGGGATAGCCAGCCCGAAGGCCACCACCACACCCATCATGGGCAACAGGAACCAGAGGCTGGACTGACTCGCCCAGACCAGCAGCCCGGCGACCAGCGCCAGAGCGCAAGCCAATCTGACCAGAGAGGACGGCAGCCACCCCCTCCCCAGCAGATGCTTGTTGAGCAGGCTGCCGAGCAGAGTCGCCAGCGCCAGCAAGATCCCCGAATAGCCAAACTCGCCGGTGCTCAATCCCAATCCGGCAAACAGGAAGGGGGCCAGACTGTAGTAGCCAAACAGCATAGTGTTGAACAGGGCGACCAGCATGGCACTGCGCCAGAGTCCGCCATCCTTGATCATCCGACACGCCAGCGGCCAGAGCGCGACTCGCTGGGTAGTAACCGGGCGGGTTTCCGGCAGTTGCCAACATGCAACCAGCAGCAAACCTACCGCCAGTACCAGCAGACCGCTGAACACTCCGAGATAGCCGAACCCGCTCGCCAGCTGACCGCCACTGAGCAACCCCAGCACCGGACTCAGTGAGAGCGCTATGCCCATCACCGAGAAGACCCGCGCCAGATCGCGGCCCTGATAGCTGTCGCGCAGCATGGTCTGGGTCACCACAGATCCCACGGCGGCGCCAAAGGCCGCGATAACCCGGGCCAGCAGCAGGGTTTCAAACTGATTAGCCAGCAGTGCCAGCAGGGTGCCGACGCCATAGGTGAATAGACCCGCCAGCATGGCGGGACGCCGCCCAATCAGATCGCAAAGCCGTCCCCAGCAGACCACACCCACCGCAAACGCCAGAAAATAGACCGACAGGGTCTGGGATGCCTGCCCCTCGCTCACCCGAAACTGGCTGGCGATGTGGGTCAGGACCGGGCTGTAGATGGTCTCCACAATTTGGGGGAACATCATCAATCCCACCACCAGCCAGAGCGGTGGCAACTTGTTGTTCATGACAAACCTCCTTCACAAGAGGTCGCCATTCTAGAGAGATGCTATTTGTCTGATTACAATAAGCAGGACTATAAACATCAAAAATCGGACATATGGCCTTTATTCTTCCCGATCACCCTTTTGACCCCGACCAGCTGACGGGCAGCGTAATCGGCATTGCCTCCGCGCTCGGCTGGCACGACTCGGGTCTGCATCAACATCAACGCCATCAGCTGCTGTTCGCCCAATCCGGCTGCATGACCATGGAGCTGGAAGGTCGGGTCTGCCTGCTGCCGCCCACCCGCGCTGCCTGGCTGCCGGCGGGCACAGCCCACCGGGTACTGATGCGTGGTGTGGTGGCCTACCGCTCCCTCTACTTCCAGCCGCACCCCGAGTTGCCCGGCACGGTGGAGGTGTTGGCGGTCAATCCGCTGCTGCACGAACTGATCGAACGGATGGCGCTCTGGCCGTGGGACAAACCTCAAGAGCAGCAACGACGGACGGTGGCTCTGTTTATGGAGGAGTTGGGGCAGGCGCCGCGGGAGTCGTGGCAGTTGCCGCTGCCGACCGATCCCAGAATGGGCGGCTGGCTACAGCAGTTGAAACGGGGGGATGCCCTGCCCGATCGGCTCAACCGGCTGGCCGAGCGGGTGGGTGCCAGTGACAAGACCATTGGCCGCATCTTCATGCGGGAGACCGGCATGAGCTATCAGGCGTGGCGTCAGCAGTGGCGGCTGTTGCGCGCCATGGAGCTGCTGGCAGAAAGCGAGCCCATCAGCCGGATTGCCGCTGCGCTGGAGTTCGCCAGCGACAGCGCCTTCATCAGCTTCTTCAAACAACATACGGGACAGACCCCCCTGCGCTACCTCAGCTCTCAGGGTGAGTCGCCACAGCCTGGCTCGCCTCCACCACCAGGGTATCCAGCGCCAGCGGCTTGAGATTGTGCAGCGCATCCTGCACCACGGCATGAGATGCCTGTTGCAACTCGCTCTGCACATCCTGCTCCAGCTGGGCACTCTCCAGCTCGGGCCGCGGGTTTTCGTTGGCCATCACGTTCAGGCTCAGGACACTCACAATCAGGGTAGCGATCAGGCTTTTCATCTGGTTTTCTCCGGTATGGTTGAGATGACCAGATAGCTATTCCAATAGTTGTGCCAATCCTCACGCAATTCATAACATGATGATTTTGTTTAAATTAACTATATATCGATACCAAATTGAGTCGCAAAATGCATCCCGCTCGGTCATTTTTAAACCAACAGTTGGTGCTTTTAACCACGCTTGATTTTTGCACCATGTTCCACGTGGAACGTCCCATCTTTTTGATCGACACCCGCTTTTAAACTGAGCTATGGTGCTACATCCCCGTAACTCAAATCTGGATCTGTCACTGAATGGAATTTTCCTTGTTCGGCGAGAAGTTCACTCGCCACGCTGGCATTACCCAACTCATGGATGACCTCAATCAGGGGCTGACCAATCCGGACGCCATCATGCTGGGTGGCGGCAATCCAGCCCCCATACCCGCCATGCTGGAACGCTTTCAGGCCGAGGCCAAGAGCCTGCTCGACAACGGCGAGCTGGTCAAAGCGATGGCCAACTACGACGGCCCACAGGGCAAAGACAGGTTCACCAGGGCGCTAGCCGGACTGCTCAGCAAGGAGCTGGACTGGGATATCTCGGCCCGCAATATCGCCCTGACCAACGGCAGCCAGAATGCCTTCTTCTACCTGTTCAACCTGCTGGCCGGTGAATTTGCTGATGGCCGCAAGAAGAAGGTGCTGTTCCCGCTCGCCCCCGAGTACATCGGCTATGCCGACTCGGCGCTGGCCGACGACTACTTCGTGGCTTACAAACCCACCATCGAGAAGCTGCCCGATGGCCAGTTCAAGTACCACGTGGATTTCGAGAGCCTGCAGGTGGGTGACGATATCGGGGTGATCTGCGTTTCCCGCCCCACCAACCCAACCGGCAACGTGCTGACCGACGAAGAGATCGAACACCTCGATCAGATCGCCCGCGACAAGGGGATTCCGCTGCTGATCGACAACGCCTACGGCGTCCCCTTCCCGGGCATCATCTTCAGCGAAGCCAAGCCGTTCTGGAATGCCAACACCATCCTCTGCATGAGCCTCTCCAAGCTGGGCTTGCCGGGCACCCGCTGTGGCATCGTCATCGCCGACGAGAAGATCATCCAGGCCATCACCAACCTGAGTGGCATCATCAATCTGGCGCCGGGCAGTCTGGGCCCCGCCATCACCATTCCGATGATAGAGAGCGGCGAGATCATCGCCCTCAGCGAACAGGTGGTTAAGCCCTTTTATCAGCAGAAGGCGGAGCTGGCGGTACAGCTGCTGCGCGAAGCGATCCCCGACCCGCGCTTCCATATCCACAAGCCGGAAGGGGCTCTCTTCCTCTGGCTCTGGTTTGAAGGCTTGCCGATCCACTGTCAGGAACTATATGAGCGACTGAAGGCGAAGAACCTGCTGATCGTGCCGGGTCACTACTTCTTCCCCGGTATTGATGACCCCGAGTGGCGCCACAGCCAGGAGTGCATCCGCCTCAACTACTCCCAGAGCGAGGAGCTGGTTCGCCGCGGCATCGCCATTCTGGCCGACGAAATCAATGCCATCTACGCCGGCTAAGTCAGTCCGGCCAGCCAAAAACAGAAAGGCCTGCAGATGCAGGCCTTTGTTGTTTGTCGCGATCCGGTTTGCTTAGCCGGGCAGCGCCAGCTGCTCGGGCTTGCCGATCGGGATGGCTCGGGGCTTGAGCGCCTCCGGCAGTTCGCGCGCCAAATCGATGGTCAGCAGACCATGCTCCAGCTTGGCACCCTGCACTTCCACGTGCTGGCTCAGCTTGAAGGCGAGCTCGAAGTCACGCTCGGCAATCCCCTGATGGAGGAACTGACGCTCACCGGCCGCAGCCCCTTTGCGACCCTTCACCTTGAGGGTGCCGTTTTCGGTCTCCAGCTCCAGCTCTTCGCGCTCGAAGCCAGCCACGGCGACCGTGATGCGATAGCCATCCTGATCGCGCTTTTCAATGTTGTACGGGGGGTAAGCGGCGGTCTTCTGCTCGAACAGACCTTCCAGCTCACGGGCCATCCGCTCGAAGCCGACGGCGTTGGAATAGAGATGAGAAAAATCGAGGTTACGCATAATCCTATCCTTCTAAAAAGCAACAGGTTCAACTCTCCACAGGCCCGTCATCGGCACCCGGGAAATTTTAAAATTTCAGTGAATTCAGGCTATCAGCCGTTGATCTCAATCTTGCGCGGCTTCATCGCCTCGGGCACTTCACGCACCAGCTCGATGTGCAGCAAGCCGTTTTTCAGGTCGGCCCCTTTCACCCGCACATAGTCGGCCAACTGGAAGCGACGCTCGAAACCACGTTCGGCAATCCCCTGATAGAGATAGTTGCGCCCGGTGTCGGCCTGCTTGTTGCCCTTCACCGTCAGCAGATTTTCCTGAAAGCTCAGCTCCAGCTCTTCCTGGGTAAAGCCCGCCACCGCCATGCTGATGCGGTAGTCGTTGTCACCCAGTTGCTCGATGTTGTAGGGGGGATAACCGGCATTGCCATTGCTGGCCGCAGATTCGATAAGATTGGCCAGACGATCGAAACCGATGGCAGAACGATAGAGCGGAGAAAAGTCGATAGAACGCATAGTATTACCCTCTTATGAGCGATAACGGATTGTTTGCCCTCCTTATGGACGGGCGCCTGGTCGAAACCTCTGTCGAGCGTTCCGGCCTTGTTACCTATATAGGGGCTCACTTTTTCCTTTCAAGGGGATTTTTTCAAATTTTTTAAATGGCCGCGCCGACCTGTAGAACATCAACCTGTTGGCCCGATAGTGATGATAATCGACCCGTGGGCCACTGATGGCAACTCGCTCCGTCTCCCATAATTGGTTGCATATCCACCAGCCAACATGGAGCCATCCCATGAAGATTACCCAGGTTCGCAACGCCACCTTGCTGCTCGACTATGCCGGCACCCGCTTTCTGATCGACCCCATGCTCTCGGCCAAGGGAGCCTTCCCCGGCTTTGAGGGCACCGCCAACAGCCAGCTGCGCAATCCGCTGGTCGAGCTGCCGCTGCCGATCGATGAGCTGGTCGATGTGGATGCCGTTATCGTCACCCACGACCATCCCGACCACTGGGATGACGCCGCCAGAGCGCTAATCCCCAAGCATCTGCCACTCTTGGTACAACACCAGAAAGATGCCGATGCCATTCGTGCCAGCGGCTTTGAGGATGTGCGCCTGCTGAGCGACCAGCCCGAGTTTGCTGGCATTCGCCTGCAGCAGACCGGTGGCCAGCACGGCAGCGACCAGTTGATGGCGGTACTGGGCGAGCGCATGGGAGAAGTGTGCGGCGTGGTCTTCTCCCACCCTGATGAGCAGTGCCTCTATCTGGCCGGTGATACCATCTGGCATCCCCGGGTCGAGCAAGCCCTGCAACAGCATCAACCCGAGGTCATTATCCTCAACTGTGGCGATGCACAGGTGCCCGGGCTCGGTTCCATCATCATGGGCAAGGAGGATGTCGCCGCCGTTTATCAGGCCGCACCGCAAGCCACGCTGATCGCCAGCCATATGGAGGCGGTCAACCACGCAGTGCTGTCACGCCAGGAGCTGCGCGACTATCTGGCGGAACGGAGCATGACGGATCGGGTACGGGTGCCGCAAGATGGTGAGGCGATATCACTGTGGCCTGCAGGGGGGCCATGCCAGACATGGCCCTTCGGCTTTCACTGTCAGACGCTTATGATGAGTGGTCTGCGCACAGAGAGGAGCCAACACCATGACCACCCCGATCGTTGCCGTGGTGACCTTCGATCACTTCAGCCCTTTTCACTGCGCCGTCCCCTGTCTCATCTTCGGCGACATCCTACCGGGCCACCCGCTGTTCGAGCTCAAGATCTGCTGCGGCGATGGCAACCCTCATTCACACTCGGCGCAAGGCTTCACCATTCAGGCTACCCATGGGCTGGAGGTGCTGACCGAGGCGGAGATCATCGTCATCCCCTTCTGGCACGACCCGGCTGCACGGCCACCCGCAGCGCTGCTCGATGCCCTGATTGCCGCCAGAGCCAGAGGCGCCCGACTGGTCGGGCTCTGTCTTGGCACCTATGTGCTCGCCTACGCCGGGCTGCTCAATAGTCGCAAGGCATCGACCCACTGGGAGTATGAGCAGGATTTCTGCCGCCGCTTTCCCTGCGTGCAGCTCGATACCAACGCCCTCTATGTGAATGACGATGGGCTGGTCACCTCGGCAGGCACTGCCGCTGGGCTGGACTGCTGGCTCTATCTGGTACGCCAGTACCACGGCTCGGCCATCGCCAACAAGGTGGCACGGCGGCTGGTGATCCCGCCTCACCGGGAAGGGGGGCAGGCCCAGTTTATCGAGCAGCCGGTGCCCGCCTCCACCCGCGATGTCAGGATGAACCAGTTGCTCGACCACCTGCGTGCCCATCTGGCAGAGCCTCACACCCTGGACTCTCTTGCAGATCACACCCTGATGAGTCGACGCACCTTTACCCGCCGTTTTCATCAGGCAACCGGCATCTCGGTGGGTGAATGGCTGCTGGCGGAACGGCTCAGGCGCAGTCAGGAGCTGCTGGAGATAAGCGGCCATTCCATCGATCGCATTGCCGAGCTTGTCGGCTTCAAGAGTGCCACCTCCCTGCGCAATCACTTCCGATCCCGCTTTGCCATCTCCCCCAGCGAGTGGCGACGATCTTTTCGCGGAAATAATGTCTGATGACATCCTCTATACCCGCTCACTCCGCTATGGCAGGCTAACCAGAAATCCCGAGGAGTCATCCCATGTCCCGTTCCGAACGCCTGCTGGCCCTGCTCCAGCTGCTGCGCGGCCACCGTTACGCCATAACTGGCGCGGAGCTGGCCAACCAGCTTGGCATCAGCCTGCGCACCCTCTATCGGGATATCGCCACCCTGCAGGCGCAAGGTGCCCATATCGAGGGTGAACCGGGGATCGGCTATGTGCTGCGTCCCGGCTTCATGCTGCCGCCATTGATGTTCAGTGAAGAGGAGCTGGATGCGCTAGTGCTGGGGTCACGTTGGGTCGTCGCCCACGGTGACGGAGCCTTGAGAGCATCGGCCAGCAGTGCGCTGGCCAAGATAGAAGCCGTACTGCCAGCCGACTATCGCCAGCAGCTCCAGAGCAATGCCCTGCTGATCGGCACCTCCCGCAGCGACCGCCTCACCGATGAAGCCCCGCTGCGCTGCGCCATCCGCCAGCAACGCAAGGTGACCCTGAGTTATCGTGACCTCAAAGATAAGGCCTCTGAGCGTACCGTCTGGCCCTTTGCCCTCGGCTACTTCGAACAGGTGCGGGTACTGGTAGCCTGGTGCGAACTGCGTCAGGGCTTTCGCCACTTTCGGGTCGATCGCATCACACGGATGCAGCCGCAAGATTGCCGCTATCCCAAAAGCAGAGAGAGCCTGCTGAAGGAGTGGCGCACTACCCAGCAGATCCCGCAACCCAGATTCATTGCTGACAGAAACTGACAGCAGGTAGCACCATGCTGACGGGGTCGGCGCCAATGCGCCATCTCATCAGCAAGGAGCATCACCATGTTAGTCTCCCAGTTCACCATCCTCTACGTTACCAACCCGGCCCGCAGTGCGCTCTTCTACTGCCAGCTGTTCGGGCGTGAACCGGTGGAGGAGTCACCTACCTTTGCCATGTTCGTGTTCGAATCGGGCGCCAGACTGGCACTCTGGTCCAGCGCCACTGTTGAACCTGCCGTGACCCAAACGGCCGGAGCGATGGAGCTGGCCTTCGCCCTCCCCGATGATGATACCGTCGATCGCCTGTCTGCCGAGTGGCTGGCGCGCGGGCTCACCCTGATCCAGGCGCCGACCAAGATGGAGTTTGGCTACACCTGCATGGCCCTCGATCCGGATGGCCATCGTCTGCGCCTCTACTGCCCGGCACCTGAGCTTGGTTAATCGGGTTCAATGTTCCACGTGGAACGAGCAACGTCCTCCACCAGAAAAGCAAAAAGCCGCTCACAAGGAGCGGCTTTTTGCTGTCTGACAGCGTCGATTAGACGTCGAGGTTGGCCACGCGCAGGGCGTTGGTCTCGATAAAGTCACGACGCGGCTCTACTGCATCACCCATCAGGGTGGAGAAGAGCTGGTCAGCACCAACGGCGTCGTCGATGGTGACGCGCAGCATGCGGCGGGCTTCCGGATCCATGGTGGTTTCCCACAGCTGGTCCGGGTTCATCTCACCCAGCCCTTTATAGCGCTGGATGTAGATGCCGCGTTTGCCTTCGCCCATCAGCCACTCGACGGCTTCCACGAAGTTGGCAACCGGTTTGACCTTCTCGCCACGCTTGATGAAACCACCTTCCTCGATCAGGTTGGCGATCTCCTTGCCCAGCGAGACCAGCTGACGGTACTCACCGGACTGCAGGAAGTCGTAGCTGAGCGGATATTCGCGGTCGACACCGTGCTGACGTACCACGGCGTGCGGCACGTACAGGCTGCGCTCTTCGTCACGACGAACCTGGATCTGGTACTGGATACCGTGGTTGCTCTCGTTGAGCACGGCTTCCATACCCTGACACCAGGCCAGCAGATCGCTCTCGCTGTTCAGCAGCGCTTCGTTCAACTCCGGCTGATAGATCAGCTGGGTCAGCACGGCTTCCGGCGCACGACGAGACATGCGGGTGATCAGGTGAGTCACCGAGCGGTGCTGGTTGACCAGACGCTCCAGTGCCTCGCCACCGATGGCCGGGGCAGACTCGTTAACGTGCAGGGTAGCACCATCCAGCGCCATGGCGGTCTGGTACTGCAGCAGCGCGTCTTCGTCTTTCAGGTACTGCTCCTGCTTGCCCTTCTTCACCTTGTAGAGCGGCGGCTGGGCGATGTAGACGTAGCCACGTTCGATGATTTCCGGCATCTGACGATAGAAGAAGGTCAGCAGCAGGGTTCGGATGTGCGCACCATCGACGTCCGCATCGGTCATGATGATGATGTTGTGATAACGCAGCTTGTCCGGGTTGTACTCATCGCGACCGATACCGCAACCCAGTGCGGTGATCAGGGTGCCTACCTCTTGCGAGGAGATCATCTTGTCGAAACGGGCCTTCTCCACGTTCAGGATCTTGCCCTTGAGCGGCAGAATGGCCTGGTTCTTCCGGTTGCGACCCTGCTTGGCGGAACCGCCAGCAGAGTCCCCTTCCACTATGTAGAGTTCGGAGAGAGCCGGGTCTTTTTCCTGACAGTCAGCCAGCTTGCCAGGCAGACCGGCGATATCCAGCGCGCCTTTGCGGCGGGTCAGTTCGCGAGCCTTGCGGGCCGCTTCACGGGCACGGGCCGCATCGATGATCTTGTTGACCACGATCTTGGCATCGCCCGGGTTTTCCAGCAGGAAGTCAGCCAGCTTCTCACCCATCGCCTGTTCAACGGCGGTCTTCACTTCGGAAGAGACCAGCTTGTCTTTGGTCTGGGAGGAGAATTTGGGATCCGGCACCTTGACGGAGATAACGGCAATCAGACCTTCACGCACATCGTCGCCACTGGCGGCAGACTTAGCCTTCTTGCTGTAATCCTCTTTGTCCATATAGGAGTTCAGAGTACGGGTCAACGCGGTACGGAAGCCAACGAGGTGAGTACCACCATCCCGCTGCGGGATGTTGTTGGTGAAGCAGTAGACCCCTTCCTGATAGGCGTCATTCCACTGCATCGCCACTTCAACGCCGATACCATCCTGCTCGGTGGTGAAATGGAACACCTTCGGGTGGATCGGGGTCTTGTTCTGGTTCAGGTATTCAACGAACGCCTTGATGCCACCTTCGTAGCAGAAATGCGCCTCACGGCCGTCACGCTCATCCATCAGACGGATGGAAACACCGGAGTTGAGGAAGGAGAGCTCGCGCAGGCGCTTGGCCAGGATCTCGTAGTGGAACAGGGTGTCGCTGAAGATGGTCGGGCTCGGCCAGAAGCGAACTTCGGTACCGGTGCCGGTGCTGTCGCCAATCTGCTTGAGCGGAGCTTGCGGCTCACCCAGATGATAGGTCTGTTCGTAGACGTGGCCGTTACGACGAATGGTCAGCAACAGCTTGTCAGAGAGGGCGTTAACGACGGAGACACCCACGCCATGCAGGCCGCCGGATACCTTGTAGGAGTTGTCATCGAACTTACCGCCAGCGTGCAGCACGGTCATGATGACCTCTGCGGCGGAGCGGCCCTCTTCCGGGTGAATATCGACCGGAATACCACGGCCGTTATCGCGCACGGAGACGGAGCCATCGGAATGGATCTTGACCTGAATATCGGAGCAGTAGCCAGCGAGCGCCTCGTCAATGGAGTTATCGACGACCTCGAACACCATGTGGTGCAGACCCGAGCCATCATCCGTATCGCCGATATACATCCCCGGGCGCTTGCGGACCGCATCCAGGCCCTTCAGCACCTTGATATTCGAGGAGTCGTAAGTATTTTCACTCATAGCTTACTCTCTGCCTTCTCTAACGTTTCGGAGATTTTACCCTGTTCCACGTGGAACAACTTGCAGTCATTCGCATCCATCATGTCTGCGAGCTGACCGGTGTCGATGGCGGTGATAAACACCTGGGACGCACACTGCTTCAGCCTTGCGGCCAGCAAGCGGCGCTTGTCGACATCCAGTTCAGAGGCAAAATCGTCAATTAAAAAAATACAGCCACGGCTGCTATGTTGATTCAAATAGAGCCCTTGGGCCAGTCGCATGGCACAGACCAGCAACTTCAGCTGACCCCGGGACAAAATATCCTGAGCGGGTACCCCGTTAGCCTTGAGGCGAACATCGGCTTTCTGTGGACCGACCCCGGTATAGCCCAGCGCCCGATCCCGCTCAAACCCCGCCTCCAGCAGATCGCCGAGGGGAGTATCTTTCTCCCAGCCCCGGTAAAAGCCGAGACTGATATCGAACTCCGGCAGAAAATCCGCCGTCATCTCCTTGATCAGGGGCGTAATGGCCTGACAATAACTGGCGCGAAACTCGGCCAGCTCACCCCCCAGCCGCACCAACTCCTGATCCCAGAACGCCAGCTGGCGATATTGGGTGCTCTGGCGCAACAGCGCATTGCGCTGTTTCAGCAGCCGCCGCACTCGTCCCCACAGGGCAAAGAAGGTCGGCTCCTGATGGAAGACACCCCAATCGAGCCAGGCGCGGCGAGCCTGAGGCCCGCCCGTCAGCAAGTTGAAACCATCGGGATGGATCAACTGCACCGGCAACAGCTCCGCCAAATCGGCAAGCCGCTGGGCCTGTGCCCCGGCAATCTTGAGCTGGGTCTCGCCACTCTTGTCTTTGGCAAGACCGATCGGTACCTGACGCCCCTCCAGCTCGCACTGGGCAAACAGGGTAAAGGCCCTCTCCCCCTGGCGGATGACCCGCCCGGTCAAATGAGTGCGAAAGGAGCGCCCCAGACCAAGGTAGTGAATGGCTTCCAGCACGCTGGTCTTGCCGCTGCCATTGCACCCGACCAGAATGTTGAGGCCGGGCGACAGCTTGAGACTGGCTTGCTGGATATTGCGAAAGTCGCTGAGCTGGAGTTTGACCAGGGACACGACTAGATCCGCATCGGCATCACCACGTACTGAGCATCCTGATGTTCAAAATCCTCAATAATGGCACTGCTGATGGAATCGCTCAGGCTAATCCGAATTTGGTCACATTTTAACGTATTCAGCACGTCCAGCACATAAGAGACGTTAAAGCCGATCTCCATCTCGCCAGCGGCATATTGTACGTCAAGCAGCTCTTCGGCTTCTTCCTGTTCCGGGTTGTTGGCGGTGATGCGCAGCAGGTTTTCCTGCAGATTGAGACGCACCCCACGGAATTTCTCGTTGGAGAGGATGGCGGCGCGGGCAAACGCCTGACGCAGATCCTCACGACCGGCGATCAGGGCCTTGTCGCTGTTGCGCGGAATGACGCGGCGCCAGTCCGGGAAGCGGCCATCCACCAGCTTGGAGGTGAAGATGAAACCGTCCAGCGCAGCACGCAGGTTGCTGCGACCGATCTGCAGCCGCACCGGCTTGTCTTCCGCCTCCAGCAGACGCACCAGCTCCAATACCCCTTTGCGCGGCAGGATAACCTGATGATCGGGCAGCGATTCCCCTACCACCTCGCGGCGGCAGGTGGCCAGACGGTGACCGTCGGTCGCCACGGTACGCAGACCGTGACCTTCACTCTCGAACAGCATGCCGTTCAGGTAGTAACGCACGTCCTGGCTGGCCATGGAGAACTGGGTCGCATCGATCAGCTTCTTCAGCTCCAGCTGGCTGATATCGAACTCGAGCACGGATTCCCAATCCTCGATGTTCGGATACTCGGTCGCCGGCAGGGTCGAGAGGTTGAAGCGGGAGCGACCGGACCGGATGATCAGGCGCTCCCCTTCGGTATTGAGACGGATCTCGGCGCCTTCCGGCAGACCACGGCAGATATCCAGCAGCTTGCGCGCCGGTACTGTGGTGCGGCCATCTTCGCTGGCCCCGTTCAGATAGACCTGACCGATCATCTCTACTTCGAGATCGGTACCGGTCAGTGACAGCAGACCGTTGCTGACATCAAGCAGCACGTTGCCGAGGATCGGCAGGGTCGGTCGGCCGCCGAGGGCGCCGGACACCAGTTGCAGAGGACGTAACAGGGCCTCACGGCTAATTTCGAGCTGCATCTGTGCTCTCCGTTGTGATTAGGAGGAAAAGATTCGGATCAGGTTGGAATATTCGCGCTGCATCTGTCCACTCGATTCCGTTATCAGGAAGAAAGGGTACGGATCAGGTTGGAATAGTCCTCCTTGATGTCGTGACTCTCCTCCTTCAGCTGCTCGATCTTGCGGCAGGCATGAAGAACGGTAGTGTGGTCACGGCCACCAAAGGCATCACCTATCTCCGGCAAACTGTGGTTGGTCAGCTCCTTGGCCAGTGCCATCGCCAGCTGGCGCGGACGGGCCACGGAGCGGGAACGGCGCTTGGAGAGCAGATCCGCCAGCTTGATCTTGTAGTACTCCGCCACCGTCTTCTGGATATTGTCGATGGTGACCAGCTTCTCCTGCAGTGCCAACAGGTCGCGCAGCGCTTCGCGCACGAAATCGATGTTGATGGCACGGCCGGTGAAGTTGGCGTTGGCGATCACCCGGTTGAGGGCGCCTTCCAGTTCACGGACGTTGGATCGCAGACGTTTGGCAATGAAGAAGGCCACTTCGTCCGGCAGATGGATCTGGTTCTCGTCTGCCTTGCGCATCAGGATCGCGACGCGGGTCTCCAGCTCCGGCGGTTCGATCGCCACGGTCAGGCCCCAGCCGAAGCGGGACTTGAGGCGATCCTCGACACCGTTGATCTCCTTCGGATAGCGATCCGAGGTCAGGATGATCTGCTGGTTACCTTCCAGCAAGGCATTGAAGGTATGGAAGAACTCCTCCTGGGAGCGCTCCTTGTTGGCGAAAAACTGGATGTCATCGATGAGCAGGGCATCGACACTGCGGTAGTAACGCTTGAACTCTTCAATGGCGTTATTTTGCAGCGCTTTCACCATGTCCTGAACAAACCGCTCGGAGTGCATATAGATGACTTTGGCATCTTTTTTACTCTCCTTGATGGCATTGCCAACGGCGTGCAACAGGTGGGTTTTACCAAGGCCAGTGCCGCCATAGAGGAACAGCGGGTTGTAAGCACCACCCGGATTGTCCGCTACCTGACGGGCAGCAGCACGCGCCAACTGGTTGGACTTACCCTCGACGAAATTCTCGAAGGTATAGTTCACGTTGGTGTTGCTCTTGTGGTTCGGCTCGGG
The DNA here is from genome assembly GCF_019047125.1 of Aeromonas sp. FDAARGOS 1411. Lineage (NCBI taxonomy): Bacteria > Pseudomonadati > Pseudomonadota > Gammaproteobacteria > Aeromonadales > Aeromonadaceae > Aeromonas > Aeromonas sp. FDAARGOS 1411. The sequence continues at coordinate 3,676,682 of NZ_CP077214.1, read as the reverse complement.
CTTGGCTTCAGCCTTGCTTTCCCAGCTCTTCTGCAAGTTATTCACAGGCGCGGCACCCTGTACCGGCGCTCTGCTTGCAGCGACGGTGACGGGGTGGGGACGATTGCCAATATCAAAACGCAGGGCGGGGCCATCGACCCCGCAAAGTTCGTTAATGATGCCGTTCACCCGGATGAGGTACTTGTCTCGTACCCAGTCCAGAACGAAGCGATTCGGTGCATACAGGGTCAGAGTATTGTCACTCAACTCCGCTTGAAGCGGCCGGATCCACATGCTGAATTCTGCCGAGGGCAACTCATCTTGCAGCCGGTTAAGGCACTGCTGCCATAGCGAAGCAGTCACTCTAAACTCCTGTCGATTGATTAACTAAAGACCGGCTATTCTACGTTTTTAGCCGCCGGATCTCCAGCCGTGACCCCGCGGATCCAGCAAATAAGATCCTTGACTTTCAAGGATCCAGCGCCTCCGGATCATCTTTCATCCCCAAAGTTACCCACAGCTTGATCCACTGCTGCAACTGGCGGATCTCGTGCTGCACTCCTGTTATTTCATATAACCAAATGTCATTTATTTTTTAAATTTTATTCCAATAACATCAGCGCCAAAGCAGTTATTACAACTACAAATACAAGACATTTAGAGAGAGAAACCCCATGAAAACTTCCATCAAGCTTATTTCCGGCGCAGCCATCCTGCTCGCTACCCTGTCCGGTCAGGCCATCGCCCAGGAGACCATCAAGGTCGGCATGTCTGGCAAATATTTCCCGTTCACCTTCGTCAAGCAGGACAAGCTGCAGGGCTTTGAAGTGGATATGTGGAACCAGATCGGCGAGCGTACCGGCTACAAGGTCGAATTCGTGACTGCCAGCTTCTCCGGCCTGTTCGGCATGCTGGAAACCGGCCGCATCGACACCATCTCCAACCAGATCACCATCACCGACGAGCGCAAGGCTAAGTACGACTTCTCCCAGCCTTACGTCTATGACGGCGCCCAGATCGTAGTACGCAAGGGCAACAGCACCATTCATGGCATCAAGGATCTGGAAGGCAAGAAGGTGGCCGTGAACCTGGGTTCCAACTTCGAAGAGCTGCTGCGCAAGAATGACCCGAACAAGAAGATCGATATCCGCACCTATGACTCCGCCTTCGAGCAGGATGTTGCCCTGGGTCGCATCGATGCCTTCGTGATGGACCGCGTCTCCACCGCCCAGCTGATCAAAGAGTCCAAGCTGCCGCTGCAACAGGCTGGCGCACCGTTCGAGACTATCGAGAACGCCCTGCCCTTCCTGAAGACCCCGGAGAAACAGGCGCTGCTGAAGAAGGTCGACGAGGCCCTGACCGCCATGCGCAAGGATGGTTCCCTGCGTCAGATCTCCGAGAAATGGTTCGCTTCCGACATCACCGACAAATAAATGATGGAATTTGACCTCGAATACACGCTGGGGCTGTTTCCCATCCTGCTCAAATATCTGGGCACCACGATGGAGATGGCCCTGTGGGGATTCGTGCTGGCACTCGTACTCTCGCTGGCCCTGGCGATAGTACGGGTGTTTCGCGTCCCCGCGATCCACTGGCTGGCGATGCTCTATATCTCGTTCTTTCGGGGTACACCGCTACTCGTTCAGCTGTTCCTGCTCTACTACGGACTGCCGCAACTGTTCCCGATCTTCGTGGGGATGGATGCCTTTACCGCCGCCATCGTCGGTCTGACCCTGCACTTCGCCGCCTACATGGCCGAGTCGATCCGCGCAGCCATCCTCGGCATTCACAAAAGCCAGATGGAAGCGGCGCTCAGTATCGGCATGAGCCGTTATCAGGCGATGCAGCGGATCATCCTGCCGCAGGCGGCCCGTATCGCCACCCCGTCGCTGATGAACTACTTCATCGACATGATCAAGAGCACCTCGCTGGCATTCACGCTGGGGGTGGCCGAGATCATGGGCAAAGCGCAGATGGAAGCCTCCTCCTCCTTCAAGTTCTTCGAGAGCTTTATGGCGGTGGCGCTGATCTACTGGGTAGTGGTGATCTTCTTTACCCGCTTGCAGCATCTGCTGGAAGTTCGTCTCAACCGTGCCTATTAAAGGAGGGCGTTCATGATCAAGCTAACCGGCCTCTCCAAGGCATATCACGGCAATCAGGTGCTCAACGGCATCGATCTGGAGGTCAAAAAGGGGGAAATTGTCGTCATCATCGGTCCCTCCGGCACCGGCAAGTCGACCCTGTTGCGCTGCCTGAACCTGCTGGAGACCCCGGATGCGGGCACCCTTGCCATCGACGATCTCGAGCTGAATCTGGCCAAGGCCAGCGAACAGCAGGCGATCGAGCTGCGCAAGCGGGCCTCCTTCGTGTTCCAGAACTACGCCCTTTTTGCCAACAAAACAGCGCTAGACAACATCGCCGAAGGGCTGATCACCGTCTGGAAGCAGCCAAAAGCGGAGGCCCGCGCCACAGCGCTCGGCATCCTCAAGGACATTGGTCTTGCCGACAAGCAGGATGCCTATCCGGCCTCCCTCTCCGGCGGCCAGCAGCAACGGGTCGGCATTGGCCGCGCCATGGCGGCCCACTCCAAGGTGATCCTGTTTGACGAGCCCACCTCGGCCCTCGATCCCGAGTGGGTCGACGAGGTTTTGGGACTGATGAAAGAGTTGGCCCGCCAGCACCAGACCATGGTGGTGGTGACTCATGAGATTGAATTTGCTCGTGATGTTGCCGATCGGGTGATCTTCATGGAAGGGGGGCGGATCGTCGAGCAGGGCCCGCCGGATCAGATATTGGTCGATCCCAAGGATCCCCGTACCCGGGAGTTCTTGCGGAAAGTCCTTAAATAGCTCTCTCTTTGGCGGCCTGGCCGCCTTTTTTATTGAGGGATCCCTTGTTTAACACCGGGTTGCCAGTATAATCCGGAGCCCTTGATCCTCTGGATCCTCACGCTCGGCAGTGGCCTTTTCAAGACCACGGCAGGATGAGAGGGAACGGCGGATTGACTAAAAGCCGAACTCTGTTTAGAATTCGGCCTCTTTTGCTAGTCGTCACACGCTATAGCTGGCGCGTCGGCTAAGTGTGACAATCAAAACTGTACAGAAATACGGAATCGAATCATGAAACGTACTTTTCAACCGTCCAACCTGAAGCGCAAGCGCTCTCACGGTTTCCGCGCCCGCATGGCAACTGCCAACGGTCGTAAAGTTCTGGCCGCTCGTCGTGCCAAGGGTCGTGCCCGCCTGGTAGTCTAATGCCTACCCAGCACACCTTCTCTCGGGAGTTACGTCTGTTAACTCCCGAACACTTCAAACGCGTTTTCGCCGAGCCTGTCCGGGCCGCCTCTCCGCAGATTACCCTTCTCGCTTCTCCCAATTCGCTCGAACACCCTCGTCTTGGTCTCGCTGTGCCCAAAAAAGCACTCAAGCGTGCCGTTTGGCGTAATCGTGTCAAACGGGTGGTTCGGGAAAGTTTCCGCCTCAAACAACATCAGCTGCCCGCTATCGACATCGTGGTGATCGCCAAGGCCGGTGTGAAAGAGATGGATAACGAGGAACTGTTCAAGTTACTGGAAAAGCTATGGCGCACCCTGTCACGCCGTTGCAATGGGTAGCTATCAAACTGATACGCCTGTATCAGCTAATCATTAGCCCTCTGCTCGGGCCGCGCTGCCGTTTTACCCCAACTTGTTCCCAATTTGCGATAGAAGCCATCCGACTTCACGGTTTCATAAAAGGCGTTTGGTTAGCCAGCAAACGTCTATTAAAATGCCATCCCTTATCCGAGGGTGGTTATGACCCGGTTCCGCAACCAAAGCGAAGAAACTGAAAACTATGGAATCACAACGCAATCTACTCCTGATCGGTTTGCTGTTCGTGAGCTTTCTGCTCTGGCAACAGTGGGAGTCCGACAAGGCTCCGAAGCCGGCCCCGACTACCGTGGCCCAAACCGAACATTTCGTACCTGAAGCCGGTCAGACCGGTGATATTCCTCAGGTTTCCGAGCAAGCCAATGCGACTGCCGCACGCAAGCTGATCACCGTCTCCTCTGACGTGCTCAAGCTGACCCTGGATACCCAGGGTGGCGACATCGTGTCTGCCGAACTGCTGTCTCACAAACTGGAAGAGGGCAAGGACCAACCGTTCGTGCTGCTGACCAGCAAGCCTGAGCACCTCTATATCGCCCAGAGCGGTCTGGTGGGTCGCAATGGTCCGGACAGTCAGGCCGAAGGTCGTCCTACCTATGAAGCCGCCCAGACCAGCTATCAGCTGGCCGATGGTCAGGATCAAGTCGTCGTTCCGATGACCTGGACCGACAGCAAGGGCGTGGTCTTCACCAAGGAGTTCATCCTCAAGCGTGGCGACTATGCCGTTAGCGTTGATTACAAGATCGACAACAAATCTGCCGAGCCGGTTCAGGTGCAGTTCTATGGTCAGCTGAAGCAGACCGTAGCAACGCCGAAGGATCAGGAAGGTCATGCCATGGTAGCCAGCGCTTACCGTGGTGGTGCCTTCTCCACTGAAGATACCCGCTACAAGAAGTACACCTTCGACGAGATGAAGGATGCCGACCTGAACAAGACCACCAAGGGTGGTTGGGTCGCCATGCTGCAACACTACTTCGTCTCTGCCTGGGCACCGAATGCCGACGATACCAACAGCTTCTACAGCCGTGTGATCCCGGGCAAAGGCCAGGCCATCATCGGTTACAAGGCGCCGCTGGTTGACGTGGCTGCCGGTCAACAGGCCGAAGTGACCAGCAAACTGTGGGTTGGCCCCAAGCTGCAAGACCAGATGGCCAAGGTGGCTAACCATCTCGACCTGACCGTCGACTACGGCTGGCTGTGGTTCATCGCCCAACCGCTGCACTGGCTGCTGACCGTGTTCCACGGTTTCGTCCAGAACTGGGGTCTGGCCATCATCATGCTGACCCTGCTGGTACGCGGCATCATGTTCCCGCTGACCAAGGCCCAGTACACCTCCATGGCCAAGATGCGCATGCTGCAACCCAAGATTGCGGCCCTGCGCGAGCGCTTCGGCGACGACCGCCAGAAGATGTCTCAGGGCATGATGGAGCTGTACAAGAAGGAGAAGGTCAACCCGCTGGGTGGCTGCCTGCCGATCCTGGTTCAGATGCCGATCTTCATCGCCCTTTACTGGGCACTGATGGAGTCCGTTGAACTGCGTCACGCGCCGTTTGCCCTGTGGATCACTGACCTGTCAGTGAAGGACCCCTTCTTCGTGCTGCCAATCCTCATGGGTGCCTCCATGTGGTATCTGCAGAAGATGAGCCCGACCACCGTAACCGACCCGATGCAGCAGAAAGTGATGCAGTTCATGCCGATCATCTTCACTTTCATGTTCCTCTGGTTCCCGGCTGGCCTGACTCTCTACTGGCTGGTGAGCAACGTCATCTCCATCATCCAGCAGACCATCATCTATCGTCAGCTGGAGAAGAAAGGACTGCATTCACGCAGCTAATCTTCCCGTGATGACAAAAGAGGCGGCCTTCGGGCCGCCTTTTTTATTACAATGTCCCCACTACGTTTTCCTATCAGCGAACAAACGAGCCAAGCAAGATGACAACAGATACGATCGTGGCCCAGGCCACCGCGCCAGGCCGTGGTGGCGTCGGCATAGTCCGGGTCTCCGGCCCCGCCGCCGAACAGGTCGCTGGGATAGTGCTCGGCAAGCTCCCTCGGGTGCGCTACGCCGAATATCTGCCGTTCAAGGATGAGCAAGGCCAGGTACTGGATCAGGGCATCGCCCTGCTGTTCAAAGCTCCCAACAGCTTCACCGGCGAGGATGTGCTGGAGCTGCAGGGCCACGGCGGCCCCGTCATCATGGACATGCTGATCCGCCGCATTCTGAAAATCGACGGCATTCGTCCTGCCCGCCCCGGCGAGTTCAGCGAGCGCGCCTTCATCAACGACAAGCTGGATCTGGCCCAAGCCGAAGCTATCGCTGACCTTATCGAAGCCTCCAGCGAACAGGCCGCCCGCAGCGCCATGCACTCCCTGCAGGGGCAGTTCTCCAGCAAAATCCAGCAACTGGTGGAGAGCCTGATCCGGCTGCGCATCTATGTGGAAGCGGCCATCGACTTCCCGGACGAGGAGATCGACTTCCTCTCCGACGGCAAGGTGGCGGGCGACCTCTACGCCATCATGTCCGAGTTGGACGACGTGCGCGGGGAGGCCAAACAGGGCGCCCTGCTGCGGGAAGGGATGAAGGTGGTGATCGCCGGTCGTCCCAACGCCGGCAAATCGAGCCTGCTCAACGCTTTGGCAGGGCGCGAGTCAGCCATCGTCACCGAGATCGCCGGCACCACCCGCGACGTGCTGCGCGAACACATCCATCTCGATGGCATGCCGCTGCACATCATCGACACCGCCGGTCTGCGCGACACTCAGGACAAGGTGGAGCAGATCGGTATCGAGCGCGCCTGGGCCGAGATCGAACAGGCCGATCGGGTGCTGTTTATGGTGGATGGCACCACCACCGACGCGGTCGACCCGCGGGAGATCTGGCCGGAATTTGTTGATCGGTTGCCAAAAAACATCGGCCTCACCGTCATTCGCAACAAGGCAGACCTGACCGGCGAGGATCTGGCACCGAGTCAGGAGCAGGGCCACGCCGTCTACCGCATCTCCGCCAAGACCGAGCTGGGGCTGCCAGCCCTGCGTGAGCACCTGAAAGCCTGCATGGGCTTCCAGGGCAACACCGAAGGGGGCTTCATGGCTCGCCGCCGCCATCTGGATGCGCTGGAGCGTGCCGCCGAGCGCCTGCTGGTGGCCAAGGAGCAGCTGGAAGTGTTCGTGGCCGGTGAGCTGGTAGCAGAAGAGTTGCGCCTGGCGCAGGAGTCCCTCTCCGAGATCACCGGCGAATTCAGCTCCGACGATCTGCTGGGCCGTATCTTCTCCAGCTTCTGCATCGGCAAGTAATGTGGTGAAAAATCAGCAATAAAAAGCAGCCAGTGAGAACATAAGGCATTGTAAATATTGGACTTTGTTTTTTACTGGCTATTCTTGCCTGATCTTGTTTCGTGAGAATTTACCCCGAGAGTACCCCAAAGTAACCTCTTGGGGTACTTTTGGGGGACACTTATGAAGATCAGCATCGAATACCGCGCACCGGACGCCGAAGGCAAGCGCGCTCTGCGCTTAACCTACTACGCCGGCTCCTACCTTGACCAAACCACGGGCATCCGCAAGCACAAACGCAGCAGAGAGACCCTGGATCTCTTCCTGTACGACAAGCCGCGTACCCCAGCACAGCGGCTCCACAACAAAGAAACCCAGCGAGCAGCCGAAGCCATCCGCGCCAAGCGACTCTTCGAGTACGAGACTGGTAAACACCATCTGGATTTCTCGAACGCCTACAAGGCCAGCTTCTTCGAGTACTTCCAAGATGTTACAGACCAAAAAGCGGCAGGTAGCAAGAGCAACCACTCCATCTGGATATCAGCCCTCAAGCATTTACGCCAGTACCATAAGCTGCCGGAACTGACTTTCGAGGAAGTAGATCAGCTGTTCCTGGAGGGGTTTCGGCATTACCTGATGCACAAGGCCCGCACCAAAAGCGGCACACCACTGAGCCGCAACACCCAAAGTGCCTATTTCAACAAGTTAAGGGCGGCCCTGAACCAGGCTGAGCAGGAACGGCTGCTACCGGATAATCCGGTACGACGTGTCAAAGCTATCCAGGGGGAGAAGAACAAACGGGTTTACCTGACCGAAGACGAGGTACGAGCCTTGGCCCAGGCCGAGTGCCGGTACGACGTTCTTAAGCGCGCCTTTCTGTTCTCTTGTTGCACTGGCTTGCGCTGGTCCGACATTCACAAGCTGACCTGGGCCGATCTGGAGCCCTTCTATGGCCATTACCGTATCGTCTTCACCCAGAAAAAGACCAGCGGCCTGCAATACCTGGATTTGAATGACATGGCGATGCAGCTGATGGGGCGCCCAGGCAAGGCAACAGAGCGGATCTTCAAGGGCCTCAAGTACTCGGCTTGGCACAACATGGAGCTCACCCGGTGGGCGTTGCAGGCGGGTATAACCAAGAAGGTCACCTTCCACAGCGCGCGTCATACCTTCGCCGTCATCCAGCTTAACCGTGGCGTTGATATCTATGCCCTCTCCCGCTTGCTGGGGCACAGTGAGCTGAGAACCACCGAAATCTACGCCGACATTCTTGAATCGCGGCGCCGAGATGCCATGCTCGATTTCCCCAATGTCTTGGGGTGATAGAAGCACCCTCGACGAGATCATAGCCAGGAAGAGCCAACAAATAGGCCAGCGCAACCATGCGCTGGCCTAGATTATCTTAGATAATATAGATCGGATTTCAGGATCGCCCTGCAGCCCAAGCGGTAACTGGGTTTCACTGAATTGGCTTGTGACCGTTATCGTGAACTTTGTGACCACTTTCGTGATAGTTTGTGACCGTTATCGTGATAGTGCAGGCCGGCCGATGGTAAACCGCCCCTTGGCATGTTCACTGATTGACCAACCCAGTTCAGCCAGTTCATACAGCGCCTTGCGAACTCGCGATTGCCGCTTTCGGTTGGTGGCCGCGCTGGACTTATCAGGAAAAGCGTAAGAGACCAGTTTATCTAAACCTACTGGCTTGCTGCGGCCACAATCAATCCAGGCACAAAGCCGCTGATGCAATATCCGGGCAGTGCTACTACGCAGTTGCCGTACCTCAGCCAGATCGATATAGGTATATCGGCCATTACCCAATATGGCATTGGTCAGCAATGGATTAAGCGCCACAAAGAGCCTATCGGTCAGGGGATCGCTGGCATAGTTCGCCAGCAGACGAAAACCACTACGCAAGCCTGCTACCTGTGCTATTACCGACACCTTCCACAACCGCTCGACAGTGCGACGCACCGTATTGGTGTCACGAGGGTTTGCGTAACCAATCTCCTTGGCCAGTTTGCGCAAGCTGCTTTTGACTACCAAGACATCCTGCTGGTTGGCAATCCCACGCAGCTGAAGTAGGTCTCGTAATATCTCTCCGGTTTCACCACTCGCAATAAGCCCAATCTTGCCACTTTCTGATTCAAGCCCAGCTAGGGCAACCAACCCTTGAAGTACGCGCAAATCGTCAGCCCCCAAGGGTTCTGGCCCAGAAAACTCAATCTGATTACCGTTATCCAAACGGTAAATCACCTCCAGCTTGTCACGGCGGCGTTGGCCATTCGAGATCGCCCTAAACAACCCGGGAGCAAGGCAGTGCATATGGTCGTGCCGGGCATGAGTCAATTCAAAGCAAGGCACGTTTGCCCCCAGCCCAGTGTATTTCGTCAAAACCAGCGGGGTACAGCACGCCACCTTCCTTCCGCTCCAGCCAGCGCTCCGGTAGTGGCGGCCCATAATTGCTTTTGCTTACCCCAAACCGCACGTAAAGCTGGCTCTTCTCTGCCGATACGCCCAGCTTCTGCGCCTCTTTCTTGGTCATAGTGGCGAGATAGGCCTGCCAGCGAACGTTGTCCACCAGTACCGACGAACCACGGCTTGCCTGCTGCAGATCGCCAGCTTCTTGGAATACCGCAGATTTACTGGTGTGGTGTACAAACAACACAGCGCATCCCTTCAGCATGGCCAGCCGTTCCAGCTGACCCAGCACCAGTGTCATAGCACAGGCTGCATTCTCATCAGCATCGTGAAAGCGTCTCAGTGTATCGATAACCACCAACCTGACCCCCTCAGCCCAAATGGCAATCGCTTCCCACCAGCGGCTATCCAACACATTCGGACTGGCTCCCTGAAGCGATATCAAACGAAGGTCTCGTTCAACGTTGGCACGAAGTTCAGCATCAAGGCCTCCGCCCAAGGCAAACAAGCGCTGGTGCAGTACAGGCCAAGGGTCCTCGGCAGGCAAGTAGAGCACAGCCCCCCTGCCCAGCTTGCCAAGTTCAATCCAATCCGGCCCACCGGCGATCTGCATTGCCAGTTGCAATGCCAACATCGACTTGCCCACTCCTCCCGGTGACACCAAAGCACCAACGCAACCAACAGGCAGCCCCGGGAGGACAAAATCGAGGGGTTTCGGAGGTTCAATAAAAGCCGACCGGAGATCCTGGGGGCAGAGAGATGTAATCAGATCCTGTGTCATACCCACCTCACAACCGCCCATGGCTAGCTTGCCGCACACGCTTGGTCACATGCTCAGTGAGTTCGGCGTCTGGTGAAATGCGGTGGGAGAGCAGCCAATCGAGCAGTTCATCGCGCTTGAAGTAGATTTTTTTGCCGTTGGGCTTGTAGAAAGGCAGGCGTTTTTCACTGGTCTGCCGGTACACATAACCAACTGAGACCCCAAGTAACTCAGCGCATTCTTCGGCAGAAAGCACCTCTTTTTGCGCCTGCCCTTGCTGGATCACCAGCTGCTTAAGCTCATAAAGCTCTTTCAGGATTGCCCCATTCGGATCACTGAAAACTGACGAATTTTGTTCGCGCATGCAGATTGTCTCCTAGTTACAAACATCAGCATGCAAGAGCGTACCGGGGGCTAGGCGAAAACCTCGTCGCTGTAGTTGTCCAATTTGGGCACCAAGAGCGTTTTTTACGGAGGGAAAACTTTCACATGTGAGAGCCACACAACAAGATTCATCGCCATTGATGCAAAAAAAAGATCGAACTTTGTCTTGACGGAACAAAGTCTCATCAGAGACACTAGTCTCCAGCATCATTAGCGATGACGAGATTTTTTGTGAAATTATACCTGTACCAAATCGCCACTATCAGCGCTGGTTATCCATTTCGCGGCAAGATCCCCGAGTATCCAGAGGGGAATCTGGCCGTTGTGCAGATGAAAGACTCCTCGTCAGAGTTCGGTGTCGACTGGATGGGCTGCGTGCGCAGTGAGGCAACTGGTAAAAAAGCGCCGGACTGGCTGCAAACGGGAGATATTCTGGTGGCAGCACGGGGCAACCAAAACTATGCCGTGCTGGTTGATACCCGGCATGCCCCACTGCCAGCTGTGGCGGCCCCCCACTTTTATGTGGTACGGCCACAATCTGATGCACTGCTCCCGGAGTTCCTCGCCTGGCAGCTCAATCAGCAGCCCTGCCAGCGTTACTTCGAACTGCATGCCGAAGGCACCCTGACCAAGAGTATTCGCCGCCAGGTTTTGGAAGAGGCCTTGATTGGGCTTCCATCACTGGCAGAACAACAAACCATTTTGGCAATGGCTCGCACGCTACAGGAGGAGCGCCAATTGATGCAGCGCCTCCAGCACAATGGCGAGCAGATGCTGCATGCCATCGCGACTCGCCTACTTGAACAATCCGATACAGATGCCTCTTGAGGCTCGCATACCCGTTATTGCGCCAAGGAAACACCCTTTATGACCGAACAGATCAATCAGGACGTTATCAACAACACCGTTTGGGGTGCTTGCGATGTCTTCCGCGGCACTATCAGCGCCGATACCTACAAGGATTTCATCCTCACCATGTTGTTCCTGAAGTACATCTCCGATGTCTGGCAGGATCACTACGACGGCTACAAGAAAAAGTACGGCGACGCACCAGAGCTTATCGAAGAGATGATGAAGAGCGAGCGCTTTGTGCTGCCCAAACAATCCAGCTTCTACACACTCTATGAACGACGTCACGAGCCAGGAAACGGCGAGCGGATCGATCAGGCTCTGCACGCACTGGAAGAAGCCAACGGCACCAAGCTCAAAGATGGCAACAAGAGTGTGTTTCAGGACATCAGCTTCAACAGCGATCGCCTCGGCGAAGAGAAGCAGAAGAACACCATACTGCGCTACCTGCTGGAGGCATTTGCCAAACCGGAGCTCAACCTGAAACCAAGCCGGGTCGGTAACCTCGACGTGATTGGTAACGCCTACGAATACCTGATCGGCAAGTTTGCCGCCAACAGCGGCCAGAAAGCTGGCGAGTACTACACCCCGCCCGAAGTCTCCGATCTGATGGCCGAACTGCTGGATCCGCAGCTCGGCGATACCATCTGCGATCCCGCCTGTGGTTCTGGGTCGCTGCTGATGAAATGCGGCCGCAAAGTAGTGCAAAACTACGGCCAGAAACGTTATGCCCTCTACGGGCAAGAGGCCATCGGTTCCACCTGGTCGCTGGCCAAGATGAACATGTTCCTGCACGGGGAAGACAACCACAAGATCGAGTGGGGCGATACCATCCGCAACCCCAAGCTGCTGGATAAAAACGGCGATCTGATGCACTTCGATATCGTGACCGCCAACCCGCCGTTCTCACTGGACAAGTGGGGTCATGACGAGGCTGGGATTGATAAATATGGCCGCTTCAAGCGCGGCATTCCGCCCAAGACCAAGGGGGATTATGCCTTTATCCTCCATATGATCGAGATCCTGAAACCCAAGAGCGGTCGCATGGGTGTCGTGGTGCCTCATGGCGTGCTGTTCCGCGGCTCCAGCGAAGGCAAAATCCGCCAAAAGCTGATTGACGAGAACCTGCTCGATGCGGTGATCGGCCTGCCGGAGAAACTGTTCTTTGGCACCGGCATCCCCGCCGCCATCCTGATCTTTAAAAAAGAGAAGGTGGACGACAATGTGTTGTTTATCGACGCCAGCCGCGACTTCAAGCCGGGCAAGAACCAGAACGTGCTGAGCCCGGAGAATATCGCCAAGATCGTCAAGACCTACCGCAACGGCGGCAATGTCGAGAAATACGCCTACCTTGCCTCGCTCAAAGAGATCAAAGAGAACGACTACAACCTCAACATCCCCCGCTATGTGGACACCTTCGAAGAAGAGGAAGAGATCGATCTGCTGGCGGTGCGTGCCGAGCGGGAGCAGCTCAAAGCCCAACTGACCGAGCTGGAAACCGAGATGGCCAACTTTCTCGCCGAACTGGGTTATCTGGATCACAACGCATAAGGAGCTCTTGCAATGGAACAACAACAAATTCAGGCATTAACGACTAGTTTCGAAGGCCATGCAGAGCAAACCGACACGGGCGTTGAGTATTGGCTAGCTAGGGATCTGCAACACCTGCTGGGCTATGGCAAATGGGATAACTTCACCAGCGTCATCTCTAAAGCCAAAACAGCCTGTGAAGTCAGTGGCCACGGGGTGTCGGACCATTTTGCCGACGTCGGGAAAATGGTCGAACTTGGCTCGGGTAGCCAACGAGAGATCGATGACATCATGCTGACCCGCTACGCCTGCTACCTGATTGCTCAAAACGGTGATCCCCGAAAGCAGCAAATCGCCTTCGCCCAAACCTACTTTGCCATGCAAACCCGCAAGGCGGAGCTGATTGAACAACGGCTGCTGGAAACTGAGCGGGTGCAAGCACGCCAAAAGCTCTCAGCCACAGAAAAAGAGCTCTCCAGCGTCATTTATGAGCAGACCGGTGGTAACCAGAACTTTGCACTGATCCGCAGCAAAGGGGATCACGCCTTGTTTGGCAAAAGCACGCAAGCGATGAAAGTCCAATGGAAGGTTCCAGATAGCCGACCATTAGCTGACTTTGCCCCAACCATCATTCTCAAAGCCAAAGACTTTGCCACCGAGATCACGATCCACAACGCCCGCACTCAACAGATGACCCGGGAGACACAAATTTCCAACGAGCACGTCACCAACAATCAGGCGGTGCGTCAAACCTTACTCAGCCGCGGTATTCAGCCAGAGCAGTTGCCCGCCGCCGAGGATGTAAAAAAGGTGGAACGCCGTCTGGCCTCGGCCGACAAAAAATCGCTGAAAAATCCTGCGCGGCTGGATAACGGGAGTACGGACGATGAATAAGCAAACAGCACAGCATACGCTCAAGACGCAACTCACCGCGCAGGAAAGCGAGATGGCCAAATATCTCGAGGAGTTGGGATATGGTGCCTAATGCATGGTCAATAAAACCTGTCGCTAACATTTTGGAAAAAGTTAGCAACCCGGTAAATGTAAATCCAGAAATGGTATATCATGAAATAGGAATTAGATCTCATGGTAAAGGCATTTTTTACAAGGAGCCCATTTTCGGGAAAGAGTTAGGGAATAAGCGAGTTTTTTATGTTGAACCAGATTGCCTGGTGGTTAATATTGTCTTTGCTTGGGAACAAGCGATTGCAAAAACAACTATCAATGAAAAAGGAAAAATTGCGTCTCATCGATTTCCTATGTTTAAACCGAGGGGAAACCTATGTGATATCGACTATATCCTTTATTTATTCAAATCAAGAAAAGGAAAATACTTACTTGAACTAGCCTCACCTGGTGGAGCTGGCCGAAATAAAACACTCGGACAATCAGAGTTTTCTAAACTAGAGCTTATTCTTCCACCAATTGAAGAGCAAAAAAAAATCGCCAAAATTCTCTCCACTTGGGATAAGGCGATCAGCACTACCGAGCAACTGCTGGCTAATAGCCAGCAGCAGAAAAAGGCGCTGATGCAACAACTGCTGACCGGAAAAAAACGCTTATTGGATAGCAATGGGGTGAGGTTTAGTGGTGAGTGGGTACATGGGCGGCTGGGCGAACTTTGCACATTCAAAGGTGGCTCTGCATTTAAAGAAGAATATCAGGGCCACTCAGAAGGTGATTTACCTTTTATAAAGGTTAGCGATATGAACCTTCGAGGGAACGAGAAATATATAGACTATGCCAATAATTGGTTAACCAATCAAGCCGCCAAAGAGCTTAAGGCTAAAGCCTTTCCAAAGAATACCATTGTTTTCGCCAAGGTTGGCGCTGCATTATTACTTAACCGGAGACGGATTTTATTGCGTCCTACTATTATTGATAACAACATGATGGCTGCAATTCCAACCAAGTTTGGAGATACTGAATTTATTTACCAGTTAATGTTGGCTGTCGATTTTGCAAAATTTGTACAAGAAGGTGCAGTTCCTTCTGTAAATCAGGGAGATTTAGCTTCATTTAAAATTTCTTACCCTGAAAAGGAAGAACAGCAGAAAATAGCTGCAGTTCTCTCCACTGCCGAGCAAGAAATCACAGCCCTGCAACAAAAACTCGACACCCTAAAGCAAGAGAAAAAAGCGCTGATGCAACAACTGCTGACCGGCAAGCGGAGGGTCAAGGTGGAGGAGGCTGCATGAAAAAAGTGACCATTCACCCCATGACCGAGGCCGAAGTTGAGTGGCTGGAGCAGCGGCTGATGGACTATGGCAACGACGATTCGATGCTTAGTTTGTCGGCGCTCGACGGCTTTCTGACTGCGGTACTCTCCGGCCCCGAGTTGGTACCGCCGAGCCAGTGGTGGCCAGTACTCTGGGGTGGCAAGCCCCCTGAGTGGTCGTCCGAGCTGGAGATGAAACGGGCGCTGGATTTGATCCTCGGCCATATGAATATTCTGGCCCATACCCTCTGTTATCAGCCCGAGCACTTTATCCCGGTGCTGATGGCCAACTATGTCGAAGGGCAGGAGCTCTGCAACGCCGAAGATTGGTGCTTTGGCTATCTGCGTGGCATGGCACTGGGAAACTGGCCAGCCTTGCCAGAGGAGCTGAATACCTCGCTCGAGGTTATCCGTTTGCACGGCAGCGATGACCTGCTGCCGCAGCTGGCCAGCCTGTCGCTACCGGAACATCAACAGAGCGTAGCCGAAGTGGGCCCTGCCGCCTTGCGGCTGCACGCCCATTTTCTGGCCCAACGGGGGCCAAACACAGCGCCGATAGCCGCACCTGCACTCACACCAGTAACCCTGCCGGTTAGAGCGACCCCCAAGATCGGGCGCAATGACCCCTGCCCCTGTGGCCGCGGCAAAAAATTCAAGCAGTGCTGTTTGCACTGAGTTGAGATGGCAATACCCCGAACAGGTGCCATCGGTAGCACACAGTTGAAGGAGCGTTCAAAGGCATGATCGAATTTACCCCGGAGCAGTTGCTGGCTCAGTTGCGCGAGCTGGATGAGTGTCCCCGTATCGAGGCCAAGCGAGGCAGCAACATCGGTTCATCCGTCATGCAGTCGATCTGTGCCTTTGCCAATGAGCCTGGCCTTGGCGGTGGCTATCTGCTGCTCGGAGTTAACGAGCCAGATGGCACACACGACACCTTTTCGGTATGCGGTGTCAGCCTCAGTGACCAGCTTCTCAACACCCTGCAGACCAACTGCCGTGACCAGTTTGAACAGCCTATCCCGGTACAGGCGCAAGCCCATCAGCTGGAGGGCAAGCGTGTGCTAGTTGTCTTTGTCCCCGAACTGGAGCCGGCAGCCAAACCTTGCACCTTTAAGGGGAGGTTCGATAGCAAGAACAAGCGCAAGAGCGGCGTCTGGCGACGGGGATTGAACGGAGATTACGAATGCTCCCAGCAGGAGCTGGAGCCCTTGCTACTCGCCAAAAATGGTCTGGGGTTCGAGCAAGTTCTGCTGCCTGACGCCCACTGGGATGATCTCGATCCCCACGCCATCGAGCTCTATCGCACGCTGCGCAGCAAGGTTCGCCCTTATGCTGAAGAGTTGCAGGCCAGTGACAGTGACATGCTCCAATCCCTCAATCTGGTGAAAAAGCGCCAAGGTGAATGGGTACCCAATATCGCTGGCTTGTTGCTCCTTGGCAAACCGCTGGCGTTGCGAAGACTGTTACCCGCCATGCGCGTGGACTATGTCCGCGTCACCGGCACTCAGTGGGTGGAAGACCCTCAACAGCGCTTCGACACCACGCTGGATCTGCGTGAACCCCTGCTGACGCTGATCCCCAAACTGGAGGCCACCATTCTGGATGACTTGCCAAAGCATTTTCGTCTGGAAGAGGGCAAAACCCAGCGAGACGACCAACCCTTGTTGCCACAAAAGGTGATTCGCGAAGCGGTGGTCAACGCCGTCATGCACCGTGATTATCAGGTCAATCAACCCATCATAGTGGTGCGCTTTAGCAACCGTCTCGAGATACGCAACGCCGGCTACTCTCTCAAGCCCGAGGCGATGCTGGGGGAGATGGGCTCTATCCTGCGCAATCCGGTGCTAGCTTCTGTGCTCTACGACGTCAGCTTTGCCGAAACCAAAGGCTCCGGTATCCGCACCATGCGACGTCTGCTGGACCAGGTGGGTCTGACCGCACCTGTTTTCATGAGTCAGGTCATCCAGAACCAATTCTTGGCAACCTATCTATTGCATCAACTGATGGGCGAAGAGCAGTTGGCCTGGCTCAAACAGTTCGCTCATTTCACCTTGAACAACGATGAGGCGAAAGCACTGATCCTGGCCAAGGAGACGGGAGCGGTCGATAACGCAGGCCTTCGCGCCATTACCGGCCTTGATACGCTCGCCACCAGCCAGGTACTGGGAAGATTGCATCGTCAGTACCAGTTGCTGGTCAAAGGGGGGGCTGGTCCCTCCACTTACTACGAGCTGTCAGCGCCTCACGAACTTCCGCTGTTTGCTGCTGCCAATGATGAGGGCCCCCGCTCAAATGCGGGTGACCCCGTGGCAAATACGGGTGACCTCGACGCAAATACGGGTGACCTCGCGGCAAATAGAGGTGACCTTGGCTCAAATGCGGGTGACTTCCCGTCAGATCTGCTCGCTCGTATAGACCAGCTCACCCCCAAAGCACGCAGAAATAACCTGTGGCCAGTGATTCTGTGGCTCTGTGCCATGCGTCCTTACAAGACTGAGCAACTGGCCAAAACGCTGAACCGGCGGGAAAACGCACTAAAAGCGTCCCATTTGAACATTATGCGGGAACAAGAGGGCTTGATTGGCTATGCCTACCCAGAAGTGCCCAATCATCCGGAACAGGCTTACCAAACCACAGAGAAAGGACGCCAATGGCTCGCTGCACGGGGAATTGAACTCAATGACTGATCATCACCACGCACCCAAGTTTCAAGAAGAGTTCAGCGCCAAGATCCCGGCCCTGACCCTGCTGACCCAGTTGGGCTGGACTTTTCTGCCCCCCAAGCAGGCGCTGGCAGCCCGTAACAATAAATATGACCAGGTCGTGCTGAGCCAAATTCTGCGCGAGGAGCTGAGCAAACGCGCCTTTGTGTATGCTGGCAAGAGGTATCCACTGTCCGCCAAGTCGGTCGACAATCTGGTAAGTGAGCTGTGTACTCCAGCTCTTAACGAAGGGCTGATGACCGCCAATGAACGGATCTATAACCATTTGCTCTACGGCATGTCGGTCACCGAATTCATCGATGGCAAGAAGGTAAGCCCGACCATTGCCCTGATCGACTGGCATCACCCGCACAATAACAGCTTCACCTTTACCGAAGAGTTTCACGTCACCCGAGCCAGTGGTATAGAGTCTCGTCGCCCCGATATCGTCTGCTTCGTCAATGGCCTGCCATTGGCGGTGATCGAGGCGAAACGCCCGGATAGCAACGCCAAGAAGGGGCCTACCGTCAAGGAGGGGATCTCCCAGACTATTCGCAACCAGCTACACGGTGAGATCCCGCTGTTGTTCGCCTATAGCCAGTTGCTGCTATCCATCAGCGGTATCGAAGGACGCTATGGCACCTGCGGCACACCGGAAAAATTCTGGGCAGCTTGGCGTGAAGAGGACATCAGCGACGCGCAGATGGCCGAGATCAAGAATCGGCCGATTCCCCAAGAAACCCTCTCGACACTGTTTGATCATCGCCCAACGGCCACACTGGATTGGTACCAGACCCTATTGGCCGCCGGCGAGTTGGCTGTGACGGACCAGGATCGGCTGCTAATCAGCCTGCTGTCACCTGATCGGCTGCTGGATATGACCCGTCTGTTTACCCTGTTTGACAAGAAAGCCGGCAAGATAGTGGCCCGCTATCAGCAGGTGTTCGGCATCAAGCGACTGATCGAGCGGATCAGCCACAAGCGCCCTGATGGCGGCCGCCAAGGCGGGGTGATCTGGCACACCACAGGCTCAGGCAAGTCGTTCACCATGGTCTTCCTGAGCAAGGCGATGATCCTGCATGATGCGCTGAAAGCCTGCCGCATCATTGTCGTGACCGACCGGGTGGATCTGGAAAGCCAGCTCAGCAAGACCTTCTCATCCAGTGGTGAACTGGCTGGCAAGAAGGACAAGGACGCGGCGATGGCCAC
Source organism: Aeromonas sp. FDAARGOS 1411 (assembly GCF_019047125.1). Taxonomy (NCBI): domain Bacteria; kingdom Pseudomonadati; phylum Pseudomonadota; class Gammaproteobacteria; order Aeromonadales; family Aeromonadaceae; genus Aeromonas; species Aeromonas sp. FDAARGOS 1411. The sequence goes on along the minus strand of NZ_CP077214.1, from coordinate 3,657,711 downwards.
CTCGGGCAAGCGACTGGCTGAGCAAATAGGCAAGGGTACCGAGCGCATCATTTTCTCGCTGATCCAGAAGTTCAACACTGCTACCAAATTGCCTGAGTGCGTCAACAAGAGCTCGGACCTCATCGTGCTGATTGATGAGGGGCACCGTAGCCAAGGGGGCGAAAACAATATTCGCATGCAACTGGCCCTGCCCAATGCCGCCTTTGTGGCCTTTACCGGCACCCCTCTACTGAAAAACGACAAGACGACCAACAAGTTTGGCCCCATCCTGCACGCTTACACCATGCAGCGAGCCGTTGAGGACAAAGCGGTCACCCCCCTGCTCTATGAAGAACGCATCCCGGATCTCGATGTGAACGACAGGGCGATTGATGCCGGTTTTAACCGCATCGCCACCAACCTGACCGAGGAGCAAAAGGCTGACCTGAAGCGCAAATACACACGCAAAGGCGAGCTCTACAAAGCCGATGACCGGCTCCAGCTTATCGCTCGCGACATAGCCGAACACTTCGACAAGAACATTCCGGAAGGGCTGAAAGGTCAGCTCGCCTGCGACAGTAAGTCTTCCGCCATCAAGTACAAGCAATATCTCGATGAGGTTGGATTGTTCGAATCCGCCATTGTTATCAGCTCCCCCGATAGCCGGGAGGGCAATACCGATGTCGATGAATCTAACCTCCCTCTGGTCGTGCAGTGGTGGAAAGATAACGTGGGTAGCCAGGATGAGCAGCTCTACACCAAGCAGATTATCGAACGCTTCGCCGACAAGGATGATCCGCTCAAGCTCTTGATCGTGGTAGACAAGTTACTGACCGGTTTCGATGAGCCCAAGAATACGGTGCTTTACATCGACAAACCCTTGAAGGAGCACAACCTGATCCAGGCCATCGCCCGGGTCAACCGGCTGCACCCGGACAAAGAGTTTGGCTTGCTCATCGACTACCGCGGCATTCTCTCGGAGCTAGATACCACTATCGCCAAGTATCAGGATCTCGCCTCACGCACTCAGGGTGGCTACGACCTTGACGACATCGCCGGCCTCTACAACCAGATGAGCTCTGAATACAAGCGCCTGCCACAGCTCTACAAGGACCTGTGGAACATCTTTGCCGGGGTAAAGAACAAGCAGGACATAGAGCAACTGCGCCAGGTGCTGGTACCCCGAATGGAAGAGGTTGAGGGAGAGCTGGTAGATGTGCATCTCAAGGTGCGTGAAGACTTCTATGAGGCACTCTCCCGCTTTGCCAGTTGCCTGAAAGTAGCTCTACAGTCGGCCTCGTTCTTCGAGGACACCGCCTTTACCGAAGCGGATCGCCGCCATTACAAAGAGACGCTGCAGCAGTTCTCCAGCCTGCGGCAAACCGTGCAACAGGATGCAGGTGAAAGAGTCGACTACGACGAGTACGCCCAGCAGGTGAAAAAGCTGCTCGACAAGCATGTGGTTGGCGTCGAGGTCAAAGAGCCCGGTGGTGTGTATGAAGTCGGCAAGATGGGACTGCAAAAACCGCCGGAAGAGTGGAGCAAAGAGAAGACCCGCAACGAGACTGACATCATCAAGACTCGCGTCACGCGCATGATTGAGCAGGATCTCAGGGATGACCCTTATGCTCAGGAGTCTTTCTCAACCTTGTTGCGCCTCGCCATTGCAGAGGCGGAAAAACTGTTTGATCACCCTCTCAAGCAGTACATGCTGTTCCGCGAGTTTGAAGAGCAGGTACAGGAACGCCGCCTGAACGATATGCCTGATGCGTTTGGCACTAACCGCCATGCTCAGGCCTACTTCGGGGTCTTCAAAAAGAACCTGCCACAACTGTTTGACAGCCAGGATGCTCAGGTTGAAGAAAAGTGGGTCAAACTCGCTTTCGAGATCGACCGGTTGGTTGATGCCTCGGTCTCTGAACACTCTATCAACCCGCAAAATATTGAAGCCGATATTCGCAAGAAGCTGCTGCCATTGCTGTTCACCGAGTGCAAGGCCATCGGCTGTGGCATGGATCAAGCCAAGCGCATGGTGGAAATGGTCGTGCAGATTACCCGAGTTGGTCACAGTGGGATGTAACTGCAGATGAGTACCTCCGGCAACATGACCAATAGGCTCCAGCACTTTTCCTATGGCGGCGAGCTCATCCGGTTCGAGCGGCTTACCAGACCCAAGGCCGGCAAACTGCTGATCAAGGTGCATCCTGACTGTCGGGTTGAGGTGATGGCCCCACCGCAAACGCCAGATGAAGAGGTGCTTGCGGCGGTAAAAAAACGTGCCCGCTGGATCTACGAGCAGTTGCGTGACTTTCGTCAGCAGTTGGAACATGTTACGCCACGCCGTTATGTCAGTGGCGAGAGTCACCTTTACCTCGGCAAGCAATACCTGCTCAAGGTCATCGTTGCACCAAGCAGTGTGCAAGGGGTCAAACTGCTGCGAGGCAAGCTGGAAGTATCAGTCAGGCAGCCAGGACCGGAGACAGTGAAGGCTCAACTGACCCAGTGGTATAGAACCCGCGCCAGAGAGCTTTTCGCCAAACGTCTCGATGCCATGTTGGAACAATCCTTGTGGGTTGTGGATCGCCCTCCGCTACGCCTGCTGAATATGCAAACCCAATGGGGAAGCTGCTCGCCCAATGGCCGGATCACACTCAATCCTCATCTGGTAAAAGCCCCCAGAGAGTGCATTGATTACGTCATCCTCCACGAGCTTTGCCACCTAGCCGAACACAACCACAGCGAGCGATTCTGGCGGTTGCTCAGCCAGGTGATGCCGACCTGGGAGAAGACCAAACAGCTGCTCGACGGGATGGCCCACCGACTGCTGACATCCTGAAATATGAGGGGCAAAATTCCAGATAGATAGGAATCCGCCCCCATCAATTCCAGCACACCAAGGTCCATCATCCCTTCAAATAAGACGACCAACATTCCAGAGCGAAAAACAACACGAACATTCCAGATAGATGGGAAGGCCCCTATCAATATTCCAGGTGCTCGTTCTGAAGCGAAATTCCACTATCTGGAATATCCTCACCAAGATTCCAGATAGATAGTTATGTGGAGGGGAACTGGACAGGGGTTGGCCGGGAATGAGGGCGCTGATTCCGCTGGTCAATAAACCACTGGATTCCATAGTTCCAACTTTATCACTAACGAACAAACTCAACATTTTCAATAAGTTGATTGAACGCCAACACCTTCAGTGCCATGCTGAAATTATCTTCAGTGGTGGAGCAAAACGATGGATGCGTTCAGTTGGGGGATGGCGGGCTTATTGGCCTTCTTCACGCTTGTTTTCGTGTGGAGTCTGTATAGCTACAAAGCGCATGCAAAAGAGCGGCACCATGAAACCGATCGCTGATATCGCCCTCATGGCGGTGGTTGCGCTGGGCTTGATGGCACTTGGCGACACGTTGTTTGCATGGCTGCTGATCTGCCTGCCACCGGTTTACTGGTGCTGGCCAATACTGGCCTGGGCCACCAGACGCCCCATCACGGCCAGGTTGCAGTTAATGGCTCTTGCCGCACTCACCTGCTGGCACTGGCCCGCCGGGCTGTTCACTGCGCTGAGCATCGCTCTTATCTGGACAGCGAAAACCCTCAAGACAACCCCACGCTCAAAACGCAAGGGTGGGCCGGTCATCAAAAATTACTACTTCTGGAGCTAACTGCGCGCCTCCTTGGCCACACTGGCGATAAGGTACCTTGAGCAACCAAGCATCTCCTGAATCGCGGAATAACTGTGGCCTGTCACCAACAGCCTGGCGATGTGCTGACGCTTCTTCTCATCCTTCTGCCTACCACGGTATTTCCCTTCATCCCTGGCCTTGGCAATACCCTGCTGCTGCCTGCGACGGCGATCTTCATAGTCTTTACGAGCGACGGCTGCGAGCATATCCAACAGCATGCCATTTACAGCCTGCAAGATGGCGCTGGTGAACTCGGAGCGGCTGTCCCCCTGTAATGCCACCCAGGAAGTCGGAAGCTCAGGAGAAACGATGGAGAGCTGTTTCTGTGCCAAAAGCTGCTTCAGTGTTTGCCAATCCGTCTGATTGAGACGGGCCAGACGATCAATCTGCTCTACCAGCACAATGTCACGATCTGCAGCGTCGCGGATCAGCCTCATAAGCTCAGGCCTGTCCAGCGTCGCTCCCGACTCATTCTCCACATAGAAACTGGCAATCTGATGGCCATGCTCAGCAGCAAAACCAATCAGCAGCTTTCGTGCCCGCTCAGCATCCTGTTCCACAGTCGATGCACGTAAATACGCCCGTATGAACATTGAAACCCCCATCAGTCTGTTTAAAGTGGTTCTTAATTATTGGTTCAATATAAGTGGTTTCAATATGATTTTCGAGAGGGTATTAAGTGGTTTTTATGGGGTATACCTTTTTAGAACCACCACATCACGATCGAAACACAACCTTTCGATAGCCTTTTGATCTGACAGCACAAACTTTAAGTGTGATCCGTCATCACAAAGTCGCTTTTGAGTTGTATTTGAGTATTTAAGCGACGTTGCTCACCATTCCTGATCTGCTGAATGGGATGCCAAAGGAGGAAATCTACAGAAGCTGGGCTTTGAGGTGAGTCATCTTTTCGACTCACCGAACAAGCCAGCAGCCAAGCGTAGCGCGGCAGTTCTTTACCCCATGGCTTGGTAATCTCCCCGTCTGCTGTTCTCTTACCCGCTATAGGGGATAAATGTTAGATACCGCCTACAGCGCGTAAGTTACATTTACCTCCTATAACAGGTAAATATTGATATACCTGTCATAGCGTGTAAATTGGAAGAAGGCACGCTACCAGGTTGTCGAATCATGAAAGTAACCAGCGCCAAGCAGCTGAGCGCCTGTATCAAGGATGCCAGGCTTTCTCAAAAGCTCTCTCAAGGCAAAGTGGCCGAGAAAGTGGGGATTAGGCAAGACACAGTCTCCAGCTTCGAGCTCAATCCTGAATCCACCAAGCTGGAGACCCTGTTCAAGATCCTCGCGGCACTCGAATTGTCACTAGACATCAAGCCCCGCAATGAGTCATCCGATAGTCCGGCATCGGGCTGGAAGGAGGAGTGGTAATGGCCAATCTGGCTGTCTACATGAACGGCTATCGGGTAGGCACATTCACCAAAACTACCAGCGGCGCCCATCAATTTCAGTACCGTGAATCATGGCTAGCACAACCGGGCAGCCGTCCGATCTCACTCTCCATGCCATTGCGCCATCAGCCCTACCGGGGCGATGAAGCCTATAACTTCTTCGATAACCTGCTGCCAGATAATATGGAGGTGAGGAACAGGGTTGTAGCACGCTATCAAGCGGCATCAACTCAGCCCTTCGATCTGCTCAGTTGCATTGGCCAGGATAGCGTAGGGGCATTACAGCTGGTTACCGAAGGGCACGATGTTCCAGATGTCAGGCGAATCGACTACAAGGCACTTTCCGATGACGAGCTCGAGCAGATCCTGACCAGCTACAAATCAGGAATCCCTTTGGGGATGGTCAGGGAGCAAGAGGAGTTCCGGATCTCTATCGCCGGGGCGCAAGAAAAGACTGCGCTGCTCTATCTCGATGACCGTTGGTACTTGCCACTCAACGCAACGCCGACAACCCACATTATCAAACTCCCTATCGGCAAGATTGAAAGCCACTCCTACTCGATAGACCTCTCCCAGAGCGTAGAAAACGAATATCTCTGCACTCTGATTGCCAAGGAGTTTGGTCTACCCGTACCTCACTGCTTCATGATGCAGGTTGGCCAGGTCAAAGCACTGGCTGTGGAACGCTTCGACAGACGTTACGCTGCCGATCGCAGTTGGATCATGCGCCTTCCCCAAGAAGATTTCTGTCAGGTATTGAATGTTCCGTCAGCACGGAAATACGAGAACCATGGAGGACCGGGGATCACTGACATCATGAAAACCTTGCTGGGCTCTGCGACACCAGAACAGGATCGCTACCTATTCATGAAATCTCAGGTCCTGTTCTGGCTGCTGGCGGCCACCGATGGCCATGCAAAAAACTTCTCGGTCTTTATTGAGCCGGAAGGGCGTTTTCGCCTGACCCCTTTTTACGACATCCTATCTGTCTATCCAGTATTTGGCGGCCGAGGCCTCAACCGAAGGGACGCCAAGCTCGCTATGGGCCTAGCAAGCAGCAAGGGAAAGAAGTATGCCATTGAGCAGATATTCCCGCGTCATTTCTTCCAAACGGCGAAAGCTGTGGGATTTGAGCGTTCTGCTATGGAAGAGATCCTGACAGAACTGGCCAACTCCGTTGATGATGTTATTGAGCGCGTTACCCAGCAATTGCCAGCAGACTTCCCCGATACCATCAGCAGCACCATTCTAGAGGGCCTAAAAGCCCGCTCAGCCAGGCTGATAAAGGGTTGGGATTAAATTGGCGGTATGTGGGATGACTGCACGGTTAGCCAAACTACCTATGGGAAACTTGCACGGTTTGAAGAGTAAAGCTGCTTTCCAGGCACCGGACGATGCTATAGTCGGTTCAAAATATGTTCAAAACTCACCTAAAAGGCGGCTTTGACTGCGTGTGGTGGCATCGCGTTGATTCATATGGGAAGGCTGCACGATCGAGAATGAACTATGTGGGAACGCTGCACGATGACAGAAACCCGTGAGAGGCCTCTCAATATGCTGTTTTAGTTACTTTTACCCCAAGTGGCCCCCGAAAAGTCACTAACATATTGAAGATAATAAATTATTTACATTCTGCATCGGCAAGTAAGCCGGTTCGGCAAACAATAAAAAGCCCGGGTTCATCCCGGGCTTTTTATTGTGCGTTTTTTGTCCACAAGCCTAGAGGCGACGCAGGCACCACATGAAGTAAGCGCCCCCTAACAGGGTGGAGACCAGCCCGACCGGCACCTCCTGTGGGAAGAGGATCTGCTGGCCGACCCAGTCAGCCGACACCATCAACAGGGCGCCGGAAGCGGCGGCCCCAAGCAGGTGCCAGCGTGCCCGCACCAACCCCATCAGCTTGGCCATGTGTGGCGCCAGCAGACCGACGAATGAGAGCGGCCCGACCACCAGGGTGGCACTGGCGGTGAGCATGGCCACCAGCAGCAGGATGGCAAGCTGGGCACGGTTGAGGCGAATACCGAGTGCAGTGGCTACCGCAGCCCCCATAGGCAGCAGATCGAGCCAGCGGCTCACCAGCAGGCAGGCGGCCAGCATCAACAGCGCCAGCCCCACCAGCCCATAGGCCACCAGCAGGGTGACGTAGTAGGTGGAGCCGGACATCCAGGAGAGCAGTTGCTGCACCCGCATGTCGCCGTTGGCCAGCGCGATGGCCTGCAGCGGCTCAAACAACGCCGTGATGGCGATACCTGAGAGCAGGATCCGTTCCGGCTGGAAGCCGTGCTTGCGATTGACCAGCACCAGCAGCAACAGGCAGCCGAAGGCACCGAGCAGGCCACCGGACAGCATCAGCGGCAGGGGCAATGCAGGCAGCAACAGCGCCGTCGCTATCACCCCCATAAAAGTGCCGCCGCTCACCCCCAGCAGCTCAGGGCTCGCCATAGGATTGTTGCTGACCCGCTGCAACAGAGTGCCCGCCAGCGCCAGCAGCACGCCAGCCGCCCCCGCCGCCAGAGTGCGCGGCAGCCGCCACTCCAGCTGGGCCTGCCAGCGGAGCCAGCTTGGCCAGCTCCAGCCAGTCATCCCCTGACCAAACAGCAGGGAGGCGACCACGGCCAGCAGCAACCCGACCAGCAACAGGCCGATAAGGCGAGCCGGAGCCAGATGGCGAGCCACCAGCAGGCCGGCGTTTGCCTTTGGCGTACCCGACTTGATGCCAAGGCGCGGGATCAGCCAGAGCAGCAGCGGCGCCCCCAGCAGGGCGGTCATGGTGCCGGTGGGGATCAATACCGGCCAGAAGCGACTCAGGCTCTGCAGCAGCAGATCGGTCGCCGCCAGCAGCAGGGCGCCTAGGATTGGAGCCCACAGCAGCCGCTGGCCAAGCTGGCGGATCCCGAGCAGCCGCACCATGGCGGGCGCCGCCAACCCGATAAAGCCGATCAGCCCCACCACGCTCACCACGCAAGCGGTGACAAAAACCGCCAGCCCCAGTCCGGCAAAACGCAGATGCTGAAGGGAGACCCCCAGACTGCGGGCGCTGGCATCATCCAGCTCCAGCACCGCCAGCGGGCGCACCAGTACTGCGGCCAGCAAAGCGGCTGCCAGCAGGCGGGGCAACAGGTAACTAACCCCGCTCCAGCTGTTCTGCACCAGCGAGCCACTGCCCCACACCAGCAAGCCTTTCAGCTCCTCCTGAAAGAACAGCAAGAGCCCCATGCTGATGGCCGCCAGATAGAGGTTGATCACCAACCCGGCAAAGACGATGACCACCGGATTGAGCTGGCGACGCCAGGCCAGGGCAAACACCAGTGCCATCGCGAGGCTGCCACCGGCCATGGCGATCCACTCCCGCCCCAACAGCAACCAGGAGGGGGCAAACAGGGTCACCATCATCAACGCCAGTTGGGCACCGGAGGCCACCCCCAAGGTGGTCGGTGACGCGAGCGGGTTGCGCAGCACCTGCTGCATCAGGGTGCCCGCCAGCCCGAGCGCCGCCCCGGCCAGCAGGGTGACCGCCAAGCGGGGCAGCCAGCTGAAATGCACCACCGCTTGGCTGACATCATCCAGATTGGGGGCGAACAGGCTCTGCCACCAGAGCGCACCGGGCAGCTGGCGAGCCAGCTCCCAATACGCGAGCGAGAGGGTCAACCCCAGCAGGATCGAGACCGGCCGCAGCAGCGGCGATGTGAGCAGTCGCTTCATCGGCTCGCCTCCATACGCTCGACATCTTGCAGCAATGCATCGCTGAGCAGACCGGCGAAACGGCGGGCGGCCAATACGCCGCCAAAACTCCAGACCGCAGGCAGATGCAGCACGGGCGCCTGCCGTACCAGCGGCAGATGCTGCCACAGCCCAGGCTCCTGCAGCCGTTCGCTCACTCCGACCGGGATGGGATCGACCACCACCAGCCGCGCGGTTGGCAAGGTCATAAACTGCTCGATGCTGACCACCGAGAAACCCCAGTCATTGGTCTGCTCCTGCCAGCCATTACGCAGCCCGAGCCGCGTCATCACCGCATCGAACAGGCTGTGGCGACCAAACACCCGCACATGGCGCTCATCGATAAACTGCACCACCAGCAGGGGCGGCAGATCCGCAGGCAATCTGGCCTGCATGCTGGCGAGATCACGATCCAGCCCGGCCAGCAGCCGTTCGCCCTCGGCGGTTTTGCCCACCATGCGGGCGAGGGTCAGGGTCACCTCGTGCAGCCGCTGCCACAGATCGGTTTGCCCATCATAGAGGGCGATGGTGCTCACCGGCGCGATGCGGGAAAGAGTTGGCGCCAGCGGGGCCGCCAGCGGCGAGATGAGGATGCGATCGGGTTTGAGCTCCGCCAGCAGCTCACGGTTGGGCTGGGTGCGCAGGCCGATATCCACCACTCCGGCAGGTAGCCGTGGCTCGCCGACCCATGCCTGATAGGGGCCTGCATCCCCAACGGCCAGCGGCGTCACCCCGAGCGCCAGCAGGGTCTCGGCGATGGTCCAGTCGACGGTGGCGATACGGGGTAGCGGCGCAGAGGCGATCGGGGATGTGTCGGCCTGCGCCGCTAGTGGCAGCAGCAGGCTGATAAGGCAGGGTGCCATCTTCTTCAATAAACGGTTCAAGAGAGCCCCCGGTCAGACGATGGCGATGGGATGAGCATGAGCCGGATGGCGAATGACCTCCATCGGGATGCCATAGATGGCGTTCAGGGTCTCGCTGGTCATGATCCCCTCCGGTTCGCCGTGGGTGAGCAGGCGGCCGGAGTGGAGCGCCACCAACCGATCACAGAAGCGGGAGGCCATATTGATGTCGTGAATGACGATGATGACCCCAAGGTTTAGCTGACGGCTCAACTGCTTGACCAGCGTCAGCACCTCCACCTGATGGGCCACATCCAGCGCGGCCAGCGGCTCGTCCAGCAGGATGAAGCGGCTCTCCTGCGCCAGCAGCATCGCCAGCCAGACCCTGCCCCGCTCGCCGCCGGAGAGGGTATCCACCAGCCGATCGGCAAAGCGTTCGGTATGAGTCAGAGCGATGGCCCGCTCGACCTGACGGTGATCCTCCGCCCCCATCCGGCCCAGCAGGCCGCGCCAGGGGTAGCGGCCCATCTCCACCAGCTCCCGCCCGAGCAGATTCTCGGCGCTCGGCAGATGCTGGGGCAGATAGGCCACCTGACGGGCAAACTCCCGGTTGCCCCAGTCGGGTAGCGGCTTGCCATCGAACAGGATCTCGCCGTCGCTGAGGGGTTGCTGGCGTGCCAGCAGCTTGAGCAGGGTCGATTTGCCCGACCCATTGTGGCCGATGAGGCCATAGACCTGTCCCTGCTCGAAACGCAGGTCGGTGGGGTGCAGCAGCGTGCGGTCATTGACCGTGAAGCTGGCTGATTTCATCTCGAACATAAGCAATTCCTGTGCTGGCTTGCCGCCAGTCTCATCGGTGCCGGTATCAAGCCGGCACCTCGCAATCCAGATGGGCGATCGCATCGCGGCTCACTTCGGCGCGGCGCGCCCCGGTCAGCTCAGTGAGCTGGCCCTGGCGCATCTCCAGCAGGCGATCGGCCAGCGGGAAGTAGTGATCATCGTGACTGATAGCAATCACCGTCTTGCCCATCTCCTTGAGGCGCGGCAGCAGCACCTGATAGAAGATGCGGCGGAACTGGGGATCCTGATCCGCGGCCCACTCGTCAAACAGCATCACCTCGCGCTGCTCGGCCAGCGCCAGCAGCAGGGCGACCCGCTTGCGCTGCCCTTGGGAGAGATCGATATCGGCGATAAAGCCATCCTCGATGGTGAGCTTGCTGCCCATCTGTAACCGCTCCAGCCACTCGGCCACCAGCTCATCCTTGGGTTCCGGCCCCAGCAGGTGCTGGAACAGGTGATAGTCGGTGAAGATGGCGGAGAAGAGCGCCAGATAGCCGTTGCGATCGGTGATCGGCTCACCATCCAGCAGGATCCGGCCCGATACCGGCTGGTAAAGGCCGGTCAGCAGCATGGCCAGCGTCGACTTGCCGGAGCCATTGCCGCCGATGATGAAGATCTGCTCCCCCTTTTCGATGACCAGATCGATGGGGCCAACGGCAAAGCCGCCCTCCCCCTGATAGTGAAAGCTCACCTGCTCCAACTCGATATGCTGCCAGGGGCGGATGGCGGGCGGCAGTGGGAAGTCCGCATCCGGCTCGGCCAGATTGAGGGCGGCGATCTTGTCGAACGCCACCTGAGCGGCAAGCAGGGTCGGCAGGGCGCCAATCCCCTGCAACAGAGGGGTGCGCAGGAACAGCAGGGTCAGGGCGAAGGTGGCGGCCACATTGGTGTTGGCCCAGCCAAGGCCGTTGGCCAGAAAGAAGACCAGACCGATGGCCCCCAGCATCATGATATTCGACCAGTTCACCGCGCTCAGGTGATAGGTGTCGGCGCGAATGATCTGCTGGCGATAGTCACGGGCATTTTGCTCATAGAGCTGGTGATAGACGAAGTGAGCCCGCTCGCGGTTGAGCGCCAGCTCCTTGCTGCCGGCGATGATGGCCTGATAGTTCTGATAGAGCCGATCTTCGGCCTGACGCATGTGGGAGAGATGGCGATAAACACGGTTCACCAGCAACCAGCCCACCACCATGGTGACGGTGACCCAGAGCGCGGTCACCCCGAGCAGGGCCGGAGAGAGCCAGCCAAGATAGAGGGCTGAACCCAGCGTGAGCACCAGCCCCTGCACCAACTCTGGCAGGCGTACGAAGGCAATGGTGATCTGGCCGATATCGCTGGAGAGGGAGGCCAGCAGCGGCCCCTGACCAATCTGGCGGATGCGGGCGACATCGGTATCCAGCAGTTGCTTGAGCAGGCGTCCGCGCAACCGGTAGACAAAATGGTGACCGAGAGTGGTCAGGGCCAGCTGAGATCCGAGTGTGATCACCAGCAGCAACACAATCAGGCCGACCAGCTGACCGAGGATCGGCAGCGGATCACCTATAGATTCGATAAGAGACTGATTGATAAAGACAATGACGCCAATCCCGCTGACGGCACTGAGCAGACTGAGCAGGGTAATGGCGATAAAGGGCCAACGATATTGACGATAAACCAGAGACAAGAGTTCCATAACGGACCGGTATTCCAGAGAGATCAGAACAACTGCGGGTGAAAAGAAGGGCGGGAATCCTGTTCCCGCCCGACTTCGATTACCAGCGGTAGTTGATGCTGCCCACTACGCTGCGCGGCTCGCCGTAGTAGCAGTAGTAGTCACAACTGGCCACGTAGGTTTCACCCAGCAGGTTGTTGACGTTGAGCTGGGCACGCCAGTTCTTGGCAAAGTCATACCCGATCATCGCATCCCAGACGGTATGGGCCGGCACCTCGGCAGAGCCGTAGATGGGGGTATAGTCCGCATTCACGGCGCCAATACCCACGCTGGAACCGATATAACGCACACCGGTACCCAGCTCCAGACCCGAAGCCACCCCTTGCTGCACCTTGTAGTTACCCCAGAAGGAGGCCTGGTGGCGCGGGATCAGGCTGGCACGGCGATCGCCACTGCCGGTGTCGTTGGTTTTGGCATCGGTGTAGGTATAAGCAGCGGTCAGACGCAGCGCATCTGTCACCTGCACGCTCCCTTCCAGCTCAACCCCCTGAGAGGTCACTTCACCCGCCTGGGTCTGCTGGCCGGAACCGGTAGAGACCAGCGAGTTGGTCTGGGCCAGATCGAACAGCGCCAGATTGATGTAACCGTCGAGGAAGGCAGGCGCATACTTCACGCCGGTCTCGTAGAGCTTGCCCTTGAGCGGCTTGTAGGAGTTTCGGGTGTTAGGATCGATCCCCGGCAGCACCTCGAACGACTCGGCATAGGCAAAGTAGGGAGAGAGGCCGTTGTCAGCCAGATACATCAGGCTGCCCGAGAGGGATAGCTCGTGATCGTACTGGCGCTCGTCCTTGCTGGTATTGGTGTTGTGGGTCTCCACATAGTCAAAACGGCCACCGGCAGTCAGCAACCAGCGATCGTCCCAGCGGATCTGGTGCTGGGCATAGAGGCCGCTCTGGCCCTTGCTGCTCTTCTGGTGAGTGGCGGTCGACTCGTCAAAACCGGGGAAGCCGCTGTAATCCGGGTTCATGGTATTGATGGAGCCCATACCGTAGTTGTCGGCCTCGACCCCTTCATTGACGTGACGCTGCAGATCCACCCCCAGCAGCAAGGTCTGCTCGGTGCTGTCGGTGCTCCAGTAGCCCACCATCTGGTTATCCATGGTGGCACTCTTGGTATTGCCATCACGGTAAACCAGGCCACGACTGGCAGTTGTGCCTTCATAGGTCGGGAAGATATAGGTCTGGCGCAGCAGCAGATCGTTATAGTTGAAACGGACGTTCTGCTTGAACTCCCAGGTCTGGTTGAGCTGGTGGGCCAGCTCGTAACCGGTGGAGATCTGGGTATTGCGGTTGCGATCGTAATCCGGCTGGCTCAGATTGGTAGAGGGATCAATCTCGCCACCTGACGTATTCAGGGTGCCATAGACCGGGAAGAAGCCGTTGGTCGGAACCCCTTCGTCGTGCAGGAAACTGGCCAGCAGTGTCAGGCTGGTACGATCCGAAAGATCGAAGGTGACGCTGGGCGCCAGATAAACCCGATCGTTGTAAGTACCGGTAAGCACCCCATCACGCTCTTTATAAAGAGCAACCATGCGGTAGCGGCTGTTGTCGGAGAGCGCGTCAGAGACGTCCACCCCGACCTGACGATGATCCCGGCTGCCAAGCTGCAGATCCACCTGCCCTTGCGGCGTGGCGGTCGGTCGCTTGCTGATGGCATTGATCACCCCGCCCGGAGGCGCCTCACCGTAAAGGATCGAGGCTGGCCCCTTCAGCACTTCCACACTATCCAGACCGAACGGTTCCGGCGTCCAGACGTAATAGCCGGAGCCAAACAACCGGTTGCCATCCAGATAATAGGCGGCATCGAAGCCACGCACCTTGAACCAGTCGGTGTTGTTGTCGGAACCATAGAGACCGGTCAATACGCCGGAACGGTAGCGAATCGCTTCATCCAGCTGCAACACGGCGTGCTGATCCAGCTCCTCGCGATTAACCACGGAGACGGCGCGAGGGGTCTCGGCCATCGGCACTTCCACCTTCATAGCCGTACCTGTCACCACCATGGTTTCGCTGGCTTTGGGCAGCTCAGCGGTGGTTTGTTCGGCCATCAGTGGCAGGGAGACGAGCAAACCGGAGAGCGAAAGCACGCCGAAGGCGCCCTTCTTGCCGGGTCCTGTAGTGTATTTTTGCGCAATCATATTAAAGTCTCGTTTATCAATGAGTTATGTTGTTTTAATTGTTATTTGTGGTCGTTTTTCACGACATCACCCTGTTCCATGGGCGAGTAAAGCAGCGCAATCCTACTACAGGAGCCGTGATCGAATCGATTCAATAATTGCTAATCATTTGCATCTACATTGTTATCTAGCTGCATCGTTGGCGGGATTTCGCGGGAGATGGGAGCCATCAGGAGAGCTATGAGCGGAGAAGAAAATGGAGAGGAATATAAAGAAGCAGAAAAAAGATCGGCAGGATGGATCCGGCGGCATTATCTGACTGGATCCATTATCCCCAAGCTTTATCCATATTTATCCACACCCTTTGGCGGTAGAATCCGGCTTTCCGTTTCTTTGTCTGAAATCAGGATCCATTCCATGGCCAAACTCAATCTCGTCGTCGGCTCCATGCTGGGCGCCGCCGAATATGTCGCAGACCACGTCGCCAACCTGCTGGAACAGGCTGGCCACCAGACCCGGATCCACAACCCGGCCAAGCTGGCAGAGGTGCTGGATGATGCGGGATCCATCCTGCTGGTGGTCACTTCCACCCATGGTGCCGGGGATGTGCCCGACAACCTGCAACCCTTCGCCAAGGATCTTGCCGAGCAGCATCCGGATCTTAATTCATTGAAATATGGCGTGATCGCCCTTGGCGACAGCAGTTATGACACCTTTTGCCAGGGCGGCAAGACGCTGGATCGGCTGCTGGCCGAGTGCGGAGCCAGCCGGATTGGCGAGCGACTCGACATCGATGTGACCCAACACGAGATCCCCGAAGATGCCGCAGAAGTGTGGATCCGCGACTGGATGACGATGATCGCCTGATCAGCGTGCGGGAGATCCTGAAAAAAAGCTTGATCTCCCCACTTATCCCCAGATCGACTATCCACCATGTTATTAACAGATTGATCCGGGGGAGTTGTTCTACAAGGTTACCCACAACGCCCAGGGGTAATGTGCATAACTACGGTGTAAAGCTCTGCAAAACCTATAGTTATCCATGTATTAGATCCAGACCGACAGACCTCTGTGTATAAAAGTCCTGGTTATCCCCTCGTTCACCGGGCCAGGATCCAAGCTTTTCCACAAGCTAGGATCGTCATTAAATTAATGATCTTTATGATCAAAAAGTGCTTATCAACAGAAAGGGCGGATCCTAATAAGAGATCCAGTAAAAGATCGATCTAAAGATCCTTAAGATCTAATTAGTGGATCCTCCCTTCATACTGAACGTTAAGTAGACGTTCCCCTCAGGACGCGAAACAGATAGAATGTTCCGCCCTTTAGCCCAGGCAAATAAAGATCTTCAGGCGTGCAGATCAAGGTGATCCCAATGCAATACCATGAACAATTTGATGTGATCGTCGTCGGTGGCGGTCATGCCGGAACCGAAGCAGCAACAGCGGCAGCCCGTATGGGCATGAACACCCTGTTGCTGACCCACAATATCGATACGCTGGGGCACATGTCCTGTAATCCGGCGATCGGCGGGATCGGCAAGGGACACCTGGTCAGGGAAGTTGACGCACTCGGCGGGATCATGGCGCGTGCCATCGATCTTGGCGGGATCCAGTTCCGCACCCTCAACTCCTCCAAGGGCCCGGCAGTGCGAGCCACTCGTGCCCAGGCGGATCGCCTGCTCTACAAGGCTGTCGTTCGCCAGATGCTGGAGAATTACCCGAACCTGAAGATCTTCCAGCAGGCCTGTGACGATCTGATCATGGACGGGGATCGTGTTGCCGGTGTGGTCACCCAGAGCGGGATCCGCATCAGTGGCAAGACTGTGGTGCTGACGGTCGGTACCTTCCTGAATGGTTTGATCCACATCGGGATGGAAAACTACAAGGGCGGCCGTGCCGGGGATCCTCCCTCGATCGCATTGGCCCAGCGCCTGCGTGAACTGCCGCTGCGCATCGATCGTCTCAAGACGGGCACCCCGCCGCGCATCGATGCCCGCAGCGTAGATTTCTCCGTAATGCAGGAACAGCATGGCGACGATCCGCGCCCCGTCTTCTCGTTTATCGGCGATGCCAGCCAGCATCCCCGTCAGGTGCCTTGCTACGTCACCCACACCAACGAGCGTACCCACGAGGTGATCCGCAATAACCTGGATCGCAGCCCCATGTACGCCGGGGTGATCGAGGGGATCGGCCCGCGCTACTGCCCGTCGATCGAAGACAAGATCACCCGTTTCGCCGACAAGACGGCGCACCAGATCTTCGTCGAACCGGAAGGCCTGACCACCCACGAACTCTATCCGAACGGGATCTCCACCAGCCTGCCGTTTGACGTGCAGGTGCAGATCGTCCGTTCCGTGCGCGGCTTCGAGAACGCCCACATCACCCGCCCGGGCTATGCCATCGAATATGATTTCTTCGATCCGCGGGATCTCAAGGCCAACATGGAGAGCAAGTGCATTCCAAACCTGTTCTTCGCTGGCCAGATCAACGGGACGACCGGTTACGAAGAGGCGGCTGCACAAGGCCTGATGGCCGGTCTGAACGCGGCCCTGCGTGCCCAGGACAAGGATCCCTGGAACCCGCGTCGGGATCAGGCCTACATGGGCGTGATGATGGACGATCTCTCCACCCTGGGGACCCGCGAGCCTTACCGCATGTTCACCAGCCGTGCCGAATATCGCCTGCTGCTGCGGGAAGACAACGCCGATATCCGCCTGACTGCCATCGGTCGCGAACTGGGTCTGGTGGATGACGAGCGCTGGAGCAAATTCAACGCCAAGATGGAACAGGTCGAGCTGGAGCGTCAGCGCATGCGTTCAACCTGGATCCACCCGCAACATCCGTCACTGGAAGCGGTCAACGCCCTGGTCAACACCCCGCTGACCCGCGAACAGAGTCTGGAAGAGCTGCTGCGTCGCCCCGAGGTAACCTATGATGCGCTGATGGCCATCGAAGGGGTCGGCCCTTCCGTGACCGATCCTGCCGCGGCCGAACAGGTTGAGATCCAGATCAAGTACGCCGGTTACATCGAGCGTCAGCACGATGAAGTGGAAAAACAGCTGCGCAACGAGAACACCTTGCTGCCGCTGGATCTGGACTATCGCGAGGTGAACGGCCTCTCCAACGAGGTGAAAGCCAAGCTGAACGATGCCAAGCCGCAGACCATTGGTCAGGCTTCCCGCATCTCCGGTATCACCCCGGCGGCCATCTCCATCCTGCTGGTTCACCTGAAAAAACACGGCCTGCTGCGTAAAACCGCCTGAGGATTCTTACCGTTGGAAAATATGCTGGAAAGATTGAACGGCCTGCTCATGCAGGCCGGAATTGTTATCACCGATACCCAAAAGAGCCAACTGGTGCAGTTGGTCGAGTTGCTGCACAAGTGGAACAAGGCTTACAATCTCACCTCGGTGCGAGATCCGGACGCCATGCTGGTCAAGCATATCCTCGACAGTCTGGTGGTAAGCCCCCACTTGCACGGGGAGCGCTTCATCGATGTGGGGACCGGTCCCGGCTTGCCTGGACTGCCGCTGGCCATCATCAACCCGGACAAGCAGTTCGTTCTGCTGGACAGTCTGGGCAAACGGATCAACTTCATCCGCCAGGTCATTCTGGAGCTGGGGTTGACCAATGTGACGCCGATCAAATCCCGGGTGGAAGAGTATCAACCCGAAGTCGGGTTTGATGGTGTACTCAGCAGAGCGTTCGCTTCGCTAGAGGACATGCTGAGCTGGTGTCACCACCTGCCGTCAGAACAGGGCAGCTTCCTCGCGCTCAAGGGACAATATCCCGCAGAGGAGCTGGCCCAGTTGCCTGCCAATATCCGTCTGGTAGCCTGTCATGAGCTGCGGGTGCCGGAGCTGGAAGGCGAACGTCATCTGCTGGAATTCAAACATATCCAGCCCGAATAGGGTCGCAGTTTCATTTAGGGGATAGTGTGGGAAAAGTCATTGCCATAGCCAACCAGAAGGGTGGAGTGGGTAAAACCACCACCTGTGTGAACCTGGCCGCCTCCATGGCCGCCACCCGGCGCAAGGTGCTGGTGATCGATCTGGATCCGCAGGGCAATGCCACCATGGGCAGCGGCGTCGACAAGTACGAAGTCGAGCGCACCGCCTATGAGCTGCTGATCGAAGATGCTCCCATCAGCGAGGTGATCATACCCGAAACTTCCGGTGGTTATCACCTGATCGCCGCCAACGCCGACGTGACCGCAGCCGAAATCCGCCTGATGGAGTTTTTCGCCCGCGAGATCCGTCTGCGCAATGCGCTGGCCTCGGTGCGGGACAAGTACGACTACGTCTTCATCGACTGCCCACCTTCCCTCAACATGCTGACCGTGAACGCCATGGCCGCCGCCGACTCCGTGCTGGTGCCCATGCAGTGCGAATACTATGCGCTGGAAGGGCTCACCGCCCTGGTCGACACCATCAGCAAGCTGGCCGCCGTGGTCAATCCCGATCTCAAGATCGAAGGTGTGCTGCGTACCATGTACGATCACCGCAACCGGCTGGCCAATGATGTGTCCGATCAGCTAAAACAGCACTTTGGCGACAAGGTCTACCGCACCATCATTCCCCGCAATGTTAGACTGGCTGAGGCCCCGAGTTTCGGTGCCCCGGCCATGCACTATGACAAATCATCGGTGGGCGCCAAGGCCTACCTGGCACTGGCTGGCGAGATCCTGCGCCGCCAGGAGCAGGAACGTCAGGCGACCATCGCAGACCGAGAGAGCATATGACTCCGAAAAAACGTGGACTGGGCAAGGGGCTGGATGCCCTGCTCAGTACCAGCACGGCTGCCCGCCAGAAACAGGTGATGAGCGATCAACGTACTGAAGAGGCCATGGCCCCCACCAATCAGGGCGAGCTGCGCAAGCTGCCGGTGGAGTGGTTGCAGTCCGGCAAGTACCAGCCCCGCAAGGACATGTCCCAGGATGCACTGGAAGAGCTTGCCAACTCCATCCGCGCCCAGGGGGTGATCCAGCCCATCGTGGTACGCCCTCTCGGCGAACAATCCTTCGAAATCATCGCCGGTGAGCGGCGCTGGCGCGCGTCCCAGCTGGCGCGGCTTGAGGTGGTGCCCTGTATCGTCAAGGATGTGCCCGACGAGGCTGCCGTCGCCATCGCGCTGATTGAGAATATTCAGCGGGAAGACCTTAATGCCATCGAAGAGGCGGTCGCTTTACAAAGACTGCTGACCGAATTTGAACTCACCCACCAGCAGGTGGCCGAGGCGGTGGGCAAGTCCCGCACCACGGTGACCAACCTGTTGCGTCTCAACCAGCTCAACGACGACGTGAAGCGTTTCGTCGAGCATGGCGACCTCGACATGGGCCATGCCCGTGCCCTGCTGGCCCTGAGTGGCCAGGCCCAGTCCGAACTGGCCAAGCTGGTTGCCCAGAAAGGGCTGACCGTGCGCGATACCGAGAAGCTGGTGCAAAAAGCGCTCGAACCGGCAAAAGCCATGGTCGAACCGGCCCGTGATCCGCAGATCGGCTACCTGGAGCGCCAACTGGCAGAAAAAATTGGCAATCAGGTGCAACTTCAGCCTGGCAAGCGGGATAGCGGGAAGTTAGTAATAAGTTACGAGAATTTGTCCGATTTGGACCGTATATTGGGCTATTTTGGCGTGTCGGAATCGTGATTTTTACGCTTTTTGTAGTAATAAAACATCCATTCCTTTTGATATGACCATAACCCTGATTTGCCGCGGAAAGCCGCAAAAATTAAGGATTTTTGTCATATTGCAATAGCTGCCCTCAAGGGTATAATTTGACCGGCTTTAAGAGCTGTTAACATGGGGTCTTCGGATCCCGATTTTTTACAGTTCTGTAATGTTCAGGGGTAGGTTGGTGAAGCAGAAAATAGCCTTGGAAGGTTTGACACTGGCCTTGGTTATGCTCGTTTGTCAGCTCATCCTGATCCTGGCGATGAGTGCCGTCTGGTTTTACCTGACTGGTGCCAGCGCCGGTTATTCCGCCCTCTACGGAGGGGGGATGTACTGGGTTCCTCAAGCCTTGTTTACTGTCTGGGTGCTGCGCCGCAAGGTGACAACCGAGAGTGTGGGCCTGGTTTTGCGGGACTTTTATGGTGGGGCAGGGATTAAGCTCATTTCTACAACAGGTCTATTCGCCCTGATGTTTGGTGCGGGAGTCGAGGTCGTTACCGTCTCGTTTTTCGCCACTTATATCCTCGCCCTCGTTGTACAGTGGATGGTTTCATTCACGCTTAACAACCACTATTAGGAAAACTCATGTCTGCAACCGGAGAAGTCCTGACTCCTCAGGGATATATCTCCCACCACCTGACCCACCTTCAAGTCGGGTCCGGGTTCTGGACGGTCAATATCGACTCAATGGTATTTTCCGTCGTGCTAGGCGCCCTGTTTATCCTGCTGTTCCGCAAAGTAGCCGTTAACGCTACCAGCGGGGTGCCGGGTAAGCTGCAGTGCTTTGTGGAGATGCTGGTCGAGTTTGTGAATGGTAACGTCAAAGACATCTTTCACGGTCGCAACAAGGTCATCGCACCTTTGGGGCTGACGGTGTTTGTGTGGATCTTCCTGATGAACTTCATGGATCTGATCCCCGTTGACTTTATCCCTCACGCTGCACAATTGATGGGTATTCCCTATCTGCGTGTGGTTCCCTCTGCTGACGTTAACATCACCATGTCCATGGCTTTGGGCGTGTTCTTCTTGATCCTGTATTACAGCATCAAGGTCAAGGGTATCGGCGGGTTTGTGAAGGAGCTGACGCTTCAGCCTTTCAACCACCCGGCGGCCATCCCGGTTAACCTCATCCTGGAAACTGTTACGCTGATTTCCAAACCTGTTTCTCTGGGTCTTCGACTGTTCGGCAACATGTATGCTGGCGAACTGATCTTTATCCTGATTGCTGGTTTGTTACCCTGGTGGTCACAGTGGATCCTGTCCGTGCCTTGGGCAATTTTCCACATCCTGATCATCACTTTGCAGGCATTCATTTTCATGGTTCTGACCATCGTCTATCTGTCGATGGCGCAGGAAGACCATGGTTGATGCAACTCAAATAATCCTTTTTATACAATCAATTACATCTAAATAACTGGAGATCCTCATGGAAAACTTGAACATGGACCTGCTGTACATCGCTGCTGCAATGATGATGGGTCTGGCTGCTATCGGCGCTTCCATCGGTATCGGTATCCTGGGTGGCAAGTTCCTGGAAGGTGCTGCTCGTCAACCGGATCTGATCCCTGTTCTGCGTACCCAGTTCTTCATCGTAATGGGTCTGGTGGATGCGATCCCGATGATCGCCGTTGGTCTGGGTCTGTACGTGATGTTTGCGGTTGCTGGCTAAGTCGTTACGACTCTCCAGGCATAACCCATTAACTAACTTAAGAGGACATCGGCTGTGAATATCAATGCCACCCTCCTCGGCCAAGCAATTGCTTTTTTCTTCTTCGTAGTGTTTTGCATGAAGTACGTATGGCCGCCGCTGATTGCAGCCATCGAAGCCCGTCAGAAAGCTATTGCTGACGGTCTCTCTTCTGCCGAACGTGCCAAGAAAGATCTGGATTTGGCCAAGGCCAACGCCACCGATCAGCTGAAAGAAGCCAAGCTGCAGGCTGCTGAAATCATTGAGCAGGCTAACAAACGTAAAGCCCAGATCATTGATGAAGCTGCCGCTGGTGCCCAGTCTGAGCGGGAAAAAATCCTGGCTCAGGGCCGTGCCGAGATCGAAGCTGAACGTCATCGTGCCAAAGAAGAACTGCGTAAGCAGGTTGCTGCTCTTGCCATTGCTGGTGCAGAGAAGATCCTGGCGCGTCAAATCGACCAGGCTGCCAACAGCGACATCGTCGACAAACTGGTAGCAGAACTGTAACGGGAACGGGGCTATGTCTGAACTGACTACAATCGCTCGCCCCTACGCCAAGGCTGCTTTCGAGTTTGCCGTTGAGCACAAGGCGGTTGACCAGTGGCTGGGTATGCTCGGTTTTGCTGCGCAAGTAGTGGAAAACGAGACCATGCACAACTTGGTAAACGGCTCTGTGGCCGCCGAAGAGCTGGCAACGTTGTTTGTCGGTGTCTGCGGTGAGCAACTCGACGTGCATGGCCAGAACCTGATCCGGGTGATGGCCGAGAATGGTCGCTTGGGTGTGCTGCCGGCGGTCGTTGCTGAATTTGTAGCGTTTAAAGCTGAACTGGATAAAGAGGTTCAGGCTGACGTGATTTCGGCGATCGAACTGACCGACCAGCAGAAAGCCAATATTCAGGCTTCTCTGGAACAACGTCTCGCGCGCAAAGTGAAGCTGAATTGCAGCATCGATGCGTCCTTGATGGCC
The DNA here is from genome assembly GCF_019047125.1 of Aeromonas sp. FDAARGOS 1411. Taxonomy (NCBI): domain Bacteria; kingdom Pseudomonadati; phylum Pseudomonadota; class Gammaproteobacteria; order Aeromonadales; family Aeromonadaceae; genus Aeromonas; species Aeromonas sp. FDAARGOS 1411. Next base: position 3,635,079 of record NZ_CP077214.1, on the reverse strand, counting down.
GGGGTGCTCATCAAGGCCGGTGATCTGGTAATCGACGGAACTGTCCGCGGTAAGCTGGATCGCATGGCTGACGCGCTGCAATCTTGATTGGGGTATTAGAGCATGCAACTGAATTCCACTGAAATCGCCGAGCTGATCAAGCAGCGCATTGCGCAGTTTGATGTAAAGAGCGAAGCGCGTAACGAAGGTACTATCGTCTCTGTGAGCGACGGTATCATTCGTATTCACGGCCTGGCTGATGCCATGCAGGGTGAGATGATCGAGCTGCCGGGCAACCGCTACGCTCTGGCATTGAACCTGGAGCGTGACTCCGTTGGTGCGGTGATTATGGGTTCCTATGACGGTCTGTCAGAAGGAATGAAAGTAAAAGGTACTGGCCGTATTCTGGAAGTGCCGGTAGGTCGTGGTCTGTTGGGCCGGGTGTTGAACACCCTGGGTCAGCCGATCGACGGTAAAGGTCCGATCGACAACGACGGCTTCTCGCCGATCGAAGTGATCGCACCGGGCGTTATCGAGCGTAAGTCTGTTGACCAGCCGGTCCAGACCGGTCTGAAAGCCATCGATGCCATGATCCCAATCGGTCGTGGCCAGCGTGAGCTGATCATCGGTGACCGTCAGGTTGGTAAGACCGCCATCGCGATCGACACCATCATCAACCAGAAAGATTCCGGCATTAAGTGTGTCTACGTTGCGATTGGCCAGAAGGCCTCCACCATCGCCAACGTGGTGCGCAAGCTGGAAGAGCACGGCGCCCTGGCCAACACCATCGTGGTTGTTGCCTCTGCCTCCGAAGCTGCTGCCCTGCAGTACCTGGCTCCGTATGCCGGTTGCTCCATGGGTGAGTACTTCCGTGACCGCGGTGAAGACGCGCTGATCATCTATGATGACCTGTCCAAGCAGGCCGTAGCTTATCGCCAGATCTCCCTGCTGCTGCGCCGTCCGCCAGGACGTGAAGCTTACCCGGGTGACGTTTTCTATCTGCACTCCCGTCTGCTGGAGCGTGCTGCTCGCGTTAACGCCGAGTACGTAGAGAAGTTCACCAAGGGTGAAGTGAAAGGCAAAACCGGTTCTTTGACTGCGCTGCCAATCATCGAAACCCAGGCGGGTGACGTATCTGCGTTCGTTCCGACCAACGTGATCTCCATCACCGATGGTCAGATCTTCCTGACTTCACAGCTGTTCAACTCCGGTATTCGTCCGGCGGTTGACCCGGGTATCTCCGTATCCCGTGTAGGTGGTGCTGCTCAGACCAAGATCGTCAAGAAGCTGTCCGGTGGTATCCGTACCGCGCTGGCCCAGTATCGCGAACTGGCGGCATTCGCCCAGTTCTCTTCCGATCTGGACGAGGCGACTCGCAAGCAGCTGGATCACGGTGTGAAAGTGACCGAGCTGATGAAGCAGAAGCAGTACTCTCCGCTGAGCGTGGCTCACCAGTCTCTGGTGCTGTTCGCCGCCGAGAAAGGCTATCTCTCCGATGTCGAGCTGAACAAAATCGTCGACTTCGAAGCCGCTCTGCTCTCTTACGCCAATACCCAGCATGCCGAGCTGATGGCTGAAATCAATGCCAAAGCCGACTACAACGACGCGATCGTTGGCAAGCTGACTGCGTTGCTGGATAGCTTCAAAGCAACCCAGACCTGGTAAGCGTGTGTGGCAGCGTGAGCTGCCACTTGATGGAGAGTAAGAGATGGCCGGCGCAAAAGAGATACGTAACAAGATCGGGAGTGTGAAAAACACTCAGAAGATCACCGGCGCTATGGAAATGGTGGCAGCAAGCAAAATGCGCCGTGCGCAGGAACGCATGTCTGCCAGCCGTCCGTACGCTGAAACCATGCGCAAGGTGATCGGCCATATCGCTCAGGGGAACTTGGAATACAAGCACCCCTACCTCATCGAACGTGAGGTCAAGCGAGTGGGTTACATCGTCGTCTCCACCGACCGTGGCCTGTGTGGTGGTCTGAACATCAACCTGTTCAAGGCTGCCCTCAATGATATGAAGCAATGGAGCGCGAAAGGTGCCAAGGTTGACCTGGCACTGATCGGTAACAAGGCCTCCAACTTCTTTGAACGGCACGGCGCCAAGGTGAAAGCTCATGTCGCAGGACTGGGCGATAGTCCGAGCGTCAATGACCTGATTGGTTCAGTCAAGGTCATGCTGAAGGCTTACGACAACGGTGAGATTGACAAGCTGTATCTGGTGTACAACAAGTTCGTCAACACCATGGTGCAGCAACCACGGGTCGATCAACTGCTGCCTTTGCCCGTAACTGAAGACAGCAAGCTCGCCAAGAAACACCACTGGGATTACCTCTATGAGCCGGATCCCAAGAAGCTGCTGGATACCCTGCTGGTTCGCTACGTCGAATCTCAGGTTTACCAGGGTGTAGTGGAAAACTTGGCAAGTGAACAGGCAGCCCGAATGGTTGCCATGCAAGCCGCGACTGACAACGCCGGTAACCTGATTAACGATCTGCAACTGGTATACAACAAGGCCCGTCAGGCCAGTATTACCCAGGAGCTGACAGAGATCGTATCCGGTGCTGCTGCGGTGTAAGGCAAGGGTTATCAAAGGTTTAGAGGATTTGACATGAGTAACGGTTTCATCGTCCAAATCATCGGCGCTGTGGTGGACATCGAGTTCCCGCAGAATGCCGTGCCCCAGGTGTACGATGCACTGAAGGTCGTTAGCGAAGGTCAAGGCCAGGGTCTGGTGCTGGAAGTTCAGCAACAGATCGGTGGCGGCGTCGTTCGTTGCATCACCATGGGCTCCTCCGACGGTCTGCGTCGTGGGTTGGAAGTAGTGAATAGCGGTAAATCCATCCAGGTTCCGGTCGGTACTGCGACTCTGGGTCGGATCATGAACGTACTGGGCGAGCCAATCGACGAAAAAGGTCCGATCGGTGAAGAAGAGTGCTGGTCTATCCACCGCGCTGCCCCCAGCTACGAAGATCAGTCCAACAGCAACGATCTGCTGGAAACAGGCATCAAGGTTATCGACCTGGTATGCCCGTTCGCCAAGGGTGGTAAGGTTGGTCTGTTCGGTGGTGCCGGTGTAGGCAAAACCGTAAACATGATGGAGCTGATCCGTAACATCGCGATCGAGCACAGTGGTTACTCTGTGTTCGCCGGTGTAGGTGAGCGTACCCGTGAGGGTAACGACTTCTACCACGAGATGATGGAGTCCAACGTACTGGACAAAGTATCTCTGGTTTACGGTCAGATGAACGAGCCGCCCGGAAACCGTCTGCGCGTTGCGCTGACCGGCCTGACCATGGCCGAAAAGTTCCGTGACGAAGGTCGTGACGTACTGTTTTTCGTAGATAACATCTACCGTTACACCCTGGCCGGTACTGAAGTATCCGCACTGCTGGGCCGTATGCCTTCCGCAGTAGGTTACCAGCCGACCCTGGCCGAGGAGATGGGTGTTCTGCAAGAACGTATCACCTCCACCAAGACCGGTTCCATTACCTCCGTACAGGCCGTTTACGTGCCTGCGGATGACTTGACTGACCCGTCTCCGGCGACCACCTTCGCCCACCTGGATGCGACCGTCGTACTGTCCCGTCAAATCGCGGCACTGGGTATCTACCCGGCCGTTGACCCGCTGGACTCTACCTCTCGTCAGCTGGATCCGCTGGTGGTTGGCAAAGAGCACTACGAGACCGCTCGTGGCGTTCAAACCGTACTGCAGCGCTACAAAGAGCTGAAGGACATCATCGCCATCCTGGGTATGGATGAACTGTCAGAAGAAGACAAACTGACCGTAGCCCGTGCCCGTAAGATCGAGCGTTTCCTGTCCCAGCCGTTCTTCGTAGCAGAAGTGTTTACCGGTTCTCCGGGCAAATACGTGCCGCTGAAAGAGACCATCCGTGGTTTCCAGGGCATCCTGAAAGGCGAGTATGACGATCTGCCCGAGCAGGCGTTCTACATGGTTGGCGGTATCGACGAAGTCGTCGAGAAATCCAAGAAACTGTAAGCCTCGACAGGAGGGCCCATGGCAGAGATGATCTCCTTTCACCTGGATGTGGTGAGCGCCGAAGGAAAACTGTTTTCCGGTCGCGTGCAATCCGCTCAGGTATCAGGCTCCGAAGGTGAGTTGGGTCTCCGCCACGGTCATGCTCCGTTGCTGACTGCCATCAAGCCGGGCCTGGTCCGCTTGGTGAAGCAGAACGGAACTGAAGAGGTGCTGTACATCTCCGGTGGTATGCTGGAAGTACAACCTGAATCCGTGACCGTGCTGGCGGACACCGCGATTCGTGCTGACGACTTGGATGAGGCGAAAGCCCAGGAAGCCAAGCGCGCAGCCGAAGAGCGGATCCACAGCTCCCATGGTGATATCGACTACGCCCAGGCCGCCACCGAGCTGGCCAAGGCGATGGCTCAACTGCGAGTCATCGATATCGTCAAAAAGAATTACCGCTAATAACGGTGATGTAAAAAGCGACCTTCGGGTCGCTTTTTTTTTACCCGTTGGATAGACTCCGCCGAGTATTTCTTCATGTTCCAAAGGTCAATTTATGTCACTCAACGTCGTGATCCTGGCGGCGGGTAAAGGTACCCGCATGCGCTCTTCCCTGCCCAAGGTACTCCACCCGGTAGCCAACAAACCCATGGTTTCCCATGTGATCGATACTGCCCGTCAGGTTGGTGCCGAGCAGCTGCATCTGGTTTATGGCCACGGTGCCGAACTGCTGAAAGAGCGGATCGTGGCGGCCGATGTCAACTGGGTGCTGCAAGCTCAGCAGCTGGGAACCGGTCACGCCGTCGCCCAGGCCATCCCGTTCTGGAAGGATGAGGACGACGTGCTGGTGCTCTACGGCGATACCCCGCTGATCCAGCCCGAGACCCTGCAGCGACTGCTGGCTGCCAAGGCTGAAAACGGGATGGCACTGCTGACCGTAGTGCTCGACAACCCGACCGGCTATGGCCGTATCGTCCGTGAAAATGGTCAGGTAGTCGGCATCGTCGAGCAGAAGGATGCCAATGCCGAACAGCTGGCGATCCGTGAGGTGAATACCGGCGTGCTGGTGGCCAATGGGGGCCAGTTGCGTCAATGGTTGTCTCGTCTCGACAACAAGAACGCCCAGGGTGAGTTCTATCTGACGGATGTGATCGCCATGGCTCACAGCGATAATTGCCCGATTGCCGCCGTGCATCCAGAGCGTGCCGCTGAAGTTGAAGGGGCCAACAATCGGGTGCAATTGGCCCAACTTGAGCGCAGCTATCAGCAGATGCAGGCCGAGAAACTTATGATTGCAGGTGCAACCATGATCGACCCCGCACGCTTTGATTTGCGTGGGGTTTTGGAAATTGGTGAAGAGGTTGTTATTGATGCAAACGTCATCATTGAGGGCAAGGTGACTCTCGGCAATCACGTTCGTATCGGAGCCGGTTGCGTACTGAAAGATTGTGTCATTGGCGATCACACCGAGGTGAAACCCTACTCGGTTATCGAGGGTGCAAAGGTGGCAGATCAGTGCTCAGTGGGTCCGTTTACCCGCTTGCGTCCGGGGGCGGTTCTGGAGCAGGATGCGCACGTTGGCAACTTCGTCGAGATGAAGAAGGCCCGTCTTGGGGTTGGTTCCAAGTGCGGTCATCTGACCTATCTGGGTGATGCCGAGATCGGAGCCGGGGTGAATATCGGTGCTGGTACCATCACCTGCAACTACGACGGGGTCAACAAATTCCAGACCATCATCGAGGACGATGTGTTCGTTGGTTCTGACACCCAACTGGTAGCGCCTGTTCGCATCGGCAAAGGGGCCACCCTGGGTGCCGGCTCTACTATTACCAAGGACGTGGGTGAACATGAACTCGTGATTACCCGGGTACCCCAGCGTCACATCAAGAACTGGGCTCGTCCGGTCAAGAAAACTGATAAGTGATATCAGTATGAAGGCGACCCATGAACAAACGAATCATCAAGCTCGCAGACGCGAGCCACAGTCTGTTTTCCCGCTTTGTCGATCTGGTGGGAATTTCAGTCTCAATGGTGCTGCTTTCGCGGCACTTTGGTTTGTTTCATGGGTTGGACGAGATGTCACTGGCCACGCTGGGCATGGTGGTCTTCTTTCTGGTTTCCCAGAATACCGGGCTCTATTGCAGCCGGGTTCGTAAACATCTGGCGCAGTCTCTGCTGCGCCTCATCTTCTCCTGGTTGGTAACAGCTACCCTGCTCTACCTGCTGGTCTATCTGGTTCCCATCTTTAAACCCTACCACCCTTTCCCGCTTGAGCTGGCTGTGCTCTGGCTTGCCATGGCCTGTCTTATTTCTACCGGCTATCGGGTGCTGTACCAACTGGTGACCCTCTGGTTCAGCGGAGCTTCCTGTTGCCGCCGCGTAGCCATTATCGGGGTCACGCCTGCCGGGTTGGCATTGGAGAAATCCCTGTGGGAGAGTCCGCGTCACGATATCCAGATGCTCGGATTTTTCGATGCCCGTAGCGAAGAGCGCTTCGGTTACCCGACTCGCAGTCCTCTGTTGGGTGATGTCGACGAGCTGCTTGAGCTGGCCCGAAAAGGGCTGGTCGACGAAGTCTATCTGGCGCTACCCCTGACGGCCCGGGAGCGCATCAATCACTACCTCTACGAACTCTCCGATACCACGGTCGATACCTATCTGGTTCCCGATTTTTACGAGTACGGCCTGACCGTATCCCACATCGATCGGGTGGGCGATATCTATACCTTCAGCTTTTTCGATTCCCCGTTTGAAGGGGGCGCCGCCCTGCTCAAACGGATTGAAGATCTGGTGCTGGGTTCACTCATCCTACTGCTCATCTCTCCGGTTATGGCGCTGGTGGCGCTCGGGGTGCGTCTCTCTTCACCCGGACCTGTGCTCTTCAAGCAGGATCGCTACGGCCTGGGGGGGAAACGGATCCAGGTCTGGAAATTCCGCTCCATGCGCGTCATGGAGAATGATGCCGTGGTGACTCAGGCAACCAGAGGCGATCCCAGAGTGACGCCATTCGGTGCGTTTTTGCGTCGTACCTCGCTGGATGAGCTACCGCAATTTTTCAATGTGATTCAGGGTTCCATGTCGATCGTTGGGCCGCGTCCCCATGCCGTGGTGCACAACGAGCAGTACCGCTCACTGGTGGAGCGTTACATGCTGCGCCACAAGGTGAAACCGGGGATTACCGGGCTGGCCCAGATAAATGGATTTCGTGGTGAAACCGACACCCTCGACAAGATGGAGATGCGGGTCAAGTTCGATCTCAAGTACATCCAGTACTGGTCACTCTGGCTGGATTTAAAAATCATTTTCCTGACAGTATTCAAGGGGTTTGTCGGTGCATCCGCTTACTAGCCTCATTTGCGCTGGAGTGCTGCTCTCTCCCTCTCTTTCAGTCCGCGCCGAGGTCACCCCCGTATCCCATCAGGGGCCGCTTGGTCTGGAGATCCAGACCGAGGTGGAGAGCCGTTACGGCCACGACAGCAACCTGTTGTGGCAGCGTGACAGTGGTCAGGCGATTGGCTCCGATTTTGTCGGGATCACCCCGGAATTTCGCATGGTGGGCGAACGCGGCCTGGATCGCTATCAGTTCAGCTATCAGGGTGATTATCGTCGCTATGGCAGCAGCCATGCGGATGACTATGCCGATCACCAGTTCCAGTTTGACGGCAGCTGGCGCTTCTCCCTGCGCAACGCCTTCAAGCTGATGTACCAGTATCGGCTGGGCCATGAGGCGCGTGGCGAGGGGCTGACTGAAGGCTTTATGTTGCGGGGAGATACTTCTCCCTGTCCCAGCGACGCAGATGAGAAGGAAGGTCGTGCGCTCTGTGGTGATGGCACATTTGGCAGATTTCAGATAAGTGAGCCGCTGCGGTTCAAACGCAGCGAAGTGGGTGGCCGTTACAGTTATGGCGCTCCCGATGCCAGAGGCAAGCTGGAGCTGGCGCTCTCCCACAAGGATCTGGGCTATCTCGACAAGCACCTCTACCAGCATGACTTTGAACGCTATATGGCCGAGCAGGAGTGGCAGGAGAACACCTCTATTGTCGAGCTGTTCGATCAGGTGAGTCATGTCAGCCGTTTTCGTTACACCCTGCAGACCAATCTGCGACGCTATCCGGCCAATCCGCGCAAGGATTCCGACGAGTTTTTTCTCATCACCGGGGTGATGAGCCAGCTGACCGGCAAGACCCGGATCGATGCCAATATCGGCGGGATCTACAAGCGTTTCGTCAATGATCCACAGGCGGAGAGTTTCAAAGGGCTGAACTGGGATCTGCGTCTGGAGTGGCAACCGATGGATTACAGCAAGCTCGCGCTGCTCTCCAGCCGGACCATTCGTGATCCGGGTGGTGACGGCGGCTATGTCAGCAGCCAGCTATATGGCGCCGAGTGGCAGCACCACTGGTCACCCGGAGTGGCGACCATGCTCTCTTATCACGATATCCGGGATGATTATCACCAGTCGGTGGTCTGTGGTAACGACAACCGCCACCGTCAGGATGACATCCATCGCTGGGGCATGGGCATCAGCTACGACATTCGTCCCTCCGTCAATCTGGGGCTCCACTACCAGCAGGCCGACTCAGGTTCCAGCTTTGTCGGGCAGCCCATCGACATCGGTGGCAATTGCTATGGCCGTGCCCTCGGTTACGACAAACAACAGCTTTCTCTTTCACTCAAGGTAGCCATTTAACATGAACAAAAGCGTGATGGTGCTTCTGCTTGGCTGGTTGTTCAGCCTGTCGGTCTGGGCTGGCCAGAGCCCGCAAGGCAACGGTTCCGCCTACCGGTTGGCACCGGGGGACGAGGTCGAAATCCGGGTGTATGGCGAGCCGGATCTGTCGATGAAGTTCAAGGTCGATACCAGTGGCCACGTCAATTACCCCTATCTGGGTCAGGTGCTGCTGATGGGCCATACCACTACTGAGGTGGCCGAGCTGCTGACCATAGGGCTCAAGCACGGCGTGTTGCTCGACCCCATGGTTACGGTCAACGTGACCACTTTCCGCCAGGTGTTTGTTGCTGGCGAGGTGGCTCACCCGGGTGGCTATGAATACCAGCCCGGCCTGACGGTGGAGAAGGCTGTTGCGTTGGCGGGTGGTTTCACCGATCGCGCCGCCAGACGGGATATCAGCCTGCGCCTCAATGGCAGCGATCAGTTGCTGGAAGAGGTGAGCCTGCAACGGCAGCTCAATCCCGGCGACATCATCACCATCGAACAAAGTTTCTTCTGATCCAGGACGCTCTTCATGACTTCATTGTTGGTTGAAAATGGCCGTGCGCTAGAGAGTCGCCTCGATTTCAGCGGCCCCTGGCGGGTGCTCAAGGCAAACTGGTGGAAGGTGGTATTGTTTGCCGCCGTGGTGACCCTGGCGGCAGCCCCCTTTATCCTCAGCATGCCGCCCTATTATCAATCCAGTGCGACCCTGCTGCTGAAGGCAGATGCCAACAGCGCTTCCCCTATCGAGCCCGTCTATCGGGTCGATACCAGCCGCCGCGAGTACTACAACACCCAGTTCGAGCTGCTCAAGTCACGCCGGGTAGCCGAGAAGGTGGTTACTCATCTGGGTTTGGCCGAGTTGCCGGAATTCAACGGACAGCCCAATCCCGACAGCTGGCTGAGCCGCATCAAGGGGCTCTGGAGTGCCGCACATCAGGAGGATGCCTCCTCACGCCACCAGCATGCGCTGGAGTATCTGGCCAGACACCTGACCGTCTCGCCGGTGCGCGATACCCAGCTGGTCAGCATCGGATTTGAATCCCGCTCTCCCGAGCTGGCCGCCAGCGTCGCCAATGAGGTGGCCCAGACTTACATCGATCTCAATGTGGAGGAGCGGGTCGATGCCAACACCACGGCATCGCACTGGAACCAGAGCCGGCTGGTGGAGATAAAGGCCAGTCTGGAGAAGCAGGAGAAGCAGCTCGGCGATTTTCTTGCCCGCAATGATCTGCTGACGTTTCGCGGCGTAGATGGTCTGCAAACCGAAGAGCTCGGCATCATCACCAACAAGTACGCGGATGCCCGCGAGCGGCGGCTGGCGGCGCAGGCCGAATTCCAGTCCATTCAGGAGTACGGCCGCAATCCGGCGGCGCTGGCTTCCCTGCCCGAGGTCTCCAACCATCCCCAGATGCAGGATCTGCGCATCGCCCTCATCAAGGCCCAGCAGGAGCTCTCCGAGCTGGCCAAGCGTTATGGCCCCAAGCATGACCGTATTCTGCAGGCCGAAGCACGCATCAAGGCGCTCAATACCCAGTCAAACCAGCTGATGCGGGAGATTGCCGACGGTATCGAGGATCGCTACCAGAGCAGCCAGCGCAAGGAGCAGGAGTACCTCGCCCAGCTTGACGAGAAGAAGCGGGAGTTCTCCTCGCTGGCAGTCAAGAAGGATGAGTACAACAACCTGAAGAACAATATCGACAAGACCCGTCAGCTCTATAACGAGCTGTTCCGCCGTCAGGAAGAGACCCGCCTGAACGCTCAGCTGCACGAGTCGAATGCCATCCTCTACGATGCGGCATCGGTGCCCTTGTTGCCTGCCAAACCAAACAAGATGCTGTTTCTGCTGATGGTGGTGATCATGGCTGGCATGGTTGCCGTGCTGGTAGTCATCACTGCCGGAGCGCTGCGCAATACCCTGGATCGTCTGAGCCAGCTGGTCTCCCAGCTCGGTGGGCGGGTGCTTGGCGAAATACCGCGGCTGGCGGCCCTGCAGGATCAGAGTGCCCTGCTGCGGGTGGGGGCGGTCAATCCCAGAGTGGGGGCCAGTGCCGATGACCTCTACGCCATCATGCGGCTGGAGCCGGGTCAGCTGCAGCGCATCATGATCACCTCGACCCGTGCTGGTGAGGGCAAGTCGACGCTGGCGGCTCTCTGTGCCGCCAGCTTTGCCCGCCATGAGCGGGTGCTGCTGGTGGATGGGGATCTGCGCCGGGGCTCTCTCGGTCGCCAGTTGCTCGGGCAGGCAGCCAGACCGGGGTTGGCCGAGCTGCTCGCAGGCGAAGCCGATTTGGCTGCCTGTCTGGTGCCAAAAGAGGGATTGACCCTGCTGCCGGCTGGCCAGCCGGTCTCCTCCCCGCTGGCACTGCTTGGCTCGCCACGCTGGAGCGAACTGCTGGCAACTCTGGCCGGGCAGTTTGACCGCATCATAGTGGACACCCCTGCGCTGGAGGTCGGCAAGGATGCCCTGCTGCTGGGGCAGCCGCTGGATGGTGCCATTCATGTGATCCAGTCCGGCCAGCTGCCGGCCAGTCGGGTGCTGAGCGTGCTGGCACAACTGCGGGATGCCAGAGTGGCGGTACTGGGGACAGTGCTGACCCAGGTCGCCGAGCGCGATCTGGAAGGGGCGGAGAACCTGAGATTCTGTGGTGCACCCACCCGGGGCGCGCTATGAAACTGCTGCGCAGCATCACCACCATAGGGGGTGCTTCCGTGCTATCCCAGCTGATCGGGGCGTTTTCGGTCTGGTCACTGTCGCACAAGTTCGACATGGCTGCGGTCGGGCTCTATGCCCTCAGCTACAGTCTGGTGCTGATCGGTGCCCAGCTTGCCACCTTTGCCTCGCAACTGCTGTTGCCCAAGCTGGAGGAGGCCGAGCTGCCCGGCAACCTGATCTTTTCCCTGTTGCAGGTCTGGCTGTTCCCCATCCCCTATGTGCTGGTGGTGGTCTGCTTTTTCTCGCTGCCGCTCTGGCCGCTCTACCTGCTGACCGTGACCCACGGGCTGATCCTCATCGCCGAGAATCTGGCCCTGCGGGCCGGCCACTACCAGCTGCTCGGTCTGCAGCGTATCTCGGCCTCCGCCGTGGTGCTGCTCTGTCTGCTGTTGGCCCCTGACATGGCGCACTTCTATCAGTTATGGGCCTGTCTGCTGCTGGTGGTGATCGGGGGCTGGTTGTGGTCTGCCTTTACCTGGCACAGTGCCATGCTGAGGGAGGCTGCCCCGCGCCACCTGCTGCACTTCTTCTCCCGCCATAAAGCGCATCTGGCAGGTGTCGGCAGTGCCGAAGTGCTGGCGATGGTGACGGCTAATCTGCCAACCGTGCTGATCAACTTCTGGTTTTCCCCTCTGGTGGCGGGCTACTTTGCCGTGGTCAACCGCTTCTGTCTGGCGCCCGTGGTGATTGTCGGCAACGCCATCCGCCACTCCATCTTCTCGCGATGGTCGGAGGATTTCCGCCTGCGCCGTTTCAACGGGGAGGAGTTTCGCAAGGTGAAGCGGCTGCTGCTGGCGATGGGCAGTGCGGCCACCCTCGGGATCCTCATCTGCTATCCGCTGGTGATGAAGTGGTTCTTCAATGCGGAGTGGAACGCCTCCATCGATACCTCCCGCTACATGTTGCCCTATGTGTTTACTGCGGTAGCCATCTGCCCGCTGACCGTAATCGAGCTGGTGTTTGGCTCGCCCGGCTACTTTTTGCGGATCCAGCTTGAGCAGCTGCTGGTCGTGGTGATCGCCTTCGTGCTGTTGCCCTGGCTGCAACAGGAGTACGCTCTCTGCGTGCTGGCCTTCTCTCTGCTGACTGCGGTGCGCTACGGCTTCGTCTTTTTGCGGGTCAACCGCCGGGCTGCCGAGTTGCAGGGGCGGATGGAGCTGGCCTCGTGAACAGCGCCCTCATCATGCAGGCCAATCTGCTGCTGTCGCTGGTGATCTGTGGCCTGGCCCAGTACGTTACCGGTATTACGGCCTTCCTCTGGCTTCCCTTCCTGCTGGCCATTGCCACCTTGATGTTGCTGCCGCTGCAGACGCGTTACAGCCCGTTGCGGCTCGACTATCAGGAGAAGGTGCTGCTGCTGCTCTACTGTGGCTTGCTGGTGCTGGCGCTGCTGGGCACCCTGCTTCAGCAGGGGGGCATGGTGACTATCATCGGTTTCAAGAACGAGCTGGCGCTCTCTCTGCTGCTCCCCTGCCTGTTGCTCGGCTTCTGCCGCGAGTCACAGATTTACCGCATCATGAAGCTGGTGGAGTGGGTCTTCTACCTGCAGATCCCGGTGGTGCTGTTTCAGGTGCTGGTGGTGGTGCCGAAACGGGTGGCAATGCGCGGCGAGTTTGAGAAGTGGGACTCAGTGGTCGGCACCTTCGGGGGGGATCCCATGGGGGGCGGTAATACCGGTGCACTCGGCTTCTTCTGCCTGCTGGTGATGCTGATCAAGCTCTCCGAGTTTCGTCACGGCCTCATTTCGCGTCGTTCGGTCGCTTTTCACATTCTTGCCGCCTTTGCCATCTGCGTGCTGGCCGAGGTGAAGTTCGTTATCCTGCTGTCCCCCTTGCTGCTGGCCTGGGTCTGGCTCTCGCCAAGCTATGTCAGGGGGATGAAGAGCTATGACCTCAAGCGTCTGCTGCTGATTGCGCTGGCGATGACGGCGCTGGTGGCAGTGGCCGTTCTGGTGCTGGCTGCCTCCTACTCATCGGCGTTCGAGGGGGCCGGGCAACAGGGGGCCATTGCGCTGTTTATCGACTCCCTCGGCTATATCTTCGATCCTAACCACATCAACCCGGAAACCGGCGAGCTGGGGCGGGTGACGACGCTCTTTTTCTGGGCCAGCAACGGTGATCACCACGGTCTCAGCAATCTGCTGTTTGGTTATGGCCTCAACACCACCAACCATGGCAGCACCCTGCCCGGTTTTCTCAACCCCCTGTTCAACGTGCTGCTCGACTCCACGTCCCTCAGCGTGTTGCTGTGGGAGGTGGGACTGATGGGCACCCTGATCTTCATCGCGCTGATCGTTCTGCTGCTCTGGTGCTGCCGTCCCCATCCGTTGCTGGATCGCCAGCTGCTGAGCACGGCAGATGTGCGTCTGCTCAGCTACCAACCCGCTTTCATCGCGTTCGGGATCGCCTGCCTGCTGAGCTTGCCTTACAGCCAGCTGCTGATGCTGATCCCTGTGCAGCAGTTTCTCTTCTATTTCGTGCTGGGTGCCGCCCTGGTGATCCGTTCTTCGGTTCGGCAGGCCACCAGCTCTTGTGAGGTGTCATGACTCCATCCCCCCTTATCTCCGTCATCATCAAGACCTACAACGAGGAGGCAGGGATTGCCGACACCATAGCCAGCATCAGGATCGCTCTGGCCGACTACTCCCACCAGATTATCGTGGCGGACAGTCTCTCGACCGACCGCACCCAGGCGATCGCCTGCCAGCTGGGAGTGACTGTCGTCAGCCTGACCAACCCGGCCGATCGCTGTTGTGGTGTGGGGCCACAGCTTGGCTACCTCTTCAGCGAAGGGGAATTCCTGCTGCTGCTCGATGGCGACATGAAGCTGGAGCCGGAGTTTGTGCCAGCCGCCATTGCGCATATGCACTCCCATCCCGAGTGCGGTGGCGTGGCCGGGCGGGCCGAGATGGATGATGCCCACAGCTACGAGTTCAAGTCGCGCAAGCAGCGCATCAACCAGATCTATCCGCTGGGCGAGTCGCGCTGGCTGTGTGGTGGCGGTCTGTTTCGACGCAGCGCCATCGAGCAGATCGGCTATCTCACCAATCGCAACCTGCATGGTTACGAAGAGGCGGAGCTGGGTATCCGGCTGCGTCAGGCGGGCTATCGGCTGGAGCGGCTCGATGTCCCCTTCTTCTTTCACACCTCCCACACCATGGACTCCCTTGCCCTGATCCGTTACCGCTGGCGCATGGGGTATCTGTTTGCCAGCGGCGAGCTGGTGCGCTCGGCGTGGGGGCAGCCCTATTTTCGCGAGGTGTTGTCGGTGATCCGCTCCGAGCTGCTGTTCGGGCTCTACCTGCTGGCACTCCTGTTCTGCGTACTGCTTTTCGCAGCCGGGCTGCCGTTCTGGTTGCCGTTGCTGGCGCTGACACCGCTGGGTGGCTTCATCGCTCTCAAGTGGTTGAAAAACCGCTCCCTGCAAGATGCCCTGCGCAGTGTCATGAACCTCTCCATCTATGCAGCTGGCCTGGTACGCGGCCTGCTGTTGCCCCTGCGCTCCCCGCGCGAGGCGCCCGCCCATCGTCTGATCCAGGAGTCATTGCCGTGAAGGTGCTCTTTGCCAACAAGTTCTTTTTCATGAAGGGAGGTGCCGAGACCGTCCTTTTTCAGGAACGGGAGATGGTGCGTCAGGCGGGTCATCAGGTGATCGACTTTGCCATGCAGCATCCGGAGAACCTCCCCTCGCCCCAGAGCGGCTACTTTCCGGCCAACGTCGATTATCACCAGCGGCACGGGCTTTTCGATCGGCTGAAGATCGCCGCTCGCTTCATCCACAATCAGGAGGCCTGTGATCGGCTGGCGGAGCTTATCCGTGCCGAGCGGCCCGATATCGTTCACTTTCACAACATCTACCACCAGCTCACCCCGGCAATCATCCGGGTGGCCAAATCCCTGGGCTGCAAGACGGTGCTGACAGCCCACGACTACAAGGTGGCCTGTCCCAACTACAGCATGCTGGTCGATGGCGAGCCGTTCGATCTGACCCGGATCGAGGGTTCCTGGCTCAAGCTGTTTCGCCATCAGTGGCAGGAGGGGTCGTGGGGCAAGAGCCTGCTGCTCTCTGCCGAGGCGGCCTGGCAACAGTGGCGCCGCAACTATGAGCAGGTCGATGCATTGGTGGCGCCGAGCGCCTTCATGGCCGGGATGCTTCGCACCCGGCTACCCGCTTCCCGCATCGAGGTGATCCTCAATGGCATAGATGTCGAGTCGAGCCGCGAAAGCGGAGAGGATCGGGGGTACTTTCTGTTCCTCGGCCGCCTGATGGCCGAGAAAGGGGTCGAGACGCTTGCCCGTGCCCATCAGCGCATGACGCGGCCGGCGGGCCTCAAAATTGTGGGCGGTGGCCCGCTGCTGGCGCGCCTCGGGCAGCATTATCCCAATGCCGAACTGCTGGGGTTCAAGCAGGGGGAAGAGTTGCTCGATCTGCTGCGCCACGCCAAGGCCGTGGTGGTGCCGTCCGAGTGGTACGAGAACTGCTCCATGTCGGTACTGGAGGCGATGGCCTATGGCAAACCGGTGATCGGGGCTCGAATTGGCGGGATTCCGGAGCAGATCCGCGACGGTCTCGATGGCCTGCTGTTCGAGGCGGGCAATGCCGACGAGCTGGCCCGCTGCATGGACAGGCTGGTGGCCGAGCCGGAGCAGACGGCGGCCATGGGGCGTTCGGCCCGTCAGCGGCTGATCGACAACTACTCCCTCGCCAGCCACCAGCAAGCTCTGCTGGCGCTCTACCAGTCGTTGCTGGAGGAGAAACAGAGATGAGCTTCTGGCACGAGTTGAAAGCCGAACTGGCGCTCAATCCGAGCAAGACGGCGCGCCTGTTCCTGCTCTGCTACCGGTTGGCACAGGGAGGCCGCTTTATGAGGCTGCCCGGCTTGTTGCTGCTCAAGGGATTCAAGCTGCTGTGCGGCCTCGATATCTCGCCAAGAGCCCGGCTGGGTTGGGGTCTGCGCCTCTATCACCCGCAGAATATCGTCATCGGTGACGGTGTGCAGATGGGGCGTGACTGCACTCTGCGCCACAACTGCACCCTGGGCAACAAGCCTGATCGCCAAAGCGGCCAGCTCCTCTCGCCCATCGTGGGGGACGGGGTCGAGTTCGGCACCGGCGCCATCGTCATCGGGGCCATCGCCATTGGTGATCATGCCTGTGTCGGTGCCGGCGCCGTCGTTACTCGTTCCGTCCCGGCTCGCGCCGTTGTTGCGGGCAATCCCGCCAGAATCATTCGAGAAGATCATGAAGCAGATTAGTGTGACCGTGCTCGGTACCCGGGGGATCCCCCATGTACTGGGCGGTGTCGAAACCCATTGTCAGTCCCTCTACCCGGAGCTGCATCGCCAGTTCGACGTGGCGGCGACCGTGCTGGCTCGCGCCCCCTATGTGAATTACCGAAGCGGCGAGTTTGAAGGGGTGGCTCTCAAGGCGTTGCCCGCCCCCAAAAAGAAGTCGCTGGAGGCAATCCTCCACTCTCTGCTCGCGGCTTTTTACTGCCGCCGTCATGCCTGCGATCTGGTGCATGTCCATGCCATCGGCCCGGGGCTGGTGGTGCCGCTGCTGAGGTTGCTTGGCAAGAGGGTGGTCTTTACTCATCACGGCCCCGATTATGACCGCCAGAAGTGGGGGGCGCTGGCCAAGTGGGTGTTGCGTCTTGGCGAGCGCTGGGCGGTACGTTATGCCAGCGAGGTGATCGTTATCTCCGAAGTGATCAACGAGGCGATCCGCCGCCAGTACGATCGCCAGGACGCCCACCTCATCTACAACGGGGTGAAACGGGTCGGGTTGCCGGCAGCGGACAAGAGGGAACTGACGCTGGCCCGTTTCGGACTGACCGCTGGCAGCTATCTGGTGGCGGTGGGCCGCTTCGTCGAAGAGAAGGGGCTGCACGATCTCATCGCCGCCTACCGCCAGCTCGATACCGAGCTGCCGCTGGTACTGGTGGGGGATACGGATCACCCTACCCCCTACAGCGAGCGCTTGCAGCGGATAGCGGATGAAACACCGGGGGTGATCCGCACCGGTTTCCTCAATGGCGAGGCGCTGATCAGCGTCTTTTCACAAGCCGCCTTGTTTGCCATGCCCTCCTATCACGAGGGGTTGCCGATCGCCCTGCTGGAGGCGCTCTCCTTCTCCCTGCCGGTGGTGGTGAGCGACATTCCCGCCAATCTGGCGGTGGCGCTGCAACAGGAGTGCTATTTCCCGGTCGGCGATGTTAGTGCGCTGGCAGAGCGACTCAACGCCCAGCTGACTCGCGGCAAGGTCGATTACAGCGATTATCTGCAGCGGTATGATTGGCAGCGGATCGCCGGCCAGACCATGGCGGTCTACCGCAAGGCCGTGGGCCAGCCGCAAGGAGAGAAGCAATGAACTCGCTACAGCAGAAGTCGCAGGGGGCGATAGACCGCTTCTACCGTGCTCTCTCCCCCGAGGTGGCCGGGAGCCTGAGTGAAACCCAGCGCGACGGTATCGAGCAGGCGCTGCGGCTGATGAGTGATGGCAAGTCGCACACCATCAACGTCAACAGCGCCTTCGGCATCGGTCGCTGGCGCTGCTATCTGGTGGTGCTGATGGGACGGGATCGCCGTCACCGCGGGCGGGAGAGCGGCTTTCGCTTTCACCTCAAGGTGCTGCTGACCACCCTGCTGTTGCTGCTGGGGATCTGCGGCATGGTGCTGCTGCTCTATCTGGTGAAGTCAGCCCTTGGCATCGACATCTTCAAGCACTTCTCGTTCGGGGTGTGGGATCTGTTTAAAAAGAGCGTGCTGATGTAATGAAAGAGGGCTCCTGCGGGAGCCCTTTTGCGTTACTGGATGTCTATCTCGGCCAGACGATACCAGCCACTCTCTTCCAGACCGGCAATGCCGAGCTGCAGAGCGGGCTGCTTGTCCTGACCGATGAAGGCCAGCTCGAGATAGTAGTGACCGCGTGCCATCCGGCCCGGCAGGGTCAGGCTGTCGCGAGTGGTAGCCTTGCTGCCCGGGATCCAGCGGGTCATGTCGTTGCGGGTCACCAGCATGGCGCCGACCTGCCCTTCGTCGTTGACCAGCCGGTAGGTGAGCGGCCAGTTGCGATAGGCCGGCGCTACCCCGTCGTTGTGCCAGTCGCCGTTGAGGGCAAGGGTAGCCCCCGGCTTCATGGTTCCCTTGAGGGTCAGCTGGTCCAGCACGATGCGATAGCCCATCTTGCGCAGGGCATTGTCGACGATGGGTCGATATTGGGGCGGAACCGGATCCGACTTGAGATTGATGGTGGAGGCGTGTTGGGCCAGCGCCCAGTCAAAGGTGGCCTTGACCTCCTCCATGGTGTACTGCTGCTGGCCTGGCCACTCGCTCAGCTTGCCGCACACCTCGAAACTGACCGGCGCCCGCTGCCAGCTGGAATCGAAGTTCGCCACATCGGCGCGGGCGCTCGCCAGTCGTTCCGGGTAGGCATTGCGCATGTGGCTCCAGCTTTGGGAGAAGTGGTGCCAGTCGCCGAGGCAGTCTGCCCGCCAGCCGGCTCCCTTGCCCACGGCATACTCAAACATGGGCAGGTTGTTGATGAGCATCAGCTTGGGGGTTCGCGGAAAAGCGGCCATCTGCAGGTCAACATAGGGTTTGAGCTGCTCGCTGCTGTAGCGCTGTTCCAGCGTCGGGCCAGGGAAGTTGCTCATGTGCCACTCCCCCCATGAACCTATCATGCCGATGTCGACATGACTCAGCGCCGGGTTGCCATCGTAATGGGCGCCCAGCGCCTGAAACAGCCGGGTGGCACGGGCGAGGAACTGCGGGTCGCTGTAGTCGGGCACAAAGGTCTGGTGGTTGTTCACCCACTCTCCCCGAATCCCCTTGTTGATGAGCCACTCCGGGATCTTGCTGCCAGAGAAGGGCTCGTCAAGGGTCATGACCCTGAGGGCAATCGACTGTTTCGGGGTGGCGTGCTGTGCCTGATCGATGGCCCTGTCGATCAGAGCAAAGTTGTATTCGCCCTCCCGTGGCTCCAGCTCGCTCCAGTAGAAGCGGAAGTAGTCGACCGTGCTGACCGGATGTTCAGCCAGAGAGAGGGGATGACCCCAGCTGTTGTGAAACTCTTCGATACCGACGCCGGGATTGTGCAAGAGGTCTTCGACCGGTTCGGGATGAATGGTGAGGGTACCGGCCAGAGCTCCCTGAGCCCATAGCAAGCCGGAATAGAGCAGGATCCTGCCCGGATGCATTTTCATGTGATCGTCCGCCTGTGGAACATGGTTGCATGCTAGGAAATTGGCGGACAAAGGCCCAGCCGGTTCCGCTGTTTTCGAGAAGAACCGACTGAAGCCTTTGTTGTCTAGGTCAGGGATTGACGGAGGTTGTGCCCTCAGTCGTCATTGTCATGTCCGGCTGGGCGGGACTCGACACTCTGTTGCCCCATCACCTGATACCAGTCGAGCTTGCGGGTCAGCATCATGATCAGCGCCAGGGTGGCGAACAGCAGCAGGGCGCCGAGCAGCAGGGCGATCTCTTCGGCTTGCAGCAGGCTGTAGAGGATGGCATAGACCAGCCCGAGCAGCGCTGCGAAGCCGATCCCCTGCTTCGGGCCACTCAGCACATGACTGAGGTAGAAGCCGTTGAGCAGCACGCTGGCCAGCGCGGCCACCAGATAGGCCCAGCCAAAGCCGAGGTGTTCGGTCAGCGCCAGCAGCACCAGATAGAAGATGGCCAGCCCCATGCCCACCAGCGCGTACTGGATCGGGTGAACCCGCAGCCCCTTGAGCAGCTCGAACATAAAGAAGCTGATAAAGGTGAGGCCGATGAAGAGCAGGGCATATTTAGCCGCCCTCTCATTGAGTTGATAATGATCCACCGGCTGCACCAGACTGACGCTGAAGGTGGAGAGATGGCTATCACCCCCGTTCATCATCCGGTTGAAGCGGGTCTCCATGTCGCTGGCGAACCAGCTGGTTTGCCAGTTGGCCTCAAACCCTTGTGGGCTCAGGGTGCGACTGCTCGGCAGAAAGTCACCGATAAAGTTGGGGTGGGGCCAGCTGCCCGCCAGCTGCAGGGTGCTCTCCTTGCCCAGCGGGACTATGTCGAGGGCGTTCATCCCCTGTAGATTGAGCTCCAGATGGAAGGTGCCATCCTGCTGCGGCAGGCTGTCGATCGGGGCATGGATACCCGCGAGCGCATCACCGAGGCGGGCACCGGGGGCAAACGGGATCCGCTGTGTGCCGAGTTGCAGTTCGGGGACGCTGTTGATACCGCGGGCATCGGAGAGCACCAGGCTCAGGTAGGGTTTGCCCGCCACCAGCTCGGCCGTTTCACCGAGCGGTGAGGTCGCGTCATTCAGCAAACTCTGCCGGGTGGGCAGGCGGCCGGATAGGGTGAGGCGGGTCTGGTAGACCTGCGCCTGATAGATGCCGAGCTTGCGCGGGGTCACCTCCATGATGGCCTGCACGTCCAGCTGTTCCGGCAGCAGGTAGCGATAGGTCTGCTCCTGACGGACGAAGCGCTTGCCATCCTGCTCGACCGTCACCGAACGGGTATAGGGCTGCACGATAACCGGCCCCATCAGCCGTTGCGGGCCACTGCTGCTGGCCATGATGCTCTGGATCGCCTGATTGCGGTAAATCTGCCGCTCCCGGTTCAGCTCCATGATGGATTGCACCGGTACCATCAGCAGCAGGCTGAGCAACAGCAGCAGAAAGATCTTGTGGGTGAATATCTGTTTGACCATGACACGTCTCCTTGTTGGATGGAGTGAGTCTGTCAGTCCGGTGTGAAGTGGTGATGGGTCTGTGTGAAGTGGTGGTGAAGGGGGATAAAAAAACCGGCATTGCGCCGGTTTCTGGAGGAATTACAGGGTCTTCAGCTTCCCGGGCAATGCGGCCAGCACCTCTTCTTTCGCCTTGAGGGAGGCGAACTGCTTGCCGGGCTTTTGCACCACGGTATGGACAAAGATCAGCTGTTTGCCCGGTTTGCTGGCCCAGCCGACGAACCAGCCGATCTGCTGATCGCGGTTGAGGCTGCCATCCAGCTTCTTCGGGTAGCCCATGCCGGTCTTGCCGTGGATCTGCCAGCCGTCGATCTCGCTCACCTTGAGGATATTGGCGGTGTACTGCAGGGTTTGCGCCGAGACCGGAAGCTTGCCGCTCAGCATCTTGCCTAGGAAGCGGGCCTGCTCCTCCGGACTGATGGCGAGGCTGGAGCTGAGCCAGGCCTGGGTCAGGCCGTCATGTTTGCCCGGATTACCGGAGAGATCCCGATTGCCGTAGTCGAAGCGGTCGACATATTGCTGGAAGCGCTCCATCCCCAGCCATTCGGTGAGCTGCTGGGAAAACCAGACCACCGAGTAGGTTTCCCAGCGGCGCGGGGTGGTGGTTTCACGCCAGGCGGGCAGCCAGCCGTCATAGCTCGGTTTGTAGGGCAGCGCCGGATGCTCTTCATCCACCAGATAGCCACTGTCGTAACCCATCAGCGCCAGCGGGATCTTGAAGGTGGACGCGGGCGGCAGCTGGCTGGAGCAGTCCCCTTCGCTGGAGAGGGTCTGGCCGTTGCCGTCAGCATAGAGAAAGCAGCCGCTGGCGGCGGAGGCAGGCAGGGCTGCGAGCAGACCGGCAGCCAGCAGGCTGGAGAGAAGCAGGCGGGACATAGCATTTCCTTGAGCAAATGGATGAGAGAAAGCGGCAGTCTAATGCCGCTTTGTGTGGGGAATGTGAAGTTGCGGGGGGACTAGGCGAATGGCAGCCAGAGTTCCGCCAGCGCGCCTCCTTCCGGCCGGTTGCTCAGGGTCAGACGGCCGCCATGCTGGTGGGCTACCTCATGGGTGAAGCTGAGCCCCAGACCACTGCTCTTGCCCTTGTCCGGTCGTGGCAGGGAGTAGAAGCGCTCGAAAATGCGCGGCAATGCGTAGTCGGGAATGCCGGGGCCGCAGTCGGTAACCCGAAAACAGTAGCCCTCCTCCTGCTGGCTGCCGCTCAGGGTGACCAGCCCGTAGGCGGGAGAGAAGTCGATGGCGTTATCCAGCAGGTTGCCGATGGCCTGCTCCAGCAGCAGCGGATCCCACTTCTGTTTCGGCGCGCTGGCCAGCTCGGCGACCAGCGCTACCTGCCGGCGCTGGGCGATAATCTGGCGGGCATCGAGCGCCCGCTTGCCGAGCCCGGCCGGCTCTACCGCTTGCCGATCCAGCCCCTGCCCCGACTCAAGCCGTGCCAGTTGCAGCATTCGCTCGATCAGCTGCTGCATGCGGGCACTCTCCTGATTGATATTGCCGATAAAGCGCCTGGCCACCTCGGGGGGCGGCGTTTCGGCCAGGATCTCCCCTGCCCCGCGAATGGCGGCCAGCGGGCTCTTCAGCTCGTGGGTCAGGCTGTGCACATAGGCTTCGATGTAGCTTTTGCCATCGAGCTGGTGGCGCATGGTCTCCAGCGAGCGGCCGAGCCGATCCAGCTCGACTGTGTGCAACTGCGGCAGCGGTGCCGCCTCCCCCTTGCTGACTGAGTCGGCGTAGTGCACCAGCTTGCCGATGGCGCGGTTGAGCCACCACACCAGCAGGCTGCCGATCAGCAGCGAGATGAGCAGCATCTGGCCGCCGGCCCGCAGCAGCTCCTGTTCCCCCCGCTCGATGGCGGGCATCAGGGTGCGATTGGGTTTGGCGACGGTGAGGGAGCCGATGATCTCGGCACCCTCCCGCAGCGGCGCTGCCACATACATGGTCGAGCTGGTGGCATCGTCGGGATCGGTGCGGGTGCTGCGGGCGCCATATTGGCCGCGCAGGGTGCGGTAGACATCGTTCCAGCGGGAATAATCCTTGCCCAGATCCGTGCCGTCGGAGTCGTAAATCACCATACCCTTCTGGTCAGTGACATAGATGCGGTACTCCGCCTGCTGCTTGAGGTGGCCATCGATCATCGCATTGATGGGATTCTGGTTGAGGCGGGCGAAGGCGCTGGCCAACCGCCCGTTCATCATATTGTCCTCTTTCAGGTCATCGAGCGCGAGCGGCGCCAGCAGCTGGGTCATATCCACCAAAGTATCCTCGGTGGCGCTGCGCACCCCGGGTTTGATCTCCTCGACGAAGATCTCCAGCACGAACCAGGCGGCCAGCGCGAAGATCAGCAGCAGGCCGCACAGCAGTTGTAGTCCGAGTCTCATGCCAGCTCCAGGCTGTAGCCCAGCCCGCGATGGGTGAGGATCAGGTTGGCTTCTGGATCATGTTCGCGCAGCTTGGCGCGGATGGTCTTGACGTGGGTATCGACGGTGCGATCCAGACTCTCCTCCGCATCCTGCCACACCAGATCCATCAGCTGCTGGCGGGAGTAGACCCGCCCCGGCGCCTGCATCAGGGTCTTGAGCAGCAGATATTCGTAACGGGTGAGGGCCAGCGGCTGACCGCGAAAGTGAATGCGGGCACGCTCCTCATCCAGTACCAGCAGGGCGCTGGGTTGGGGAGCGACGGGTTGGCTGCGGCGCAGGATGACCCGCACCCGGGCACACACTTCCCGTGGCGAGAAGGGTTTAGCCACATAGTCGTCGGCACCTATCTCCAGCCCGATCAGTCGGTCTATCTCCTCGCTGCGGGCGGTGAGGAACATCAGGGGAATATCGGTCAGCGCCCTCACCTGCTTGCAGAGTTCGAAGCCGCTGATGTCGGGTAGCCCCACATCGAGGATCAGGAAGTCGGGTCGCGTCTGTTCCAGTCGTGTCAGCAACTGTTGGCCCAGCATGAACCACTCCACCTCGAACCCGTCGGTCTGCAGGGCGTAAATCAGGGTGTCGGCGATGCTGGCCTCATCCTCCACCAGCCAGATGACTCTCTTTTGCATGGCATCCTCGTCGCAAATTGGCACCCCATTCTGGCATCGAACCAAATCGGATCCTATTTGCTGTTTTATTTTTCCGAAAAAGGGGCTAATATTTCGATGTTCTTTCGAATCGAAACTTAAAAATGACCAAACGTAATACTCAACAACGCCGACACACCATAGTGACCCTGGTACAAGAGCAGGGTGAAGTGAGCGTCGACGCCCTTGCCAAACACTTTTCTACCTCCGAAGTGACTATCCGTAAAGATCTGGCGGTACTGGAGACCGGTGGTCTGCTGCTGCGCCGTTACGGTGGCGCCGTCCCCTTGCCGAGCGAGATGGTGGTCGAGGTCAACCCTGAACAAGTTTCGAACCGAAAGTTAGCCATTGCCCGTGCGGCGGCCGAGCGGCTGCGTGATCACAACCGCGTCATCATCGACAGCGGCAGCACCACCAGCGCCATGATCCCCATGCTGGGCAACAAGCGCGGCCTCATCGTGATGACCAACTCCCTCAATGTGGCCGGTGCCCTGCGCGAGCTGGAAAATGAGCCTACCCTGTTAATGACCGGTGGCACTTGGGACCCTCACTCCGAATCCTTCCAGGGGCAGGTGGCGGAACAGGTGCTGCGCTCCTACGACTTCGACCAGCTCTTTATCGGTGCCGACGGCATCGACCCGGAGCGTGGCACCACCACCTTCAACGAGCTGGTGGGCCTGTCGCGGGTCATGGCCGAGGTGTCGCGGGAGGTCATTGTGATGGTCGAATCGGAAAAGATCGGCCGCAAGATCCCCAATCTCGAACTTCCCTGGTCGAGCATCCATACCCTGGTGACCGACGAGGGGCTGGCCAGCGAGGCCAGAGAACAGATTCAAGCCCAGGGGGTGACGCTTATCTGCGCCCCGGTCACTTGCTGACATCGAGCTCTGAACCATCCAACTGACTTTACGATTTGTATCTCAAGGAGAAGTGTATGTGTGGCATCGTCGGGGCTGTTGCCCAACGTGATGTGGCTGAAATTCTGGTAGAGGGCCTGCGCCGTCTGGAGTACCGCGGTTATGACTCAGCCGGTGTGGCCGTGTTCAGCGCCAACCAGCCGCTGCAGCGGGTTCGCCGTCTGGGCAAGGTGGCCGAGCTGGCCAAGGCGCTTGACGAGCAGTCCGTCCACGGCGGTACCGGCATCGCCCATACCCGCTGGGCCACTCACGGCGAGCCCTCCGAACGCAACGCCCACCCCCACGTCTCCGAGCATATCGTGGTGGTGCACAACGGCATCATCGAGAACCACGAAGAGCTGCGGGAAGAGTTGAAGGCGCTGGGCTATGTGTTCAGCTCCGACACTGACACCGAAGTGATTGCCCATCTGGTCCATCACGAGCTGAAGAGCGCCGGCAGCCTGCTGGCCGCCATGCAGACTGCGGTGAAGCAGCTGCGCGGTGCCTACGGTACCGTGGTGATGGACAGCCGCGACGACAGCCGCGTGGTGGTTGCCCGCTCCGGTTCACCGCTGGTGATCGGCCGCGGTATCGGCGAGAACTTTATCGCCTCCGACCAGATGGCGCTGCTGCCGGTGACCCGTCGTTTCATCTTCCTGGAAGAGGGTGATGTGGCCGAAGTGACCCGCCGTGACGTGCATATCTTCGATACCAACGGCAACGCTGTGGTGCGTGAAGAGCAGGAGTCCGAACTCTCCCACGATGCCGGTGACAAGGGTGAATACCGTCACTACATGCTCAAGGAGATCCACGAGCAACCCAAAGCGATCACCAACACCCTGGAAGGGCGTCTGGGCAGCGATCACGTGGTGGTCGAATCGTTCGGCAACGGCGCGCGCGCCATCTTTGACAAGGTGGAGCACGTGCAGATCGTTGCCTGCGGCACCTCCTATCACTCCGGCATGGTGGCTCGCTACTGGTTCGAAGAGATCGCCGGCGTCTCCTGCGATGTGGAGATTGCCTCCGAGTTCCGCTATCGCAAATCGGTAGTGCGTCCCAACAGCCTGCTGGTGACCCTCTCCCAGAGTGGCGAGACCGCCGATACCCTGGCGGCGCTGCGTCTGGCCAAGGAATCCGGCTACATGAGCTCGCTGGCTATCTGCAACGTGCCGGGCTCCTCGCTGGTGCGTGAATCGGATCTGGCCTTTATGACCCGCGCGGGGGCAGAGATTGGTGTGGCCTCCACCAAGGCGTTCACCACCCAGTTGGCTGGCCTGCTGATGCTGGTGGCCTCGGTCGGTCACTGCCGTGGCCACCTTAGCGCGTCCGCCGAGGCTGAACTGGTCAAGGCGCTGCAAGCCCTGCCGCTGCGTATTAAAGAGAGTCTGGCGCTGGCCAAGGATATCGAAACCCTGGCCGAAGAGTTTGCCGACAAGCAGCACAGCCTGTTCCTCGGCCGCGGCAGCCAGTACCCCATCGCCATGGAGGGGGCGCTCAAGCTCAAAGAGATCTCCTACATCCACGCCGAAGCCTATGCCGCTGGCGAGCTGAAGCATGGCCCGCTGGCGCTGATCGATGCCGAGATGCCCATCATTGTGGTGGCGCCGAACAACGATCTGCTGGAGAAGCTCAAGTCCAACGTGGAAGAGGTGCGCGCCCGTGGCGGTATCCTCTACGTGTTCGCCGATGCCGACACCGGCTTCAAGAGCGACGAGACCATGCGGGTCATGAACCTCAACCATGTGGAAGAGGTGATCGCCCCCATCGTCTATACCGTGCCGCTACAGCTGCTCTCCTACCACGTTGCCCTGATCAAGGGCACCGACGTGGACCAGCCGCGCAACCTGGCAAAATCGGTGACCGTTGAGTAAGTCACTTTCTGAAATGAAAAAGAGCCGCAATTGCGGCTCTTTTTGTTTCGGCTGAGGGTTACGACAGCCGCAGGTTGGTGATGGTGACCTCATCGAGGGAGGGCACTATGATGCCGCTGGTGATCCCCTTGGCGATGGCCTGACTGCGGTTCTTCGAGTCGGTCTTGTTGGTCACCTGGGTCAGGTGAAAGTTGACCGTCCGCTCACTGATACCGAGGATGGTGGCGATCTCCCAGGAGGTCTTGCCCTCGCTGGCCCAGAACAGGCACTCCTTCTCCCGATCCGACAGTTCGGTCAGGTATTTCATCATATCCGGTCTGCTTTTTATCAGTTGCAGTGCGGAGTTGAAGATGTAGCTGGCGCAGAACGACAGCAGCGGGACATTTTCAAACATCAGGTCGGAGTTGGATTTGTCCTTGGTGATGAAAGAGAGGATGCCGTGCTCCCCCTGCGGGGTGTGCAGCGGAAAGGAGACGCCATTGCGTACCCCGAAATCAGCCGCCAGGTTCATCACGTCGCGGCTGGCGCTGGGCAGCCAGGGCGAGTCGCAGTCGAGCTTGTTCCAGAAGATCGGCTGGGTCTGTTTCAGCCCCAGATAGACCACCGGATCCTGGGTCAGATACTGGTTTTCGCTATAGGCGTCAAACCAGGTGGTCGGACAGTTGTTGAACAGTGCCACGTGGGATTTTTGCATGCTGATGGGGAAAATAATCAGCAGCCGAAAGTAATCAAAGCCCATTTGATGACTGAAGCGCTCCAGCAGTTGCTGGATATCGCTGGTTTTTGTTGCCTTGGTGAACTTGTCGATATGTTCCCAGATCGCATCGTTGAGCATTACTTTCTCCTTTTTCGATCTCTATCACACTGATCGAAAAGATTTTTTATCGTTATTTATATTTGTGCGGTGGCTATTGGCGCCACTTATTCCGTGCGTGCTTAAAAATTATCCTGTTTTTGTGCATAAAGGCCAAGAAAATCCTCTCGTTGCCAGTCCGCCCTGCATTTGAGATAATGATAATAGTTATCATTAGTAAGATGTATTTCAATGAACAAATTATGGGGTGTGGCCCTGCTGCCACTGTCAGTCCACTTTGCTGCCATCGGGGATGAGCTGGTTGCTCCCGCCCTCAAGAACAGCATAGCTGCCGGGAAAGCCTCCCAGCAGCGAGTGGAAAAAGCCGCCGATGCCGCCGTTGCCGCACGACTGGAGCTGCAAAACGCCCAGCTGCAACTGCGTGACCTCGAAGCCTACAACCGCTACATGCAATCTCTGGTGGCCGATCAGCAAAATGAGCTGGGTAAATTGAGCCAGCAGCTTGAAGCGGTGCAAGAGACCCGTCAGGGCTTGATCCCGCTGATGTTGCAGATGCAGGCAGATCTGGAACAGCTGGTGCAAAACGACATCCCGCTGCGCAAGGAAGATCGGCTGGCGCGGGTTGAACAGTTGAAAGCGACCCTGGCCCGCGCAGACGTTAGCGAGGCAGAGAAATTCCGTCAGCTGCTGCAGGCCTATCAGATTGAAGCCGAGTACGGTAGCCGGATGGACAGCTATTCCGCCGAGCTGGAGCTGGATGGTGCCCCGCGTCGGGTCGATGTGCTGGCGCTGGGCCGGGTCTCCCTGCTGGCAATGACGGCCGATCGCAGTCAGGCATGGCGCTGGTCTGCCGAGTCTAAGCAGTGGCAAGCCCTCGACAGCCAGTGGCTCTCCCCTATCGCCGAGGCGATGGATGTGGCCGCCGACAAGAAAGTTCCCCAGTTGCTCAATGTCCCCCTCTCTGTCAGCCGCAGTCAGGAGGCCCAATCATGAGAGTCACCATGAAGTGGTTCCCCCTCCTTATTGCCCTCTCCTGCGGAACCAACGCCGCTGTCGCCGATGAGTGGCAGCAGCAGGAACAGGCTCGTGAACAGCAGGCTCAGCAAGATCTGGCGACCGTTGCCAAGGAGCTCGGCACTGCCCGCGCCAGACTGGCCGAGGCCCAGCGCCTGAGCAAGGAGCTGGCCGGCAAGTTCGCCAGCAACGAGAAGCAGCTGGTCGAGCTTAACGCCCAGTGGGAGCAAGCCTCCGGCGATATGAACGAGATCTTCGCGGTCACCCGTCAGGGCGCCAGCGATGCGGTCAAGCTGCTGAGCGAATCCGCCGTCGAGGGCCAGTACCCGGAGCGTCTCGCCCCGCTGAAAGCCATGGCACAGGATAAACAGGTGCCGGATCGCGCCGCCCTCGCCCTGCTACCCGCCACGCTGCTGCAGGAGATCCGCGAATCTGGCCGGATTGCCCAGTTCAACGGCAAGGTGCTCGATGCCCAGGGGGCTGCCAGCGAGCAGTCGCTGACCCGGGTTGGCAGTTTTGCCCTGCTGGGGAGCGAAGGCTTCCTGCAACCGACCGCCGAAGGCTTGAGCCCGGTACTGGGTCTGCCCGGTAGCGTGCTCTCTGCCGTTGCGGCTTATCAGGGTCAGGAAGGGGAAGCGCTGCCGCTGGATCCTTCGCATGGCACTCTGCTGGCGATGCTGGCACAGGCGCCCACCTTCTGGCAGCAGGTACAACAAGGTGGTCAGGTCGGCGCCATTATCGTGCTGTTGGCCGCCATCGGTTTGGGTATCGCTGCGGTACGGCTGTGGAGCCTCTCCCGCGAACTGGGTCGGGTGCGCCGCCAGCTCAAGAGCGGCGAGTATCACGCCGACAACGCCCTCGGCCGGGTGCTGACGGTGGCAGACAAACACCCCGAGCTGAGCATGGAGACCCTCGAGCTGCGTCTTGATGAGGCGATCCTGCAGGAGACTCCTCGCATGGAGCGCGGCATCGGCATGGTCAAGGTAATCGCGGCCATCGCCCCCATGCTGGGTCTGCTCGGTACCGTGACCGGGATGATCGGCACCTTCCAGGCCATCACCCAGTTTGGTACCGGCGATCCCAAGATCATGGCGGGCGGTATCTCCATGGCGCTGGTCACCACGGTACAGGGTCTGGTGGCGGCCATTCCGCTGATCCTGGCCCACAGCCTGCTGCAATCGCGCTTCACCGAGCTCTCCAATGTACTGGAGCAGCAGGTAGCCGGTATTTTGGCCGAGCGCGCCGAGAGCAATAACGGCGGGATGGAGCGAGCAGCATGATGCTCGACATCTGGCAACAGCTGCAGAGTTTCATGGGCCGTGGCGGCCCTGTGCTCTGGGTCATTCTGGCCCTGCTGGTGCTGATGTGGATTTTGATGATCGAGCGGCTGCTCTACCTCAATCTGGGTTTTGGCCCCTTGCAGCAACAGCTGCTCGGCCGCTGGCAGGCCCGCAGCGAGCGCCACAGTTGGCACGCCCGGGCGATCCGCAGCCGCTGGCTGGCGCAGGCAGAGTTGGAACTGAACCGTCATCTGATCTTCATCCGCACCCTGGTGGTGCTCTGTCCCATGCTGGGGTTGCTGGGCACTGTGACCGGCATGATCGGCGTATTCGATGCGTTGGCTGCGGCCAACCGCTTTAACCCGGAGAGCATGGCGGGCGGGATCTCCCGCGCCACTATCCCCACCATGGCGGGCATGGTGGTGGCGCTCTCCGGCGTGTTGTTACTCAGTCGGCTCGAGAGTCAGGCCAAGCGTGCGCTGGCCAAGACCCGGGACGGCCTGCGAGAAGAGAAGGTAATGCAATGAGACGGCAATCCAAACGCCAGCGTGACGAAGTGCAGATCGACATGACCCCCATGCTGGATATCGTGTTCATCATGCTGATCTTCTTTATTGTCACCACCTCCTTCGTGCGTGAAGCCGGACTCGAGGTGCACAGACCCCAGGCCAGTCAGGCCAAGGCGCAGAAATCCTCCAGCATCATGCTGGCGATTGGGGCTCAGGGTCAGATCTTCCTCGACCGCAAGCAGATCGATGTGGAGCGGGTACAGGCCACCATCGCCCGCCTGCTGGCGGAGCAGCCCGATGCTAGTCTGGTGATCCAGGCCGATGAGCGGGTGCCCCACGGCAAGGTGGTGCGGGTGATGGATGAGGCCAAGGCGGCGGGTATCGCCAATATCGCCGTGGCGGTGGCGCCAAAATGAAATACAAGCTGATGAGCCTGGGGCTGGGGATTGCCCTCAGTCTGGGCATCCTGCTGTTTATGGCCACGCTGGTTGAACCGCCCCGGGGCGAGAAGGTGGCGAGCGAACAGAAGCCCATCGTCATCAATATGCAGAACGAGGTGACCGAGGTGCAGGTGCGCGAGCGTCCGGTGCCACAGGAACCCGAGCCTCTGCCAGAGCCTCCCGCGGCATTGGCCTCGACACCGCTGCCGATGCCTGCCGCGGCCCCCTTGGCGGCCGTTGAGCCGAGTCTGGATCTGGTCTCCAGCCTCAGCGCGGTGCAGGTTTATGCCCCCGGAGTGGCGACCAGTACCGCACCGGTATTGAGTGGCAACTACCACGGCCAGCAGCAGGGAGCGGGTATCGGTGCCGGTGACATGCTGATGCCGCTGCAACGGATCGAGCCGGTCTACCCCTATCGTGCCCAGCAGTCAGGGATCGAAGGATTTGTCACCCTGCGCTTTAGTGTGAATGCTGAAGGTGGCGTGCAGGATGTGGAAGTGGTCGAGGCCAAGCCCAAGCATCAGTTCGAGCGGGCGGCCATTCAGGCGATCAACAAGTGGCGCTATCAGCCGAGACTGGGCGCTACCGACAAGCTGGTGCAAGTCATCACGCTAAAATTCAAACTGGAGTCATAACTATGTTGCGGATCTGGATCTGTCTGCTGGCCCTGGTCGGTCAAGCCTGTCTGGCGATGGAGGTCAGCCCTCACTTCTCCCGTCAGCTTGAACCCGTGATGAAGTTCTATCAGTCCGGTCAGTGGCAACAAGCCCAGAGCAAGGCGTCCGGCCTCAAGCCAAATAGCGATGCCGAGCGTGCCTGGCTGGCGCAGTTGCAAGCCTCGCTGGCGGCCAATCTGCAACAGACCGCCCAGGCGAGCCGTTATGTCGAACAGGCCCTTGCCTATAAAGAGTGGCCCGAGCAACAACAGCTCCAGCTGCTGCGACTGCGCGGCGATATTCAGGCCCAGCAATCCAACTGGTCTGGTGCCATCGCCAGCTACAAGGCGGCGCTGGCGCTCAAGCAAGACGATGCGCTGCGCCTGCGTCTGGCTGGTCTCTATTACCACAACAAGCAGTACGGTGACGCCGCCAGTCAGAGCGAACAGTTGTTGAAAAAGGGTTGGCAGAAACAGGCTGCCATCATTCGTCTCTCCGCCCTCACCGCTCAGCAACGTTATGGCGTGGCTGCCGATCAGGCGGCCGAGCTGATCCGTCACGAGCCGACAGAGAGCAAATGGTGGCAGCAGGCGGTGTCGCTCAACCTCTCCGCCAAACGTGGGGATCAGGCGTTGGCTCTGTTGCAAACAGCTATCGACAGAAACCTGATGGATGATGCGTCTGCCCGCAACCAGCTGATCCGTCTCTATGCCTGGCAAGGGCTGCCTTATCGTGGTGCCCGTCTGCTGGAAGCGGCCATGGCCAAGGGACAGATGAAGCAAAGTGCTGAAAACCGCCAACTGCTGGCCCAATTATGGGAAGGTGCCCGGGAGTGGTCACAAGCGGTCGATAGCTGGCAGCTGCTCGCCAACCAGCACGGTCAGCCCAAAGCCGCCATGCGCGCCGCCGA
>NZ_CP077214.1:3527500-3600000 GCF_019047125.1 Aeromonas sp. FDAARGOS 1411 | reverse complement strand
CCCCTAGGGGACGCCACTTCTCTTCTTGCTAACAAGAATGCAGAGTTAAGAAGTTAATTCTTAACTCTGTTTTCTTCGGCCTTGAGCCGTTGCAAACATGCTCTTTAACAATCTGGAAAGCTGATTTAAAAAGTAGTTCTCAAACATTTGTTACAAGTGCTTTGGAAACTTCTTGGCGAAAACCAAATTTTATTTGGTCCTTGTTGTACGACAACAGGCTGTGCCGGTTTCACCGACACTTCTTGGGGTTGTATGGTTAAGTGACTAAGCGTACATGGTGGATGCCTTGGCAGTCAGAGGCGATGAAGGACGTACTAACCTGCGATAAGCTGTGAGAAGTCGGTAAGAGACGCTATTACTCACAGATTTCCGAATGGGGAAACCCACCCAAGATAACTTGGGTATCGTTACATGAATACATAGTGTAACGAGGCGAACCGGGAGAACTGAAACATCTAAGTACCCCGAGGAAAAGAAATCAACCGAGATTCCCTCAGTAGCGGCGAGCGAACGGGGATTAGCCCTTAAGCATCTTGGAAGTTAGTGGAACGGTCCTGGAAAGGCCGGCGATACAGGGTGATAGCCCCGTACACGAAAACAACCTTGATGTGAAATCGAGTAGGGCGGGACACGTGACATCCTGTCTGAATATGGGGGGACCATCCTCCAAGGCTAAATACTCCTGACTGACCGATAGTGAACCAGTACCGTGAGGGAAAGGCGAAAAGAACCCCTGTGAGGGGAGTGAAATAGAACCTGAAACCGTGTACGTACAAGCAGTGGGAGCCCTTCGGGGTGACTGCGTACCTTTTGTATAATGGGTCAGCGACTTACATTTTGTAGCGAGGTTAACCGTATAGGGGAGCCGTAGGGAAACCGAGTCTTAACTGGGCGTCTAGTTGCAAGGTGTAGACCCGAAACCGGGTGATCTAGCCATGGGCAGGTTGAAGGTTGAGTAACATCAACTGGAGGACCGAACCCACTAACGTTGCAAAGTTAGGGGATGACCTGTGGCTGGGGGTGAAAGGCCAATCAAACTCGGAGATAGCTGGTTCTCCCCGAAAGCTATTTAGGTAGCGCCTCGGACGAATACTACTGGGGGTAGAGCACTGTTTGGGCTAGGGGGTCATCCCGACTTACCAACCCCATGCAAACTCCGAATACCAGTAAGTAATATCCGGGAGACACACGGCGGGTGCTAACGTCCGTCGTGAAGAGGGAAACAACCCAGACCGCCGGCTAAGGTCCCAAAGTTCTGGTTAAGTGGGAAACGATGTGGGAAGGCTCAGACAGCTAGGATGTTGGCTTAGAAGCAGCCATCATTTAAAGAAAGCGTAATAGCTCACTAGTCGAGTCGGCCTGCGCGGAAGATGTAACGGGGCTCAAACCAGGCACCGAAGCCGCGGATTCACACTTATGTGTGAGTGGTAGGGGAGCGTTCTGTAAGTCTGCGAAGGTGTATCGAGAGGTATGCTGGAGATATCAGAAGTGCGAATGCTGACGTAAGTAACGATAAAGGGGGTGAAAAGCCTCCTCGCCGGAAGACCAAGGGTTCCTGTCCAACGTTAATCGGGGCAGGGTGAGTCGACCCCTAAGGCGAGGCCGAAAGGCGTAGTCGATGGGAAGCAGGTTAATATTCCTGCACGACTTGTAATTGCGATGGGGGGACGGAGAAGGCTAGGTGGGCCAGGCGACGGTTGTCCTGGTGAAAGTGCGTAGGTGGTGTTTGTAGGCAAATCCGCAGACACAACGCTGAGACACGAGACGAACACACTACGGTGTGGAAGCCATTGATGCCCTGCTTCCAGGAAAAGCCTCTAAGCTTCAGATTACAAGTCATCGTACCCCAAACCGACACAGGTGGTCGGGTAGAGAATACCAAGGCGCTTGAGAGAACTCGGGTGAAGGAACTAGGCAAAATAGAACCGTAACTTCGGGAGAAGGTTCGCTCTTGATGGTGAAGTCCCTTGCGGATGGAGCTGTCGGGAGTCGCAGTGACCAGATGGCTGGGACTGTTTATCAAAAACACAGCACTCTGCAAACACGAAAGTGGACGTATAGGGTGTGACACCTGCCCGGTGCCGGAAGGTTAATTGATGGGGTTAGCGCAAGCGAAGCTCTTGATCGAAGCCCCGGTAAACGGCGGCCGTAACTATAACGGTCCTAAGGTAGCGAAATTCCTTGTCGGGTAAGTTCCGACCTGCACGAATGGTGTAACCATGGCCATGCTGTCTCCACCCGAGACTCAGTGAAATCGAATTCGCCGTGAAGATGCGGTGTACCCGCGGCTAGACGGAAAGACCCCGTGAACCTTTACTACAGCTTGGCACTGAACATTGAACCTACATGTGTAGGATAGGTGGGAGGCTTTGAAGGCGTGACGCCAGTTGCGCTGGAGCCGTCCTTGAAATACCACCCTTGTATGTTTGATGTTCTAACGCAGGGCCCTGAATCGGGCTCGCGGACAGTGCCTGGTGGGTAGTTTGACTGGGGCGGTCTCCTCCCAAAGAGTAACGGAGGAGCACGAAGGTTGGCTAATCCTGGTCGGACATCAGGAGGTTAGTGCAATGGCATAAGCCAGCTTAACTGCGAGACGGACAGGTCGAGCAGGTACGAAAGTAGGTCATAGTGATCCGGTGGTTCTGAATGGAAGGGCCATCGCTCAACGGATAAAAGGTACTCCGGGGATAACAGGCTGATACCGCCCAAGAGTTCATATCGACGGCGGTGTTTGGCACCTCGATGTCGGCTCATCACATCCTGGGGCTGAAGTCGGTCCCAAGGGT
Source organism: Aeromonas sp. FDAARGOS 1411 (assembly GCF_019047125.1). Classification (NCBI taxonomy): domain Bacteria; kingdom Pseudomonadati; phylum Pseudomonadota; class Gammaproteobacteria; order Aeromonadales; family Aeromonadaceae; genus Aeromonas; species Aeromonas sp. FDAARGOS 1411. The sequence continues at coordinate 3,597,214 of NZ_CP077214.1, read as the reverse complement.
ATGGCTGTTCGCCATTTAAAGTGGTACGCGAGCTGGGTTCAGAACGTCGTGAGACAGTTCGGTCCCTATCTGCCGTGGGCGTTGGATGATTGAAGGGAGTTGCTCCTAGTACGAGAGGACCGGAGTGAACGAACCTCTGGTGTTCGGGTTGTCACGCCAGTGGCACTGCCCGGTAGCTAAGTTCGGAATCGATAACCGCTGAAAGCATCTAAGCGGGAAGCGAGCCCTGAGATGAGTCATCCCTGACCCCTTGAGGGTCCTAAAGGGCCGTTGGAGACCACAACGTTGATAGGTGGGGTGTGTAAGCGCGGCGACGTGTTGAGCTAACCCATACTAATTACCCGTGAGGCTTAACCATACAACACCCAAGAAGTGTTCTAAGGCTTGTAGCAAATACGAACGAATTACTTACGTCAGCTTTCTCAGATTGAAGATTTTGCCTGGCGGCAATAGCGCCGTGGAACCACCTGATCCCATGCCGAACTCAGAAGTGAAACGCGGTAGCGCCGATGGTAGTGTGGCATTCGCCATGCGAGAGTAGGACACTGCCAGGCACCCAATTTCAAGATTACGCCCAGCGTGGTCTTTACCGGTTAGTGTGCTGATATGGCTCAGTCGGTAGAGCGCATCCTTGGTAAGGATGAGGTCCCCAGTTCGATTCTGGGTATCAGCACCATTAAATAGAAAGCCTCCCTGAAAAGGGAGGCTTTTTTGCATCTGTCATTTTTGTGATATCCCCTTACATTCCCTATTTCCGCAATCCCCTCTGCTTGCAGTCGACAAAGTTTATCTGCTGATTTGAGTCCTAATGTGTTACTCATTTGACTGCTATTGATGGTTTTATCCAGATATTTAACCATGATTGATTGACGTAAAACGTTTTACATGTAAAATCCGGCGCGTTTTGCCTATTACGTGGAGAGAGAGCATGGCGCAGGATAACGAATACTGTTTGGGGGCGGTACCCGCCAAAGGGCGCAAAGGTGTGCTGTCGCTGATGCTGGTGATGCTCGGCCTGACCTTCTTCTCTGCCAGCATGTGGACCGGTGGTGCGCTGGGTACCGGTTTGGTGTTTGACGACTTCATCAAGGTGGTACTGATTGGCAACCTGTTGCTGGGTATCTACACCGCTTGTCTCGGTTATATCGGTGCCTCAACCGGTCTCTCTACCCATCTGTTGGCGCGCTACTCGTTTGGGGTGAAAGGTTCCTGGCTGCCATCCCTGCTGCTGGGCGGTACTCAGGTCGGCTGGTTTGGCGTGGGCGTGGCGATGTTTGCCCTGCCGGTGCAGAAGGCGACCGGCATAGATGTGAACTGGCTGATCGCTATTTCGGGCATTTTGATGACGGTGACCGTCTACTTCGGGATCTCTGCCCTGATGGTGCTGAGCTTTGTGGCCGTGCCGGCTATCGCCCTGCTCGGTGGCTACTCGGTCTGGCTGGCGGTGACCTCGACCGGTGGCATGGCTGCACTGCAGCAGGTACAACCAAGCAATCCCATCGAGTTCACCACGGCGTTGACCATGGTGGTCGGTTCCTTTATCAGTGCAGGAACCCTGACCGCTGACTTTGTCCGCTTTGGTCGCAAACCCTGGGGCGCCGTCATGATTACCATGGTGGCGTTTTTTTTGGGCAACACGCTAATGTTCGTCTTCGGTGCAGCTGGTGCGGCGGTAACGGGGCAGGCCGATATCTCGGAAGTGATGCTGATGCAGGGGCTGTTGATCCCCGCCATTCTGGTGCTGGGCCTCAATATCTGGACCACCAACGACAACGCTCTCTACGCCTCCGGCCTCGGTTTTGCCAATATTACCGGTCTCAAGAGCAAGCCCCTCAGCGTGATCAACGGCCTCATCGGTACGGCTTGCGCCCTCTGGCTTTACAACAACTTTGTCGGCTGGCTGGCCTTTTTGAGTACGGCAATTCCGCCGATCGGTGGCATTATCATCATGGATTTCCTGCTCAATCGTGAGCGTTACCGTCAATTTGCCGATCAGCAGTTCGAGACGGTCCGCTGGCAGGCGCTGGTCGCCACGGCAGTCGGGGTGGCTGTCGGCAAGTGGCTGCCGGGCATAGTGCCACTCAACGCGGTATTGGGCGCCGCCTTCACCTATTTCATTCTGGTTCGCCTCACCCAGCGGCCGGTTCTGGTACAGGAAGCTAACAAATGCTGATTCAACATATTCGTTTGGCCGATCGGGAAGGATTTTGGCAGATCCGCTGTCAGGATGGGGTCATCACCGCCATCGAACCCCATGACGAACATGCCGTCGCCGGTCGGGTGCTGGACGGGGAGGGCGGTCTGGCGATCGCCCCCTTTATCGAACCCCACATTCACCTCGATACCACCCAGACGGCCGGTGAGCCGAGCTGGAACCTCTCCGGCACTCTGTTTGAGGGGATTGAGCGCTGGGCCGAACGCAAGGCGCAGCTGACCCATGAGGATGTGAAGCAGCGCGCTATCCAGACGCTGAAGTGGCAGATCGCCAACGGCATCCAGTTTGTGCGTACTCACGTCGATGTCTCCGATCCCAATCTGGTCGCGCTTAAGGCGATGCTGGAAGTGCGGGAGGAGATGAAGGAGTGGGTCGAGCTGCAGATCGTCGCCTTCCCGCAGGAGGGGATCCTCTCCTACCCGAATGGCAAGGCACTGCTGGAGGAGGCGCTCAAGCTGGGGGCAGACGTGATTGGCGCGATCCCCCACTTCGAGTTTACCCGAGAATATGGGGTCGAAAGTCTACACTACATCTTCGATCTTGCCGAGAAGTATCAGGTTCTGGTCGATGTGCACTGCGACGAGATCGATGACGAGCAATCCCGTTTCATCGAGACGCTGGCGACTCTCGCCTACGAGCGGGGTATCGGCCATAGAGTCACTGCCAGCCACACTACCGCCATGCACTCTTACAACGGCGCTTATGCTTCCCGCCTGTTCCGGCTGCTCAAGATGGCAGACATCAACTTCGTGGCCAATCCGCTGGTGAACATTCACCTGCAGGGGCGCTTCGATACCTATCCCAAACGCCGCGGTATTACCCGGGTGAAGGAGATGCTGGAGGCGAACATCAACGTCTGCTTCGGTCACGATGACGTGTTCGATCCCTGGTACCCCATGGGCACCGCCAACATGTTGCAGGTGCTGCACATGGGGCTGCATGTCTGCCAGATCATGGGTTACGAGCAGATCAACGACGGTCTGAAGCTGATCAGCAGCCACAGCGCCCGCACCCTGAATGTGCAGGATCGCTATGGTATCGAGGTGGGCAAACCGGCCAACCTGTTGATCCTGCCAGCCGACAACGGCTTCGATGCGGTGCGCCGTCAGGTGCCGGTGCGTTACTCGATCCGCCACGGCAAGGTGATTGCCCAGACCCGCCCGGCCCAGACCGAGATCGTGCTGGGTCAGCCAGAGCCCATCGATTTTCGCCGCTGAGATTTCAATCAGGCTGGATGACGATTAGTTCCGCCTCTGGGCACAAGGGCCGCCATTGCGACATAATGGCGGCCTGACCCTGAGGGAGTGACACCATGCAAACCTGGTTCTATGTTGCTGCAGGGGGCGCCATCGGCGCCTGCCTTCGTTTTGGGATTGCCGAACTGATGGCCTTGCTGCTGGGGCGCCACTTTCCTTACGGGACTCTGGTGGTCAACGTGGTGGGCTCTTTCATCATGGGGGTGGCATTCGCCCTCATCAGTCATGGTCATGTGGTAGAACACCCGATGAAGCCGCTGCTGATGGTGGGGATCCTCGGTGCCCTGACCACGTTTTCTTCCTTTGCCCTCGATACGGTAGTGCTGGCTCAACATGGAGCCTATCTGAAAGCGCTGCTCAATATCGGTCTCAATCTCTTCCTCTGTCTGGCCATGGTGGTTCTGGGCATGCAGTTGGTTGCGAGCCGGGTTTAAGGTGTCCGGACGCCAGTGGCTCTGGTAAACTGGCGGCCATTCTTTGCTCTATGGGTGTTTAAGGGATGTCAGAACAAGCAACGACAACGCATTTTGGCTTTAAAACCGTGGCCGCGACCGAGAAGGAAACTCTGGTAGCAGGTGTCTTCCATTCGGTGGCAGCCAAGTATGATCTGATGAACGATCTGATGTCGTTCGGCATCCACCGCTTGTGGAAGCGCTTCACCATCGACTGCTCCGGTGTGCGCAAGGGCCAGAAGGTGCTGGATCTGGCCGGTGGTACCGGTGACTTGACCGCCAAGTTCTCCCGTATCGTCGGCGAGACCGGTCAGGTGGTGCTGGCGGATATCAACGACTCCATGCTGAAAGTGGGCCGCGACAAGCTGCGCAATCTGGGGGTCGCCAACAACGTCTCCTACGTGCAGGCCAATGCCGAGGCGCTCCCCTTCCCGGATAACCACTTCGACGTCATCACCATCGGCTTCGGCCTGCGCAACGTCACCGACAAGGACAAGGCGCTCGCCTCCATGTTCCGGGTGCTCAAGCCGGGTGGCCGTCTGCTGGTGCTGGAGTTCTCCAAGCCGGTCAGTGAAGTGATCGCCAAGCTCTATGACCTTTACTCCTTCAAACTGCTGCCGAAAATGGGCGAAATCGTCGCGAACGACAGTGAAAGCTACAAATATCTGGCAGAGTCCATCCGCATGCACCCGGATCAGCAGACCCTGGCTGGCATGATGGAAAATGTCGGTTTCGAGCAGGTGGAGTACTTCAATCTGACTCAGGGTGTGGTCGCCCTGCACCGCGGTTACAAGTTTTAAGGTTGCCTATGCCGATGGATGCCATGGTCACCGCGGTGATCGAAACCAGCCTCAACCAGTTGCTGGCGCTGGACAAACAGAGCCCGGAGCGGCTGCGCAAACTGGTGGGCAAGGTGCTCAAGCTGGAGCTGCGTGAACTCAAGCCGCTCTGGTTCGTCTTCTCCGAGCGTCGGCTGGATGTGCTGGCCCAGCATGAAGGGGAGGCGGATGCGGTGCTTAGCCTCTCCCTGACCGCCCTCGGTCTGCTGAAAGACCCGTCCGCCCTGACCCGTTATATCCGCGAGGAGAAACTGGATCTGAGCGGTGATCCCCAGCTGGTGCAGGCATTCAGCGTGCTGCTGGGTGAGCTGGATATCGACTGGGAGGAGGAGCTGTCGCGCTATACCGGCGACGTGCTGGCCCACACCCTGTTCAGCGGTGCCCGTCAGGCGCGTCGTCTGGTCGGCCGCGAGCTGTGCCGCACCCGCAGCCAGCTGGCGGAATATCTGACCGAAGAGGCCCGCCTAGCCCCCGGCCCGCTGGAAGTGGCGAGTTTCAACGATGACGTCGAGGTGCTGGCCCAGCAGCTCAAGGCCGTCGAACTGCGGCTGGCCCGCTTCGAACAGCAGGTGACCTGATGACCCCGAAGGAGTTCAAACGCCTCTATCGCATCATCACCATCCTGCTGGAGCAGGGCATCGACGAACTGGTGCCCGCCCGCTATCAACCCTGGCCGGGCCGTCTGGCCCGTCGCTCCCTGTTCTGGCTCAAGAACAAGCAACCGGATCTCAGCCGCGGTGCCCGCATTCGCCTCGCCTTCGAGGCTCTTGGCCCCATCTTCATCAAGTTTGGCCAGATGCTCTCGACCCGCCGCGACCTGTTGCCGCCGGACATTGCCGAGGAGCTGGCCCTGCTGCAGGACAGGGTGCCTCCCTTCTGTGGTCAGGCGGCGCGCCAGCAGATCGAGCTGAGCCTGGGTTGTCCCATCGAAACCCTGTTTGACGACTTCGACGAGACGCCGCTGGCGTCGGCTTCCATCGCGCAGGTGCATACCGCCCGCTTGAAGGAGAGTGGCCGCGAGATCGTCATCAAGGTGATCCGTCCCGACATCGAGCCTGTCATCGAGGCCGACCTGCGACTGATGCAGGCGCTGGCCCGTCTGGTAGCGCGCTTTGTGCCCCAGAGCGCGCGACTACGTCCCATCGAGGTGGTGGAGGAGTATCGCAAAACCATCCTCGACGAGCTGAATTTGATGCGCGAAGCGGCCAACGCCATCCAGCTACGGCGCAATTTCACCGGCTCCGAGGCGCTCTATGTGCCTGAAATTATTACCGACCTCTGCCGCGAGCAGGTGCTGGTGATGGAGCGCATCTACGGTATTCCGGTCTCCGATATACCGGCGCTGGAAGCCAACGGCACCAACATGAAGCTGCTGGCCGAGCGCGGGGTCGAGGTCTTCTTCACCCAGGTGTTCCGCGACAGCTTCTTCCATGCCGACATGCACCCGGGCAACATCTTCGTCTCTTACGAACATCCGGAAAACCCGCTCTGGATCGGCATCGACTGCGGCATCGTCGGTACCCTCAATCGGGAAGATAAACGCTATTTGGCTGAGAACTTCCTCGCCTTCTTCAACCGTGACTATCGTCGGGTGGCGGAGCTGCATGTGGAGTCGGGCTGGGTGCCGGCAGATACCAAGGTGGACGAGTTCGAGTTCGCCATCCGCACCGTGCTGGAGCCCATCTTCGAGAAGCCGCTCTCCGAGATCTCGTTCGGTCACGTGCTGCTCAACCTGTTCAACACCGCGCGTCGCTTCCATATGACGGTGCAGCCGCAGCTGGTGCTGCTGCAAAAGACCCTGCTCTATGTGGAAGGGTTGGGGCGTCAGCTCTACCCGCAGCTCGATTTGTGGCAGACCGCCAAGCCGTTCCTCGAGAACTGGATGCACGAACAGGTGGGGCCCAAGTCGGTATTGAACGCCATCAAGGAGAAGGCGCCATTCTGGGCGGAGAAGCTGCCGGAGCTGCCGGAGCTGGTCTATGAGACCCTGCGCCAGACCCGTCATCAGCAGCGTCATTTCGACCAGATGTTTGCCGAGTTCCGCCGTCACAGCCGTCGGCAGGGGCAGGCCCGCTACCTCTTAGGGGTTGGAGCCAGCCTGCTATTGGCGGGTGTATTCTTGCTGACCCAAAAACAACACATTGAGTGGGGACAAGCCAGTCTCGCCGGTGCAGCCCTCTGCTGGCTGGTCGGCTGGTTGCGAACCCGTTCCCATTAATCAACAACCGCGCCGTCAGGCGCCTGTTCTGGAGAGAAAATCATGGGTGGTATCAGTATTTGGCAATTGTTGATCATTGCAGTCATCGTCGTGCTGCTGTTCGGTACCAAGAAACTGCGCGGCATTGGCGGTGATCTGGGTGCGGCGGTCAAAGGGTTCAAGAAAGCCCTCTCCGACGAGCCGGCTGATGCCAAGGCCGAGCAGAAAGATGCCGAGTTTCCCCCGAAACAGCTAAACGAAGCGGCCACTCAGAGCAGTGAGACCGCCAAGCAGAAAGACAAAGACCAGGCCTAAGCCATGTTCGATATCGGTTTTTGGGAGCTGGTGGTTATCGCCGTTGTAGCGTTGGTGGTGCTGGGGCCGGAACGGCTGCCCAGCGCTATCCGCACGACGACGCACTGGATCCGCCTCATTCGTTCGACCGCGAACTCGGTCAAGTCCGAGCTGGAGCAGGAGCTCAAGTTGCAAGAGCTGCACAACGACCTCAAGAAGGCCGAACAGTTGCAGATGAGCAACCTGAGCCCCGAGCTGCAGGAGTCCATCGAACAGCTCAAGGCGGCGGCCCAGTCGGTCAATCGCCCCTATCAGGTGGAGAACGAGATCCGTCCGCCGCGCCCCGAGCCGGTCGCCCAGGCTGAGCCTGCCACGCCGGTGGAGCCTGCGGTGCAGCTGAGCCACGACGTGCCGCCGGTCAACAGCCAGCGGGAGAGCGAGCCGGTGCCGGTAAGCGACTCCGCAGTAAAAGGGGAGGTGAAGCCATGAGTCAGGCCGAACAACCCCTGATCAGCCATCTGGTTGAGCTGAGAACCCGTTTGCTGCGCTCCATTACCGCCATCCTCGTGGTGTTTCTGGCGCTGATCTACTTCTCCAACAACATCTACGACTTCGTGGCCCAGCCGCTGCTCAGCCAGTTGCCGGAAGGGACCAGCATGATAGCGACGGATGTGGCGACCCCCTTCCTGACGCCGATCAAGCTGACGCTGGTGGTCTCCTTCTTCGTGGCGATCCCCTATCTGCTCTATCAGGCCTGGGCTTTTATCGCCCCCGGTCTGTACCAGCACGAACGGCGCCTGATCATGCCGCTGGTGGTCTCCAGTGCCCTGCTGTTCTATGCGGGGATGGCGTTCGCCTACTACGTGGTGTTCCCGCTGGTGTTCGGTTTCTTCACCAGCACAGCACCCGCAGGGGTGACGGTGGCTACCGATATCGCCAGCTATCTGGACTTTGTACTGACCCTGTTCTTCGCGTTCGGGGTGGCGTTCGAAATTCCGGTGGCCACCATACTGCTCTGCTGGACCGGCGTGACCACACCGCAAAACCTGAAGGAGAAACGTCCCTACGTCATCGTCGGGGTGTTTGTGGTCGGCATGCTGCTGACGCCGCCTGATGTCTTCTCCCAGACCCTGCTCGCCATCCCGATGTGGGCGCTGTGGGAGATAGGTCTGTTCTTCGCCCGCTTCTACGTGAAGAAAGAGGATGAAGAGCAACAGGAACAACCGGATGTGGAGAGCTGAGGCTCTGTTCGTCACCTGTTTGCCGGACGGCGAGAGGATGACGACGTCCGCAGGAATAGCAGAACGAGGGGAGCTGAGGCTCCCTTCCTCTTTTCATGCTCCCGTTCGAGGCGTATGGTAAGACCCCATTCGGTAGATGGTTTTCAAATACCTGATATGTATTCCTTTTGTTCGGAACGTCTCATCCCATGATCGATATCGGTTTAAACCTGACCAGCAGCCAGTTCGCCGGCGAGCAGGCTGAGCTGGTGGCCCGTGCCCGTGCCGCCGGGGTGGAAGCGCTTATCCTCACCGGTACCGATCTGGCTGGCAGCCGCGAGAGCGCCGAGTTGGCCGCCCGCTGGCCGGGCTACTGCTTCTCCACCGCCGGGGTACACCCTCACGATGCCAAGAGTGTCGATGAGGCGACCCTGCCCGCCTTGCGCGAGCTGGCAGCCTTGCCGCAGGTGGTCGCTATTGGCGAGTGCGGCCTCGACTACAACCGCGACTTCTCCCCCCGTCCGGTGCAGGATGCGGTATTCGACGCCCAGCTGGCACTGGCCGCCGAGCTCGGGATGCCGGTGTTTCTCCACTGCCGCGATGCGCACGCCCGTTTTATCGAGATCCTCCGTCCCTGGTTGCCGAAACTACCGGGAGCCGTGCTGCACTGCTTCACCGGCTCCGATGAGGAGCTGGACGAGTGTCTGGCGCTGGGGCTGCATATCGGGGTGACCGGCTGGCTCTGTGACGAGCGCCGCGGCCAGCTGCTGCGCGAACAGGTGGCCCGTATTCCGGCCGGTCGGCTGATGATCGAGACCGATGCCCCTTATCTGGTGCCGCGGGATCTGAAACCGCGCCCGAAACGCAACGAACCTGCTTTTTTGCCGCACATCGCCCAGGTGGTGGCGGCCTGTCGTGGTGAAGCGCCCGAGGCCTTGCTGGCCCATACCCGGGCCACCTCCGCCGCGTTCTTCCAACTTCCTCTCCAGGAGTGATTCATGGCTACAACTCTTCCGGGCGCCTTTCCGGGCCGCCGCCTGCGCCGTCTGCGCAAACATGATTTCAGCCGTCGTCTGGTGCGCGAGAACGTACTGACCGTCAACGATCTCATCTATCCGGTGTTTGTGCTGGAAGGGGAGAACCGTCGGGAAGCCGTTCCCTCCATGCCGGGGGTGGAGCGTCTCTCCATCGATCTGCTGCTGATCGAGGCTGCCGAGCTGGTGGAGCTGGGCGTACCCGCCATTGCCCTGTTCCCGGTCACTCCGCTGGAGAGCAAGAGCCTGATGGCGGAAGAGGCCTACAACCCGAACGGGCTGGCCCAGCGCACAGTGCGCGCCCTCAAGGCTCGCTTCCCGGAGCTGGGGGTCATCACCGACGTGGCACTCGATCCGTTCACCACCCACGGGCAGGACGGCATTATCGATGACGAAGGCTATGTGCTGAACGACATCACCACCGAGATCCTGATCAAGCAGGCGCTCTCCCACGCCGAGGCCGGGGTCGATATCGTCGCGCCGTCCGACATGATGGATGGCCGCATCGGCGCCATCCGCGCTGCGCTGGAAGAGAATGGCTTCATCAACACCCAGATCATGGCCTACTCCGCCAAGTACGCTTCCTGCTACTACGGCCCGTTCCGCGATGCGGTTGGCTCTGCTGGCAACCTCGGCAAGAGCAACAAGGCTACCTATCAGATGGACCCGGCCAACAGCAACGAAGCCCTGCACGAAGTGGCGCTGGATATTCAGGAAGGGGCCGACAGCGTGATGGTCAAGCCGGGTATGCCCTATCTGGACGTGGTTCGTCAGGTGAAGGATCAGTTCGGCGTGCCGACTTTCGCCTATCAGGTCAGCGGCGAGTACGCCATGCACATGGCGGCGATCCAGAACGGCTGGCTGAAAGAGAAGGAGACCATCATGGAGTCTCTGCTCTGCTTCAAGCGGGCCGGGGCCGATGGCATCCTCACCTACTTCGCCAAGCGCGTAGCGCAGTGGCTGAAGGAAGATGCCCGCTAAGCGGGTTGAATAGATAAACGAGAGGGGGAGCCGATGGCTCCCCCTCTGTCGTTATGGCTCTCTTTTGGTCACGAGCGGCTGATTACAGCTTGGTCCAGGCATCGCTCCAGTGGCTGCCGGTACCCGGTGCATAGTGGCTGGTCGAGCCGCCACACCAGCCGCTGTAGGGCCAGGGTTTGCACTCGTAGTCGCCACCGGCATTGCTGACCCGTTCGCCACTCTGATAAGCGGTGCCCGCAACATAGGCCGGGTAGCTGCCGTTACCACCGTCACTGCCCTCACCCGGTGCCTGTTCCACCAATGCCAGGGTGAAGCGGCGCTCGAAGCCCTGCTTGCTTCCCTCTGCCATCCCCGCCAACAACAGCTCGTAACTGCCTGCCGCAAGGCCAGACTGTGCCAGCTGCAGGGAACCCTGACCATCGATCAGGGCGCTGCCGGTGGCGACCGGATTGCCATCCTGCAACAGGGTCGCGGTGACGGTCACCGGGTTGGCGGTGGTCAGCGTCAGGCTGAAGTCGAGCGCGCCGTTGACGATGAGATATTCGGCCGCCAGATCGGTGACGGTGAAGTCACTGCTGCTACCGGTCGTGGGCAGGATGAAGTCCCCGCTCAGGTAGGTCAGACCGGTCCAGCCAGAGCTGGTCAGCCAGTGTTTGCCATTGGTCTGATAGACGTTGGGCAGCTGGGTGCACTGGTTGTTGTCATTGACGAAGCCGATACCGTAAAAGCCCGCCACATTCTTGTAGCAGAGCTGGCGACCATTCTGGTGCAGCACCGGCTGATCCAGCTTGCCCTTGTGGTGGAGTGACAGCCAGTCAAACTGGTTGATGGCCGAGACCAGCGGCACAAACTGGCCATCGGGCTGACGATAGCGGATCAGGGAGCCGGCATCGCATCGCAGACCATCAGCCCGCTGTTCGACGTACCCGTAGTGCTGTTCGCCATCCTGGAAGGTGAACCGGCAGAGATTGCGTTTCTCCGACTCTTTGGGGATCCATCCCATCAGCAGTCGCTCCTGATTGTTCAGGGCCGCCAGCTGCCCAACACTGAAGTCGCTGCCGTTGGCTACCCAGCCTTGCGGCATGGTGGAGAATTGCATGAAGTAGTGGTCGGTATAGTACATGTGGCTGTCAGCGCGGTGCTTGCGAGCCCCCTGGCTGACCGAGTTGTAGCGATAGATGTCGTTTTCTGGCTTGTGGAAGCCGTTGAGATCATCGTCCAGATAGGGCAGGTCGCCCTTGCGGATATGGTAGTTGGCTATGCCCGTCATCAGCGGATGCCAGCCGTGGCTGCCACGGGCAAACGCGCTCTCATGGCTGTAGGACTTCCCATCGAAGCCGTGGCCAAATTCGTGGGCAATGATGCCCCAACTGCCGTAGTAGTGGCTGACAAAGTTAAAGGTATCGACCCCGGTGATGCCACCACTCCCCAGCCCGCCCCCCATGGCGGTGATCCCCAGGTTGAGGTAGGGGCGCTTCATCAGGCTGTGGTAGTAGTAGTCATAATCGGCGGCCGTAAAGATCCCGTTCGGCACATAGCTGTTGCCGCCATTGCCGAACATCTCGTAGCCATTCACCGCCTTGAAGTTGTACCAGACGTGTTTGAACTCCTCGGTCGAGACCATGTAGGCCAGGTTGGTGGCGATGATCAGCCACTCGCGGGCGTAGAGGGCATTGATGGGGCGCCAGGAGCCGCTGGTGTTGGTGGCGAAGCGCACGTTCCAGCTTGGCTTGAGGCGTGCCAGCTTCTGGGTAAACGGATCCGAGTTGGAGCTGAACCTGTGCTCGAACTGGGCAGGCAGATTGATGCTGTTGTCGAGCAGGTTGTTGAGATCAAACACGCCATCGCGGCTGGCGCTGTTGAAGCGTCCCTGCTCGCCAAAGGCGCTCAGTGGCAGGGTGATTTGGGCATAGGCGGGCAGGCGATCGAGCTGGCCCAGGATCAGCCACTTGTTGATACCGTTCAGGCGTGACTCGATATTGATGTCATGCAGCTCTCTGGCGGCATAGTTGGTGATGCGCACCGTGTCGTTATCAAGCAGCTCGGTCTTGACCAGCGAATTGATGTTGACCGAACGCTGGGCGCGATCGATCAGCACCTCGTAGGGTTCGTCATTGCGCAGTATGTAGCTGACTGCGGCCGGCATCAGCTGATCGAAGATCAGCGGGCGAGCCGGCAACTGCTCGTCGGCCGTGAAGCTGATCTCCTTGCTCAGCAGCTGGTTGAAACCCAGGCCACGCTCGTTGGCGGTGACAAGCGCCGAGCCCGCCAGCTGGAGATCTTTCAGCGCCGCCACGGGCTGCTGGTTGATCTCCCGAACAGTAAAGGTCGGGTTCTTGAACTGAAAGTCGTTGGCGATCAGGGTATCGGCATCATGCCACTCGATGCGGTCCTTGAAGTTCACCACCAGCCGATCGCCATCCATGTCGATTTTTTGCAGATTGCTGTCGGCGATCACCTGCTCAGGCGCCAGCGGTGTGTTGCTGGCGATAGCATCAGCCAGTTTACGCAGGTCATAGATGTAGTAGTTTTTGCCGGCGGTGTGGGCCAGGAGATAGTCACCCACCTGATGGAGTTGCACCAGACGGTGGCTGTATTTTCCTTCAAAGGCGAGCCGACCGGCGATGGGGGTTTTGAGGCTGTTCTCCGGCGTCACATCCTGCTGGCGGTAGACCTTGATCTCGCTCAGCGCATCGGCCACCAGCACGTAATCCTGATTGGCAAAGACGGCCTGGGTGCGGTGCAGGCTGTTGCTGCCGGAATCCCGACCGGTTCCCAGGGTGGTGACATAGCGATGCTCGTCGGCCAGATCGAAGATATCGACCCGGTGCGAGTAGCGCGAGACCACGTAGAGCAGGTTGTTGCGGACAAACAATTCACTGACCTGGTTGTAGGCCGTGGCACTGCCGGTTTCGGTGCCGCGGATCTCGCCAATCTGCTGGCGGCTCGGGATATCGATAATGGCCACATGGCCCGGATTGCCGTTCTGGCTGACATAGAGCCGATCCTGATAGCGCTCGACCGCCGTGATCAGGCTGGCGTCCAGCCCCAGCTGGTCGGCCGCCAGCTCCTCGCCTTTGTCCAGATATTGCAGCGAGGTGGCAAACGAGTTGACGCTGCAGGAGCTGGTCTCCATCACCACCCGGGTGCGTTCGCCATTCTGGATCTGGCCGTGGGGGAAGTACTCCAGCAGACAGCCGTTGCCGTAGTCATAGTTGCCAAAGCGTTTGTTGACCGCTACGACCCCACCGTCGTACCAGGTCAGCTCCCACTCCTCATCGAAGAAATCAAAGACGTTACGAATGGCTGTTTCGTCGAAAAAGTGGGGTTTGGGCAGATCGAACAGGATGTGGTTATCCGCCGTCAGCGGGTAGAGCAGGCCGTTGATGGCAAGGTGGCGCTTGCCATCCTTGATGATCACGTTCTGCTCGTCAGCCGCACTCTGATGCAGCGCGGCGAGGCGCGCCGTCATCTGTTCGTAGTGCTCCTGATAGGTTTGTTTGAGATAGGCTTGTTCGCGCTCATCGGCCACAATATGGGCCGACAGCAGCAGACCGAGCAGGGTGGCAAGCTTGGTGGTTCTTGGCATGGTGATTTCCTTATCTTGGTTGTTGGACGTTTTTTGGTGGTTGGCAAGCATGTAAAAGAGAGGGGCTAACCCGTCCGGGTCAGTGCATCCTGCCTATCGGCAGCGTGGCCGATGGGCAGGATATGGGCGGGGGCCTGTCGGCCCCCGTTAGTGGTTGGGGCAAGGTCAGAGCTTGATCCAGGCGTCGCTCCAGGCAGAGCCGGTACCCGGCGCATAGTGGCTGGTCGAGCCGCCACACCAGCCGCTGTAGGGCCAGGGTTTGCACTCGTAGTTGCCACCGGCATTGCTGACCCGATCACCGGCCTGATAGCCGGTGTTGGGGGCATAGGCCGGGTAGTCGCCATCGCCACCGCCGCTGCTCTCTTCGGTCAGTGCAACCGGGAAGCGCTGTACCACCGGCTTCTGGCCGTCAGCCAGACCGGTAATCACCACGTCGTAGCTGCCATCGGTGACGTTGCTGCCTTGCAGTATCAGGGGGCTGGTGCCGTTCACCTGGCTGCTGGTGGTACCGTGGCTGCGGCCGTTCTGCTCCAGCGTGGCAGAGATCTGCACCGGGTTGGCGGTGGTCACGTTGAAACGGATGCTGACCTGACCGTTGACTATGGTGTACTCGCTCGCCATGGTGCTGACGGTGAAGTCGCTGCTGCCTTCTGCGGGTGGCGTTGTGCCGCCGCAGTCGCTGTCGCCCTGTACGCGCCAGACGCCCCAGTCACCCGTGGTGCCCGGCTCTTCGTTCTGGGTCCACCAGCCTGCCAGCCAGTTCTTGCCGTTGTGGCTGACGATGTCGCCGCCCACGTAGACCTTCTTGGCATCCCAGCTGTTTTCACAGACGGCGCCTTGCTCCCTGACGGTCACGTTGCGCTGCTGGGTTACCTGCTGACCGGCGCTGTCGCTCACCTGATAGGTGAGGGTGTAGCGGCCGACCTTGCTGCTGTCGACGTTGCCGCTGACCTTGATTTGGGCAGTCAGGTCGCCATCTTCTTCATCATGGGCGCTGACGCCGGTCATCGGATCGAAAGCGGTACCCAGTTCCAGCGTGGTGTCGGTGACACCGCTGAACACCGGCTTCATGCTGTAGACCTCGATGGTACGTACCTGCTCGGTGACGTTGTTGTCGCGATCGCTCACCTTGTAGGTGAGGGGGTAGAGGCCGATGCGCTGGCTGTCTACCGAGCCTTCCACCTGGATCTGGCCAGTCAGGTCGCCATCTTCCTTGTCGTTGGCGCTGACACCTGCCAGCGGATCAAAGGCGGTACCCTGCTTGATGCGGGTATCGCTCAGGCCGCTAAACACCGGCTTGCCGTTGTCGACCGGCGGCGTGATCTCCTGATCGTGGATGAAGGGGCCGTAGCTCTTTATGAAGGATTCGTTGTAGGACTGACCGGCGGCGTTGCGGCCCATGTCCCAGTTGATGGACCAGGTCATCACGCCACGCAGCGGTTGTCCCTCGCTCTTCAGGCGGTTGAAGGCGTTGTAGAGCTTCTGCGGATCCTGCACATAGCCGGTGGCGGCGGCGTCGATGTTGGTCGGAATGCCGAACACCAGCTTGTCATGGGGGATCTTGTAGAAGCCGCGGGTACCGTTGCTCAGCGAATCCGCCATGTAGTAGATGAACTCTTCTTTCAGGGCATCGTTGTTCTGGGCAATCCAGCCGATGCCATCGATGTAGATACCGTCGCCACCCTGGTTGTAGAACTGGGGGTTGATCCAGTCGTAGTACCCTTCCAGATTGCGGATATAGGGGATGTAGGCGCCAGTCTGGGTCAGATAGGGGAACTCTGGCGCCATGGTGATGAGGAAGTTTTTCCCCTGGGCGCGGTAGTGATCCTTGACCAGACGCAGAGCCGCCGGGATCACGGTCTGGTTGTCAGCGGCGGTGATGGCGGCCTGTTCCAGATCGATATCCAGCCCGTCGAAGCCATAGGTCTCCACCAGACGGATGATCTCGTCGGCAAAGGCCTGCTCCTGACCCTTGCGCAGCTCGATGTGTGCATCGGCTCCGCCCAGCGCCAGCAGCACGGCACGGCCCTGACGGTTCAGCTCGGCGATCTGCTCGATAAACTGGCTTTCGCTCATGCCGATGGCCGGGTCGAGTTTGAAAGTGGGGATGGGATCGCTGCCATAGACCTTCATGAAGGAGACATCGACCACGTTGTATTGCGGGTTGACCTGATCGAGCTTGACGCAGGGGGCGATACCGCCCTTGTAGCCCGAGCCGTCACACCAGTTGTGCCAGTAGCCGACCACTACGCCGGACTGGGGGTTGACCATCGCCTGACCGGCACTGGCGGCATATGCCATGGGGGCGCCCATGCCGAGCAGGCAGCCAAGCAGGGATAATTTGAGTTTGTTCATCGTCTCTCCGTACGGTGCAAATGGGGCGTCGGTTGTGACCGGACGTCCCCGGGGGCAGCCCCGCTGTCATAGGTGTTTTCCCTTAGACCGGTGGCTTTGCGTCGCGCCCTTTCGGGTCACTTTGCCTTTTTCACCCGATTTCTGTGCAGCACAGAGAATCAAGTGACCTGCATGGCAGGTGGCCTATGATAGATGCTTGAAAATAAATTAATCAATAGCTGGTTTTGATTCTAATTGACTGAAAAATATTGATAATTTGTTACAGCTACCACATTTTATCCGTTTCCATGATTGAGCATGACGGTACTTGGCTGGCAGCTGTGGCGCCGGTAAATGGCGACTTTTTGCCCCTTGAAAGTAGCGGTAAGAGCCAAAAAAGGCCCACAGATTCATTCTGTTACTGGCTGTTGATAGCAAAACTGCAGCAACGGCAGAGATCCGGGTCGCAATGGCTGGAAAAGTACAGGGTTGCGGCGGATTCCCGCTTGATTATTGCGTGGCTTGGCCACATGTTAGAAAGCCATACAGAGCTGCTAAAGCGGTCTGTTCAAGACCAAACAAGAGGTAACCGGGATGAATAACCCTTTGCTGACAATGGATTCGCTGCCCCCTTTCAGCCAGATCAAGCCGGAGCAGGTTCAGCCTGCCGTGATTCAGGCGATTGCTGACTGCAAGCAGAAGATCAGCGATGTGCTGGCCCAGCGTGATCCCCATACCTGGGATAGCCTGATTGCCCCGCTGGAAGAGGTAAATGACCGTCTGTCACGGATCTGGTCACCGGTCAGCCACCTCAACTCCGTACTCAACAGCGAAGCGCTGCGCGAGGCCCATGATGCCTGCCTGCCGCTGCTCTCCGAATTCCAGACTTATGTCGGTCAGCATGAAGGGCTCTATCAGGCCTATCTGGCCCTCTCCCAGAGCGATGATTTCCCGCTGCTGAGCGGCGCCCAGCGCAAGGAGATCCAGAATACCCTGCGTGACTTCCGCCTCTCCGGTATCGGTCTGCCTGCCGAGGCGCAGCAGCGTTACGGCGAGATTCAGGCCCGCCTCTCCGAGCTGGCCTCCCGTTTCAGCAACAACGTGCTGGACGCAACCCAGGGCTGGCACAAGCTGGTGGCCGATGAAGCTGAACTGGCCGGTCTGCCCGACAGCGTGCGTGCCGCTGCCCGTCAGATGGCTGAACTTAAAGGCAAAGAGGGGTGGCTGTTCACGCTGGATATCCCCTCTTATCTGCCGGTGATGATGTATGCCGACAACCGCGAGCTGCGGGCAGAGATGTACGAAGCCTTCACCACTCGCGCCTCCGATCAGGGCCCCAATGCGGGCAAGTGGGACAACTCCGCCATCATGAGCGAGCTGCTCACCCTGCGCCGCGAACTGGCTCAGTTGCTGGGGTTCGCCAACTATGCCGAGCTCTCCCTGGCCACCAAGATGGCGGACAAGACCGAACAGGTGGTGAGCTTCCTCACCGATCTGGCGGCCAAATCCCTGCCACAAGGCAAGGCCGAGCTGGAGGAGATCCGCGCCTTCGCCGCCGAGCAGCATGGTCAGAGCGAGCTGGCAGCCTGGGATCTCGCCTACTACGCCGAGAAGCTCAAGCAGCACAAGTTCTCCATCTCCGATGAGCAGCTGCGCCCCTACTTCCCCGCCAGCAAGGTGGTGAAGGGGCTGTTCGAGGTGGTGAAGCGGGTGTTCGGCATGAAGGTGCGCGAGCGTCTCGGCATCGACACCTGGCACCCGGACGTGCGCTTCTACGATATCTTCAATGCCGACGACGAGCTGCGCGGCAGCTTCTACCTCGACCTCTACGCCCGTGAGCACAAGCAGGGCGGGGCCTGGATGGATGTCTGTCTGGGTCGTCGCTACCGTCAGGATGGCTCGCTGCAAAAGCCGGTGGCCTACCTGACCTGCAACTTCAACGGCCCGGTGGATGGCAAGCCAGCGCTGTTCACCCACAACGAAGTGGTCACCCTGTTCCATGAGTTTGGCCACGGCATCCACCACATGCTGACCCGCATCGATGTGGCCGGCGTGGCCGGTATCAACGGCGTGGCTTGGGATGCGGTGGAGCTGCCGAGCCAGTTCCTCGAGAACTGGTGCTGGGAGTCCGAGGCGCTGGCCTTTATCTCCGGCCACTACGAGACCGGCGAGCCGCTGCCTGCCGATCTGCTGGAGAAGATGCTGACCGCCCGCAACTTCCAGGCTGCGATGCAGATGCTGCGCCAGCTGGAGTTCGCCCTGTTCGACTTCCGTCTCCATCAGGAGTTTGATCCGGCCAATCCGGCACAGCTCCCGGCGCTGCTGGATGAGGTGCGCAGTCAGGTAGCAGTGATGACGCCGCCAGCGTTCAACCGCTTCCAGCACAGCTTCTCCCACATCTTCGCCGGCGGCTATGCGGCGGGCTACTACAGCTACAAGTGGGCCGAGGTGCTCTCTGCCGATGCCTTCTCCCGCTTCGAGGAGGAGGGGATCTTCAACCCGGCGACCGGCCAATCCTTCCTGAAGAATATTCTGGAGAAGGGGGGCTCGAAGGAGCCGATGGAGCTGTTCCGAGCCTTCCGTGGTCGTGAGCCCAAGGTGGATGCACTGCTGCGACATAGCGGGATCGCCGCCTGAGATTCCTGACCCGCCGTCTGTGTGAGTTTCAAGCAGGTACACTGTTTTGCGGCATAGTGGGATCGAGTCGTGATTTCTGCGACAAAAAGGGACCTTTTGGTCCCTTTTTTCAAGGCTTTTTAATATCTTGCTGATTGCATATTTGCACTGCCCACGGCTCTTCAGTAGAGTCGTGTTCTAACCTTCAAGGAGAGAAAGCCACTTGCCATGAGGCGAGCACTCGATTCCGTCTATCAAATCATCTCAAGTCTGGCTCATTCGAGCGGCCAGGGATATTTCGATACCTTTGTGAGTGAAATCGCCGCTGCTGTGATGGCTGATGTCGTCCTGATCGCCAGCAGGGAATCAAATGCTACCCACCTGACGGTTCAGGCTGCCTACCCCTCCTCTCTTGACCCCGATACCCTGACACTGCCAATCACTGACTCTCCCGATGCCATTACCTGGCAGGAGGGGGAAGCATGGTTCAGCGATCGTCTGTTGCAGCTGTTCCCCGCGATGCCGCTTGCCGATGCGTGGCAAGCCCAGGCCTACGCCGGGATCGCCCTCAAGGATGCGGATGGCGAGACCATAGGTATCTGCTGCCTGCTCTATCGTCAGCCGCAGGCCAATATGACCAAGGTGATGGGGCTGCTTCGGTTGCTGGCTCCGTTGGCGGGTCGTGAGCTGGCGCTGATGTTGCAACGACAGCTGCCCCCCCCTATGCCTGAACCGTCCCATGCATTGCAGAGCATGCTGTTCCAGGCTCCGGTGGGGATCGGCAAACTGGATCTGGCTGGCCGTATCCTCTGGGCCAACCCGGCCATCGAGCAGATGCTGGGCTATCCCCTCGACGAGTTGCTACAGCGATCCATCTCCGACATCAACCATCCTGAGGATTGGCAGGGCAGCCTCGTCTGCTACGAAGAGATCCGCCGTGGTGAGCGCAGCAGTTTTACCCGGGAGAAGCGCTACTTCTGCAAGGGGGGTCAGATCCTGTGGGGCCGGGTAACCGTCACCCTGATCCGTGACGAGCAGCAGCAACCTGACTACCTGATGGTTTTGCTGGAGAATATCGATCCTCTCAAGCGCCATGCGGAGCAGCTCAAACTCTCTCACCGTGTCTATGACAATCTCTCCGAGGCGATTCTGGTATGCGATGCCGATAGCCGCATCATCTCGGTCAACCCGGCCTTCGAGCAGATCACCGGTTATAGCAGCGACGAGGTGCGGGGCCAGCGCCCCAGCCTGCTCAAGTCGGGGCTGCACGATCAGACCTTCTATGCCGATATGTACCACGCGCTGGAGCGGGTGGGGGTATGGCGTGGTGAGGTGTGGAACAAGCGCAAGAATGGCAAGCTCTATCCACAGCAGCTGATGATTAGCACCCTGCGTGAAGGAGGCAGGATCAGCCAGTACATCGCCATTTTCAGCGATCTTTCTCAAACCAAGCTGGCCGAGCAGAAGATCGCAGCCCAGGCCAACTATGACAACCTCACCAGCCTGCCCAACCGCTGGCTGTTCAGTCGCTGTCTCAGCCGCTTCTGCGAGCGGGGCGAGCGCTTCGCGCTCATGGTGCTCGACCTCAACAACTTCAAGGCGGTAAATAACAGCATGGATCACCATGCTGGCGATGCCCTGCTGCGAGAGGTGTCGGATCGACTGGTGAGCCGGGTGCGCACCGAAGATCTGGTGGCCCGCATCGGTGGCGATGAGTTCGCGTTTCTGGTGCCCGGCATCGTCACCCGCCGTCAGGCCGAGGTGTTTGCCAAGCAGGTGATCGGCAGTTTCGCCCGCCCCTTTATGCTGGCTAACCAGCACCTCTATGTGACCGCGACCATCGGCATGACTCTCTGTCCGGTCGACGGCAGCGAGAGCGACGAGCTGCTGCGCAACGCCGAACAGGCGCTGTTTGCGGCCAAGCGGCAGGGACGGTTGCTCGGTGCCTACTGCTCATCCATGCGGGAAGAGGTGCGCCAGCGCCACCAGATGCAGCAGGATTTGGCCGAAGCGATCAAGCTGGAGCAGCTGACCATGGCCTATCAGCCCATCTGGGACAATCGCAGCGGACGGGTCGCCAAGCTGGAGGCGCTGGTGCGCTGGTATCACCCCCACTGGGGGCAGGTCTCCCCTGCCGAGTTTATTCCGCTGGCGGAAGAGGCAGGTCTGATTCAGGGGTTGGGTGCGCTGGTATTGTGGCAATCGTGCCGGGATCTGGCGCGATTGCAGCAGTCCGGCTTCCCGGATCTGCAGATGTCGATCAACCGTTCCACCATGGAGTTCCAGACCATTGACCCCGAGGCGAGCGAGTGGCTCAAGGTGATCCAGCATTTCGGGCTCGATCCTGCCGACATCGTCATCGAAATCACCGAATCTCTGCTGATGGAGAGCAGTGATCAGCACAGGGTGCGGATCGATGCCCTGCGCGAGGCGGGCTGCAAGCTGGCCATCGACGATTTCGGTACCGGCTACTCGGCCCTCAACTATCTGCGCACCTTCCCGGTAGACCTGGTCAAGATCGACCGCTCCTTCGTGCGCCATATCCCCTTCAACGAGCAGGATAGGATGCTGCTCGACGGCATCATCAACATAGTGCACAACCTCGGCATGCAGGTGGTGATCGAGGGGGTAGAGACCCGCGAGCAGCTCAACTTCCTCTGCCAGAAGGGGTGCGCCTTCACCCAGGGTTATCTGCTCAGCCGCCCGCTGGCCTATGACGATCTCACCGAATATCTGCAGCTCAATGACAAAGGAATGTTTCTGCAGATCAGCTAGTGGCGCTTACTCCTTCGATGTCATCTGTTCCTGTTTGGTTTTCAATGTCCGGTAATCCTCGCCGAGATAGCGCAAATAGATGCGATCCAGTACTCCCTCATCCTGCAACTGTTGCAGCGCCTTGTTGTAGGCAGGCAGCAGGTCAGCCTTCTTTTTGCCAAAACAGAGGTAGAGCGGCGTCGAATCGATAAAGGGGGTGAGGGCGCGGATCCTGACGTCCTGCTCCCTCGACAGAATGGGGGCAGAGAAGTAGTCCAGGATGATCATATCGACCCGGCTCTTTTCCAGCATCAGTAGCAGCTGTTTGTCGGAGTGAACCTTGATGGGCTCCCAGCCAGTGAAGTTCCTGATCTTGGCCGTGTAGTCATACCCTCTGACCATTCCTACTTTCAGCCCCTTGGCCATCTCCCACGAGAAGTTCTGTAACGGACTGTCGGTACGCACATAGGCGGCCAGAGGATAGAAGGCGGTGGCAAGGTCAGAGTGATAGCAACCGGGGAGAGGGGCGTTGTCGAGAATGCCATCCGCCAGCTGGGTGCTGACATACTGCTCGCAGCGTCCCCAAGGCAGTTCAAGCAGGGTGAGGTTCATGCCAAGGCGGCGCGCCACCTCTTGATGGATCTCCACCGAAATGCCCTCTTTCAGGTTGCCCTGTTCGGCATAGGAAAAGGGAGGCCAGTCTACGCCGCAGACCTTCAGGTTTGTGCCGCTCTGGGCGGCGAGGAGCAGGGCAATGAACAGGTTCATGGGATTTCCTCCCTACAGCGACTTGAAGGGGCTGTGGTACACTCGGTTCACTGAACTTAGAACGCATCCAAAGACCATGCAAATCCTCCTCGAAGACCCCGCCATGGCCGCGCAGGCAGACGCGCTGGCCAGCCAGCTTGCCCAGCTCGACCTTCCCCAGTTTGCCCTGGTGTTT
Organism: Aeromonas sp. FDAARGOS 1411; assembly: GCF_019047125.1. NCBI lineage: Bacteria > Pseudomonadati > Pseudomonadota > Gammaproteobacteria > Aeromonadales > Aeromonadaceae > Aeromonas > Aeromonas sp. FDAARGOS 1411. Next base: position 3,574,490 of record NZ_CP077214.1, on the reverse strand, counting down.
ACCCCGGAAAGGTTGGAACTGCGCAAGCTGGATGAGCCCAAGCTGGGTGCTGTCTATGTGGACTTCGTGGAAGGGGCGGTGGCACATCGTCGCAAGTTTGGTGGTGGTCGCGGCCAGTCCATCGCCAAGGCAGTGGGGCTCAAGGCCGGTGCCACACCGACCGTGGTGGATGCCACTGCCGGTCTGGGGCGCGACGCCTTCGTGCTCGCCTCCCTCGGTTGCAAGGTGACTCTGATCGAACGCAGCCCTGTGGTGGCTGCTCTGTTGCAGGACGGGCTGGCGCGGGCGGCACAGGATCCCGAGATTGGCCCCTGGGTCAGCGAGCGGATGCACCTGCTGCAAGGCCCGGCGGTGGACAACTTGCTGGCGCTGCCGGAGCGGCCCGAGGTGATCTACCTCGACCCCATGTTCCCCCACAAGCAGAAGTCGGCGCTGGTGAAAAAGGAGATGCGGGTGTTCCAGTCGCTGGTGGGGGCGGATCTCGATGCGGATGCCTTGTTGCCGGCTGCCCTCAAGATGGCGAACAAGCGGGTGGTGGTGAAACGCCCCGACTACGCCGGCTGGCTCAATGAACAGAAGCCCAGCATGGCCATCGAAACCAAGAGCAACCGCTTCGATGTCTATGTGATGGCGGCGCTGGCGGCGAGTTAACGGTCGGAGCGAGTCGCAGATGCAAAAAAGGAGGGCCAACGTCATGTTGGCCCTCCTTTTTCGTATTGGATTCAGTTGGTTGGCGAGAAGCGGATCAGCTTTTCTTCCCCTTGCCAGTTCAGGCGAAGGGTCGCCAGTTCTGCCAGACTGAGCCGCTCGCCACTGTGCAGCAACAGATACTCGACCCCTTCGCTGGCTTCGATAGTGCGGATCTTGTCATCCCGCTGGTGACCATCGCGGCTGGTGAGGGTCACCGGCAGCTGCCAGCTGGCAGCAATTTCGAGCCAGTCGTAGAGATCGCAGCTGATGGGTTGATAATCCGGCATGATCGCTCCAAAACAGGCAGGTTGCTGAGTCAGGCTTCCTGTACGCGGGTCGGCCAGCCCATCTTCTGCTGGCGTTCCACTTCAAAGCGCAGCTCGCTGGCGCGCAGGTAGTGTTCATCCATCCAGCCCTTGGGCAGGGTCAGTGTCAGTGACTCCTCTTCTGCCTGCAGGGTGAAGCTGGGCACTGTGCCCTGGGTACGGCGCATGCAGAGGATCAGCGCGATGCGCAGGATACGGGCCAGCCGGATCGCCTGACGACCGGTGACTGCACCCTGTTTCTCCAGTGGTTCCAGCTTGAATTCGTCCCGCTGGTTGAACAGCAGGGCCGACAACAGCTTCTTTTGCGCAGGGGTAAAGCCCGGCATGTCGATGTTGTCGATGATGTAGGCGGCGTGTTGCGGCGCCTTCTTGTATTCGATACAGAGGCCGATCTCGTGCAGCAGGGCGGCATAACGCAAGATCGGACGACCGTAGCGTTTGGAGAGTCGCCAGGCCGGTTGCAGCTGGTTGAACGCCTCGACGGCGGTATCGCGCACCCGTTCGGCGTGCTCTTTATCCAGCTGATAGCGGCTGATCAGGCTGTCGGCGGTGCGATCCCGGGCATCACAGTCGTGATTGTTGCCAAGCAGACCGTAGATCAGTCCTTCACGCAGGGCGCCACCCGCGAGGGTCATGCTCTCGATATCGAGGGTTTCGAAGATGGCGATCAGGATGGCGAGGCCGGAGGGGAACACGGTCAGCCGCTCGGCCGCCAGCCCTTCCAGTTGCAGCCGGTCGAGCTTGCCGCAGGCGATGGCCTGACCCATCAGCTCCTGCAGTTTCGGCAGGGTGACCCGTTCGCTCTTTCCTTGCGCCAGCATGATCTCTTGCAGCGCCTGCACCGTGCCGGAGGCGCCAACGCAGGTACGCCAGCCGAGGGCGCGGTAATCTTCCGCCACCTTCTCCAGCACCGCCTTGGCGGCAGCAATCGCCTGTTCGAAACGGGCTTCGGAGAGCTCGCCATCACCGAAGTGATTGTTGAGCCAGGTGACGCAGCCCATGTGCAGGCTGTTGAGCAGTTTTGCTTCGCTATGTTCGCCGATCACCAGTTCGGTACTGGCACCGCCGATGTCGATCACCAGCCGGTTGCCTTCCCCGGCAGAGGTCCAGGATACCCCTTCATAGATGGTCTTGGCCTCTTCCTCGCCCGAGATGATCTCGATGCTGTGGTTGAGTACCCGTTCAGCTTCGCTGAGGAACTCGTCGACGTTGGTGGCAAGCCGCAAGGTTGCGGTGCCCACCACCCGGATATTGTCGGCCGGAATGTCCTGCAACTGTTCGGAGAAGAGACGTAAACAGTCCCAGCCCCGCTCCATGGCGGCACGGCTGAGACGAAATTCCGGATCGAGCCCGGCTGCGAGGCGAACCTTGCGCTTGACCTTGGCGACGGTGCGCAGGGCTCCGGCGACCTCGCGCACCACCAGCATATGAAAGCTGTTGGAGCCGAGGTCGATAGCGGCATAGAGAGGCGAGTTGTGCAACGGGCCTGTCCTTAGCTCTTGCGCGGCGGACGACGACGGTTGTTGCTGTTGCCACCGCCTTGACGATCCCGCATGTTGCGGTTCACTGGCTGACGGTTGCGGAACACCCGTTTCGGCGGGGTGACGTCATCCAGCAGCGCTTCGCGATCATATTTGCTGACCGGAATGGTGTGGTGGATGTACTCCTCGATGGCCGGCAGGTTGAAGGCATAGTCTTCACAGGCCAGGCTGATGGAGTGACCGCTCTTGCCAGCACGACCGGTACGACCGATGCGGTGTACATAGTCTTCTGCGTCGTCGGGCAGGTCATAGTTGAAGACGTGGGTCACGTCAGGGATGTGCAGACCACGGGCGGCCACGTCGGTGGCGACCAGAATATCGAGCGCACCCTTGGTGAAATCCTCAAGGATCTTCATCCGTTTCTTCTGCGGCACGTCACCGGTCAGCAGACCGACGCGGTGGCCGTCATTCTCCAGCCAGGCATGGACGTCTTCACAGACATGCTTGGTGTTGGCGAAGACGATGGCTTTTTCCGGCCACTCCTCTTCCATCAGGGAGAGCAGCAGCAACATCTTGTCTTCATTGGAGGGGTAGAACAGCTCCTCCTTGATCCGCACGCCGGTCATCTGCTCCGGTTCTACCTGCACATGTTCCGGGTGGTTCATGTGTTCGTAGGCCAGCTCCTGCACGCGCAGGGAGAGGGTGGCTGAGAACAGCATGCTCAGACGCTCGGTCGCGGGCGGCATGCGGCGGAACAGGAAGCGGATGTCCTTGATGAAGCCCAGATCGAACATGCGATCTGCTTCGTCCAGTACCACGACCTGAATGTTGCTCAGATCGATCACCTTGGACTTGAAGTAGTCGATGATGCGGCCAGTGGTGCCGATCAGGATGTCGACACCTTGCTCCAGCACAGCCAGCTGCTTGTCGTAACCTTCGCCGCCGTAGGCGAGGCCGAGTTTCAGGCCGGTAGAGGCGGCGATGCTGTCGGCATCGTTATAGATCTGTACTGCCAGCTCCCGGGTGGGTGCCATGATGATGGCTCTGGGTTGGTTAACCAGACGGGGCTTGGTCAGCGGGTGAGTCAGCAAATAGTTGAATGTCGCGGCCAGGAAGGCAATGGTCTTGCCGGTGCCTGTCTGGGCCTGACCGGCGAGGTCATGACCTTCTACCAGCAGTGGCAGAGACAGTGCCTGGATGGGCGTGCAATAGTGAAATCCCTTTGATTCCAGACCAGCCAGAACTTCGGGTTCGAGGCCCATTTGGGCGAATTTGTCGGTCGTTAAGTGTGTTTTGCTCATGGCGGTAGGTTATCAGGTTAGGCTTGCAATAATAAACAGGATCATTTCAAATAGGGCAACTATTGCCTTTGTTGATATGTCAATAAAGCCTTAATTACTGACTGGAGTTGGAGATGAGTGACAAGATTGTTCAGCTGAGCGATGCCAGCTTCGAGGCAGATGTAATCAAAGCCGATGGCGCCGTTCTGGTCGACTTCTGGGCCGAGTGGTGTGGTCCGTGCAAGATGATTGCCCCGATCCTGGAAGAAGTTGCCCAAGAGTACGAAGGTCGCGTGACCGTAGCCAAACTGAACATCGACCATAACTCTGATACTCCGCCCAAGTACGGCATTCGTGGTATCCCGACCCTCTTGCTGTTCAAGAATGGCGAAGTGGCAGCGACCAAGGTCGGTGCACTGTCCAAGACTCAGCTGAAAGAGTTCCTGGACGGCAACCTGTAATAATTAAAGAGGAGCGCATTGCAATAATGCGCTCCTTGTGTTTTATCACCTAGACGCTCATCCCGATTGGTGCTAGTTTATCGCTCGTTTGCTAACCTTTTTGCCTGACTCTTTGCTAACCACAGCCTGGCAATCAAATCCGATCAGCATCAATCCAGCAGACTGTCTCCTCATTTCAATCCTTGCTTACAGACTTTCACCACTATGAATCTGACTGAATTAAAGAACACTCCTGTGTCCGAGCTGGTCAAGCTTGGCGAATCCATGGGGTTGGAAAATCTGGCTCGGGCGCACAAGAAAGATATTATTTTTGCAATCCTCAAGGCGCACGCCAAGGGTGGTGAAGATATCTTTGGCGACGGTGTGCTGGAAATCCTGACCGATGGTTTCGGCTTCCTGCGCAGTGCAGACGGCTCCTATCTGGCAGGCCCTGACGATATCTACGTCTCCCCGAGCCAGATCCGCCGCTTCAACCTGCGTACCGGCGATACCATCTCCGGCAAGATCCGGCCACCGAAAGAGGGCGAACGCTACTTCGCACTGCTCAAGGTCAATGAGGTCAACTACGACCGTCCGGAAAACTCCCGCAACAAGATCCTGTTTGAAAACCTTACCCCCCTGCATGCCAACGAACGTCTGCGTATGGAACGGGGTAATGGCTCTACCGAAGATATCACCGCCCGTGTACTGGACCTGGCATCCCCCATCGGTAAAGGCCAGCGCGGCCTGATCGTGGCGCCGCCCAAGGCCGGTAAGACCATGCTGCTGCAGAACATCGCCCAGAGCATCGCCTACAACCACCCGGACTGTGAACTGATCGTTCTGCTGATCGACGAGCGTCCGGAAGAAGTGACCGAGATGCAGCGGATGGTGAAAGGTGAAGTGATCGCTTCCACCTTTGACGAACCTGCTTCCCGTCACGTTCAGGTTGCCGAGATGGTGATCGAGAAGGCCAAGCGTCTGGTCGAGCACAAGAAAGACGTAGTGATCCTGCTGGACTCCATCACTCGTCTGGCCCGTGCCTACAACACTGTTATCCCGTCATCCGGCAAGGTACTGACCGGTGGTGTGGACGCCAACGCTCTGCACCGTCCCAAGCGCTTCTTCGGCGCCGCGCGTAATGTTGAGGAGGGCGGCAGCCTGACCATCATCGCCACCGCGCTGATCGATACCGGTTCCAAAATGGACGAGGTTATCTACGAAGAGTTCAAGGGTACCGGCAACATGGAACTGCACCTCTCGCGCAAGATTGCCGAGAAGCGCGTCTACCCGGCCATCGACATCACTCGCTCAGGCACCCGTAAGGAAGAGCTGCTCACCTCAGGTGACGAGCTGCAGAAGATGTGGATCCTGCGCAAGATTGTCCACCCGATGGGCGAGATCGACGGTATCGAATTCCTCATCGACAAGCTGGCGATGACCAAGACCAACGACGAGTTCTTCGACGCCATGCGGCGCCAGCAGAAGTAAGTCCGGTCAGAAAATGACGAAACCGCGGCCCTGGTCGCGGTTTTTGTTTATCTGTTTTCCGGTCGCCCTAGTAGTATGAGATCCCGATGTCACATGGATGGAGACGTCATGAAGCCTGTTTTCTGGTTATTGCTGGGGTTGCTGAGTGCAATGCCAGCCTGCGCGCAGAGTGCTCCGGTCGCGGTGACAGCCGAGACGTTGCAGACGCACCAACGCTATCTTGCGGGCCGTCTGCAGGAGGGGCAATTTGCAGCCATCGACTCTCTGCTGGCGACCCTGAGTCGCGAGCGGCGGGAGTTCCTGCTGTTGCAACTGCTGCGGGATATTCCCGCGACCACCCCTGCATCTCCTGCATTGCAACAGTGGGTCGAGGCTCAGGCCGACAAGGCCCCCGAGTGGCTCATGGAGCAGCAGGTCGACGGTTTTCTGGTGCAGCAACCTGTCTATGATTTTGCCGCGCAGGCCCGTCAGTTGCTGGGGGCGTGGCAGCTGCAATCACTGATGCACCGCTATCGACAGCAGCTTGTCCAGGGCAGCTTCCAGCTAAAGTCCATCTACTACAGCAGTAACCCCGATCTCGCCATGCAGCAGCAAGCCCTGTTGCTGGCCCTCGATACCTTGCCGCAACCGATCTGGATGCGGGAGGCGCAAGCGCTGGCCAGCCAGAATATCTATCTGCCCGACAATCATCTGTTGTTCCATCTGTTGCAGCGTACCGGCGAACCGGCGCTCTATGGCATGCTGTGGCGGCGGCCGGCAGATCAGGATGCGCTGCGCGCACTCTCCACCATCAGCCGCTTTCATCACGGCAGTGCTGCCAGCGATCTGCTGATTGCCGCCAGTGGCAATGAGGGATTGAAGGGGGCCGCACTGCGTCAGCTGAGCGCGCTCTCGCCCTTGCCACCGCAAGCCCAGAAATACCTGCTGGCGGAACTTTCCAACCGTCAATACGGGGCGCTGGTGGCCGGTCTGTTGATGGAGGTGGATGAGCCCCAACTGCTCTCTGCGCTGGCCAGACGCCTCGGCCAGCGTGACATGCCACCCATTGCACCGAGTCTGCTACCCGATTCGGGTACACCCGATGGGCAGCCAGGGTTATAATGCGTGACCTCCTGAACCCGGTTGGGAACTTGCATGAAATACAAGGATTTGCGTGATTTCATCGCGCAGCTGGAACAAAACGGACAACTCAAGCGCATTACCCGCGAGATAGATCCCTATCTGGAGATGACCGAGATCAGCGACCGCACCCTGCGTGCGGGTGGCCCGGCTCTGCTGTTCGAAAATCCCAAAGGCTACACCATGCCGGTGCTGACCAACCTGTTCGGTACCCCTGATCGGGTTGCCATGGGCATGGGCCAGCCCGATGTGGGCGCCCTGCGTCAGGTCGGGGTCTGGCTCTCCTATCTCAAGGAGCCCGAGCCGCCCAAGGGATTCAAGGAGCTGATGGAGAAGCTGCCGATCTTCAAGCAGGTGCTCAACATGCCGACCAAGCGCCTCTCTTCCGCCCCCTGCCAACAGGTGGTGCAGGAGGGCGATGCGGTCGATCTCGACCAGATCCCGATCCAGCACTGCTGGCCCGGCGATGTGGCACCGCTGGTTACCTGGGGCCTCACCATCACCCGTGGCCCCTACAAGAAGCGCCAGAACCTCGGTATCTATCGCCAGCAGAAGATCGCCAAAAACAAGCTGATCATGCGCTGGCTGGATCATCGTGGCGGTGCCATCGATTTTCGCGAGTGGCAGGAGGCCCATCCCGGTGAGCGATTCCCGGTGGTGGTGGCACTCGGTGCCGATCCCGCGACCATTCTCGGCGCGGTGACGCCGGTGCCGGATACTCTCTCCGAATATGCCTTTGCCGGTCTGCTGCGCGGCAGCCGCACCGAAGTGATCAAGGCCATCAGCTGCGATCTGGAGGTGCCCGCCAGCGCCGAGATCGTGCTGGAAGGCTATCTGGAGCCGGGTGAGATGGCGCCGGAAGGGCCCTATGGCGACCATACCGGTTACTACAACGAGGTGGACGAGTTCCCGGTCTTCACCATCACCCACATCACCAAGCGGCGCGATGCCATCTATCACAGTACCTACACCGGCCGTCCGCCCGATGAACCGGCGGTGCTGGGTCTGGCACTGAACGAGGTGTTCGTGCCGCTGCTGCAGAAGCAGTTCCCCGAGATTGTGGACTTCTATCTGCCGCCGGAGGGGTGCTCCTACCGGATGGCGGTGGTGACCATCAAGAAACGCTACCCGGGCCACGCCAAGCGGGTGATGCTGGGGGTCTGGTCCTTCCTGCGCCAGTTCATGTACACCAAGTTCGTGGTGGTGTGTGACGACGACGTCAACGCCCGCGACTGGAAGGATGTGATCTGGGCCATCACCACCCGGATGGATCCGGCACGGGACACCACCTTGATCGAGCACACCCCGATCGACTATCTGGACTTCGCCTCGCCGGTCTCCGGACTCGGCTCCAAGATGGGGCTGGATGCTACCAACAAGTGGCCGGGCGAGACCAATCGGGAGTGGGGTCAGCCCATAGTGCAGGATGAGGCGGTAAAGCAGAAGGTCGATGCCATCTGGGATGAGCTCAATATCCTCGGATGAGGCAAACATGACAGCTTTGCTGCAAAAAGTGATGCGATCCGCACTGATTTGAGTATTCTCGACTGACGGGGCCAGGGCTGCTGGTCGTCACTCCATAGTGAAACAATGAGCGAAGCGGGCCGAGCGAGCCCGCCACAAGGACAAGAATGCAACGTATCAAATGCCGCGTAGAGGAACTGCGCGAATATGTCGACACCATCTGGCATGTGGCCCTGACGCCGCAGCAAGCGATCAGCTTCAAGCCGGGCCAGTATCTGCTGGTGGTGATGAGCGATTCGGACAAGCGCCCCTTCTCCATCGCCAACTCGCCGACCCGCCCGGGCGTGCTGGAGCTGCAAATCGGTGCTACTCCCGAGAACGCCTACGCCGGTCAGGTGCTGGCCCGCATGCGCGAGCAGGGGGAGATCGAGGTCGAATTGCCGGCTGGCAAGGCGTTCCTGCGCGATGAATCCCCCCGTCCGCTGATCCTGATGGCGGGCGGCACCGGTTTCTCTTACGCCCGCTCCATTCTGGAGTACCTGATCGACACGGGCAGCAAGCGTCCGGTGTTCTTCTACTGGGGTGTGCGTCAGGCTCACTGGCTGTACGAACTGGAGCAGATGCAGCAGTGGGAGCGTGACTATGCGCCGCTCACCTTTATTCCGGTGGTGCAGGAGCCGGAGGCTGACTGGACTGGCAAGAGCGGGCTGGTGCACAAGGCGATCATGGATGACTTCGTCAGTCTCCACGACTACGACATCTATGTCGCCGGCCGTTTCGAGATGGCGGGTGCCGCGCGTGAGGAGTTCAAGATCCTTGGCGCCGAGCCGGAGCGCATCTTTGGTGATGCCTACGAATTTATCTGACGGGATCCCCGTCTGGATGACGCAGCCCCCGGTTTTGCCGGGGGCTTTTGTTTTTTTTGGCTGCCGCAGTACCTGATCGTACCGAATGGTTGGATTATCGCGGCGTTATCCCATTATTTTTCAATATTTTGGCTATGAATGGCTACTAATCGAACGTAGCTGATGGCATCTTTGTGGGGGATTGACAAGAGCATCCATAGAGCAAGCACAAGGAGGCGCAGTGTTGAGTGAAGAGGGCAGGGCATCTGCGGAGGATGACAGGGGAGAGACCGGCTCTGTCGAGCGGGTCGCAACGCTGATCCCGTCCCCTCATGGCGGTGAAATGGCCCGTTTGCAGGCAGAGATCGCCGCTTTGCAGCATGAAAACGGCCTGTTGCAGGAGAAGCTCAATGCCGCCCTCGATGGCACCGGCATCTGTCTCTGGCAGGGCTCCATTCCCACCGGCGAGCTGCGGGTCTTCAATCTGCAGAACTTTCAGGCCGGTGACATGGCCCCTCATTTCGATCAGTGGAGCGCCAAGCTCCATCCCGACGATCGCGCCCATGCCATGGGCAGCTACTTTGCCCATCTTGAGGGGAAAACCCCCTTCTATGAAGCCGAATACCGCACCATCAACCCGCAAGGCGAGGTCACCTGGCTGTGGGATAGGGGACGGGTCGTCGATCGGGATGGCGATGGCAAGCCGCTGCGGATCATGGGCTCCCATATCGATATCACCCAGCGCAAGGCTTATGAGCAGCGACTGGCGGAACGTGCCAACAGCGACGCGCTGACCGGTTTGCTCAACCGGCAGGGGTTTGGCAAGGCGTTCGCCCAGCTGCAGCCGCAAGGAGCGGGGGCGCTGCTCTTTATCGATCTGGATGATTTCAAGGGGATCAACGACCAGCTGGGCCATGCCTGCGGCGATCTGGTGTTGCAGCAGATGGCGGACTGGTTGCGCCTCATCATGCCTGGCTCGGCGCTATGTGGCCGTTACGGCGGCGACGAGTTTGTGGTGCATCTGCACCGGGATGTGTCGAGCCATGGCCTGGCGCAACTGGCTGACGCCCTGATCAGCCGGATGCACGGCTATGTGCCCAAACCCGGTTGCCCGCAACGGGTGGGGCTGAGTATCGGTATCGCCCTGTGGGAGGAGGAGCCATTGAGCTTCCGACAGGCATTGGAGGTGGCCGACCGTGCCATGTATGAGGCCAAGGCACGTGGCAAGCGGGCCTGGTATCTGCTTCAGGTGTGATGTTTTTTACAGGTTCAATACAAAGCAAAAACCCCAGCCGAGCTGGGGTCTTTGTTATTCGCCTTTGGCGCTGAGCTGCTGCTCGAGCTGAGCCAGCTTGCTTTCGAGGGCGGCCAGTTTTTCACGGGTACGTAGCAGCACCTTGGTCTGCACGTCGAACTCTTCGCGGCTGACCAGATCCAGCTTGCCCAACTGGGCTTGCAGTACCTGACGCATCTTCTTCTCGGCCTCTTCACCCATGCTGCGAATGCCGGGCGGCAGGGAGTTGTGCACCTGCTTGGCGATCTCTTCCAGTTTCTTCGGGTCGATCATGATGTCCTCCTTAAGCGTTGGCGGACATTCTACCGACAATTCCCTCACTTTGCCGAGATCGCGGCGGCTTTTTAGTCGTGATGGTGCCCGTTGGCTGGTCGGGTCTGGTGATGGGGCTACAACTGCTACCCTTGCGCCCCTTTGTTAACCTGAAACCATGACATGCACCACAAAGCTGAGCCAGAACTGTCCGGCATGAGTCTTATTTGGTGTTGGTTTTATGTTAACGTTTTGCAGTCGAGGTCGTGATGACCCCGTTGGCTTGTGATGGATAACAACCTTATAAAAAGAGAATAAAAAATGAAGAAGAAGCTAATTTATGCAGCTGTTGTCAGCGCCCTGCTGGCCGGATGTGGTGGAGATGACAACAAGGGAGACAACACCAGCTCCCTCGATTATGCCTTGAGTGGCGCCAGTGGTATTCGACCGAGCGTGCTGGCTCCCCGTGCCAGCGACGGTACCCTGAAGTTTTCGACAGAAACTGCTGATCTGTCGAACCCGGTATCTGCCCTCTCCACTCTGGATGGTTGGTCAACCACCCAACCCGTCCAGCTGGTACCGGCGACCGTGACCGGTGTCTCTGTGCCGGCACCGGCGGCCAGCGAGTATGCCTCTGCCGTTGCGCCCCTCTACCTGCTCGAGCTCACGCTGGATCCGGTCACTCTGCAACCCAACGGAGTCAAGGGCGGCAAGCCACTGGTTTATGGGACCGACTTTGTGGTCACTGGCGGAGACGGCAAGCTCAATCTGGTTCCGCTCAAGCCGCTCAATCCCTCTTCTTACTACATGATCGTGGCGACTGATGCCCTCAAGGACAGTCGTGGCACACCGCTCAAGGCGGGCGGCGATTACAGCAGCTTCAAATCGACAGCTGGCGCAACCACTCAGGAGCAGACCATCAATGGCCTGATCTCGCTGCAAGAAGGTCTGTTCAAAGCGGCCACCGGGATCACCAGCGATCGGGTGATCTTCTCCGACTGGTTTGCCACCCAATCTGGTGCCGATGTGCTGCTGGCGGTGAAAAGTGCCGCCGCTTCCGTGCTGAAGAGCCCGAGCCTGGACGCCGCGGCGCTGTGGAAACAGGATGCCAGAGGCAACACCAGCCTGCCAGCAACCTATACCATCAGCGGTCTTAATAGCGGGGTGGATTTTCTGACCCAGCTGGCGAATGAGCCATTCTTGCCGCAGGATCAGAAAGATGCACTGACAGCCGCCTTTGGTGTTGGTACGCCGCTTAACGGGGTTGCCCAGCTAACCAAGGTGTATACCGGTACCGTCAAGCTCCCTTACTTCCTCTCTACTCCAGCGATAGCCGGCTCCTGGGACAAGGCCAAGACCCAATCCTGGCACGGCGCCATTCCCAGCCTCTATGCCATCGCCAACGCGCTGAAAGCGGGCGATACCGAGGTGATCGGTGGACTGGTCGGAGCGGGCGTGGACCCGGCATTGCTGGGTGAGCTGATCGCCGACCCGAGCCGTCAGAGTGAACTGCTGACCGAGGCAAGCAAGCTGATCGGGGTGACCCTCACCTCTGGTGGCAAGCCGCTGGATGCCGAGCGCAATATCGGCCGTTTCAACCCGTTGCCGACCCTGAGCGAAGTACAATCGGTACCGCTGCGGATCTTCGCCGCTGCACCGCTCAATACCATTACCGATGTGATCATCTATCAGCACGGGGTTACCTCCATCAAGGAGAACGCCTATGCGCTGGCGCTGGGCCAGATCGGTGCTGGTCTGCAAGTGACGCCAACAGCCAAAAATGTCGCTGTGGTAGTGATCGATCATCCGCTGCACGGCGAGCGTGGTTATGCCCTGAGCAACAGCATGGCGACGGTGACCACATCGGAGAACCCGCTCCCCTATCTGAACCTCAACTATCTGACGGTGGCGCGGGACAACCTGAAACAGAGTGTTGCCGATCTGCTGGGGCTGCGATTGGCTGTCGGTCTGGCCAATGCCAAGGGGTTGGGTGGCCAATTGGGTGGTGCCGGTCTGAAGGTGCATTTCCTCGGTCACTCTCTCGGTGCCATTACCGGGGCCAATCTGCTGGCTGTCGCCAACCAGACCACCGGCAGTGCTCAGGCTGATGCCCTGTTCAAGTTCGATACCGGTGGTCTGGCTATGCCGGGTGGCGGCATCGCGCCGTTGTTGCTCAACTCGCCGAGCTTCGGGCCGACCATCAAGATGAGCGTGCTTACCTCGGGCAGTCCGGCGCTGAAAGCGGGCTTTACCGCCTATGCACCGAATTGCAAAACGGCTGCCGCCACTTGCTTCGTCAACGAGTTCCTGCCCAGTCTGGATGCGGCCACGCAGGCGGGTGCGGCTAGCACCTTGCAGAGCTATACCTTTGCCGCCCAGTCAGTGCTGGACTCTGCTGACCCGATCAATCTGGGCAGTGGCGTCGCCAAGAGCTTCCCGCTGTTCGCCACCGAAATTGTTGGCGATGGTGCGCTCAATCTGCCGGATCAGGTGATCCCCAACAGCATCGCCTCTGCGCCGCTGAGTGGCACCGAGCCGCTGTTCCGGGTGCTGGGTTTGCAAGAGCTGAAGGGTTCCGGCGTGCTCCCGGCGGGTCACCATGCTGTGCGCTTCCTGAAAGGTGGCCATAGCTCGCTGCTGGCTCCTGACGAGAACTTCGATCAGGCTGGCGCGGTCACCACCGAGATCCAGACCCAGTTCGCCAGCTTCTTTATGAGTGGCGGTGCGGCGGTCAAGGTAACCGATGACACCCTGATCAAGCAGTAACTGCCTATCGCGTAAAAAAACGCCGCCCTTCGGGGCGGCGTTCTCGTTTCTGCAACTGCTGAAAAATCAGGTCGGCTGGTGGTTGCGATCCAGCCAGCCTTGCAGCAGGCCGACCAGCAGACCGGTCAGGTGGGCGATGTTGGCGGTGCTGGTGCCGAGCATGTCGAAGAAGCCGAGCACCATCCAGAACAGCATAAAGCCCATCAGTGCCGGTGGCAGAGTGAGGCCGCAGGCCGGTTGCAGCTTGCTGCGCAGCCAGCAGTAGCCGAGCAGGGCATAGACCACGCCGGAGAGGCCGCCAAACAGCGGGCCGCTGGCAAAGAACTCGGCGATATTGGGCAGGGCGGCGCCCACCAGCAGCAGGATCAGCAGCTTGCCGCTGCCAAGGCGCTGCTCGACCTGGCCTCCCAGATACCACCACCAGAGCAAGTTGAACACCAGATGGAGCACCGAGAAGTGGATCAGGGCGGGGGTGAAATAGCGCCACGCCTGCCAGTCGGTGAACTGGGCCAGTGTCGGGTGGAATGCCAGTACGTCGTAGATGGGCAGGCCGATGGCCTCGATCCCGTAGATGGCGAGACAGGCGATGATGACCACCAGCGTCAGTGGCCCTGCCTGATGGAGGAAGTCGGTGATGGGATCCGTCATCCCCTTGCTGTAGTCGATGCGGGCATCTGCGCTACCAGATTGCCAGGAGGCCTCCATGTAGCGCGGGTGGCCCGGCTCGGTCAGAAAGCGCTTCACCTCCAGCTGGGCCTGAGCGAGGCGTTGCTCGTCCGCCAGCCAGATGGTGACCCCTAGCTCGGACTGGGTCAGCTCGCAGGAGATCCCTAGGGTCGCCAGATAGTCCACCAGCGCCTGCGCCATGCGGGCGTTGTCGAGCACCAGCAGCTGGATCATGCCTCGCCTGCCTCGATGGGAAACTCCCGGCGCCACGCCTCGAAACCGCCATCCAGACTGTAGACCTCGTCATAACCCTGTTGCAGCAGGTATTGGGCCGCCCCCTGACTGCTGTTGCCGTGATAGCACATCACGATGACCGGGGTATCGAAATCCACTTCATTCATAAAGCGCACCAGCGTGCCATTGGTGAGGTGGAAGGCGCCGACCGCGTGGGCCGCTTCAAAGGATTGCGGGTCGCGAATATCCACCAGACGGGCTTCACCCGCGCTCAGTTTCTGGTGGGCATCATGGGCATTGATATGGGCAAACTGGTCCATCGGGATGTCCTGCGAATAGGTTGATTACGGGCCAGTGTACCGCAAGCTTGGGCGCAAACTAACCCCACAAAAGATAAGGGAGCCAGCGGCTCCCTTGTTGATATGGCATGCGGGGCAGTGGGTTAACCGCCCAGATAGGCCTGCCGCACTGCCGGGTTGGCCAGCAGGGCGGCGCCCGTGTCTTGCAGCACCACGTGGCCGTTCTCCAGCACATAACCGCGGTCGGCCAGCTTGAGCGCCTGGTTGGCGTTCTGCTCCACCAGAAAGATGGTCATCCCCTTCTGGCGCAACTGTTCGATGGTGTCGAAGATCTGCTGGATGACGATGGGGGCCAGCCCCAGCGAGGGTTCATCCAGCAGCAGCAGGCGCGGTTTGCTCATCAGGGCACGGCCGATGGCCAGCATCTGCTGCTCGCCGCCGGACATGGTGCCCGCGCGCTGTTCCAGCCGCTCGTGCAGGCGTGGGAACAGGGTAAACACCTGATCCAGCAGGCCATGCTGCTCTGCCTTGTCGACGAAAAAGGCGCCCATCAGCAGG
The DNA here is from genome assembly GCF_019047125.1 of Aeromonas sp. FDAARGOS 1411. Lineage (NCBI taxonomy): Bacteria > Pseudomonadati > Pseudomonadota > Gammaproteobacteria > Aeromonadales > Aeromonadaceae > Aeromonas > Aeromonas sp. FDAARGOS 1411. Next base: position 3,559,285 of record NZ_CP077214.1, on the reverse strand, counting down.
TTCTCCTCCACCGTCAGGCGGGCGAAGATGCGACGCCCCTCCGGCACTACGGCGATATCTTTGCGCATGATGCGGGCGGTGGTGAGGGAGCTGATCTGTTCCCCCTCAAACCAGATGGAGCCGCTGCTGGGCTTGGGTTCGCCGCAGAGGGTCATCAGCAGGGTGGTCTTGCCAGCGCCGTTGGCACCGATCAGGGTGACGATTTCACCCTCTTTCACCTCGACGCTGACATCGTGCAGCGCCTGAATTTTGCCGTAGTGGGTCGATACGTTGCGAAGTTCTAACATCGTGACTCCTTGGGTCCTACGATTCGCCCAGATAGGCCTTGATCACTGCCGGGTTGTTACGGATCTCATCCGGCTTGCCGTGGGCCAGCGGGGTGCCCTGGCTGACCACGAAGATGCGGTTGGAGATGCCCATCACCAGCTTCATATCGTGTTCGATCAGCAGCACCGAGACCCCGAATTCGTCCCGCAGGCTCATGATGAGCTCGTCCAGCTCGTCGGTCTCCTTCGGGTTGAGGCCGGCGGCCGGTTCATCCAGCATCAGCAGCTCGGGACGGGTCGCCATGCAGCGGGCGATCTCGAGGCGGCGCTGCTGACCGTAGGCCAGGTTGCCGGCGGCGCGGTTGGCGAGATCCTTGAGCCCCACTTTATCCAGCCAGAAGGCGGCCCGCTCCAGCCCCTCCTGCTCGGCACGGCGGAAGGCCGGGGTCTTGAACAGACCGGCGATAAAGCTGGTGTTGAGGTGCTGGTGCTGGGCAACCAGCAGGTTCTCCACCGCTGTCATCTCCTTGAACAGCCGCACGTGCTGGAAGGTACGCACAATCCCCTTGCGGGCGATGAGGTGGCCGGGCAGCCCCTGGATCTCTTCACCCTTGTAACGGATGGTGCCGCCGCTCGGACAGTAGAAACCGGTCAGGCAGTTGAAGATGGTGGTCTTGCCCGCACCGTTGGGGCCGATGATGGAGATCACCTCGCCCTTGTCGATATCCAGTTTTACCCCGTTGACGGCCAGCAGGCCGCCAAAGCGCATCGACAAATCAGAGACTTCCAATAACTTCTGATGAGTGCTCATTTCTTCAACTCCAGATGCGGACGGGTCATCGGCAGCAATCCTTGTGGCCGCCAGATCATCATGAACACCATCAAGAGGCCGAACATTAGCATGCGGTACTCGTTGAATTCGCGGGCCAGCTCCGGCAGCACCGTCATCACGATGGCAGCCAGCACCACCCCGATCTGGGAACCCATGCCACCCAGCACCACAATCGCCAGCACAATGGCCGATTCGATAAAGACGAAGGATTCCGGGCTGATAAAGCCCTGCCGCGAGGCAAAGAAGCTGCCTGCGAAACCGGCAAAGGTAGCGCCTATGGTGAAGGCGGTCAGCTTGATGATGGTGGGGTTGAGCCCCAGCGATTTGCAGGCGATCTCGTCTTCCCGCAGCGCTTCCCAGGCGCGGCCAAGGGGCATGCGCAGCAGGCGGTTGATGACGAACAGAGTCACCACCACCAGCACCAGCGCCATCAGGTAGAGGAAGATCACCTTGTGGTTGGCGTTGTAGGTAATGCCGAAGAAGTTGTGGAAGGTATCAAAGCCCCCATCCTTGACGGTGCGGTTAAACTCCAGACCCCCCAGCGTCGGTTTGGGAATGCCGGATATACCGTTCGGGCCGCCGGTCAGGGTGGTCATGTTGTTGAGCAGGATGCGGATGATCTCGCCAAAACCCAGGGTGACGATGGCCAGATAGTCCCCCCGCAGCCGCAGCACCGGGAAACCGAGCAGGAAGCCGAAGGTCGCGGCCATCAGCCCGGCGATGGGCAGGCACTCCCAGAAGCTCAGCCCGAAGTAGGTGTTGAGCAGGGCATAGCTGTAGGCACCGACCGCGTAGAAGCCGACATAGCCGAGATCGAGCAGACCGGCGAGGCCGACCACCACGTTCAGCCCCAGCCCCAGCATGATGTAAATCAGGGTGAGGGTGGCGAGATCGATGGCACCGCGAGAGGCCATAAAGGGCCAGCTCACCGCAAACAGCAGCACCAGCACGGCGGTGAGGTTATAGAGCTTGGGCGCCTCTTCCGGGCTCGGTAGCACCAGCTTGGTGAAGCCGACCGAGAAGCCGCTGATGGAGGCCTGAAACAGCTTGGCGATCTGGCCGCGCAGCATCTGGAACCAGAAAACGAGGGTGGCGCCCCCCAGTAGCCAGGCCAGCGACACATCGAGGCGGCTCACTACCTGCAGGCTGGAGCCATCGGTCTCCAGCTTGAAGCCGAGCAGCCAGAAGGAGAGCACCAGCAGCACCAGGCTGGCGATACAGGCGTGGATAAATTGATGTTTCATCACACTTTCTCCACTTCCGGACGACCCAGGATGCCAGTAGGCATAAAGAGCAGCACAAAAATGAGCAGGGCAAACGCCATCACATCCTTGTACTCGGTGCTGAGATAACCGGCGGTGAGCGCTTCAACCACGCCGAGCAGCAGGCCGCCCAGTACGGCGCCCGGAATGCTGCCGATACCGCCCAATACAGCGGCAGTGAAGGCCTTCAGACCGGCCATAAAGCCGAGGTAGGGGTTGATGACGCCGTAATACATGCCGAGCAGCACCCCGGCGACGGCGGCCAGCGCGGCCCCCAGCACGAAGGTGATGGAGATGACTACGTGGGTGTCGATGCCCAGCAGGTTGGCCATCTTGATATCTTCCGAGCAGGCGCGGCAGGCGCGCCCCATGCGGGAGCGGCCGATGAACTGGGTCAGCGCCAGCATGGTGATGAAAGTCACCACGAAGATGATCAGCTGCATATAGGAGAGGCTGGCCTGAAAACCATCCTCACCCCCCAGGGTCCAGCCACCTGAGATCAGGCTGGGCATGGCGATATCCCGCGAGCCCTGTGCCATCCGCATCATGTTCTGAAGGAAGATCGACATGCCGATGGCGGAGATAAGGGGGATCAGCCGGTTGCCACCGCGCAGTGGCCGGTAGGCGACCCGCTCGATGCTCCAGCCATAGGTGCCGGTGATGATGATACTGACCAGGAAGGCGCCCCCCAGCAGTAGAAAGGTGCTGTCGATGCCCATCATCATGAGCCCCGCCATCACCATAAAAGCGACATAGGAGCCGATCATGTACACCTCGCCGTGGGCGAAGTTGATCATGCCGATGATGCCATAGACCATGGTGTAGCCGATGGCGATCAACGCATAGGTGCTGCCTATGGTTAATCCGTTCAGCAGTTGCTGAACGAGATAAAGGAGGTGTTCGGACATACTGCGTTCCCTGTACTTGCCCGCAAAGAGAGGAGGGGGTGAGCGTACTCACCCCCGATCGGCAGATTATTTGACTTGGCTGGAAGTACCGTCAGCGTGCCACTGGAACACACCGAATTCGAAGCCTTTCAGGTCACCATTCGGTGCCCAGGTCAGGGGGCCCATCACGGTATCAATAGGTGCGGCCTTGATGGCGGCGGCAACGGCAGCCGGGTCATCTTCACCCGCCTTGGCGATACCGGCTGCCAGGGTTTGCACCGCGGCATAGGTGGTCCAGACGAACGGGCCGGAGGAGTCCTGACCCTTGGCCTTGAACGCCGCTACCAGCGGGGCGTTGGCAGGCACCAGATCGTATTTGTTCGGCAGGGTCACCAGCAGGCCTTCGGAAGCCGGGCCACCGATGGCGGAGATATCCTTGTTACCCACCCCTTCCGGGCCCATGAACTTGGCTTTCAGCCCCTTCTCGCCAGCCTGACGCAGGATCAGTCCCAGCTCCGGGTGATAGCCGCCGTAGTAGACGAAATCGACGTTCTCTTTCTGCAGTTTGGCGATCAGGGCGGAGAAGTCCTTGTCACCGGCGGTGATCCCTTCAAAGGCCACCACTTTCACGCCAGCCTTGTCGAGCGCCGCTTTGACGCTGGAGGCGATCCCTTCGCCGTACTGCTTCTTGTCGTGGATAACGGCGACGCGCTGGGGTTTGACCTGCTCGATGATGTACTTGGCGGCAGTCGGGCCCTGATCGCTATCCAGGCCGATGGTGCGCAAGGTCAGCTGGTAACCGCGCTCGGTGATCTTGGGGTTGGTGGAGGCGGGGGTGACCATCAGGATCCCCTCGTCTTCATAGATGTCGGAGGCGGGCAGAGTGTTGTCGGAGCAGAGGTGGCCGACCACGAACTTGACGCCGTCGTTCACCACCTTGTTGGCAACGGCCACCGCCTGTTTGGGATCGCAGGCATCGTCATAGACGACCGCTTCGATCTGCTTGCCATTGATGCCGCCAGCTTTGTTGATCTGCTCGACCGCCATCTTGCCGCCGGTGAACTGCATGTCCCCGTACTGGGCTACCGGACCGGTGACCGGGCCTGCGATACCTATCTTGATGGTGTCTGCCGCGTGGGCGATGGAGATCGATCCAAACAGAGCCAAAGAAACCGCTGCGCCAACTGTGATTTTGCTCAACTTATGCATTGATTCGTCCCTTAATCAGTGGATTGTTTCATTTCCGTGTGCCATTCCGGATCTACATCCCGTGCATCCGGCTATAGATATGGTTCTATCATTCCTCACGGGGCAATAACAAGCTGTTAAAGATACTAACCAGAGGGGGTTGGATGGGCGGATTTTGAAATAAATGACCTGTTATTTTCCGTTAATCAGAGCTTAATTTTGATTTGTTGACTTAACATCTTGGTAACGAGAGGCGATTCTGACAAACGCCAGAGGATTAATCTGGCGATATTTTACTCTGACAGCGCTCCCATTTTGACCACAATCCATTTGCGCAAACAGAAATGAGCGCCTAAATTAGCCGGCATTGACAATTCCGTGGCAGAGCTCGTTAAAACCAAGCCTTTATTCGGGAAATCTGCTAATGTTCCGCCTTTGACAGTCAGGAGACAGAGATGGCCACTATCAAGGATGTCGCCTCGCGCGCAGGCGTATCCATCTCCACCGTCTCACATGTGCTCAACCACACTCGGCGGGTCAGCGAAGACGCGACCCAGAAAGTGATTGAGGCGGTGGCAGAACTCAACTACGCGCCCAACTCGGTAGCGCGCAGTCTTAAAATAAATTCGACCAAGACCATTGGTATGCTGGTGACCACCAGCGTAAACCCCTTCTTCGCAGAAGTGGTGCAAGGGGTTGAAGCGTACTGCTTCGAACAGGGCTACAGCCTGATCCTCTGCAACACCGAAAACCAGCCGCCTCGCCAACAGCATTACCTGAGAATGCTGATGGAAAAACGGGTGGATGGCCTGCTGGTATTGGGTACCGATATCGACACCCCGTTGCGTGACATGCTGCGCATCCACAAGAATGTGCCGCAGGTGGTACTGGATTGGGGAACGGAGTGCGATTTCGCCAACGTCATCAACGACAACGCCCGCATCGGCGCCCGCATGGCCGTACGCCATCTGCTGGAGCTGGGGCACCGCGACATCGTCTGCATCACTGGCCAGCTCTCCAAGCCTACCACCCAGCAGCGACTGGACGGGGTACGTGATGCGCTGGGCGAGCATGGTCTGACCCTCAAAGATGAACAGGTCTTCGAAGGGGATTACGAGAGCCAGAGCGGCTTCGATGCCATGCAGCGCATCCTGGCCCTGCAGCCTCGTCCGACCGCGGTCTTTGCCTTTGACGATCCCATGGCGATCGGCGCGATTTGCGCTGCCTGGGAAGCGGGAGTCAAGGTGCCGGACGATATCTCCATCATCGGCTACGACGATGTGGAGATGGCGCGCTTCTCCAGCCCGCCGCTGACCACCATCCGTCACCCGAAGGCCGAACTGGGCCAGCTGGCGGTGAAGCATCTGGTCAGCCGGATCCGCAACAAGGAGCTGGAAGTGGAGTCGATGACGGTACAGCCCGAGCTGATTGTCCGTCGCTCGGTCAAACCGCTGCGTTAATCCGCACCCGTTGCCAAAACGAAAAACCCCCTCTGTCACGAGGGGGTTTTTGTTTATGGGCGGTTTATTTCAGTTCCGGCCAGTAGGCTTTGTTGGCCTCTATCAAGTCATCGAGAATGGACTTGGCCACCGATGCACTGGGCACTGTCTTGGAGAGGGTGATGGCTTGCCACAGTTTCTGGTAAGAGTGCTCAACCCAGGCTTCGACCACCAGTTTCTCGACCGCGACCTGCTGGCCCATCATGCCCTGCTGGAACAGCGGGATGCTGCCCACCTGCAGCGGCTCAGGTCCGCTGCTGCCGACCAGGCAGGGGATCTCGACCATGGCTTCCGGGTCAAAGTTGGGGATGGCGCCGCGATTGGGAACGATCAGCAACATCCGCTCCTGGGTGTTGAAGGCAATGGCGGTTGCCAGGTCAACGATATAGGAGGCGTGTTCATCGATCTCCAGCTCGCCCGCTGCTGAATTGCCTGCCTTGACGATGTCGGTACAGGCGGTGAAGACCTGCTTCTCGCGGTGCTCCATCACCTCGTTGGCGCGGGTGTGTTCCGGGTTGGAGTGGGCCACCACATAGTCCGGGTAGAGGTAGTACTTCAGATAGGTGTTGGGCAGGGTATCCGGGTCGAGCGCCCACACATCCTTTGCCTTGGCGAAGGTATCGTTCCAGCTTGCTTCGGCATGGCTGGCGCTATTGGGCACATAGCCGTGGCGGGCGACGTGCTCCTTGATCTTCGGCATCAGGTCGTTACCTTCCAGATCCTCGATGCGGGTCCACCAGCCAAAGTGGTTGAGGCCGTAGTAGCGTACCCGCATCTCTTTGCGGGATTTGAGACCGGCAATCTGGGCCATGCGCCCCTCGATCCCGATCGGCATGTCGCAGATGTTGAGGATTTTGGCGTTGGGACGCAGGCGACGGGTCGCTTCGGCCACAATGGCGGCCGGGTTGGAGTAGTTGAGCATCCAGGCATTGGGTGAGTACTGCTCCATATAGTCGACCAGCTCCAGCACTCCGCCGATGGAGCGCATACCGTAGGCGATACCGCCCGGGCCGCAGGTCTCCTGACCGACCACGCCATGACGCAGCGGGATCTTCTCGTCCAGCTCGCGCATCGGATATTTGCCAACCCGGATATGGGCCATGACGAAATCTACATCGCTAAACGCTGCTTTGGGGTCGGTGCCATAGCTGAAGGCGATCTCGGGAGCCTTCTCTTTCAGCAAGATTTTGCAGGCTTCGGCGATGATCTCCTGACGGGCACTATCGTTGTCGTAGAATTTGATCTCCTTGAGCGGGAAGCGATGTTGATTTTCCAGCAACATCAGAACGATACCAGGAGTAAAAGTGCTGCCACCACCGGCAATGACTACAGAGAATTTTTTCATGATCATGACTCCATTACTAAAGACGATTGTTGATGACTGTTGTTCATAATCGATTCCATATTTTCACGTACCTGAGGTACATGCAGACCGATAATTACCTGGATACTATCGCCATGGCGGACGACACCATGGGCCCCTAATTTAATAAACTCCTCATCTGCAGCGGCTAGCTTGCTGTTAACCAGCGATATTCTTAAGCGGGTGGCACAATTATTTAGACTGCGTATATTTTTGACTCCACCAAGCGCTTCGATAATTTGTGTTGCACTATCACTACCCCGCTGGTTTTTGGCTGCCTGATAATCTGACTTGGAATAAAGCTTTATTTCACTGTCTTCCCGGCCCGGTGTTTTAAGATTGAGTCTGATAATCAGCGCGCGGAATATCAGGAACCAGATTCCGGTAAAGACCAACCCGATAGCGATTTGGGTGAACATCATTCCCGCATGGTTGTGGAACATGGGTATCCAGTTCTGCGGCAGGAACTGGTCGAGCAGACCTCCACCCATGTTGCCGACCACACCAAACAGGTACATCACAGTCGACATGGTGGCTGCCAGCAGGGCGTGGATGGCAAACAGCAGCGGCGAGATGAAGAGGAAGGTGAACTCAAGCGGCTCGGTGATACCGACCAGAATGGCGGTCAGGGTGGCTGGGATCAGCAGGCCTGCAACCTTGGCCTTGTTCTCTTTGGCTGCCGTGGCATAGATGGCCAGGGCAATCCCCATGGCACCGAAAATCTTCGAGTTGCCATGCAGGGCAAAACCACCCTGAGGGAACAGCTCAATCAGCGGGCGAGTGCTCTGGCTGAACTCCAGCATGTGCTGCGCCCAATAGAGCTGAATGCCTCCCTCTACTGCCGCAGGGCCGAAGATGAAGGGGCCGTAGATAAAGTGATGCAGGCCGGTCGGGATCAAAATCCGCTCGAGGAAGGTGTATACCCACACCCCGACCGGACCCGAGACCAGCATGAAATTCTGCAGGGAGGCGATGCCCATCTGGACTTTTGGCCAGCCGATCAGGGTCAGCCAGGCGCAGGGGATCATCACGAAGAAGGCGACAATGGTGACAAAAGAGCTGCCCTGAAAGATGCCGAGAAAGACCGGCAGTTGGCGATCAAACAGACGGTTGTGCAGTGCCGTCACGATACCGGAGATGACGATGGCCCCTATGATGCTGGTATCCAGGGTCTTGATCCCCGCCACCATGGCGAGGCCACTTTCACCCCCCACATCCTGACTGAAGTCGACCCCGAAATAACTGCCCCAGGTCATTCCCATGGCGTTGATAAAATAGTTCCAGGTCATGAAACTGACCAATACAGCCAGACAGGCTCTGGCTTGAGCCTTATTTGCCAGACCGATTGGCAGGCCAATCGCAAATATGAGCGGCATATTTCTGAATACTGTCCAGCCACCCTCTTCAATAATATGGATGATCTGGAAGAATAATCCTTGTGGGTTTGCCAGTGATTCACCGACAAACATCGGGTTTTTCAGCATAATTGCAATGCCTACTACCATACCTGCAAAAGGAAAAAGCAGTACAGGAGTGAACATTGCTCCGCCAAAACGTTGAATTTGACTGAGCATATATTGTCCCTTGGTTGAAATAGCTAATCGAATCCTTGCCGGTGTTGCCAGATGCAAATTAGCAACGATAAAAAGAGACCTCATGAAATATCTTGGAATAATGTGATCTGACGCATGCAGTTATTTAGACAAAGATGTCTAACTTTTGCGATATTGTTGTACCTCTTGGTTTTGTGATGTTCTTGCAGCTTTAATTGAAAGTTAAGTTATTGTTTTTAAGCAATTTAGCCGCTTGATTAAGAATAAGATGGTTGGCGTTGTGACCACAGGAGATGTCTAGCAGTGATCTATAAATCGGTGGCTGATCGACTCAGGATCAGGGTAAACGGTGCCGAGTGCCGGGTGGGAGATGTGTTGCCGGGCGAAAAAGCGCTGGCAGAACAGTATGGTGTCTCCCGCATGACCATTCGCAAAGCGGTAGACATGTTGATCGAGTGGGGATTGGTCGAGCGGCGCCACGGCAGCGGCACCTATGTGACGAAAAAGGATGTCCAGCATGAGACCAAAGGGCTGAGCGGGTTTACCGAACTGATGCGCGAGCAGGGGCGCACGTTGACCAGCCAGGTGTTGGAATTTCGCACCATGCCTGCGCCACCGGCCATCGCCAGTCAGCTGAGGGTGAAGGTGAATGAACCCGTCTATTACTCCAGCCGGATCCGCTCGGTGGATGGTCGGGCTCTGCTGCTGGAAGAGAGCTATATGCCGGTCAGACTGTTTCGCAATCTGTCGGTCGCCCATCTGGAAGGGTCCAAATTCGACTACATCGAACGGGAGTGCGGCATCGCGATTGCGGGTAACTATGAGTGCTTCAGTGCCGTGCTGGCGGATCGGGTTACTGCCGAGCTGCTCCATATCGAGCAGGGGGCCCCTATCCTGCGGCTCACCTCGCTCTCATACAGCGAGAGCGGAGAGTTCCTCAACTACTCCATCATGTTCCGCAATGGTAACGACTACCATGTCGACTACCACCTGCACCGTTTTCGTTAATCCGCTCGCCAGCCTGCGGGTTGGTTATTGGCTGGATGCAGGGCCTCTCACGAAGCAGGGAATGGCCCTCTATCTGGTGGATATTCCCCCCGTTTGAGCTGCCTCGCATTTTGCCTGTTAATCGTTTGATCAATATCAACAAAGGGTTAAGTTCTGATGGACTCCCGACTTAACCGTTCCATCCTGTAGGTTGGGTATGACTGTCAAGGATGGTGTCTTATGTTCCCCCCTCGCAAACTGGGTCACCAGATCACGCTGCTGGCAATCGGCGGCATCGTATTGCTCGCCGTGGTGCTGCTTACCTTTAATCTGTTTGAAAATCGCCAGCGGGCGCTCGCGGCCGAGCAGGCTGCACTGCGTAGCCAGCTCCAGAACGTGGAAGCGGTGATCAAAAACACCAGCCATGAAACCGTGCTGGCGGCGACCCTGATCGCCCAGCGGCCGGATGCTGCCAGAGCTGTGGCCGACAAGGATTGGCAGACCCTCGCCAATCTGTTTGATCCGCTCTGGCCCGCCCTCAAGGCGCAGGGGATCCAGCAGTTTCACTTTCACACTCCCCCGGCTACTTCCCTTTATCGGGTACACAAGCCCGCAAATCATGGCGACGACCTCTCTACTACACGGTTGGCAGTGGTCGAGGTGAACCGCAATCATCAACCGGTCGGCGGGTTGGAGACCGGTCAGGGCGGCACCGGGATCCGCGGCGTAGTACCGGTCACTTTCAATGGTCAGCCGGTCGGCTCGGTGGAGTTTGGCCGCGCCCTCGACACCTCGCTGTTTGCCGATCTGCTGGGCAAGGACAGTCGCCTTGCCATCTATCTGTTTGAACAGGGTAAACCCGTTATGCTGACTGGTACCTCCATGCTTGGTGAGTCGGTGGACTGGTATCAGGAGGTATTGGCGGGAGAGAGCCGCTTCACCACCATCAAGCAGCAGGGGAGCGATTTTCTGGTGATGGCGGCACCGTTGCGCGACTTCTCCGGCAAGGCGGTCGGGGTGATCGAGTTGGCGCGTGATCACAGTGAGGTTGCAGCCGCGCTGGTACGCCAGAGCTGGCAGATGGTAATGATCGCGCTACTTGGCACCGCTCTGATTGCGGTGGCGCTGGTGCTGCTGCTGGCGCGTCTTAGTCGTCCGCTGCTCGACAGCGTCAAGGCGCTGGAGGCGCTGGCCAATGGCTCCGGCGATCTCGGCAGCAAGCTGCCGGTGGCGGGGCCGGAGGAGATCCGCCGCCTCGGGTCGGCGTTCAATGGCTTTGTTGCCAAGATCCGCGACACCATCAGCCAGCTCACCGCGACACTGGGCGAACTGGCTGGTGAGAGCGAGCGGCTGTCGCGCAGTGCGGCGGGCAACCTTGGCAGCATGACGCGCCAGCAGGAGCAGACCACCCAGCTCGCCACCGCCATGACCGAGATGACCAGCACGGTACACGAGGTGGCCAATAACACGGCGCAGGCGGCCGAAGCGGCCAACGAAGCGGACAATCAGGCGGTCACCGGCGATGAGGTGGTGCAGCAGAGCGTCAACATGATCGAACAGCTGGCGGAGGAGATCGCCAGCGCGGGCAACACGGTGAAAGAGGTCGCCAAGGCCAGCGAGCAGATTGGCTCGGTGCTGGCAGTGATCCAGTCCATCGCCGAGCAGACCAACCTGCTGGCCCTCAACGCCGCCATCGAGGCGGCCCGGGCCGGTGAACAAGGGCGCGGTTTTGCGGTGGTGGCCGACGAGGTGCGCTCGCTGGCCGGGCGCACCCAGCACTCCACCGCCGAGATCCGCGGCACCATCGAGCAGTTGCAACGGGCGGTGGGCACCACGGTGACCATGATCGAACACAGCGTCTCGCGGGCGGGGGAGTCGGTGGAGCGGGCCAATCAGGCGGGAGAAGCCCTCGGCCGGATCAAGGGGGCGGTCAACAGCATTCGCGACATGAACACCCAGATCGCCGCCGCTTCGGAGGAGCAATCCTCGGTGAGCGACGAGATCACCCGCAATATCGTCAGCGTCCACGAGATCTCCCAGGCCACCACGCTGGTGGCGCGGGATACCGCTCATATCGCCAGCCATGTGGCGACCCTGGTGGACAAGCTGGGGGATCTGGCCGGGCAGTTCCAGGATGGTTCCAACGTGCGGATGGTGCTGAGTCGCGCCCGTGCCGCTCATATGGGCTGGAAGACCCGGGTGCGCGCCTATCTGGATGGGCAGGAGGGGTTGTCGCGCAGCGAGGCGGTCAGTGACAAGGAGTGCCGCCTTGGCCACTGGTACTTCAGCGAAGGGCAGGCATGCTGCGGCGATCAACCCGCCTTCAGGGCGATGGCCGCCCCCCACGCCAGACTGCATCAGGTGATTCAGCAGATTATCGCGTTGAAAAATCAGCACAAGCATGAAGAGGCTGAGGCGCTCTACCGCGAGATCGAGCAGAACTCAGAGCAGGTAGTGGGCTGCATCGATCAGCTGCTGCGGGAGATGACCAAACTGGAGCGTTAATGACGAAGGGGCGGATAGCCAAAGGGCTGACAGCGATGTCAGCCCTTTTTCATGGTGCGGGTCTGGGGCGAGGTTACTGCTCCGGGCGCAGATCCTGATAACGGGCGGCGGTGATGAACTGGCCGAAGGTTTCACACCAGACGATCACGCTGCTGTAGCGGGCCGGATCGATGGTGGCGGGCAGCGGCACGATAAAGTTGTCGAAGGTCTTCACCGGCCCGACTCGCACCATCTGATCCTTGAGGCGGGCAAAATCGGCTTCGGTCTCGACAAACTCGGGGGAGAGGTAGAGCTGGTAGTCCGGCCCGGGGGCCAGCTTGCCCATCAGGCTGACGGCATCCGGCCCTATGCTCACCTTGCCTTCCCCCCAGTGCAGCCGATCGCTGTCTTTCAGATCCCGGCGAAAGGTGCCGTGGAATCTCGCTTGCTGCTGGCTGGCCGCTACCAGCTCGGTATCAGGGGCGGGTGGCGCGATCAGGATTGGTAGGGTGTAGACACCGGCGGCAAACCCTGCCGCCGCGACCAGCAGATGGGTGCCCAGCAGCAGGGCCATGGTTTTGCGTTTCATGATATCTCGGTCGTTGATGAACAGGTGCCAGCATCATAGCAGTGGTGCTGGCTAAACCGCTTGTCATCCCGCGCTATGGAGCCGGATGTTTGCGCAGCCGCGGTTGATATGGCTTACAGGCTGGCGAAATCCACTTCCGGCAGGGTTTCGAAGCCGGGGCGGGCAAACAGATAGCCCTGCATCAGGCTGACGCCCATCTCCCGCAGGCAGGCCATCTCTTCGCGGGTCTCGACCCCCTCCGCCAGCGGGGTGATCTGCAACTCGGCAAACAGCGCCAGACAGTGGCGCACTATGGCTTGCCGGGTCGGGTCATGGTCGATGCCACGCAGCAGGTGCATATCGAGCTTGACGATATTGGGGTGAAAATCGGCCAGCAGGTTGAGGCCCGAGTAACCGGCGCCAAAGTCATCGATCGCCGTTTTGAAGCCGAGGGCCTGATAGTGATCGACGATACCGCGAAGATGCTGGCTATCCTGCACCTGCTCCACCTCGGTCAGCTCGAACATAATCTGCTCGATGGGGAAGTGGTGCTCGCGGGCCGCCTGCAGGGTGGTGCGGATGCAGCGCTCCGGACGGTAGACCGCGTTTGGCAGAAAATTGATGCTCAGCATCCCCTTCATCCCGAGCCGTGCCGCCAGCGCGATGGCCTTGATGCGGCACAGCTGATCGAAGCGGTAGCGGTTGTCGTCGTTGACCCGGGCAATCACGCTCTGCGCCGGTTCGTTGTTGATCCCCCGCACCAGCGCCTCGTAGCCGAAGATGGTGCGCTGGCTGCAATCGACGATGGGCTGAAAGGCCATGGTGAAGTCGAAGTCGAGATCTGCTTTCTCCTGACACAGCTGGCAGATGGCGGGGGACGGGGCGGCAGGTATATCCATGACTTTCCTCTTGGGCGTGGCGGCGCTGGGCACTGCCTCAAATGATAACAGCTGATCACCCCCCTGTAGGTTCGATTAGCCGGTAGGCGTAATCGGACGAACGAGAGGTTTTGATTACAGTTGTTGCCGTTATTCAGGGGCGGCCAGCCGTAGGGGGAAATCGGCTGGCCGTGATAGCGGGAGAATCGATTTACGCGAACGTCCGATTACGCCTGACGGCTAATCGAACCTACAGGCTGTGATGATACATATATGGAAAGTGTATGAAATGGATTGGGCGGATTTATTATTGAATCAGTTTAACAACTGTGCTTTAGTTGTCGATGATATAATATATGGGGTGAGAGATGGCGATAAAAATCCGTAACAATGACATATCTTTTTGTTCAGTAGCTATAAATACAGTAAGCGATGCCGATTTGGACATTGAGGGGAACAAAATAGTTAACTGTGGACAGGGGATATTAATTAGAAGTGATGTCTCCTCGTTATCTGAATTGTTTATTGGTTCAGAAATACCGGCAATGCAGCTAATTGATGTTTTACAACAACTAGGGAAAGGCTCTGTATCAGTGGAGTCCATAAATGAAATGGTTTCTGATAACGGTATTTCATCTTATCTTTCTGATGCATCAAATATTATAACGATTGCAGAAAAAATATATGAATGGTACACATCAGGAACAATAGGAGATGTACTTTCTCAATTGCACTCAATGGTTGGGTAAACATGATTACAATCACTAATTGTAGCGCAATTAATTGTGGCACTGGATTTGTCATAGGAAATGGCGTAAATGCAAGAATATCAGGGTGTGAAACAAACCATTGTGGCGTTGGATATTCATTTCATAAAAATGCCAACATAGATATGTCATATTCCAAATCAAAAAATGATGGTGTAGGAATTGATATTCATAATGGTTATGATATTAAATTATGGCATAATAGATTGGTTTTAAATTCATACGGTTATTCTCATGATGTGTACGACTATGCAATACATTATGCATTATCATATCTCATCAATGTTGTTGGATATAATCCATATAAATAGTTTTTTGAAGAAATTATTTTTATTAAAACGGCGCCTTAACGGCGCCGTTTTTACTATCACTCAACCCAACCTAGATCACTGCAGCAGGGAGATATCCGCGACTTGCAGGAACAGGTTGCGCAGGTTGTTCAGCAGTGCCAGACGGTTGGCCTTGAGGGCTTCGTCGTCGGCCATCACCATGACTTCGTTGAAGAAGGTGTCGACCGGCTCGCGCAGGGCGGCCAGACGGGTGAGGGCAGCCTGATAGTCACCGGCAGCGAACAGCGGGGCCAGTTCGGCTTGCAGTTCGGCAACCTGGGTGGCCAGCGCCTTCTCGGCGGCATCGACCAGCAGTTCCGGTTTGACGGCAGTCGGCAGTTCGCCTTCGACCTTGGCCAGAATGTTGCTCACGCGCTTGTTGGCGGCAGCCAGTGCCAGTGCGGCATCCAGGGTGCGGAAGTGGCTGACGGCCTTGACGCGACGATCGAAGTCGAGCGGACGGGTCGGGCGGCGGGCCAGTACGGCCAGCACCACGTCGGCACCGATGCCTTCGTCCTGATAGGCGGCGCGAAAGCGCCCCAGCATAAAGTCGACCACGTCGGTAACGACGGTTTTGTTGGTCAGCTTGTCGCCGTAGACGCGTACCGCTTCTTCAACCAGTTCAACCAGATCCAAGTCCAGCTGCTTCTCGGTCATGATGCGCAGGGCACCGATGGCGGCGCGACGCAGGGCGAACGGATCCTTGTCACCCTTCGGCAGCATGCCGATGCCGAAGATACCGGCCAGAGTGTCGAACTTGTCGGCCAGCGCGACGGCGCAGGCAACCAGACCGGACGGCAGGGCATCACCGGCAAAGCGCGGCATGTACTGCTCGTTGAGGGCCACGGCCACCGCTTCGTCTTCGCCATCGTGACGGGCGTAGTGCATCCCCATGACACCCTGGGTGTCGGTGAACTCGCCAACCATGTTGGTCATCAGGTCACACTTGGAGAGCAGACCGGCACGCTTGGCCTGAGCTACGTCAGCACCGATGCGCTCGGCGATAAAGCCGGCGACGGTCTCGATGCGCTCGACCTTGGCCTTGACGGTGCCGAGCTGTTGCTGGAACAGCACGGTTTCAAGGCGCGGCAGGCGAGAGGCCAGAGTTTGCTTGAGGTCGGTCTTGAAGAAGAACTCGGCGTCAGAGAGACGGGGGCGAACCACCTTCTCGTTGCCGCTGATGATCTGGCTCGGGTCTTTGGACTCGATGTTGGTGACGAAGATGAACTTCGGCAGCAGCTTGCCATTCTTGTCGTAAACCGGGAAGTACTTCTGGTCACCCTTCATGGTGTGAACCAGCGCTTCAGCCGGAACGGCCAGGAACTTCTCTTCGAAGTTGGCGGTCAGCACCACAGGCCACTCGACCAGTGCGGTCACTTCTTCCAGCAGGGCGTCGTCCAGATCGGCTACGCCACCGAAGGCGGCAGCGGCCGCTTCGACGTCAGCCTTGATCTTGGCCTTGCGCGCCATAAAGTCGGCAATCACCATGCCGCGCTCCTGCAGGATCTGCGGGTACTGGCTGGCGTTGTCGATGGTGAACTCGCTCTCGCCCATAAAGCGGTGGCCGCGAAGGGTGCGGGCTGAGTCGATACCCAGAATGTGGGCGGGAACCAGCTCGCCATCCAGCAGCAGGGTCACGGTGAAGACCGGACGTACGAACTGGATGGTCTTGTCGCCCCAGCGCATCATCTTCGGGATCGGCAGTTTGGCCAGTGCGGAGGCAACCAGCTCGCCCAGCAGATCGACGGCCGGACGGCCTTCAACCTTGGCGGTGTGAACCAGCCACTCGCCCTTGTCGGTGACCAGACGCTCGGCCTGCTCAACGGTGATGCCGTTGCCACGAGCCCAGCCTTCGGCAGCCTTGGTCGGCTTGCCTTCGGCATCGAACGCCTGCGCTACGGCCGGGCCGCGCTTCTCGACGCTCTTGCTCGGCTGTTCGCCAGCCAGCTCGCTTACCTTCAGCGCCAGACGGCGCGGTGAGGCAAACCACTCGACGTCGCCAAAGGCCAGATCGGCCTTGGTCAGTTCGCTTTTGAGGTTGTCGGCAAAGGCTTCGGCCAGGGAGCGCAGGGCTTTGGGCGGCAGCTCAGCAGTACCGATCTCTACCAGAAATGTATGTTGTGCCATGTCCGTTCCTTAACCTTGCTTGTTCTCACTGCGCTGACACATAGGGAAGCCCAGCGCTTCGCGGGAGGCGTAGTATGCCTCTGCCACGGCCTTGGTCAGGGTGCGAATGCGCAGGATGTAGCGCTGACGCTCGGTGACCGAGATGGCCTTGCGGGCATCCAGCAGGTTGAAGGAGTGAGCGGCTTTGAGGATGCGCTCGTAGGCAGGCAGCGGTAGCGGTTTTTCCAGTGCCAGCAGGTTCTGGGCTTCCTTCTCGTACTGCTCGAAGCAGTGGAACAGGAACTCCACATCGGCGTGTTCGAAGTTGTAGGTGGATTGCTCCACTTCGTTCTGGTGGAACACGTCGCCGTAGGTGGTCTTGCCCAGCGGGCCGTCAGACCAGACCAGATCGTAGACGCTGTCCACGCCCTGAATGTACATGGCCAGACGCTCGAGACCGTAGGTGATCTCGCCGGTGACCGGCTTGCACTCGAGGCCGCCAACTTGCTGGAAGTAGGTGAACTGGGTCACTTCCATGCCGTTCAGCCACACTTCCCAACCCAGACCCCAGGCACCCAGAGTCGGGTTTTCCCAGTTGTCTTCCACGAAGCGGATGTCGTGGATCTCGGGATCCATGCCCAGCTCTTTCAGGGAGCCCAGATAGAGTTCCTGAATGTTGTCGGGGGAAGGCTTGATGATCACCTGGAACTGGTAGTAGTGCTGCAGGCGGTTCGGGTTTTCACCGTAGCGGCCGTCAGTCGGACGGCGGGACGGTTGCACGTAAGCGCAGGCGATGGGCTCCGGGCCCAGGGCACGCAGACAGGTCATGGGGTGGGAAGTACCGGCACCCACTTCCATATCCAGCGGCTGAATGATGGTACAGCCCTGGCGGGACCAATAGTCCTGCAGCTGCAGGATCAGGCCCTGAAAGGTTTTGACATCGAATTTTTGCATAATTTTTTTCGCGCGAAATGAAAATCAGAGCAAGATTTGCTGAATGTGAACCGAGGGAGTATACCGTCTGGCATGGTCGGATAATAGGCGAAATTGCAGCGGATTCGCGGGATGGTGCTGCGCTCTGGCTGGTCGGGCGGGATGTCCGGTATATGATGTGAGCAGTGCCGCCTGCTGAGTGGGCAGGGACGGGGAAACCGCTGAAATAACAGGGGAGAGGAAATGGAACTGCGCTGCGCCTGGGTGACCAAAGACCCGGAATACATTGAATACCATGACAAACAGTGGGGCAGGCCGGTCTATGACGCCCGCGAGCTGTTTGCCAAGCTCTGCCTCGACGGTCAGCAGGCGGGGCTGTCGTGGATCACCATCCTCAAGCGTACCGAGAGCTATTACCGCGCCTATGCCGACTTCGATCCGGTGCGCATCGTGCAGTTCGACGAGCAGGATGTGGAGCGGCTGATGCAGGACAGCGGCATCATCCGCAACCGGCTCAAGGTGCAGTCGATCATCAAAAACGCCCGCGCCCTGCTGGCGCTGGAGGCTGAAGGCATCGACGTCGTCGATTATCTGTGGAGCTTCGTGGGCGGCGCCCCCATCGTCCACCAGCGGCAGGGTAACGGCGACATTCCGGCGACCTCGCCGGAGTCGGATGCCATGTCGAAAGCGCTCAAGAAACGCGGCTTTACCTTCGTCGGCAGCACCATCTGTTACGCCTTTATGCAGGCGGTGGGGATGGTGAACGATCATCTGGTCAGCTGTCCTTGCCACGCCGAGTGTCAGTTACCGCGCTGACAACCCGCCGATTGCCCAAAAAAACACCACTCTCGCCATCTGTTCAGGCTTGCGTCAGACAATGGCGTGCCAGCGCGTTACAATCCGGCCCCCGGCATGGTGCCGGATTGTTTTCACAGAGGTTTTTTCATGCGAGCCAAGATCCTGGTGCCTGCTCTGGCACTGACCGTTGCCCTGAGCGGCTGTACCACCAACCCCTACACAGGTGAATCCCAGACCTCCAAAGGTGCCTGGGGCGCGCTGGCTGGCGCCGCTGCCGGTGCGGCCGTAGGTGCGCTCTCCTCCAGCAAGGGTGACCGCAAGAAGGGCATCCTGACCGGCGTTGCTGCCGGCGCGGCGCTGGGTGGCGGTATCGGCTACTACATGGACGTGCAGGAAGCCAAGCTGCGCGAGAAGCTGCAGGGCACCGGCGTCAGCGTGACCCGCAATGGCAATGAGCTGATCCTCAACATGCCGAACAACGTCACCTTCGACAGCTCCAGCTCCCAGCTGAAAGCGGCCGGTGCCAACACCCTCTCCGGCGTGGCCATGGTGGTTGCCGAGTTCGACAAGACCCGCCTGAACGTGGTCGGTCACACCGACAGCACAGGATCCCGCGATCTGAACATGAAGCTCTCCCGCGATCGTGCCGATGCCGTTGCCGCCCAGCTGATTGGTCAGGGCGTAGCAGGTAGCCGCATCTCCACCACCGGCGTGGGCCCGGATCAGCCGGTTGCTACCAACAGCACAGCCGCTGGCAAAGCCCAGAACCGTCGCGTGACCATTACCCTGACCCCGACCGCCTAAGTCTCTCAGGTTTCGGTAACGAAAAGGCCCCGCCAGTAATGGCGGGGCCTTTTGCTAGCTCAAGCCGGGAAAGTCTTAGACAGCCGCTGTCAGCTGTACTTCGACCTTGTAGCCTTCATGGGCCAGGCGGGCTTGTACGCAGGCGCGAACCGGCGCGGTGCCTGCCGGGATCCAGGCATCCCACTGCTCGTTGAAGGCAGCGATGTCCCGAATGTCTTTCAGATAGATATTGGCCATCAGGATCTTGTCGACGCCGGAGCCGTTGGCTTCCAGCAGGCGTTGCAGGCTTGCCAGCACTTCGCGGGTCTGCTGGTGGATGTCGGCCTCTTCGCTGACGGGCACTTCCACCACGTAGAGGGTGCCATTGTGGATGACCACGTCTGACCAACGCTGGGTGGTGCCGATTCGGGTAATGGTTGTCATGGAGTGCTCCGGTACGGGGGCTTATTGACCCTTGCGGATCAGATAGCGGTAGGGGGCCTGCTCTGTCTCGCTGGCGACCAGGGTGTGATCCATAAAGCGGCAGAAACTGGGGATGTCGCGAGTGGTTGAGGGATCGTCGGCGCTGACCAGCAGGGTCTCGCCATCCGCCATCAGCCGCACTTTCTTGCGAACCATCATAACGGGTTCCGGGCAACGAAGCCCGATTGCGTCCAACTCATGAGTTGCGCCGCAGAATAAATCACTCATCTATTATCAACCTTCAACCTATTCGGCTGCCAATGATACTCAGGGCTAAAAAATAATCAAACAAACGACCCATTAACCAGCATATGTAACCGAAATGTTATTCGACCCTATCCAGCTTGCGCCGGACGAGTAATATAAAAATTGAACCATATTCAACAAGGAGGTGAATATGCAGGTCTCCTACGGCAGATTACAAGCCTATGCAGGCATGGGGTTCTTGTCCTTCGCCATGATAGTGATGGGCAGCCCGATCGGGAATACCGGTACCTGGTTCGGCTCCATGGTGATGGTCGGGTTGGGGCTCTGGATCGAGCTCAGCGATTACTATGACGAGGATGAGGACGAGAACGATCAATCCTGAATCGGATGACGATTCAACAACAAAGGCGGAGTAATTCCGCCTTTGTCATTTCTGCCGTTTGGCAATGTACCCGGCTCAGCGGGTCGAGCGCATCGCCCGCTCCAGATGCAGCGCCGTCTGCTCCGGCTTGGCCTTGGGATCGTTGAAGAAGTTGCTCAGCACATCGAGGATCGCCTGCCGCATATTGGTCGGCGTCGCCATCCCTTCCGCCATGCTGGGCAGCAGGTTGTCCTGCTTTTCCGCCAGCAGGAAATCCTGATAGGAGCGGACAGCGCAGCGGTCGAACTTGCTCATGTCGGGATTGGTCAGTGCCGGGATCGACCCCTTCACCCGATTGAACTCTTCCTGAAATTGCGGCGTCATCAGCAGCTGGGCCAGATCCCCCTGCGCCTGCAGCTGGGCCGGATCCCGCTGTTTGAACATGGCGATGGAGTCGAGATTGTAGCTGAACAGCCCGGCGCTGCCCGGGCTCGGCAGGCAGGCGATATCCTCACCCGGTCGGTAGTTACCGGCGCTCAGTTCACCCTTCACCCAATCGCCCATCACCTGCATGGCGGCGCCACCGCTCTCCAGCAGATTGGTGGCCTGATGCCACTTCAGACCGGCGTATTTTTGCGGCACATAGGCACGCAGCTGCTGGAAACGGGTCAACACCCGCACCATGTCGGGGCCGGTCAGGGTGGCGCTGTCCTGCTCGAGGAACGCCTTGCGATAGAATTCTTTACCCCCCTCACCGAGCGCCACCGTTTCAAACAGTACCGCCAGCTGCCAGGGCTCGTTGCCGATGGCGAGCGGGGTGATGCCCCGTTTTTTAAGCTGGTCGGCGACGGTGACAAACTGGGCCCAGTCAGTGGGTGGAGTCAGCTTGTTGCGCTCGAAGATCTTGCGGTTTAGCCACAGCCAGTTGACCCGGTGGATGCCGGTGGGCACCGCCATCAGGGCGCCATTCTGGCTGAGGGTGGCCCGTACCATGGGCGGCATCTGGCTGTACCAGCCGAGGTGTTCGGCCATGGGGGTGAGATCGCGCAGGAAGCCGAGCCCGGCCCACTCCTTGAGTTCATAGCCCTTGAGGTGGGCCGCTTCGGGCGGGTTGGCCGCCAGTGCCCGGCTCTTCAATACCGTCATGGCACTCTTGCCGCCGCCGCCCTGTACCGCGAAGTCGTTCCACTGGTTGCCCTGTTTGGTCCACTCGGATTTGAGCACTTCGACCGCTTTTGCTTCGCCGCCGGACGTCCACCAGTGCAGTACCTCCACCTGGGAGGCGGCAACTGGAGCAGAGAGCAGGGCGATGACAGAAAAAGACAACCACTTCATAAGGTTACTGCCTTGGTAGGGAGAGCGTGGCCTGCAGGCCACCTTGCGGACGGTTTTCCAGCACCAGATCGCCGCCGTGGGCGTGGGCAATGTTGCGGGCGATGCCAAGACCGAGGCCGGTGCCGGCCTGATCGGTGCTGAGCCGGTAATAGGGTTCGAAGATACGCTCGAACTGATCGTCCGGCAGGCCGGGGCCCTCATCCATGATGAAGAGGATCAGCATCTCCTCGTCATCCATGATGATGATGCGCACCTTCTGGCCGTACTTGATGCCGTTGTCCACCAGATTGCCGATGCAGCGCTTGAGCGCCAGCAGCTTGCCGCGATAGGGCCACTTGCAGTGGCCTTCGATGGTCAGCCGCTCGTCGTGCAGGTTCATCGACTCCGCCATCTGCTCCAGCAGGGCATTGATGTCGATCTCCTCGATATTCTCGTGAATGTCGGTCTCTTTGACCGTCTGCAGCGCCCCTTTCACCATCAGCTCCAGTTCGTCGAGATCCTTGTTGAACTTGGCGATTTGCACCTCGTCATCGAGCAGTTCGACCCGTAGTCGCAGTCGGGTGATGGGGGTCTTGAGGTCGTGGGAGATGGAGCTGAACAGCCGCTCTCTATCGTCGATATAGCGACGAATGCGGTGCTGCATGATGTTGAAGGCGCGGGTCGCCGCCACGATTTCCGACGCTCCTTCCTCTTTGAGCGAAGGCTGATCGATATCCTTGCCGAGATTCACCGCCGCCTTGGCGAGGCGGCGCAGCGGGCGGGTCTGCCAGCGCACCAGCATAAAGGTGAAGAAGCAGAGGAACACCGTCATCAGAGCGATGAAACGCACCTGGTTGCTCGGCATCACGGTATCGTCGAGGGTCATGTAGGGGGCGGGCAGCAGGGCCGCCAGATAGAGCCACTCCCCCTTTTCAATCTCGATCTGGGTCACCAGCACCGGCGGATTGAGCGGCTCCAGCGACAGGGTGTAACGGGCCCAGGAGGAGGGGAGATCCGCCAGCAGGGTGTCGTTGTTGAAGACGTGGAGGTCATCAGGGCGGGAGAAGTCCACCTTGATCGCCATGGCATCGGAGAGCTTGCGGGTCAGCACTCCCTGCACCTCCTCCAGCACCTGCGTCTTGCGTTCGCTGTCGGGGATGGCGTTGATGTGGATCTCTTCCTCATTGAGCGAGACGAAGAAGCGGCTGCCCCCCATGTTGCGCAGCTGGTCCAGCGCGATATGGCGATACTGCAGCGGCAGGGATTTGAAGAAATTGACGGTGGAAGCGGCAGACATGGCGAGGTTGCGGGTGGTGCTGAGCATCCCCTCCAGCTCCCGCTTCTGGATCTGCTGCATCCAGATGCCGGTCAGAATGGTCTGGGAGAGCAGGATGGCCAGCAACAGCAGCAGGATCATCCGTGACAACAGGGAGCGGGGCACCAGCGCCCCCCAGGACCACTTGTTGCTCATGGCAGCTCGTGCACTTCGGCGATCAGCATGTAGCCGCTACCGCGGATGGTCTTGATGATGCGCGGGCTCTTGCCGTTGTCGCCCAGCTTCTGGCGCAGACGGCTGATTTGTACGTCGATGCCGCGCTCCATCGGCAGGCTTTCGCGGCCGCGGGTGGCATCCGAGATGGTGTCCCGATCCAGCACCACGCCGGGCTGTTGCAGGAACATGCCGAGCAGCATGGCATCGCTGCCGGAGAGATCCAGCAGGCTGCCATCATCATGGGTCAGCTGGTGGCTCAGGGTGTCGAGGGTCCACTCGGCAAAACGCAGGCGGCGGCTTGGTTCTTTCTCTTTTTCCGGCTGGCGGAATTCGGCGCGGCGCAGCAGCGCCTTGATGCGGGCCTGCAGTTCGCGGGGGCTGAACGGCTTGGCGATATAGTCGTCGGCACCGAGTTCCAGACCGATCACCCGATCCGCTTCGTCGGAGGCGGCGGTCAGCATGATGATGGGCACCTGGGAGTCACGACGGATCTGCTGGCAGAGGGTAAAACCGTCCTCGCCGGGCATCATGATGTCCAGAATAATCAGGTCCGGGCTGTGCTGGGCGAGTTGCTGGCGCATCTCGTTGCCCTCCGCCGCCGTCAATACCTGAAAGCCCGCCCGGGTCAGGTACTCATTGAGCAGCTCGCGGATCTCTTGGTCGTCATCGACGATCAGCAGTTGTTTGCTCATTGACATATGTATGTGCATCCACCCATTTTTTTGTGCAGATTGAACCTGTCGGGGGAGTAAAAAGCAAGCAAGCCCCCTATCTAATGTGAGGTTTAAGGCAATAACAGCCTATTGATAAGATTAAAACGAAAAAAGGCCGACCCAAACGGGACGGCCAACAGACAGCTTCTGACCACTGACGAGCACCCCGTGTGGCGTTCGTCACAGACTTGAAAAGGGGCCAGTCAGACTGGCCCCGAAAAGGGACAACTCTCAGTAGTGCATCCCGTCGATCCGGCTGGTTATCACACCCGTTCAAACACGGTGGCGATGCCCTGACCCAGACCGATACACATGGTGGCAACCCCCAGGGTGGCATCCTTCTCCTCCATCAGATTGATGAGGGTGGTGGAGATGCGGGCGCCGGAGCAGCCGAGCGGGTGGCCCAGCGCAATGGCGCCGCCGTTCAGGTTCACCTTCTCGTCCACCTGATCCTGCAGACCCAGATCCTTCACGCAGGGCAGGGACTGGGCGGCA
The DNA here is from genome assembly GCF_019047125.1 of Aeromonas sp. FDAARGOS 1411. NCBI lineage: Bacteria > Pseudomonadati > Pseudomonadota > Gammaproteobacteria > Aeromonadales > Aeromonadaceae > Aeromonas > Aeromonas sp. FDAARGOS 1411. The sequence continues at coordinate 3,534,737 of NZ_CP077214.1, read as the reverse complement.
AACGCCTCGTTCAGCTCGAACAGGTCGATATCACCGACAGTCAGACCGGCACGCTTGAGCGCCTTCTGGGTCGCCGGCACCGGGCCGTAACCCATGATGGCGGCGTCACAGCCGGCGATGGCCATGGCGCGCACCTTGGCGCGCGGCGTGAGGCCGAGGGCCTTGGCGCGATCCGCGCTCATCACCAGCATGGCGGCGGCGCCATCTGACAGGGCCGAGGAGCTGCCGGCGGTGACGGTGCCGTTGACCGGGTCAAACACCGGGCGCAGCTGGCTCAGGGTTTCGACCGTGGTCTCCGGGCGAATCACCTCGTCGTAGTCGTAGAAGAAGCGGGCGCCGCTGGCGTCATGGCCTTCCAGCCCGACGATCTCCTTGGCAAAGCGCCCTTCCACGGTGGCGGCGTGAGCGCGGCGATGGGAGCGGGCGGCAAACTCGTCCTGCTGCTGGCGGCTGATGCCGTGCAGCTTGCCTAGCATCTCGGCGGTCAACCCCATCATGCCGGAGGCTTTCGCCACCGACTTGGCCATGCCGGGGTGGAAGTCGACGCCGTGGCTCATCGGTACGTGACCCATGTGCTCGACGCCGCCGATGATGAAGATATCCCCATCACCTACCTGAATGGCGCGGGAGGCGTCGTGCAGCGCCTGCATACTTGAGCCGCACAGGCGGTTGACGGTGACCGCCCCCACCTGCTTCGGAATACCGGCCAGCAGCGCGGCGTTGCGGGCGATGTTGAAGCCCTGCTCCAGGGTCTGCTGCACGCAGCCCCAGTAGATATCCTCGATCTCGTTCGGGTCGAGGTTGGGGTTGCGCAGCAGGATGGATTTCATCAGGTGCGCGGACAGATCTTCTGCACGCACGTTGCGGAAGGCGCCGCCCTTGGACCGGCCCATCGGGGTCCGGATACAGTCGACAATGACTACGTCTTTCATGAATGGATCTCCTTTCCGCAATCAGTAGAAGGTTTTGCCCTGGGCAGCCATCTCGCGCAGCTTGTCGCTGACGCGGTAGAGCGGGCCCAAGTCGGCATACTGGTCGGCCATGGCCACGTAGCGATCCAGACCGATAGTGTCCAGATAGCGGAACACGCCGCCGCGGAAGGGAGGGAAGCCCAGACCGTAGACCAGTGCGATGTCGGCTTCGGCTGGCGTGGCGACTATGCCCTCTTCCAGACAGAGCACCACCTCGTTGATCATCGGGATCATCATGCGAGCGATGATGGCGTCCTTGTCGAAATCCTGTTTCGGCTTGGCAATGGGGGCCAGCAGCTCGTAGCTGGCGGCGTCGGCCACCTTCTTCGGCTTGCCCTTCTTGTCCTGCTCGTAGGCGTAGAAGCCCTTGCCGTTCTTCTGACCGAAGCGGTTCACTTCGTACATAACGTCGATGGCGGTACGGCCTTCCTTGCTCATGCGTGCCGGGAAGCCCTGCGCCATCACGTCACCGGCATGGTGACCGGTGTCGATGCCAACCACGTCCAGCAGGTAGGCGGGGCCCATGGGCCAGCCGAACTCCTTCTCCATCACCTTGTCGACGGCCGCGAAGTCAGCACCATCGGCGACCAGCTTGTTGAAGCCGAAGAAGTAGGGGAACAACACCCGGTTGACGAAGAAGCCCGGGCAATCGTTGACCACCACCGGGGACTTGCCCATGGCGGCGGCATAGGCCACCACGCGGTTGATGGTTTCATCGGAGGTTTGCTCGCCGCGGATGATCTCCACCAGTGGCATGCGGTGCACCGGGTTGAAGAAGTGCATGCCGCAGAAATTCTGCGGGCGCTTCAGCCCCTTGGCCAGCAGGGAGATGGGGATGGTGGAGGTGTTGCTGGCGAGCACGGCGTCTTCGCCAATGATCCCTTCCACTTCGCCCAGTACGGCGGCTTTCACCTTGGGATTCTCGACCACGGCTTCGACTACCACGTCCACGCCTTTGACGTTGTCATAGCTGAGGGTCGGAGTGATGGCTGAGAGCACCTGGCCCATCTTGATGCCATCGATGCGGCCCTTTTCGAGCTGGCCGTTGAGCAGCTTGGTGGCTTCGCCCATGCCAAGTGCCAGCGCCTTCTCGTTGATATCCTTCATCACCGCCGGAATGCCCTTGCTGGCAGACTGGTAGGCAATGCCGCCCCCCATGATGCCGGCACCCAGTACGGCGGCGTGGCCAGTGGCCTTGCTTGCCTGCTTGGCCGCCTTCTTGGCCAGCGCCTTGATGTGCTGATCATTCAGGAAGATACCGACCAGTGCCTTGGCGACATCGGTCTTGGCCAGCTTGATAAAGCCCTGTGCTTCAACGACCAGCGCTTCGTCACGGCCCATACCTGCGGCGGCCTCGACGGTTTTCACCGCAGTCATCGGTGCCGGATAGTGTTTGCCCGCCACGGCGGCAACCATGCCGGCGGCGGTGGTGAAGCTCATCATGGCTTCCAGTTTGGAGAGGCGCAGCGGCGCTTTCTTGGCGGCGCGACGGCTCTGCCAGTCCAGCTTGCCTGCGATGGCGTCCTTGATCATCTGCAGCGCAGCGCTCTGCAGTGCGTCCGGGGCGACCACGGCGTCGATGGCGCCCACCTTGAGGGCGTCATCGGCACGGTAATCCTTGCCGGTGGTGATCCACTCAAGCGCGTTGTCGGCGCCGATCACCCGCGGCAGACGGACAGTGCCGCCAAAGCCCGGCATGATGCCGAGTTTGGTCTCGGGCAGGCCAATCTTGGCGGTGGTGTCAGCCAGACGGAAGTCGGTGGAGAGAATGGTCTCGCAGCCGCCGCCCAGAGCGTGTCCCTTGATGGCGGAAAGGGTCGGGACCGGCAAATCTTCGATGGCATTGAAGATGTCGTTGGCCTTTTTCAGCCAGCCGAGCAGATCTTCTTGCGGCAGATCGAACAGTTCCAGGAATTCGGTAATGTCGGCACCGACGATAAAGGCGTCTTTGCCGGAGGTGAGGATCAGACCTTTTAGTTCACGTTCTTGTTGTAATGCGGCGATCGCTTCGCTCAGGGAGAGCAGGGTAGCGCGATCCAGCTTGTTGACTGAACCCGGGGCATCAAACCTCAGCTCGGCGATGCCGTTTTCGAGGTAGCTGACCGACAGGGTTTCGCCTTGGTAGATCATGAGAGTGTCTCCTTGTTCCCACTCAGTGGGGAGTGGTGCTCCTTAATCCCCAGCAGGGGGCGAGGCTCACTATTGATCCAAAAGGAGACATTTTCAACACCTATTTAAAACATTTGTTTAACAGATCTCGAGTAAAAGCTCTTCATCACAGAACGGGTACAAGAGAGGCGCCTTGCGGCGCCTCCGATGGATGTGAGTTTGTTATCAACTGGCCAGTTCCGGCCGGTTGCGATACTGGTCCAGCACCTCGGGATCGGCGAGGGCATGGGTGTTGTTGACCGGCCGGTTGTGTACCACTTCGCGCACCGCCAGTTCGACGATCTTGCCGGACTTGGTGCGGGGGATGGCATCCACCTGCAGGATGCGGGCGGGCACGTGGCGGGCGGTGCAGTGCTGCTTTATTTGCTGGCGGATCCGCTCGCGCAGCGGCTCATCCAGCTTGCAACCCGCCTTGAGCTTGACGAACAGCACCACCCGCTCGTCCTGCTGCCACTGCTGGCCGATGACGATGCTCTCCTCCACCTCGTCGAGTTGTTCAACATAGCGATAGATCTCGCTGGTGCCGATGCGCACGCCGCCCGGGTTGAGGGTGGCGTCGGAGCGGCCGTAGAACAGAATGCCGCCGGTCGGGGTCAGCTCGATCCAGTCGCCGTGGCACCAGATGTTGTCGAACCGCTCGAAGTAGGTTGCGTGGTACTTGTCGCCATTCTCGTCGCCCCAGAAGTAGATGGGCTGGGCCGGGAACGGCTTGGTGCAGACCAGCTCGCCCTTCTCCCCCTGCACCGGCTGGCCCGCCTCGTTGAATACCTGCACCGCGAGACCGAGGCCACGCCCCTGACTCTCGCCACGATAGACAGGGCTGAGCGGATTGCCGATGACGAAGCAGGAGCAGATGTCGGTGCCACCGGAAATGGAGCTGAGCTGCACATCCTGCTTTATCTGCTGGTAGACGTAGTCAAACCCCTCCGGCGACAGCACGGAGCCGGTGCTGCAGATCAGCCGCAGGTGTGGCAAGTCGTGGGTCTTGATCGGGGCATAACCCTGCTTGTGCAGCGCATCCAGGTATTTGGCCGAGGTGCCGAACAAGCTGACCTGCTCGTCGCGGGCGAGATCCCACAGCACATTGCCATCCGGGTAAAACGGCGAGCCGTCATAGAGCACCAGAGTGGCGCCGGAGGCGAGCGCGCTTACCAGCCAGTTCCACATCATCCAGCCGCAGGTGGTGAAGTAGAAAATTCGCTCCCCCGGTTTGATGTCGCAGTGCAGCTGGTGCTCTTTCAGGTGTTGCAGCAGGGTACCGCCGATGCCGTGCACGATGCACTTGGGTTTGCCGGTGGTGCCGGAGGAGTAGAGGATGTAGAGCGGGTCATTAAAGGCCATCGACTCGAAGGTGAGCTGGGCATCGTGTTGGCTTGCCAGCACTTGCTGCCAGTCGTGACCAAGCTGCAGCGGGTTGCCGAGCAGGGGGATCATCACCGTCTGCTCTATGCTGCCGATCTGGCTCACCACGCTGGCGACCTTCTGTTGAATGTCGATAGCTTTGCCGTTGTAGCGATAGCCATCCACCGCAAACAGCACTCGTGGTTGGGTCTGGCCGAAGCGCTCTACCACGCTGGCCTCGCCAAAGTCGGGGCTGGTGGAGGTCCAGATCGCCCCGATGCTGGTGGTTGCCAGCATGGCAACCACGGTTTCCGGAATATTGGGCAGGTAGGCGGCGACCACATCGCCACGACCAATCCCCTGATGACGCAGCCACTGAGCCAGCCGGGCAACCTGATCACTCAGTTCACCCCAGCTCAGGGTGCGGCTTGGGCTACCTTCGATCCGGGAGATGATAGCCGGGCTCTCGTCCTGACGGCGCAGCAGGTTTTCGGCGAAGTTGAGGCGGCTATCGGGGAACCAGCGGGTGCGCTGCATATCCTGACGGTTCTCCGCCACTATGTTGCCGAGCTCCCCCTTGACGCCGCAGTGCTGCCACACCAGCGGCCAGAAACGGGTGGTCTTCTCCACCGACCATTGATAAAGCTGCGGGTAATTCTGCAACTGCAAGCCGTGGAAACGGTTCACCTCCGCCATAAAACGGTAGAGGTTGGATTGCTGCATCCCGAGCGGATCCGGTTGCCACAGGCAGAGGTTGTCCATGAGTAATCCCTGACTTCATGTATCTACCGGCAGTGTATTGAATTGTTTTTTATTTGTTAATGATTGGTTTTATGTTGATAACAAACATGTTTGTAACGTATGCGTTACCTCACGAAGCGGCAGCTTGACGGGTCGAGTCGCCAAGCGCTTGATGTTATGCTGCAATCACATTCACCTCGGAGCAGGACGCCATGAGCAGCTACAGCCAACTTTTTGCCCAGCACCTCGATACCTTGCAGCAGCGCACCCGCGACATTCTGCAACAACAGGGGCTCAGCGGACTGGCCATCCACTCCGGCCAGACCCACCGCATCTTCCTCGATGATCAGGATTACCCGTTCAAGGTAAACCCCCACTTCAAAGCCTGGTTGCCGGTGCTGGACAATCCCCACTGCTGGCTGCTGGTGGACGGGGTGAACAAACCAATCCTGCTGTTCTACCGCCCGGTGGATTTCTGGCACAAAGTAGCGGATCTGCCCAATGCCTTCTGGGTCGAGTTCTTCGATATCCGTTTCCTGACCCGGCCGGAACAGGTGGCCGACCATCTACCTGCCAACAAGCAGGAGTGGGCCTATTTGGGCGGTCATCTGGAAGTGGCTGAACTGCTGGGGCTGACCCAGCCCAATCCGGAGGCGGTGCTCAACTACCTGCACTATCACCGCGCCTACAAGACACCCTACGAGCTGGAGTGTCTGCGCGAGGCGAACCGGATCGGGGTACGCGGCCATATCGCCGCCAAGGACTCCTTTATGGCGGGGGCGAGCGAGTTCGAGATTAATCTGGCCTACATGAAGGCGGTCGGGCAGGGGGCCAATGAGGCGCCCTACGGCAATATCGTCGCCATCAACCGCAACGCGGCCATCCTTCACTACACCCATTTGTCTGCCTTGCGGGTGCCGGATGCGGAGCGCCACTCCTTCCTGATCGATGCCGGCGTCGATTTTCATGGTTATGCCTCCGACATCACCCGTACCTGGGCGTGGCGGCGCGGTGAGTTTGCCGATCTGATTGCAGCCCTCGACGAGCAGCAGCAGGAGATCATCAAGGAGATCAAGCCGGGTCGTCGTTACAGCGAGCTACACCTGCAGATGCACCACAAGCTGGCGCGCCTGCTGCAAGCGACCGAGCTGGTGGATATGTCGGTAGACGAGATGATCAACACCGGGGTGACCAATGTGTTCTTCCCTCACGGACTCGGCCACTTCCTCGGTTTGCAGGTGCATGATGCGGGTGGTTTCATGCAGGATGAGCGCGGCACCCATCTGGCGGCGCCCGAGCTGTTCCCCTATCTGCGCTGCACCCGGGTGATGGAGGTTGATCAGGTGTTCACCATCGAGCCGGGTCTCTACTTCATCGACAGTTTGCTGGAGCCGCTGCGTCAGGGCGAACAGGGCAAACGGGTCAACTGGAACAAGGTGGAGGCACTGCGGCCGTTCGGCGGCATCCGCATCGAAGACAACATAGTGCTGCACGCCAATGGGGTGGAGAACATGACCAGACAAGCAGGACTCTGATGGCGGCAGCGTACTCCATTCCGGCTGCCCCGCTGGAGTTGACCGAAGAGATAAAGAAGAGCTGCTTCATTACCCTGATCGCCCACACCCCGACCGTCGAGGCGGCCAAGGGGTGGGTCAACGAGATCAAGCGCCAACATCCGGCCGCTCGCCACCACTGCTGGGCCTTTGTGGCTGGTGCGCCGCAAGATAGTCAGGTTTATGGCTTCAGCGATGACGGCGAACCTTCCGGTACTGCGGGCAAGCCGATCCTGGCCCAGTTGATGGGCTCGGGGCTCGGTGAAATCTGTGCCGTGGTGGTGCGTTACTACGGCGGCATCCAGCTTGGCACCGGTGGGCTGGTCAAAGCCTATGGAGGCGGCGTCGGTGCCGCCCTCAAGCAACTGCCCACCCTGCTCAAGGTGCCACGCACTCCCTCTCTCATTCACTGCGATTACGGTGACATGGGGACGGTCGAGTCGCTGATCAGTAGCCATAATG
>NZ_CP077214.1:3475000-3522500 GCF_019047125.1 Aeromonas sp. FDAARGOS 1411 | reverse complement strand
ACCTTGATGTGAAATCGAGTAGGGCGGGACACGTGACATCCTGTCTGAATATGGGGGGACCATCCTCCAAGGCTAAATACTCCTGACTGACCGATAGTGAACCAGTACCGTGAGGGAAAGGCGAAAAGAACCCCTGTGAGGGGAGTGAAATAGAACCTGAAACCGTGTACGTACAAGCAGTGGGAGCCCTTCGGGGTGACTGCGTACCTTTTGTATAATGGGTCAGCGACTTACATTTTGTAGCGAGGTTAACCGTATAGGGGAGCCGTAGGGAAACCGAGTCTTAACTGGGCGTCTAGTTGCAAGGTGTAGACCCGAAACCGGGTGATCTAGCCATGGGCAGGTTGAAGGTTGAGTAACATCAACTGGAGGACCGAACCCACTAACGTTGCAAAGTTAGGGGATGACCTGTGGCTGGGGGTGAAAGGCCAATCAAACTCGGAGATAGCTGGTTCTCCCCGAAAGCTATTTAGGTAGCGCCTCGGACGAATACTACTGGGGGTAGAGCACTGTTTGGGCTAGGGGGTCATCCCGACTTACCAACCCCATGCAAACTCCGAATACCAGTAAGTAATATCCGGGAGACACACGGCGGGTGCTAACGTCCGTCGTGAAGAGGGAAACAACCCAGACCGCCGGCTAAGGTCCCAAAGTTCTGGTTAAGTGGGAAACGATGTGGGAAGGCTCAGACAGCTAGGATGTTGGCTTAGAAGCAGCCATCATTTAAAGAAAGCGTAATAGCTCACTAGTCGAGTCGGCCTGCGCGGAAGATGTAACGGGGCTCAAACCAGGCACCGAAGCCGCGGATTCATACTTATGTATGAGTGGTAGGGGAGCGTTCTGTAAGTCTGCGAAGGTGTATCGAGAGGTATGCTGGAGATATCAGAAGTGCGAATGCTGACGTAAGTAACGATAAAGGGGGTGAAAAGCCTCCTCGCCGGAAGACCAAGGGTTCCTGTCCAACGTTAATCGGGGCAGGGTGAGTCGACCCCTAAGGCGAGGCCGAAAGGCGTAGTCGATGGGAAGCAGGTTAATATTCCTGCACGACTTGTAATTGCGATGGGGGGACGGAGAAGGCTAGGTGGGCCAGGCGACGGTTGTCCTGGTGAAAGTGCGTAGGTGGTGTTTCTAGGCAAATCCGGAGACACAACACTGAGACACGAGACGAACACACTACGGTGTGGAAGCCATTGATGCCCTGCTTCCAGGAAAAGCCTCTAAGCTTCAGATTACAAGTCATCGTACCCCAAACCGACACAGGTGGTCGGGTAGAGAATACCAAGGCGCTTGAGAGAACTCGGGTGAAGGAACTAGGCAAAATAGAACCGTAACTTCGGGAGAAGGTTCGCTCCTGACAGTGAAGTCCCTTGCGGATGGAGCAGTTGGGAGTCGCAGTGACCAGATGGCTGGGACTGTTTATCAAAAACACAGCACTCTGCAAACACGAAAGTGGACGTATAGGGTGTGACACCTGCCCGGTGCCGGAAGGTTAATTGATGGGGTTAGCGCAAGCGAAGCTCTTGATCGAAGCCCCGGTAAACGGCGGCCGTAACTATAACGGTCCTAAGGTAGCGAAATTCCTTGTCGGGTAAGTTCCGACCTGCACGAATGGTGTAACCATGGCCATGCTGTCTCCACCCGAGACTCAGTGAAATCGAATTCGCCGTGAAGATGCGGTGTACCCGCGGCTAGACGGAAAGACCCCGTGAACCTTTACTACAGCTTGGCACTGAACATTGAACCTACATGTGTAGGATAGGTGGGAGGCTTTGAAGGCGTGACGCCAGTTGCGCTGGAGCCGTCCTTGAAATACCACCCTTGTATGTTTGATGTTCTAACGCAGGGCCCTGAATCGGGCTCGCGGACAGTGCCTGGTGGGTAGTTTGACTGGGGCGGTCTCCTCCCAAAGAGTAACGGAGGAGCACGAAGGTTGGCTAATCCTGGTCGGACATCAGGAGGTTAGTGCAATGGCATAAGCCAGCTTAACTGCGAGACGGACAGGTCGAGCAGGTACGAAAGTAGGTCATAGTGATCCGGTGGTTCTGAATGGAAGGGCCATCGCTCAACGGATAAAAGGTACTCCGGGGATAACAGGCTGATACCGCCCAAGAGTTCATATCGACGGCGGTGTTTGGCACCTCGATGTCGGCTCATCACATCCTGGGGCTGAAGTCGGTCCCAAGGGTATGGCTGTTCGCCATTTAAAGTGGTACGCGAGCTGGGTTCAGAACGTCGTGAGACAGTTCGGTCCCTATCTGCCGTGGGCGTTGGATGATTGAAGGGAGTTGCTCCTAGTACGAGAGGACCGGAGTGAACGAACCTCTGGTGTTCGGGTTGTCACGCCAGTGGCACTGCCCGGTAGCTAAGTTCGGAATCGATAACCGCTGAAAGCATCTAAGCGGGAAGCGAGCCCTGAGATGAGTCATCCCTGACCCCTTGAGGGTCCTAAAGGGCCGTTGGAGACCACAACGTTGATAGGTGGGGTGTGTAAGCGCGGCGACGTGTTGAGCTAACCCATACTAATTACCCGTGAGGCTTAACCATACAACACCCAAGAAGTGTTCTAAGGCTTGTAGCAAATACGAACGAATTACTTACGTCAGCTTTCTCAGATTGAAGAATTTGCCTGGCGGCAATAGCGCCGTGGAACCACCTGATCCCATGCCGAACTCAGAAGTGAAACGCGGTAGCGCCGATGGTAGTGTGGCATTCGCCATGCGAGAGTAGGACACTGCCAGGCACCCAATTAAACAGCGATGTGAAGAATCATGTCACTGGCTGCGAGGATGACACCTCAGAAGAAGCGGCAAATGATTTAGCGCAAGCTAACCGAATGCGGAGCGGTAGTTCAGTCGGTTAGAATACCGGCCTGTCACGCCGGGGGTCGCGGGTTCGAGTCCCGTCCGCTCCGCCACTAATTTGAAGGCCTTCCCGATTGGGAAGGCCTTTTTCTATGCACTATTTTTTCCATAAGACCCACAGATTTGCACACCAGAATCAACACAAAGCCCGCTCTCACGACCGGGCTTTGGTGTTTTTAGCGTGTTAAACCACCAATATCTGGCTTTTCTATGCCAAGTAAGAGTGCCAGATAGCCGGTTATTTCTACCATTTTCTGGCTATATCAGAGTCTTATCAGTTTCATTCACAGCAATTTGAACGACTCTGCAGGTGGTCAAATCAGCCTTCTGCTGCCTGCTGACTACAGGGCAGCTCCATATTGACCACCCCCTCTTCCATTTGCACGTCGATCTTGAAGCCGAGCCGTTTGGCGAGGTTGACCATGCCGCGATTGCTGGGCATGGTCATGCCGGATAGCTGGCCAATCCCTTGCTCTTTGGCGTAGCGGATGATCTTCTCCATCATCAATTTGCCGAGACCCACCCCTTTCAAGTCCGATCGCACCAGAATGGCAAACTCGGCATCGCTCAGGTCCGGGGTCGAGATAGCGCGTACCACGCCGAGGATTTGATCCTGCAGCTCGCCATCTTGCCCCACCGCTACGAAGGCCATCTCCCGGTCGTAATCGATCTGGGTCATGCGAGCCAGCTCTTCATGGCCCAGCTCGCCTACATCGGCGAAGAAGCGTTTGTACCTGTCTTCATCGGAGACCTGCAGCACGAACTGCTTGTGAGCAGGTTCATCTTCCGGCCGGATTGGGCGCAGCAGGATATGGCGCTGATCTTTAAGCCAGGCACCCTCCTCCAGTTCGGTAGGATAGGGGCGGATCGCCAGTCGGTTGCTGGTCGGGATGGCGTGGTCAGCCAGTGTGAGGCTGGCATCCAGCACCACCATCTCTGCACCGCATGCTTGCAGCGGGTGCAGGTCCAGCTCCTGAATCTCAGGAAAGGCGAGCAATAGCTCGGAGAGCTGGCAGAGCACTTGACCGAGGGCATCGATATCCAGTCGTTCCGGTGTGGCCTGCTCACGGATCTTGCGGCTCTTGAGGGCTCCTATGATCTGGTAACGAGCCAGTGCCTGATTGAGTGGTGGCAAGGCTGCCACCATCTCCTGCGGTTCTGCGCCTGATTCCCCCAACAGAATGACGGGGCCAAAGATGGCGTCTTGCTGGATCCGCACCCGCAGCTCCAGGCCGCCGCTGCGGCGAGCCATCCGCTGCACCAGCAAGCCTTCGATGCGGGCGCCCGGATCATGCTGTTTGACCCTGTCCAGAATAGCATCTGCAGCTTGCGCCACTTCGGCCGAGGTGCGCAGATTGAGGACCACCCCGTGTACGGCAGACTTGTGCAGGATATCGGGCGAGCGCAGTTTTACCGCTACTGGATAGCCGATCTGCTCGGCGGTGAGGGTCGCCTCGATGGCGTCGGTGACGATCCATGTTGGCAGGGTCGAGAGACCGGCGGCTTGTAAAATCGGGTGCACCAGATGGGTATCCAGCCTCAGTTGCTTGCGCTCCTGCGCCTGATGGATCAGTTGCTGGCACAGCTCGACATTGAGCTGGTTGCCATGCAGGGATGCAGGGGTCTCCATCAACTGCTTCTGGTTGCGGCGGTATTCCACCATGTGCATGAAGGCGGCCATGGCGCTTTCCGGCGTGCGGTAGGTCGGGAAACCCGCCTCGGTAAAGAGTTTTCGCCCCTCCTGCGCCGAGTATTCGCCCGCCCAGTTGGTGAGAATATTGAAACGGCGCGCTCTGGGATGCTGTTTCAGATGGGCGATAAGATGGCTGGCCAGTGGCGCGCTCGGTGCCGTGAGCGAGGGGGCGTGGATGATCAGGATGGCGTCGATGACATCTTCCTGCAACACGCTGTCCAGCGCCTCCTGATAGGTGGTGATGGTGGCATCGCTGCCGATATCGAGTGGTGGGCGAGCCAGCTTGCCGCCCCGCTCCAGCAGCACATCCACCGCCATATTGGCCAGCCCTCGGCCGTTGGAGATGATGGCGAGCCGCTCCCCCTTGAGGGTCATGGAGTGGCTGAGGGTTTCCACCGCGGCAAACAGTTCGTGGGTATCCCGCACCCGAAGCATGCCGGCACGGCGGATGGCCGCATCGTAGACATTGTCGAGACCGTGGGCCGGTTCGTGGCGCCCGCTTTTCAGCACCAGGATCGGCTTGTTGCGCGAGGCTGCCCGCGCAGCCGAGAGAAAGTGGCGGGCGTCGTGCAACTTGTCCATGTAGATCAAGATGGCGCGGGTGACGCTGTCGCGGGAAAGTTGATCCAGCAGCTGGCCGAAGTCGATATCGCAGTGATCACCAAGGGAGATGAAGGCGGAGAAGCCCAGCTCATGCTGCTTGGCCCAATCCAGAATGGTGGTGCTGACGGCGGCGGATTGCGAGAGAAAGGCGACCTGCCCCGGCTTGGCGGCAATGGGGGAAAAGCTGGCGTTGATCCCCTGGCCGGGCAGCAGCATCCCCATGCTGTTGGGGCCGAGCAGGCGAATGCCATATTGTTGGCAGACCCGTTTCAGCTCCAGTCGCTCCTCGGGGGAAAAGTCGGCGGCCAGTATGATGGCCGCCCCCGCGCCCTTCTGGCCGAGCGCTTCCAGCAACGGTAAGACCCGCTCCCGCCTGGTGCAGATGATGGCGAGATCCGGGGTCAGCGGCAGGCTGGCGATATCGGGATAGGCCAGCACGCCGGCGATGGCCTTGTTGCGCGGGGTGACGGGGAGGATGGGCCCTTTGAACTGGCCCGCCAGCAGGTGGCGCACGATCACATGACCCGCCTTGAGCGGGTCGGTCGAGGCGCCGATCACGGCGATTGAGTGGGGTTTGAACAGCCGATCCAGACCGCTTGCTTTCATGGGCACTCCCGACAAAAGGGGGAAGATACCAGTCTAATACGCCTTTGCTGCGGGTTCTGTGACCGGATCCTGATCACCGTTTGTTGAGGGCATTGGCACGCAGATAAAAGCGCAGTTCGCCTTGCACCCGGCGAATGGCTCCCAGGTGGCGTTCCTGCAGATAGATATCCTGCTCCCGGTCGAGCGCCGTGCTGGGTACGCCCATGCTTTGCAGATACTCGTCAAACAGGGTTGAACCCTTGATCTCTACCAGATGCTGTTTCATGGCTCTCCTCCCTGCGCCTTGGCGTTTGTTGATGAACGCCCAGTCTGCGATGACCTGTCGGGTTTGCCTATTGTCACTTTTGACACGAGATTTGACACGAGAGCGCTCACACATCTTTCAGAGAGGGCGCCGTTGAGGTGCTGGCTGGCGTTATAGTATGGCGAGGAGCATGAGGCACGGATGGTGCGCAGGATGATCAGAGTCTGGTGGTGGTGCATGGCACTGTGGACGGTTGGCGCAACGGCAACCGAGCAGCCTATCCGCGCCTGGAATCTGCTGCTGGATCATCCCAACCCCGCCGTCGTCCAGTTGCTGCGCCTCTCCCTCGATCTCACCGTGCCCGAATATGGCCCCTACCAGCTGGTTTCCAGCCCGCAGATGGAGCAGGGGCGGGCAGTGAAGGAGCTGCGCAGCGGCGAGCTGGTTCAGGTCGGTGTCTTTGCCCCCGATGGTGAGCGAGAGCGGGAGTTGCTGGCAATCCACATTCCGCTGGCCAAGGGGCTGCTGGGGTGGCGGGTGTGTCTGGTTCGGCAGGGGGATGAGGGGCGTTTTGCCGCGATCGGATCGTTGGCGGACTGGCATCGCGCCGGGCTCTCCATCGGTCAGCACAGATCCTGGCCTGACACCCAGTTGCTGAGGGCCAACGGCCTCAATGTGATGGCGGGCAACCTCTACGAAGCGCTGTTCAACATGTTGCGCAAGCAGCGTTTCGACTGCTTTTTGCGCTCCGTCATCGAGGTCGAGGATGAGCTGAAACAGCACCCGGATCTGGCCATCGAGCCCCATCTGGTGTTTCGCTATCCGCTGGCGCTGCTCTTCTTTGTTTCGCCCAAATATCCGGAGCTGGCGCAGCGCATTGAGCTTGGCCTGCAGCGGGCGCGACAAACCGGGGATTTTGCCCGGATCTTCGAGGAGGGGTTTGGCAGCACCATCCGCCGTTTGCAGCTCGACCAGCGGCAGCGCCTCGAGCTGAACAACCCTGATCTGCCGTTGTCGAGTCGCAAGATGATGGCCGACCCTACGCTCATCTACCAGCCCGTCTCAGCGCAGTGAGTTCTGGTTCTGTGCCGTATCCCAGAAGGCGCGGATCAGCGGCTCTTCCAGTCGCTTCTTGAGCACCCCGATCCCCACATCAAATGGCTTGAAGGCGGGCTTGAGGTCGATGATCCGCACCTTGTCGCCGAGCGGGCTGTGGTCGATCACCGCCGCCGGCACCAGCCCCACACCACAACCGAGCGCCACCATGGCGACGATCCCCTCGTTACCCGCCACTTCGGCATAGATGTTGGGCGCTATCCCCTTGTTGCGAAACCACTGATCGCTGCGTTTGCGGGCCAGCCCCTGCTCGGAGAGGATGACCGGCAGTTGCTCCCAATCAGGTTCTCCCTGACGGAACCACTGGTTCAGCTGCGGGGCGTTGCGCGGCGCGATAAAGACCAGCGGCACCTGCTGCAGGCTGGCGAACTCCAGCTTGGCGGGCAGGGCATCGGGACGGGCGGCGATGGCGAGATCGGCTTCATCGGCCAGGATCTTGTCCACCGCCAGCGCCGGGTCACCGGTCTCCAGCTTGATCTCCAGCTGGGGGTAGCGGCGGCGAAAGCGCTCCAGTACCTCGGGCAGCAGAAAGTAACTGGCGGTGACCGAACAGAAGACTCGCAGCCGCCCCTGCAGCGGTTCATCGCTGCGTTTGAGCTCCTGCTTGAGCTGACGCCACTCCTGCAACAAGCCGCCGCCAAACTCCCGCAGCTTCTCGCCCGCCGGGGTGAGCCGCACCGAGCGGTTGTCCCGCTCGAACAGGATGCAGCCGGTCTCCTGCTCCAGCCGCTGGATGGCGCGACTCAGGGTGGAGGGGCTGACTGCCATGGCATCGGCGCTCTTGCCGAAGTGGAGGGAGTCGGCGAGGTGGAGAAACAGCTCGAGATTGCGAAGGTCCATCTTTCAGCTCCTGGCGCGGCTTCTGTGCCCGATATCCAGCGGTTGGCGGCTTGTTTCTGCCATCTCGCGGTACATTCAGCAGGCAATTATGAAGGATTAATGTTTCAATTATTGCAACGTACTGTTTCGAATATATCAGTTCAGGCAATAAGTGTCCCGCGCTATAGTGGTTCAGACAACGCCGCCATCCGGCATGGAATCAATCGAACGGAGCAATCACCATGGCTAACTATTTCAACACCTTGAACCTGCGTCAGCAGTTGGCCCAGCTGGGCAAGTGTCGTTTCATGCAGCGCGAAGAGTTCGCGGACGGCTGCAACGTGCTGAAGGGCAAGAAGGTGGTGATTGTGGGCTGTGGTGCCCAGGGGCTGAACCAGGGTCTGAACATGCGCGACTCCGGGCTGGATATCTCCTACGCCCTGCGCAAGGCCGCCATCACCGAGAAGCGTGCCTCCTGGCAGAAAGCCACCGACAACGGCTTCGCGGTCGGTACCTATGAAGAGCTGATCCCGACCGCCGATCTGGTGCTCAACCTGACTCCGGACAAACAGCACTCCGACGTCGTCAAAACCGTGATGCCGCTGATGAAGCAGGGCGCTGCGCTGGGCTACTCCCACGGCTTCAACGTGGTGGAAGAGGGGCAGCAGATCCGCTCCGACATCACAGTCGTGATGGTGGCGCCCAAGTGCCCGGGCACCGAGGTGCGTGAAGAGTACAAGCGCGGTTTCGGCGTACCGACTCTGATCGCTGTTCACCCGGAAAATGACCCGAAAGGTGAAGGCATGGCCATCGCCAAGGCGTGGGCCTCTGCCACCGGCGGCGACCGTGCCGGGGTGCTGGAATCCTCCTTCGTGGCGGAAGTTAAATCCGACCTGATGGGCGAGCAGACCATCCTCTGCGGCATGCTGCAGGCCGGTTCTCTGCTCTGCTACGACAAGCTGGTTGCCGAGGGCACAGACCCGGCCTACGCTGGCAAGCTGATCCAGTTTGGCTGGGAGACCATCACCGAAGCCCTGAAGCAGGGTGGCATCAGCCTGATGATGGACCGCCTCTCCAACCCGGCCAAGCTGCGCGCCTTCGAGCTCTCCGAGCAGCTCAAGACCCTGATGCGCCCGCTGTTCGAGAAGCATATGGACGACATCATCGCCGGTGAGTTCTCTCGCGGCATGATGGCCGATTGGGCCGAAGATGACGTCAAACTGTTCACCTGGCGTGAAGAGACTGGCAAATCCGCCTTCGAAAACGCCCCGGCGTTTGCAGGCAAGATTGCCGAGCAGGAGTACTTCGACAATGGCGTGGTGATGGTGGCCATGGTCAAGGCGGGTGTCGAGCTGGCGTTCGAGACCATGGTGGCTTCCGGTATCTACGAGGAGTCCGCCTACTACGAATCCCTGCACGAGCTGCCGCTGATCGCCAACACAGTTGCCCGCAAGCGCCTGTACGAGATGAACGTGGTCATCTCCGATACCGCCGAGTATGGCAACTACCTGTTTGCCAACGCTGCCGTGCCGTTGCTGCGCGAGCACTTCATGCCGACCCTGAAAGCGGGTGATCTGGGTGCCAGCAAGGCGGAAGGGCAGAACGTGGATAACCTGGCGCTGCTGGCGGCCAACGAAGCGACCCGCAACCACCCGATCGAGAAGATCGGTCAGGTACTGCGTGGCTACATGAAAGACATGAAACGTATCGCCGTTGGCGGTTAATCAGGTATGACCCGCAACCATGCCTGATGCGAGAAGAGCGGTCAGGTACTGCGCGGTTATATGAAAGACATGAAACGCATCGCCGTTGGCGGTTAAGCCCGCATCGGGCTGGATGATGAAGGGGCGGGGATGACGATCCCCGTCGCCGGTCGGACTGGACACCCGACCGGCCAGCCAGAAAAACCAGCCTGACAGTCATAAAAAAGCCCCGCTCATCGAGCGGGGCTTTTGCATTCAGAAAGGCTGGATAAATCAGGCTTTCCACGCTTTCCAGGTGTTGATCAGACCGTTGGTGGAGCAGTCGTGGCTGGTGACAGCCTCGTTGTTGCCCAGTTCTGGCAGGATCTTGTTGGCCAGCTGTTTACCCAGCTCCACGCCCCACTGGTCGAAGCTGAAGATGTTCCAGATTGCACCCTGTACGAAGATTTTGTGCTCGTACATGGCGATCAGGGCACCCAGGGTTTTCGGGGTCAGGCTCTTGAACAGGATGGAGTTGGTCGGACGGTTGCCTTCGAACACCTTGAACGGCACCAGATCCTTGACCTGCTCCAGGGTTTTGCCAGCAGCCAGGAACTCGGCTTCAACCTCTTCCTTGCTCTTGCCGAAGGCCAGCGCCTCGGTCTGGGCGAAGAAGTTGGCCAGCAGTTTCGGATGGTGGTCACCGATCGGGTTGTGGCTGATGGCCGGCGCCAGGAAGTCACAGGGGATCAGCTTGGTGCCCTGATGGATCAGCTGGTAGAAGGCGTGCTGGCCGTTGGTGCCCGGCTCACCCCAGATGATGGGGCCAGTCTGGTAGTCAACCGGCTTGCCGTTGCGATCCACGTACTTGCCGTTGGACTCCATGTTGCCCTGCTGGAAGTAGGCAGGGAAGCGGTGCATGTACTGGTCGTACGGCAGAATGGCTTCGGACTCGGCACCGTAGAAGTTGTTGTACCACAGGCCAATCAGGGCCAGTAGCACCGGCACGTTCTGCTCATAGGAGGCAGTGGCGAAGTGCATGTCCATCTCGAAGGCGCCTTGCAGCAGGGCTTCGAAGTTTTCGAAACCGACGGAGAGAGCGATGGGCATGCCGATGGCGGACCAGGAGGAGTAGCGGCCGCCAACCCAGTCCCAGAACTCGAACATGTTATTGGTGTCGATACCGAACTCGGCCACGGCCTTGCCGTTGGTGGAGAGGGCGGCGAAGTGCTTGGCAACGTGGGCCTTGTCACCGGCGATCTTGATGAACCAGTCGCGGGCGGTCAGGGCGTTGGTCATGGTCTCCTGGGTGGTGAAGGTCTTGGAGGCCACCAGGAACAGGGTGGTTTCCGGATCGATCTTCTTCAGGGTCTCGGCGATGTGGGTGCCATCGACGTTGGAGACGAAGTGCATCTGCAGGTGGTTTTTGTAGGGACGCAGTGCCTCGGTGATCATCACAGGGCCCAGATCGGAGCCACCGATACCGATGTTGACCACGTGCTGGATCGCTTTGCCGGTGTAGCCTTTCCACTCGCCGGAGATGATCTTCTCGCAGAAGCCCTTCATCTTGGCCAGCACGGCGTTTACTTCCGGCATCACATCCTTGCCGTCGCACTCGATGGGGCGGTCGGAGCGGTTGCGCAGGGCCACGTGCAGTACGGAGCGGCCTTCGGTCATGTTGATCTTGTCGCCATTAAACATGGCATCGATCGCGCTGCGAAGCTCGGTCTCTTTGGCCAGATCAACCAGCAACTTGAGGGTTTCTTCGGTGATCAGGTTCTTCGAGTAATCAACCAGGATGTCGCCGCCGAAGGTAAGGGAAAACTTGTCAAAGCGCTTCGGGTCCTGCGCGAACAGATCCTTGAGTCGGGTCTCTTTGTTTGCTGCAAAGTGGGCTTCCAGTGCCTGCCAGGCCTGGGTTTGGGTTGGATTGATATTTTTCATAGGATTCCTGAAATGCCAAGTTGTGTTTGAACCTTGCAGGCAAGGTCCCGCCAAACCTTATTATCCGAGCATTATAGCGAGCCGGCCGAGCGGCCCGTGTAACAGAGTTTTACCGATTGTCTTTTACCGCAATGGGGCAACCGTCGGGAGTATACAACCAGAACATCGGGATTATGAGTCACGAAAGCAAGGGGGATCTTGCGCTCGCTCATGATTGGGGCTGGCCCGCAGCTCTGAAATTGTTTTCATCCGGTTGGCGTGGTTATGCATCGGCATTGCCATGGGCTGGGGCCAGAAACGACAATGCCAGCCCGAAGGCTGGCATTGTCTGTTGCAGCAGAACCGCGATCACGCCTGCGTTTTTTGCATGTGCATCACCATCTGCGGGAAGGGGATCTCGATGCCTTCAGCATCAAAGGTCAGTTTCACCTTCTCGTGGAAGTCGAACCAGACACCCCAGTAGTCAGCGGTCTTGACCCACGGGCGCACCACGATATTGACCGAGGAGTCGGCCAGCGCGGCAACGGCGATGGTGGCTGCCGGCTCCTTGAGGATGCGCGGCTCTTCGCTTACCAGACGCTCCAGGATCTGCTTGGCCTTGCGCAGGTCGGAGCCGTAGCCGATACCGAAGGTCATATCGACGCGGCGGGTATCCATGCGCGAGTAGTTGACGATGGTGCCGTTGAGGATGGCGGAGTTCGGTACCACCACCATCTTGTTGTCACCGGAGGTGAGGGTGGTGGTGAACAGCTGAACGGATTGCACCACGCCAGACGTGCCTGCCACTTCGATAAACTCACCCGCCTTGATGGGGCGGAAGATGATCAGCAGGAAGCCGGCGGCAAAGTTGGAGAGCGAGCCCTGCAGCGCCAGACCGATGGCCAGACCGGCGGCACCAATGATGGCGACGAAGGAGGCGGTCTGCACCCCGACACGGCCCAGCGCGGCGATCACTACGAACACCAGAATGGCGTATTTGAGGATGCTGCCGACGAAGTGGGTGACTGTGGTGTCCAGCTTGCGGGCCTGCATCACCTTGACCACGCCACCGCTGATGAGGTTGGCGGCGATATAGCCGACCAGCAGGGTCAGCAGGGCGGCGGCGATATTGACGCCGTATTCGATCAGCAGTCCCTGATTATTGACCAGCCAGGTCTGCGCTTCGGTAATGATTTCGGGTTCCATAGGATGTCCTGTCAGGTTCTAAAAGGTTTATGGTGGATAAATCTAACACCGCAGCGCGACAGTACGGGTCGCATCTGGTACTTCTTTTCTGCCATAAAAACCTGACACAAAAAAGAAGGGAGGCTAAAGCCTCCCTTCTTTTTGCTGAATGATGCGAAAAAACCATCAGCTCTGCAGCAGTTGGCTGCGGATAAATTGCCACTGATCTTCAAAACCG
Source organism: Aeromonas sp. FDAARGOS 1411 (assembly GCF_019047125.1). Taxonomy (NCBI): domain Bacteria; kingdom Pseudomonadati; phylum Pseudomonadota; class Gammaproteobacteria; order Aeromonadales; family Aeromonadaceae; genus Aeromonas; species Aeromonas sp. FDAARGOS 1411. The sequence goes on along the minus strand of NZ_CP077214.1, from coordinate 3,509,530 downwards.
GCGGTCGGCTTGAGCTTGAACTCGGAGCGCACGAACTGGCTGATGCGGCCTTCGGTGTAGGCCAGCAGCAGATTGGCCAGCATGGTTTCGTCGAGCTGGAAGCCTTGCCCCTCGCGCAGCCGCTTCTCGCGCAGCACCTGTTTGATCTGGGTCTCCAGCTTGTCGAACAGGATGCTGATGCGATCCCGCAGCCGATCGTGCTCACCCAGCAGGGCGTCGCCATTGAGGATGCGGGTGATGCCGGGATTGCGCTCGGCGAACACCAGCAGCAGCTGCAGGATATGGTGACAGCGCGCCATGGTGTCCTTCTCTTCCGCCATGATCAGATTGACCCGTGACAGCAGGGAATCCTCGATAAAGTCGATCAGCCCCTCGAACATCCGCGCCTTGCTGGGAAAATGTCGATAGAGGGCTGCTTCAGAGACGCCGACCTCGGCCGCCAGACGGGCCGTGGTGATGCGCTGACCCGGACTGGTTTCCAGCATATGGGCGAGCGCCTGCAGGATCTGATCGCGCCGACTCTGTTTCTGATTACTGCTTGCCATGGATTCCCCTAAAAAAACAATGGCTTGATTCTATTATTAGGCACCGCCCATCGGGCTGGTGTGGTCTGTTATTGGCGACCAGAAGAACCAAAACCGCCTTCACCCCGTTCGCTCTGATTGAACTCATCGACCAGTTGGAAGCTGGCCTGAACTACCGGCATGATCACCAGCTGGGCGATGCGCTCGCCGGGTTGCATGGTGAACTCATCTTTGCCGCGGTTCCAGACCGAGACCATCAGCTGACCCTGGTAATCGGAATCGATCAGACCGACCAGGTTGCCCAGCACGATGCCGTGCTTATGGCCGAGACCAGAGCGGGGCAGAATGGTGGCACACAGACCCGGATCCTGGATGTGGATGGCCAGACCGGTCGGCACCAGGGTGGTATCACCCGGAGCCAGAGTCAGCGGTGCATCCAGCAGAGCGCGCAGATCCATGCCGGCAGAGCCCGGTGTGGCGTAGGCGGGCAGCGGGTACTCGGTACCGATACGGGCATCCAGAATCTTCAGTTCAATTTGTGTAGTCATGAATCGCTTTTTCAGTTGGATCTTGTATTGGCGCCCCTCTTGGCAGGCGGGGTGCCGTGAGTCTTGTTCTTTCGGGACGCTCAGTGCCGGTAGTGGCGTGCAATCAGGGCGATCAGGTGACGAGCCAGCGTCAGCTTGTCGGCCAGCGGCAGCGGGGCCTGGCCCCCTTGCCAGAACACGGTCAGGGCGTTGTCATCGGCGTTGAAGCCTTGCCCCTCGCGGGACACATCGTTGGCGGCGATCATGTCCAGCCGCTTACGCTGCAACTTGTCGAGGGCGTATTGTTCCACATCCACGGTTTCGGCGGCAAATCCGACGGTGAAGGGTTTGTCTGAAAGGGCACCGACGGCCGCGATGATGTCGGGGTTTTTCACCAGCTTCACCACCATCTGGTCGTTGTCGCCGGTTTTCTTGATCTTCTGGCTGGCCACCTGCTCAGGACGATAGTCGGCTACCGCCGCGCAGCCGATGAAGAGGTCGCATTCGCCCACCCGGCTCATCACCGCCTGATGCATCTGCTCGGCACTCTCGACATCGACGCGGGTGACCCCTGCCGGCGTGGCCAGTGCTACCGGGCCGCTCACCAGCGTCACCTCGGCGCCCGCTTCACGAGCGGCGCGAGCGATGGCGTAACCCATCTTGCCGGAGCTGTGGTTGCTGATGTAGCGCACCGGATCCAGCGCCTCGCGGGTTGGCCCTGCGGTGAGCAGCAGCCTGACGCCTGCCAGCAAGGGCTCGGCGGCCAGCTGCTGGCAGCAGCGATCCACCAGTTCGAGGGGATCCAGCATCCGGCCCGGGCCCACATCGCCACAGGCCTGGCTTCCTGCATCCGGCCCCCACAGCAGAATGCCGCGGCTGGCCAGGGTCTTGAGGTTGGCCTGGGTCGCGGCGTTGAGATACATCTGCTGGTTCATGGCAGGTGCCAGCGCGATGGGCGCCGGAGTGGCCAGACAAAGGGTGGTCAGCAGTTCGTCGGCCATGCCTGCAGCCATCCGCGCCATCAGGTTGGCGCTGGCGGGGGCGATCAGCACCAGATCGGCCCACTTGGCCAGCTCGATATGGCCCATGCCCGCTTCGGCAGAGGGATCCAGCAGGCTGTAGGCTACCGGATGACCGGAGACCGCCTGCAGGGTCAGCGGGGTGATGAACTCCTTGGCGGAGCGGGTCATCACCACCCGCACTTCGGCGCCCTGATCTTTCAGGCGGCGTACCAGCTCGGCACTCTTGTAGGCGGCGATCCCGCCACTGACACCCAACAGGATGCGTTTATCGGCCAATCTCATCTGCTGTTTCTCTATCCGGCTCATTCTGACTGGTCGGCTAAGATACCACAGGCAATGGATGACGACAGGGGTTGGCATCAAGGGGTGTGGTCGGGCGCGCGCAATTTTTTGCTATGTTTTTTCTCAACAGGGATGAGGGAGAGACAAATGAGCATCAAAGAGTGGCCGGAAGATGAACGCCCCAGAGAGAAGCTGCTGCGCCAGGGGCCCGCGGCGCTCTCCGATGCCGAGCTGCTCGCCATCTTTCTGCGCACCGGCGTCAATGGCCTGAGTGCAGTGGATCTTTCACGCAACCTGTTGAATCAATTCGGCTCTTTGCGCAGCTTGCTGGGGGCGGAACAACGGGCATTCTGCGAGGCACACGGCCTTGGCCCGGCCAAATATGCCCAGCTGCAGGCGGTGCTGGAGATGGCCAGACGCCATCTGGCCGAGCAGTTGCAACGGGGCGATGCGCTCACCTCGCCCCAGCTGACCCGGGACTATCTGCAGGCCCAGCTACGGGATCGGCCGCGCGAGGTGTTTGCCCTGCTGTTGCTCGATAATCAGCACAGAGTCATTCAATTTGTTGAGCTTTTTTTCGGCACAATCGATTCGGCGAGCGTCTGGCCAAGAGAAATCGTGCAGATCGCGCTCAAACATAATGCAGCCGCGGTGATTCTGGCGCATAATCACCCGTCCGGCGTCGCCGAGCCCAGTAGGGCCGACCGCCAGATCACGGATCGGATCACGGCCGCTTTGGCCCTGATCGATATCAGAGTGCTGGATCACTTGGTGATCGGTGATGGCATCACGGTTTCTTTTGCCGAGCGCGGTTGGCTATAACTGTGCTCTGGCACCGTATTAGTTGATCTTTGATCACGGATGCTGTATAAAATGCCGCCTTCTGTTTGCCCCGCAATCGAAGGCCAGCGGGGCAGATATTTGCTCGAGCAATGAAGTAAGATTTGGAGAGACTGACATGTCTAGAGTATGCCAAGTAACCGGCAAGCGCCCGGCAGTTGGTAACAACCGTTCGCACGCTAACAACGCCACCAAGCGTCGTTTCCTGCCGAACCTGCACACTCACCGTTTCTGGGTTGAGAGTGAAAAACGCTTCGTAAGCCTGCGCGTATCCGCAAAAGGCATGCGTATCATCGACAAGCGTGGCGTTGAAGTGGTTCTGGCTGAACTGCGCGCCAGCGGTGTTAAGGTATAAGGAATTAGATCATGGCTAAAGGTATTCGCGAGAAAATTCGCCTGAACTCCAGCGCCGGTACTGGTCACTTCTATACCACTACCAAAAACAAGCGCACCATGCCCGAAAAAATGGAGATCAAAAAGTTTGATCCCGTTGTTCGTCAGCATGTGATCTACAAGGAAGGCAAAATCAAGTAATTACTTGATGCTGCATTCCCAAAAACCCGGCTTCGTGCCGGGTTTTTTTATGCGCCGAATTCAGTACACTGCCGGTTCAAAGGGAGGCTTGCCATGTTCAAATTGAGCCGCAAAGGCTGGAATAACGTGATCATCGTGGTGGTGCTGATCGTGATCACCCTGTTGCATCGTATGGAGACTGCCCAGCAGGAGAACAGCGCCAAGCGCGCTCGCCCCTTGCTGCCGGATGCGGCCGTGGTGCTCACCTGGCAGGGGCCGAGCTGGCAGATTGAGCGGATCGGTCAGGGCTGGCGCAGCGTGCCGGATTTGGGGCTCGACACAGCGCAGCTGGATGCCCGTCTGGCGCGCTGGCAGAGCTGGTTGCTGCCCCCCGGCGAGGTGGTGCGCGGCACCCCGGTGACCATCAAGGTGTGGATTGCCGGCCAGAACGATCCGGTCGAGATCGGCCTCTATCAGAACAGCGGCCAATATGGCGCTCAGCTGCCCTCCGGTCTCTGGCTCGCCCTCACTGCCGAGCAGTATCGCGATCTGCTGCGTCCTGCTCCCTGAGTTTCTTTTCCTTGCGAGGTGCCAATGCCCGAATTGCCAGAAGTTGAAGTCAGTCGTCAGGGGATCTCCCCCTGGCTCACCGGTATCAAGGTGACGCGTGTAGTGGTGCGGGATGGCCGCCTGCGCTGGCCGATCCCCGGTGAAATTCAGGAGCTGGTGGATCTCACCATCCATCGGGTGCGTCGCCGTGCCAAATACCTGCTGCTGGAGACCGATTTCGGCACCGCCATCCTTCATCTGGGGATGTCCGGCAGCCTGCGGGTGCTGGATATCGGCACCCCGGCCGAGAAGCACGACCACGTGGATATCGAGATGGAGAATGGCAAGCTGCTGCGGCTCAACGATCCGCGCCGCTTCGGCGCCCTGCTTTGGACCCGTGAACCGGCCGAAGCCCATGCGCTGCTCGCCAAGCTGGGGCCCGAACCGCTCACCGATGCCTTCAGTGCTGATTACCTGCGTGAGCGCGCCAAGGGACGCAGCACCGCCATCAAACAGTTCCTGATGGACAATCAGGTGGTGGTCGGGGTGGGCAACATCTACGCAAACGAGGCGCTCTATGCTGCCGGCATTCACCCCAAACGGGCGGCGGGCAATATCAGTGCCGAGCGGCTGGGAACCCTAGTGGCCGAGATCAAGCGCGTGTTGGCCGAGGCGATTCGCCAGGGCGGCACTACCCTCAAGGATTTCACCAGCGCCGATGGCAAGCCGGGCTATTTCGTGCAGCAGTTGCAGGTTTATGGCCGTGGCGGTCAGCCCTGTTTCCACTGCCACACCCTGCTGACCGAGACAAGAATGGGCCAGCGCACCACGGTTTTTTGCAGTCATTGCCAGCGCTGAGCGCACTTTTTGCCCCGATACGGGGGAAGTTGTAACAGCGTATTTCCACTCTGTTGAAGATTTGCACAGCTGTCACTAGTATCCCGACCGTTCAGGCGGTTTGAGAATATAAAAATGACAGTTAAATCAATAGACTGGGAATATTTATCCCGGCAGGAGCGCTATTGCGCAAAATCCATGGCCCGCTTCCTCTACCCCGAGGGATGTGACCGGAAAACCTTCAATCGCGGCAAGTTCGTGCTGCGCAGCCTGCTCTATCGCAAGTCGCTGAGTCGGGTTTTCAGCCTGTTTCAGTGCGACTCGCTCAAGGCGCTGCCGGCGGTCTATCCCGAGCTGCTCGACAAGCCGATGCGACCCTATCGCTTCGCCTGTGCCAGCGCCCGTGAGCGGGCCGAGATGCTGGAAAATCACTATCAGTTGCTGCTGGAGTGCTACCCGCAGCTGATCGACCCGCTCTATCTGGGCGAGGGGATCGCGCTGGGGCACTATCCCCAGAGCGGCTGCCGCATTCTGCTGCGTCACGATGGCACCTTCCGCCGCGAGGCCGAGCTGGCGCTCTCCATCGTCAATGGCGAGGGACAGCGCCTCTATAGCTGCGCCTTTTCGCTGGCGGGTAGCGTGGATCGTTTGATTCTGATGATCGGCTCCATGCAGGGGCCGGAGCCTGCGGTCGACAATGCTCAGGATCGGGTGCGCGAGCTGACCAAAGAGGGGCACGGCCTGCGGCCCAAATCCCTGCTTGTGCAGCTGGTGCTGCAACTGGCGCAGGCCATGGGGGCGGCGGAGGTGCTGGCGGTGCGCAAGCGGGCCCACGTGTTTCAGGCCAAGCGCTACAGCAGCAAGCAGAAAGCCAATTTGCAGGCCGATTATGACGAGCTGTGGCAGGAGTTCGACGCCCGGGATGTGGATGCCAACTTCGTCGCTCTGCAAGCCCAGCCGCGCAAGCCGCTGGAGGAGATCGCCTCCAAGAAGCGGGCCATGTATCGGCGCCGCTACGAGTGGCTCGATCAGCTGGTGCAGGAGATGAATGAGCGGTTTGCCCGTCAGTAACCAGCAAGCAGGCTGACCTCTCCATGCGAGAGAGATACAACAAGGGCTACCCGCGGGTAGCCCTTGTTCGTTTCTGCCAATCAGGGGAGGGATTAGCGCTGTTGCTGTTTGGCTGCGATGGCCTGGGCCACCACGGGATCGACAAACTGACGAATGTCGCCACCGTGCAGCGCCACCTCTTTCACCAGAGTGGAGGAGATAAAGGAGTTCTCCTCCGCCGGGGTGAGGAAGACGCTTTCCAGATCCGGCATCAGGCGGCGGTTCATGTTGGCCAGCTGGAACTCGTACTCGAAGTCGGAGACGGCGCGCAGGCCGCGGATAAGCACGTTGGCCTGATGCTCTTTGGCGAAATCGACCAGCAGCCCAGAGAAGCCCACCACCTTGACGTTGGGAAGCGTGCTGGTCACTTGCTGGACAAGCTGGACACGTTCTGCCAGATCGAACAGAGGTCGCTTGCTCGGGCTGTTGGCGACCCCGACCACCACCTCGTCAAACAGCTTGGCGGCGCGGCCGATGAGATCGGCGTGGCCATTGGTAACGGGATCAAAAGTCCCGGGATAAATTACCCTGGTAGTCATCTTTGCGGTCCTGCAACCTGGAAATTTGGTCGCATTATAAGGTCGTCGCTTGAGAATAGCAGTGCATCAGGCAAGAATACGCCATCGCGCATCAAGCCTCCTTGCATTGGTGACAGGGAGCAAAGGGATTTTTTATGAAACGTATTCTGGTCGTTCGCAATGACAAGATTGGTGACTTCATGCTGGCGTGGCCTAGCTTCGCCATGCTCAAAGGCTCCATGGAGTGTCATGTGACTGCCCTGGTTCCGGCCTACACGGCGCCGCTGGCCCGGCTCTGCCCCTGGATTGACGAGGTGATCATCGATCCGGGCGTGCGGGCCGACAAGGAGCAACAGCGAGCGCTGCTGGCGCGGATCAAGGCGACGGCGTTCGACGCGTCCATCTGCCTCTTCTCCAACTCCCGCAACGCCATGCTGGTGTGGAAGGCGCACATCCCTTACCGGCTGGCCCCGGCGACCAAGCTGGCGCAGGTGCTCTACAACCAACGTCTTGTGCAACGCCGCTCCCGCTCCCAGAAGCCGGAGTCCGAGTACAATCTGGAGCTGATCCGTCGCTTCCTGACCGACCATCAGGTCGCCGTGGTGGAGCCCAAGACCCCCTTCCTGCGGTTCGATGACGAGACCCTGCTACAGGTGCGCGAACAGCTGGCACTCAAGCTCAAGCTCGATGCCAGCCGCCCCTGGCTGATGGTGCATGCTGGTAGCGGCGGTTCGGCCAACAACCTCTCCATCGAGCAGTATGCCCGTATCATCATCAAGCTCAATCAGGCCTGCCCCGAGCTGCAGTGTGTGCTGACCGCAGGCCCGGGCGAGGAGAAGATGGCCGAACAGCTGGCGGCCGAGTTGCTGGCCCACGGTGGCAACGGCTGGATCTACCGCTCCCGCGATGGTCTGCCGATGTTCTGTCAGGTGCTGGCTAACGCCGCCCTGTTCGTGGCAGGCAGTACCGGCCCGCTCCATATCGCCGGCGCGCTCGATGTGCCGACCATCGGCTTCTTCCCGATGCGCCGCTCCGCTACTCCGCTGCGCTGGAAGCCCCTCAACAGTGAAGGGCGTCACCTCGCCTTCAGCCCGCCTGAGGATAGCGACCATCCTGAGGATATGAGCCAGCTCGATCCCAAGACCATGGTGCCGGTGATGGCCCGCTGGGCGGCGCCTTTCTGGCGCAAGTAAGGTATGCAGCAATGCAAACAGGGCCCCGCGGGGCCCTGTTTCGTATGACGGTTATTCCGGCTGCTGCGGTTGCTGGCGCACCCAGAGGTCGGCGTATTTGACGAAGGTGGAGTGGGCGGAGAGGATCGCCAGCAGCAACCCCTGCTTGCCATCGAGGAAGCCCGCCTTGAGCAGGTACATCTTGATGAAGCAGCCGACGGCATGCATCAGCCCCTGACTGAGGGAGCCCTTCTTGCCGCGAGCGGTGCGCTGATCGGCCCAGGCGCGGGCATAACCGGCCGATTTGACCAGATAGTGCTCCAGATCCCGATAGGTGAAGTGGTGCAGGTCGCCGTAGAGGTTGACGATCTTCATGTTGGCGCGCACCTCCACCTTCTCGTGCACCAGCGCCTCGTTGTAGCTGGTGAGCGCCTTGGGATAGAGGCGCAGCACCCGATCCGGATACCAGCCACTGTGGCGGATAAAGCGGCCAAACACCCAAGAGAGGCGCGGCAGCGAGTAGATGGTGTCGCTGGCCGGATTGGCCATCACGTTGGCGATGGCGGTTTTCAGCTCGGGGGTGAGCCGCTCGTCGGCATCCAGCCACAACACCCAGTCGGATTGCACATGAGACTGGGCCAGTCGGCGCTGTTTGCCAAAGCCCGGCCACTTGGCGTTGACGAAGAAACGGGCCCCAAATTCGGCGGCGATGGCCGGGGTCTCGTCCTGACTGCCTGAGTCCAGAATGACGATCTCGTCCACCAGTCCGTCGAGGGAGGCGAGGCACTTGCGCAGGTTGTCGGCTTCATTCTTGACGATCAGAACGGCAGCCAGAGTCGGTTTTTTCACGAAATGGGGCTCACGGTTATTGCCCGGCTGGCGGGACATGCTCGAATTGGCGCCCATTCTAGCCTAAAAGCGTGGCCGGGGCATGACCCGGGTGGCGGCTGGCCGAGGCGATTACCAAGGATCTTCTGTTATTTATCCAGTCATTCTTGGGGCATAATCTCGCCCAGTGATGATTAACAGCCGGGCCAGTCCCGAGAGAAGACGCGTGATGAAAATATTGGTGATCGGCCCCTCCTGGGTCGGCGATATGGTGATGTCCCAGAGTCTCTACAAGGCGATCAAGGCCAACCATCCGGAGTGCGAGCTGCACGTGATGGCCCCCGCCTGGTGCTGCGCCCTGCTGGAGCGGATGCCGGAGGTGGACAAGGCGATCACCATGCCCCTCGGCCACGGTGACTTCAAACTGGTGGCGCGCCGCCGCCTCGGCAAGCAGCTGGCCGCCGAGAAGTACGATCAGGCCATCGTCCAGCCCAACTCCATGAAGTCGGCGCTGATCCCCTGGTTTGCCCGCATTCCGGTGCGTACCGGTTGGAAGGGTGAGAGCCGCTATGGCCTGCTCAACGACCTGCGCAGCAACAAGTCCGCCTTCCCGCTGATGGTGGAGGGCTATCTGGCGCTCGCCTATCCCAAGGAGCAGATGAAGAGCCGGGCCGATATTCCGACCATTCCGCACCCGGCGCTCCACGTCGATCTGATCAACCAGAGCAAGGCGCTGGAGCGGCTGGGACTGGATCGCGCCCGCCCGGTGCTGGTGCTCTGCCCCGGTGCCGAGTTTGGCCCGGCCAAGCGCTGGCCGGAGGGGCACTACGCCGTGGTGGCCCAACAGCATCTGGACGAGGGGTGGCAGGTGTGGATCTTCGGTTCCAACAAGGATGTGCCGGTGGCCAACACCATCCGGGATCGGGTCAACCTGCTGACCCGCCCCAACTGCCACGTGCTGGCGGGCAAGACCAGCCTGCACGAGGCGATCGATCTGATGGCGCTGGCCAGCCGGGTCATCTCCAACGACTCCGGCCTGATGCACATCGCCGCCGCCCTCAACCGGCCGCTGGTGGGCGTCTATGGCTCCACCTCGCCGCTCTATACCCCGCCGCTGGCGGATCGGGTCGAGATCGTTCACACCGACATCGAGTGTCGCCCCTGCTTCAAGCGCACCTGCAAGTTCGGCCATCTCAAGTGCCTGATCGACCTGGCGCCGGAGCAGGTGGTCGATGCCTGCAAGAAGCTGGAGCAGAGTCAGTAAGATGCCCTACCGTCTGCTCTACAACCTGCTGATCCATCTGGGATTGCCGCTGGCGCTGCTGGCCCTCTACAAGCCTAAGAAAGGCAAACCCGGCTTTGGCAAGCGCTGGGCCGAGCATCTCGGGCGGTTGCCTGCCACCGGACAGGAGGCGCCGCTCTGGATCCATGCGGTGAGCGTGGGGGAGACGCTGGCCATCACGCCACTCATTCGCGCCCTGAAAGCGGAGCGGCCCGATCTGCCGATCCTGCTCACCACCACCACCCGCACCGGCGCCGATCAGGCTGCCAGGCTGGGGGATCAGGTGATCCATCGCTACGCGCCGCTCGACTACCCCTGGGCCATTGCCGCCTTTCTCGACACCTTCAAGCCGCGCGCGCTCTGGGTGATGGAGACCGAGCTGTGGCCCAACTGGCTGGCCGCTTGCGAGGCGCGCCACCTGCCGGTGACCATCATCAACGCCCGTCTTTCCGAGCGTTCCTGCCAGCGTTATGCCCGCTTCCACGGCGCCTTCGACGCCCTGAGCCGGCCGTTGACCCATCTGCTCTGTCAGCATCAGGATGACGCCGACCGCTTCGCCCGCCTCGGCATCGATCGTTTGCGGCTGGCGGTGACCGGCTCCATCAAGTTCGACATCCAGTTTGGTGACGAGGTGCAGGCCAAGGGGCGCGCCCTGCGCCAGCGGCTGGGGGCGGATCGGCCGGTCTGGATCGCCGCCAGTACCCATCTGGGTGAGGATGAGCAGGTGCTGGCCGCCTTCGATCTGCTGCTCAAACGCCATCCCGATGCGCTGCTCATTCTGGTACCGCGCCACCCCGAGCGGTTCGACCGGGTGGCCGAGCAGTGCGCCTCTTATGGCTGTGTGCGGCGCACTGATGGTGCTGCGGTGAGTGCCGGGGATAAGGTCTATCTCGGCGATACCATGGGCGAGCTGCCGCTGATGCTGGCGGCAGCCGATGTGGCCTTTGTCGGCGGCAGTCTGGTGAAGATCGGCGGTCACAACCTGCTGGAGCCGGCGGCCCTCGGCAAGCCTTGCCTGACGGGGCCCGCCTACTTCAACTTCAGCGATATCACTCGTCAGCTGGTGGCTCAGGGGGGCGCCGCCATCGTGGCCGATGCCGCCGAGCTGGGCGAGCAGGTGAGCCAGCTGTTTGCTGATGCAAGCGCCCGCCGCGAGATGGGCGAGCAGGCCCGCGCCGTGGTGCTGCGCAATCAGGGAGCCCTGGCGCGCACCCTCTCGCACTGCCTCACAGCGTTGGAGAACGACTGAGTTTCAGTCTTTCATACAGCCCGCCATCCATCATCGATGGCCGGCCATAAAAAAACGGAGCGCGATGCGCTCCGTTTTGTTTTTGGCAGTGGCCGGGATTAGCGAACGATCAGCCCCAGCAGGATGCCGACCACACCGAAGTCGGAGTCGCTGAAGGTGGTGTTGGCGAAGCCTAGGTCGCCCAGTACCGGCAGCAGGAACACCGGCAGAATGGTGAGCAGCAGCAGGCCGTTGGCGAAGGAGCCCAAAATCGCGCCACGACGACCACCGGTGGCGTTGCCGAAGACCCCGGCAGCGGCGCCGACGAAGAAGTGCGGTACCACGCCCGGGATGATGACGGTCAGGCCCATGGCGTAGAGCAGCGCCATCCCCACCAGACCGGCGGCAAAGCTCGACAGGAAGCCGATCAGCACGGCGTTGGGGGCGTAGGGGAAGACGATGGGGCAGTCGAGTGCCGGCTTGGCGTTCGGTACCAGCTTGTCGGAGATCCCCTTGAAGGCCGGAACGATCTCGGCGATGACCATCCGCACACCCTGCAGGATGACGTAGACACCGGCGGCGAAGGTGATGGACTGCATCAGGGAGAACATGAACCAGTGCTTGCCCTTGGCGACGCTGGAGACAAACTCGGGGCCGGCGAAGGCGGAGGTCACCAGGAAGATGATGCCCATGGTGAAGGAGATGGCCACCGGGGTATCGCGCAGGAACAGCAGGCTCTTGGGTACCTGCACATCTTCGCAGCTGTGGGCCTTGTTGCCGAACTTGGCGCCGATCAGGGCGGAGAGCACGTAGGAGCAGGTGGAGAAGTGGCCCAGCGCCACGTCGTCGGAGCCGGTGATCTGCTTCATGAAGGGGTGGGCGATGGCCGGGAAGAAGACCATGGCGACACCGACCACCAGACTGCCCACCGCGATCAGCGGCACGCCGCTCATACCGCCGGCAGAGAGGATCACCGCCACCATCATCGACATGAACAGGGTGTGGTGACCGGTCAGGAAGATGAATTTCCACGGAGTCAGACGGGCGATCAGGATGTTCACCAGCATGGCGAAGAACATGATCATCGCCATCTCCTTGCCAAACGAGGTCTGGGCGATGGAGACGATGGCTTCGTTGTTGGGGACGACCCCCTTGATGCCGAAGGCGTGCTGGAAGATGACGGCAAAGTCACCCAGCGAGTTGATCACCAGGGTGGCACCGGCCCCCAGAATGACGAAACCCATGATGGTCTTGACCGTGCCCTTGATGCACTCGGTCACCGGTTTCTTCTGGGCAATCAGGCCGATAAGTGCGATCAGGCCGACCAGCACGGCGGGCTCGGACAGCACGTCAAACATCAGAAAGTTGAAAAATTCCATGGTCAGCTCCTGGCAATGGAAGATGCGGCCCGCAGGCCGCATGGAGGATCCTTAGAGGGCGCCCAGTTCGCGCAGGGCGGTGGCGAGCTTCTCTTTCATCGCGGCCTTGTCGACCATGTTGTCGAGGGCCACCAGACGGCCATTGACCCCCATGGATTGCAGCTGCTCGGCGATGTCGCGGGTGGCGACAAAGATCTCGGCGGTTTCGCTGCCGGCGGAGGCCAGATCGCGGTGATCCACCTCGGCGGTGACTGCCAGCTCTTTCAGGATGCTCTTGATGCTCATCTCCATCATCAGGCTGGTGCCCAGACCGTGACCGCATACAACCAGAATTTTCATTGTCTCTTCCTCTGTCAGGTGCGCCGTGGCGCAGATCAGTAGCGCGCCAGAATGCGCAGGATGTCGTCTTTGGTGTCGCCCGCAATGATGGCCGCCACGTCCTCTTCATTCATAAACAGTTCGGCCAGCTGGGCGATGGTCTCCACGTGGGAGTTGCTGTCGCTGGCGGCCAGGGTGATCAGCAGCCGGATCGGGTCGTTGCCCTCGGAGTCGAAATTGACCCCCTGCTTGATGACGGTCAGCCCCAGACCCAGCCGGTTGACGCCGTCTTCGGGACGAGCGTGGGGCATCGCCAGACCGGGGCCCAGTACGTAGTAGGGGCCGAGCTCCTCATGAGAGCGAAACAGCGCCGCCACGTAGGAGGGTTCGATGGTGCCATTGGCCAGCAGGGGCGCCGTGGCCAGCTCGATGGCGTGGCGCCAGTCGCGGGCTGCGGGTTCGATGCGGATGACATCCTCGGTCAGCAGTTGAGTCAGCATGGTGGTGATCCGGCTAGTTAAGATGGCGCCAATCTATCGATCTTGCGGTGGTGAAACTGTGAGGGTGATCTCGAAAGTTAGCGCTATCAGATAGCGCTAACATGAAACTGTGATAGCGCTATCACTTCACCCATTAACGGGAGCCATCCTGCCCCTGCGGTAGGGGAAAGAGAGTAGAATCGGCCCTGAGCAAATAGTCAGTGGCGCTCTTTTGCCTTAAAGTGAGCAGCCGCAAGCCGAGGAAGGGATGGATGTCAGAAGCGAAAAAGCGCCGTAGCACGGGTCGGGTGACCCTCAACGATGTGGCCCAGCTGGCCGGAGTGGGGGCCATGACGGTCTCCCGTGCCCTGCGCACCCCCGAACTGGTCTCTGACAAGATGCGCGAGCGTATCGAAGCCGCGGTGGAAGAACTCGGCTATATCCCCAATCGTGCCGCCGGTGCGCTGGCATCGGGTACTTCCCATGTGATTCTGGTGATAGTGCCGAGCCTGCTTGATCGCGCCAGTGCCGAATTGATGGCCGGGTTGCAACCCATCTTGATGAAGGCCGGTTATCAGCTGGTACTGGGCGACGCCCAGCATCTGCGCCAGCAGAGCGAACATCTGGAGCATTTGTTGCAATACAACCCCGCCGCCGTGATCGTGCTAGGTTGCCTTGAGTCGCCAGATGACAAGGCTTTGTTGCGTAACAGCCGTCTGCCTGTGGTAGAGGTGGGGGCTTTGGTGCCCCATCCTATGGATCTCTGTGTCGGCGGCTCCAATCAGGAGGCCGGTTATCGCCTGACCCGTCATCTCATCGAGCGGGGTTACCGCAATATCGGTTTTCTCTGTGCCCGCCAGGAGCAGTGGATGCTGCAGCAGCGCATGCGCGGCTGGCAGCAGGCGATGCTGGAGCACTATCTCTCGCCCGATATGGTGATCAATTCCTCGGAGGCGCCCAGCTTCAGCACCGGTGCTGCCATGTTGGGGGAGTTTCTGCTGCGTTGGCCAGAGCTCGATGCACTTATCTGCGTCAACGACGAGCTGGCGGCCGGCGTGCTGTTCGAGTGCCAACGACGGCACCTGAGCGTACCCGGCAAGCTGGCTATCGCCGGTTTTGATGATTCCGATGTAGCGAAGAGTTGTTATCCTGCCCTCACATCGGTTCAGGTTCCCTATCGCAAAATGGGCAGCATGGCTGCCGAGATGATCCTGCACAAGCTGGCTGGCGACGAGGTGCAAGAGACAACCCGGATCCTCGAGTTCGAATTGCAAAAGCGCCAAAGCAGCTAACCGTTCCGTTTCAATCCCCATCAAAGAGGCAACCATGTTCAAGGCTCTGTTACTGGAAAACCAAGACGGCAAGACCATTCCGACCCTGACCCGACTGACCGAGAGCCAGTTGCCGGAGGGAGAGGTGCGGGTCGCGGTGAGCTACAGCTCCATCAACTACAAGGACGGGTTGGCCATCACGGGTAAGGGCAAGATTGTGCGTCAGTGGCCGCTGGTGCCCGGCATCGACTTCGCCGGTACCGTGCTCGAATCCGCCGACAGCCGCTATCAGGCGGGAGACAAGGTGGTGCTGACCGGTTGGGGCGTGGGCGAAGGGCACTGGGGCGGCATGGCCGAACAGGCGCGGGTCAAGGGGGACTGGCTGGTGCCGTTGCCCGCCGGGCTGGATGAACGGCAGGCCATGTGCATCGGTACCGCCGGTCTCACCGCCATGCTCTGCGTGCTGGCACTGGAAGAGGCGGGTATTACTCCCGCAAGTGGTGAGGTGCTGGTCACCGGCGCGGCTGGCGGCGTGGGCTCCACCTCGGTTGCCCTGCTGGCAGCCCTTGGCTATCAGGTGGCTGCGCTGACCGGTCGTCCCGAAGAGCAGGGCGCCATGCTGACCGCACTGGGTGCCAGCCGCATCGTGCCGCGCAGCGAGCTGCTGGTGCCTGCCAAACCGCTGGAAAAACAGCTGTGGGCCGCTGCCATCGATACCGTCGGCAGTCAGGTGCTGGCCAAGCTGCTGGCTCAGATGAACTATGGCGGCGCTGTGGCGGCCTGCGGGCTGGCGGGCGGCTTCGATCTGCCGACCAGTGTGATGCCCTTCATCCTGCGCAATGTGCGGTTGCAGGGGGTCGATTCGGTGATGTGCCCGTTTGAACGTCGTCAACTGGCGTGGCAGCGACTGGCACGGGATCTGCCCGCCAGCTTCTTTGAACAGGCGGTTACCGAGATTGGGCTGGAGCAGGTAGTGGAGGCCGCCGAGGCCATCACGCTGGGTCAGATCGCCGGCCGGACTCTGGTCAAACTTTGAACTCTCTCTGACTGGCGAGCCCGACAATTCCGGATAAAATTGGAGTGCGGGTGAACTATCCAAGGAGAGTGAAGATGGGTGGACACAAGCCGGATTACGACTCCTCTGATGATGATTGGGAGCCGGATTCCTGGGAAGAAGAGCTGGATCAGTGGGAAGATGAAAGCTGGCAAGATGATGACACTTTCGATGACCAGTGAACCACGGCATTGAACGAACAGGCGGGCTTTGGGCCCGCCTGATTTTTTTGCCGCGCTCACATGGCTGAGCGTTCGTCCTTGGTCAGGGGCGGGGCGCTCGGTAGAATGAACTGCCCAAATGACGCTCAAGGATGACTATGCGACTCACCATCATATTGTTGGCTGCCCTGCTGGGTGGCTGTGTCTCCAACGATGATCCCTGCGAGAAGGTGTGGAGTGAGGTGGGGGAGGCGGATGGCAAGCTGGGCTTCACCACCGAGCGGATCGAGTTCCATCAGGGCCAGTGTGGCAAGAAGGTGGATCCCGAACTGTGGAAGCAGGGACATCAGAAGGGATTGGCATGGTATTGCCGCCCCGAGCATCTCTATCTGGCTGGCCGTTCAGGCGAGGAGTATCGCGGTGTTTGCCCGAATGATACCCAGGCGCGCAGATTGTTCGAACAGGGGCGTCAGGGGTGGACCGATCAATAACACCCTGACAGGGAGGGGCGTTACTCCTCTTTCAAACGCAGCGGTTGGCAGAGGTAACCCTTGTCATTGGCACTACGGGCGCACTTGCTGCAGACAAACTTGGGTTTGCGCACGATTTTTCTCAGCGCCTTGAGATCGGTGGGGATCTCGTGACGGCGCCATTCACACAGGGTTTTGCTGCCCATAACGACTACCTCTACGACTTGACGGTCGTATTGTAATCGATTTTCATTTCGAATAAACCGGCAAAGCTCGCTTATTGGCCGATATGCCAATAAGCGATTGTTTCGGGAGGGATTACTGGTAGAGGAACTTGGTGAAGATAAGCTCGCGCACCGCTTTCTTGCCGGTCTCTTTCACCAGCAGTTCGTTGACGGTTGTCTCGCACTCCTTGCGCAGCTCTTCTCGGTTGGTCAGGGACTTCACTTGATCGGCATTTTTGCTGCCAATCAGACGGATGATGGCATCACGGATCAGCGGGTCATGCTGCTCCAGCAGCTTGAGATCGGCTTCGTTTTCCGCCATCAGCTCCACCGTGACCCGGATATAACCGAGGGTTTTGCTATCACTCAGGTAGTTGGTGATGATGTCGGGATCGAGCGCGTGGTAGGAGAAACCGGGCTTGGCTGCCCCCTCTGCGCCCTCGGCAGGCGGCTCATCTTCAGCAAGAGCTTGCTGCTGCAGGGCGCCACAGCTCAGTAACAACACCAGCAGAATTTTGAAGATCTTCATATAGATGGCTCATCAGCAAGAGATAACCCATTTTTGATGTTGCCATCGGGGCCGTCAAGCACGGATGTTCTTACATTTCGCTATTGATTTACGGATAATAAACCGGATTTTAACCTGAACACGGAAATCTCTGGATGGTGAAGCTGTGAAGTCCGAGTTGACTGTTCCCCTCACGCCGTTAAGTGGGTGGCTGGCTCCCGAATGTTGCGAATTGCCCGCCAGCTTGCGCCCCTGGCTGCTGGAGCCCGGCTCCATGACTCGGCGGCTGCGTCAGCACAATCGCCACTTTTCGGTGGAGTGGCTGGGCAATCACCCGGTCGCCCTTACTGCCGATGAGCAGTGGCTGGTGGATTCGGCCTCGCCGGCCGGCACCTGCCGCGAGGTGATCCTGCACGGGGATCGTGGGCCCGCCGTGTTGGGCTGGACCCTGTTTGCCGATGACGCACTGCAAGGGAGCGGCATTGCCGAGCTTGGCGAGCAGCCGCTGGGTGAGCGGGTATTTGGCCATGAGCCTGCCCGCCGCGATCACCTGCAGCTGGCCCGTTTCGATATTGCCGCCAATCCCCGTTGCCCGGCCGCCACTGTCTGGGGGCGTCGTTCCCGTCTGTTTCTGGGGCAGTGGCCACTGCTGGTGCACGAGCTGTTTCTGCCCTCTCTCGTCTGTGACAAGGAGCTGGAGTGAATCTGTTAACCAAGGAGCGGGGACTTGCCTATATGCAGTTGGCCCGCGTCGACAAACCCATAGGCACTCTGCTGCTGCTGTGGCCAACCCTGTGGGCGCTCTGGCTGGCCGCTGGTGGCCTGCCCAATCTCTGGGTGCTGACCGTGTTTGTGGTCGGGGTCTTTCTGATGCGCTCGGCAGGGTGCGTGATCAACGACTATGCGGATCGCAACTTCGATGGCCACGTCAAACGGACCGCCGGTCGCCCCTTGCCCACGGGCAGAGTCAAACCGTGGGAGGTGTTGGCGCTCTTCTTCGTGCTGGCGCTCATTTCGTTTGGTCTGGTGCTGACCATGAATCCGCTCACCATCGGCCTGTCGTTTGTCGCCCTGCTGCTTGCGGTGAGTTACCCCTTCATGAAGCGCTTTATCTCGAATCCCCAGCTGGTGCTCGGGATGGCCTTCTCCTGGTCGATCCCGATGGCCTATGCGGCCCAGGCGGATGCCCTGCCGCTGGTGGCCTGGCTGCTCTTCTTCGCCAACCTGCTCTGGACCGTGGCTTACGACACCCAGTACGCCATGGTGGATCGGGATGATGACCTCAAGATCGGCCTCAAATCCAGCGCCATCCTGTTTGGTCGTTACGACAAACGGATCATCGGCGTACTGCAACTCTCGACGCTGCTGCTGTTGCTGGCGGTCGGGCAACTGATGACGCTGGGGGGCTGGTATTACTGGGGATTGCTGGGGGCGGCGGTGCTGTTTGTCTATCAGCAGCGGCTCATTCGCGAGCGGCAGCGGGAAGCCTGCTTCCAGGCGTTTCTCAACAACAACTATGTGGGGGCGCTGGTGTTTGCCGGTCTGGTGCTCGATTACCTGCTGGCGTGACATGTTCCCGCGCAGACTCCGATAAAAATGAAGGCCGCATGATGCGGCCTTCATTGTTTGCGTTGCAGATTAGAGCTGATTGCCTGCCTGAATGGTACGGCGGATCTTGTTGCTCAGCAGCGGCACTATGTTGTCGGCCAGCGCCTGGAAGCGGCCGAGATCCGGCTTGCACTCGGGAGAGAGGTAGCCCTCTTTGCGCAAGGTGTGGATCAGGGTGCTGAACAGCTTCTGGTCGAAGAACTCGGGGGCGTTGATACCGTGCAGGGTGCCGAGGCGCTCTGCCATCATCAGGCCGTCCGCCTCCAGCTGCTCCGCCTCGATATGGGGCTGGGCCAACACCCGGGTCAGCACGATGGCGTAGCGTTGCAGGGTCTCCTGAATGCTCTCAGCCAGCAGCAGCAGGCGCATCTGGTTGGCCGGATTGACCCAGTAGCCGTCATCGCGGGTCTCGATCAGTTGCTGGGTCTGCAGCGCGTCGAGCAGGCTGTCGACCAGCGCCGGCAGCTCCTCCTCTTCATAACGCAGGAACAGCTCGGTCTTGAGCAGCGGATAGATGTCGATGCAACGGGCCATGATCTCGCTGCGGGAGATCCCCTCGCACCGTTCGATCAATGCCGCCACCAGAGAGGGCATGGCAAACAGGTGGAGGATGTTGTTGCGGTAGTAGGTCAGCAGGATCGCCTGATAGCGGTCGAGACTGATGATCTGCCCCAGTTTGTCCTCGCTCACCTCGAACTTGTTGAGCTCCATCGCCTGATCCAGCAGGGTCTTGGCATCCTCATCCGGAATGGTGCTCTGCGGGCTGTAAGGAACCGCTTTGAGCAAATCCAGATAGGTGTTGAGCTGGGCCTGCAACTCGTCGCGGGTCAGGGCGTGGCGCTCGGCGGCCAGCAGCGCCAGCGCGCTCAGGGTCAGGCCGTTGACCGCGGCCGCTCCGTTGATGCGGGTCATCAGCAGTTCGGCCAGATTGTTGACGGTGCCCGCCATCCACTCCGGACGCTCCTCTTCCCCGATGTGCTTTTTCCAGTCGGGGATGTGTTCGCTCAGGTAGCTGTTGAGAGTCAGCGGCTCGCCGAAGTTGACGAAACCACGGCCGTAGTTGCGCAGCTTGCGCAGGATGCCGAGCACCTGCAGGAAGCTCTCTTTCTCCTTGCGACTCCCCTTAAGCTCGTTGTGGTAGGTGTTCACCTCCATCACGTGCTCGTAACCCAGATAGACCGGCACCAGAGTGACCGGCCTGTCCAGCCCGCGCATCATCGCCTGCAGGGTCATCGCCAGCATGCCGGTCTTGGGCGGTAGCAGACGGCCGGTACGGGAGCGACCACCTTCGGTGAAGAACTCCACCGAGTAACCCTTGGCAAACAGCAGGTTGAGGTATTCCCGGAATACCGTGCTGTAGAGCGGGTTGCCCTTGAAGGTGCGGCGAATGAAGAAGGCGCCGCCGTGGCGGAAAATCGGGCCCGCCGGCCAGAAGTTGAGGTTGATGCCTGCCGCGATATGGGGCGGCACCATCCCCTGGTGGTAGATGACGTAGGAGAGCAGCAGGTAGTCCATGTGGCTGCGGTGGCAGGGAACGTAGACGATCTCGTGCCCTTCCTGCGCCAACTGGCGTACCTTCTCGGCGCCATTGACCGACAAACCGCGGTAGAGCTTGTTCCACAGCCAGCCGAGGAAGCTCTCGCCCAGGCGGATCAGCCGGTAGGAGAAGTTGGAGGCGATCTCGTCCATGTAGCCATGGGCACGCTTTTGCGCCTTCTCGAGGCTGATCCCTTCGCGCTGGGCCTCCTCTTCAATCGCCTGCTGGATCACCGCGGAGTCGAGCAGCTGCTTGAACAGCAGGTTGCGGTTCGGCAGTTTCGGGCCGGTAGCGGCCAGCTGCTGGCGGCTGAAGTGGGTACGGGCCACTCGCGCCAGCTTGTGGGCGATGGCCTCGTCGGTGCCGTGTTTGTCCGCCATGTAGCGCAGGGAGAGCGGCGGCGAGAAGCGCACCAGATTCTCGCGACCCTTGAGGATCACGATAAGTGCCTTCTTCAGCCGGTTCGGCGCCAGGCTGCTGATGATGTTGAGGCCGGAGGCTTCTTCCCCTTCCCGACCCGGAGCTCGGCCCCAGAACAGGGTGACGGGTACCACCTGGATATCCAGCTCGGGATCCTGCTTGTGCAGATCCAGCAGCTGGTGGAACTCCTGCAGGAAGGGGAGCGGTTTGCTGCGTTTGCCAAACAGGGGAGGCGGACGATCCAGACAGACATAGCGCGGCAGCAGCTGGCCGTTAAGTTCCAGCGGCGTGAAGGGGCCGGGCAGACCGAGATCCTCGCAGCACTGCTGCAGGGTCATCAGGTCGGTGATCGAACTGGTTTTCAGGGCATAGACGATGGGTCTGGCCGGATCCAGATTGAGTTCTGTGATGGGATTTTCCGGCAGGCTCTTGTGATTGACCAAGCCGCTGACCGGCCATTGCAAGATGGCTCTGGAAATCTTCTGTCCTAGGGACATGTGCGTCTGCTCTCCAAAAAAATGCGGCGTGAGCATAGCAAATCGACAGCCCCTTGTCGCCGAGAGGTACGATGAGTCGGCTGCGCAGGATCAAAACAGTAGTAAATGAGGGGTTGGTTGCGACAAATGTCAGCTGCGCCTTGCCTTGGCCACTGCACTGTATATACTGCCAGTGTGCTGTATAAAAAGACAGGTGCCCATTCTATGAAACCCCTTACCCCCCGCCAGGCCGAAGTGCTGGAGCTGATCAAGGTGAACATGAGCGAGACCGGTATGCCGCCGACTCGTGCCGAGATTGCCCAGAAGCTTGGTTTCAAGTCGGCCAATGCGGCCGAAGAACATCTGAAGGCCCTGGCCAAAAAAGGGGTCATCGAGATCATGCCGGGCACGTCCCGCGGCATTCGCCTGTTGCTCGAAGAGGAAGAGGTGCTGGAAGAGAGCGGCTTGCCGCTCATCGGCAAGGTCGCTGCCGGTGAACCCATCTTGGCTCAGGAGCATATCGAGAGCCACTATCAGGTTGATCCCGCCCTGTTCCACCCGCGCGCAGATTTTCTGCTGCGGGTGCAGGGGATGAGCATGAAGAACATCGGCATTCTGGATGGCGATCTGCTGGCGGTGCACAAGACCCAGGAGGTGCGCAACGGTCAGGTGGTGGTCGCCCGTCTCGATGAGGATGTCACCGTCAAGCGCTTCCAGCGCAAGGGCAGTCAGGTATGGCTGCTGCCGGAGAATGAAGAGCTCTCCCCCATCGAGGTGGATCTCTCTTGCCAGCAGCTCACCATCGAGGGGCTGGCGGTCGGGGTGATCCGCAACGCCGACTGGATGTAATCATCCCCGCCAACTGCGTTTGCCACACGGCCTCCTTCGGGAGGCCGTGCTGTTTCTGGCGCACTTTCCTTGTCATATCAAACAGATCATCGGTGGCGGCATTTTTGTCCTGCGCGACCGGCTACCAATCATCCATTTCAGATATATGCTCAGATCAGTGCCCTGTCGCCGAGACAGGGCTTGGCACCTCCCTCTGACCATCGCAATGCGCCGGGACGGGAGGGCCGGTAACAACGAGAATCGGGCAGTACACCTTCACGGGATATGAAGGGGGAGTGGGGAGATCCCGAGCCTTGTCAGGCTAAGGGGACCACTCGTAATGGTTG
Organism: Aeromonas sp. FDAARGOS 1411; assembly: GCF_019047125.1. Classification (NCBI taxonomy): domain Bacteria; kingdom Pseudomonadati; phylum Pseudomonadota; class Gammaproteobacteria; order Aeromonadales; family Aeromonadaceae; genus Aeromonas; species Aeromonas sp. FDAARGOS 1411. Next base: position 3,487,218 of record NZ_CP077214.1, on the reverse strand, counting down.
CAGATAGTCGTGACGGGCCTGTTCCCAGTTCAGGCCGACGAAGCAACATGACCTGTCGGTCAAGGAGGACTGGTATGGCATCAAGATCGCCATGGGATTCAGAGGCTGGGGCTGCGCCAGCGGAATCGTCAATCACCCGTTTTGTCAAAGGTAGCCGGATGACCTGGTTTTACGGTCTCTGGCTGCACCATCGTGGTTCGCACTGGACGCTCTGGCTGGGATGCCCGAAAGAGAAGGTGGTGCGTCTGGTGCTGCTGTTCAAACGGGGTCACGGTGATCGCCAGGGGGAAGAGGGCTGGCTGGCCCCCGTGATTCCCATCGGCGTGCGGGCCATCGGCAAGATGTTGCAGCAGGGGCGTAACGCTCGCCCCTGAGCAGAAGAGACAAACAAATCCATCCATAACCGGCACCCAAGGGGGCCGGTTTTTTTATGGCTGAAATTGGCGATTAATTATGCCAAATGGTCGACTCCTGACAGGGCGTTGCACAAGGTTGAACCACCTTGGCGGCTCGCTGGGGTACAATGCCCCCTCTTGTCCGGTCACTGCTGGCCATCTGCCTCGAACTGAAAGGGTCTCTTGTTATGATGAAGCTCCGCTATCCCCTGCTCTTTCTGCTGCTGACAGCCTGCCTGATCCTGGTGTTCTACGCCACGCAGCCAGAGCAGCCGGAACAGGCCGACTACTATCCGGCGGGGCGGGACATCAATGATTTCGCCTTTACCGATGCGGACAACCAGCCGTTCACTCCTGCCAACCTGAAGGGGCACTGGACCTTCCTGTTTGTCGGTTACACCTTCTGCCCCGATATCTGCCCCACCACCCTGGCAGATATGCGCTCCGTCTATGACCAGCTGAAGAAGATGGCGCCCGACAGTCAGGTGGTGTTTATCTCGGCGGATCCCCAGCGTGACGACATTCCCCGTCTCAAGACCTATACCGCCTTCTTTAATCCCGAATTTAAGGCGGCCACCGCCCCCCACGACAAGCTGTTCCCGTTCGTGCGCAATCTGGGGCTGATCTACTCCATCGCCAATCAGGGGGAGAAGGATTACCTGATCGATCACTCCGCCTCCATCGTGCTCATCAATCCCAAGGGCAAGCTGCAGGCGGTATTCCGCCCGCAGGTGGCGCCGGGTCAGGTACCACGGGTGCAGATGGCCACCATGCTCTCTGACTTCGCCCGCATCCTGAAGCTGACAGGCCACTGAGCGTGACCCCAGCTGTTGCCTCCTGGTGGCGAGATCCCTCTCGCCACCGCGCCGTCTTTGCGCTCGCCCTGCCCATGGTTTTCTCCAATATCACCACCCCCTTGCTGGGGCTGGTGGACACCTGGGTGATCGGTCATCTCGGTCAGGCCTGGTTTCTGGGGGGCGTCTCGGTCGGTGCGACCCTGATCAACCTCATCTTCTGGCTGCTCGGCTTTTTGCGGATGTCGACCACCGGGCTGACGGCGCAGGCGCACGGCGCCGCCGATGGTCGTGCCCAGCTCGATACCCTGCTGCGGGCGCTGGGGCTGGCCATTGCTCTTGGTCTGGCGCTGCTGTTGTTGCTCTTCCCCCTGTTGCCACGACTGATCGCCCTGAGTGGCGGCTCGCCCGAGGTGCAGCTCTATGCGGGCCAATATGTGGCGGTGCGGATCTGGAGCGCCCCGGCGGCGCTCTGCAATCTGGTGGTCATGGGCTGGCTGTTGGGGATGCAGGATGCCCGCAGCCCCATGGTGATGTTGATCCTCACCAATCTGGTCAATATGGCGCTTGATACCCTGTTTGTGCTGGGGCTCGGCTGGCAGGTGCGGGGTGTGGCGGCGGCCTCGGTCATGGCGGACTTCTGCGCGCTGGCCGTCGGCATCTGGCTGGTACGCCGTCAGCTGCGGCAACTGGCGCCGGCGGTGTGGCAGGATGGCTGGCAGCGCTGGCGGCAGTTCGCGCCCATGGTGCGGTTGCTCGGCCTCAACCGCGATATCTTCCTGCGCTCCCTCTGTTTGCAGCTCTGCTTCGCCTTCATGACTCTGCAAGGGGCACGACTGGGGGATGTGGCGGTGGCTGCCAATGCGGTGCTGCTCAACTTCCTGATGCTTATCTCCTACGGACTCGATGGTTTTGCCTATGCGGTGGAGGCCATGGTAGGACGAGCCATTGGTCAGCGGGATCGGCAGAAACTGCGGGAGGCCATCGTGCTCAATCTGGGCTGGGCCGCCCTCATTGCCAGTGGTTTTACCCTGGTGTTTGCCCTCTTTGGTGCCCACCTTATCGGCTATATCACCGACATTCCGGCCGTGGTGGCGGAGGCAAATCGCCAGCTTCCCTGGCTGATCGCCATGCCGTTGCTGGCAGTCTGGTGTTTCCTGCTGGATGGCGTATTCATCGGGGCGACCCGGGCCCGGGAGATGCGCAACAGCATGTTGCTGGCCGCATTTGGCGGCTTCTTCCCGATCTGGTGGCTCTGTCAGTCGTGGGGCGTGGCCGCGCTATGGGCGGCGATGGCGGCGCTGATGGTGGGGCGCGGTCTGTCGCTGGGGGTCACTTGCTGGCGGCTGGAGCGCAGCGGGCGCCTGCTCGACGCCCGCCACTGATCATCGATGGCGCTTACATGGCACCGTCGTAGCCGAGCTGGCGCCAGCTCTCGTAGACAAAGACAGACACCGCGTTGGATAGGTTCATGCTGCGGCTCTGGGGCACCATCGGAATGCGCAGCCGCTGCTCGAATGGCAGACTCTCGATGATCTCGATGGGCAGGCCGCGACTCTCCGGGCCAAACAGCAGGGCGTCGCCAAGGGCATATTGTGCTGCCGAGTGCGCGGTTCGGCCCTTTGTGGTGCAGGCAAACACCCGCTTGGGCGCCACTGTGGCCAGAAAGGCCTCATAGCTCGGCCAGCGCTTCACCTCGGCAAATTCGTGATAGTCGAGTCCCGCCCGTTTTACCCGCTTGTCATCCCATTCAAATCCCAGCGGCTCGATCAGATGGAGCCGGTAACCGGTATTGGCGCAAAGCCGGATGATATTGCCGGTGTTGGGCGGAATTTCCGGCTGGTAGAGGACGATATCGAGCATGACGAGCTCCTGCAAAGAGATGTAAAGCCAAGAAGGGGCGCCAGCATACCCAGCGCCCGTCCGGATGAAAAGGATCAGGCGATGGGCAAGCGGATGGTGATGGTCAGCCCGGTGGGATGATTGTTGCTGGCCGCAATGGTGCCGCCGTGGCGCTGGATCGCCTCCGAGGCGATGGCCAGCCCCAGCCCGGTGCCGCCAGTCTTGGCGTTGCGGGCATCATCGACCCGGAAGAAGGGCTGGAACAGCAGAGCTTGCTGCTCGTCAGGCACCCCGGGGCCATCATCCCGAATGGTCATCACCCACTCCAGTCCCTCCCGATACCAGTCCACCTTGATGAACTCGCGGGCATATTTGAGGGCGTTGCGCAGGGGGTTCTCCACCGCCCGGGCCAACAGCTCGGGCCACATCTGGATCGACTCGGCAGGCAGTGGCGGCAGTCTGAGCTGTTTGCCGCTCTGGTTTGCCTCGAACATGGCATCTTCGAGGATGGGTTCCAGCAGGTCGGCCAGCGGGTGTACCACCGGCGCCTCCACATGCTGCTGCACCCGCGACAGATCCAGCAGATCGCCGATCAGCTTGTCCAGCCGCCCGATCTCCGATTCGATCCGCGCCAGCTCGGCGCTGTCACCCTGCTTGCGGCGGATCAGCGCCTGCGCCAGTTGCATCCGGGTGAGGGGGCTGCGCAGCTCGTGGGAGATATCGGAAAGCAGCTGTTTCTGCTTCTGGATCATGCTCTTGAGCGTCTCCACCATGCGGCTGACGTTGTCCGCCAGCTGGCCGATCTCGTCGCCCCGTCCCAGGTTGGGGATCTGTACCTCCAGATTGCCAGCCGCCAGTTGGGAGACCGATTTCTGCAACTGCAAGATGGGGCGGGTCAGCCGCCAGGCGAGCAGCAGGCAGAGCGGGGTGCTGACCAGCATTGAGATGCCCAGAATGCGGATCGGGTGATCCAGCACCTGAATGAACAGGAACAGATAGGGGTTCTCGGCATTGAGGCCGAAATAGACGTGATAGCGATGGCCGTGGTGCTCCATCAGGAAGGGGCCGGCGATCGCCTTGCGATCCTCGTTGCCCAGCATGGGATTGGCCGGGTCATCGGCATCCACCATAAAGCGCACCACGAACTTGCGCGGATGGGTGGTGGACTGGATCTGCCCCTTCTCGTCGCGCAGGTAGACGTTGTCCACCGGCAGCATGGCGATCTTGTCCATCGCCTTGGCCAGATCGAAATCCTGATCCGGCTCGGCGGCGTTGAGCAGGGCCTGCACGTTGTTCTGCATCCGCGCGACTTCGTGGGTCGGCAGCGGGATCTGGTTGCGGGGATCCAGGGTCGGCAGGCTGATCACGGCGGCCAGCATCACCAGCAGCATGAACCAGAACCAGAGGAAGATGTGGGTCGAGATCCCGTTGAGGGAGTTGATGCGCTCTATTCTTGCTCTAGCCACAGGTACCCGCGCCCCCGTACGGTTTTGAAGCGGGGCTGGCCATCGGTGCGGTCCGGCAGCTTCTTGCGCAGGTTGCTCAGGTGCATGTCGATGGCCCGATCGAAGGGTTCCAGCTTCTTGCCCAGCACCTGCTCGGAGAGGTGGCTCTTGCTGACGATCTGGCCGGGATTGCGCAGCAGGCACTCCAGCAGCCCGAATTCGGTAGCGGTCAGCTCCAGCAGCTGTTCGCCGCAGCGGGCCTGCTGCAGGCCGGGTTGCAGCACGATATCCATGAAGTGCACTTCATCGGAGGAGTTGCCGCGCTGGGGCGGGGCGCTCTGGGTGCGGCGCAGGATGGCGCGTACCCGGGCCAGCAGCTCCCTGTCATCGAATGGCTTGGCCAGATAGTCGTCGGCGCCCGCTTCCAGACCGTTGACCCGATCCTGGCTGTCACCGCGGGCGGTCAGCATCAGTACCGGGGTATCGTGGGTCTTGCGCAGCTTGGTCAGCATGGCAAAGCCGTTGAGCTTGGGCATCATCACGTCCAGCAACACCAGATCGAAGCTCTGCTCCGCCAGCCGTTGCAGCCCCTCTTCACCATCCTCGGCGACCGTGACCTGAAATCCCTCCAGGGTCAGAATTTCGGTGAGCAGTTGGGTCAATTCAAGATCGTCGTCGACCAGGAGTATTCTGTTCATCTGGTGTTATTCCGCAGATTTTCGCGCCAAACTGACGCCGGGGTCAGGGTATAATAAGTTTTTCATCGCCAGAGGAAAGCCGGTTTTGAGCCATCAACAATATTCCCGTTGGGTGACCTTTGCCAGCATAGCGGCGGTCACCACCGCTACCTTGCTGATCATCGGCAAACTGATCGCCTGGCTGATGACCGACTCGTCGACTCTGCTGGCGTCGCTCACCGACTCCTTCATGGATGTGAGTGCCTCCATCATCAACCTGCTGGCCATTCGCTATGCGCTGGCCCCCGCCGATGACGAACACCGCTTTGGTCACGGCAAGGCGGAGTCGCTGGCGGGCCTCATCCAGTCGGCCTTTATCTCCGGCTCCGCCCTGCTGCTGGTGATGCACGGAATTTCATCCCTGCTCAATCAGGCGCCTATTTTGCGGCTGGAGGCGGGTCTCTGGGTCAGCGGTGGCTCCATCGTGCTGACCCTGCTGCTGGTCAGCTTCCAGAGCTTTGTCATTCGCAAGACCAACAGTGTGGCGATCAAGGCTGACATGCTGCACTACCGTTCCGATCTGCTGCTCAATGCCGGTGTCTTGCTGGCGCTGGTGCTGGCGGGGCAGGGGTGGTACTGGGCCGACGGCCTGTTTGCCATCCTGATCGGGCTATTCCTGTTGTGGGGGGCGGGACACATCGGTTACGAGTCGGTGCAGGCCCTGCTCGATCGTCAGTTGCCAGCGGAAGAACAAGCGAGAATAATGGCGCTCTGCTGTGCCGTAGAAGGTGTACACGGCGTACATGACCTGCGCACCCGTCAATCCGGGCCGACCCGATTCGTACAGTTGCATCTGGAACTGGATGATCAGATCCCCCTGGTCAAGGCCCATCAGATCGCCGATGAAGCCGAACTGGCGGTACGCCAAGCATTCGAGCGGATGGATGTCATCATCCACATGGACCCCATCTCGGTGCTGACAAAAGAACAACAGAGCCCTCACCCAGAACAACAGTAGGCTGCAACATGGATGAACTGGTTGCCAAAACCTGGCACAAAATTCAGCAAGAAGCGGAGTGCATGGCGGCCCAGGAGCCGATGCTGGCCAGCTTCTTCCACTCCACCATTCTAAATCACAAGAATCTGCGTTCGGCGCTGAGCTTCCAGCTGGCCAACAAACTCGACAGCGCCACCATGCCCGCCATCGCCCTGCGCGAGGTGATCGAGCTGGCCCTGCGCAGCGAGCCCGAGCTGCTGACGGTAGTGGCGGCCGACATCTGCGCCGTGCAGGAGCGGGATCCGGCGGTCGACCTCTTCTCCACCCCGCTGCTCTATCTCAAGGGGTTCCATGCCCTGCAGGGGTATCGGGTCGCCAACTGGCTGTGGCGTCAGGGGCGCCGCTCGCTGGCCCTCTATCTGCAAAACCAGATCTCGGTGGTGTTCGGGGTGGATGTGCACCCGGCCGCCCGCATCGGCAAGGGGATCATGTTCGACCACGCCACCGGCATAGTGGTGGGCGAGACGGCGGTGATTGAAGATGATGTCTCCATCCTGCAGAGCGTGACCCTCGGTGGTACCGGCAAGGAGAGCGGCGATCGCCATCCCAAGATCCGCGAAGGGGTGATGATAGGGGCGGGCGCCAAGGTGCTCGGCAATATCGAAGTGGGCGTGGGCGCCAAAATTGGCGCGGGCAGCGTGGTGATCAACCCGGTGCCGCCTCATACCACGGTCGCTGGCGTACCCGCCAAGATCGTCGGCCGTCCGGAGTGCGACAAGCCTTCACTGGATATGGATCAGTGTCTCTGATCTCCCGGCCGGAGTAGTCGATGGCCAAACGCTGGTCGGGTTATCTGATTTTGGGGATGTGGCTGCTCAACATGCTGCATCTCTATCTGGGGCTCTCCCCCTGGCCAGCGGCCATTGCGGCCTGGGGGGCATCACTGCTCACCTGGCCCTGGCTGGTGGGGGCCGCCAAGCGGCAGGCGCTGGCCCTGTATGGCGCGGCGCTGTTGCTGCTCTTCTTCTCCTGGTGGCAGGGAGCGACCCTCACCGCCGGTGACTGGCTGCTGCCCAACATCAATATGCTCACCATGTTTGCCGCGGTGAGCACTCTCAACCTCGCCACCTCAGGTCTCTTGACCGGCACCACCTCCTGGACCGGGCGCAAGGGGCTGTGGAGCACCATGGCCAGCCTCAATCTGCTGGGGGCGGTCATCAACCTCTCGGTGCTGTTTATCATCGGCGATCGGCTGGAGCGCAATGGCACCCTGGAGCGGCGTCAGGTGATGCTACTGAGCCGGATCTTCTGTGCCGCTGCCTTCTGGTCGCCCTTCTTTGTCGCCATGGCGGTAGCACTGACCTATGCGCCGGGTTTGCAACTCTCCCATATTCTGCCGTTCGGGATCCTCGCCGCCTTGCTGGCGATGGGGCTGACCGCCTGGCAGGTGGAGCGGATCGGGGTGGCCGACTTTGCCGGTTATCCGCTGCGGCTGCAGACCCTGGGGTTGCCGGTCACGCTGGCGTTGCTGGTTCTCCTCATCAAGCAGATCTGGCCCCAGCTCGGCATTCTGGCGGTGATCGCGCTGGTGGCCCCGCTGCTGGCGCTGCTCTTTATGCCGAGGGTCGGGCGCAAGGCGGCCCTCAAGCGGCAGGTGGTGGAGCGCTTCCCCGCCATCGGTGGCCAGCTGGTGCTGTTTCTGGGGGCCGGTTTGCTGGCGGCAGGCATCAACAGTGCGTTGTCGGTCATCGATCTCGGTGCCGGTCATGGCCTGCCACTGTTCAACCACTTTGGCTGGCTTGAGGCATCCCTCACTCTGCTATTGATTTTGCTGGTGGCCATCGTCGGGGTGCATCCGCTTATCAGTATCTCCGGGCTGGCGCCGCTGCTTTGGCCGCTGGCGCCGGATCCCAGCCTGCTCGGCATGTGTTTCCTGCTGGGGTGGGGGCTTGCCACCGGCACCAGTCCGCTCTCCGGCTCCAATCTGGCGCTGGCTTCCCGCTACAACCTCAGTGCCGGGCTGATCCTGCGCTGGAACCTGCTCTACGGCCTGCTGATGTATGTGGTCGCCTGTCTGTTGCTGGGGGCTTATATCGCCTTGCATGGATAACGGCGATTCCGTCGAGAGGGTGCAAATGATGCGCGGGCGGCGGGGCCTTTTACGCACGCTTCAGTGTGTTGTCGCGGCTCGGGCGCAGGATGCGAGAAAAATAGACGCATATTTAGACAATACATCTATGGAAGGCGCATTTTACAGCGCACTGGCTTGTTTGTGCCGATGCGCTCGGGGTATGCTGGCTTCACGCGCTTGAATCGCCCTCTGTGGGGCATCGCAATTGAACAAACAGGTATGCATATGTCACTAGAAGTCCTTGAGCAACTCGAATCCAAAGTACAATCCGCCGTCGACAACATCTCCCTGCTGAAGATGGAGCTGGACGAGCTGAAAGAGCAGAACAGCAAGCTGCAAGACGAGAACCATCAGCTGCGCAACGAGCACACTGCATGGCAGGAGCGTCTGCGTGCTCTGCTGGGCAAGATGGATCAGATGGGCGAAACCATCTAATTCATCGCCTTCAGGCAGAATTGATAACGGGCCGCTCCATGAGCGGCCCGTCTGTTTTTGGCAGGGTGAGGATTATAGCGCCAGCAGCTGCTTGACCGTCTTCTCGATGCCGTCCGCCGCTTCGACTATGTTGTTGGCCAGCATGTAGGCGGGGGTGGAGATTACCTTGCGCTCCTGATCCACCACGAATTCGTTGACCGGGCAGTTGAGATGGCTGCCACCCATCGCCTCGATGGCGTTGGCGGTACCCTCGTCATGGCCGATGGTCGCCAGCGTCCCGGCACCATAGATCAGCGGGATCATGGCGGGCGCGATGCAGATATAGGCGGCCGGTTTGTTGGCGTTGGCAAAGCTCTGGCACGCTTTCAGCACATCGGGCTGGATCTGGCACTCGGCCCCTTTGACAGCGAAGTCACACAGGTTCTTGGCCGCGCCAAAGCCGCCGGGCACCAGCAGCGCGTCGTAATCGGCCGCATCCAGCTCGGCCACATCCTTTATCTGGCCACGGCAGATACGGGCCGCTTCGACCAACACATTGCGGCTCTCTCCCTCGCCCACTTCACCGGTCAGGTGGTTGATGACATGGAGCTGTGCCACGTTCGGGGCGAAGCACTGGACGGCGGCTCCCTGACGGGCCAGCGCCAGCAGGCTGATGACGGCCTCGTGGATTTCGGCCCCGTCAAAGACACCGCAGCCACTCAAAATCACGGCCACTTTTTTCATGGCAAACTCCTCGTTGTTGAAAATGTGAGCCAGGATGGATTGTTGTATTTTTGTATGGTTATCGCTCGCCCTCCGCTGGTCAAGTCATCTTGCTGTGCTAGGATTGTTTCGTTTTGGATCCTGCCGTACCTACTCCCTTAAATCTTTTTCCACATTGATCGAGATCATTCTAACTGTCTCGCGATCGGTTTTTGCGATCTCAATATATTGTTTTTAATGGACTTTTATATTCTTATGCACAGTTTTATCACTGTGCACTCTGATGCGCACCATTTTTGAACACAGAGTTATCCACAGATTGAGTCCCTTTATCAGGCGCTGTGTGCTGTTGCTGCGCCCCTTGGTGTGAGGGGGGCCCTGTGGCATCCTAGCGGCTGTTTATCTCTGGCAGGACGATTTCATGGCCCCTAGCAACCCCCTTATTCTGGTCGACGGCTCCTCTTATCTTTACCGTGCCTTCTTCGCCTCCCAGCAGGCCGATCTGCGCACATCGACCGGTTTGCCGAGCGGCGCCGTCCGTGTCATGGCCAACATGATGCGCAGCCTGCGCAAGCAATATCCTGACTGTCATGTGGCCGTGGTGTTTGATGCCAAGGGCAAGACCTTCCGCGACGACATCTATCCCGAGTACAAGGCGACCCGCGCCAGCATGCCGGACGATCTGCGCAGCCAGGTTGCCCCTATCCACCAGATGATCAAGGCGATGGGTTTCCCCTTCCTGATGGTGGAGGGGGTGGAGGCCGACGACGTGATCGGCACCCTGGCCCGCCAGGCGACCGAGAAGCAGCTGCCGGTCCTGATCAGCACCGGTGACAAGGATATGGCACAGCTGGTCTCCGACCATGTCACCCTGATCGACACCATGAAAGATGTGAAGACCGATCGGGAAGGGGTGATCGAGAAGTTTGGCGTACCGCCCGAGCTCATCATCGACTATCTGGCCCTGATGGGTGACAAGGTCGACAACATTCCCGGCATGACCGGCGTCGGTGAAAAGACCGCACTGGCCCTGCTGCAGGGGATTGGCAGTATCGACGAGATTGCCGCCAATCTGGACAAGGTTGCCGCGCTCGGTTTCCGAGGCTCCAAGGCGTTCGCCGACAAGTTCCGCGAGCAGGAGGAGCAGGTTCGTCTCTCCTATCGACTGGCGACCATCAAGACCGATGTCGAGCTGGAGCAGAGTCTGGAAGAGCTGTTGCTCAAGCCGGTCGACAAGGAGTCCCTGCTGGCGGTCTATCGCGAATACGAGCTGCGCAACCTGATCAGGGAGCTGGAATCCGGTGGTGAAGAGGGCAGCGAGAGCTCCGGACAGGGCGAGGCTGGCGATGAGAGCGCCGCTCCGGTTGCCGCCATCGAAACCGACTACCGCTGCATTCTGGACGAAGCCGAGTTTGACGGCTGGCTGGAACAGCTAAAAGCGGCACCGCTGTTTGCCTTCGATACCGAAACCACCAGTCTCGACTATATGGAGGCGCGGATCGTCGGGGTCTCCTTCGCCGTCGAACCGGGCAAGGCTGCTTATGTGCCGTTTGGCCACGACTATCTCGGGGCACCGGTACAGCTGAGCGAGGCCGTGGTGTTGGGCAAGCTCAAGCCGCTGCTGGAAGATCCGACCCGTCTCAAGGTGGGGCAGAATCTCAAGTACGATCGCAACGTGCTGCTTAACCATGATATCGACCTGCAGGGCATTGCCTACGACACCATGCTCGAGTCCTACGTGCTCAACTCCACCGCCAGCCGCCACGACATGGATTCGCTGGCCAAGCGTTACCTCGGGGTCGAGACCACCTCCTTTGAAGATATTGCGGGCAAAGGAGTGAAACAGCTCACCTTCAACCAGATCGAGCTGGAGCAGGCCGCTCCCTATGCGGCGGAAGATGCCGATATCACTTTGCGCTTGCATCAGACCCTGTGGGGTCAGTTGGAGGCCGTGCCGGGCCTTGCCAAGGTATTCAGCGAGATCGAACTGCCCCTGCTGCCGGTATTGGCGCGGATGGAGTTGCTCGGCACCACCATCGATCCCAAGCTGCTGCACCAGCAGAGCCAGGAGATCGAGCTGCGGTTGGCGGAGTTGGAGAAGCAGGCCCATGAGCTGGCCGGGCAGGAGTTCAACCTCTCCTCGCCCAAGCAGCTGGGGGAGATCCTCTTCACCAAGCTGGGGCTGCCGATCATCAAAAAGACCCCCAAGGGGGCGCCGTCCACCGCAGAAGAGGTGCTGGCCGAGCTGGCGGAGACCTACGAGCTGCCGCAACTGCTGATGGAACATCGCGGTCTGGCCAAGCTCAAGTCCACTTACACCGACAAGTTGCCGCTGATGATCAAGCCCCGGACCGGGCGGGTGCACACCTCCTATCATCAGGCGGTAGCGGCTACGGGCCGTTTGTCATCATCTGATCCCAACCTGCAGAACATCCCGGTGCGCAACGAGCAGGGGCGCCGGATCCGTCAGGCCTTTATTCCGAGCGCCGGTTACAAGCTGGTGGCGGCGGACTACTCCCAGATCGAGCTGCGCATCATGGCGCACCTTTCCGGTGACAAGGGGCTGCTGACCGCCTTTGCCGAGGGCAAGGACATCCACAAGGCGACTGCCGCCGAGGTGTTCGGCGTGGCGCTCGATGCTGTCACCACCGACATGCGCCGCAGCGCCAAGGCGATCAACTTCGGCCTTATCTACGGCATGAGTGCCTTCGGTCTGGCCAAGCAGCTGGGGATCGGTCGTGCCGAAGCGCAGAAGTACATGGATCTCTACTTCGAACGCTACCCGGGCGTGCTGGAGTAT
>NZ_CP077214.1:3300000-3470000 GCF_019047125.1 Aeromonas sp. FDAARGOS 1411 | reverse complement strand
AGGCGACGGTTGTCCTGGTGAAAGTGCGTAGGTGGTGTTTCTAGGCAAATCCGGAGACACAACACTGAGACACGAGACGAACACACTACGGTGTGGAAGCCATTGATGCCCTGCTTCCAGGAAAAGCCTCTAAGCTTCAGATTACAAGTCATCGTACCCCAAACCGACACAGGTGGTCGGGTAGAGAATACCAAGGCGCTTGAGAGAACTCGGGTGAAGGAACTAGGCAAAATAGAACCGTAACTTCGGGAGAAGGTTCGCTCCTGACAGTGAAGTCCCTTGCGGATGGAGCAGTTGGGAGTCGCAGTGACCAGATGGCTGGGACTGTTTATCAAAAACACAGCACTCTGCAAACACGAAAGTGGACGTATAGGGTGTGACACCTGCCCGGTGCCGGAAGGTTAATTGATGGGGTTAGCGCAAGCGAAGCTCTTGATCGAAGCCCCGGTAAACGGCGGCCGTAACTATAACGGTCCTAAGGTAGCGAAATTCCTTGTCGGGTAAGTTCCGACCTGCACGAATGGTGTAACCATGGCCATGCTGTCTCCACCCGAGACTCAGTGAAATCGAATTCGCCGTGAAGATGCGGTGTACCCGCGGCTAGACGGAAAGACCCCGTGAACCTTTACTACAGCTTGGCACTGAACATTGAACCTACATGTGTAGGATAGGTGGGAGGCTTTGAAGGCGTGACGCCAGTTGCGCTGGAGCCGTCCTTGAAATACCACCCTTGTATGTTTGATGTTCTAACGCAGGGCCCTGAATCGGGCTCGCGGACAGTGCCTGGTGGGTAGTTTGACTGGGGCGGTCTCCTCCCAAAGAGTAACGGAGGAGCACGAAGGTTGGCTAATCCTGGTCGGACATCAGGAGGTTAGTGCAATGGCATAAGCCAGCTTAACTGCGAGACGGACAGGTCGAGCAGGTACGAAAGTAGGTCATAGTGATCCGGTGGTTCTGAATGGAAGGGCCATCGCTCAACGGATAAAAGGTACTCCGGGGATAACAGGCTGATACCGCCCAAGAGTTCATATCGACGGCGGTGTTTGGCACCTCGATGTCGGCTCATCACATCCTGGGGCTGAAGTCGGTCCCAAGGGTATGGCTGTTCGCCATTTAAAGTGGTACGCGAGCTGGGTTCAGAACGTCGTGAGACAGTTCGGTCCCTATCTGCCGTGGGCGTTGGATGATTGAAGGGAGTTGCTCCTAGTACGAGAGGACCGGAGTGAACGAACCTCTGGTGTTCGGGTTGTCACGCCAGTGGCACTGCCCGGTAGCTAAGTTCGGAATCGATAACCGCTGAAAGCATCTAAGCGGGAAGCGAGCCCTGAGATGAGTCATCCCTGACCCCTTGAGGGTCCTAAAGGGCCGTTGGAGACCACAACGTTGATAGGTGGGGTGTGTAAGCGCGGCGACGTGTTGAGCTAACCCATACTAATTACCCGTGAGGCTTAACCATACAACACCCAAGAAGTGTTCTAAGGCTTGTAACAGATAGCAAGCGAACTACTAATTCAGTGATAACGACAAGCAACGAGCAACCTCGTTATTCACGTCAGCTTTCTAGATTAAGAATTTGCCTGGCGGCCATAGCGCCGTGGAACCACCTGATCCCATGCCGAACTCAGAAGTGAAACGCGGTAGCGCCGATGGTAGTGTGGCATTCGCCATGCGAGAGTAGGACACTGCCAGGCACTCAATTTCAAGATTACGCCCAGCGTGGTCTTTACCGGTTAGTGTGCTGATATGGCTCAGTCGGTAGAGCGCATCCTTGGTAAGGATGAGGTCCCCAGTTCGATTCTGGGTATCAGCACCATTTTCAAGTTAGTTTTAGAAGCTTTTGCCTGACGGCAATAGCGCCGTGGAACCACCTGATCCCATGCCGAACTCAGAAGTGAAACGCGGTAGCGCCGATGGTAGTGTGGCATTCGCCATGCGAGAGTAGGACACTGTCAGGCACCTCTTTAGAAGAGGCCTCCCATTCGGGAGGCCTTTTTGCATTTCTGTCTTCCAAAAAACTGCACTGCCGCCGGCATTTTAGTAAAAGTGCTGGGCTATCAAGGGATTGCCCGTTACTCTTTAGCCGTTGCCGATTAACACGTGATGCTGCCAGCGAGGTATTGATGGCTACGTTGAAGGAAATTGCACAGGAAGCGGGGGTTTCTCTCGCCACGGTATCCCGGGTACTGAACGAGGATCCCAGCCTGAGCGTCAAGGAAGAGACCAAGCAGCGGATCTTCGAGATTGCCGAACGGCTGGAGTACAAGACCAGCAGCGCCCGAAAGGGGGTACACAAGAGCAAGCTGCACTTTCTGGTGGTCTATGCCTATCCCCAGAGTACCGAGGTCAACGACCCTTACTATCTCGCCATCCGTTATGGTATCGAGACCCAGAGTGCCCGCCTCAATATCGAGCTGACTCATCTCTACAACTGTGGTGAAGGGCGCGAGCTGAGCGCCGTGGATGGCATTCTGGTGGTCGGCACACTCACAGCCGAACGTCTCGTCCAGCTAAGGGCTTGTTCCAGCCAGCTGGTGTTTGTCGACTGCCGTTCACAGGGAGAGTTCGACTCGGTCGATGTGGATCTCGCACTGATCAGCCAGCAGGTTGTCGATTACTTCATCGCGCAGGGGCACCAGCGCATCGGTTATATCGGTGGCCAGGATGAGAATCCGGATCTGCGCGAACTGGCCTTCCGGGATTATGGTCAGCGGCTGGGGGTGGTGCAGGAGAGCGATCTCTATCGTGGGGACTTCTCCAGCGCTTCCGGCTACCAGTTGGCGAAGGAGATGCTGGCAGGGGATTGGCCCAAGGCGCTGTTCGTCGCCTCCGACTCCATCGCCATCGGTGTGCTGCGTGCCATTCATGAGAAGGGACTAGCGATTCCCCAGCAAATTGAGCTTATCAGCGTCAACGATATTCCGACCGCCAAGTTCACCTTCCCGCCACTCTCTACGGTGCGGATCCACTCCGAGTTGATGGGTTCCCAGGGGGTCAATTTGTTGGTTGAGCGGCTGCGTGACGAGCGTGATATTCCACTCCGGGTGTTGGTACCGAGCAAGCTGACCCTGCGTGGCACCACTCGCTGATTTTAGTAAAACACCCTGCTTTTTAGTCGCACCATCTTGCGGTGGTGCGACACCTCTCCCAAGTAAACCTCTTTCCCATATCATCCAACAACTTCATATCATATTGTTTTATAGTTGATTTTATTGCAGTTCAGCCAACGGCTATCAACATCTATGCCACTCATCCATATCTTGCCCTCCTTTATCTCCCGCTTCTGATCTCGCTCACAAAACCATCTGTTCATTGTGATCAGGTTAAAACTTTACCAATCCAAAGCTGATATTTAGTAAATGTTTATCTAGAGTTTACCCAGTTAACGTTGCCTTGTTCCGGGAGGACATGTGAATAACTGGGAAAACGTCCAATTCGTTGGTGAAAACAGGCTGGCTCCGCGCGCCTACTTCTTCTCTTATGCCGACCACGCGCTGGCGGCCACCATGCAGCGCGAGCTGAGCCGCCGTTTTCTGAGCCTTGGCGGCCAGTGGCAGTTCCACTACTTCGACCACCCCCTGCAGGTGCCGGAGGCCTTCTATCACAGTCCCATGAACGAATGGGGCCAGATCACCGTGCCCAACATGTGGCAGATGGAAGGGCATGGCCAGCTGCAGTACACCGACGAAGGTTTTCCCTTCCCCATCGACGTGCCCTTCGTGCCGACCAACAACCCCACCGGTGCCTATCAGCGCAGCTTCACGCTGAGCCCGGCCTGGGATGGGGAGCAGGTGATCATCAAGTTTGACGGGGTGGAGACCTACTTCGAGGTCTATGTGAACGGCCACTACGTCGGTTTCAGCAAGGGGAGCCGTCTCACCGCCGAGTTCGATATCAGTGCCTACGCCAACATTGGCGAGAACCTGCTGTCAGTGCGGGTGATGCAGTGGGCTGACTCCACCTATATCGAAGATCAGGACATGTGGTGGATGGCGGGGATCTTCCGCGACGTCTATCTGGTGGGCAAACCGGCCACCCATGTGCAGGACTTCTTCATCCGCACCGCGCTGGCTGATGACAATCAAAGCGCCACCCTGAGCTGCGATATCCAGTTGGAAAATCTTGGTGCGCCCGCCCGTGATCACCGTCTGGTCTGGTCGCTGCTGGATCAGGGCAGCGAGATCGCCAGCGGCTCGCTCGATCATCTCGCCATCGACGGCAAGTGTGATTGCCGCTTCACGCTGGATCTGGCCCCCCCCCATCTGTGGAGTGCCGAAGACCCTTACCTCTACCAGCTGCAACTCTCCCTCTACAACGGTCGGGGTGAGCTGCTGGAAGTGATCCCGCAGCGGCTCGGGGTGCGTGAAATCAAGGTCAAGGATGGCCTTTTCTACGTCAACGGCCACTACCTCAAGCTGCACGGGGTGAACCGTCACGACAACGACCACCTCAAGAGCCGCGCGGTCGGCATGGATCGGGTGGAGCGCGATATCGTGCTGATGAAGCAGCACAACCTCAACTCGGTGCGCACCGCCCACTACCCGAACGACCCGCGCTTCTATGAGCTGTGCGACCAGTACGGTTTGTTCGTGATGGCGGAGACCGACGTGGAGACCCACGGTTTTGCCAACGTTGGCGATCTCAGCCGCATCACCAACGATCCCTTCTGGGAGCCGGTGTTCGTGGATCGCATCGAGCGCCACGTGCACGCCCAGAAGAACCACCCCTCCATCATCATCTGGTCGCTCGGCAACGAGTCCGGCTACGGCTGCAACATCAGAGCCATGTACCAGCGCTGCAAGGCGATCGACCCGACCCGGCTGGTGCACTACGAAGAGGATCGCGATGCCGAGGTGGTGGATGTGGTGAGTACCATGTATTCCCGCGTCTCCCAGATGAACTGCTTCGGCGAGTTCCCGATGGAGAAGCCGCGCATCCTCTGCGAATACGCCCACGCCATGGGCAATGGCCCGGGTGGCCTCAGCGAATACCAGCAGGTGTTTGACCGCCATCCCCACATTCAGGGCCACTACATCTGGGAGTGGTGCGATCACGGCATTCTGGATCAGGACGAGCAGGGGCGCCCCGTCTACAAGTACGGCGGCGACTACGGCGACTACCCCAACAACTACAACTTCTGCATGGATGGCCTCATCTATCCGGATCAAACCCCTGGGCCGGGCCTGCGCGAATACAAGCAGGTGATCTGCCCGGTCAAGGTGCGCGCGCTGGATCTGGCGAGTGGCAAGCTGGCGGTGGAAAACCGCTACTGGTTCTCCACTCTCGACGACATCCGCCTGCTGGTCGAAGTGAAGGCCGAGGGCGAGCTGCTGGCCAGCCAGCAAATCCGGCTGGAAGGGGTGGCTCCCGGTGCCACCACAGATCTGCAACTCGAACTGCCCGCTCTCGATGGGCGGGAAACCTTCGTCCAACTGCGGGTCATCAAGGCCACTGCCACCCGTTACAGCGCGGCGGAGCACGAGCTGGGCCAGTACCAGTTCCAGCTGAAGGCATCGACTCGCCAGTTGCAGCCCTTTGCCAACCCCAACGCCACTCCGTTGCAGATTGCCGATGAGCGCCTCGCGCTGACCTTGAGCGGCAGCGGCTTTGCCCTGCGCTTCTCGCGCCTCGACGGCAAACTGGTGAGTTGGCAGCAGGATGGTATCGAGCTGATTGAGCGCTCGCCGCGCCTCACCTTCTTCAAGCCGATGATCGACAACCACAAGCAGGAGTACGAGAGCCTGTGGCACCCGAACCACCTGCAGATCATGCAGGAGCACTTCCGCACCCTGAGCTGGCGTCAGCTGGGTGAGGCGGTCGAGGTAACGGTGGAGAGTCTGATCGCACCGCCGGTGTTCGACTTTGGCATGCGCTGCCGCTACGTCTACACCCTGAGCCCGAACGGTCAGCTGCACGTGGCTCTGTCCGGCCAGCCCTACGGCGGCTATGACGACATCATTCCCAAGATCGGCTTCGAGCTGGGCATTCGTCAGGATCTCGACCGGGTGCACTACTACGGCATGGGGCCGGGCGAAAACTATCAGGACAGCCGCCAGAGCAACTGGATCGACAGCTTCCAGAGCACAGTCAGCGAGATGTGGGAGCACTACCCCTTCCCGCAGGACAACGGCAACCGCCAGCAGGTGCGCTGGGCGACCCTGACCAACCGCCACGGCGCCGGTCTCTACGTGCGACCCGATGCCCCCATCAACCTGAGCGTCTGGCCCTACAGCTGGGAGCATATCCACGCGGCGCAGCACATCAACGAGCTGGAGCCCTGCGGTTATCTCACCCTCAATCTGGATCACAAGGTGCTGGGGCTGGGCTCCAACTCCTGGGGCTCCGAAGTGCTGGACTCCTGGCGGGTGCGCTTCGAGCCATTCCGCTTCGGCCTGACCCTGCTACCCATCGCCCGTGGCAACCTCAATCCGGCTGCGCTGGCCGGGCTCGATCTCACCATCAACGGCGGGAGGAACCTCGCATGATCACCCTGGACAACCTGACCCTGTTCAAAAACATCTACCGGGAAGGCAAGAAGTGGGGCCGCTGCGTGGAGGCCATCAACAACCTGCCGAACCTCAAACCCGGCATCTGCCACTCCATCGGTGACTCCCTCACCTATCGCTTGCAGGAGGGGGCCAGCCCGGCCACCTCCCTGTTCGAGGGGCAGCGCCGTTACTTCGACGTTCACTACTACCTGGAAGGGGCAGAGACGGTGGAGTGGGCTGCCAAGAGCGAGCTGGCGGTCGAGCAGGCCTATGACGACACCACCGACCGCGAGTGGCTGGCCGGCGAGGTGCGCGAGCGCCAGAAAGTCGGCAACGGTCAGGTGGTGATCTTCGAGAACGACGAGGCCTACCGTTTCGTCGGCGACGGGCCGGTGCGCAAGGTGATCATCAAGGTCACCGTCGAAGGCGGCTACTTCAAGAACAAATAACAAGCCGCCGGTTCTGCACTGACAAAAGCCGGAAGGGCGGGGCTCACCCTACAAATCATGCCCCGCCATTTCGCTGAGATAACTACAGGTCTGGAGATGCACCATGTCTGATTCCAAACGGAATACGATAGGCAAGTTTGGTCTGCTGTCGCTCACCTTCGCGGCGGTATTCAGCTTCAACAACGTCATCAACAACAACATCGAAATCGGTCTGGCCTCGGCCCCGATGTTCTTTCTGGCCACCATTTTCTACTTCATTCCGTTTTGCCTGATCATTGCGGAATTTGTGTCACTGAATAAGAACTCCGAAGCGGGTGTTTATGCCTGGGTGAAGAGCTCCCTCGGCGGTCGCTGGGCCTTTATCTCCGCCTACACCTACTGGTTCGTGAACCTCTTCTTCTTCACCTCGCTGCTGCCGCGGGTTATCGCCTACGCCTCCTATGCCTTTCTCGGCTACGAGTACATTCTCACTCCGGTGGCGACCACGGCATTGAGCATGGTGCTGTTTGCCTTTGCTACCTACGTCTCTACCAACGGTGCCAAGATGCTCGGTCCCATCACCTCGGTGACCTCGTCCCTGATGCTGCTGCTGACCCTCTCCTACATACTGCTGGCGGGTGCGGCACTGGTGGGCGGCGTGCAACCGGCCGACCCCATCACGGTAGAGGCCATGATCCCCGATTTCAGCTGGGCCTTCCTGGGTATTACGACCTGGATCTTTATGGCAGCCGGTGGCGCCGAGTCGGTGGCGGTCTACGTCAATGACGTGAAAGGCGGCTCCAAATCCTTCGTGAAGGTGATCATCGTCGCCGGGATCTTTATCGGCGTGCTCTACTCCATTGCATCGCTGTTGATCAACGTGTTCGTCCACAGCGACACCCTGAAATATACCGGCGGCTCGGTGCAGGTGTTCGAGGGGTTGGCGGCTTACTTCGGCTTGCCGGAGATCCTGATGAACCGCTTCGTCGGGCTGGTCTCCTTCACCGCCATGTTCGGCTCCCTGCTGATGTGGACCGCGACCCCGGTGAAGATTTTCTTCTCCGAGATCCCGTCCGGCATCTTCGGCAAGAAGACGGTCGAGCTCAACGAGAACGGCGTGCCCGCCCGCGCAGCCTGGATCCAGTACCTCATCGTGCTGCCGCTGATGGTGATCCCGACCCTGGGCTCCAACACAGCGCAGGATCTGATGAACACCGTTATCAACATGACCGCTGCCGCCTCCATGCTGCCGCCGCTGTTCATCATGCTGGCCTACCTCAATCTGCGCCGGAAGCTCGATCACCTGCCGCGTGAGTTCAAGATGGGTTCGCGCACTACCGGCATCGCCGTGGTCTCGGTGCTGATCGCCATCTTCTCGGTGGGCTTCCTCGCCTCCACCTTCCCGACCGGCGCCGACATCATGACCATCGTCTTCTACAACGTCGGCGGGATCGTGATCTTCCTCGGCTTCGCCTGGTGGAAATACAACAGATACGAGGCCTCCCTCAGCGCCGAAGCGCGTGCCAAAGAGGCCCAGCCGACAGCACAGGTTGCCATGCAGACGCCATAGGCACGGCATTGAATCCCAATCAAACCGGGTGGCCGTTGGCCACCCGCAAACCGTTGAACCAGAAAAGGAAAAGAGAATGAGCGAGACGATCGAGTTTGCCGAATTCAAGCGGGTCGAGATGAAGGTGGGCAAGGTGCTGGAGGTGGTGCGTCACCCCGGGGCCGACAAACTCTACATCATCCAGATCGACGTGGGTGGCGAGCGGCCGCTGCAGACCGTCACCAGTCTGGTGCCCTACTACAGCGAAGAGGAGCTGATGGGCAGCGAGGTCGTGGTGCTGACCAACCTCAAGCCCACCAGGATGCGCGGCGAGCGATCCGAGTGCATGTTGCTCTGCGCCGAGACCCCGGACGAGAGCCAGAGCGTGCTGTTGCAACCGCGGGTGCCGATGGCGCCGGGCACTCCGATCGTCTGAATGGTATTGCGAGCCGGTGCGGGAGACTACACCGGTTCAGCAACGAGGCCGTCCACGCGGCCCGATCATAACAAGAGAGTAAAGCGCGGGGCCGACAGACCCTTGCCGAACACATCACAGAGTCACAGCGCTCCCCGCAGGGAGCGCGAGTCCACTGGAGGACACCATGTCTGAATCCGTACGCGGCACCATAGGCAAGTTTGCCTTGTTGTCGATGACCTTTGCCGCCGTGTTCAATGTGCGCAACATCGTCAACAACAACATCGAGCTGGGGCTCAGCTCCGCCCCCATCTTCCTGCTGGCGACAATCGTCTACTTCATTCCGTTCGTCTTCATCATCGCCGAGTTCGTTTCGGCCAACAAAAACTCCGAGTCGGGGATGTACGACTGGCTGAAAAAACCGCTCGGCACCCGGATGGCCTATCTGGGCTCGTTTCTCTACTGGTTCGTGAACCTGTTCTGGTTCGTCTCATTGCTGCCCAACGTCATCGCCTACGCCTCCTACGCCATGCTGGGCTATGAGTACAGCTTCTCGCCCATGGTCACCTCGATCATCTCCATCGTGTTGTTTGCGGCGGCGACCCACATATCTACCAAGGGGGCGAGCTGGCTCGGCAAGATTGCCGAGATCGTGGCCTACGGGGTATTTGCCCTGTTCGCCATCTATGTGCTGGGTGCCCTGATGGCCCTGAGTGGCGATCATGTGCCGGCCCAGCCCATCACGCTGGAGGCGATGACTCCCACCGTCAACTGGGCGACCCTCGGCATCATGTGCTGGATCTTCCAGGCGGCGGGCGGTGCCGAAACGGCGGCGGCCTACCTCAATGACGTGAAGGGCGGCCAGAAGTCCTTCATCAAGGTGATCATCAGTGCGGGTATCGTCATCGGTGCCATGTATGCGGTCGGTTCCCTGTTGGTGAACGTGTTCGTGCCGCGCGAGAGCCTCACCTATGCCGGCGGCATGGTGGAGATCTTCACCGGCATGGCGCAGTACTTCGGGCTCTCCGAGGCGCTGGTTGGCCGCTTCGTCGGCGTGGTGCTGTTTATCGCCATGTTCGGTTCCATGATGATGTGGACCTCGGCGCCGGTGAAGATCCACTTCTCCGAGATCCCGCAGGGGGTTTACGGCGAGAAGACCACCCAGCTCAACGAGCACGGCGTGCCGGTGCGCGCCGCCTGGTGGCAGTTTGTCTTCGTGTTCGCGATGCTGGTGGTCAACGGCTTCGGTTCCGAGTCGGTGCAGCAGATGATGAACACCGCCATCAACCTCACCGCCGGCACCGCCATGTTGCCGCCGATCTTCATCATGGTGGCCTACTTCGTGTTCCGCTGGAAACATGACGACACCCCCCGCGACTTCCGCATGGGGTCGCGCAAGTTCGGGATGGGCGTGGTGTCGGTGCTGATCGCCATCTTCGTGGTGAGCATGAGCGCCTCCGCCTTCCCGGCCGGAGTGGATCTGGTGCGCGCCTTCTTCATCAACGTCTTTATGACCGCGGTCTTCTCGGCGCTGGCCTACTGGTGGATCTCCCGCTTCGAGAAGCGGCAGGCTCGCAAGCTCGCCGGCAATGAGAAGAAAACCGGCAACGGCAAGCTGGCCAGCCAGCGCTGATCGGCTGAGCGAAGAAGCGGAACGGGCGGCCTTGGTCGCCCGTTTTTTTATCCATTTTTAGCCGTTGGGTAGCTGTCACAGCCGTTTTATCGTCAACTTTTGCTGCTCGATATGGCGACGGCGTTAAGCATTGATGAACAATTAACCGCAGCACAACGTTGCGCCTCTCCGTTATCGGGGTAAGCTGGAGGTTCGTTTTAGCGGGAGGTGCCAGACATCTCCCGCTCCGTTTCTTGTCCTCCCCAATCCTGATTGTCGCCACGGCAGCAGGATGCCCTTCTGATGGAGACCTTTCGTGCGTCTGGATCCCTTTACTGTTGTGCTGATTGCGGTGGTCACCTTGGCCTCCCTCTTTCCCTGCGAGGGGCAGGTAGCCGTCTGGTTCGGTCTGCTGACCAAGCTGGCGGTGGCGCTGCTGTTCTTCATGCATGGCGCCAAGCTGTCGCGCCAGAACCTGCTGGCAGGCCTCGGCCACTGGCGGCTCCATCTGGTGGTGATGCTCAGCACCTTCGTGCTGTTTCCGCTGCTGGGGCTGCTGCTCACCCCGCTGGTGCCGAGCTGGCTGAGCCCTGCCATCTACCTCGGCTTCCTCTATCTCTGCGCCCTGCCTGCCACCGTGCAGTCGGCCATCGCCTTCACCTCCATGGCGGGGGGCAATGTGTCGGCGGCGGTGTGCAGCGCCTCGGCCTCCAGCATCCTCGGCATCTTCCTCTCGCCGGTGCTGGTGGGGATGATGATCCACGTGCAGGGGGAGGGGATCGACACCTGGCACTCTATCCAGTCCATCATGATGCAGCTGATGCTGCCGTTCGTGGTCGGCCACCTGTCGCGTCCGCTCATCGGGCGCTGGGTCGACAGCCATCGGCCTCTCATCGGCAAGCTGGATCAGAGCTCCATCCTGTTGGTGGTCTACGTCGCCTTCAGCGAGGCGGTGGTGCAGGGGATTTGGCATCAAGTAGGCTGGTACGATCTGGCCAGTATCGTGCTGCTGAGCTGCGTATTGCTGGCGCTGGTGCTCTGCTGGAACGTCTGGATCAGCCGCCGCCTCGGCTTCGACAAGGCGGACGAGATCACCATCGTTTTCTGCGGCTCCAAGAAGAGTCTTGCCAACGGGGTGCCGATGGCCAACGTCATGTTCCCGGCCGCCAGCGTCGGGGTGATGGTGCTGCCGCTGATGATCTTCCACCAGATCCAGCTGATGGTCTGCGCCGTGCTGGCACGCCGCTATCACGAGCAGGGGCATTGATACTCGCGCCGTTTTGACTGCCATAACAAGAGGGAGGCCCGTTGGCCTCCCTCTTCTCATCTGCATGCCGACCGGCGGATTAGCGTTTGCGCCAGACGGTCAGCTGCGCCACCGTGTGCTGGTATTTGCGGGCGGTCTCGCGGATGACGAAGGGCACATCCCGCGGCGGGCAGTGCTCTTCGAACTCCGCCGCCAGCAGCCGTTGCAGCGCCTGATAGGTGGTGAGCGCCTCGCCGTTTTCGCGAATGCCGCCGAGCCAGTTGGCGGGCGGGGTATATTCCGCCAGCCAGGTATAGGGGCTGGTGAGCACCAGCAGGCCACCGCTGCGCAGCCGGGGAGCTATGTCCCGCAGGAAGCGGGCGGGCTCCCGTAGCCGGTCGATCAGATTGGAGGCGAGCACCAGGTCGTAGTGGTCATATTTGGGCTTGAGGTTGCAGGCATCCCCCTGACTGAAGTGGATGCGCTCAGCCTGACTCGCCCCCAGCCCGTGGCACGACAGGCGCGCCTCGCAATACTCCACCAGTTCACCCTCCAGCGGAATGGCGTAGCGGAAGCTGTCCTGGCTGGCGAGGGCCAGCGCCACATCGATGAAGCGGGCCGAGTAGTCCACCCCGTCCACATGCTTGAAGTGGCGGGCCAGTTCGAAACTGGCGCGGCCGGTGGCGCAGCCGATATCCAGCGCCCGCTGGTGGTTGCTGCAGAGCTCGCCAGCAAGATCAGCAAGCGTCTTGGCGTAGTTGGCTACCCCGAAGTGGCTCGGGCCGTACTGGAAGTCGAGGTACTGAGCGACCAGCGTGTCGGTTTCATAGGGATTCACGATAACGGGTTCCTGATAACGGGAGACCAGATAGCGGAAACCCGCATGCTGGAAGAAGTGACGCCGGAAGGCGTAACGGGAGGATTTGAGCGCTTCGTTACCCGTGCTGATCCAGCTGCCGCCCTTGATCAGGGTGTGCTTGCCATCAAAGGTAGGGGTGGAGAAGTCGTCGTAGAGCGGGTGGATTTTAAAGCCGTCGAAGCCATCGATGGCGGTGCTGGTCCACTGCCAGACATTGCCCACCAGATCGAAGAACTCCCCTTGCGGGCAGGCATCCACCGGGCAGGAGGAGGCGAAACGGGCCAGATTGATATTGCCGGGTGCCTCCGTCCAGTCCGGCTGATCGCCGGGTAGCTGCTCGCGCAGCAGCATCCATTCCGCCTCGCTCGGCAGCTGGATGGGGAGTTCGGTCCGGGCCGCCTTCCAGCGACAGAAGGCAGCCGCCTCCAGCTGGTTGACCTCCACCGGCCAGTCCCATGGCATGGCGACCTGCTCGGTCATCAGCCGCAGCTGCAACTGCCCGGGTTCGGTGGGGTCGCCGACCCAGAAGGTGGGCATCTGCGCCTTGGCGTACTGGCACCAGCTCCACCCCTCCTCATCCCACCACTGTTGCTGGCCGTAGCCCCCCGCCTGGACAAAGGCGAGGTACTCGGCATTGCTCACCAGCATGCGGCTGGCCTGAAACGGGGCCAGCTCGATCTGGCGCTCGCCATATTCGTTGTCCCAGCCGTAGGTGGCGTCCCGCTTGCCAAGGCGCACCTTGCCGCCGGCCACCGGCAGCAGGCTGTTGGCGGGCACCTGATCAATGTGGTGGCGGGCTTCGGTGCAGGCGGGCCAATAAGGCTGCGGCCGCACCCAGGCGAGTGGCAACTGGCGGATCAGCACGCTGGAGGTCTCGAGGTGGATGCGCTCGTGCTCTATCCCCATCAGGATCACCCAGGCCGGGCTCTGCCAGTCGATGGGCAGAGTGAGCGGCATCTGGCGGATGAAATCGCACACCAGCGAACGGACTTGGGCCCGATAGCTGCGCAGCTCGCTGACCTTGGGCCAGTCGTAGTGGGTCTCGTCCAGATCGTCCCAGCTCATCTCGTCCACCCCGATGGCAACCATGGCCTCGATGCGGGCATCCAGCCGCTGGTCGATCAGGCGCGCCGCCAGCAGTTTGTTGATGAAGAAGGCGGCGGTGTGGCCGTAGTAGAAGATGAGCGGGTGGCGCAGCGGGATCGCCTTGTTGAACCAGGCCCGCTCATCGGCCAGACAGTCGAACAGCGAGTCGTAGAGATCGAAGGTCTGGCAGAAGTAGGCGAGCAGCTCGCGCCGTTTCTGCTCGGGATCGCTGCCGGTCAGAAACGGGGTGCGAGTCGGCTCCGGCAGACCGGTGGCAGTGGAATAGAGAGGGCTTGCTTGGGTCACGCTCTGACTCCTTGTTGGCAGTGAAGACTGACAAGACAGTGGTAATGAGATTACCTCAATGGAGAGCTTGGTACGCACGAAGTACCACTATTGGCTCAACAGACTGGCAGGGCAATTAAAAACTTCTGCGGGCTGTCAGCGTAGTGACCGGCAGGACGACCCGCCAATCAGCCACGATCATATCCGTTCGAGAATGGTTATTTTCACCAAAATATGGTCTAAATGGCTCTCTTAATTCTTCGTTCTGTTCTGGGTGAAAAAGTTATTTCCTTTTGAATCATTAGGTTAATTTTTGGCTCACGCTTTGCAGAGCATGAAAACCAATTGGCCCTGGATGGCCAACACATAAGGAGGAGAATAGCGATGAAATGGATGATGGTTGTCATGTTGATGGTTGGGCTCAGTGGGTGTCACTGGCTGGATCAGACCAGAGTGACCGGAACGGGGGCTGTGGTCGAGCGCCAGCAGGCGCTTGGTGACGGGGTGACCCGGGTGCTGGCGGGGGTGCCTGCCACCCTCCATCTGGTCGCGGGGGAGCCGCGCGGTATCCTGATCAAGGGGCAGGAGAACCTGCGGCCCTATCTGGAGCTGACCGAGAGCGGCGACAAGCTGGAGATCGAAGTGAAGGAGGGTTACCGGCTCGATCCTACCGAGCCGCTGGAGCTGACCATCACCTTGCCGGTGTTGAACGAACTGGCATTGGCCGGGACCGGCAACGGCGATCTGAGCGGCTTCAAGGGCGATGAGCTGGTGCTGTCGGTGGCCGGTACCGGTGACATCGTTGCCAGTCAGCTGGAGCTGAAACGGCTGGAAGGAAATATCGCTGGCACCGGCAGTCTGGAGCTGGGCAGCGGTTCGGCACAGGCCATCGAGCTGAACATTGCCGGATCTGGCGACGTGCTCGGGAGCGAGATGCGCGGCAAGGAGGTAGAGGTCAATATCGCCGGCAGCGGTGATGTGGCGGTACGGGCGCAGGAGACGCTGAAAGTCGGCATCGCCGGCTCAGGCAACATCGCCTACTGGGGCGATCCCAAGGTGGAGCAGCAGATCATGGGCTCCGGCGGGGTGACCCGCGCGGGCAGCTGATATCAACCGATCACCACAACTGAAACAGGCCCGCAACGGGCCTGTGTTGATCAGAGGTGGCGGGCGTGAAAGCGCAGGTGCGCCTCGATAAAGCTCGCCACGAAGTAGTAGCTGTGGTCATAGCCCTCGTGGCGGTTGAGCTCCAGTGGCCACTCCTTGCTGGCCGCCACCTCGGCCAGCGCATCGATATGCAGCTGCTCGGCGAGGAAGGGATCATCCAGCCCCACATCCACCAGGGTTGGTAGCGGCGTGACCGGCTGGTGGCGCAGCAGCTGGCAGGCATCCCACTCCTGCCACAGCAGAGGATTGCTGCCGAGATACGCCCCGAGCGCCTTCTGGCCCCAGGGGCAGCGGCTCGGGTGGCAGATCGGGCTGAAGGCCGACGCCGAGCGGTAGCGACCGGGCTCTCGCAACGCGGCGATCAGCGCACCGTGACCGCCCATGGAGTGGCCACTGATGGCGCGTCGGGTCGAGACCGGGAAGTGGGTCTCTATCAAGTCAGGCAGTTCGCGGGTGACGTAGTCATACATCTGGTAGTGCGCCTGCCAGGGGCTCTGGCTGGCATTGACGTAAAAGCCCGCGCCCATGCCGAGGTCATAACCGGGATCGTCCGCTACGCCGTCGCCGCGGGGGCTGGTGTCCGGCGCCACCAGGGCGATGCCTAGCTCGGCGGCGATACGCTGGGCACCCGCCTTCTGCATGAAGTTCTCATCGGTGCAGGTGAGGCCGCTGAGCCAGTAGAGCACCGGCACCTTCTGGCCGGTGAGGGCCTGGGGCGGCAGATAGATGGCAAAATTCATCTCGCAGCCGAGCACGCTGGCGTGGTGGCGATAGCGCTTGTGCCAGCCGCCGAAGCTCTTGTTGCTGCTGATAATCTCCAGATTCATCGAAGGACTCCTGCGCCCCGCCCACGATGGCGGGCGGGGTGATCATGCTCAGTAGTGGATGACGGTGCGGATGCTCTTGCCTTGGTGCATCAGGTCGAACGCCTCGTTGATCTGTTCCAGCGGCATGGTGTGGGTGATGAAGTCATTGAGGCGGAACTCACCCTGCATATAGCGCTGCACATAGCTCGGCAGTTCGCTGCGACCGCGAACCCCGCCGAAGGCGCTGCCGCGCCAGACCCGACCGGTCACCAGCTGGAACGGACGGGTGCTGATCTCCTGACCCGCTCCGGCCACGCCGATGATGACCGACTCGCCCCAACCCTTGTGGCAGCACTCCAGCGCCGCACGCATCACCTTAACGTTGCCGATGCACTCGAAGGAGAAGTCGACGCCGCCATCGGTCAGTTCGACGATCACCTCCTGAATCGGTTTGTCGTAATCGTTCGGGTTGATGCAGTCGGTGGCACCCAGCTTGCGGGCCAGTTCGAACTTGCTCTCGTTGATGTCGATGGCGATGATGCGACCGGCCTTGGCCAGACGGGCACCGATCACCGCCGAGAGGCCGATGCCCCCCAGCCCGAAGATGGCGACGCTCTCACCCTCTTTCACCTTGGCGGTGTTCATCACGGCGCCGATGCCGGTGGTGACGCCACAACCGAGCAGACAGACCTCTTCCAGCGGGGCGGCCGGGTCGACCTTGGCGATGGAGATCTCCGGCAGTACCGTGTATTCGCTGAAGGTGGAGGTGCCCATGTAGTGATAGATGGGCTGGCCATCTTTCGAGAAGCGGGTGGTGCCGTCCGGCATCAACCCCTTGCCCTGGGTGGCGCGGATCTTCTGGCAGAGGTTGGTCTTGCCGGACTTGCAGAATTTGCACTCGCCGCACTCGGGGGTGTAGAGCGGGATCACGTGATCCCCCACCTTGACGCTGGTGACCCCTTCGCCGACCGATTCGACGATACCGCCCCCCTCGTGGCCGAGAATGCAGGGGAAGACCCCTTCCGGATCCTCACCGGAGAGGGTGAAGGCATCGGTGTGGCAGACGCCGGTGGCGACGATGCGCACCCGCACCTCGCCCGCTTGCGGCGGCATGACTTCTACTTCTTCGATGGAGAGGGGCTGACCCGGGCCCCAGGCGATGGCGGCTTTACACTTGATGCTTTGAACCTGTGTCATGAATGACATCCTTCTTGTTGAGCAGGGTGAACAGAGATGAGTTCGGGCATTCAGTGTAGTTTCCCGCCGATTTGGTGATAATGAGGGCAAATCTCAAATCACTTTTACACACAGGTAATAATGTTCGGCTGGGAAGGGATCTGTGAATTTGTCAGCGTGGCGGAGCAGGGGGGCTTTACCCCGGCGGCGCGCAAGCTGGGAGTGTCGGTGGCGCAAGTGAGCCGTCAGGTGGCACAGCTGGAGGACAGGCTGCAGGCCAAGCTGCTGCTGCGCACCACCCGTCAAGTGCGGCTCACCGAGCTTGGCGAGATCTACTATCGCCACTGCCGCCAGCTGCTCGACAACCTCTACGAGGCGGAGCTGGCGGTGGGGCGCCATCAGGCGGTGCCGCAAGGGTCGCTGCGCATCACGGCCCCCGTCTCCTACGGCGAGAGCCGCATCGCCCCGCTGGTGAATGACTTCATGGTGCGTTTCCCCCAGCTGGAGGTGACCCTCAATCTCACCAACCAGCTGCTGGATCTGGTGCACGAGGGCTACGATCTGGCGCTGCGGCTCGGCCACCTCAAGGATTCCAGCCTGGTGGCGCGCAAGCTGGCGCAGCGGGTGCCCTATGTCTGCGCCTCACCGGCCTACACCGCCCGCCACGGCATGCCCAACAGCCTCTCCGAGCTGACCCGCCACACCTGCCTGGTGGGCAACAGTGACGAGTGGCACTTCACCCTGGATGGCCGCCCCCACAGCGTGCGGGTGCGCGGCCTGTTGCAGTGCAACAGCGGCCATGCCCTGCTGGATGCGGCGCTCAAGGGGATCGGCATCATCCAGCTGCCGGACTACTACGTGAGCGACCATCTGGCCCGAGGCGAGCTGATCGAGCTGCTGCCGGAACTGCGAGCGCCGGCGGAGGGGATCTGGGCCCTCTATCCCCACAACCGCCACCTCTCCCCCAAGGTGCGACTGCTGGTGGATTATCTGGCCGAGCGGCTGAGCGACCCGCACCAACCGGCGCTGGTGATGCCGATAGGCTAGGGTGCTCCTCGCCCGTTGACTCACCGGTGGTGGGCGACAGGTGCGATGGCCGGAAAATAAAAGAGCCCTTGAGGAATCAAGGGCTCTTTTGCAGGTAACAACCGGATGGTCAGTGACCCATCACTCGATGTTCTGGATCTGCTCGCGCATCTGCTCGATGAGGACTTTCAGCTCGACGGCGGACTGGGTCACTTCGGCGTTGATCGACTTTGAACCAAGCGTGTTCGACTCGCGGTTGAACTCCTGCATCATAAAGTCGAGACGACGGCCACAGGCGCCACCCTTCTTCATGATCTTGTTGGTCTCGCTGATGTGCATCTCCAGACGATCCAGCTCTTCGGCCACGTCGATCTTCTGGGCCAGCAGCACGATCTCCTGCTCGATGCGGGCCGGATCCAGCTCGACCTTGGCTTCGGCCAGACGATCGGTGAGCTTCTGGCGCTGCCATTCGATGATCTGTGGCAGGTGTTCGCGCACCTTCTTCACTTCCACCTGAATACCGGCCAGACGCTGTTCGATCAGCGCCTTGAGGTTGGCCCCTTCGCTGGCGCGGGAGGCGAGGAAATCTTCCATGGTCTGGTCAAAACCGCCGAGCAGCTCGGTGGCAACCGCGTCCATGTCCTGTTCGGCGGCAGCCATGACACCCGGCCAGCGCAGCACGTCGACCGGGTTGAGCTGGCCCTGGCCCGCCTCTTTCATTACCCAGTTGGCGCTGTCGATGATCAGCTTGGCCAGCTCTTCATTAATGTGCAGCTGGCTGGCAGCGGCCTGAGCGGCTTCGAAACGCAGGTTGCACTCCACCTTGCCGCGCTGCAGCTTGGCGCGGAAACGCTCACGCAGAACCGGTTCCAGGCTGCGCAGTTGCTCCGGCAGGCGAATGTAGGTTTCCAGATAGCGCTGGTTTACCGAACGAATTTCCCAAACGGCTGTGCCCCAGTCGCCCTTGAGTTCCTTGCGGGCGTAGGCGGTCATGCTGTGAATCATTGATTGTTCCGGGCTTGATGAAGTGTGGCGGGATTATACCCAGCGGGGGCCGATGCGTCAGCCGAAGTGTTGGTTTTAGCGGCTGATATTTGGGCCGCGATGGCTTATACTCCTGCGCCAATTCAGCCAGCCCAGAGGTCCGTCCCATGTCACGTCCAAGCGATCGCACTGCCGCGCAGCTTCGTCCGGTCACCATTACCCGCCACTTCACCAAGCATGCTGAAGGGTCCGTGCTGGTGGAATTCGGCAACACCCGCGTGCTCTGCACCGCCAGCGTCGACACCAGCGTGCCGCGCTTCCTGAAAGGGAAGAATCAGGGCTGGGTCACCGCCGAGTACGGCATGCTGCCGCGCTCCACCCACTCCCGGATGAACCGCGAAGCGGCCTCCGGCAAGCAGAGTGGCCGTACTCTGGAGATCTCCCGGCTGATCGCCCGCTCCCTGCGCGCGGCGGTAGACCTGACAGCGCTGGGCGAGCACTCCATCACCGTTGACTGTGACGTGCTACAGGCCGATGGCGGCACCCGCACCGCCTCCATTACCGGTGCCTGCGTGGCGCTGGTGGATGCGCTGAACTGGATGGTCGAGAAGGGCATGATCAAGCAGAGCCCGCTCAAGCAGATGATCGCCGCCGTTTCCGTCGGCATGTATCAGGGCGAAGCCATCTGCGATCTGGAATACATCGAAGACTCCGCCGCCGAGACCGACATGAACGTGGTGATGACCGAAGATGGTCGCATCATCGAGGTGCAGGGCACCGCGGAGGCCGAGCCCTTCACCCACGAAGAGCTGCTGGAGATGCTGGCGCTCGCCAAGGGCGGCATTGCCGACATCATTGCGCTGCAGAAGCAGTCACTTTCATAATTTTAAAAACGCGGCATTGACCGCGTTTTTTTATACCCCCACACAAGACAACGACAAGCCAAGCAAGGAGCCAGAATGAAAGCCTACCAGCGTCAATTTATCGAGTTCGCCCTGGAGAAACAGGTCCTCAAATTCGGTGAATTTACCCTGAAATCCGGTCGTAAAAGCCCCTACTTCTTCAACGCCGGTCTGTTCAACAGCGGCCGCGATCTGGCCCGTCTCGGCCGCTTCTATGCCGCCGCTCTGATGGATGCCGGTATCGAGTTCGATGTGCTGTTTGGCCCGGCCTACAAGGGGATCCCCATCGCCTCCGCTACCGCGGTGCAGCTGGTGGAGCAGCACGATGTGGACGTGCCCTGGTGCTTCAACCGCAAGGAGGCCAAGGATCACGGCGAGGGTGGCAATCTGGTGGGCAGCCCGCTCAAGGGGCGCATCATGCTGGTGGATGACGTCATCACCGCCGGCACCGCTATCCGCGAATCCATGGATCTGATCCAGGCCAACGGCGCCTCGCTGGCTGGCGTACTGATCGCGCTGGACCGTCAGGAGAAGGGCAAGGGCGAGCTCTCCGCCATTCAGGAGGTGGAGCGTGACTACGGCGCCCACATCATCGCCATCATCCAGATGAGCGACCTGATTGCCTATCTGGAAGAGAAGCAGGCCGAGCAGCCGGAGCTGGCGGCGCAATTGGCTGCCATGAAGGCTTACCGCGCCCAGTACGGTATCTGAACTCCGCTCACACCGCGCAATAGCTGAATGCGGCGCCCGTTTGCTCTCTGGCAGCAAACGGGCGCCGTTTTTTCATCTGCAAAAAGTGGATCATGTGGCTTGAGCTTACCCTTACAGTAAAGGTTAGGGTTTACCCGTCGGCGTTTTGTGGTGCCGACGGGTTCCGGGGAGGAACAACATGACCACTCATCTTCAATCACCCATTCATCTGCAGTTGCCGCTCAGCGGCATGAGCTGCGCCAACTGCGCAGGCCGCATCACGACCGCCCTCAACGAGCTTGAAGGGGTCGAGGCCACAGTCAACTTCGCGCTGGAGCAGGCGGCCATCGAGTTGGCCAGCCCCGATCGCCTGTCTGCGGTGCTCGACAGCATCAAGAGTCAGGGTTACGACTACGGCAGCGAGACCTTTTTGTTTCAAATTACCGGTATGACTTGTGCCGGTTGTTCGGCTCGACTGAACAAGATGCTGGCCGCGCTGCCCGGCGTTATCTCGGCCGAGGTCAACTTCTCCATCGAACAGGCCCGGATCGTGCTGGTCCCCGGGATGCAGACGCCAGCCGCTTTGCGCGAGCAGATCGAAGCGCTCGGCTTTGGCGCCCAGTTGGCACAAGGCTCGGCCAGCGGCCGTCGCCAGCAGTTGCTGGAGCGGGAAGCGCAGGAGGCCGCTACTGCCCGTCAGGCTCAAACCCGGGTCATCGTCTCGGCTTTGCTGACGTTGCCGCTGCTGGTGGGGATGCTGGCCATGGCCGGACTGTTCCCCTGGCATCTACCCGCCTGGCTGGAGCTGCTGCTCGCCACCCCGGTGCAGTTCTGGATCGGGGCCCGTTTCTATCGCGGCGCCTGGCTCGCCATCAAGAACCGCGCAGCCAATATGGATGTGCTGGTAGCAACCGGCACCAGCGCCGCCTACTTCTACAGCCTCTATCTGTTGTTGACGCTGGGGATGGCTGCCAGCGGCAAGCTCTATTTCGAGGCGAGCGCCATCATCATCACCCTGATTTCTCTCGGCAAGTTGCTGGAGACACGGGCCAGACGCAGCACCCAGTCCGCCATTCGCGAACTGATGGCGCTGCGGCCGGAAACCGCCACCGTCTGGCGTGGCGAGAGCTGGCAGAGTGTCGCCGTCGACGAGGTGTTGCGCGGTGATCGGCTGCAGGTGCTGGTGGGTGAGCGGGTGCCGGTGGACGGCAAAATCGTGAGCGGCGCCAGCGAGCTGGATGAGTCGATCCTCACCGGCGAGAGTCTGCCGGTGCCGCGCAGTGCGGGCGACAAGGTGCTGGGCGGAGCCATCAACCGCTCCGGCGTGCTGGAGATCGAAGCCACGACCGTGGGGGAGGATTCCAGCCTCAGCAAGATCATCGCGCTGGTGGAGAGCGCCCAGATGGGCAAGGCGCCGCTGCAGCAGCTGGTGGACAAGGTCTCCGCCGTGTTCGTGCCGGTGGTGATGGCCATCGCCCTGTTCACCCTGCTGGTGTGGTACGCCATCAGCAACGACTTCGGTCAGGCCTTGCTGGCGGCTGTGGCGGTGCTGGTGATCGCCTGCCCCTGTGCGCTGGGGCTGGCGACCCCGGCGGCCATCGTCACCGGTACCGGAGTCGCGGCGCGCCACGGCATTCTGATCAAGGATGTGGATACCCTGCAGAAGGCCCACGCCATCAAGGCGCTGATCTTCGACAAGACCGGCACCCTGACTCAGGGCAAGCCGGTGCTGGCCAGCTGGAGCGGCAATGACGAGCAGTTGCATCTGGCCGCCGCCCTGCAGCAGGCGAGCGAACACCCGCTGGCACTGGCGATGCGGGAGGCCGTCGGCACAGAAGTGGCGTTGCCCCAGCCGGAGGCAGTGGAGGTGCGGGTCGGGGTCGGTATTGTCGGTCAGGTGGCGGGCCACAGGGTCGCCATCGGTAATGGCTCCCTGCTGGCCCAGCTCGAGATTGAAATGCCGCAACAGGATGAACAAGCCGCCGATGGGGCGACCCGGGTTTGGGTGGCCATCGACGGCGTGGTGGCCGGCATAGCGGCGCTGGCCGATACCCTGCGCCCCGAGAGTCCGGAAGCCATCGCCACCCTGCGTCAGCGCGGCATCGCCAGCTGGCTGGTGAGTGGCGATGCACCGGCACCGGTGGCCCATATCGCCGCCAAGCTGGGGCTGGACGGGGCCTTTGACTCCGTGCTGCCAGCGGGCAAGGTGGAGAAAGTGGAGGCGCTGCGGGCGCAAACTCGCGGGCTGGTAGCCATGGTGGGGGACGGGGTGAACGATGCCCCGGCGCTGGCGGCGGCGGACGTCGGCATCGCCATGGGCTCCGGCTCCGATGTGGCGATGGAGACTGCTTCCATCACTCTGATGCGATCTGACCCGCGGCTGGTGGCCGATGCCATCGACATCTCGGCGGCGACCTGGCGCACCATACAGCAGAATCTGTTCTGGGCCTTCGTGTTCAATATCATCGGTATTCCGCTGGCGGCGTTGGGCTACCTCAGCCCCGAGCTGGCGGGGGCGGCCATGGCCCTGAGCAGCATTACCGTTTTGAGCAATTCCCTGTTATTGAAACGCTGGCAGCCCAGGGCGGCGCACGGGCCAGCATCCAACCCGATCAGTAAGGAGGCATAAATGAACATCAGCAAGGTTGCCAAGGCCACTGGGCTGACCGCCAAGACCATCCGTTATTACGAGAGCATTGGCCTCATCACAGCCCCGGTACGCAGTGACAACGGCTATCGCAGTTACACCGAGGGGGCGCTGCGGGAGCTGCGTTTCGTCAAGCGGGCGCGGGAGACCGGCTTCAATCTGGAGGAGTGTCAGGAGCTGCTGGCGCTCTATCGGGACGAACACAGAACCAGCGCCCAGGTGAAGAAGCTGGCGCAGGAGAAGATCGTCGATCTGCGCGCTCGCATTGCCGGTTTGCAGGCCATGCTTACCTCCCTGGAAGGGTTGGTCTGCTGCTGCCACGGGGATGAAAATCCCGAGTGCCCGATCCTCGACGAATTGGAGAAGGGGTGAGCAAGGACTCACCTGCCAGCGCAGAAGAAATCGTTATTGATTGATTAACTTCTTAATAAGCGGCGCTTTATTGTTGCGGGTCAGGGGGTAATGGTAGACTGCTCGGCTCTTGTACAGGAGTACTCAGTTGACCCAGAGTGTGACACGCCAGGTTAAGCAGGCCATTATGGCCCAGCTCTATACCCATGCATCGTTCAGTCTCCCCTGTTTGGGCGTGTTGGCATTTGGCTGGAGTCTGCTGTTTCACGACTATCTACCCGCCATCGAAGCGCTCGGTTGGCTGGCAGGCACTTTCCTGTGGCTGCTGGGTCGGGGCTGGCACCTGCGCTGGCGTCGAGCCCGCCTGCACCAGACGCCGTTGCCGGTGCTGGAGCGGGAGCTCTTTATCGGAGCCACCATCACCTCCATCATCTGGGCCCTCGGGGTGCTGCTCTACATGGACAAGCTGCCCGATACCTATCGGGCAGCCATGATGATGCTCTCCAGCCTCATTCTTACCGGCAGCGCCATCATGCTGTTTGGTAGCCGCCGTACCCTCTATGGTTCCGCCCTGCCGCTGGGTATGGCGATGCTGTTCGAGCTGGGCAATGGCAACGAGCAGGAGCGGATCGTCTCCTGCATGCTGGCGGGCTATCTGTTTGTCTTTCTGCCGACCCTGTTGCGCCGGATGCGGCGGGATCAGATCGCCTCGCTCCACCACCGTTTCTCCAACGCCGAGCTGGTGGCCGAGCTGAAGGCGGTCTCCGAGCATTTGCGCCTCACCTCTCGCCTCGACGGCCTGACCGGCATCGCCAACCGCGCTCATCTCGACGACTCTCTGGAGCGGGCCTGGCGGCGCTGCCATCGCGCCCGGGCGCCGTTGTCGCTGGTGCTGGTGGATGTGGATTACTTCAAGCAGTTCAACGATCTCTACGGCCATCAGCTGGGGGATGACTGTTTGCAACAGGTGGCGGGGCTGCTGGCCGAGGTGGAGCGGCGCGAGGACGATCTGGCGGCCCGTTACGGGGGCGAAGAGTTCGCCTTGCTGCTGCCCTGCACCGGCATGCAGGGGGCACTGCAGGTGGCGGACAATGTGCGGCAGGCGCTCAAGGAGCTGGCCATCCCGCACCAGAAATCGCTGGTCTCCGGTCGGGTCACATGTAGTTTTGGTGTTGCGACACTGATACCGGACAACAGCATGAAAATCGCCGATTTGATCCAAAAAGCGGATGCGGCACTCTATCAGGCCAAGCATAATGGGCGGGATCGAATCGAAGTAGCCTTGATGGGTAAGGTTGCCTGAATTTAACGTGACAGATTAAAGAGGTTGTCTATGCAATGTCATCGTATCGAAGAGCTGCTGGAGTTGTTGCAGCCTGCCTGGATCAAGGAACAGGATCTCAGCCTGGTGCAGTTTGTTGCCAAACTGGCCCAAGAAGCGGGATTTGAAGGGCCTCTGTCCGAGCTGACCGACGACATGCTGATCTATCACCTCAAGATGCGGGAATCCGACAAGCAGGCGATGATCCCCGGTCTGGCCAAGGATCATGTGCCCGATTTCAAAGAGGCACTGCTCAAGGCGCGCGGAATCAAGTGAATCTTTAGCGGAAGCGCATCACCTCGTGGTGATGCGCTTTTTTGTTGCCGAAAATTGCGATCCAACCCCAATATTAGATACATCTAATCCACACAATTATCATGCTGTTTAAGATATAATCCGCTCCATAACAAATAAG
Organism: Aeromonas sp. FDAARGOS 1411; assembly: GCF_019047125.1. Taxonomy (NCBI): domain Bacteria; kingdom Pseudomonadati; phylum Pseudomonadota; class Gammaproteobacteria; order Aeromonadales; family Aeromonadaceae; genus Aeromonas; species Aeromonas sp. FDAARGOS 1411. The sequence continues at coordinate 3,444,550 of NZ_CP077214.1, read as the reverse complement.
GGAGCGATGTCTTGCAATGGCCGATCACGATAAAATCGATATCAAGGACGTCACCGACAAGGGCGTAACCGGGACCTTCAACCCCAATACGTTCAAAGCCAGCGACGACAGATTCAACCCGGGCAACCGCATCTATGTGCGGGCCCAGAAAGGGTATTGGCAGCGGATGCGCAAGGCCATGGGCTGGTTCTTTGTGGCGCTGTTCGTGCTGCTGCCCTGGCTGCGTTACGACGGGCGACAGGCGGTGCTGTTCGACCTCGGTCACCAGCAGTTCCATATCTTTGGCGCCACCATCTGGCCGCAGGATCTGACCCTGCTCGCCTGGCTCTTCATGATCGCCGCCTTCGGACTCTTCTTTATTACCACCTTCCTCGGTCGGGTCTGGTGTGGCTATCTCTGCCCGCAGACGGTCTGGACCTTCATGTTCATCTGGTTTGAAGAGAAGCTGGAAGGGCCCGCCAACAAGCGGCGCAAGCTGGACGAGGCGCCCTGGAGCGGCGAGAAGCTGGCTCGCAAGGGGGCCAAGCATCTGGCCTGGTTGGCGATCTCGCTGGTGACCGGCCTGACCTTCGTCGCCTACTTCCAGGATGTGACTGAACTGGTGCCAGACCTCTTCACCCTGCAGGCCAGCGGATGGGTGCTGTTCTGGGTGCTCTTCTTCACCATCATCACCTACGGCAATGCAGGCTGGATGCGTGCCATCATGTGTATCCACATGTGCCCCTACGCCCGCTTCCAGTCCGCCATGTTCGACAAGGACACCTTCATCGTCGGCTATGACACCAAGCGTGGCGAGACCCGTGGCGCCCGCTCCCGCAAGGCGGATCCCAAGGCGATGGGATTGGGTGACTGTATCGACTGCGATCTTTGCGTACAGGTCTGCCCGACCGGTATCGATATCCGCGACGGCCTGCAGTACGAGTGCATCAACTGCGGTGCCTGCGTCGATGCCTGCGACCAGACCATGGAACGTATGGGTTATCCGAAAGGGCTTATCAGCTACACCACAGAGCACAAGCTGGCCAACGACTCCACCCATGTGGCTCGGCCCAAGCTGATTGGTTACGGGCTGGTGATGGCGGTGATGCTGGGGGTATTTGTCTACAACGCCATGTCCATCATGCCGATGGGGCTCGATATCCTGCGGGATCGCAACCAGCTGTTCCGCGAAAACAGCGAGGGGCTGATTGAGAACACCTACACCCTCAAGATCCTCAACAAGACCCTGCAGTCCCAGACCTACCAGCTGGATGTGGAGGGCTTGCCCGAGTATCAGTGGTTCGGCCCCCGTGAAGTGACCCTGAAGGCGGGCGAGATCTACACCCTGCCGGTCAGTCTGGCGGTCGATCCATACAACCTGAAACGGCCGGCGCTGGATATCCAGTTCGTGCTGAAACGGGAGGGGGCGGCGCCCGATGACAGCAAGGGCAATCTGCGCCAGGGCAGCAAGTTTATCAGCCGGTTGTAACTGCGTGTGATTGCGGGCCGGGCGTGACACCAGTCCGGTCACCAGTGAGCACGGCAATGCCGGTCAGTAGTGATAGAATGGGGCGCAACGGCGCCCCTTTCTTATGGTGGATGACATGCGTTTCAACTATTCCGACCTCAATCCCGACCTCATCATGGATGCGCTCGATCTCAGTGGCCTGCGGCTCGACTCCGGCCTTATCGAGCTCAACAGCTACGAAAACCGGGTCTACCAGTTTCAGGATGAGGATCGTCTCCGCTATGTGGTGAAGTTCTACCGTCCCGGCCGCTGGAGCCGGGCCCAGATCCTCGAGGAGCACGAGTTTGCCACCCGCCTCGCGGAGGCGGAGATCCCGGTCGCCGCACCGCTCGCCTTCGCGGGCGAGACCCTGCTGGAGCACGAGGGTTACCCCTTTGCCATCTGGCAGAGCGTTGGTGGCCGCCAGTTCGAGGTGGATAACCTCGACCAGCTGGAGTGGGTGGGGCGTTTCCTCGGTCGCATTCATCAGATCGGCGCCAGCAAGCCGTTTCATCATCGGGTGCGGCTCGATGTGGAGAGCATGCTGCACGAACCGCGTCAGCTGCTGGCGTCTGGCGAGTGGCTGCCAAGCGGGCTGGCGAAGCAATTCTTCGGGGTGCTCGACGAACTGATCAAGCATGTGAGCGACGTCATGACCCTGGATGTGGCGCAGATCTCCCTGCATGGCGATTGCCATCCGGGCAACATCCTGTGGCGTGATGGCCCCATGTTTGTCGACCTCGATGATTGCCGCACTGGCCCCGCGATTCAGGATCTCTGGATGATGCTGAGCGGCGAGCGCCACGAGCAGCAGATCCAGCTCGACACCCTGCTGGCGGGCTACGAGGAGTTTATGGAGTTCGACTCGCGGGAGCTGGCGCTGATCGAGCCGCTGCGAGCGATGCGCATCGTTCACTACATGGCGTGGCTGGCGCGGCGCTGGGAAGATCCCGCCTTCCCCCGTCACTTCCCCTGGTTCAATACCGATCACTACTGGCGTCAACAGATAGCGACCCTGCATGATCAGCTGGAGGCGCTGAAGGCACCGCCGCTGAGTCTGATGCCAAACTGGTGAAATAGAAGGGATCTTGCGCGGCAAGCGGGACTCGATCTCCGGCCCTGGCCATTGACGTCAGCATGGCGAAACAATAGGCTTGGCACTGCTTCGGTTCGCCGGGCGTGCCTCACAGTGATCCCTTAACAGGAAACATCATGAAAAAAGTTCTATTTTTCCTTGCTGCCATGCTGATGATCCCCATGGTTCACGCCGCCCCCGAGTTCAAGGAAGGCGTCAACTACGATGTGGTCAAACAGACTGGCAGTGCCCAGCCGGAAGTGATGGAGTTTTTCTCCTACTACTGCCCGCACTGCGCTACCTTCGAACCGATCGTTGAACAGTTGAAGGCCGGGTTGCCAGAGGGTGTGCCCCTCAAGAAGAACCCGGTTGCCTTCCTCGGCCGCGAAATGGGCCCCGAGATGCAGCGTGCCTATGCCGTTGCCAGCCTGCTCAATGCCGAAGCCAAGCTGACTCCGGCCATCTTCACCAAGATCCACACCCAGCGTCAGCCGCCGATGAGCCGTGACGATGTGAAGAAGATCTTCGTGGACAACGGCGTACCGGCTGAAGAGTTCGACGGTGCCGTCGACAGTTTCGCCGTCTCCGGCATGGTCTCCCAGTTCGATCGCAACACCGAGAGCTACAACATTCGCGGTGTACCGGCCTTCCTGGTGAACGGCAAGTACATGGTGAAGATTGAATCCATCACCTCTCAAGAGCAGTTCAACAAGCTGGTGCAGTTCCTGCTGGCCAAGAAAGACTGATACCCCTTGAGTCGATAAAAAAGCCCGCCGGTGCGAACCGGCGGGCTTTTTGTTTTCTGGTGTTCGGGAAGATCAGACCCCGACGTGGAACGCCTGTTTGAGGTTGCGGATAAACTCCGCGTCCCGGCAGAGGGTCTTGCCCGGGCTGTCGGAAATCTTGGCGACCGGGCCGCCATTGCACTCGATCAGCTTGAAGACGATGTTCATCGGGCTGACACCGGGCAGATCGCAGGTGAGCTTGGTACCGATGCCGAAACTGGTGTTGATGCGACCACGGAAGTGACGGAACAGCTGCACCGCCTTGTCGAGGTTGAGCCCGTCGGAGAAGACCAGGGTCTTGTCGGTGGGGTCGATGCCAAGGCGCTGATAGTGGCTGATCGCCTTCTCGCCCCACACCACGGGATCGCCGGAGTCGTGGCGCAAGCCCTGATAGCTGCTGGCCAGCTCGAAGTCGAAGTCCCGTAGGAAGGCATCCATGGTGATGCAGTCGGTCAGGGCGATGCCGAGATGGTCGGTGAACTCGTCCAGCCAGCTGGTGAGGGCGGCGCGCTGGCTGTGCTCCAGCGGGAAGCCGAGCTGCTGGTGCGCCTGGAACCACTCATGGGCCTGGGTGCCGACCGCGGGCAGCTTGTACTTCTGGGCCAGCATATAGTTGCTGGTGCCGCGAAACGCCGGCAGACGCTCCTTGAGGCGACCCACTACCGCATCCTGTACCGCATGGGAGAAGCGGCGGCGGGTGCCGAAGTCGATGAGGTTGAACTCGCTCATCTCGTCGCTGCTCAGCTCCCGTTCCAGCTTATCGATCTTCTGATCGAGCCGATCCAGCGCGTGGCTGACGCCGAACTGGGGGTAGCGGAAGCGGTTGCGCATCTCGCTGATGATGGCGAGCACCGGGATCTCCCACAGGATCACATCCTGCCACGGGCCCTCGACCCGCACATTGATGCGGCCATCCTGCTCGAACACCTTGAGCAGGGAGGCGTCGAGCGGCTTGCGGCGCAGGTGGTCGAGGTAGTCAGGAGTGAAGAAGGGACGCTCGGCCAGAAAATCGAGCTCTGGCCTGGTCAGTCGCAGGGAACCGGCGAGGCGCAGTTGCTCCTCGATCTGCCCCATCATGGGCAGCAGATCCTCTTCATTGCGGCTGTGAAACTCGGCCACCACCTCGGCATCCGGATAGCGATGGAACACCGCCTGCTGCATATGCAGCTTGTAGGCATCGGTGTCGAGCAGGCTGGTGAGGATTGGGGGCATATCAGGCTCCTCGCAGACTGGTGAGGATTGGGGGCATATCAGGCTCCTCGCAGACTGGTGAGCACGATGGAGTTCCCCTGCCGCATATGTAACGTGCAGGCGTCGGTATCGAGCAGGCTGGTAAGAATCGGTGGCATATCAGGCGTCCAGCAGGCGTTGTACATCGATCAGGGTCTGGGCCAGTTCGGCACCAGCCTCGATCATCTGGGTGTGGGCGCTGGCAACCGTCGCGGGCGCGATGCCACGGCAGGCATCGAGATGGACGATCACCCGGAAACCGGCGCGACGCAGTTGCAGCACGCTGGTTTTGACACAGTAGTCGGTGGCGAGGCCGCCGACCAGTACGGTATCGACCTTGCGGGCTTGCAGGAATTCGATGAGTCCGGTGCTGCGCCGTTCTGCCAGGTCGTGGAAGCAGGTGCCGTAGGGATGGAGATCCGGTTCGACCCCCTTCCAGACGAAGAAGTCATAGTCGATGGGGGCGGGCAGGCCGTCGAGCAGCTCGAAGCCCTTGCTACCCGGTACGCAGTGCACCGGCCAGGTGAGGTCTGCGTTGGGCAGATCCAGCGGCAGCAGCATGCCAGCGGGGTCAGAGACGGCCCAGTCGGCATTGGCAGGGTGAGAGTCTTTGCTGCCGATCCGCAGCGTGGCGAGGGTGGCCTGAGCGTTGAGCGCAGCCACAATATCATCACCGCCCGCGACGGGCAGTTCGTTCGGGCAGAGGGGGGTAAAGCCCTTCTGCGCATCAATATCCAGGCTGGCGACGGTTCCCATGATTGGCTCCTGCACATACTATTCGTGTGATATTATCTACCAAACATTAATGGAAGGCGAGCAGGGCGATCGGCATGCTGAGAATGAGTCTGGATATGGTGGTGCTGCGGTTGCATGAGGAGCGGCTCGAGCTGCTGCTCGAGACCCGCGATCGCCCCCCCTTTGCCCACTGCTGGCAACTGCCGGCGCTGCGCATCGACGAGACCCGGGATCGGGATCTGGATGCCGCCCAGCGCCGTCTGCTGGCGGAGTGGGGGCTCGGTCACTGCTACAGCGAGCAGGTCTGCACTCTCGGCAATCTGGAGCGGGATCCCCGCGGCTGGTCCACGACCCTGGTCTATCTCTGCCTTGTGGATCCGGAAGTGGAGGCGATCCACGGCTGCTGGCATCCACTCGCCAACCTGCCGGGGCTGAGCCTCGCCTTCGACCATGCCCAGCTCATCGCCAAGGGGCTGGAGCGGCTGCGGATCAAGAGCCGCTACAGCACCCTGCCGCTGCAACTGCTGGGGCCCGAGTTCACCCTATCCGAGGTGCAGCGCGCCTTCGAAATCATCCTGCAAACACCCATGAATACGGCGGCATTTCGCAAGCGGATCCATCGCGCCGACATTCTGGTGGATACCGGCCGCAAGCGCACCGGCAAACAGCGCCCCGCCATTCTCTATCGGCTGGAGAGCCCCTGCTGCGTGATGTTCGATCAGGTGATGCACGGAGCAGAAGCGTAAAAGAGAGATCGTTGTTGCTATGAATTACAAAGTGAAACTTTCGCTAATTGTGCGAGATGTGGATAAAACCTGTTTTTGTGCTGGCGCCAAAGAGCTTAGCTTGCCCTTCGTTCCATTTGTTGGGCTCCGTTTGCATGAAGATATGCAAGTCTACACACTAGCGACTGTTGGGTGGGCAGAAAATGAACAGTGCTTTTATTGTTCTGTAGAAATGAGTGAAGAATTATTGTCCGATGGTGATTTGATAGACATGGATTTCATTATTGAAACAGCAAAAAATTCCGGATGGGTTGGGTTCAATAAAATTCATAGAGCAGAAGTATGAGAGGGAAGGTTTTAGTTAGCGCCTGCCTGCTGGGTCAGCCGGTGCGTTACGACGGCCAGAGCAAGGGGATCGTCAGCGACTGGCTGAGTGCGCTGGGTGCCGAGGGGCGGGCGCTGGCCTTCTGCCCCGAAGTGGCTGGCGGTTTGCCGACCCCTCGCCCTCCTGCCGAGCGGCAGGGCGAGCGCGTAGTGACGGCGAGCGGGCTGGATGTGACTGCCGAGTTCGACCGTGGCGCCGAGCTGGCGCTGGAAATCTGTCAGACGCAGGGCATTCGCTTCGCGCTGCTGAAAGAGGGGAGCCCCTCATGTGGCAGCGGCCGTATCTATAACGGCCGCTTTGAGGGGGTCTCTGTGGCGGGCGAGGGCAAGACCACCGCCCTGCTGCGCCGCCACGGGATTGCTGTCTTTTCCGAAAATCAGTTGGCCGAGTTGGCTTCTGCGCTCTCTTTGGATTCCTCCCCGGATTTGGCGGCAACCGGCAGCGGTGACTGACCGCTCTGCCACCCCTCCAGCACCTCGTCCTTCTCCTGCCAGCGCTGGTTTAGCCACTCCTGAAAACCGCGCTTGAACTGCTTGTCGTTGAAGTAATCCCCAATCAGCGCCTCATCCACCGGCAGCTCCTCGATCCGCACCTGAATGCGTTTTACCCGTCCCATCAGGAAGTCCTTGAACGGGGTCTCGGCGTTGTCCGGATAGCGGATGGTGACGTTGATCAGGCTGTCGAACTGCTCCCCCATGGCCGCCAGGGTGAAGGCCAGCCCCGCCGCCTTGGGCGGCATCAGATGCTGGTATCGGGAGCGGGAGGCATCGCGCTTCGCCTCGGTGAAGCGGGTCCCCTCCACGAAGTTGATGACGGTGGTGGGGATATGGCGAAACTTCTCGCAGGCATTGCGGGTGGTCTCGATATCCTTGCCGCGCAGGTGCGGGTTCTTCAGCAAAAACTCCCGTGAGTAGCGACGCATAAAGGGCATATCGAGCCCCCAGCAGGCGAGCCCCAACAGCGGGATATAGATCAGCTCGTGCTTCATAAAGAACTTGGGCACCGGCAGCCGGTCGCGGAACAGGTGGCCGAGCACCACGATATCGGTCCAGCTCATATGGTTGCTGATGATGAGATACCAGCCATCCTTGCGCAGCTTGGTATTGTCCTCCACCTGCCAGTCAATACGGGTGGTGAGGCGGATCACCAGCGCATTGCAGGCCAGCCACAGTCTCATGAAGCGGTTGTTGAGGCGGCTGCAGGCGCGACCAAAGGCCGGGATCGGCAGCAGCAGTTTGGCCAGCGACACCAGCAGGATCAGGCTGGCGCACAAGGCGGTGAAAAGGATGGTCAGGCCCGCGCTGATGATCAGCACCAGCGGGCCGGGAAGCAGGGATAGCATGAATGTTTACTGCGCCTTGGTTGCCAGCAGTTGGCTCAGGGTCTGGTCCTTTTCGTGCCAGATCCCGTTCAACCACTGTTGAAACTCTTGTTGGAACTCGGGGTCATTGAAGTAATCCCCCACCAGCTTGCGGTCGATCGGCAAATAGCGGACCTGAACCTTTATTTGCCCGACCCGGCCGCACATGAAGTCCCAGTAGCTGGGGATGCCGTCCGGATAGGCGATGGTGACATCCACCAGTTGATGCAACTGATCACCCATGGCGGCCAGAGTAAAGGCGATGCCCCCCGCTTTCGGGAGCAGCAGATGACGATAGGGCGAGCCCTGCTTCTGATGCTTGCTGCCGGTGAAGCGGGTGCCTTCGACGAAGTTCATCACACTCACAGGAATGTGGCGGAACCTGGCGCAGGCCTTACGGGTCGTTTCAATGTCTTTTCCCTTCAGATGGGGATGTTTTTCCAGAAATTTTCTGGAATATCGCCGCATGAAGGGGAAGTCGAGCGCCCACCATGCCAGACCGAGAAAAGGTACCCAAATCAGCTCTTTCTTGAGGAAAAACTTCAGGAAGGGGATTTTTTGGTTAAAAACCCGCTGCAGTACCAGTATGTCGACCCAGGATTGATGGTTGGCAATCACCATATACCACTCATTCCGGCGCCCTTTGTCCACTCCGACCACATCGAAAGGGGTTCTGATGATGGTTTTCTGGATCAGATTGTTGAAACCGATCCAGCAGCTGGCACAGCCATCGAGCAGCCAGTTGCAGAGGGTGCGCCACCCCTTGAGGGGGAGCAGGAGCTTGAGCAGACCCAGCGAGAAGATGGGGACAAACCAGAAGAGGGTGTTGAAAAAATAGAGCAGGGTGGAGAGGCTGCCGCGCAGTCGCTCTGTCAGCTTGTTGGGCATGAGTCGGGTCCGTCTTGCTGTCGATAAAGGGCCATCAAGTGGTCAGATCTGTGGCCATAATATCAGCCGATTGCCCGTGAGACCATTCAGAGCCGTTACGGGGTTGGACTTACCCTTTCCCTTCTGTCAGCTGCTGCGCAATCGCGACAGCAGCCTGTCCATGGCGCGATAACCGAGCGCCTCGATAAGATGCTCCTTGCCGATGGCGGGTTGCCCGGCCAGATCGGCGATGGTGCGTGACACCCGCAGGATGCGATGCCAGGCCCGGATGCTGAGCCCCAGCTTCTGGATGGCGTTCTCCAAAAATTCGGCATCTTGTGGTGATAGTCGGCAAATATCCTCAATCTCGCGGCTATCCAGCAGGTTGTTGAGCTTGCCGTTGCGACTCAGCATGCGCTCTCTCGCCACCAGTACCCGATCGCGGATCTGCTGGCTCGACTCTCCCCGTTCCGCCTTGCCGGTCAGGCTCCCCTTGGGCAGTAGCGGCACCTCCACTGTCAGGTCGAAGCGGTCGAGAAAGGGGCCGGAGAGCTTGCCGAGGTAGCGCAGGATCTGATCCGGGCTGGAGCGGGTTTGGCCATCGCCATAGTGGCCACAGGGGCTGGGATTCATGGCGCCCACCAGCTGGAAGCGGGCGGGGAAATCCACCTGACGGGCGGCCCGGCTGATGGTGATGTGGCCCGTCTCCAGCGGCTCGCGCAGGGAGTCGAGCACCTTGCGCTCGAACTCGGGCAGCTCGTCGAGAAACAGCACTCCGTTGTGGGCCAGCGATATTTCGCCGGGTCTTGGGTGGCTGCCGCCTCCCACCAGCGCCACCGCCGAGGCACTGTGGTGCGGCGTGCGATAGGGTCTGTGGTGCCAGTGACCGGCGCGCGGGGTGAGGCCACCGATGGAGTGGATGGCGGCGGTCTGTTGCGCCTCCTGCTCGCTCAGCGGCGGTAAGATGCCGGGAAGGCGGCTCGCCAGCATGCTCTTGCCAGTGCCGGGCGGGCCGATGAACAGCAGGTTGTGGCTGCCGGCGGCGGCGATCTCCAGCGCCCGCTTGGCCTGAGACTGACCGATCACATCCTGCAGATCCGGTACATCGGGCAGGCTCTCCGCGTTTTGGGGATCCGGCAGCGGCAGTTCGTACTGGCCCGCCAGCCAGGCGGTGACGACCAGCAGCTGATGGGCGGTGCGCACCTCGGCATCCTGAATGAGGGAGGCTTCGGGGCCGTTCTCTCGCGGTACCAGCAGGGTGCGTCCCGCATCCCGGCAGGCGAGTACGGCAGGCAGTACCCCGAGTACGGGACGAATTTCGCCTGTCAGGGCCAACTCCCCTAAAAATTCGTGATCGAGCAGATATTTTGCAGGTATCTGCTTGGAAGCGGCAAGAATACCGATGGCGATGGCCAGATCAAAACGGCCCCCCTCCTTGGGCAGATCGGCGGGGGCCAGATTGACCGTGATGTGTTTGCTCGGGAACTCGAAATTGCCGTTGAGCAGGGCGCTGCGGACCCGATCCCGCGACTCCTTCACCGAGGTTTCCGGCAGGCCGACCATGTTGAAGGCGGGCAGGCCGTTGGAGAGGTGAACTTCCACTGTAACTTGCGGGGCCGCGATCCCGAGGCTGGCACGGCTATAAACCACAGCTAATGACATAAATCCCGTCCTTGAGTTGATATATGTTCTGACTAACTGCTTTTTGTTGGTTTTTTATTCCAGAGTTCCGGCTGGGGAATAGCCAAAATCAGTGGGGTGTCACAGAAAAAAGGCTTGCCCAATAAAAATCACCGTGCTAGTTCTAATAGCCATTCGCGGTAGAAACCGCCCCAATTTCACAGGATTTCCGGTTGTAACTATGAACATGGTCTCCCGTTTCGTCAGCATTATTGTGGTCCTAGTGGTGATTATTATCTCACCGCTCGGGGCTCGTTTAGCTGCACGGAACAAGGGATAGACCCACCACCGGACAGAACGAAACAAGCGACCCCCGAGCCTCACAGCTCGGGGGTTTTTTTTCGACCAAAGGACAGGATTTTCCACATGAACGGCGCGCAGTTTTTGGTACAGGCTCTCAAGAAACAGGGTGTGACCCAGGTGTTTGGTTACCCGGGCGGGGCCATCATGCCGGTCTACGATGCCCTGTATGACGGTGGTCTGGCCCATCAGCTCTGCCGCCACGAGCAGGGTGCCGCCATGGCCGCGGTCGGTTATGCCCGCGCCTCCGGTCAGGTGGGAGTCTGCATCGCCACCTCCGGCCCCGGCGCCACCAATCTGGTAACCGGTCTGGCGGAGGCGCTGCTCGATTCGGTGCCGCTGGTGGCCATCAGCGGGCAGGTGCCCTGTTCCGCCATCGGCACCGATGCGTTTCAGGAGGTCGACGTGCTCGGCATGTCTCTCTCCTGCACCAAGCACTCCTTCATGGTGACCGATGCCGCCGATCTGGGGCGGGTGCTGGCAGAAGCTTTTGCCATCGCCACCGAAGGGCGCCCCGGCCCTGTGCTGATCGATCTCCCCAAGGATGTGCAGCTGGCCGCCGTGCCGCCCCAGAGCCCGCTGTTTGCAGTGGAAGAGCCGGAGGTACTCAATCCCTCGGAGCTGACCGCAGCCCGCACCCTGCTGGCTGCCGCCAAGCGCCCGGTACTCTACGTCGGTGGCGGAGTGGGCATGGCCAATGCCGAGCAGCAGCTGCGTGACTTTGCCGCCGCCACCGGCATGCCAGCGGTCACCACCCTCAAGGGGATTGGCGCGCTCGACCCCGATAGCCCCGTTTACCTCGGCATGCTCGGCATGCACGGCACCAAGGCGGCCAACTATGCGGTGCAGCAGTGCGATTTGCTGCTGGTGGTGGGCGCCCGTTTCGACGACAGGGTGACCGGCAAGCTGGAAGAGTTCGCCCCCGAGGCCAAGGTGATCCATCTCGATGTGGATGCCGCCGAGTTCGGCAAGCGCCGCGCTGCCGAGGTGGGTATCACCACGGATCTCAAACAGGTGCTGCCGCGCCTCGCCATGACTCTCGACATCGCCCCCTGGCGTGAACACTGCGCCGCCATGGCCCGCGAATATGCGTTTCGCTACGACCATCCGGGTCAGGCCATCTATGCCCCGGCCCTGCTCAAACAGCTCTCCGCCAGGCTGCCTGATACCAGCGTGGTGGCCTGCGATGTGGGTCAGCACCAGATGTGGGTGGCCCAGCACATGCGCTTCACCAGCCCGCGCAACCACCTCTCCAGCGCCGGTCTTGGCACCATGGGGTTCGGTCTGCCTGCCGCCATCGGCGCCAAGATGTCGCGCCCGCAGGATGAAGTGGTGCTGGTGAGCGGCGACGGCTCTTTCATGATGAACGTGCAGGAGCTCGGCACCATCCGCCGCGCCCAGCTCAAGGTGAAGATGGTGCTGCTGGATAACCAGCGCCTCGGCATGGTGCGCCAGTGGCAGGAGCTGTTCTTCGACGGCCGCTACAGCGAGACCATCCTCTCCGACAACCCCGATTTCGTCGCGCTGGCTGCCGCCTTCGGCATTCCGGGCGAGACCATCACATGCAAGGAGCAGATAGCCGGTGCCCTCGATCGCCTGCTGGCAAGCAAGAGTGCCTATCTGCTGCATGTGGCTATTTCAGAGGAAGAAAACGTCTGGCCCCTGGTTCCGCCGGGAGTCGCCAACCACCAGATGATGGAGCAACGCCCATGAACCCGCACACCCTTGCACAACCAGCATTTGCACAGCACACCCTGCATATCCACGCCCAGCCCAGACCCGAAGTGATGGAGCGCGTGCTGCGGGTGGTGCGCCACCGCGGCTTCAATCTCTGCGCTCTGAACATGGAGCAGGATTGCCAACAGCTGCGGATCACGGTTACTGTCGAGTCGGTGCGTCCCATCCAGCAGTTGTGGAGCCAGCTGGTGAAGCTGGTGGACGTCTCCCGGGTCGATGCACTGGAACAGCAACCCCGGATCAGAGCTTAAGGAGCCAAGCCAATGTCACAGCCTTCCCAATCCGCCACTCACCCCCAATACATCTGGTTCAACGGCAAACTGGTGCCCTGGCAGGATGCCCAGATACACGTGATGAGCCACGCCCTGCACTACGGCTCCTCGGTGTTCGAAGGGGTGCGCGCCTACGATACCCCCAAGGGTACCTGCATCTTCCGTCTGCAGGAGCACACCCGCCGCCTGTTCGACTCCGCCAAAATCTACTGGATGGACGTCCCCTACAGCGAGGCCGAAGTGAATGAAGCCTGCCGCACCGTGGTGCGCGAGAACGGCCTGAAGAGCGGCTATCTGCGCCCGTTGGCCTTTGTCGGCAACGTGGGGCTGGGGCTGCATCCGCCGCTGGATGCCAAGGCTGACCTGATGGTGGCTGCTTTGCCATGGGGCGCCTATCTGGGGGAAGAGGGGCTGAAAAACGGGGTGGATGTCTGCGTTACCTCGTGGAACCGGCTCGCTCCCAACACCATTCCCACCGGTGCCAAGGCGGGCGGCAACTATTTGTCATCCCAGCTGATCAGCCGCGAGGCCAAGCGCAACGGCTTCGCCGAGGGGTTGGCGCTGGATGTGAACGGCTACCTGAGCGAAGGGGCGGGGGAGAACCTGTTTCTGGTGAAGAACGGCGTGCTGTTTACCCCGCCCGCTACCGCCGCCATCCTGCCCGGCATCACCCGCGACACCATCATGACGCTGGCCCGCGATCTCGGTTATGAGGTGCGCGAGCAGGCGCTACCCCGTGAGGCGCTCTATGTGGCAGACGAAATCTTCATGACCGGCACCGCCGCCGAGGTGACCCCGGTGCGCTCCGTCGATCGGATGAAGGTGGGCGCTGGCAGCCGTGGCCCGGTGACCGAGCAGCTGCAGAACGCCTTCTTTGGCCTGTTTAACGGCCAGACCGAAGACAAGTGGGGCTGGCTGACGCCCGTCAACGACTGATAAGAGAGGGGAGGCGTCATGCCTCCCCGAGTCGCTTCTGGTGAGCGCTTTCCAGAGGAGCCTTCACCAGGATCGATTCCGATCCACTCGTATCATCACCGCATAACGCATCGAGCCCATATGGGCATTCAGGGAGTAGAGACAATGCCGAAGTTGAGATCCGCCACCACCACCCACGGACGTAACATGGCCGGGGCCCGCGCCCTGTGGCGTGCCACCGGAATGACCGATCAGGATTTCGGCAAACCCATCATCGCCGTGGTCAACTCCTTCACCCAGTTCGTACCGGGTCACGTCCACCTCAAGGACTTGGGGCAACTGGTGGCCCGCGAGATCGAAGCTGCCGGCGGGGTGGCCAAAGAGTTCAACACCATCGCCGTGGATGACGGCATCGCCATGGGCCACGGTGGCATGCTTTACTCCCTGCCATCGCGAGAGCTGATTGCCGACTCGGTGGAGTACATGGTCAACGCCCACTGCGCCGACGCCATGGTCTGTATCTCCAACTGCGACAAGATCACCCCGGGGATGCTGATGGCTGCCCTGCGCATCAACATTCCGGTGATCTTCGTCTCCGGCGGCCCGATGGAAGCGGGCAAGACCAAGCTCTCCGACCAGATCATCAAGCTGGATCTGGTGGACGCCATGATTCAGGGGGCCGATCCTAAGGTGTCGGACGCCCAGAGCGAACAGGTGGAGCGCAGTGCCTGCCCTACTTGCGGCTCCTGCTCCGGCATGTTTACCGCCAACTCCATGAACTGTCTGACCGAGGCGCTCGGCCTCTCCCAGCCGGGCAACGGCTCCATGCTGGCGACTCACGCCGATCGCGAGCAGCTGTTCAAGCTGGCGGGCCAGCGCATCGTGACGTTGGCCAAGCGCTGGTATGAGCAGGACGATGCCTCGGCACTGCCGCGCAACATCGCCACCAAGGCGGCGTTCGAGAACGCCATGGCGCTCGATATCGCCATGGGCGGCTCTACCAATACCGTGCTGCACCTGTTGGCGGCGGCGCAGGAGGCCGGGGTCGACTTCACCATGGCCGATATCGACCGCATGTCGCGCAAGGTGCCGCAGCTCTGCAAGGTGGCGCCCTCCACCCAGAAGTACCATATGGAAGATGTGCACCGCGCCGGTGGTGTGGTCGCCATTCTGGGCCAGCTGGAAAAAGCGGGTCTGGTGCATGGGGATACTCGCACCGTGCTGGGTTGCTCTCTTGTCGAACAGCTCAATGAATATGACGTCAGCCGCCAGCCGAGTCAGGAGGTGGTGGACTTCTACCGCGCCGGCCCTGCCGGTATCCGCACCACCAAGGCGTTCAGTCAGGATTGTCGCTGGCCAGAGCTGGATCTGGACAGAGCCGAAGGCTGCATCCGCTCGCTGGATAACGCCTACAGCCAGGAGGGCGGCCTTGCCGTGCTTTCCGGCAACCTCGCGGTCAACGGCGCCATCGTCAAGACTGCCGGGGTGGATGAGGAGAACCTCACCTTCCGTGGTCCGGCCCGGGTGTTCGAGAGTCAGGAGAGCGCGGTGAGCGGCATCCTCGACGGCACCGTGAAAGCGGGCGAGGTTGTGGTGATCCGCTACGAAGGGCCGAAAGGGGGCCCAGGCATGCAGGAGATGCTCTACCCCACCACCTATCTGAAATCCATGGGATTGGGCAAGGCGTGCGCCCTGATCACCGATGGCCGCTTCTCTGGCGGTACTTCGGGTCTCTCCATCGGCCACGTTTCGCCGGAGGCCGCCTCTGGTGGCACCATAGGTCTGGTGGAGGATGGCGACATCATCAGCATCAACATCCCGGCCCGCAGCATGGTGCTGGAGGTAGCCGACAGCGTGCTGGCCGCCCGCCGTGTCGCCGTGGAAGGCCGTGGCTGGAAGCCGTTCGATCGTCAGCGTCAGGTCTCCTTTGCCCTGCGCGCCTACGCCATGTTCGCCACCAGCGCCGACAAGGGCGCGGTGCGTGATCGCACCCTGTTGGGGGAATAAACCATGGTCTCTGCGGCGGATTATCTACGCAAGGTGTTGCTCTCTCCCGTCTATGAGGCGGCGCGGGTCACCCCCTTGCAAACCCTGAAGAAACTCTCCGAGCGACTCGGCAACCATGTCAGCCTGAAGCGGGAGGATCTGCAACCGGTCCACTCCTTCAAGCTGCGTGGCGCCTACCACAAGATCGCCACCCTGACCGAGGAGCAGAAGGCGCGCGGCGTCATCGCCGCCTCCGCCGGCAACCACGCGCAGGGGGTCGCCCTGTCGGCGGCCAAGCTCGGCATCAAGGCGATCATCGTGATGCCCAAGACCACGCCGGACATCAAGATCGATGCGGTGCGCCGTCAGGGCGGCAACGTCATGCTGTTTGGCAACAGCTTCGACGAGGCCTACGGCGAGAGTCGCCGCCTCTCCGAGCTGGAGGGCTACACCCTGATCCCGCCGTTTGACGATGTCGAGGTGATCGCCGGGCAGGGCACCATCGGCAAGGAGCTGCTGGAGCAGGATACCCACCTCACTCACGTGTTCGTGCCGGTGGGCGGCGGTGGGCTGGCCGCCGGGGTGGCGGTCTACATCAAACAGCTGCTGCCGGATGTGAAGGTGATCGGGGTGGAGGCGGAGGGCTCCGCCTGCCTTAAGGCCGCGCTGGCGGCTGGCGAGCCGGTCAATCTGGAGCGGGTCTCGCTGTTTGCGGACGGGGTAGCGGTCAAGCGCATCGGCGAGGAGACCTTCCGCCTGTGCAACCAGTATCTGGACGAGGTAGTGACCGTCTCCAACGACCAGATCTGCGCCGCGCTGAAAGATATCTTCGATGACTGCCGCGCCATCGCCGAGCCGTCGGGGGCCTTGTCGCTGGCTGGCCTCAAAGCCTACAGCGAGCGGGAGCAGGTCAGGGGTGGCCGGATGGCAGCCATTCTGTCCGGCGCCAACGTCAACTTCCACAGCCTGCGCTACGTGTCGGAGCGCTGCGAGATTGGCGAGAAGCGCGAGGGCATGCTGGCGGTGACTATCCCCGAGCGCAAAGGGGCCTTCCTCGACTTCTGCCGTCAGCTCGGACCACGCATGGTGACCGAGTTCAACTATCGCTATGCGGATGCCGAGCAGGCGTCGCTGTTCGTCTCGGTGCGCCTCACCGGTGGTGACGAAGAGCTCGGCCAGATCATCGATCAACTCGGCGGCAACGGCTATCCGGTGGTCAACATGACCGAGAGCGAGCTGGCCAAGAATCACGTGCGTTACATGATTGGTGGCCGCCCGGCCCGGCCCCTCGGTGAACGGCTCTACAGCTTCAAGTTCCCGGAGCAGCCGGGTGCCCTGATGCGTTTCCTCGAGACCCTGGGCTGTCGCTGGAACATCAGCCTGTTCCACTACCGCAACCACGGTGCTGACTACGGCCGGGTGCTCTGCGCCTTCGAGCTGCCGGATGAAGACGTGGCAGCCTTCCACGACTACCTGCGCGAGATTGGCTACGGTTGGAAAGAGGTGAGCGACGACCCCGCCTACCGGCTGTTCCTGGCCAGTTGAGCAAGGGGGCTGCAACAACTCATCGGGAGGGAGGCGTTATGCCTCCCTTTTCTATTGCTGCGTGTGGATAGGTTCACTCCGTACGACGCAACGTCATGGTTTAGCTGGCAAAACAGTGTGAATAGGTACACAGGTGATTTTTACGCCGGATATTGCTGGCAAGCTCACACTCCTGATGGCTTGGTCATTTGAGGCTGCGTTCGGATGGGATACCCTGAATAGCGGAGAGGCCGCCTGACGGCTTCACACAGGGAAAGTGCGCACTCAGGCGCCCATAACGACTTATTGCAGAGGCGAAAATATGAATAAATCCATGCTTGCCGTATTGGTCAGTGGTTTGCTGGCGGCCGGAGCCGTACATGCCGCCGCTCAGGACAATACCTGGTATGTCGGTGGCAAGGCCGGTTGGTCCAATTACTATGGCGTTGACCACAACCAGTATGCCGAGTCGATTACCCAGACGTTGGGTAATACCAGTGAGAACACGGATGATCTGGGTCTGGGTCTGTTCGCCGGTTACCAGCTCAACCCCAATCTGGGCTTCGAGCTGGGTTATGACTGGCTTGGCAAATACGACACCACTTCGGGCACTGGCGCCAATACCCTCAAGACCGAAGCCAAGAGCCAGATGATTCAGGCCACCATGAAGATCAGCTTCCCGGCAACAAATGTGCTCGATCTTTATGGGCGACTGGGCGGCGCCTATGCCTGGACGGATAGCGAGATCAGCTTCGCCAATACCAGCGAGACCGGTAAAAAGCATGGCGCTGCCTTCGTTGGTGCGCTGGGTGCCGAATATGCCATCGATCGTGACTGGGCTGCCCGTCTGGAGTACCAGTACACCACGCCGCTGGGAGATGCCTCTCTCGATCGCTCCGGTATCGAGATGGATAACGGACTGATTTCGTTCGGAATGCTCTATCGCTTCGGTCAGCAAGGTGGCGAGGTCGCTGCACCGGCGCCCGCTCCGGCCGCCGAACCGGCACCTGTAGCCGTGGTTGAGCCCAAGACCTTCAGTCTGAGTTCCGATGTGCTGTTCGAGTTCAACAAGGCGACCCTGAAGCCGGCTGCCAATCAGGCGCTCGATGCCCTGTTCAGCCAGATTGTGGCGGCCAATCCGAAAGATGGCGTCGCAACTGTCATCGGTTATACCGACCGCATCGGCTCCGACAACTACAACCTGGCCCTCTCCGAGAAGCGGGCCCAGAGTGTGGCCAGCTATCTGGTATCCAAAGGCTTGTATGCCGACAAGGTACGGGTCGAGGGGCGTGGCAAGGCCAATCCGGTCACTGGCAGCAGCTGTGCCAGCCGCTCCAAACAGGAGCTGATCGCCTGTCTGGCACCGGATCGCCGGGTAGAAATCCATCTGGAAGGGGTCTCCCAGCCTGTCCAATAAGCAGAGCGACGGGATCGATAAATACAACAACGGGAGGCTTGGCCTCCCGTTTCTTATGGGGTGTTTACGATGTCGAGCCTCAGAGCCCGAACAGTGGGCGCAGGCGAATGCCGATGAGGCTGCCAGCGAGGGCCATCAACATCCAGACCCAGCCGTGCAGGCTGCCAGATGCCGTGCCATCAAAGAAACCGCCGAGGTTGCAGGCGGCGTACATAGCCCCCATCCCCATCAACAGGCCGCCGATGATGGAGGCCAGACTGTTGCCGATCCGCATCGGGGCGAAGTTGCCGCCACCGCTCAAACAGCGCGCCAGCATGGCCCCCAGAATCCCGAGCCAGAACATGCCGACCATGGGGTTGATGAAGAGCGGCTGGGTCAGTTTCGGGTTCCCCTCGAACAGGCCAAACAGGGAGGCGCCGCGCAGCGCCATGTCATAGACGGCGCCAGTGATGGTCCAGGCCGAGCCGTGCAGAGCGACCACGGACGAGTTGAGCAGGGCGATGATGATGCCGCCGGTCAGCACGGTAAAGCGGCCATCGCGCCAGAACAGGTTGCCACCGCTGAAGAGGGGCTTGAGCTCGCCGGTGCGCTTGAGTTCGCTGTTGCGAAACAGCAGGAACAGCGCAGCGACCAGCGCCAGATTGAGCGGCATGCCACTCCAGATATTGCCGGTCAGATCCCGGGCCAATACCACATGGCTGGAGAAGGTAGCCTCCAGTTCGGGGCGGAACTGGTTGCTGATGAGGGTGCCGATGCCGTAGCAGATCAGCACCAGCCAGAAGCGGGGTTGTCCCTCGCCGCAGCAGTAGAGAGTGCCGGTGGCGCAGACGCCTGCCAGCTGCATGCCGATGCCGAACAGGAAGGCACCGACGATGAAGGGAATGCCGATAGCCATCACGTTACCCACCATGGCATCGCCAAACAGGGCGTGGCTAAAGGAGAGGAAGGTGGTGAACAGCAGAATCTCGATGGCGATGGTGAGCAGGTGAACCCGCACGTAGTAACTGTTGCGCTTGGTCAGCATCTCGCGCCAACCGAACACGATGCCGAAGCGGCTGAAGGAGAGGGTGAAGCCGAAGCCGAATCCGATCAGGGCCATCAGAGCCCATTTCATACCAAAGGTGTTGCCAAGCCAGAGTAACGCTCCCCCCGCGATTGCCACGATGGGGAGCGACCATTTTCGAGTCATGTCAGTTGATCCTTGCAGTTGGTTTTTAGAGGGGCGGATCCTATTCCCTCATGGAGTCTAATGCTACCCATTTAACCAGTGCAGAGAAAAAGGGGGGCGCTGACTCCCGTCAGCGCCGGGGATCAATGGCGGGTGGTGTCGAGATGGAAGTGGTGAGTTTGCCTGGTCAGGATGCGGGCGTGCTGGGCGACCATGGTCGCCTCTTCGGCGGCCTGACTGGCGCTCTGGTTGGCCTCGGCCGCCAACCGCGACATCTCGCCGACCTGATGGTGGATCCCCTGCACCAGCCGGGTCTCATCGCTCATCAACTGATCGACCTGAGCGATGCGCTGATTGATCTCCTCGCAGCTCTGCGCGATCCGGGCGACGCTCTGGCGCGCTGTCATCGTATGAGTGACCGCCTGTTCGACCCGGGCCAGCTCGGTATCCATCTCGCTGGCGGCGCGCAGGCTGACATCCTGAATCTTGCCGATGATGGTGTTGATCTCGGTGGTGGCGCTGCCGGTGCGGGTCGCCAGCGAGCGCACTTCATCGGCCACCACGGCAAAACCGCGTCCCTGTTCACCTGCCCGTGCCGCTTCAATGGCAGCGTTCAGCGCCAGCAGATTGGTCTGCTCCGCAATATCGTGAATGGCGCCCGCCAGCCCGGCAATCTGCTGCGAGAGGCCGGCCAGATCCGAAATGGTATGGGAGACCTGCTTCACTCCCGTGACTTGCTCCCCGATCACCTGTTCCACGGTGTGGATGGCGAGTGTCGCCTCTTGTGCCCGCTCTGCTGACTGCAGGGTTTGCTCCCCTACCTGATGCAGCTGGCTACCCGCCTGTTCAATGGAGTGGGTGAGCTGCTCGATGGCCTGTTCGATATGTTGGGCCGCTCCGACCTGTGCCTGACTGTCATCGGTGTGCCGTTGTGCCATGGCGGTCAGGCTGGTGGCGCGATCATCCAGCGTACTGGCGCTGCGTTGCAGCGATTCCACCAGGGTTGCCAGCTGGTCACGCATGGCCCCGATCTGGCGGATCAGCTCGCCGATGGCATCAAGGCCCGGCTCCGGCATGGGGCGGTTCAACTCCCCTTCGGCGATGGCGGCGGTGGCCTTGCCTGCGGCCAGCAGTCGCTGTTGGGTGGGACGTCCCAGCCAGAAGATGAGCCCGGCCCCCAGCAGTGCAGCGCACAACAGCAGGCCGTAGCAGAGTTGGGTGGTGTTGGCGAGATGGGCCATCTGCTCGGCGGCATACTCGTTGCCGCGGATGACGGTGGCGTCCACCCCTAGCCGGTGGGCGTTATAGAGGGTGTGCAGGCGTGCCGCAAGCGCGCCCGCCTGCGCCAGATCCCCCGCCTTGATGGCGGGGGCAAACTTGTCGTTGAGCAACTGCCAGAACAGCTCCCCCTGCACTTTTTGCTCCCCCAGCAGCAGCTCCCTGAGGGGCTCGTTCAGGCTGCTCTCTTGCCAGAAGCGGTTACGGCTCTCGAACTCTTGCTGCAGTCGGGCGAGGGTTTGCAGCAGGGCCTCCCGCTCCTCCGGTTTGGCATGGAGCAGGGTGTAGACCTGCAACTGGGATTCGATGAGGTAGAGGGGCGGCGGCAGAATATCGGCTACCACATCCTTCCCCTGTCCCATCTGATCGGCTGCGCTCCGGACCGAATAAAGCCCGAAAAAGCTGATGGAGATCAGCGTGATAATGACCATGATCCCCAGAACCTGACCAAAAAGCAGGGATCTGTCGTGAATGTGCTTGAGCATGTTGCCTCCATTCGGCTCCGTTCATGGATAGCATAGCTCTCTGGCGGGATAGTGAGACTCGGGTATGGTCTGTTGATGGCGAGTCGGCTCTGGAGAAGGGGAAGTCGCAGTCTGAAGGCCGCTGGTGGCACGAAAAAGAACCCCGGCTGATGAGCCGGGGTCGATGGTGGTGAGGCGGTGTCAGGTCCGGCTTGGCGCGGCTTTGCCGCTGCGCAGCCCATCCAGACTGAACAGCACCAACGCACTCCAGATGCAGGCAAAGGTGAGCAGTTTGTCCATCGCCAGCGCTTCCCCATAGAGGGTGACCGCGAGGATGAACATCAGGCTGGGGCCTATGTACTGGAAGAAGCCCAGGGTGGAGAGCTTGAGCCTGGTCGCGGCGGCGGTGAAGCAAAGCAGGGGGGCCGTGGTGACGGCGCCTGCGGCGATCAGCAGCAGGTTGAGGTGCCAGTCGTTCTGGGTGAGATGGCTGGTGGGGCTGTCGGCAAAGCCCCACAGATAGATGGCCGCTGGCGGCAGCATGATCATGGTTTCGATCAGCAGACCGGTGAGGGCATCGAGGGCCAGTTTTTTGCGCACCAGCCCATAGATGGCAAAGCTTGACGCCAGCACCAGCGCAATCCAGGGCAAGGAGCCAAAGGCGATAAGCTGGATCGCCACCCCGGCAAAGGCTAGCGCGACCGCCCACCACTGCAGGCGGCGCAGCTTCTCGCTCAGAAACACCATCCCCAGCAGCACGTTGAACAGCGGGTTGATGTAGTAGCCGAGGCTGGCATCCAGCATATGACCGTTGTTGATGGCCCAGATGAACAGCAGCCAGTTGCCGCCGACGGTGACCGAGGTAAACGCCAGGGTGAGCAACACTTTTGGCTGGCGCAGCACCGCCTGCACCTTGTGCCACTGACGGCCTGCCAGGGTCAGTACCATCAGCAGCACGCAGGACCAGATCATCCGGTGGGTCAGGATTTCGGCGGCCGGGACGGCAGAGATGGTCTTGAAATAGATGGGGGCTATGCCCCAAAGGGTATAGGCGCACAGGGCGTAGATGACGCCCTGACGCTGGATCTGTTGCGGCATGCGGATGACCTTTACTGAAGCGTTGGATGCGGGAAAACATCGCAAAAAATCAGTGTAGCGATCCTTTTGCGGGGAAAGAAGCGAATAAACGAAGTTTGAGGGGAAGGAAGCGAGTGGCTGGCCGGTCAACCTTTACCGCGGCGGATCTTGTCGACGTCCATCAACAACCACAACATCAGGGCGATGGCGGAGATCCAGGGGCCCCAGGTCACGTAGGCCTCGCCGTGCCCCAGCACGAAGAACAGCAGGGGCAAACCGATCACCAGAAAAAGTACGCTTCCCAGAAAAAATAGCATTTTTGTCTTTATATTTAACATGTTGGCTTTTTTATCATTATAAGGATTGAGCCCGGTGATGGAAGGCCAAAAATGCAAAAGGGGGATTTCTCCCCCTTTTTGATCCGATAGTGCTGCTTTGTCGTGTTATTCCAGCTGAATCCAGGTGCTTTTCAGCTCGGTGTACTTCTCCAGCGCATGAAGTGACTTGTCGCGGCCGTTACCGGACTGTTTGAAGCCGCCAAACGGCATAGTCATGTCGCCGCCATCCCAGTTGTTGACGAACACGGTACCGGCGCGCAGGGCGCGGGAACCTTTCACCGCCTTGTTGAGATCCGCCGTCCAGATCGCCGCTGCCAGCCCATAGTCGGTGTCGTTGCCCAGCGCAATGGCCTCTTCCATGGTATCGAAGCCGGTCACCGCCAGCACAGGGCCGAAGATCTCCTCGCGGAAGATGCGCATCTGCGGGGTCACGTCGTCAAAGATGGTGGGTTCGATATAGAAGCCGCCACTCTCCATATTGGTGCGGTTGCCGCCCAGCAGTAGCTTGGCCCCCTCCTGCTTGCCAATCTCGATATAGCGCAGCACCTGTTCCATCTGGATGTGATCCACCATGGCGCCGATGCGGGTCGCAGGGTCGAGCGGGTTGGCCGAGATCCACTCGCGGGCATGGGCCAGCAGTCGCTCCATAAATTGCGGCTTGATGCTGTTTTGCACCAGCAGGCGGGAGGCGGCGGTGCACACCTCGCCCTGGTTGTAGAAGATGGCACCAGCGGCGCTCTTGGCCGCGGCGTCCAGATCCGGCGCATCAGTCAGTATGATGTTGGGGCTCTTGCCGCCGCACTCCATAAAGGCGCGCTTGAGGTTGGACTTGCCAGAGCACTCCACCAGATGTTTGCCGATCTTGGTGGAGCCGGTGAAGGTGATGCAGTCCACATCCATATGCATGGCCAGCGCCTTGCCCACTGTATGGCCAAAGCCCGGCAGCACGTTGAACACGCCGTCAGGAATACCCGCCTCCTTGGCCAGACCTGCGATGCGCAGGGCGGTCAGGGGCGATTTTTCGGAAGGTTTGAGAATGACCGAGTTGCCGGTAGCGAGCGCCGGGCCCAGCTTCCAGCAGGCCATCACCAGCGGGAAGTTCCACGGCACGATGGCGGCAACCACCCCGAGTGCTTCGCGGGTCACCAGTGCCAGTGCTGACTCCTCCACCGGGGCGACCTGATCGTAGATCTTGTCGATCGCTTCGGCGTTCCAGGCGATGCAGTTGGCGGCGGCGGGGGCGTCATAGCCCATGGCATCGCCGATGGGTTTGCCCATATCGAGCGACTCCAGCAGCGCCAGCTCAACCTTGTTGAGGCGCATCAGCTCGGCGAAGCGCTGCATGATCTGCTTGCGCTGTTTCGGCGGCAGGCCGCTCCAGCGCTTGTCGTTGAAGGCGTCACGGGCAGCCTGTACCGCCAGTTCGGCATCGGCGGCGTCGCAGGCCGCCACTTTGGTCAGCAGCTTGCCGTTCGCCGGGTTGATGCAATCGAAGGTGGCGCCATTGACGGCATCCCGATAGCTGCCGTTGATAAAGGCTTGCGAGGGCAGGGTCAGATGGGCGGCCTTGTGTTGCCACTGGGCCAGGGTCAGGTCACTCATGTTCACTCCTTGAACCGGCAAAAGTCAGTTTCCGCGTATCAATATGCTAAACATCCTGCCGCTTGTAAATCCATCTTGTAACAATTCATTAAACATTGCCCCCCTGCCGATGCGCGTCTGAATGTCAGAAACTGGCGGGGGTGTTGGCCGAGATCAGCACGCACTCCTGCTCGCCACTATTGCGAAAACGGTGGGGGGTGCGACTGTCGAAGTAGTAGCCATCCCCGGCGCCCAGCAGGTAGATCTGCTCGCCCACGGTCACTTCAACCTCGCCCTTGATGACGATGCCGCACTCTTCACCCTCGTGGCTCAGCATGTCGTCGCCGGTGTCGGCGCCAGGTGGCAGCACCTCCTGCAACATGCCGATGGCGCGGTTGGCGCGGCTGTGCCCGACCAGCCGGTAGCTGATGGGATGGGTGCCGAGATCCGGCATATCGGCGGCGCGGAAGATCACTTCGGTGCCCATTTCAGTCTCTTCGGTGAAGAAGCTGGCCAGCGACATGGGGATGCCTTCCAGCACCTTGCGCAGGGAGGCGACAGAGGGGCTCACCTGATTTTTCTCGATCTGGGAGATAAATCCGTTGGTCACACCGGAGCGCTTGGCCAGCTCGCGCTGGGAGAGGGCCGCCTTGGTGCGAACCGCCTTGAGGCGGTGACCGATATCCATCGATAGACACTCCTTGACTGTTTACTATTATTAAAATTGTGTTAAATATCTTATACCACCCTGCTGATGCGTCTAGCTAGGGGTGGCACCAGACAGGGCGATAACGGGCCCTTTTTTATGGATTCAGGTGTTTAATTTAATAGGCATTGGCCGACAGTTGCTAAACACCTTAAGGATGAGGTGACCATGAAACCGATCAGCGACATCAATACGCCCTCCGACATGTCCGCCTTCTGGATGCCGTTCACCGCCAACCAGCAGTTCAAGGCGGCGCCGCGCATCCTGAAGTCGGCAGAGGGGATGTATTATCACTCAGAGGATGGCCGCAAGATACTGGATGGTACAGCCGGACTCTGGTGTTGCAACGCGGGCCATGGTCGGCGCGAGATTGCCGAGGCGGTCTCCCAGCAGATTTCCCACCTCGATTTTGCCCCCACTTTCCAGATGGGCCACCCCCTGCCGTTCGAGCTGGCCAACCGGCTGGTGGAGATCGCTCCCACGGGGTTTGGCCACGTTTTCTACACCAACTCCGGTTCCGAGTCGGTCGATACCGCGCTCAAGATTGCGTTGGCCTGGCAGCGGGCCCGCGGTCAGGGCACTCGCACCCGGCTGATTGGCCGCGAGCGTGGCTATCACGGGGTCGGCTTTGGCGGCATCTCTGTGGGGGGGATTCCCGGCAACCGCAAGTGGTTCGGCTCCCTGCTGACCGGGGTGGATCATCTGCCCCATACTCTCAACATCGCCAAGAATGCCTTCACCAAAGGGCTGCCTGAGGAGGATGTGGCGCTGGCCGACGAGCTGGAGAAGATCGTCTTCCTGCACGATGCCAGCAATATCGCGGCGGTGATCGTCGAGCCCATCGCCGGCAGTACCGGCGTGCTGATGCCGCCCAAAGGCTACCTCAAGCGGCTGCGGGAGATCTGCACCAGGCACGGCATCTTGCTGATTTTTGACGAGGTGATCACCGGTTTTGGTCGTCTCGGTTCCCCCTTCGCCGCGCAGGAGTTCGATGTCATCCCCGACATGATCACCTGCGCCAAGGGGCTCACCAACGGCGCTATCCCGATGGGGGCGGTGCTGGTGCAGAAGCACATTTATGACGACATGATGGCGGCGGGCAAGGGGGCCATCGAGCTGTTCCACGGCTACACCTACTCCGGCCATCCGGTGGCTGCAGCCGCGGGTCTGGCGACCCTCGAGATCTATCGCAACGAGAACCTGCTCAGCCGCGCCGCCGATCTGGCGGGCTACTGGGAGGAGGCGGCCCATTCGCTGAAGGGCTGCAAGCATGTGAAGGATGTGCGCAATTACGGACTGGTGGCGGGTATCGAGCTGGAATCCATGCCGGATGCGCCGGGCAAGCGCGCCTACGAGGTGTTTGTCCGCTGCTTCGAGAAGGGGGCGCTTATCCGGGTGACCGGCGATATCATCGCCCTGTCGCCGCCTCTCATCATCGAGCGCAGCCAGATCGACGATCTCTTCACCCTGCTGCAGGATGCCCTGCAGGCACAACCCTAACCCATTTGGTGGCCCCGCTCTGGCGGGGCCTTGCGTTGTCTCGTTTTGACGAGCGCTGCGCTACCACGACATCAGTCATCACGGAGGATACATGACATACAGGGTCAGCAACTTCATCAACGGCCAACCGCAGGAGAGTCGCAGCGAGCGCCAGGGGGCCATCTTCAATCCCGCTTGTGGCAAGCAGCAGGGGAGCGTGGGGCTTTCCAGTGCCGCCGAGTGTCAGGAGGCGATCGCCATCGCCGAGCGCGCCTTTGCCGACTGGTCGCAAACCCCGCCGCTGGTGCGGGCCCGGGTCTTTTTCCGCTTCAAGGAGTTGATGGAGCAGCACAGGGACGAGCTGGCCCAGCTGATCAGTCGCGAGCATGGCAAGGTCTTCTCCGATGCGCAGGGTGAGCTGACTCGCGGGCTGGAGGTGGTGGAGTTTGCCTGCGGCATTCCCCATCTGCTCAAGGGGGAACACTCTCTCAACGTCGGCCGCGGTGTGGACAGCTACTCCATGATGCAGCCGGTGGGGGTCTGCGCCGGTATCACCCCGTTCAACTTCCCGGCCATGGTGCCGCTCTGGATGTTCCCGGTCGCCATCGCCTGCGGCAACACCTTCATTCTTAAACCCTCCGAGAAGGATCCCTCCCTCTCGTTGCGGATGGCCGAGCTGCTCAAGGAGGCCGGTCTGCCGGATGGCGTGCTCAACGTGGTGAACGGTGACAAGGAGGTAGTGGATGTGTTGCTGACCGATCCGCGGGTCGGTGCCGTGTCGTTTGTCGGCTCCACCCCCATTGCCCAGTACATCTATGCCACCGCCTCGGCCCATGGCAAGCGAGTGCAGGCGCTGGGCGGTGCCAAGAACCACATGGTGGTGATGCCGGATGCGGATCTCGATCAGGCGGTCTCCGCCCTGATGGGGGCTGCTTATGGGGCAGCGGGCGAGCGCTGCATGGCGATCTCGGTAGCCGTGGTGGTGGGTGACGAGACCGCCGATGCGCTGGTGGCCAAGCTGACGCCGCTGGTGGAACAGCTGCGGGTGGGCCCGGGGCTGGGCCAGAGCCCGGAGAACGAAATGGGGCCGCTCATCAGCAAGGAGCATCTGGCCAAGGTACGCGGCTACGTGGATCAGGGGGTGGCCGAAGGAGCCACGCTGCGGGTCGATGGCCGCACGCTGAGCCACGACGAGGGGTACTTCATCGGTGGCTGCCTGTTTGACGAGGTGACCCCCGAGATGCGCATCTACCGCGAGGAGATCTTCGGCCCTGTGCTCTCCATCGTGCGGGTGCCGGACTACGAGACGGCGCTGCGCCTCATTAACGAACACGAGTACGGCAACGGTACCGCCATCTTTACCTGTGACGGCGACACTGCGCGGGACTTCACGGCGCGGGTGCAGGTCGGTATGGTAGGGGTGAACGTCCCCATTCCGGTGCCGATGGCGTTTCACAGCTTTGGCGGCTGGAAGCGCTCCATCTTCGGGCCGCTCAACATGCACGGGCCGGACGGGGTTCGCTTTTATACCCGGATGAAGACGGTGACGGCGCGCTGGCCCCAGAGCCTGCGTAGTGGTGCCGAGTTCTCCATGCCGACCATGAAGTGACGCGCTGGCGCGTGCTCATGGCCTAACCTCTTGCCCTCGCCGGTCAATGATTGGCGGGGGCGAACTCTGTAAAGGAACAACAGATGCGATTGGGAATTCTCGATTGTGACCGGCTCGATCCCGATCTGGCGGATCGTTTTGGCCCCGTTTACTCCGAGATGTTTATCAGGGGCTTTGCGGCCCTGGCCCCCGAACTGGAATTTCGGGTCTGGTCGGCTCTTGATGGGGAATTGCCGGAGGAGCTGCATGAGTGCGATGCCTGGCTCATCACCGGCTCGCGCCACGATGCTTACAGCGATATTCCCTGGATTCAGGCACTGCGGGCGTGGATCCGCCAGGCGCACGATGCCGACGTCAAGCTGGCAGGTGTCTGCTTCGGTCATCAGGTGATCGCCCAGGCGCTCGGTGGCGAGGTGGTGAAGTCTACCAAGGGGTGGGGACTGGGAGTGTCGGTACATCCCATGTTGGCAGATGAGCCCTGGATGGCGCCGGCGCGGGATCAGATCCGCATTCTGGCCAGCCATCAGGATCAGGTGGCCCTGCTGCCGCCGGGGGCAACCCGACTGGCGGGTAACGATTTTTGTCCCAACTTCATGTTTTTGCAGGGGGATCACATCGTCGCCATTCAGGGGCATCCGGAGTTCTCGGTGGAGTACAACCGGGCGCTGATCGAGCGGCGCCGTGGCCTGTTGCCCGACGAGCGCTACCAGAGCAGCCTCTCCTCGCTGGAGGGAGAGGTGGATTCGGCGACCATGATGCAGTGGCTGCTGCAGTTTCTGGGGATCCTGCCGCTGCGGGCTGGCGCGGCCTGAGCCCGGTTTGTCAGCCACCCCTTCGGATGCTAGATTTTGTAGCAAAATGAAGGATCAAGCGCTGAGATGTCGGGATCGGATGATACACTGGCCGCCCTTTGTGGCGGCCTGTTTGTCTGGCGTGATCGCCGCACCAGCTTGAGAGGGTGAAGCCTTGAAACTACAGCAATTGAAGTACTTGATCGCGATCCGGGACCACAACCTCAACGTCTCGGTGGCATCCGATGCGCTCTATACCAGCCAGCCCGGGGTCAGCAAGCAGATCGGCCTGCTGGAGAGCGAGCTGGGAGTGCGGATCTTCGAGCGCCGTGGCAAGCATCTGCACCGCATCACCCCGGTGGGTGAGGAGATCATCAAGTGTGCCGAGGCGATGCTCAACATCGAGAGCAAGATCAAGGCGATCTCCCGCGAGTATCTGGATCCGACCGTGGGCACCCTCAACATCCACACTACCCACACCATCGCCCGCTATCTGCTGCCCAAATCGGTTACCTACTTCACCAAGAAGTACCCCAAGATCTCGTTCCACCTCCATCCGGTGATGTCGGCGAGCAAGGAGCAGATCAGCAAGGGTTACTCCGATTTCTCCATCGTTGCCCACGAAATTGGCTTCGACAAGGAGCTGATCGCGTTGCCCGCCTACCTTTGGACCCTCTCGCTGGTGGTGCCGCAGGATCACCCGCTGGCCAAGGTGAAGAAGCCGACGCTGGAGCAGCTCTGCCACTACCCGATCCTTAGTTACGAGAGCGGTGCCACCGGTCGTCAGGTGCAGGACGAGGTGTTTCAGGCGGCGGGGCTGACCCCGAGTTACTACATGACGGTAATGGATGCCGGTGTGATCAAGCGCTACGTGGAGCTGGGCTTTGGCATTGGCATCATCTCCTCGCTGGTGGCCAACGACACCGACAGCCCCGGGCTGGTCTCCATCAATCTGGAGCACCTGTTCAAGCCCTGCCCGGCCCAGATCTGCTTCAGCAAGAGTATCCTGCTGCAGAACTACATGTATGACTTCATCAGCTCCTTCTCGCCCCACCTCACCAAGGAGGTGATCCAGAGCGTGATGCAGCAGCCGACCCAGGCGCGCATCGACGAGCTGCTGGCCGGGGTGGAGCTGCCCATCTATTGATCCCGATCGGATTCCCGATCGCTGCCGGTTGTCTCTTCTGTCAGGCTGGGCTCTACTCGGGGTTCAGCCTGTCTCTTTTGGGCTATATCCATCGTCCGAGGTCTCTATGTCCCGCATTCTGCTGCTTGCCAATCTCAACTGTGATCATGTGCTCTCCCTCTCCGAACCGCTGGTGGCGGGGGCCCGGCTGCAATATGTGGATCAGGGGCGCAGGTTGGGGGGCGGCGCGGCCAACACCGGCATCGGGCTGGTATGGGCTGGTCACGAGGTGACCATTGCTTCCCGTATCGGGCTGGACGAGACCGGCGACTGGCTGCTGGAGCAGGCGGCCGGTTACGGGCTGGATTGCAGCCATGTCGAGCGCTTCGGCGGCGAGACTGGCGAGCTGCTCATTCTGGTGGACTCCACCGGCGAGCGCACCATACTGCGCCGCCCGCGGCGCCCCGATCTGCCCGGCGATCTGCCGCTGGAGGGGGTGGATTGCCTTTATGTGAACTATCCCGGCACCGCCATCATCAGCTACATGCGCCAGATGCTCGGCAAGAGCTTCGTGGTGGCCCAGTATCCCAAGGGCGGCCAAGCGCGCCGTCCCTGCCATGTGCTGGTGGCCTCCCGCTCAGATCTCGGCGAGGTGAGCGACCCCTGGCAGCATGCCCGCCAGCTGGCGGGGGAGCAGCTCGAATGGCTGGTGTTGACCGAAGGAAAGGCGGGGGCGGTAGCGATCCACGGCGATGAGCAGATCCGGGTTGCCGCTCGGCCCGTCTCGGTGGTCGATACCACGGGCGCGGGAGATGCTTTCGCCGGCGGCTTGATCCACGGTCTGGCGCGGGGCATGGCCATCAAGGATGCGTTGCAGTGCGCGGTGGACTGGGGCGCATTTGCTGTCGCCTCCGAGAGCTCCATTCCCTCGGTTGCCCTGAAAAACTGGCTGAAACAACCCCACTGAACCACCTCCTTGACTGTCGATTGAGGGGCGGTTTGCGGGCCATCTGGCTGCTGGTCGAAGGGGCTTGGTGAGGGGGATGGTTCGGGAGATTTACCCGCCATAAAGCGGGCAAACGCCGGGCTAACCCGGCAAGTTTGCGATCAATCAAAGAAAGTGTCGATTTATGTGCATCTTCATCGACACCCGGTTGTGCTGCTCTTAACCTGTCACTCCGCAACTCAGATTAAGAGACAGGCCCCCTCTGGCGAACCAATTGGCAAACAGAGGCAAACCGGTTGTCTCCTGCCTCTTAGCTCAATGTTGTCGTCCTGATTCCTGGCTTGTAGTAAGAGGCAAGTGCGACCATGCAACTGACACGATTTACCGACTACGCCCTGCGTACCCTGACCTTCCTGGCGGTTCAGCCGGGGGATCGTCTGTCGACCATTACCGAAGTGGCCGATACCTTCGGCATCTCTCGCAACCACGTGGTCAAAATTGTGCACCAGCTTGGCATCAAGGGGTACATCGAGACGGTACGCGGCAAGCACGGTGGCATCCGCCTCGGTCGCTCGGCGGTCTCCATCAATTTGCGGGATGTGGTGATGGACATGGAGCATGTGCTCTGTCCGGTCGATTGCAAGCGCGAGAACTGCCGTCTCTCCGGCGGCTGCCGCATTCAGGGCATCCTGCGCCGCGCCATGAACGCCTTCCTCGAAGTGCTGGGCGAGTACACCCTGGCTGATGCGGTGCGCGATCCCAATCGTCTCTGCCACCTGCTGGGTATCGAGCAAGAGACTATTGTGACCATGGCCTGACAGGGCGCGGAATAACGAACAAGATGTGAAAGGGGCCTGATGGCCCCTTTTGCTTTTGCACGCGGGTGGTTTTTAGCGACTGCCCGGCTGGCGGATCAGGGTGATGGAGCCGTGCAGGCAGGCGAGGCCGCAGGCACCACAGCCATTGCAGGCATCCATATTGACGTTGATGCCGTCGGCTGTGGCCTTGATCGCCTGCTGGGGACAGGCATCTTCACAGAGCAGGCAGTAGAAGCCCTGCCGTGCCTGACAGCTCTCCTCGATCTGGACCCGGGTCTGCACCTGCCGACCCAGTTGCAGGTCGAGGGCGCCGGTGGGACAGGCTCTGGCGCAGCTGCCGCAGTAGCTGCACTGGCCACAGGCGAGATCGAGCACCGGGGTGCCGGCAATCGGGCTCCCCTCGTACTCCTCCTGAGTGGCCGGTTTGAGCAGACCACGCGGGCAGGCCTTGAAACATTCGCCACAGCGGGTGCAGAGGGAGAGGTACTGGGACTCCTCGATGGCCCACGGCGGGCGCGCTTCATGGCAAACCACGGCGGGTTTGCGGGAAGCTTGCCAACCTTGTGTCAGCCAACGGAGGAAATAGTGAGTCATGCTCGCCCCTGATACCTATTAGGGGTTAATTTTATCGAAGTTTCGGGAAGCAGGCCAGAGAATAGCGGCCGTCAGGATCGCAAGCGCAGTTGCCCTTGTGTAAGCTAGGCGGGTCTTTTTACGTGGTTGAATGAAAACATATGTGGCTATTTCTCTGGCGTGCGTCCCTGCTCTATGTCTTTCCCCTGCTGATGTGGGCCTACTGCCGCATCAAGGATATCGATTTCGCCGAGCTCGATACCGGCGTCAACACCCACAAGTGGGTGGTGCTGGCCGCCTACCTTATCTACGTGGTGATCTGGATCCTGGTTAACCGCTATCTCGAACTCTTCCTGCGTCAGCGGAGCCGTAAATGATCGACCCCGGGCTCTGGGGGATCTTGTTGCCCGCCGCAGTGCTGGCCCTCGGGCTTGGCTGGCTGATCGGGCGGCGTACCGCCACGGCGCAGGCTCAGGAGCTGATGCTGGCGCAGGAGCGTTATCAGGCGCTTCAGGATCGCTTCGACGAGTTGCAGGATGAGCGGATGCAGGGCCAGCAGAAGCTGGATCAGCAGCAGACCCTGCTGATCAAGCTCACCGCCCGCCTCAAGGATGCGGAAGCGACCCTGCGCAGCGAACGGCTGGCCGCCGCCGAAAAACTGCAACTGCAACAGGAAGCGGAGCAGCGCCTCAGCCAGCAGTTCGAGAACCTCGCCAACCGGATCTTCGAGCAAAACTCCGGCAACTTCCGTGAATTGAACCAGAACAGTCTCGATCTGCTGCTTACTCCGCTCAAGGAGCAGCTTGAGGGCTTTCGCCGTCAGGTGGGGGAGACCCACGCCCAGGAGACGGCCCAGCGCCACAGCCTCAAGTTCGAGCTGGAGCGTCTCGCCGAGCTCAACGCCCGCATGACCGAAGAGGCGGCGGCCCTGACCCGCGCCCTCAAGGGCGACAGCAAGCAGCAGGGCAACTGGGGGGAAGTGGTGCTGGCGCGGATCCTCAGCGAATGTGGCCTGCGCGAAGGCCACGAGTATCACACTCAGGTCAATATCGAGGTGGAGAAGGGCAAGCGCTACCAGCCCGATGTGATCGTCCACCTGCCGCAGGAGAAGGACATCATCATCGACGCCAAGGTGTCGCTGACCGCCTACGAGCGCTGGTACAACGCCGAGGACGAGCTGGAGAAGGCGGTGGCGCTCAAGGAGCATGTCGCCTCGGTGCGCAACCATATCCGCGAGCTGGGCCGCAAGGATTATCAGCAGCTGCCCGGAGTGCGCACCCTCGACTATGTGCTGATGTTCGTGGCGGTGGAGCCTGCCTTCCTCACCGCCATGGAGGCCGATCCCTCGCTGGTGCGTTACGGTCTCGACAACAATATCCTGCTGGTGAGCCCCACCAACTTGATGGTGGCGCTGCGCACCATCGAGAACCTGTGGCGCTACGAGCGGCAGAACCAGAATGCCCGCCAGATTGCCGAACGGGCCGGTCGCCTCTACGAAAAGCTGCGGCTGTTTGTCGAGGAGATGCAGCAGATGGGCGGCAGCCTGCACAAGGCGCAGGAGAGCTACGACAAGGCAATGGGACGGCTGGTCAACGGCCGTGGCAACCTGATTGCCCAGGTCGAGCGTTTCCGCGAGCTGGGGGTGGAGGTGACCAAGAGCCTGCCAGAGCCGCTGGTGGAGCGGGCACTGGAGCGTGACAAGGAGCGGGAGTAGTTTTTACCTGCACCGTCATCAGCCAAGGCTCAAACCCGGTTTGGGCCTTTTGCTATCTGCCAGCTGGCCCAGTGCTTACCCATCATCTGAAATCCGCAAAGTAAACGGCCCACCGAAGTGGGCCGTTTTTATTTGCAGTGCCGGTGTGGATCAGCGGCTGGCGGCGCGGGCGCTCAGTTCGGCTTTCTCGCTATCGCTCAGGAAGGCTAGGGTCAGGCCATTCTGCTGGGCGGTGCGGATTTCGCTCGCTGTCATGCCAGCGGCCGGAGCTGCCACCTCATATTCGTGCGGCAGGTCGATCCCTTCCACCGCCGGGTCATCGGTGTTGAGGCAGGCCAGCACGCCGGCGGCCAGGAACTGGCGGATCGGGTGCTCGGTCAGGCTCGCTACCGTAGTGGTCTGGACGTTGGAGGTGAGACAGGATTCGATGCCGATGCGGTGTTCGGCCAGATAGGCCATCAGGGCCGGATCCTGAATCGCTTTGACGCCGTGGCCGATGCGCTCGGCGCCCAGCTCGCGAATGGCTTGCCACATGCTCTCGGGGCCAGCGGCTTCACCAGCGTGTACGGTGACGCGCATACCTGCATCGCGCACCTTGCGGAAGTGGTCGACAAAGAGTTCGCCCGGGAAGCCCAGCTCGTCACCGGCCAGATCGATGGCGACCAGCTTGTCGCGGTGAGCCAAGCAGGCGGCCAGCTCCTGATTGCACTGCTCGGTGCCGAAGGTGCGGCTCATGATGCCGATCAGGTTGGTCTTGATACCGAAATCGCGGCTGCCAGCGGCCACGCCGTCGATGATGGCTTCCACCACGCCCTGCGGGTGCAGCTTGTGGGCCATTGCCATATAGGCCGGGCTGAAGCGCAGCTCGGCATAGTCGATACCGGCGCGCAGCAGATCTTCCACGTTCTCGTAGGCGACCCGGCGGCAGGCGTCATAGTCAGCCAGCACGGCCACACCCCAGTCCAGTTTCTTCAGGAAGGCAACCAGACTCGGCTCGTTTTCGACGATCTGTACGTGGGGGCGCAGCGCCTCCAGCTCAAAGGCGGGCAGCTGGATATTGTGTTGGCG
The DNA here is from genome assembly GCF_019047125.1 of Aeromonas sp. FDAARGOS 1411. Taxonomy (NCBI): domain Bacteria; kingdom Pseudomonadati; phylum Pseudomonadota; class Gammaproteobacteria; order Aeromonadales; family Aeromonadaceae; genus Aeromonas; species Aeromonas sp. FDAARGOS 1411. Next base: position 3,409,335 of record NZ_CP077214.1, on the reverse strand, counting down.
ACCCAGCTCGAGGATGGTTTGCGGGCGGATGTTGCCGTCCAGATGGCGGTGCAGGTCGGTCAGGGGGAGAGATCTGTCAATCATGGGGGCGCCCTCGTCGAGTCAGGTTTGAAAGCCTGCCATTCTAGGCGGGGCTTTCAAAAAAGATACCCCGTTTATGGTTAAACGGGGTTCTGGCGGACGGTGATTTGTCAGGGCGTGATGGGAATCGTTTTTCCCCGGGACTCAGGAGAGATCGAGTTCCTTCAGCTTGCGGGTCAGGGTGTTGCGGCCCCAACCGAGCAGGCGGGCGGCCTCCTGCTTGTGGCCGTGGGTGTGTTCCAGCGCCGTCTCCAGCATGATCCGTTCGAACTGGGGCATGGCATCGGCCAGGATATCGGTTTCTCCCAGCGCCAGCTTGCTGGCTACCCACTCCTGCAACTGCTGCTGCCAGCAACCGGGCAACGCCGGTTGGCCGGGCTCGGCGTTGTGGGTGATGGGGGTGAGCAGCTCGGCAGGCAGGTCGCCGACCAGCACTTCTTGCCCCGAGGCCATCACGGTGAGCCAGCGGCAGACGTTCTCCAGCTGGCGCACGTTGCCCGGCCAGGGCAGGCGGCTGATATAGGCCTGGGTATCCGGGTGCAGGCTCTTGGCCTCGACGTTCAGCTCTTTGGCTGCGCGCAGCAGGAAGTGACGGGCCAGCTGGGGGATATCCTCACGGCGCTCCTTGAGGGCGGGGATGTGGATGCGGATGACGTTGAGACGGTGGAACAGGTCTTCCCGAAACTCGCCATCGGCGACCCGTTTCTCCAGATTCTGGTGGGTGGCGGCGATGATCCGTACATCCACCTGCACCGGCTGGTGGCCGCCGACCCGGTAGAACTGGCCATCGGCCAAGACCCGCAGCAGCCGGGTCTGCACATCCAGCGGCATGTCACCGATCTCGTCGAGAAACAGGGTGCCGCCGTCGGCCTGCTCGAAGCGGCCGTGGCGGATGTTGTTGGCGCCGGTGAAAGCCCCCTTCTCGTGACCGAACAGCTCCGATTCGATGAGATCTTTCGGAATGGCAGCCATGTTGAGGGCGATAAAGTTCTTGTGGGCGCGCGGGCTGTGCTTGTGCAGGGCGTGGGCGACCAGCTCCTTGCCGGTACCGCTTTGACCGTTGATCAGCACCGAGATGCTGGAGCGTGACAGGCGGCCGATGGCGCGGAACACCTCCTGCATCGCCGGCGCTTCACCGATGATCTCGGGAGTGGCGGTGGCCTCTTGCTGACGAGACTTGCGCTTGGTGCGCTGCTCCTTGAGGTGATTCTCGGCGCGGCGCACCAGGGTCACCGCTTCGTCGATGTCGAACGGCTTGGGCAAGTACTCGAAGGCGCCGCGCTGGTAGGCGTTGACCGCGCTGTCGAGATCCGAGTGGGCGGTCATGATGATGATGGGCAGATCGGCCTGACGGCGGTGGATCTGCTCCAGCAAGCTCAGGCCGTCGATGCCGGGCATCCGGATATCGGAGAGGATGACATCTGGCGAGCGCAGCTCAAGAGCGTGTAGCAGCGCTTCGCCATCGGCAAAGCTTTCGCAGTTAAAGCCTTCGCTGCCGAGAGTGCGCTCCAGCACCCAGCGGATAGAACTGTCGTCATCGACGATCCACACTTTGGCGGTCATGGGGTTCCCTTACTTGCGAAGCGGTAGAAAAATGGTGAATTCGGTGTGACCCGGCCAGCTGATGCAGTCAATTCGCCCCTTGTGCTGGTCGATCAGGTTCTGGGCGATGGAGAGGCCGAGCCCGGTTCCCCCCTCCTTGCCGGTGATCATGGGATAGAACAGGGTGTCGCGAATGGCGTCCGGAATACCGGGGCCGTTGTCGATGATCTTGATCTCCGCCGCCAGCCGGTAGCGCTGGCCGTGGATGGTGATCTGGAACGCGGTGCGGGTTTTGATACGAATAAGCCCGGTCTGATCCCCCAGTGCTTCGGCGGCGTTGCGCACTATGTTGAGAAACGCCTGCTGCAGCTGATCCGGCTCCATCTCGAATTCGGGGATGCTGGGGTCGTAATCCCGCTCGATGCGAACAGAGGGAGGGAGTTCGAGCTCCACCAGTCGGCGTACCTGCTCCAGCACCGAATGGACATTGTGCATCTGGTGACGGCCGGGGCGCTGGGGGCCGAGCAGCCGATCGACCAGTACCCGCAGCCTGTCAGCCTGTTCGATGATGATGCCGGTATATTCGCGCAGCGCCGGGTCCGGCAGCTCCTTTTGCAGCAACTGGGCCGCGCCGCGCAGGCCGCCGAGGGGGTTCTTGATTTCGTGGGCCAGCCCGCGCACCAGCTCCTTGGCCGCCAGCTGTTGGGCATGTTGCTGCTGCTCCTGACTGATCTTCTTCTGCTGGTCGATCTTGCGCAGCTCCACCACCAGCAGACGCTGTTCGTGGTCGGCCATCGGGGTGGCGCTCAGCTCCACCAGTCGCGGTTCTCCCTCTACCACCAGAGTCACTTCGCTATCGGTAAAGCCTTGCCCTGACACGAGGCACTGCTTGAGCCGCTGCAAATCGAGGGAGATATGTTCCAGCAGATGGGGCAGTTCGATGCCGATCAGCCTGCGTTCACTGAGGGAGAGCAGCTGTTCAGCCGCCTGGTTGACGAATTGGATGCAGAGCCGCTCATCCATCAGGATCACGGCGGTCAGCAAATTATCCAAGAGTGTTTTGGCGTTGTCCGAGCGGGTTGGCACAAGTTTCTCCCTAAAACGGTGCTACACACCTGTTATGCACCGATATGGTGCATAGAGTTTACCCGCATCGGTGCGCTATATCACCCCTAGTCTGCTTTGGGGGTGGGTTTGGGAGCCGGCGTCACGCTCGCTCTATGCAGGTAAAAGGTGACTGCACTGGATTTAGCAAGGATCGTACCGTCTTTGGCGAGCAGCTCGAGCTGAGCCTCGTGGGCGCCGCGATCGACGTTTTCGACCCGGACAGAGAGGCTGTTGCTGACGATGGGGGCGGCTTTGCCATCCAGGGTCAGGCGCACATCATACTGGGTCGGAGGTTTGGGGCTGATGGTGCCCTGAAAGACGATGTTGCCTGTGTTGTCGCGCAGGGTGCTGCCCTGTTCCGGGGAGAGCAGTTCGATGGTCAGCTTGGCCGCCTCTTTCTCTTTCTTGGCATCGGCGCCGGTCAGGCTGTTGAAGTTATCCACCTGCACCGATCTGGGCGCGCTGCTGCCCAGCAGCGGGGCGACCCGCAGATCGACCTCTTTGGCGTTTTTGCCGGGTGGTGGCGCATCCGAGTAGTGGGTGATGCCATTGCCATCGACCCAGGAGTAGACCTTGGCCGCGTCCGCAGAGAACGAGGTCAGCAACAGGAGGCTGAGCACCCCTATGCCATGCTTGTTGTTCATCCATCTCTCCTTGACGGTATTTTGCTTAATCCTATCAGAGAAAAAACCCGCCAGATGGCGGGTTTTGTCACGATTAAGCAAGCTGACCTGATTTAAACGGCCAGTCTGCTGAGACTTAGACGGAGTAGTACAGTTCGAACTCCAGCGGGTGCGGGGTCATGCGCACACGGTCAACATCCTGCTGTTTCAGTTCCAGATAGGAGTTGATGAAGTCATCGCTGAACACGCCGCCGCGGGTCAGGAACTCGCGGTCAGCATCCAGAGCGGCCAGGGCTTCGTCCAGAGAACCGGCAACGGTCGGCACTTCTGCGGCTTCTTCCGGCGGTAGGTCATACAAGTTCTTGTCCATGGCATCGCCCGGATGGATCTTGTTGATGATACCGTCCAGACCGGCCATCAGCTGGGCTGCGAATGCCAGGTACGGGTTGGCAGCCGGATCCGGGAAGCGCACTTCGATACGACGGGCTTTCGGGCTCGGTACCACCGGGATACGGATGGAGGCAGAGCGGTTGCGGGCAGAGTAGGCCAGCATTACCGGTGCTTCATAACCCGGAACCAGACGTTTGTAGGAGTTGGTGGTCGGGTTGGCGAAGGCGTTGATGGCCTTGGCGTGCTTGATGATACCGCCGATGTAGTGCAGAGCCATCTCGGACAGACCGCCGTACAGGTCACCAGCGAACAGGTTGACGCCGTTCTTGGCCAGAGACTGGTGGCAGTGCATGCCGGAGCCGTTGTCACCGAACATGGGTTTCGGCATGAAGGTAACAGTCTTGTTGTAGGCGTGGGCCACGTTGTGGATCACGTACTTCAGTACCTGTACTTCATCAGCTTTCAGCGTAAGAGTGTTGAAGCGGGTAGCGATCTCGTTCTGACCGGCAGTGGCCACTTCGTGGTGGTGAGCTTCAACGACCTGGCCCATCTCTTCCAGCACCAGACACATGGCGGCACGGATATCCTGGGAGGAGTCGACCGGTGCAACCGGGAAGTAACCGCCTTTCACGAACGGACGGTGACCCTTGTTGCCATGCTCATAGGCAGTGCCGGAGTTCCATGCGGCTTCTTCAGATTCGATTTTCACGAAGCTGTGGCCCATGGTGTTGGAGAAGGTGATGTTGTCGAACATGAAGAATTCCGGCTCCGGCCCGAACAGCACGGTGTCAGCGATGCCGCTGGACTTCAGGAAATCTTCTGCACGCTTGGCGATGGAGCGCGGATCGCGGTCGTAGCCCTGCATGGTGGCAGGCTCCAGTACGTCACAAACGATGTTCAGGGTGGTCTCTTCGGTGAACGGGTCCAGCTTGGCGGAGGCTGCGTCCGGCATCAGTACCATGTCGGATTCGTTGATGCCCTTCCAGCCGCCGATGGAGGAACCATCGAACATCTTGCCGTCTTCGAAGAAATCTTCATCAACCTGGTGAGCAGGGATGGATACATGCTGCTCTTTACCCTTGGTGTCGGTAAAGCGCAGATCAACAAACTTGACTTCGTGTTCCTGGATCAGGGCCAAAACGTTCTGGGCTGACATGCTAAGTAACCTCCGGTGTTAAAACTCTCTGGGTGAATGCGTCGTCGTATTCACATAAGCCAGTATCGTGCCAAGTTTGTGACAGCTTGATTTCAGGGCAATCTCGCTGAAGAGGCTCCCCAAAATCAGGCGATCTCGACTCGCGTTGCATCAATTTAGTGCGATGGTGGATCGTTTTGGTGCACTGTAATGGTGCGCGAAATACGGTCACTGCCCATCTAAGCAGGGTTTGTCAGAGAGGTCTATGATCCAGATCTGTTGTTATGCGCGAATGTACTGCAATTCTGCTAGGCAGATCACAAAGGCAAGAGTACAATTAGCGCCCAATTTTACCCGGTGATTGAGGCGAGAATGTTAGAGAATTTACGCAATATTGCGATTATTGCGCACGTTGACCACGGCAAAACGACTCTGGTTGATAAGCTGCTGCAGCAGTCCGGCACCCTGGACCGCTCCACGGAAGGCCAGGAACGGATCATGGACTCCAATGATCTGGAACGGGAACGTGGCATCACCATTCTCGCCAAGAACACTGCGATCCGCTGGAATGACTACCGCATCAACATCGTTGATACCCCGGGTCACGCCGACTTCGGTGGTGAAGTAGAGCGCGTACTGTCCATGGTTGACTCCGTGCTGCTGCTGGTTGACGCCGTTGACGGCCCGATGCCGCAAACCCGTTTCGTGACCCAGAAAGCTTTCGCTCAGGGTCTGAAGCCGATCGTGGTCATCAACAAGGTTGACCGTCCGGGTGCTCGTCCTGACTGGGTAATGGATCAGGTATTCGACCTGTTCGACAACCTGGGCGCGACTGACGAACAGCTGGATTTCAAAGTTGTTTACGCCTCTGCACTGAACGGTTGGGCCACCATGGATCAGGACGTCGAGTCCGAGAACATGGAGCCGCTGTTCCAGGCCATCGTTGACAACGTTGAAGCGCCGAAGGCTGATGCCGAAGGTGGTTTCCAGATGCAGATCTCCCAGCTGGACTACAACTCCTACGTGGGCGTTATCGGTATCGGCCGTATCACCCGTGGTCGTGTCAAGACCAACCAGCAAGTCACCATCGTTGGTGCTGACGGCAAGACCCGTAACGGTAAAGTCGGTCAGGTGCTGGGTTACCTGGGTCTGTCCCGTACTGAAGTTACCGACGCGCAAGCGGGTGACATCATCGCTATCACCGGTCTGGGCGAGCTGAAAATCTCCGACACCATCTGTGACAACGGTGCCGTTGAAGCCCTGCCGCCGCTCTCCGTTGACGAGCCGACCGTGAACATGACCTTCCAGGTCAACACCTCACCGTTCGCCGGTAAAGAGGGCAAGTTCGTGACCTCCCGTAACATTCTGGAGCGTCTGAACCAGGAGCTGGTCCACAACGTGGCCCTGCGCGTGGAAGAGACCGATGATCCGGACAAGTTCCGTGTATCCGGTCGTGGTGAGCTGCACCTCTCCATCCTGATCGAAAACATGCGTCGCGAAGGTTACGAACTGGCTGTGTCCCGTCCGGAAGTAATCCTGCGTACCGTTGATGGCGTTCTGCAAGAACCGTTCGAAACCGTAACTGTGGACGTTGAAGAAGCGCACCAGGGTTCCGTGATGGAGCAACTGGGTCTGCGTAAGGGCGAAATGACTAACATGACCCCGGATGGCAAGGGCCGTGTCCGTCTGGACTTCATGATCCCGAGCCGTGGCCTGATCGGCTTCCAGACCGAGTTCATGACCATGACCTCAGGTACCGGTCTGCTGTACCACACCTTCGACCACTACGGTCCGCACAAGGGTGGCAGCATCGGTGAGCGTCAGAACGGCGTGCTGATCTCCAACGCTACCGGTAAGGCTCTGACCTACGCCCTGTTCGGTCTGCAAGACCGTGGTCGTCTGTTCATCGGTCACGCGACCGAGGTGTACGAAGGCCAGGTGATCGGTATTCACTCCCGTTCCAACGATCTGACTGTTAACTGCCTGAAAGGCAAACAGCTGACCAACATGCGTGCCTCCGGTACTGACGAAGCTCAAGTGCTGACTCCGCCGATCCGCATGACTCTGGAACAGGCTCTCGAGTTCATCGACAACGACGAACTGGTAGAAGTGACTCCGAAGAACATCCGTATCCGCAAGAAATTGCTGACCGAGCTGGATCGCAAGCGCTCTGGCCGTGGTTAATGCCATGTGCTGAGTCTCGGCAGCCCTCGCGGCCGCTGACGGTTCACTGATAAACGGACCCAAACCTCTGGTTTGGGTCCGTTTTTTTATGCTTGTGATTCACTCTGGCTCATCCTGATGAGCTCGTTCAGGCCATCCGGTAATGGGGCTGATGAGCGTAGAGCGAAGGTCGTGAGGATGGGTGAGATAAAAAAGCCGCAGCGGGTGAACGCTGCGGCTTTTTGCTGGCTTGCAGTGAGGGATTACTGGCGCCAGAAGGAGGGGAAGAAGAGCACGGCGACCGTCAGGATCTCCAGTCGTCCCAGCAGCATGCCGAATGATAGCAGCCATTTGGCCGATTCCGGCAGGCTGGCAAAGTTGGTGCTGGGTCCGACCACCGGGCCCATGCCCGGGCCGACGTTGGCGACAGCGGTGATGGAGCTGGAGATAGCCGTCAGTGGGTCAAGCCCGATGGCGCCCAGCAGCGCGGCTATCACCAGAATGATGGCGAAGTAGGCCAGTACGAAGGAGATCATCGAGCGGATGATGGCGTCATTGACCGTCCGGCCGTTGTACTTCTGGGGGAAAACGGCAGAGGGGTGCATCAGCTGGCGCATCTGCTTTCTGAACAGGGCGAATGCCACCTGTACCCGGAAGATCTTGAGACCACCCGCAGTGGAGCCCGAGCAGGCCCCAAGAGCCAGCAGCACGATGAAGACGATGCTGGCGAGCGGCCCCCAGGTGCCGAAGTCACCAAGGCCGTAGCCGGTGGTGGTGAGTACCGAGACGATGTTGAAGCAGCTGATGCGCAGGGCATCCCAGAAGCCGAACAGGTCTCTCTCCCACAGATAGAAGGTCATGATGACGGTGACCCACACCACCAGCCAGAAGAAGCCGCGCACCTGGGCATCCTTGAACAGGCTGTTGTCCCTGTGGTTGAGGCTTTGCACATAGAGCAAGAAGGGCAGGCCGCCGAGGAACATGAACAGGGTGCCAATCCAGTGTGCCGAGTTGGAGAAGTGGGACATGGATTGATCGGAGGTGGAGTAGCCGCCGGTACTGAGAGTGGTCATGGCGTGGTTGATCGCTTCGAACATGTTCATGCCGCTGGCCCAGTAGGCCATGAAGCAGAGCATGGAGAGTACCAGATAGACCACGACGATGTTGTTGGCGACCGTCTTGGCACGCGGGGCGCTTTTGTCTGACCAGTCCGAGCTCTCGGTCTGGAACAGCTTCATGCCTCCGACGTTGAGGTAGGGCAGCACGGCTACCGCCATCACGATAAAGCCGACCCCACCCAGCCACTGCAGGATGGAACGCCACAACAGGATGCTGTGGGCCATGTTGTCGAGGCCGGAGAGCACGGTGGAGCCCGTGGTGGTCACCCCCGACATGGTCTCGAAATAGGCATCGGTGAAGTTGATGTGGGTGATGAAGACAAAGGGCAGGGCGCCGAAGATGCAGGCCACCACCCAAACCGAGGTGGTGAGCAGGAACATCTCCCGCACCCCCAGATGAAACTCCGCTTTGCGGCCGTAGTGGAGGCAGAGCAGGGCGGCGCCGTGGGTGATCAGCACGGACTTGAGAAACTCGACAAATCCCTCTGACCCGGTGAGCAGTGCCAGCAAGGTGGGCAGCCACATGAAGAGCGCCAGCTTGGAGAGCACCAGCCCGAGGGTGAAGATAATGGGACGCAGCTTGATCATGTTCGATAACCTGGTCGTTGATTAACAAAAGACCCGGACCATCCCCTTGGGGGAGCTGAACCGGGTCTGGTTTGACAGCCTGTGCGCATGAAGACGTTACAGGAAGAAGGGGCTTGGCTGGAACAGCCGCTCCACTTCCGGGATGTACTTCTTGTCCACCAGGAACATGACCACGTGGTCATCCTGCTGGATCTTGGTGCGATCGTGGGCGATCAGCACCTCATCTCCGCGCACTACGGCACCGATAGTGGTACCCGGCGGCAGCTTGAGCTCGCCCACCGTCTTGCCGACCACCTTGGAGGTGTTCTCATCACCGTGGGCAATCGCCTCGATCGCCTCGGCAGCGCCGCGGCGCAGGCTGTAGACGTTGGCGATATCGGCCCGGCGCACGTGGGTCAACAGCGCCGAGATGGTGGCCTGCTGCGGCGAGATGGCGATATCGATGGAGCCACCCTGCACCAGATCGACGTAGGCGCCGCGCTGGATCAGCACCATGGTCTTCTTGGCGCCCATCTTCTTGGCGAGCAGCGCCGACATGATGTTGGCCTCGTCCTCGTTGGTCACGGCGATGAATACGTCGATCTGATCAATATGCTCCTCGGCCAGCAACTCCTGATCCGCCGCATCGCCGCAGAAGACGATGGTGTTCTCCAGCAGTTCGGAGAGCTGCTCCGCCCGCTTCTGGTTGCGCTCGATAAGCTTGACGCTGTAGCGCTTCTCCAGCTGGCGGGCGAGACCCGCGCCGATGTTGCCACCACCGACGATCATGATGCGACGGTAGGGGCTCTCGAGGCGCTGCAGCTCCGACATCACGGCCCTGATATGGCCCGCCGCCGCCACGAAGAAGACCTCGTCATCCGCTTCGATGATGGTGGTACCTTGCGGACGGATCGGACGCCCCTGACGGAAGATGGCCGCTACCCGGGTCTCGATGTTGGGCATGTGCTCGCGCAGGGTCGAGAGGGCGTTGCCCACCAGCGGGCCCCCGTAGTAGGCCTTGACCGCCACCAGACCGACGCGACCACCCGCAAAATCAACCACTTGCAGGGCACCCGGATATTCGATCAGGCGACGCACATAGTCGGTCACCAACTGCTCCGGCGCGATCAGGTGATCCACCGGCACCGATTCCGGCAGGAACAGGCGATCCCGCTCGGTCAGATAGGCTGGCGAGCGGATCCGCGCCACCTTGTTCGGGGTGTTGAACAGGGAGTAGGCCACCTGACAGGCGATCATGTTGGTCTCGTCACTGTTGGTGACGGCGACCAGCATGTCGGCATCCTGAGCCCCCGCTTCGCGCAGCACCTTGGGGTGAGCGCCATGGCCGTTGACCACCCGCAGGTCAAACTTGTCCTGCAGTTCGCGCAGGCGCTCGCTGTCGGTATCGACGATGGTGATGTCGTTGTTCTCTCCGGCCAGGTTCTCGGCCAGAGTGCCGCCGACCTGGCCGGCTCCCAAAATGATGATTTTCATAGGGAACGTCTACTCACGTTGATGCTGTAAAGGGGAGCGCCAGAATGGATCTGGCAGCTCTCCCGAATGAGGTTTGTCATGCCCGGCTCAGAGCTTGACCAGTTTGGCGTAGTAGAAGCCATCCATCTCGGCTTCACCCGGCAGGAACTGGCGACCCGGGCAGTCCGGGGTGTCCTGTTCGTGCAGCGGTACCAATTTGGCATCTTTGGTCGCGGCAAGGAAGGCGCGGATCTGTTCGCGGTTCTCTTCCGGCAGGACGGAGCAGGTAGCGTAGAGCAGGGTGCCGCCGCTTTTCAGCTTGCCCCAGAGGGCATTGAGAATGCGGCGCTGCAGCTCGGCCAGCTCGCGAATGTCCTGATCACGGCGCAGCCACTTGATGTCGGGGTGGCGACGGATGACACCGGTGGCGGAGCAGGGAGCATCCAGCAGGATGCGGTCGAACTGACCTTCCGGCCACCACTGTTCCGGTGCCGCTGCATCGCCGTGGATCACCTTGGCGGTCAGGCCGATGCGATCCAGGTTCTCCTGCACCCGCTTGAGGCGGTTTTCGTCGGCATCGACGGCAACCACGCCAGCCAGCTTGGGCTGACGCTCCAGCAGGTGGGCAGTCTTGCCGCCGGGGGCCGCGCAGGCATCCAGCACCCACTCGCCCGGTTGCGGGTCGAGCAGGGCGGCAGCCTGTTGTGCTGCACCATCCTGTACTGAGCAGTCACCCACTTCGAAGCCGGGCAGCTTGGTCACATCGCAAGGACGCTCCAGCAGGATGCAATCCTCGCCCTCTTCACCGGCCACCGCATTGATGCCGGCTTCAGCCATGCGAGCCAGCATGGCATCGCGGCTCTGGCGCTGGCTGTTGTTGCGGATCCACATGGGAGGGCGCTGGTTGTTCGCCTCCATGATGAATTCCCACTCATCGTGATAGGCCTGACGCAGGCGCTTGGTGAGCCACTCCGGATGACCCAGGCGCACGCTCGGCACGCGGTCGATACGCAGCAGAATGACTTCGGCGCTGCGCTGGAAGTTGCGCAGCACGCCGTTGATGAGGCCACGCAGTGAGGTGCCTTTGAGCAGTTTGACGGCGTTGACGGTCTCGGCCACCGCGGCGTGAGCCGGAATGCGGGTGTAGATGAGCTGGTAGAGGCCGACCAGGATGAGGTAGTGGAAGATGCGGCTCTTGTTTTTGAGCGGCTTGTCCATCATCTCGCCGACTGCTGCATCGAGGCGGGGCAGCCAGCGCAGGGTACCGTAGCAGAGTTCTTGCAGGAGGGCGCGATCGCGGGGCGCAACCTTCTCCTGGGCAGCAGGCAGAACGGCGGAGAGGGACTGGCCCTGATCCAGCACCTGTTGAATAACGAGAGCAGCCTGTGCGCGTGTTTTCATAGTGTTACCTTAGATGCGCAAGTCGGGGCCTGGGCCCCGCTTGTGTCAGTTCAATCCAGTTCAATTCAATTGCGTGCCGGGTTCAAACCAGTCGCGGCGAGAGTTGAGCAGGTCCGTCACGGACATCGCCTTCTTGCCGGGCGGCTGCAGGGTCAGCAGGCGCAGTACCCCTTTGCCGGTGGCGATATCGATCCCCTGCTTGTCGGCCTTGAGCAGGGTTCCAGCGGGCTGGCCATGGTCGCTGTCGATGACGGCGGCTTGCCATACCTTGACGGTCTGGTCAGCCACTTCGAACCAGCTGATGGGCCAGGGATTGAAGGCGCGGATGCAGCGCTCGATGGCAACGGCGTCCATCGACCAGTCGATGCGGGCCTCTTCCTTGGAGAGCTTCTCGGCGTAGTTGGCCAGCGCATCGTCTTGTGCCTCGGCAGCGGTTTCACCGGCGGCCATGGCATTGATGGTGTCGACCAGCGCCTGCGGGCCCAGCTCGGCCAATTTGTCATAGAGGCTGGCGGAGGTCTCGTCGGCGGCGATGGGGCAGCTTACCTTGCGGATCATGGCGCCGGTATCCAGTCCCACATCCATCTGCATGATGGTGACGCCAGTTTCGGCATCGCCCGCCCAAATGGAGCGCTGGATTGGTGCGGCACCGCGCCAGCGGGGCAGCAGGGAGCCATGGACGTTGATGCAGCCCAGCCGCGGGGTATCGAGCACCACCTTGGGCAGGATCAGGCCATAGGCCACGACGACCATCAGATCGGCGCCAAGGGCTGCCAGCTCGGCTTGCGCCTCTTCCTTGCGCAGGCTAGCCGGTTGATAAACCGGCAGATTATGGGCCAGCGCCAGCTCTTTGACCGGGCTGGCGGTGAGCTTCTGGCCGCGGCCAGCAGGCTTGTCAGGCTGGGTATAAACGGCAACGACCTCGTGGTCGGAAGACAACAACGCCGCCAGGTGACGGGCGGCGAAGTCGGGAGTACCGGCAAAAATCAGTTTCAGCTTATTCAATGGGGCAGATCCTCAGAGGACTTTGCGATCTTCACGGGCCATCTTTTCCAGCTTCTGGCGAATGCGCTGGCGCTTGAGCGGGGACAAGTAATCCACAAACAGCTTGCCGACCAGATGATCCATCTCATGCTGGATGCAGATGGCGAGCAGATCATCGGCTTCCAGCTCGAACGGCTTGCCGTTGCGATCCAGGGCGCGGATTTTGATCTGTTCGGCGCGAGGCACCAGAGCACGGCTGCCGGGCACGGAGAGGCAACCCTCTTCAATGCCGGTGCTGCCGCACTGTTCGATGACCTCCGGATTGATCAATACCAGAGGATCTTCACGGTTTTCAGAGACATCGATCACTATGATGCGCTGGTGAATGTCGACCTGAGTCGCGGCCAGGCCAATGCCTTCCTCCGCGTACATGGTTTCGAACATATCATCTACAATCTGTTGTAACTCGGGTGTAAAGGTCTCGACAGGGGCTGCAACAGTGCGCAGGCGCTCATCGGGAAAACGCAATACATCTAGAATGGCCATAGTTTTTTCTTTAGTTTCGTATAAATGCAGTCAATATTGGCGTAATTCTAGTCATTTACGCCGACAAAAAACAGCAACACTTTGCGTACAGAAGTAACAGGGAGTGTTATGTATCTGAAGCAAACCATCCTCGCCTGCCTGCTGGTGACCGTGAGTCAGGCAGCATTGGCCGATCAGCTCAGGCTGAAAGCGGGTTACCCCGAAAGCTATGTAGTGCAAAAAGGCGACACCCTGTGGGATATCTCCGGCAAGTATCTTTCCGAACCCTGGCTCTGGCCCCGTCTCTGGAACATCAATCCGCAGATTGCCAATCCTCACTGGATCTACCCCGGTGATGTACTGCATCTGAGCTGGGTCAATGGTGAACCCCGACTTGGCAAGGCGATGCAGGGTGGCAAGCAAGTTATCCGTCTCGGCCCGAAAACCCGTTACGAGAATAAAGCCAACCCCATTCCGACCCTGCCTATCAGCGAGATCGGCCCCTTCCTGCAAACCGACCATATTCTGGCTGACAGCCAGCAGCAGAAAACCCTGCCCTATCTGCTGGGGTCGGATCAGAAACATATCGGCATGCTGGAGGGGGACACCCTCTATGTGCAGGGTTCCCTGACACTGGGGCAGGTCTATGGCATTTATCACCCCGGAGTGGTCTACAAGGATCGCGAAACCGGTGAACTGCTGGGCCAGGAGGCGATCTTTGCCGGTGTGGTGCGGGCCGTTGCGCGTCTTGATGGCGATCGGACCGAAGTGACGCTGACTCATAACCAGCGCGAAGTGCTGCAGGGCGACAAGGTGATGCCGCTGCCCGCTCAGGAGAACATGCCCGCTGTCTTCACACCGAAAGCGGCACCTGCCATCACGCCGGGCTATATCATCGATTTGCCGAACAAGACCCGGGGCGGTGGCAAGTTTGATGTGGTGCTGATCAACCGGGGTGGCCGCGATCAACTGGTCGCCGGGGATGTACTGGATGTCAGACGGCCCGGTGCTGCTCTGGTCACCAAGAATGGCGATGTACAGTACAAGGAGCTCTCGTCGGTTTTTAACCGGGTGTTTTACAGCAGCAACAAGAAGGCACCACTGCCCTCTGAAGCGATTGCCCGCGTCATGTTGTTCAAGGTGTATGACAAGCTGAGTTACGGTCTCATCATGCAGAGTAACGACATGGTGAGTGCGGGCTATCAGGTCACTCACTTCTGACGTGAACTACCCCGACGCGCGTCTGGCGCTCTGGCTAACTCTCGATGCGGTCACCGGTATTGGTCCGGTGACCGCTGCACGTCTGTTGGAACGGGCTGGGGGAAGTATTGAAGCCCTGTTTCAGAGCGATGAAGCGCAGCTGCATGGTATGGGGTTGTCATCAGAGCAGATCAAACAACTGCGCTGGCCCTCGCCGGTGGTTGAGCAGAGCCTGGCTTGGGCCGCTTTGCCTGACAATCTCCTTATTCCGCAAGATCACCCGATTTATCCACCCTTGTTGCGGGAAATTCCCGCGGCCCCCCTGTTGCTCTACTGTCGTGGCGATCTTGCTGCGCTGTCGCTACCCCAGCTGGCAATGGTGGGGACACGCCATCCTACCTATGCAGGTAAAGATAATGCATCCCGTCTCTGTAGCGAGCTGGTTGGATGCGGGTTAGCCATCACCTCGGGCCTTGCGCTCGGTATTGATGGTGTCTGCCATCAGCAGGCGCTGGCTGGTGGCGGTATCACCCTTGCCGTGTTGGGTTCCGGGCTGGATTGCCTCTACCCCAAACGCCATCAGGGGCTGGCAGGCCAGATTCTGGAGAGCGGTGGTTTGCTTATCTCCGAGCTGGCGCCGGATAAAGGGCCGCTGGCTGAACATTTTCCTCGTCGCAACCGTATTATCAGTGGTCTGTCGCTGGGAACTCTGGTGGTGGAGGCGACAGAGCAGAGCGGTTCGCTGATTACAGCTCGCTATGCGCTTGAACAGGGGCGCGAAGTGTTTGCGGTACCCGGCGCCCCGCAAAATGCCCAGGCGATAGGGTGCAACAGATTAATTCAGCAGGGGGCCAAACTTGTGCTGAGTGCGGCCGATATAGTGGAAGAGCTGCCAGAGTGGGTCGCACGGCCACATCCGTCGGTCACACCATCTGAGCAACCGCATAATAGCGAATTGCCTTATGCCGATTTGTTGGATAACGTAGATTATGAGACCACGAGCGTGGATACCGTTGCCGAGCGGGCCCAGCTTCCTGTCGAAGTGGTATTGGGCAGGTTGGTAGAGCTGGAGCTGGCCGGTGCAGTGATGGCGGTAGCCGGTGGATACGTCAGAGCGAGGAGGGCGAATCATGTTTGATGTATTGATGTACCTTTTCGAGACCTACATCCACAGCGATGCAGATGTGATGGTCGAGCAGGATGAGCTCACCGACGAGTTGAGCCGGGCCGGTTTCGATAAAGAAGAGATCGACAAGGCGCTCGACTGGCTGGAGCGACTGGCCAATCTGCACGATAGCGAGCGGGAGGTCTATGTTACCGCCAGCGCGCAAGGCTCGATGCGTATCTATGCTCCGCAAGAGCTGGCACGCCTCAGCACCGAGTGCCGCGGCTTCCTGCTCTTTCTGGAACAGGCCCAGGTGCTGAATGCCGAAACCCGCGAGATCTGTATCGAGCGCCTGCTCGAGCTGGACAAGCCGGATATCGAGCTGGATGACCTGAAGTGGGTCGTCATGATGGTGCTGTTCAACGTACCGGGCAGTGAAAATGCCTACCAGCAGATGGAAGAGCTGGTGTTTGATGAGTCAGACGGCGTCATTCACTGACAGTCCGGTGCCGCGCTGGTAGAATTCAGGCCATCTGGATTTCAAGGCGCGGCCCATGTCAAAAATCGATCATCACCTCTTTTCAGCCCACGAACATGCCTTCGAGCGCGAGCCGTGCCCGCAGTGCGGGGCCGAGCTGGTGATCCGCCAGGGCAAACATGGCCCCTTTCTCGGCTGTTCTGCCTATCCTGCCTGTGATTACATTCGCTCCCTGACGCCATCCGGCCGCGACATCGAAAAGGTGCTCGAAGGCTCTGCCTGTCCCGATTGCGGAGAGCCGCTGGCGATCAAGAAGGGGCGTTACGGTCTGTTTGTCGGTTGTACCCAGTATCCGGCCTGTCAGCACATCGAATCCCTGCAGGAGAGCGATGATACCCAGATCCTCTGCCCCGAGTGCGGCAAGGGTCATCTGGTGAGCCGTACCTCCCGCTACGGCAAGCAGTTTTACTCCTGTGATGGCTATCCCCATTGCAAATATGTGGTGAACGACAAACCGATCCCCATGCCTTGCCCCGCGTGTGGTTGGGGCATCATGGTGGAAAAAAAAGTGAGGGGAACTCTGCGTTGGGTCTGTCCGCAAAAGAAATGCGGCCACCAAAGTGAGCAGGTATAATCCCGCCGCCGCAACCGGATTGAAACGTTTTCGGTGAACTTCAACCCCCCACTTGGAGTAAGGAAATTCCCACCATGAATAAACCCTTTGTTGCCGTATTGATGGGCTCTGATTCTGATTTCCCCGTGATGCAAACCACCCTCGAGGTGCTCAAGTCATTTGATATCGCAGTGGAAGTTAAAGTCACCTCCGCGCACCGCACGCCGGCTGCGACCCATCAGTATGTGACCGATGCCGAGGCCCGTGGCTGCAAGGTCTTTATCTGTGCTGCCGGTCTGGCGGCGCATCTGGCGGGTGCCGTAGCCGGCATCACGACTCGTCCCGTGATCGGGGTACCCATCGATGGTGGCCCGCTCAAGGGGCTGGATGCGCTGCTCTCCACCGTGCAGATGCCGGGTGGTGTACCGGTGGCGACCGTGGCGATCGGCAAAGCCGGTGCCAAGAACGCAGGTTATCTGGCAGCCCAGATGCTGGCAGTAGCCGATGATGAACTGGCGGCCAAGGTTCGGGCCGAACGCCAGAAGAATGCCGAAGAGGTGATGGCCAAGGATGCCGCCCTGCAGGCTCAACTCAAGTAAGTGAATAGGTGGCGATCCGGATGTGTCGTATTTTTCCTGTGCAACAGCAACACGTTACTTTGCCATGGTCGCCGCCATACGGATTCAACTTGCTACTAAGTGACGAGGCGGCAGCGTGGCTGCCGCATTTTTCCTATGCCAAATGAATTTGAACAGGCAGTTGCCGCCCTCCAGCAGGAAGGGGTGATTGCTTATGCGACCGAGGCCGTGTTTGGTCTGGGATGTGATCCCGACTCCGAAGTGGCAGTGCAGCGACTGCTGGCCATCAAGCAGCGTCCGGTAGAGAAGGGGTTGATCCTGATTGCTGCCGACATGGCACAGCTGCAGGATTACATCGATCTGAGTCAGCTTAGCGGTGAGCAACTGGCTCGGGTTGAAGCCAGCTGGCCCGGTCCTTTTACCTGGATCATGCCTGCCCGTGCAACGACGCCGGCCTGGCTGACCGGGCAGTTCGAGACCCTCGCGGTACGCGTGACGGCTCATCCTCAGGTGCAGGCCTTGTGCCGTGCCTTTGGCAAGCCGCTGGTCTCGACCAGCGCCAACCTGACCGGTGAGGAGCCTGCCCGTCGGGTGGCCGATATTGGTGAGCGGCTGGCAAGCAAGCTAGCCTATATCCTGCCCGGTGAAGTGGGTGGTCAAGCTAACCCCTCCGAGATCAAGGACGCCCGAACCGGCGCCATTATTCGCCCCTCCTGAGCAGGCGGATACGTCATGATTTGCCATCAATTCGCTGGGTGGTGAGCTCACTGGATTGATTCAACTATAAAAATGGACAGGGCGTTCACGATCCTGCCTGACTGGAGACAAGATGAGCAAACCGGATGTGGCCCAGGTCAAGGCCTTCCTGTTGCAGTTGCAGGACGAGATCTGCCGTGGTCTGGAGCAGGCCGATGGCAGTGGACACTTTGTGGAAGATGCCTGGAGCCGTGAAGGCGGTGGCGGTGGTCGCACTCGCGTGCTGCGCCACGGCGCGGTGATCGAGCAGGGGGGCGTCAATTTCTCCCATGTCTATGGCGATGCCATGCCTGCCTCTGCTACAGCCCATCGGCCCGAGTTGGCCGGTCGCAAGTTCGAGGCGATGGGCGTGTCGCTGGTGATCCATCCGCACAACCCCTATGTGCCGACCAGCCACGCCAACGTCCGTTTCTTCATCGCCGAGAAAGAGGGTGAAGAGCCTATTTGGTGGTTTGGCGGTGGCTTCGATTTGACGCCCTTCTACCCGTTTGCCGAGGATGTCCAGCATTGGCATCAGGTCTCCCGTGATCTCTGCCAGCCCTTTGGTGATGAGATCTACCCCGAGTTCAAATCCTGGTGCGATCGCTACTTCTTCCTCAAGCACCGCAACGAGACGCGAGGGGTGGGTGGTCTCTTCTTCGACGATCTGAATCGCTGGACCTTTGCCGACTGCTTTGCCTTTATGCAGGCGGTAGGTCGGGGATATCTCGATGCTTACCTGCCGATCATTGAACGACGCAAGGTTCTACCCTATGGCGAGCGGGAGCGGGAGTTCCAGCTCTATCGTCGCGGCCGTTATGTGGAGTTCAATCTGGTGTATGACCGTGGCACCCTGTTCGGGCTGCAGACCGGCGGACGTACCGAGTCGATCCTGATGTCTATGCCACCGCTGGCACGTTGGGAGTATGACTGGCAGCCGGAGGCGGGCACTCCTGAAGCCTTGCTCTACACCGATTACCTCACGCCGCGAGAGTGGCTGTGACCCGAGGGACCATGAGGGTCCCTTTTTACTGGCCGTTATTCGGCTTGTTCCCGAGAGTGAAAACCCGTTAAATCGGAATATTGCCCTCTGATGGAACTCTTTGATGGATCGTTATCTGGTTTTTGGCCACCCGGTGCGCCACAGCAAGTCCCCCTTCATTCACACCCTGTTTGCCAGACAAACCCAGCAAGAGCTGGAGTATGGGCTGGCTGAACCCGCCGTCGACGAGTTTGCCCAAGCCCTGCGTACCTTCTTTGACCAAGGGGGCAAGGGATGCAATGTCACCGTTCCCTTTAAGGAGCAGGCATTCACTCTGGTCGATTGCTTGAGCCCGAGGGCCAAGCGGGCGGGCGCGGTCAATACCATCAAGCTGACCGATGATGGTGTGTTGCTGGGGGATAATACCGACGGCGCCGGTCTGGTCGCCGATCTCAAGTCCCATGGTGTGACGCTGGCGGATAGCCGGATCCTGCTGCTGGGTGCCGGTGGCGCTGCTCGCGGTGCATTGGCGCCGCTGCTGGCTGAGTTGCCGAGCGAGCTGGTGATCGCCAACCGCACCCACGCAAAAGCGCAACAGTTGGCTGCCGAATTCTGCGATCTGGGGCCTGTGACTGCCCAGACCTATGAGCAGTTGGCAGGGTCATTCGATCTCGTCATCAACTCTACCTCCGCCAGCCTGCAAGGGGAGCTGCCGCCGTTGGCCCCCGCCCTGATCCACACTGATATTGCCATCTACGACATGATGTATGGCGCCTCGGATACGGCGTTTATCAGTTGGGCCAAGCAGCATGGGGCCCGTCAAACCATGGATGGACTCGGCATGCTGGTGGAACAGGCCGCCGAAGCGTTTACCGTGTGGCGCGGAATTCGTCCCGGGACTAAACAGGTATTGAGAGAGTTGAAGCGTAACTTGGGGGTGATATGAACCAGGGTATTCTGTTTCCCGACCTGATGGAGTGGCAGGCTGACGAACAGCGGGTGCGTTTTCCTGCCCAGCAGATGGGGGCACTGATAGATTGTTACATCAGCCAGCGGCGACTGGAGAGAATGACAGGTCTGGCGCTGACGAGAGAGGATGACATCGTCAGAGCCTTCGAAAGTGTACGTTTTGATATTGAAGACATGGCTGAAAAACTCATTGAAGAACAAGAGTTTGCTGAGGATGGCGCTATCTATCTCTGATTTTTTGAAGTTTTTTTGTTTTGTAGCGGAACTGCTTTGAAATGGCGCTGACTAACTAGATAGTTGAGGAAGTGCTAGCTAGTCACCTTTATAACTCCCCGGTATTCGTACTGGGGATTTTTTTATCTGGATGAAAGTAAAAGGTTTTTTCTCAATCTGTAAGTTGTGAAACTAAATTACATAAATTACTTTCACTTTCTGCTGCTTTGCTGTACAGTTGTCTGCGTAGGGTACAGAGGTAAGATGTTCTATCTTTCAGACCTTTTATTTCACGTAATTGAATGTGGCTGAATAGCTGCCCCGATGAGGTTCTCGTCGGGGTGTTTTTTTATGCGCATCTTTTAGAGTAAATGCTTTAAATTGGCGATGCATTTGATAGAATGAGGCAGCTTCTTGAGGAATACCTGTCGTCTGGTACTCAAGATTCAGCTTCTTCCCAATTTTTTGAACTTATTATTTCAGGCTGGATGGCATCACTGTCGTCCGGCCTCATTTTTATCCCTTTCGGTTAGAGCTTGTAATTAAATTTCATTTTTGTCTCTTTTTGTAATTCTTGTTCGTTTTGAAAGAACGAATTTGAAAACGCTATCAACGCCTACTTAAGTTAATTGTTTTTGTGAATTAACTGCCTATCTATATGAACTTTAAGCAGTATTGGATATAGCAGGGGGGGCGAATGCGGGGTATTTGTCGTGAGGCAGGTGAAAGCGGCAATCTGAAACCCTTTCAATCAGCGGAGGAGTGCTCCGCCAATTGCAAGGAGAGCGAGGAGTAGATTACTCCTCGGCAGGTTGCTGTTCATCAGCGTCCAGCAGGTCGGTATCGTCACCACTGACGTACCATTCGGTCAGGGTTTGCGCCAGCTTCTCCACACCGATATTGGTGAGGGAGGAGAACGCTTCGACCTGGATCTGGGAACCGAGGTTGGCAACGGCCTGGCGCACCTTGATCACCTGGTTGTTGCGCGGGCCGGGGCTCAATTTGTCAGCCTTGGTCAGCAGCAGCATGACGGGCAACTGACGGTGCGAGCTCCACTCCAGCATGTTCATGTCGGTATCTTTGAGCGGGTGGCGGATGTCCATCAGGATCACCAAACCTTTCAATGACTCACGGCGCTGCAGATACTCTGCCAGTGACTTTTGCCACTTGAGCTTCATTTCCAGCGGAACTTGCGCATAACCATAACCCGGCAAGTCGACCAGACGCTTGCCCGGTTCCAGCTCAAACAGGTTGATCAGCTGGGTACGACCGGGTGTCTTACTGGTGCGCGCCAAGTTCTTGTGTTTGGTTAAGGTGTTCAATGCAGATGACTTACCGGCGTTGGAACGGCCGGCAAACGCGATCTCGACACCCCCATCATTTGGCAGGTGACGGATGTCGGGTGCGCTGGTCACAAAATGCACCTTATTGAAATTCAGAGTTTGTGTATCCAACGTAAATTCCCCATGGAGATAGAGGGTTATAGAGTTACTTTTTTGTAAAATGGTGTAAAATAGCGTCGCTTAAACGCGTTTATTTTAACATGCCTTCAGCGGCATGGGATCTGGAAGCCTAATAACGAAAAGTTGGAACGCCATGAAGAACCTAGTCATTACTCTTGCTCTGATGGTTGGCGTAACGGGGATGGCACAAGCCAAGGGCGATGCCGCTGCGGGACAGACCAAGGCTGCCGTTTGTGCGGCTTGTCATGGACCGGACGGAAACAGCCTGGTTGATATGTACCCCAAAATTGCTGGTCAGCACGCATCATATATCAAAAAGCAGTTAGTTGAACTGAAGGCTGCCGCTTCTGGTCAAATTGGCCGGGTTGCGCCAGTGATGGGGCCGATGGCGTTACCTTTGTCGGAACAGGACATGGATGACCTGGCGGCTTATTTCTCCAGCCTGAAGGTTACCCCTATCGCTGTCCCTGACGACGTGGTCGAAGCGGGCAAGGCACTCTATATGGGTGGTGACATGAGTCGCGGTCTGGCAGCTTGTACGGCTTGCCATGGTCCCCGTGGCTCTGGTGTCGAACAGGCGAAGTATCCAAACCTGTCCGGCCAGCATCCTGCCTATATCAAGGCTCAGCTCACCGCATTCCGTGCCGGGACGCGTGACAACGATCCGAACGGCATGATGCGGGACGTTGCCAAGAAACTGACTGATCAGGATATCGAAGCCCTCTCCAAATATGTGGCGGGTCTGCACTGATATAGTCGATACGGTCGATTTGAGTTGAAACGGGGAGCTTGGGCTCCCCGTTGTTTTTATGGCGTTCAGATAATTCTCGGTTTAATCCCCCCGTTCTGTAAGAGATCTCCCATTCTCAAGGCAGGCCAAGGCTCATAAAATTGCATAAAATATTAAATAATCATTATTTATCAACAAATTATATGAATATTGATATCTTTCGACATGTTGAGAATGTTTTGAGTGGATTGAGCCGCTTTATAGAGTTGGTACAGTAGGCTTAATGGATTCACCCACGGATTGGGTGGCGGTTTCACGACAGGGTGTTGTGAGCAGAGGATGGCTGGCGTGGCGGGATGCCATGGGCTCGGATGAGCTGGCAAAGGATTGAAGGATCAGGATGGTGACCATCTCCGGAGCGGGATGGGGTTGCGGGATGCAGACTCCCCGGCACGATGGCAGGATGCGGTCGAGACGGGTCAAACAGGCACACGCACATTCAGGAACGACCAATATAAGGTCAGGATGACCACACAACGATATGATGCGGCGACAAGTTGTCACGGAGAGGACGAAACAGATTGTTTTGCCATTCAGGATGGCGCACGCATGAACATATCAAGGCAGCTTCGGCTGCCTTTTTTCTTTTGGGTCATTAACCCGATTAGCCATTCTGTGTCAAAATAGCAGCAACATGCCCAGAGGATACCGATCCTGCGGTGTTCAGTGGCCTGATTGGGCCGGATTGGTGCGGGATCCTGCTCTTGTTCCAGCTTTATTGTTCCTCGCATCGTATCCCACCGGGTGAGATCATCCCGGGTACGGGTCAAACCAGTTATTTTCGGAGTTAGCCATTCATGTCTGCCAAACAACCCACTCGCAAGCCTACTGGCAAGCGCAAAGAATCTGATGTCAGTGCTCAGGAAGGCCGTGAGCGTAAACGGGCTGCCAAGCGCAAGGGCTTGAAGGCTGGTTCTCGTCAGCAAGTTGAACAGCCGAAGAACAAGTCTGGCAACAGCCAGTCCAAAGATCCGCGTATCGGTTCCCGCAAGCCGGTAGTTCTGGTGGTGGATGACAAACAGAAGAAGCCGGCAGCACCCAAGGCGGTGAGAGAGAAGAAGCTGGTGATGACGCCCGAGCAGGAGCTGGCTTCCATCGAAAACGATGACCGCTTGAATGATCTGCTGGATCGTCTGGATGCCGGTGAAACTCTGGAAGCGGCCGAGCAGGCCTGGGTTGATCAGCGCGTCGACCGTTATCAGGAGCTGATGGATGAGCTGGGCATCATCGACAACGACGATGATGATGGCGATGATGGCGATGACGCCGAGTTCGACGAGCAGAAACCGGCCTCCGAAGAGGAGTTGTGGGACCGTTTCAACCAGGTCGATTTCAAGCCGGAACCCAAGCCTGAGCCGAAGAAAAAGTGATGAGTGGATGGATGCTGGCCGCCCTGTTGGGCGGCCTGATTTTGTCAGGGTTGGCCATCTATGCAGGCATGCTGCTGGCCAGGCTGAGACGACAGCAAGCGATGCAGTGGCAGGCGATTACCGCTCGCAATGAACGAATTCTGGAGAGCGTGCGGGTCATTGCCCATGCGGTGCAGGAGGGGCAGTGCGATTACTCCGAAGGCGCCATTCGGCTGACCAATCTGCTGGATGCGTTGCAGATCAAGGGGGGGCGAGCGTTCGTTGCCGAGTTCCCGGGTCTGTACGGGCTGTATGAGAAGGTGAAAGATATGCCGACTCATGAAGCAAGACGTGCCCTCAAGCGCAATGAAGTGATGAAGATGGATCTCGAACGCAGCGGCTACGAGGCCGAGCTGGAGGCTCAGATCCTCAAGGATGTGGCCCAGCTGAAGGATTTTCAGTTAGGTCGGTGAGCCAACAATAACAACAAGAGAGGAAGCGAGCGTGCAAGCAGAACAGATTGTGTGGGATCAGGCCCTGATCGAAAAATATAACTACAGTGGCCCGCGATATACCTCTTATCCCACTGCGCTGGAGTTCAACGAGAGCTTCGGCTATCGGGATTTTGTCCGCGCTGCCGGCCAGTATCCCGAGCGCAATCTGTCGCTCTATGTGCATATCCCTTTCTGTCACAAGCTCTGCTACTACTGCGGCTGCAACAAGGTCATTACCCGTCATCAGCACAAGGCTGACGAGTATCTCGACTACCTGGAGCAGGAGATCAAGGCGCAAGCCCCGCTCTTCAAGCATCGTCTGGTCACCCAACTGCACTGGGGTGGTGGAACACCCACCTATCTGGATGAAGCACAAACGCGCCGTCTGATGGCCATGCTGCGTGAGCACTTCCATTTCGCCGAAGAGGGGGAGTTCAGCATCGAGGTCGATCCGCGCGAGATTGCCATTACCATGCTGGATGTGCTGCGAGATGTCGGCTTCAACCGCATCAGCCTCGGGGTGCAGGACTTCAACAAGGATGTGCAGGTTGCGGTCAACCGCGAGCAGGACAACGACTTTATTAAAGCCATGCTGGAACGGGCCCGTGAACTTGGCTTCCGCTCGACCAACCTCGACCTTATCTATGGCCTGCCGCATCAGGATCGTGCCAGCTTCCACCATACGCTGGAAGAGGTGCTCAAGACGGATCCGGCGCGCCTCTCCATCTTCAACTATGCCCATCTGCCGAGTCGCTTTGCCGCCCAGCGCAAGTTGAAAGAGGTTGATATGCCTGAGCCGCAGGAGAAGCTGGCCATGCTGCAGGACACCATTGCCTTCCTCACTGGCCAGGGTTATCAGTTCATCGGCATGGACCATTTTGCCAAACCCGATGACGAGCTGGCAGTGGCGCAGCGCGAGGGCAAGCTGCACCGCAACTTCCAGGGCTATACCACTCAAGGTGATTGCGATCTGCTGGGGCTGGGGGTCTCCTCCATCAGCATGATCGGTGATGCCTACTCCCAGAACCAGAAAGAGCTCAAGACCTATTACGTACAGGTTGCAGAGCTGGGTCATGCCCAGTGGAAAGGCTGCTCGCTCAATCAGGATGACCTGATCCGCCGTGAGGTGATCAAGCGGCTTATCTGTGATTTCCGTCTGAACTTTGCGTCTGTCGAGCAGGCGCACGGTCTCAATTTCAGAGAGTATTTTGCCGACGATCTCAAGCTGCTGCAGACCTTCATCAACGATGGATTGGTGCGTATGACGGAGGATGGTCTGGAGGTCTCCTCCACGGGGCAGCTGCTGATCCGCAATATCTGCATGTGTTTCGACGTGTACTTGCGCAACAAGGCGCGCCAGCAACAGTTCTCTCGCGTGATATAAGCTTGTTTGCCGATTAGAAAACAGAAAAGGGCGCCATCGTGGCGCCCTTTTCATATGTATTTTTGCTTAAGCAGCGGGTCGGAAAGGTTCTGGTAAGAAGTCTCTGCACTGAGGCAAGCAATTGAGAGCCAAGCAAGGGGACGGTGAAATGCAGATAAAAAGATGGGGGCGACTTGCGTCGCCCCCGGTAGTCGTATCGCTCAGATCCTTGAACGAAGTTGCTCCCTGCAATCCCTGACTGTTTACCTCTTCCTTTAGGTTTCCCCTTCCCAATCCTTTGGGGTGTCCTTTAGCCATCTTGGCCTGACGAGTCATCCTGTCCCGTCGCACTTTCTCCGTCCTGGGAGGTGTCCTTTACCACATCCTGTGGTGAGTCCATTTGCCCAACCCTGGCAGCCAGTCTTCCTGACCGACTTCATTGCGTCCGTGCATGAGTAACTATAAGGATTTTCTAACCGGCTACAACGCCAGATTGGAAAACGTTTTTGTCATTGGCTATTTCGAAAGTGGTGAGTTTCGATTTATTCATTTATAAACAGCTATTTAAGTTGCTCATCTTCATGTTTTAAGATCTTATCTTCCGATTATCTCGGGGATCTTTTCGGCTGTTGGCTTACATGTGGAATGGCAGATCTCTTACATGGCGTTTTGGTTGCTTCAGAAACAGATTTTGCAGTCTGATGATGGTCATTCGGGGTGAGTTGGTGAGGCACACAAAGAGCGGTTGAATGGAGAAATTATGAGCGCTGGTTGAGCCGCTCATAGATGGTCTGGCGCTCTTCCGGGGTGAGCGAAGAGAAGTAGTGGGTAAAAAGGCGCAGCAACAGGGACTTGTTCATGCCGTCTTGCTGGGTCAGGTTACCCAGCTCGTCGATGGCCACCGTGCTCATGGAGAAGGTGGCTTTTTTGTAGCTGGGCTTCAGGTGCTCACCACTCTCGATAAAGGCCAGCGCCGACAAGGCTTCATCACGATGCAGGCCCAGTTCAAGGCTGACCACCTTGGGTTTGCCCTTGGCGTAGAACTCCGCATCTTCGATAAATTCGTCGACGGTGAACTTCTTCTGGTGATGCAGCTGGTGTTTTTTCTTCAGATCGGCCAGACCCATCTCACACCCCCACTTGCAGGAACTCTTTGGCGATGGCCCGGATCTCTTCGGCGGATTTGCCATCCGGCTCGATCTCCATCACCGACAGTCCCTTCTCTTCGCTGTCGTCATAGACGTTGCGGCCATAGGTGATGGCGTTCAGGACGTCGACACCGAACGAGGAGCAAACCTCTTTCGCTTCCAGAATGCGTTTTACCTGATTGGGCAGGGCGGGGCACTGGGTCAGCACTACGGCTGCATTGAGGGTCGGGTTGACCATCTTGCAGGTGGTGATGAGATCTTCCATGTGGGGCAGGGTCTTGAGGTCGCGGCGTTTCGGACGCAAGGGGATCAGGGCGTGGGTGGCGACAGCCATAGTGGAGCGCAGTGCCCGGTTGTCTTGCCCGCCGCAATCGACGATGACGTAGTCGTAGCGGTTTTTCAGGCTGAGCAGGTCGTTGCGAATATTGCCATAGAGCTGTACGCAGTTGATTTGTGGCAGCTCCGGGTTGTCGTTGCGCTCCTGAATCCAGTCAGAGGTGGTTCGCTGCGGGTCGCAGTCGACCAGTAACACCTCCCCCTGAAATTGGGATCTGAGGTAGACCGCCAGATTTTGTGCCAAGCAGCTCTTGCCACTCCCCCCCTTCTCTCCACCGACCAACAAGATCATGACGTTCCCCTATCCATGAGAAAACCGCTGATTTCAGTATAGGAGGGGCCAGTCTCATCACAAGGCGAGAGGAGTGATGCTCCTCTCGTTGTTTCGACTAGTAATGAACGCTGCCTCCCTGCCAGCGGCAGACATAGTCAGGCACCAGCATCTGGGGGGCCTTGTCGACATGGCATACCACCATGGGCATGGCAGGGGCTCCTTCAGCCTGACTGAGGGTGGGGAGCGCAGAGAGCAGCAAAGTCGCGAGCAACAGCATGGGTTTCATTTTCATAACAACTCCTTGGTAGTGCCATTCCTGTGTGATCTGGATCACTTTCTGAGTTAAGTCGAGGTTGGCGCCAGTGCAAGGTGAGACGAATAAATTCAATTAATGAAAAAAGTATCAAAAGGCGTTGTGGTGACCGACGAGGATAGCTGCCCACCTTGATGCGGACTTTGTGCATATTAAGTTGAACCGCACAAAGAGGTGGTGACTGATGAGGCCGAGCCTGATGGGGTTGGCATCAATGCCATGATCTGGAACAAGAAAAGATTTATGCAGTGAATGTGGTCGATGTGAGTATTTATTTCTCCCGCGTTCCTCCCGTCACGGCGATGTATTCAATACATAGGGAGTAATATTCAGATTCTATTTGTAAAGTTATTTATAATAATGATTTTTAACAGTTTTTGTTATTTGCATTTAATCACCACAGTGAACTGGCATGAATAAAAAATGAATCAATCTGAAATATAGTAGGGTGGTTTTGCATGGTTATTCGGTGCGATTTGTGTGGAAAATGCGCAATTTGCTACCGGGGTCATAGATTGGATGGTGAATATATTCAGTTCTGAGTGAATGTGATCAATGTCTAAGTTTGTCGTGATTCGCAGGGCTAACCTCGGTCTCGAAAGGCAAGGGCAGGATAGAACATAAGCCGATTACCCTACATAAAGAATATCCCGCCTTAGCCACGAGCATGAATAGAAGGAATCTATTCAATCACTCGCAGGGACCACTGCTAGACGGAATATAATCATGAGCAAATTTTATGTAGGTTCTGAAGTTGGCCAATTGCGCCGTGTCATGTTGCACCGCCCCAACCTCAGTCTGAAGCGTCTGACTCCTTCCAACTGCCAGGATCTGCTGTTCGATGACGTCCTGTCTGTTGAACGCGCTGGTCAGGAGCACGACAAATTCGCTCAGGTACTGCGCGATCAGAATGTCGAAGTTTTCCTGCTGACCAATCTGCTGGCGGAAACCCTGGATGTGCCGGAAGCCAAAACCTGGCTGTTGCAACATCAGGTCTCCGACTACCGCCTCGGCTCTTCTTTTGCCAACGACGTGCGCTGCTTCCTGGCTGACATGCCGCACCGCGAACTGGCCCGCATTCTCTCCGGCGGCCTCACTTACTCCGAGATGCCCTACAGCGGCGTCAACATGGTAGTGGGCATGCACGCTCCGACCGATTTCATCATCGAGCCGCTGCCCAACCACCTCTTTACCCGCGACACCTCCTGCTGGGTTTACGGTGGCGTCTCCATCAACCCGATGGCCAAGCCGGCTCGTCGCCGCGAGACCAACCATGTGAAGGCCATCTACCGCTGGCACCCGATGTTTGCCGGTCAGGACTTCATCAAGTACTTCGGTGACGAGGAGCGTGACTACGACAACTCCACCATCGAGGGTGGCGACGTACTGGTTATCGGCCGCGGCGCTGTGCTGATCGGCATGTCCGAGCGCACTACCCCGCAAGGTGTCGAGCATCTGGCTCGCAGCCTGTTCAAACACGGTCAGGCCAAACAGGTCATCGCCATGGAGCTGCCGAAACACCGCAGCTGCATGCACCTGGATACCGTCATGACCCACATGGACATCGACACCTTCTCCGTCTATCCGGAAGTGATCCGCAAGGATGTGCAGTGCTGGAGCCTGACTCCGGGCGGCGCCACCGGCATGAACATCAAGGAAGAGGGTTACTTCGTCACCGCTATCGAGAAAGCACTGGGCGTGGATCAGCTGAAGATCATCACCACTGGCGGTGACAGCTTCGAAGCCGAACGCGAGCAGTGGAACGACGCCAACAACGTGCTGACCGTACGTCCCGGCGTGGTGGTGGGTTACGAGCGCAATACCTACACCAATGAGAAATATGACAAAGCCGGTATCACAGTTCTCTCCATCCCGGGTGATGAACTGGGCCGTGGCCGCGGCGGCGCCCGCTGCATGAGCTGCCCGATGGAACGCGACAGCATCTGATGAGACGGCGTGGCGCCGGCAGAAGCTGGCGCCACACAGAACCAAACTCGAGATTAACCACTATGAAAAAACCAACTGTCGTCGTCGCTCTGGGTGGCAATGCACTGCTCCGTCGTGGTGAGCCACTGGAAGCGGATATCCAGCGCAAGAACATTGCAACTGCCGCCAAGACCATCGCCCTGATCGCTCAGGAGTACAACGTGGTGCTGGTGCATGGCAACGGCCCGCAAGTCGGCCTGCTGGCCCTGCAGAACAGCGCCTACACCAAGGTATCCCCCTATCCGCTGGATGTGCTGGGTGCCGAGTCCCAAGGCATGATCGGTTACATGCTGATCCAGGAGCTGAAAAACCTGATGCCGAGCCGCAACGTCACCGCGCTGCTGACCCAGGTGCAGGTTGATCCCAAGGATCCGGCGTTTGCCAATCCGACCAAATTTATCGGCCCCGTCTACGAAGAGGCTGAAGCCCGCACCCTGGCAGAAGAGAAGCACTGGGTGGTCAAGGCTGACGGCAAGTTCTTCCGCCGCGTAGTACCGTCCCCGCTGCCTCAGCGCATCGTTGAAGGCGATGCCATCGAAACCCTGATTGCCCAGGGCCACCTCATCATCTGTACCGGTGGTGGTGGTATCCCGGTGACCTGGGATGGCCAGAGCCTGACCGGTATCGAAGCCGTCATCGACAAGGACATGTCTGCCGCCTATCTGGCCAAGCAGATCAAGGCCGACGCCCTGCTGATCCTGACCGATGCCGATGCCGTCTATCTGGATTGGGGCAAGCCGACCCAGCGTCCGCTGCGAGTCACCAGCCCGGACGAGCTGGCCGGGGTCAAGTTCGATGCAGGTTCCATGGGGCCGAAAGTCGAAGCCTCTTGTGAATTTGTCAAAGCGACCGGCGGCATGGTCGGCATCGGCTCGCTGGAAGATGGCCTCGCCATCCTCAAGGGGGAAGCCGGCACCAATATCGTCGCCACCCGCACCGTACATGCGTAATTACCGACATCTGTACTGAGAATGCGTAGTCAACACAACTGCCCGAACTGGTCTGAAACATATATAGAGAGAACTCATCATGGCTTTTAATCTGCGTAACCGTAACTTCCTGAAACTGCTGGACTTCACCCCGCGCGAAATCCAATACATGATTGACCTGGCCATCGACCTGAAAAAAGCCAAATACGGTGGCTACGAGCGCAAGCATCTGGTCGGCAAGAACATCGCCCTGATTTTCGAGAAGACCTCCACCCGTACCCGTTGTGCGTTTGAAGTGGCGGCCTTCGACCAGGGCGCACAAGTCTCCTACCTTGGCCCAAGCGGCTCCCAAATCGGTCACAAGGAGTCCATGAAGGACACCGCCCGTGTACTGGGTCGCATGTATGACGGTATCGAATACCGCGGCTACGGTCAGGAGATCGTGGAAGAGCTGGGCGCCTACGCTGGAGTCCCGGTCTGGAACGGCCTGACCAACGAATTCCACCCGACCCAGATCCTGGCTGACTTCATGACCATGCTGGAGCACGGCAAGGGCAAGCGTCTGGATCAAATCAAGTTCGCCTACCTGGGTGATGCCCGCAACAACATGGGTAACTCCCTGATGGTCGGCGCCGCCAAAATGGGCATGGACATCCGTCTGGTCGCACCGAAAGCCTTCTGGCCGGAAGAGGAGCTGGTTGCCAAGTGCCGCCTGATCGCCGAAGAGACCGGCGCACGCATCACCCTGACCGAAGATGTGAAAGAGGGTGTGCTGGGTGCTGACTTCCTCTACACCGACGTCTGGGTATCCATGGGTGAAGCGAAAGAAGCCTGGGATCAGCGCGTCAAACTGATGACCCCGTATCAGGTCAACATGGATGTCATCAACGCCACCAAGAACCCGGATGTGAAGTTCATGCACTGCCTGCCGGCGTTCCACAACGACGAGACCACCATGGGCAAGGAAGTGGCTGACAAATATGGCATGAAAGGCCTGGAAGTGACCGAGGACGTGTTCGAATCCGAGCACAGCATCGTGTTCGACGAGGCCGAAAACCGGATGCACACCATCAAGGCAGTGATGGTTGCTACGCTGGGCGACTAAGGTCGCAGTAGTGGTGCCGGGGGGCGACCCCCGGCTTTTCGACCATGTGACAGCGGCATAATACCTCTAACCCTACAACCCGCAGCCTGCATGGATACCACACCCACAGAAGGAAGCTGGACCATGACCAAATTCAAGTTCCCGTCAGCCTACACGATACTGTTTGTGCTGATCGCCCTGGTGGCCGCCCTGAGCTGGATAGTGCCGGCCGGCAAATATGAGATGACCATGAACGAAGCCCTCGGCAAAGAAGTGCCGGTGGCGGGTACCTACAAACTGGTGGAGGGGAATCCCCAGGGGATAGTCGATGTGCTGCTGGCACCTATCGATGGCCTCTACAACCACGACACCTATGAGGCAGGCGCCATCGACGTCTCCCTCTTTATACTGATCATCGGTGGTTTTCTTGGCATTGTGACCAAGACAGGTGCCATCGATGCCGGTATCGAACGTGTGACCGACCGTCTGCGTGGCCGTGAAGAGTGGATGATCCCGATCCTGATGGCGCTGTTCGCCGCAGGCGGCACCATCTACGGCATGGCCGAAGAGTCGCTGCCGTTCTACACCCTGCTGGTGCCGGTTATGATGGCCGCCCGCTTCGACCCTGTGGTCGCCGCGGCAACCGTATTGCTGGGTGCCGGTATCGGTACTCTGGGTTCCACCATCAACCCCTTTGCGACCGTTATCGCCGCCAACGCCGCCGGTATCTCCTTCACCGACGGTATCTGGCTGCGCGTTGCCATGCTGGTCGCCGGTTGGCTGCTCTGTGTTGCCTACGTCATGCGTTACGCCAAGATGGTGCGCAGCGATCCGAGTAAATCTCTGGTGGCTGACAAGTGGGAAGAGAACCGTGCCCACTTCCTTGGCAACAAGAGCGACCAGATGCTGGAGTTCACCCTGACCCGTAAAATCGTGCTGGGTATCTTCGTCGCCGCCTTCGCCGTGATGATCTACGGTGTGGCCGTGCTGGGCTGGTGGATGGCACAGATCTCCGGTGTGTTCCTGGCTGCCGCCATCATCGTTGGTCTTATCTCCCGCATGAGCGAGGAGGAGCTGACCTCCAACTTTATCGACGGTGCTCGCGACCTGCTGGGTGTAGCGCTGATCATCGGTATCGCCCGCGGTATCGTGGTAGTGATGGATAACGGCATGATCACTCACACCATTTTGCACAGTGCAGAAGGGATCGTGACCGGCCTCTCCACCATCGTCTTTATCAACGTGATGTTCGTGCTGGAAGTGGTGCTCTCCTTCCTGGTGCCGTCCTCCTCCGGTCTGGCCGTACTGACCATGCCGATCATGGCGCCGCTGGCCGACTTCGCCAACGTGGGTCGCGATCTGGTGGTGACTGCTTACCAGTCTGCCTCCGGTCTGGTGAACCTGGTGACCCCGACCTCCGCCGTGGTCATGGGCGGTCTGGCGATTGCCAAGGTGCCTTATGTGCGCTGGCTGAAGTGGGTGGCTCCGCTGCTCGGTATCCTGACCGTGCTGATCGTGGTCTGCCTGAGCCTGGGCGCCGTGCTCTCCTGAGGGCTGACAAGCAAGATGAAACGGGAGCCTGCGGGCTCCCGTTTTTTATGGGCGCAAGAAGTGATGGACACAAAATAGCAGGCAACAAAAAGGCGACCCGCGGGTCGCCTCAGTGCATTTGGGGGAGAGAGCTTAGCGGGCCTGCGCCAGCGTGCGCACTACGGCGGCGTGGGCCTGACGGGTGCGGCTGATATGGCGCGGCGCGACCAGCACCACGTCATTGCCCGCGACGGCGCCCATGATCTCGGGATTGGCGTTGCGATCCAGCAGGCGAGCCACCACGGTGGCGGCCCCCGGAGTGGTGTGGATCAGCACCATCTGCTGGTTGTGTACCACTTCGCGCACCATGTCGTGGATCGAGCGGGTACTGCCGGCGGGTTCCAGCTGCTCATCGACCAGGGTGTAGACCTTCTTGCCGTTGGCATTCTGGGCCTTGGCGACGCCGAGGCGGCGCAACAGACGGGAGATGGTGGACTGGCTGATGTCGGCAAAGCCGCGCTCCGACAGCTCGCGGCGGATCTCTTCCTGGGTGCTGTAACAGTGCTGACCGATGATCTGGCGACAGGCATCCAGCTGGGCCAGATCGGGCTCTTGGGCAACGGGACGACTGAGGGTTTTGACCACGGCGAATTCCTTTGATGATGACCGGAGGTAAACGCGCGATATCTGCCATAGCAGTCAGTTATCAGGCAAAAACACTGATAATCCATCTATATGCAGGGAATGAGCGGGCATTACCATCTTGCGATGGCAAATTATAGCTGACTGGAAATTCGGTGATGTGACAGGGTTCAAAAATGGGCCCCGCAGGGCCCAATCAGATATCAGTAACGCTCGCTGACGATGTCCTGAGTGAAGGACTTCTCGCAATATTTGCACTTCATCCGTACCACGCCTTTCACTTCGCGTACCCGGAAGTAGCTGTCCACCGGCTCGTTGTGGGAGATGCAGTTGGAGTTGGGGCAGTGGAACACCCCGGCGATGAACTCCGGTAACTCCAGCTGGTGCTTCTTCACCACATTGAAGTCTTCGATGATGTTGACGGTCGCTTTCGGGGCGAACAGCGCCAGCTGGTTGGCCTGTTGTTCGGTCAGGCGGGTGTTCTCAATCTTGATGAGATCCTTCTTGCCCAGCGCGCCGGATTTCAGGTTGAAGCCGACGGTGATCCGCTCCTGGGTCTCCACCAGCTGGAACAGCTTGAGGATCTTGATGCCCTGGCCAGCGGGGATGTGATCGATGACGGAGCCGTGACGGATGGCTTCGACTTGCAGTTGGTTCTTGTCAGACATGATATTCCCCTAAGCTCAGACAGTTTCGTTCAGTACCAGTGCCAGCAGCGCCTGGCGTGCATAGACCCCGTTCTCCGCCTGCTGGAAGTAGCAAGCGTGGGGAGTCTTGTCGACCGCCACATCGATCTCGTCGACGCGGGGCAGGGGATGCAGGATCTTCATGGTGGGCTTGGCCCCTTCCAAGGTTGCCAGCTCCAGAATGAACTTGGCGGCCATGTGCTTGTATTCTGTCTCGTCGAAGCGCTCTTTCTGGACGCGGGTCATGTAGAGAATGTCCAGCTCCGGCATCACCTCTTCCATGGTCTGGTGGACGCTGAACTGGATGCCCTTCTCTTCCAGCTCTTCGCAGATGTAGTCCGGCATCGCCAGCGCTTCCGGGGAGATGAAGAAGAAGCGGCAGTTGAACAGGCTGAGGGCCTGGGCCAGCGAGTGCACGGTGCGGCCATATTTCAGGTCACCGACGAAGGCGACGTTGAGGTTGTCCAGACGGCCCTGGGTCTCATGGATGGTGAACAGGTCGAGCAGGGTCTGGCTCGGATGCTGGTTGGAGCCGTCGCCGCCGTTGATGACCGGCACGCGGGAGAATTCGGAGGCCAGACGGGCCGCGCCCTCTTTCGGGTGGCGCATCACCACCGCATCCGAGTAGGAGCCGATGATCTTGATGGAGTCAGCCAGCGTCTCACCCTTCTTGGCGCTGGTGTTGCCACCGTCGGCGAAGCCGATGATGTTGCCGCCAAGGCGCTGTACCGCGGTCTCGAACGAGAGGCGGGTGCGGGTGGAGGCTTCGAAGAAGCAGCTGGCAACCAGCTTGTCTTTCAACAGGCTGGTGTCAGGTTCAGCCTTCAACCGTTGTGCGGTTGAGACTACCAGTTCCATTTCTGACCGGGTCAGGTCCGAAATGGAGATGACATGTTTCTTATAGAGTGGATTGGTCATCGTCTGCATTCCCTTTGACATCATTGGAGGTTTTTCGGGCACAAAAAAAAGCCCCTGAAACAGGGGCTTTTTTTAAAAATAACTGGGGATCGTTGGGGTGGGAACCGGAAACAACGGGGCCGCTCTGGTGCGCACCACCCGTCTGCAAGGCTGTTTTCTGAATCAAAAACTGCATCGTTTCGTCCCGACCTTTTTCAAAACCGGACAGATTATAGGGCCGCTTTTTTAATTGTCAAAATTTTATTTCCGATGCCAATTTCAGCATGAAAAACGTTTAAGTGGCGGAAAAATGACGACAAATCCACACCTTGTGCGTCTCTTGCAGCGATTCCCCATCGCGGGCCATGGCGCGCAAATAACCGAGTCTGTGGTGTCCTTCCAGCAGGCAGTAGGGGCGGGGCAGGGGATGGCCGTTCGGGTAGCTGGCTCCCTCCTCCGGCGCCAGCACGATGACAGGTTCGGGCCAGGTGCCGTCGCTCAGCATCTTCTCGCCGAGCCAGGAGCGGCGCACATAGCGGTTGCTGCGCAGCATCTCCCCCCAGCGCTCGATCACCTCCATATGGCGGGAGTCCACCTGATCCACCAGTTGCGCGGTGGGCCAGCTTTCACAGGTGAACTGATGGCTGGCGAGATCGATAAAGCTCCAGTTGGACTCAAAACCGCGCCAATGGCGGTAAATCCACTGGGAAAGCACATTTTCAGGAATAAAGGGCACCAGCGGCGCGACACGTTCAAGATAGGCGGGCAGGGCCTCTGTCTTGCGTTCATCCCTGAAGTTGAGGGGCGCCAGTTGTTGGAGCAGTCGGTAATTGAGCATAAGTGGCCTCCCGGTACCTGATTTCACCCTACCCCCATTTATGTCCCATTCCTACCCCGGCAGGGCTGCAAATACAGCAAGTTATCCCGCTTTGCTGCACAAACAAGCGCGACTTGTTCGGGATTTGTGCAATTGCATCGAAAGCGTAAAAAAAGCCTTTACCTTTGATCTCCACTTTGTATACTACGCCTCGTTTGTTGCAGGGGCGTAGTTCCAATTGGTAGAACAGCGGTCTCCAAAACCGATGGTTGCGGGTTCGAGTCCTGCCGCCCCTGCCATTTTCAGAGAGGCCAGCTCATTGAGCTGGCTTTTCGCATTTCCGGCATTCGCCCATTTATCCACCTCTCCTTTCTCTTCTCCTTCTTGCCGCTAGCCCTCGGTGACTGTGGCCATATTGATCTCGATGTCTGCCGCAAGAGCGTTCAGTGTGCAGCAACCCGCTGTTTCAGGACGGTGACCAGCCGCTGGTGGCGGGCGGGGAGCGGCCACTCGGCGCGGTAGATCAGCCAGAGGGTGTCGATCACCTCAATACTGCTCCGGATCACCCGGATCTTCTCCTGTTGGGCAAAGGCGGTGACGGCGAAGCGGGGCAGCACGGTAAAGCCGAGGCCGCGGGCGACCGGCTCCAGGATCAGGCCGATCTGGTTGGTAAAGCCGCGCAGGGGGATCTCGTCAACGCGCTGGCCGGGGTAGCGTCGTCCCAACAGGCGCTGAGCCATGCTGCGGCCATCCGGATGGTCGATAAAGCCGAGCTGACAGAGGTGCTGCCAGCTCTGCTCCTCGCCATCGTTGGGCACCACCAGACAGAGGGGTTCGCGGGCGAAGGGCTCGGCGGCGATGCTGGGGTGCTCCGGCGGTTGATCCACCAGTCCCATATCGCTGCGCCCTGCCAGTACCGCCTGCACTATGTCGGGGGTGGGGGCAAAGCGGTGCTGGATGGTGAGTCCGGGGTGCTCCTGTTGCTGGTCGAGCAGCAGGGGATAGAGCAGCAGGCCGATGCTGCCGGGGGTGGTGAGGGTGATGGCGCCGCGGTGAGGGTCATCGTCAGAGAGGCGCGCTCGCAGCTGTTCGGCGGCCTGTGCCTGCTGGCGGGCGAAGTCGAGCAGCACCAGCCCGCGCGGAGTGAGCTCCAGCTGACGGGGCTTGCGCAGCAGCAGGGGGCCGAATTCGGCCTCGAGACGCGAGATATGCTGACTGACGGCGGCCTGGGTGAGATCCAGCCGCTCGGCGGCACGGGTAAAACTGCCGGTTTCATGCACCACCACCAGGGTGTGGAGCCAGAGTGGATTAACCATAAATTTAATTTATGACTTCCATTAGTTTGACCTTATTTTTCATTATGGCGCCTCTTCCTATCATGTCACCTGTTTCCCACACACAATTTCAAGGTGACGTATGACCTATCCGCGCAACTTCTCCCACATCGGCATCACGGTGACTGACCTCGACAAGGCAGTCGAGTTCTATACCAAGGTGATGGGCTGGTATCTCATCATGCCGGCGACCACCATCACCGAGGATGACTCCGCCATCGGCGTGATGTGCAACGACGTGTTTGGCCCGGGCTGGGGCTCCTTCCGCATCGCTCATCTCTCCACCGGCGACAAGATCGGTATCGAGCTGTTCGAGTTCCCCAACAGCGAGCGCCGTGAGAACAACTTCGAATTCTGGAAGACCGGGGTGTTCCACTTCAGCGTGCAGGATCCGGATGTCGAGGGGCTGGCGGCGCGCATCGTCGCGGCGGGCGGCAAGCAGCGGATGCCGGTGCGCGAGTACTACCCGGGTGAGAAGCCCTACCGTATGGTCTACATGGAAGATCCCTTCGGCAACATCATCGAGATCTACAGCCACAGCTATGAGCTGACCTACTCCGCCGGTGCATATCAGGGGTAAGTGACAGGCCGCCTTAGGGCGGCCTGCTGCTTTGTTGTTACAAGAGCCAGTAGCATGGAATAGCGATCTGGTTCACACGAATAGCGCGTTCTGTTGTTGATAGATGGGAAAATATACAGATTCACTAAAGTCTGTTCATATTGCGGCCGATAGCCTTTGATACATCAGGGTTTTCCCTGCCTGACACAACAACAAGGATTCGTCGTCATGACCCTCTCTCTGCGCGGCAAGCTGCTGGCCACCAGTCTTGGCGTAGTGCTGCTGATGGCATCACTGCTCGGTATCGTTGCCTTTCACACCCTAAAATCCCGCACCATGAGCGCCATCCAGAGCGAGGCGGTCAACTATGGCCACGCCTACTCGGTCGCCATCGGCGAATGGATGACGGATCGCAAGAACACCGTCCATGCGCTGGTCAACCTGATCAGCGATAACCCCCAAGCCGAGCTGGTGCCGCACCTGAAGCAGGCCTACACCTCCGGCGGCTTCGGGCTCACCTATTTTGGCTCCGCGCAGGGGGTGATGACCCGGCAGGACCCCTCCCTCAACACCGGCAACTATGACCCGCGC
Organism: Aeromonas sp. FDAARGOS 1411; assembly: GCF_019047125.1. NCBI lineage: Bacteria > Pseudomonadati > Pseudomonadota > Gammaproteobacteria > Aeromonadales > Aeromonadaceae > Aeromonas > Aeromonas sp. FDAARGOS 1411. The sequence continues at coordinate 3,370,768 of NZ_CP077214.1, read as the reverse complement.
GAGCGCCCCTGGTATCAGGATGCGGTGAAGGCGGGGCAGCTGATCGTCACCGCCCCCTATGTCAGCGTCACCATGCAGAAGCTGGTGGTCACCCTCTCCGAGCCGGTACGCCATCAGGGCGAGCTGGTCGGTGCCGTGGGGGCCAACCTGGCGCTCGACAAGCTGATCGACGAAGTGCTGGCGATGAAGGTGCAGGGTGAGGGCTACGCCATGCTGCTCGACAGCAGCGGCCTCATCGTCGGCCATCCGCAGAAGGATCTGGCGCTCAAGCCCATCGCCGAGCTGGCGCCGGGACTCTCTGCCGCCACCTTCCAGCAGTGGGGCCGCGAAAACAGCGAGCTGCACGCCGCCACTCTCGACGGGCGGGATGTGCTGCTGGCGGTACAACCGGTACCGGGCACCGACTGGCTGCTGGCCATGGTGATGTATCGCGATGTGCTGGAGGCGCCGCTCAGCAGTCTGCTGTGGGAGCTGGTGGGGCTGACCCTGGTGCTGATGCTGGTGTTCAGCGCCCTGCTCACCGCCACCTTCAAATACCTGTTCGCCGATCTCGGTCGGGTCGCGCACGCCCTGCACGACATTGCCCACGGCGAGGGGGATCTCACCGTTCACATCAACACTCACAGCAAGGATGAGGTGGGTCAGCTGGCCCAGAACTTCAACCAGTTCGTGGCGCGGCTGCACGGTATCGTCAGCCGGTTGCGGGATGTGACCGTCGAGCTGGCGGCACAGTCCCGTGCCCAGGCGGCCGGGGCGCAGGCCCGCAGTCAAAGGGTGCGCCAGCAGCAGGATGAGATCGTGATGGTGGCGACCGCGGTGACCGAGATGGCTTCCGCTACCCACGAGATCGCTGGCAACGCCGAGTTTGCCGCCACTACCGCCACCGATGCGGTCGCACTGGCGGTCGCTGGTCAATCCCAGGTTGGCCAGAGTCAGCGCAGCATTACCGGTCTGGCGGACGAAGTGGCCGATGCCAGCCAGATCATCAACGAGCTCGACAGCCATGCCCAGAAGATCAGCGGCATACTGGCGACCATCAGCGGCATCGCCGAGCAGACCAATCTGCTGGCGCTCAACGCCGCCATCGAGGCGGCCCGGGCTGGTGAGCAGGGGCGCGGCTTTGCGGTAGTCGCGGACGAGGTGCGGGTGCTGTCGCGCCGCACCCACGACTCCACCGACGAGATCCAGCAGATGATCGAGACCCTGCAGCAGACCACCCGTCGCGCCGTGGGTGGCATGGAGACCAGCCGTCAGCTGGCGGGTACCAGCGTCGAGGATGCGGAAGCGGCCAACCAGAGCCTTGCCCGGATCAACGAGGCGATCGGCTCCATCAGCGACATGGCGACCCAGATCGCGGCGGCGGCCGAAGAGCAGACTTCGGTGACCGGCGAGATCAGCCGCAATACCGAGAATATCCGCCATGTCTCGCAAGAGCTGGCCGAGCAGGCGGGCAACGAAGCGGCGCAGGCGGCCGAACTCAAGTCGCTGACCGAGCGGCTGGAGCAGGAGATCGGCCGCTTCCGGCTCTGACATCCCGCCACTCCAGCAACAGAAAGGGCAGCCTGCGGGCTGCCCTTTGTTATTTTACGGCTGGCTTAAGGGGTCTGTTTGACCCAAATCAGCTGGTCGGTGGCAAAGCCCAGCGACTTCGCCTTGGCGACCAGCGCATCCACCTTCGCCTTGGGCGGGTTGGGTGAGCGGGAGAGGATCCAGAGGTAGTCGTGGTTGTAGCTGGTCACCAGCGAGAGCTGGTAATCGGGGTCGAGGTCGATGACGTTGTAGCCGCCGTAGAAGGGGCCGAAGAAACTCACCTTGAGCCGCGCCTCGTCCGGGTTGCCGACGAAGTAGGCCTTGCCCTCGGCTTCGCGCCAGCTGCCATCGCTCTGCTTGCCGCGGTTGAGCACCTTGACGCCGCCATCGTCCCGCAGGCTGTAGGTGGCACTCACCTGCTCCAGCCCCCGCTCGAAGCTGTGGTCGAGGCGGGCGATTTCGTACCAGGTACCGAGATAACGATCGAGCTGGAAGCCGGTAACGGGACGAATGCCGTCGGCAATCCCGGTACAGGCCGTCAGCAGTAAAGCGGTGAACAGGCAAAGCAGTGAACGCATAAGTAATCCCTCTCTTGTTATCCCTCGATGATGCGCAGCTGGCCATCCCGGAAGCGGGAGGCCTGATCCGTCGGAGTGCTGCCGAAGAAGCGCTTGTACTCCCGGCTGAACTGGGAGTTGCTCTCGTAACCGACTCTGGCCGCCGCGGTGCCCGCCTTGATACCGTCGTGCAGCATCATCATTCGCGCCTTGTGCAGGCGAAACGACTTGATGTACTGCAACGGCGAGGTAGCAGTGACCGCCTTGAAGTGGTGGTGAAAGGCGGAGACGCTCATGTTCACCTCCCGCGCCAGCTCCTCCATGGTGAGGTTGTCAGCATAACGGGACTCTATCATACGCAGCACCCTGGCGATCTGGCCCACATGGTTGTGGCGATTGGCGAGCGCTTGCAGCGCCGGGCCGCCCCCCTCGGTGAGGGCGTGGAACAGCATCTCCCGCACCGTCTGCGGCCCCAGCACCCTGGCGTGCAGCGGGTTGTCCATCAGCTCGATCAGTCGCTCGGCAGCGCAAAACATGGTTTCCGACAGGGGGACCGAGTGGACGCCGCTCTTTTGCGGCGCGGGGGCGGGCAGGGCATCGCCAAGCTCCAGCAGCAGCTCTTGCAGGGTGACCAGATCGATCTCGATGGTAAAACCGATAAGCGGCTGCTCGGGGGAGGCGAAGCACTCGCACTCGCAGGGGAGCGGCAGGGTCATCAGCAGGTAGTGGTTGGGGTCGTAGCGAAACACTTGATCCGCCAGATAACCCACCTTGTGTCCCTGCAGGATAACGATCATCCGCGGTTGGTAGAGCACCGGGGTGCGGCCATGGTGCTCGGTGGTATAGATGAGGTTGACCTGTTTCACCGGTGATGGGGTGATGCCGGGGGCGGTGACGTGGCGGGTCAATCTGGTTGCGAGGTCGCTGTAACGGTTTTGCATGGGCGCTCTTTGATTGGACAGTTCCGGTTTTTGCTGCTTTGTAGAAATAGGCAAGAATCAAGCAGGATGTTGTCTTGATGGTAGGGTTGTTCTGGAGAAAAATGCAATCACGATTTCGCGGCCAGGCCGCCCTGACTATCAGAAGAAGGCAATGTCGATGAACAACTTTACTCTCCATACCCCGACCAAAATCCTGTTCGGCCAAGGGCAGATCGCCCAGTTGCGCGAGCAGCTCCCGAGCGATGCCCGCGTCATGATCACCTATGGCGGCGGCAGCGTGGTACGCAGCGGCTTGCTGGAGCAGATCCGTAACGAGCTGGCTGGCATGACCCTGTTTGAATTTGGCGGCATCGAGCCGAACCCGGCCTACGAGACCCTGATGGGGGCCGTGGAGCTGGCCCGTGCCGAGCGGGTCGACTTCCTGCTCGCCGTTGGCGGTGGTTCCGTGCTCGATGGCACCAAGTTTATCGCCGCTGCCGCGCACTACGATCTGGCCAAGGATCCCTGGCACATTCTCGAGACCGTCGGCAGCGAAGTGCGTTCCGCCATCCCGCTCGGTTCCGTGCTGACCCTGCCGGCGACCGGTTCCGAAATGAACATGGGCGCCGTCATCACCCGTCGCAGCAGTGGCGACAAGGTGCACTTCTTCTCGCCGTTCGTGATGCCGCGCTTCGCCGTGCTGGATCCGGTGCTCACCTACACCCTGCCCGAGCGTCAGGTGGCGAACGGGGTGGTGGATGCCTTTGTTCACATCGTGGAGCAGTACCTCACCTATCCGGTCAATGCCAAGGTGCAGGATCGCTTCGCTGAAGGCTTGCTGCTGACCCTGATCGAAGAGGGTCCCAAGGCGCTGGCCGAGCCGCACAACTACGAGGTACGCGCCAACATCATGTGGAGCGCCACCATGGCGTTGAACGGCCTGATCGGTGCCGGTGTGCCGCAGGACTGGGCCACTCACATGCTGGGTCACGAGCTGACTGCCCTGCATGGCCTCGACCACGCCCAGACTCTGGCGGTGGTGCTGCCCGCCCTGCTGCAGGCCAAGCGCAAACAGAAGCATGCCAAGCTGCTGCAATACGCAGAGCGGGTGTGGGGTCTGAATAGTGGTAACGAAGCGGAACGCATCGATGATGCCATCGCCGCGACCCGCGACTTCTTCGAGCGGATGGGGGTCAAGACCCGACTGCGCGACTACGGTCTGAAAGATCTGGGTATCGACACCCTGATCGGCAAGCTGGGTGAGCACGGCATGACCCGTCTGGGCGAGCACAGCGATATCGATCTGGTGCAGAGCCAGCATATTTATGAAGCGTCCTGGTAAGGGCCGCCAATCGGCGCCAAACGGGCGAAACGATTGAATTGCCGGGGCCCTCTCCCGCCATCTGGCGGCTGAGCGGCCCGCTTTTGTTGGGAAAATGTTACTTTTCGGCGTTTCGCTGCGAGAAGTGAGACGAAAGCGGATTTCGTAAGAACAAAAAACGCTAAGATAGAGGGCCGGTAAAACATTTTTTTTGACTGGTTGGATCACTTTTTTCAGCCGTTTTTACTGGTATAAGCCTCTAATTTGGTTTGTTTTTTTTAATCGTAGCCAGGGATGGGCTGAATTCTGTACGAGTGCCGTCGGGACTGCGGTTGTAATAAAACTCCAAAATTTGATACTAATCACCTTCGCGCCTGAAAAGCGGGGGCCTGACCATGACAGGAGGTTGAGGTAAAGCCTACTGATTTTCATAACAAAGAGCCCTGGACCTGCACTTTGGTCATGTCTTGTTTCGTCAGAAGTGAGACACTGGGCAGCGATTGTTTATTAACCATCAGGGAATAGTCATGCAGATTGGAATACCGAGAGAGAGTCTCGCCGGTGAGACCCGGGTCGCAGCGACCCCGGCTACCGTCGAGCAGCTGAAAAAGCTCGGCTTCGAGGTCGCCATCGAGACCGGCGCAGGCCTGTCGGCCAGCTTCGATGATGCCGCCTTCGAGGCTGCCGGTGCCAGCGTGGTGCCGAATGTCTGGCAAGCCGACCTTATCTTCAAGGTCAATGCGCCGACCGATGCCGAGATCGCACAAATTAAAGATGGCGCCACTCTGGTGAGCTTCATCTGGCCTGCCCAGAACCCTGAGCTGGTCAAGAAGCTGTCCGAGCGCAACATCAATGTGATGGCGATGGATATGGTGCCGCGGATCTCCCGTGCCCAGTCCCTCGATGCCCTCTCCTCCATGGCCAACATCGGTGGCTATCGCGCCGTGGTTGAAGCTGCGCACCAGTTCGGTCGCTTCTTCACCGGCCAAATCACTGCTGCCGGTAAAGTGCCGCCTGCCAAGGTACTGGTGATCGGTGCCGGCGTAGCCGGTCTGGCTGCCATCGGTACTGCCGGTTCCCTCGGTGCCATCGTGCGTGCCTTCGATACCCGTCTGGAAGTGGCCGAGCAGATCGAATCCATGGGTGGGGAATTCCTCAAGCTGGACTTCGGTGGCGAAGACGGTGCATCCAGCGATGGTTACGCCAAAGTCATGTCTGATGAGTTCATCAAGGCAGAGATGGAGCTGTTCGCCCAGCAGGCCAAAGAGGTGGATATCATCATCACCACCGCCCTGATCCCGGGCAAGCCGGCTCCCAAGCTGATCACCAAAGAGATGGTCGACAGCATGAAGCCGGGCTCCGTCATCGTGGACATGGCCGCTCAGGCTGGCGGTAACTGTGAATACACAGTTCCGGGCGAACTGCATGTCACCGCCAACGGCGTCAAGGTGATTGGTTACACCGATCTGCCGGGTCGCCTGCCTGCCCAATCCTCCCAGCTCTACGGTACCAACCTGGTCAACCTGATGAAGCTGATGTGCAAGGAGAAGGACGGCAACGTTGCCATCGACTTCGAAGACGTGGTTCAGCGCAACATGACGGTGATCCAGGCCGGTGAAGTGACCTTCCCGCCGCCCGCCATCTCCGTCTCTGCTGCCCCGCAGAAACCGGCCGCCGCCAAACCGGCCGCCAAGAAGGAAGAGGCCAAGCCTTCCAACAAGAAGTTCGTGTTCGGTGCTCTCGGCATCGCCGCCTTCGGCTGGATTGCGTCCGTTGCCCCGGCAGCCTTCCTCTCCCACTTCACCGTATTCATCCTGGCCTGTGTGGTCGGTTACTACGTGGTGTGGAACGTCTCTCACGCCCTGCATACGCCGCTGATGTCGGTCACCAATGCCATCTCCGGCATTATCGTGGTCGGTGCCCTGCTGCAGATCGGGCAAGGGTCGACCCTGGTCACCGCGCTGGCGTTCGTCGCCGTGCTGATTGCCAGTATCAACATCTTCGGCGGCTTCACCGTCACTCAGCGCATGCTGAAGATGTTCCGTAAGGATTAAGGGGGTTTAACGTGTCTCAAGGACTGGTAACAGCATCCTATATCGTTGCCGCCGTGCTCTTCATCCTCAGTCTCGCGGGACTGTCGAAGCAAGAAACGGCCAAGCATGGCAACCTGTTCGGTATCGCGGGTATGGCTATCGCCCTGCTCGCCACCGTATTCAACCCGGAGACCAGTGGTGTTCACTGGATCATCCTGGCCATGGTGATCGGCGGTGCCATCGGCGTGCGTCTGGCACTCAAGGTCGAAATGACCGAGATGCCCGAGCTGGTGGCCGTGCTGCACAGCTTCGTGGGTATGGCGGCAGTACTGGTGGGCTTCAACAGCTTCATCGATCTGCACCCTTCTGCACCTGCTGAGGTGGTCGTCTCCGTCGGTTCCAACCTGGATGCCACCCTGGCAGCCGCCCGTGCGGCGTTCGAGCAGGCCAACAGCGTTGCTCAGGTCGAGCACCTGACCGGCGCCATGCTGAACATCCACCTGGTCGAGATCTTCCTGGGCGTCTTCATCGGTGCCGTGACCTTCACCGGTTCCGTGGTTGCCTTCGGCAAACTGCGTGGTCTCATCTCCTCCAAGCCGCTGATGCTGCCGCACCGCCACAAGCTGAACCTGCTGGCCGTGGTCGCCTCGCTGGCGCTGATGGTCTACTTCGTCAACGCGGGCGGCTCTACCTTCGCCCTGCTGGTGATGACCTTGATCGCCTTCGCCTTCGGCTGGCATCTGGTTGCCTCCATCGGTGGCGCAGACATGCCGGTGGTAGTCTCCATGCTGAACTCTTACTCCGGTTGGGCGGCGGCGGCGGCGGGCTTCATGCTCTCCAACGACCTGCTGATCGTCACCGGTGCCCTGGTGGGTTCCTCCGGTGCGATCCTCTCTTACATCATGTGCAAGGCGATGAACCGCTCCTTCATCTCCGTGATCGCCGGTGGCTTCGGCTCCGATGGCGTGGCCTCCACGGCGGATCAGGAGATGGGCGAATACCGCGAAACCAGCGCCGAGGAAGTGGCTGACCTGCTGAAGAACTCCAGCTCCGTCATCATCACCCCGGGCTACGGTATGGCGGTGGCGCAGGCCCAGTATCCGGTGGCTGAAATCACCCAGAAGCTGCGTGATCGTGGCGTCAAGGTGCGCTTCGGTATCCACCCGGTTGCCGGTCGTCTGCCTGGCCACATGAACGTGCTGCTGGCGGAGGCGAAAGTGCCGTATGACATCGTGCTGGAAATGGACGAGATCAACGACGACTTCGCCGATACCGATACCGTGCTGGTGATTGGTGCCAACGACACCGTAAACCCGGCCGCGATGGAAGATCCGGGCAGCCCGATCGCCGGTATGCCGGTGCTGGAAGTGTGGAAAGCGCAGAACGTCATCGGCTTCAAGCGTTCCATGAACACTGGCTACGCCGGTGTCCAGAACCCGCTGTTCTTCAAGGAAAATACCCAGATGCTGTTTGGCGATGCCAAGGCCAGCGTCGAGGCAATCCTGAAAGCACTGTAAGTGCCATTCAGAGAGTGAATATCAAGGAGGCTTCGGCCTCCTTTTTTATTGCTCATCCCTTGTATATCCTCAATCCATACGGACCATGAGGGATCTCCATGATGTGGTGTCAGGGTTTGCGAAGGATCGGGTTGTACGGCTGGCTGCTGGCCTTCCTGTTTGGTGCTGGTTCGGCCGTAGCGGCGGACGAGCCGCCGACTCTGACGCTGCTGACCGAGCTGTGGCCCCCTTATGTGATGCGTGGTGACAATGGCGAGCTGGCTGGCGCCGATCTCGATCTGGCCTGTACCGTGTTGCGCCAGATGGGTTATCGCACCGAAATCAGGGTGCTGCCCTGGAAGCGGGTTCTGCAGCAGGCCCGTCTCAGGCAGGGGGATGCGGTGCTCGATGTCTTCTTTGAACCTTCCCGCCAGCACTGGCTCCACTACCCCGAAGAGCCGCTCTCTTACAGCGGTGAAGTACTCTTCTATCCGACGGTTCGTCCGGTGGATTTCAAGCAGCTCTCCGACCTCAAGGGTCTGCGGATAGGTATTCAGGAAGATTATGCCTACAGCCCCGATTTTCTGACCGATCCCGGCGTTATCCGGATGCCGATGACGGGGGAGGGGAATGCCATCAAACAGCTGCATCTGATGATGGCCGGTCGGCTGGACGGGGTGGTGCTCAACGAGCGGGTCGGTCGCTATTTGCTGCATACCCAGGGGTTGCAGGATCAGGTGAGCCACGGCTCGCGTCTGTTGACCGACGACAACCGCAACTTCCTCGCGTTTACCCACAAGCCCGGCCACGACCAGCTGGCTATCCGCTTCTCCTCTGCCCTCAAGGCGTTCAAACAGACCCCCGCCTACAAGCAGTTGCTGGCTCGCTATCACCTCTGAGTTGCCGCCCTGCTGTGCGCCGCTTCACAATTTGTCGCACTTTGTTAAAAGGTGGGCATAATGGCGAGCAAAAAGGGGATGCCGCTCAACATTAGTTGATCTTGTTGATAGTAGAGTCAACTGCGGTTTACTCAGAGTTACTCATATATGTCCACAGCAGCCACCACTGACCAGATCAATTCGTTAACGGATGAAGAACGTCATCTGATCGCCAGTTTTGAGCCCGCGGTCGAGGCGCTGGCCGCGCTGTTTGGCGCAGGGTGCGAGGTGGTGTTGCATGCGTTCGATACGCTGGATGCATCGGTTATCAAGATTGCCAACGGCCATGTCACCGGTCGTCGGGAGGGGGCGCCGGTCACCGACTTTGCCCTCAACCGCTTGCAGGGGGAGGCGGGCAGCCAGTGGAGCAGCTACTTCAGCCGTACCCGCGACGGGACGCTGATGAAGTCCTCCTCCATCACCATCAGCAACCGGCAGGGCAAGCCCATCGGCATGCTCTGCGTGAACTTCAGTCTGGATACCTCCCTTGGCAGCCTGCTCGATACTTTTGCGCTGCCCGCGGCACCGGCGCCGCTCAATAACGAGACTTTTGCCAGCTCGGTGGACGATCTGGTGACCCAGGTGATTGAGAAGGTGGATCGGGACGATTCGCTCTCCTGCACGGTGCGTAACAAGGAGATAGTGACCCGGCTCTTCGACATGGGGATCTTCGAGATCAAGGAGGCGGCCCAGCTGGTTGCCCGGATGCTCGGCATCTCCCGTCATACTGTTTATCTGCATATCCGTAATCACAAAGCGGATCTGAACAAGCAATAACTGCCTGCGGGCACCCTGAACATGAGAAACACTGCGATGAAAGCACAATGGACCGACTTTATTACCCTGCTCAAGCGTGAAGTGGTGCCGGCCCTGGGCTGTACCGAGCCGATGTCGGTGGCGCTGGCAGCGGCAAACTGCCGCAAGCTGCTGGGGGAGACCCCGACCCGCATCAGCGTCTGGGTCAGTGGCAATCTGTTCAAGAACGGCATGGGGGTCGGGGTGCCGGGTACCGGCATGATCGGTCTACCGGTGGCCGCTGCGGTCGGCATCACAGGGGGCAATCCCGATGCCGGGCTGGAGGTGCTCAAGACCCTCACACCAGAACAGGTGGAAGCGGCCAAGGCGCTGCTGCCGGTGATCAAGGTGGATGTGAAGGATGTGCCGGACGTGCTCTACGCCGAGGTACTGGCCGAAGTGGAGGGTCACAGTGCCCGGGTGGTGATCTGTACCGACCACACTCGCATCATCCTGATGGAGAAGGATGGCGAGGTGCTGATGGAGCAGGCCAGTGCCCCCGGCGTGCAGATCCAGCCAGCCAAATCCGCCAAACCGGCCATGACCCTGCGGGAGATCGTCGATTTTGCATTGGAAGTGCCGCTGGCGGAGATCGACTTTATCCGCGAGGCTGCCACCATGAATCAGGCGCTGGCAGATGAAGGGTTGCAGGGGTACGGTCTGAAGATCGGCAAGATCCTCACCGAGCAGGTGGAGCGCAAGCTGCTCTCCGATGACCTGATGACCCTGGCGATGCGCCTCTCCTCCGCCGCCTCCGATGCACGGATGGATGGCGCCATGCTGCCCGCCATGTCCAACTCCGGTTCCGGCAATCAGGGCATTGCCGCCACCATGCCGGTGGTTGCGGCTGCCCGCTTCCTCAAGGCGAGCGACGAGCAGCTGACCCGGGCACTGGTGATGAGCCATCTGGTGGCTATCTACATCAAGACCTATCAGAACAAGCTGTCGGCCCTCTGTGCCGCCAGTACCGCCGCGATGGGATCTGGTGCCGCCATCACCTGGCTGCTGGGCGGCCAGTATCAGCAGATCAGCCACTGCATCAACAACATGATTGGCGATGTCTCCGGCATCATCTGCGACGGCGCGGGCAGCGCCTGCTCCATGAAGGTCTCCACTTCTACCTCGGCGGCGGTTAAGTCTTCGCTGATGGCCATCAACAACCTGCACGTCCCTCAGAGCGAGGGGATCGTTTCCGATGACGTGGATCAGACCATCGCCAATCTGGGCCGCCTCTCCAAAGAGGGGATGCTGGATACCGACATCGAAATCATCAACATCATGCGAGCGAAACAGCAGAAGCAGTGAATCTGTGACAAGGGGGTGATAGACCCCCTTGTTCTTGTCACGACGGCGCAGACCGTCTGACACGGTTGCCAGGGCAAGCATGGCGCTTGCTCTTGTTTCTCGGGCCCAAGCCCGCTTTTTGGGGAGTCATACCATGACATTTAGCGTTATCGGCAATCTGGCCATCGCCGCCATCTTGCTGTTCTTTCTCTACCGGTTACAGGAAAAACATGTGAGCTTCACCCGCCGGGTATTTGCCGGTCTGGGGCTCGGTATTCTGTTCGGCGCCGCATTGCAACTGCTTTACGGTGCAGGTTCGTCCGTCATTGTTCAGACCATCGACTATCTGGATATCGTGGGTAGCGGCTATGTGAAGCTGCTGCAGATGATCATCATCCCGCTGATCATGGTCTCCATCATCAGCGCTATCTTGAAGCTCAATGGTGGCACTGCGCTGGGCAAGATCAGCGCCATGACCATAGGCGTGCTGATCTTCACCACCGCCATCGCCGCCGGGGCGGGCATCCTGATGTCCAACCTGTTTGGCCTGACCGCTGAAGGGCTCACCTCCGGTGCCGCCGAGAGTGCCCGTGGCGCCGCGCTGCAGACCACCCTCGGCAGCGTCGAGAGCATGTCCTTTGCCAAGATGGTGCTGGAGTTCATTCCGGCCAACCCCTTCCTCGACATGACCGGGGCGCGCAAGACCTCTACCATCGCCGTGGTGATCTTCTCCATCTTCATCGGCCTCTCTGCCACCGGCATTGCCCGCAAGAAGCCTGAGATCTTCGCCAGCTTCAGCCACTTCGTGGCCGTGGCTCACGCCATCGTGATGCGAATGGTGACCCTGGTGCTGCGCCTGACCCCGTTCGGCGTGCTGGCGCTGATGACCAAGGTGGTCTCCGGTTCCAACTACGCGGATATTCTCAACCTGCTCAGCTTTGTGATGGCCTCTTACGGCGCCATCGCCATCATGTTTGCCGTGCATCTGCTGCTGGTGAGCATGGTCGGCATCAACCCGCTGCGCTTCCTCAAGAAGATCACCCCGGTGCTGGCGTTTGCCTTCACCTCGCGCACCAGTGCGGGCTCCATCCCGATGAACGTGCAGACCCAGACCAAGTCGCTGGGTATTCCGGAGGGGATCGCCAACTTCGCCGCCTCCTTCGGTTCCACCATCGGCCAGAACGGCTGTGCCGGTATCTATCCGGCGATGCTGGCAGTGATGATTGCCCCGACTGTCGGGGTCAACCCGATGGATCCCGGCTTCATCATGACCCTGATCGCCATCATCACCGTCAGCTCCTTCGGGGTGGCAGGGATTGGCGGCGGCGCCACCTTTGCCGCGCTGATCGTGCTCTCCGCGCTGGACTTCCCGGTGGCGCTGGCCGGTCTGCTCATCTCCATCGAGCCGCTGATCGACATGGGCCGCACCGCGCTCAACGTCTCCGGGTCCATCACCGCAGGGACGGTCACCAGCCGCCTGATGGGCGAGACCGATATGCATGTGTTCAACAGCGATCACGAAGTGAGTCTGGACGGCGAAGAGTCCACCGTTTGATTTGCGTCGGTTGATCTGCGCGTGGAAAGGGACGACCCTTTCCCGTCATAGACCGCAGGGAGGGCATGCCCTCCCTGCGCCATTGAGAGGAAAAACAATGAGAATTCTGATCATCGGTGGCGAAGCCGCCGGTATGAGTGCGGCCGCCAAGGCGCGCCGTCTGGCCAAAGATGCCGAGATCGTGGTGTATGAGGCCTCCGAAGTGATCTCCTTCGGTGCCTGCGGCCTGCCCTACTTCGTCGGTGACGAGTTTCAGGATCCCGGCTACATGGCCGAGTTCACCCCCGAGCAGTTCGCCGCCAAGGGGATCGAGGTCAAAATTGGCCATCGGGTGCTGAGCGTTGACGCCACTGCTCAGACTCTGCAGGTAGAGCATAACGGCGACACCTTCACCGATCGCTACGATCGCCTGATGATCGCCACCGGCGCCCGCGAAGTGATGCCCCCCATCCCCGGTTTGCAGCAGCAAGGGGTATTCGGTCTGCGCCGGATGGCCGACGGGCTGGCGCTGAAGGCGGCGGTGCAAGACAAGAACAATCGCCGCGCCGTGGTGATTGGCTCCGGCTTTATCGGGCTGGAGGTGGTCGAGGCGCTGGTCCATCAGGGTAAAGAGGTGCGTCTCATCGAGCTGGCGGATCGGGTCATCCCCGATGCGTTTGATGGCGAGATCACCCAGCATATTGAAACCGAACTACGCGAGCAGGGGGTCTCTCTCCATCTGGGTGAGCGAGTTGAAGCACTGCTGGGGGATGGCCGGGTGACCGGCGTGCGAACCAGCCAGGGCGAGTATGAGGCCGATATCGTGGTGGTCTGCACCGGGGTCAAGCCCAACACCGAGTTTCTGGCCGATACCGGCATCGAGCGGCTCGGCAACGGCGCCATCAAGGTGGACCGTCAGGGGCGCAGCTCGCTCGCCAACGTCTGGTCAGCCGGTGACTGTGCCAGCGTCTGGCACAGCGTGAAGCAGCAGCAGGTCTATGTACCGCTCGCCACCATCGCCAACAAGCTGGGGCGCATGGTAGGCGAGAACCTGGCGGGTGCCGAGCAGGAGTTCCCGGGTACCCTCGGTTCTGCGGCGCTCAAGGTGCTTGGGCTGGAGGCGGGCCGTACCGGCCTCTCCGAGCAGGAAGCCAAGGCGATGGGCATCGACTATCGCACCGTGGTGATCAAGGACAAGTGCCATACCAACTACTGCCCGGGTCAGTCCGACATTCACGTCAAGCTGGTCTATGAGGCGGGCAGCAAGCGGCTGCTGGGTGGCCAGATCCTCGGTCGCAAGGGGGCGGTCCACCGCATCGACGCGCTGGCGGTGGCCATCACCATGGGGGTGACCACCGAGCAGCTCGGCATGCTGGACTTTGCCTACGCGCCTCCCTTCTCACGCACCTGGGATGCCCTGAACGTGGCGGGTAATGTCGCGAAGTAAGCGTTGCGATGACGGACGGCGTTGGGAAGGCGCCGTCACGCTGACCCAGCTCTGCAGAGCCCCTGCGGGTAATGTCAGTGGCTAAATTGCAGCGATAAAAAAACCGATGCCTTGGCATCGGTTTTTTGTTACCGGTTTATCCGTATCACTCAGCCACGGCCGAGGCGGTTCTCCGGGTAGTTCTTGGCCAGCACTTCGCGGGCATGCTTGGCCAGCTGTGGCATTTTCAGGGCGTCGTAAGACTCGACCATGATCTCCAGTGCCTTCTCGGTTTCGGCTGTGTCGGGGTAGGTCTCGACAATCAGCTTGGCCCGGTTGGCGGCCGCGACCAGTGCATCACGCTTCACGTAATACTCGGCCACGCTCAGGTCATATCGGGCCAGACGATTCTTCAGGCCAATCATGCGGGCGCGGGCATCGGCGGCATAGACGCTGTTGGGGTAGTTCTGCAACAGGGTCTTGAAGTCCTGGAATGCCTGACGGGCATAAGCCGGGTCTTTGTCGTCACGATCGATACCGAACAGGCTCTGGAAGAAGTTGTAATCCGCCGCCATGTTGGTCAGGCCGCGCATATAGAAGACGTAATCGATATTTTTATGCGCCGGATTGAGGCGGATAAAACGGTCGATATTGGCGATCGCCTGAGCGGTATCATCCTGCTTGTAGTAGGCATAGATGAGGTCAAGCTGCACCTGATTGGAGTAGGCGCCGAACGGGTAGCGAGAGTCCAAAGCCTCCAGCAATTCAGTGGCTTGCACGTAATTGCCAACGTCCAGTTTGAGGCGTGCTTTCTGGTACAGGGTCTCCGGCGGTTCGTCGGGTACCTTGGGTTTGGTGCTGGAACAGCCTGTGATCAAGGTAGCGACCAAGGCGAGCGACATCAGCAGGTGAGACTTCTTTCCCATCAACAACATCCGGTCCATTTCCACGAAATTGGCAAAGTATCCGTTATGCTTGGCTAAAAGAAAAGCTAGAATACCCGGATTATTTCGAATTGATACCCCCCGCTCAAGAGACCATACATGAGCCAGCATATTGAACTGACAGGCGAATTCCAGGATCACCAATTCGGGCAGCGACTCGACCAGGCCCTGGCCGAATTGTTTCCAGACTACTCCCGCACCCGCATCAAGGAGTGGATTTTACAGGACAGAGTGACCCTGGACGGTCAGGTTGCCAACACCCCGCGCGAGAAGATTCTGGCCGGGCAGCAGGTGCATGTGAATGTCGAGCTGGAAGATGATACTCGCTGGGATGCCCAGGATATCGAGCTCAACATCGTTTATGAAGATGAACACATTCTGGTGATCGACAAACCGGCCGGACTGGTGGTTCACCCGGGCGCAGGTACGCCGGATGGCACCATCCTCAACGCCCTGTTGCACCGCTACCCCGGCATTGCCGAGGTACCTCGCGCCGGTATCGTGCACCGTCTGGATAAAGACACCACAGGTTTGATGGTGGTTGCCAAAACCGTACCCGCCCAGACCCATCTGGTGGAAGCGTTGCAGGCGCGCCAGATCACCCGTGAGTACGAAGCGATCGCCATCGGTCACATGACCGCAGGTGGTACCGTTGATGCGCCCATCGGTCGTCACCCGACCCAGCGTACCCATATGGCCGTGGTGCCCAATGGTCGTCCTTCCGTAACTCACTACCGGGTTCACGAGAAGTTCCGTGGCCATACCCGTCTGCGTCTGCGTCTGGAAACCGGTCGTACCCACCAGATCCGTGTCCACATGGCGCACATCAAACACCCGCTGGTGGGCGATCCCGCTTACGGTGGCCGTCTGCGCCCGCTGCGCAACGCGACTCCCGAGCTGACTCAGGCACTGCGCAACTTCAACCGTCAGGCGCTGCATGCCACCATGCTGCAACTGGCTCACCCCATCACGGGTGAAGTGATGCAGTGGCATTCAGCTACACCGCAAGACATGGTGGAGCTGATGGAAGTGCTGCGCGCGGATACGCTCGCCAATCCGGATGATTTAGTCTGGAACTGATGCGATAGGGCCTGCTGCGTCGGTTTCTGGCGTCATCCGGCCCGAATAGATGCCAAACGGGGTTCCCTTGCAGGAGCCCCGTTTTTATATCGGTGAATTGAAGGAGTCACAGATGAAATGGATCGAACCCGACTGGCCAGCTCCGGCCAATGTCAGAGCCCTGTCAACCACTCGGGATGGCGGGGTAAGCGAGGGGGTTTTCGCCGGGCTGAATCTGGGCGCCCATGTGGGGGATGAACCGGCGCGAGTCGAGTCTAACCGCGCCCGCTTGCAGCAGGCGGCCGCCATCCCGGGGCCCCTTAACTGGCTTAATCAGGTGCACGGCACCGTGGTTCATCAGGTCAGCAGCCATTATCAGCAAGCACCGGATGCCGATGCCGCCTGCGCCCATGAGGCGGATCAGGCCTGCATCGTGATGACCGCCGACTGTCTGCCAGTGTTGTTTTGCGATCGGGCAGGTACCGTGGTCGCAGCGGCCCACGCAGGCTGGCGTGGACTGAAAGAGGGCGTGCTGGAGGCGAGCATCGCCGCCATGGGCTGCGAGCCGGGCGAGGTCCTGGCCTGGATGGGCCCGGCCATTGGCCCCACTGCATTTGAAGTGGGGGGAGAGGTGCGCGAGGCCTTTATGGCTGAGCAGGCTGAAGCGGTCGCGGCTTTCGTGCCTTCCGCCAACGACGGCAAATGGTTGGCGGATATCTACCAGCTGGCGCGGTTGCGCCTCGCCCGTGCCGGCGTTACCGCCGTCTATGGCGGCGAGTACTGCACCTTCAGCGATAGCGAGCAGTTCTACTCTTATCGTCGCGACGGCCAGACCGGCCGTATGGCCTCTCTCATCTGGTTGGCCCGCTAAGCAATCACCCGCCAAGTAATAGCCCGTCTCTCTCAAGAACCGATCCGTATGAGAGAGGCGGGGATCCTGCACTCTCCCCGCTTTGCAGAAAAAATAACCAGCCCATGCCCTTGAAATAGCCCGTACGGGCCTCATCTTTCATCTCAGAAAGTTATGTTGTTTGCCGCGCAAGCGGCGTCTGCCTGTTTGAAGGGGGAGTGCAATGCGCCTCGATCGCCTTACCAGCAAATTCCAGATTGCTATTTCCGATGCCCAGTCTCTTGCGCTGGGTCGTGACCACCAATTCATCGAACCCGTTCACCTGATGACCGCACTGGTCAATCAGGATGGCGGCTCCATCCGTCCGTTGCTCACCCTGACCGGGATGGATATCAATGCCCTGCGCTCCCGTCTCGGTGAGGAGCTGGATCGCCTGCCGCGCGTCAGCGGCGTGGAAGGGGACGTGCAGCTCTCCAACGGCCTCGGCCGCTTGCTCAACGTTTGCGACAAACTGGCCCAGCAGCGCAAGGATCAGTTCATCTCCTCCGAACTGTTCGTGCTGGCTGCCCTCGACGACAAGGGAACGCTGGGTGAGCTGCTGCGCGCCCAGGGGCTGACCAAGGAGAAACTCGAAGCGGCCATCGACAAGGTGCGTGGCGGCAAGAAGGTGGAGGATGCCAACGCCGAGGAGAACCGTCAGGCGCTGGAGAAGTACACCATCGATCTGACCGAGCGGGCCGAGATCGGCAAGCTCGACCCGGTGATCGGCCGTGATGACGAGATCCGCCGCACCATTCAGGTGCTGCAACGCCGCACCAAGAACAACCCCGTGTTGATCGGTGCTCCCGGTGTCGGTAAAACCGCCATCGTCGAGGGGTTGGCCCAGCGCATCATCAACGGCGAAGTACCGGAAGGGCTTAAGAACAAGCGGGTGCTGTCGCTGGACATGGGGGCGCTGGTGGCCGGGGCCAAGTATCGCGGTGAGTTTGAAGAGCGGCTCAAGGCCGTACTGACCGATCTCGCCAAGGAGGAGGGCAACGTCATCCTCTTTATCGACGAGCTGCACACCATGGTCGGCGCCGGCAAGGGCGAAGGGGCCATGGACGCGGGCAACATGCTGAAACCTGCGCTGGCCCGTGGCGACCTGCACTGCGTCGGCGCCACCACCCTGGATGAGTACCGTCAGTACATCGAGAAGGATGCTGCCCTCGAGCGTCGCTTCCAGAAGGTGCTGGTGGAAGAGCCGAGCGTGGAGGACACCATCGCCATTCTGCGCGGCCTGAAAGAGCGTTACGAGCTGCACCATCATGTGCAGATCACCGACCCGGCGATTGTGGCGGCGGCCCAGCTGTCGCACCGCTATATCGCGGATCGCCAGCTGCCGGACAAGGCCATCGACCTGATCGACGAGGCGGCGGCCAGCATCCGGCTGCAGATCGACTCCAAGCCGGAGGCGCTCGATCGCCTCGAGCGGCGCATCATCCAGCTCAAGCTGGAGCAGCAGGCGCTGATGAAAGAGGACGACGACGCCAGTCGCAAACGTCTGGAGCTGATCAATCAGGAGATTGGCGAAAAAGATCGGGAATACAACGAGCTGGACGAAGTGTGGAAGGCCGAGAAGGCTGCCCTTGCCGGCACCCAGCATATCAAGGCGGCCCTGGAGCAGGCCCGTCAGGATCTCGATGTGGCGCGCCGCGCAGGCGACCTGGGCCGGATGTCCGAGCTGCAATATGGCCGCATTCCGGAGCTGGAGAAACAGCTGGATCTCGCCACCCAGGCCGAGATGCAGGAGACCAGCCTGTTGCGCAACCGGGTCACCGACGTGGAGATCGCAGACGTCCTGGCCCGCTGGACCGGTATTCCGGTCGCCCGCATGCTGGAAGGGGAGCGCGACAAGCTGCTGCGGATGGAAGAGCAACTGCACAGCCGGGTGATTGGTCAGGAGGAGGCGGTTGATGCGGTCTCCAACGCCATTCGCCGCTCCCGTGCCGGTCTCTCCGATCCGAATCGCCCCATCGGCTCCTTCCTGTTCCTGGGGCCCACCGGGGTGGGCAAGACCGAGCTGTGCAAGGCGCTGGCGGAGTTCCTGTTCGATACCCAGGATGCCATGGTGCGGATCGATATGTCCGAGTTCATGGAGAAACACAGCGTGGCCCGTCTGGTGGGGGCGCCTCCCGGATATGTGGGTTATGAAGAGGGTGGTTATCTGACCGAGGCTGTGCGCCGTCGTCCCTACTCGGTGATCCTGCTGGACGAGGTGGAGAAAGCGCACCCGGATGTGTTCAACATCCTGTTGCAGGTGCTCGATGATGGCCGCCTGACCGATGGTCAGGGTCGGACCGTCGATTTCCGCAACTCGGTGGTGATCATGACCTCCAACCTCGGGTCGGATCTGATTCAGGAGCACCACTCCGAGAAGGATTACGACGAGATGAAGGCCATGCTGATGGATGTGCTGACCCGCAGTTTCCGGCCGGAATTTATCAACCGGATCGACGAGACGGTGGTGTTCCATCCCCTCGGCGAGGATCACATCAAGTCCATCGCCCGCATCCAGCTCAAGAGCCTGATGGGGCGACTGGAGGCTCAGGGTTACGAGGTGAAGGTGAGCGAAGCATTGCTCGAGAAGCTGGTCCACGCTGGGTTCGACCCCGTCTATGGGGCGCGGCCTCTCAAACGGGCGATCCAGCAGAAGGTTGAGAACCCGCTGGCGCAGGCCCTGCTCTCCGGTCGCATCGTGCCGGGCAAAAAACTGGTGCTGGGG
This sequence comes from Aeromonas sp. FDAARGOS 1411, assembly GCF_019047125.1. Taxonomy (NCBI): domain Bacteria; kingdom Pseudomonadati; phylum Pseudomonadota; class Gammaproteobacteria; order Aeromonadales; family Aeromonadaceae; genus Aeromonas; species Aeromonas sp. FDAARGOS 1411. The sequence continues at coordinate 3,351,317 of NZ_CP077214.1, read as the reverse complement.
GCCGACAGCAACGGCCTCACCATGACCCAGTAACGGGATTGTCGATGAAAAACGCAGGCCTCGTGCCTGCGTTTTGTTTTCTGAGGGATTGAGATGCTGAAGTTTTCCGTGCTGGTGGATGACGACGTTCATCTGCCTGGCTGTCTGCCCGAACGGGGGTTGGCGCTGCTGTTGGAGTGTGACGGCCTCAGGGTGCTGTTCGACAGCGGCCGTGGCCGGGCGCTGTGCCACAACGCCGCCGTGATGGGGATCGATCTCGCCTCGCTCACCCATGTGGTGCTCTCTCACGGTCATTACGACCACGTGGGTGGGGTCGGCTCGCTGCCCGTCTATCCAAGACCCATCCCGCTCATCGCCTGTCCGGATGTGTTCTGCGAGCGGGGCTACTTCTTGTCGCTTCCCTTCTGGCGGCGCAACCTCTATCGCCTGTCGGGGGAGCTGGTTCGGGAGTCGCTGCCGGCCAGAGGTTTGCTCCCCCATTGCTCGGCCGAGCCGGTGTGGCTCTCGGATCGTCTGGTGTTTCTCGGTAGCATCATGCGGCGTAACCGGGCTGTGCCTTCGCTGCTTGGCTATATAGTGCGGGGTGGGCGGGTGGAGAAAGACCTTATCAGCGACGACTCGGCGCTGGCCTACAAGAGCGAGCAGGGGCTCATCGTCTTTATCGGCTGCGGTCATGCTGGGGTCGAAAACATCATCGAACGGGCCAAGGAGGTGTGTGGCGACGAGCGGATCCACGCCGTCATCGGCGGCCTGCACCTGAAGTTCTCCGGCCCACAGCGGGCGGCGGCGCTCGGCACCTATCTGCAGGGAGAGGCGGTAGAGCAGTTGTTTGCCTGCCACTGTACCGGCAGCAGAAAGGCGGGGTTGCCGCGCCAGCGCCAGATCGGGGCGGGTTTTGAGCACCTGTTTTCGGCGTAAAAAAAACGGCAATCCGAAGATTGCCGGGAGGAATGTAGTGAAGCGACCTGACGTGGGTTGAGCGGGTCGCAGGGACAAGCCCCCGATTGCGAAGCGTGGCCACAGCTGGCCTCGCTTCTTACAGCCTGCCGGGGATGCGCTCGCTCAACCCCGACGGCCACCTGCCTGTTGCCATGCCGGCTGCGATGGCGCCGGCATGGCCTTCATTCGTTACAGCATGCCTTGCACGGCGGCTTTCATCTCGGCTGGCCAGACGCCGACCTGGACCTGACCAATATGCTCTTTTTGCAGCAACAGCATGGCCAGACGGGATTGGCCGATACCGCCACCGATGGTTTGCGGCATCCGTGCTGCCAGCAGATCCTGATGCCAGTCGTACTGCAGGCGATCCTCGTCACCGGTGATAGCCAGCTGGCGGCGCAACGCCTCGGCATCGACCCGGATCCCCATGGAGGAGATCTCGAAGCTGTCTTGCAGTACCGGGTTCCACACCAGAATGTCACCGTTCAGACCCGCCAGACCCAGCTCGCTGTGGCTGCTCCAGTCGTCGTAGTCCGGGGCGCGGACATCGTGACGCTCGCCGTGGGAGAGGGCACCGCCGATGCCGATCAGGAACACGGCCCCCAGCTCTTTGGCGATGGCACGCTCGCGCCCCTTGGCATCGAGGTCCGGGTAACGGGCCAGCAGCTCTTCGCTGTGCAGGAACTGGATCTCGGCTGGCAGGAAGGGGGTCAGCTCATGTTCGGCGCAGACTGCGCGCTCGGTGGCCTTGATGGCGGCCCAGATGCCGCGCACGGTTTCCTGCAGATAGGCCAGATCGCGGCGCTCGCTCGGCATCACCTTCTCCCAGTCCCACTGATCCACGTAGACCGAGTGGATGGGGGTGAGCTTGTCTTCATCCGGACGTAGCGCCTTCATGTGGGTGTAGATCCCTTCGCCCGGGCCGAACCCGAAGCGACCCAGGGTCTGGCGCTTCCACTTGGCCAGCGAATGAACCACTTCGTAGCTGTGCTCCGGCAGGGTTTTCACTTTGACCTGCACTGCATTCTCATGGCCAGAGAGGTTGTCCTGAGTGCCATCACCGACCCGGCTCAGAATGGGGGCTTGTACCTCCATCAGACCCAGCTGCTGGGCGAGTTGGCGGGAGAACATCTCTTTGACGAAGCTGATCTGCTGTTGGCTGCGAATGTAGTGCTGTTTCATGCTGAATTCCTGTTTCAAACCCCGTTGGATGTGGTGATTCTTCAACGGAATGCCAACTAAATTCAATATTCGATAATAGAAATAGGCTTTGTGTATTTTTTTCTTCAAAATAAGCCGTTATTTAATGAGGCATCGTCAACGGGAGTGCAAAAAAATGCCGGAAAATTACCGGATCGATAATCTCGATCAGGCCATCCTCACTGCTCTGATGGAAAATGCGCGGATCCCTTACGCCGAACTTGCGAAACAACTGGCGGTCAGCCCGGGCACCATCCATGTGCGGGTGGAGAAGATGAAACAGGCGGGGATCATCGAGGGGACACGGGTGCAGGTTAACCCCAAGAAGCTGGGTTACGACGTCTGCTGCTTTATCGGGATCAATCTGAAGAGTGCCAAGGATTACCCCTCGGCACTGGCCAAGCTGCAGGCGCTGGACGAGGTGGTGGAGGCCTACTACACCACGGGCCACTACAGCATCTTCATGAAGGTGATGACCCGCTCCATCGACGAGCTGCAGATAGTGCTGATCAACAAGATCCAGACCATCGACGAGATCCAGTCCACTGAAACCCTGATTTCACTGCAAAACCCGATCCTGCGGGATGTGAAACCCTGACCCCTGATCAGGGGTCGATATAGGGGATGGCGTACTTGTCGTAGAGGGTCTTGAGGCTGCCGTTTCGCTTCATGCGCAGCAGTTCGGCATCGTAGGCCGCCATCAGGGCGGGGGTCTGTGCATCCGCTCGTGCGCGGGCCCAGGTGTTGAAGTAGGGGCTGCTCTTGAGCGGTTTGGGCAGGTAATCGACCTTGCCTGTCAGCCCCTCCTCCTTGATCTGGGTGAAGGCGGTGACCAGCGGCATGGGCACGGTATCGATCCGTCCGGCCAGCAGTTTGCGCAGTTGCAGCTGGTTCATGGTGATCTCCTGAAACTGATAGGCCGGGTCGGTCATGGCTGCTGCCAGTTCAGGGGTATAGGAGAAATCCTTGGTCACGCCGATGCGCCAGGGTTTGAGATCGGCCAGCGTTTCGTAGCGGATCTTCATCAGGTCCGCCTTGCGCACGAAGAAGTGCCAGCTGTGGCGAAGATGGGCCTGTTGGGGATAGATGAGATAACTCTCCCGCTCTGCCTTGTAGGAGTGGGTCATCACCAGGTCGCAGGCGCCGGTTTCGGCATTGCGGGTGAGGCGGGCACCGGAGTCGGCCAGCTCGATCCGAAAGGGCGTCTCCAGCTTGTCGAAGATGGCGGTGACTATGTCGATATCGAGTCCGCGGGGTTTCTGATCGACATCGAGAAACTTGAGCGGGGGCTCTATGGTGCCGCAGATCACCAGCTCTTTGGCGGGCAATCCGAGTGGAAACAGCAACCAAAACAGGGGGATCACACGCAAACTACGTCTCCTGAGCCCGTTTGAAGATATTCCAAGACCTGATTCCAGTATATTGGATGGCACCTGATCCGTTAGAAGCGACTGTTTATGGCAAATCCTGAAATCGAGAGCCCGCTGGACGGGATCGACAAGTTGACCGTCTCGCTCTACCGCCTTGGCTTGAGTGCGGCTGCCCTGTTGCTGCTTTGCCGCGGTGCGGCGCTGCTGAGCGGGATGGCATTGCTCCCGTCGGCACAATGGTTGATGTCGCTGGCAGTGGCAAGCGCAATCTGCGGCTTCTCGCTGCATATCTACGACAAGCGGATTCGCCTGATTCTGCAGGGATTTGGTTGGGGCGCGCTGGCCCTGGCTGCGGCGTTGGCTACCCTCTCCGGGCTGGCGTTCAAGGAGCAGTTTTGTTTCGCCATTCCCGGCATCAAGCTGGTGCCCGTATTGCTGCCGGCGTTATGGCTGCTGGAGTGGTTGCGGGTGGAGTGGGCCGCCGCACTGGTGGCGCTGGTCTGCGGCGCCCTGTTGACCTTGCTGGCGCTGGCCAAGTGGCGGATGCCCCTGCACTTCGATATCGGTGACAAGGGGCGTTACCAGATCTAGGTCTGCTGGCACACCTTCATCTGCTGGTTGAGGGCCTGCATCACCTGACGGCGGCTGATGATGCCGATCACCTTGCCCTGTTGCAGCACCGGGTAGATCTTGGGCTTGGCATCGGCCATCTGGCGAGCAAGATCCAGAATGCTCTCATCCGGCCCGACCGAGAGGGGCGAGCGGTTCATCAGATCCTCCACCCGGGTGCGGGTATCGCAGTGGTAGCTGCCGGTGAGCAGGCTGGGGATGCAGTCTTGTTCGGAAAGAAAGCCGATCAGCCGTTTCTGCTCATCCAGCACCGGCAGGCCGCCAAGACCCGATTGATGCAGGCGATCCAGCGCCTCGGCCAGGCCGAGTCCGGCAGTGAGGGAGTGGGTCAGGCGACCCATGTGGTGGTGTACTTTCAGCATGGTGGTGACTCCGCAAGAGGGGGATGCCGCCACTATGACGCGGGTGGGTGGCCCGCGACCAATGGCTTGTGCCGCAGGGATTGATAGGCACAAGCCATCGGCGGTGATCCGCTGGCAGGCGGGCTTCGTTCATGCAAGACCATGAAAGGGAAAGGAGATCGTATGCGTGCATTGGTTACGGGCTGCGGCCGTCGACTCGGATTTTATCTCTGTGAACAGCTGGTGGCAGCGGGTTGGCAGGTGACGGGCAGTTATCGCAGAGAGCGGCCGGAGCTGGCCACGTTGGCTGCATTGGGGGTCGAACTGGTGCAGGCGGATTTTGGCCGGGAAGATGACGTTGGCAAGCTGATCGATGTGCTGGCGACCCATCAGGATCTGACGCTGGTGATCCACAACGCCTCGGCCTTCGAGCCGCAGGCAACTGATCCGGCGGCGCAACTGGCCCAGTTCGAGCAGTTCTACCGGGTGCACATGGCGGCCCCCTTCCAGCTAAACCGGGCGCTGGCCCCCCGGCTGGCCAGCAATCCCAACGCCAGCATCATTCACATTACCGATATCTATATCCATGCCCCGGCCCCCCGTTTTGCCAGCTATGTGGCGACCAAGGCAGGGGCCCATTCGCTGGCCATGAGCTTTGCCCGGGAGCTGGCGCCTGCGGTGCGGGTCAACACCATAGAGCCGGGGCCGATCCTGTTTCTCGACGAGCATGACGAGGCGTGGCGCCAGCAGGTGTTGGCGAAAACACCGCTGGCGCGGGAAGGAGGGCTTGAGCCCATCTGGCAGGCGGTGCAGTTACTGATGGGGAACAGTTATATGACGGGGGCCAGCATCAAGGTAGATGGCGGGCGTGCGCTGGCCACCCTCTGATAGGTTGCCGAGCACCAGCGGCTCCAGCCCGACCTGCCGGGTCAGCAAGCCCTTGCCGGGTTTGAGCTTGCCCGACGGGGCGGGGAGTGTCACTTGCAGCGCCACCTTGGGGTCATGCACCTCGCCATGGCCGTAGAGCTCGGCCAGCAGCTCCGCCAGATAGGAATCGACCTCTGCCGAGGCAAAGTCACCGCTCCTGTTGCTGGCCAGAATATCGATGTCGAGCGGCCGGTCGTGCACCTTGCAGAGGGGATCGCTGCGGTCGCGGCCATGACCCACTTCCATGGCCACAAAGGTCTGTTTCAGGGCGGAGGCATCCAGTTCGCTCTCCAGGATCAGCAGGCAGTTGAGAAAGTCGTGGCTGGAGTGCATTCCCACCGGCTTGGTGCGGATCACCGAACTCAGCCGCAGGGGGCCGACGTTCGCAAACAGCTCGGCCAGCGCGCGGCTGACATGGATATGCGGGTCAATATTGGAACCAATGCTACACAGATAGAACATGCTCACCTTCCCTGGGTTGGGCTCATCTGAAATGTATACGCAGCTCACGGTTATCGGATTAACTATGGCTTAACATTGTCTTATCTATTGTGATCCGGCACTGATTGGCAGAAAGGAGGTTTGCATGAGTGTGGAGCTGAAATGGGCGCTGTTGACCGCCTCGGGCGCGCTGGCGATGATCATGATTATCTGTCTGGCATCTGTCGCGTTGGCGTGAATCACCACAATCCAGATAATCCAAACCGGCCTGTTGGCCGGTTTTGTTTTTTGGGGCGGTGCGGCTATGCTGGCGCACCGGTGAGAATGCAAGAGAAGAGATGATGACCAAGGTTCGCCCACGCTCCCTGCTGCAGGTGGTATTGATGGGATTTGTGCTGGTGTTGATGCCGCTGGGCGGCATGATCTGGCACAACAGCACCTCCCTTGCCCACCTCAGTCAGCTCACCAGCGACGAGATGGAGCGGGCGGTCAAGGATACCCGCCGCGCCACCCTGCTGACGGCGCAAGCCATCGATATCGAACGCACCTTGCGCCGCTTCGCGGTGCTGGGGGATCGCCGCAGTCTCACCAGCTACCAGCAGCAACTCGACGGGTATCGGGTGTTGCTGGCGGAACACCGTAACTCCATCACCGACGGCCAGCTCTACAGTGGGCTCGATCAGGGGCTGGCCTGGCTCGACAGCCTGCAGGATGCCGCGCTGGCCCGGGCTGCGGTAGCGGGGGACAAGCTGGAGCAGTTCAACGATGCCAACAAGCAGCTCGAAATAATCACCCGCAGCCGGGTTGACGAACACATGGATCGGGTGCAGCTCACCATCGCCGGACTGACCAGTGAGCTCTGGTGGGTGAGCGGTGCGGTGGCGGCGCTCAGCCTGCTGATGGTCTTTATCTTCACCTACCTCATCATCCACCCGGTACGACAGATTGAGTCGCGCATCTTGAGTCTGGGTGCCGGGGTCGAACCCGATCCCAAGCCGGTTGACGGCCCTGCCGAGCTGGTATTGCTGGGGGAGCGGATCGTCTGGCTGCACGACAAACTCAAGGAGCTGGAGTTGCAGAAATACCAGTTCCTGCGCCATGTATCCCACGAGCTCAAGACCCCGCTGGCGGTGCTGCGGGAAGGGACGGATCTGCTCTGCGAGCAGCTGGTCGGGCCTTTGACGCCGGATCAGCTGGAGATCTGCCAGATGCTCGATGAGAACAGTCGGCGCCTGCAGACCCTGATCGAGCGGCTGCTCGACTTCAACCGGCTCAGTCAGCAGGAGGCCTTCGAACTGGAGCCCGTCCCCCTGCTGCCGATGTTGTCGGAACTTTCTGCCGAGTACCGGCTGGCATTGGAGTCCAAGCAGATCCGTGTACACTTGCCGACCGTGCCGGTTACCCTGTGGGCGGAGCCCTATCGGCTACGGCTGATCCTCGATAACCTCTTCTCCAACGCCGTCAGTTACGGCGCCAGCGGGGGCAATATCTGGATCAGGGCAGGGCAGGATGAACAGATAAGCTGGTTGGAAGTGGCCAACGAGGGGCCCAAGATCCCCGTGGCCGATCAGCAACGCATTTTTGAACCCTTCGAGCAGGGCAGCACTGTGCGGCAAGGTCTCTTGAAAGGCTCGGGCATGGGCCTCTCCATCGCCCGCGAGTCTGCCAACAGCCTGGGGGGGGAACTGGTTCTGGTAGAGGATGAACAGGCGGATGTCTGTTTCAGGTTGACGTTGAAATGAGGACTATGAAGATACAACGCGTATTTCCAGCTCTGATGGCAGGGCTGCTCGCGGGTTGCTCCTTGCTGCCGCAACAGGCAGAGCGGGAGTCCTCCGATATCGCTTTTGCCAAGCGGATGGAGTTTGCCAACAAGGAGATGCAGGTGCGTCTGCAATACTCCGACTGGCTGCTGGCCAGTCACCCCCAGCAACGGGTGCAGGAGCGTCAGCGTCTGAAAGGGGCTGACGATCTGGAGAGCCGGGTCAGTCTGGCGATGGTGGACTCCCACCCCGCCGAATCGGTGGCCAATCGCACCGCCGGTCTGGCGCGCCTGAAGCAGATGTTGCCCGAGCTGGGTCTCGATGCGCAGGCCTTTTTACGTAGCTGGATCGCCCTCGGCGAACAGCTGCTGGCTCGCGACAGCCGTCGCGATGACCAGAGTCAGGAGATCCAGCGGCTGCGCCGCCAGATCGAGCAGCTGACTGCCATCGACGACCAGCTCAACCAGCGCAAGCTGAACGAGAATCGTGAGGTAATACCATGAGCCGGATCCTGTTGGTGGATGACGACGTCAGCCTGCTCAAACTGATGAGCATGCGGCTGCGTAGTCAGGGTTATGAAGTGGATACCGCCGACAGCGCGGAAGGAGCCCTCGACCGGTTGCGTCAGCAACGGGCAGATCTGGTGCTGAGCGATCTGCGGATGGCCGGCATGGACGGTCTGGCGCTGTTCGAGCGGATCCAGGCCCAGTGGCTGGGGTTGCCGGTGATCATCATGACCGCCCACGGCACTATCCCGGACGCCATTCAGGCGACCCGCTCCGGGGTGTTCAGCTTTCTGACCAAACCCATCAACAAGGATGAGCTGTTCGCCACCATCGAACATGCGCTGAGTTTGACGCGGCCGAAACAGCAGCAGGAGTGGCAATCGCTGATCCTGACCCGCAATCCCCAGCTGGAGCAGCTGCTGATCCAGGCTCACAGCATTGCCACCATGGAGGTGCCGGTGCTGATCATGGGGCCGTCAGGCTCCGGCAAGGGGGCGATGGCGCAGGCGCTGCACCAGGCCAGCCAGCGGCGCGACAAGCCGCTCCATACCATCAACTGTGCCGCCATTCCGTGGGCGTCACTCGACTTGCAGCTGTTTGGTGAAGATGGCCAGTCAGGGCTGTTCGAGCAGGCCAAGGGGGCGACCTTGTTTCTCGACGAGATTGGCAGCCTCTCCGAATCCCTGCAGGCCAAGCTGCTGCAGGTGATGGAGGAGTATGGTCAGGGCACGCCGGAGGTGAGGGTGCTCAGCTCCAGCCATCAGGATCTGGTCAAGGCGATGGAGGAGGGGCGCTTTCGGGAAGATCTCTTCTACCGTCTCAACGTCGCCAATATCACCTTGCCGTCTCTCAGTGCCCGCAGCGAGGATATCCCCCTGCTGGCCCGTCAGGCGCTCGACGATTACCGTAGCCGCCACAGCGACTGCGCCGCCATGGGTTTTTCGCCCGAGTCGCTGGCGATGCTGGCTGCCGCGGCTTGGCCCGGCAACGTGCGCCAGCTCTGCAACGTGGTGGAGCAGCTCGCCAGCCTCTGTTGCAGCCCGGTGATCGGGGTCTCCATGGTGGAGTCCGCCCTGAGCGGTGGTGGCGGCGGCATCCCCTCGTTCAACGAGGCGCGGGCCGAATTCGAGAAGGAGTATCTGATCCGTTTGCTGCGCACCACCGAGGGCAACGTGACCCTGGCGGCCAACATGGCGGGCAGAAACCGTACCGATTTTTACAAGTTATTGAATCGGCACGGCATTGAAGCTGCAAACTTCAAATCGAAGGGATAAATCAGGCGGGATCAACCACCGCCGGAGCGGCATCGGCTTTCTGGGTTTTATGGGAGAGCCAGAGGCCGCTCGCCTTCATCAGGTAACCGAACAAGGCGCCAATGATGAGGGAGGGCAGGATCAGCCGCCACTCGCCAGCCGCCCCGAAGGTGGCACAGCAACCGGCAAAGGTGCCGGGAATGTAGCCGAGCCACTGCTGTTTGGCCTGTACGCACATCAGGGTGGCGACCACCCCCGTCATCACGTAACCCGCCACACCCGCTCCCCACAGACTGTCGCCATGGATCAGCAGCAGTGCCCACAGCATGCCGCTGGTGTTGCAGAAGATGGTCTGCAGCAGCGCCTTGTAGCCGCCGCTTGACGCGAAATAGCTGGTGCAGCCGAGAAAGCCGACCCAGGAGATAAGGCCGAACGCGACGGCAATCCAGCCCCAGACGGCGGAGAGAATTCCAGTGGTGATGGCGATGGCGATCAGTGGGCTCATGGGGCGACTCTTCAGTTGGCTTCGCAAAATGGGCAGCCTACCCCCGGCAATCGGGGCGGCAAGCGGGGGCAGAATTGTGTGTGATCTTCATCACCCTTTTCAACTCAGGAATACGCTTGCGCTCGCGAAAAAAATTCATTGGTGACCGGCCTGACAGTCGGCCATAGTTAGAGGCCCTGTCCTGCTCATGGAGTGAGTCTGATGGCGCCAAATGTGATCGTTCCCCTGCTGGTGTTCGTAGTCCTGTTTCTGGTCGGCACCATGGCCAAGGCACTGCCCCTGCACCACATGATGTAAATTTGTGTGAAATAAAAATCTGCCGGGGCGGGTCTTATCCATACTGCCTCACTCAGCCCCGGGAGTTTTTCATGTTGATCAAGCGTCGTACCGCCCACCCCCTCACCGAACAGGATGTCACCCCGGAAGCCGTCTATCAGAACCGCCGCCTTATTCTTAAAGGGCTGGGTCTGGGCGCGGCCACCCTGGCGTTTCCCACTCAGGCCGGAGTGCTCGACCTGCTGCGCGGTAAAGAGGATGCTCCCCAATTAGCCACCAAGCCGATCAACAGCAAGCCTGCGGAGCGCCCGGCCAATCTGGTGCTGACACCGGAAGAGAAGGCCACCAGTTACAACAACTTCTATGAGCTTGGCACCGACAAGTCCGACCCGGCTCGCAACGGCCATTACCTCAAGCCCGAACCCTGGACCCTCAAGGTGGAGGGGGAGGTAGCCAAGCCTTTTACACTCGATGTGTGGGACCTCATCAACAAGAGCGAGCTGGAGGAGCGGATCTACCGGCTGCGCTGCGTCGAAGCCTGGTCCATGGTGCTGCCCTGGAACGGCATCTCGCTGGCGGAGATCATCCGCCGTGCCGAGCCCACCAGTCGCGCCAAGTTTGTCGCCTTCGAAACCCTGTTTGATCCGAAACAGCTGCCGGGGCAGGCCTCCAGTCTGGGGGGCGGCATCGAGTATCCCTACGTCGAAGGGCTGCGTATCGACGAGGCGATGCACCCTCTCTCTTTCCTTGCGATGGGGCTCTATGGCAAGACCCTGCCCACCCAGAATGGCGCGCCGATCCGGCTGGTGGTGCCGTGGAAGTACGGTTTCAAGAGCATCAAGAGCATCGTCTCGATCCGGCTGGTGGAGGAGATGCCGCCGACCACCTGGAACCTGCTGGCCCCCAATGAATATGGCTTCTACGCCAACGTCAACCCGCAGGTAGATCACCCGCGCTGGAGTCAGGCAAGCGAGCGTTTCATCGGTGAGGGCGGAGTGTTTGGCGCCAAGCGTCAGCCGACCCTGATGTTCAACGGCTATGGTGACGAAGTCGCCTCGCTCTATCAGGGGATGGATCTGCGCCAATGGTACTGAGATTGAAACCGGCCCATATCAGCGGCTTGCGGGCGCTGGTGCATCTGGGCTCCTTGGGTTTCCTGCTCTGGCTGGTTTTTGCCATTCCGGCAGGTCTGCTGGGGGGCGATCCGGTGCCCGAGCTTATTCACTACCTCGGCAAGGGGGCGCTCAACCTGCTGCTGCTCACCCTGCTGGTGTCGCCGCTGGCCAAGCGCTGGCGGCAGGGGCAGCTTATCAAGCTGCGCCGCCCCCTCGGGCTCTGGTGTTTTGCCTGGGCGCTGCTTCACTTCATGGTGTGGCTGGGGCTGGATCTGCAGTTTGACTGGGGTCTGATTGGCGGCGAGCTGGTTAAGCGCAGCTATATCGTGGTGGGGATGGTGGCCCTGTTGCTGCTGGCCGCCCTCAGCATCACCTCGCTGCCCGCATTGCAGCGCCGCATGGGCGCCGCATGGCAGAAGCTGCACAACTGGGTCTATGCCATCGCCCTGCTGGCACCGGTGCATTACTGGTGGTCGCTCAAGAGCGGTTGGGGGGAGCCCCTCATCTACCTGCTGCTGGCCTGCGTCCTGCTCTGGCCGAGGCGGGAGAAACTGCTGCGCCCCATGCGGGGGCGCTGGAATGCAAAAGAGGCCTAATCGGCCTCTTGTTGTTTGATCTCGCCAGTGTAGGCATCGACGATGAGATGCACCTTCTGATCCTGGCGATTGAGGGTTTTGACCTCGAATTTGTCCCCTTCCAGCTCCACTTCCCGAATGTCGTGATACCCTTGCGCCAGCAACAGTTTGACCAGCCCGGCCATGTCGAGACGGCTCTGGGTCGCCCAGCTTGTGGCACTCAACAGGCAAAGGATCAGCAGGAAACTGCGCGGGATCATATTCATTCCGGATTCATGGCTGGCAGACTATAAACGCCATTATGTTAGGTTTTTGGAGATGAATCATCCATGAATAGAGCGCTCCCTCTGCTTGGGTTATTGCTGCCGTTGCTGGCACAGGCGGTCACGCCTGATGAAGCCCAGCTGCAGCAAGCTGTCCATGAGGGACGGGTTCGGCCCTTCCATGAAATGATGGAGGTGGCGGCCAGATTGCCGGTGCGGGTGTTGCGGGTGGATCTGGGGGAAGAGGATGGTATCTGGCTCTATGAACTGCGAGTCATCGATCGGGAGAACAGCGTAATCAAGGTGGCCTATCGGGCTGACAACCTTGAGCTGGTGTGGGCCAAGGGCCACCATCTGGAGCGGTTGTTCGAACCGCCCAAGCCCCCGGTTGAGGATGATGAATAACCCCTGTGTGGAAGCCTGTTCATGCGAATTCTGATTGTTGAAGACGAAAAAATTCTGGCTGGCCAGCTGGCCGAACAGCTGCGCCTCTCCGGCTTTGTCACCGACCTCTGCCACGACGGCAACGAGGCCGGTTTTCTCGGCGAGACCGAACCCTATGACGCTATCATTCTCGACCTCGGCCTGCCGGGGCGCGATGGCCTGAGCGTGCTGAAGGAGTGGCGCAGCAAGGGGATCGATACCCCGGTGCTGGTACTGACCGCCCGTGGTCAGCTGCACGAGAAGATCGAAGGGCTCAACGCCGGTGCCGATGACTACCTTACCAAGCCGTTCCAGGTGGCCGAGCTGGTGGCGCGGGTCCATGCGCTGGTGCGCCGGGCGGCAGGCAACGCCAGCTCCATTCTGGAGATTGGCGGAGTGCGGCTCGACATGGCGGCATCGCAGGTGTGGTACGAAGGGACCCCCATCAAGCTGACTGCCCACGAGTTCCGGGTGCTGGGTTACCTGATGCAGCACCGGGGCAAGGTGGTGTCGCGCAGCGAGCTGATCGACCACATCTACGCTCAGGATTTCGACCGCGACTCCAACACCGTGGAGGTGTTCATCGGCCGGATCCGCAAGAAAACCAACCCCGATCTGATTGAGACAGTGCGCGGCCTCGGGTACCGGATCAACGAATGAGGCTGGTCAGAACCCTGCGGGGGCGACTGGTCGCCATCGCGCTGGTCTGGTGCGGGCTGTTTCTGTTCGCCACCGGTTTCAGCCTGCAGACCATGATGCGCAACTACTGGCAGGAGGCGGAGGCCGACGGCCTGCGCCTGCAGCTTTATGATCTGCTCTCCCGGCTGGAAGTGGCCAAAACCGGCCTGCCGGTGGTCACCGGCTCCCTCTCCGATCCCCGCTTCAATCAACCCTACTCCGGCTACTACTGGCAGCTGGAGTTGGGCCGCGATGTGGTGGGGCGCTCCCGTTCCCTGTGGGATACCAACCTGAAGAGCGATGGCCTCAAGTCCGCCTTTGGCGATCCCGACCTCTTCGTCGGCAAGGGGCCCAACAAGGAGCCCCTGCTGATCATGACCCGCACCGTGCTGCTGCCCGGTTCGGATCGGGTCTTCACTCTGGTGATGGCCAAGGACAGTAGCGCCCTGACCCAGACCCTCAACAAGACCCGCATCAGCCTGTTCCTCGGTCTCGGCTTTGCTGCCGCCGGTCTGGTGCTCGGCTTCATGTTCCAGATCGTCTACGGCTTGCGGCCGCTGCACCTGCTGCGCCGCGAATTGGGGCGGGTTCACGAGGGTCATCAGGAGGGGTTCCGGCTGCGCTATCCGCTGGAGATCCAGCCGCTGGTGGAGGATATCAACCGGCTGCTGCACCACTACGGCGAGCTGCTTCAGCGGGCGCGATCCCACACCGGCAATCTGGCCCACGCCCTCAAGACGCCGCTCAGCATCATGCGCAATCAGGTGGCCCAGTTGCCACCGGAGGATCAGGCCGCCATCGGCGAGCAGCTCGACCAGATCCAGCGCCATATCGACTACCACCTCGGCAAGGCGCGGGTGACCGGCGCCGCCAAGATCCTCGGGGTCTCTACCCCGGTGCGGGCGCGGGTGGAGTATATCTGCCGCGCCTTCTCCCGCCTCTATCCGGGCAAAACAGTGGATCTGCAGGTGCCCGCCAATCTGGCGGTCGGGGTGGAGGAGCAGGATTTCGATGAGATGGTAGGCAACCTGCTGGAGAACGCCTTCAAGTGGTCCGCCAGCGAGCTGCGCATCTCCAGCGCCGAGCTGGGGGGCTGGATCACCCTGCGTATCGAGGATGACGGCCCCGGCATGAGCGAGGATCAGATCGCCAAGGCGGTGCTGCGCGGGGTGCGGCTCGACGAGAAGGTGCCGGGCTCGGGCCTAGGTCTCAACATCGTCTCCGATCTGGCGGAAGCCTATCGGGGCAGTTTCATCATGGGCCGCGCCGAACTGGGCGGTCTGGCCGCCTCCCTCTCGTTGCCCAAGGTGGCAAGAGTCGAGAGCTAGGCATAACATATGGCATTTGTTTTAGCCTGAGGAAGAGAAGCATGACCGACGATCCGTGGGCACTGTGTCACCTTGACGATTCGTTTGATGCCTCTGTGCTGGGGGTCAAGGGCGCCCAGATCCAGTGGTTTGAAGACAGGGATGGCCTGATCGCGTTCCTTCTGGAAGATTTTGTCGACTTGCTGGCCGATGTAGGCGAGCTGGACGAGGAGCAGACCGAGCAGGCGCGCGAGCGCTTCACCCTGCTGGTGGAGCAGAGCTTTGACGATCGCACCCTGATGGATGCCATCAACGATCTCGCCTCCGGCCTGCGTCGCATCGCCTGGTTGGGGCCGCTCTCGGAGCTGGCCGAGATCAGCGACGAGTTTGCCTCCGGCCTGCGCCGCTATTTCTGGAGCCAGTACGACGGGGACGAAGATGACCCGGACGCATGGGTGCCGGAAGAGCTGTGGCCACAGCTAGTTGAATGCGCGCAGGAGTATATGGAGGAGGGGGAGTTCTAAACCCATCCCCATGCCTGCGCTTTGGCAGACAGATAAAGAAACGGCGCCTTGATGGCGCCGTTTTTATTGGGTGGCAATCGCCTTAGCCGTTGGCCGGTACCGCGTGGGCGGTGTTGGCCAGCACAGATCCTGTGTACTTCTCGATCTGCAGCTGGGCCATGTGGCCGCAGTTGCCCTGTGCCAGACTGGACGAGCCTTCGTCGAAGGTGAGGCAGTTGACGTTGCCGTTTTTGCAGATGCTGCCCGCTTCGCCCGGCTTGGCCGGGTCGTACCAGGCCCCTTCGCAGATCCGCACCACCCCTTGGCGCACATCCTCGGATAGCAGGGCACCTACCAGGATCTGGCCGCGCTCGTTGAAGGCGCGCACCAGATCTCCCTGAGCGATGCCACGGGCCTTGGCATCCAGCGGATGGATCATGATCGCCTCGCGGTCGGCGATGGCGAACTTGTCCCGCAGCGGGGTGTTGTCGAGCTGGGAGTGCAGCCGCTGGGTCGGGTGGGAGGTGTTGAGCGACAGCGGATAGCGCGCTGCCACCTTGCTCTTCACCCACTCCTTGGGCTCATACCACTTGGGATGGCCGGCACAGTCGGCGTAACCCATCCCCGCCACCGTGTTGGAGAAGATCTCGATCTTGCCGGACGGGGTGCCGAGCGGGTTGAGCAGCGGGTTCTCGCGAAAATCGGCGTGACGGATCCACTGGCGGTTGGCCTCGGGGATCGGGAAGCGGATGTAGTTGTTGGACTCCCAGAACATATTGAACGGCGGCAGCGCGACGCGGGCGCCGCGGGCCTGCGCCGCCATGCCGTCGTACATCTGCTTGAGCCACAGCATCTCGTCCTTCCCTTCTGTGTACTGCTCCTGCACGCCCAGCTTGGCGGCGATGGCGCTGAATATGTCGAAGTCATTGCGTGACTCGTGCTGGGGCGGGACGCACTGGTGCATCGGGAACACATAGCGCTGGGAGTAGTCGCCACCCATCTCCAGATCGTTGCGCTCGTAGCTGGTGGTGACCGGCAGCACGATGTCGGCGTGCTTGGCAGTCGCCGTCCAGTAGGGCTCGTGAACGATCACGGTCTGCGGCTTGCGCCATGCTTGCAGCAGGTTGTTGGTGTCCTGATGGTGGTGGAAAGGGTTGCCGCCCGCCACGTAGACCAGCTTGATGTCCGGATAGGTCACCTTGCGGCCGTTGAAGTCGATGGTCTTGCCGGGGTTGGCGAGACAGTCGGCGATGCGGGCCACCGGGATCGGGGCCGGGCTGTTCTTCGGTGCGTTGCCGGCGGAGATACCGGCCAGAATGCCGCCCTTGGCGGTGGGGCTGCCACCGGAGGAGTAGTGGTAGCTGAAGCCGTAGCCGCCGCCCGGCAGGCCGATCTGTCCTAGCATGGAGGCCAGAGTGACCAGCATCCAGTTCGGCTGTTCGCCGTGCTGCTGACGCTGCATGCCCCAACCGGCCATGATCATGGTGCGTTTGGCGGCCATGTCGAGGGCCAGCTGGCGGATCACCTTGGCATCGACGCCGCAGACGCTGCTCGCCCACTCGGCGCTCTTCGGTTGGCCGTCATCCTTGCCGAGCAGGTAGTTCAGGAACTTGTCGAAGCCGACGGTGTAGCGATCGAGGAAGGCTTGATCGTGCTTCTTCTCGCTGTAGAGGGTGTGAGCCACACCCATCATCATGGCCACGTCGGTGTAGGCGTTCGGCGCAATCCACTCGGCACCGACCAGCTTGGCGGTCTCGTTGTAGATGGGATCGATGCTGATGACGCGGGTGCCCTTCTCTTTCAGCGCCATGAAGCCGGCCTGACCTTCGTGATCCGGCATGTTCCAGCTGTTCTTCAGAGTTACTTGAGCGTTGACCCCCCACAGCACCACCAGTTCGGCGTTCTCGACCACGTTGGGCCAGGCGGTCTGCTGCTCGTACACCTCGATGGAGCCCATCACGTGGGACATGATCACCTGGGCCGCGCCGGTGGAGTAGTCACCGGCATAACCGGTGAAGCCGCCGGAGAGGTTCATCAGGCGGTGCAGCAGGGTACGGCTGTTGTGGAACATGCCGACGCTTTTCCAGCCATAGGAACCGGCGTGGATCGCCTGCGGACCGAAGTCACTCTGCACCCGCTGGATTTCACCGGCCACCAGTTCGATCGCCTTGTCCCAGCTCACTCGCACCCACTCGTCGGCACCGCGCAGCTCGGGTTTGGCGCCCGGGCCATGCTCCAGCCAGCTCTTGCGTACCATGGGGTATTTGATGCGGTTCTTGGCGTGCACCTGGAACGGCGCCATGTCGATGAGATCGTTCGGCGCCGGATCATCGGCCACCGGCTGGACGCGCACCATGCGGCCATCTTCGACGATCGCCTCGAAAGCCCCCCAGTGGGCGCCGGTCAGAATGCCCTTCTGGGCGGGCACCAGAGTCGGGAACTGACTCAATGCGGTGCTGATGGCTTGCGCCAGCGCACTCTTGGGAAAAATGCCGCCGAGCAGGGGCAGGGCTGCGCAGGCGCCGAGCCCCTTGAGCAGGTTGCGGCGGGACAGATTGGTCTTCTTGTCATTGAAAAAAGTCATAACGGTTTTCCTCTGTGCCAGCCTTAGTGGGCCGCGCTCATGTCACTGGCGTGTTTCTGGACATACTGGGTCAACATGCGAGCCTGTTCCGGGGTCAGGGAGGTACGAGATTCCATCCCCTTGATGACGCCGATCCACTGGTTGGCGTTGAAGTGATCCAGCGCGGTGAGGCCGTGGCAGCCGGTACAGTTATTGGACATCAGGGTGGAGGCGTATTGCCACAGCTTGCCCTGATCGCCGATGAGCTGGCTCTGGTCGACCCAGGCGGTCAGCTTGACCTGATGCCAGGTGAGGTTGGTGGCGCTGTCGGTTTCGCTCTGGCCGGTGACCAGCGCTTTCTTGGCGGCATCGCCGACCAGTACGCTGAGGATCCGCTTGCCCGGTGCGGCGTAGAACACTTCGCTCACGCCATCCTGTTGCCAGCCTTCGATCTGCACCTTGGCGCGGCCGTTTTCGTTGGCCAGCACTTCCACCTTGGTGGAGGGCATCAGGGTGCCTTCGTCGGTCTTGGCGGCAGCATCGAGGAACAGCGGGGTGGTAGCGATGGCGTAACGGGTGGTGACGTTGGCCGGGGTCTGGGCCGCAGCCTGCGCCAGCTCGCTGGCACCGGCGGCAGCCAGGCCGCTCATGTCAGGCATGATGTGGGCGACACCGCGGTGGCAGTCGATACAGGTCTGGCCCTCCTTGATGGCGACCGGGTGCTCGGCGCGGGCATTGGGGCGCTGGGCCAGAATGTCCATCGCCTCGTAGCTGTGGCAGCTGCGGCAGGTGGCGGAGTCGTTGGCTTTCAGCTCGTCCCAGACGGACTGGGCCATCCGCAGCTTGTGGGCTTCATACTTTTCCGGGGTATCCAGGGTGCCGATCGCCTCGTGATAGATATCCTTCACGGCGCGGATCTTGGTCCACAGGTAGGAGGTGGGGTCGCCCGGGATGTGGCAGTCGGCGCACTCGGCGCGGATCCCCTTGGTGTTCTGGAAGTGGACACTGCCCTGATACTCGGCGAGCGGAGTCTGCATGGAGTGGCAGGAGACGCAGAATTCGGTGGAGCTGGTCTTGTGCAGCACGGTCACGGTGACACCCAGTGCCGCGACACCCAGCAGGGCCCCGAGCAGCAGGAGCCAGAACCAGGTTTTTCTTATCAGTTTTCCAATCATGGCGGCGTTTTCCTACGGTCAATAATTACCTACATAGTACTAGTCCAATAGTAGTAGTAATGACAGGGATAAGGCGTTGACCTCCATCATGGTTTATATTTTTGATTGTTGTCACATTCTGTCTTTTGTTTTGTTATTGATTTAATTGTCGAATTAAATTCAGTTGTTTTCTGTTTAATCTATTTGTGCACTTTCCGCGACAGCTGTTAGCCCCCTCGCAAAACCCCACAAGATTCGCTGATATAGTGAGCAGTGAGCCTCAACGGAGTGTCGCTGATGAGCCCTTTCTCACTGCTGTGTGTCGCTGCCAACGTGCAACTGCTGGCCGAATTCGAACAGGAGTTGGCTCCGCTGCTCGGCCATTTCGCGCTGGTGGTGGTAGTCGGTCAGGGGTCGGCGGAGCTGGCCTTGGACGAGCTGGATCGCAAGGGGCAGCCACCCGCCGTGGTGGTGTGTGACAGCGAGCTGGGGGATGGGCGAGGGGCCGATTTTCTGATCCGCCTCGGCAGCCGTCACGAGGCGTGCCGCAAGATCCTGCTCGGCAGCCAGCCGGAGATGAAATCGATCATCGAGGCGGT
This sequence comes from Aeromonas sp. FDAARGOS 1411, assembly GCF_019047125.1. Classification (NCBI taxonomy): domain Bacteria; kingdom Pseudomonadati; phylum Pseudomonadota; class Gammaproteobacteria; order Aeromonadales; family Aeromonadaceae; genus Aeromonas; species Aeromonas sp. FDAARGOS 1411. The sequence continues at coordinate 3,331,986 of NZ_CP077214.1, read as the reverse complement.
CAACCTCGGTCGTCTCGACTACTACCTGCAACGCCCCTGGCGCGATGGCAGCCTGCGCCGGGCGGTGATCGAGCAGGCTAGCCACTTTGTATTGCAGCGTCCCGAGGCGGACCTGCTGAGCTATGCCGCCGTGCTCGACAACCAGAAGCTGCTGCGAGCCCATGTCGATCGCCAGTTGGCCGCCTATCGGCAGGGCTTTATGGATTACACCCACTGCAGCGATGAAGAACTCTCCCGGGTGGTGATCGACGGCCTCTACCAGTTTTTCGAGGGCAATGACGAGGAGCGGGTCTGCCGCCACTACAGCCCGGGCCATGTGCTGACCCGCGAGGGGGAGCCCAACAGCTTCCTCTGGTTTATCGCCAAGGGGGAGGTGGTGCTGCGCAAGCGGGACGAGCAGGGGATCGATCAGGAGGTAGTGCACTACCGTACCGGCTCGCTGGTGGGGGGCATGTCATTTGTGACTGGAGAACCCGCCTTCACCACCGGCGTGACTCTGACCGGTGCCGAGGTGATCAAGCTCGACAAGCTGCAATTCTCCCGGGTGATGCAGGCGCGCAGCGAACTGCTCCCCTCCTTTACCAACCTGCTGCTGCGCCACTTCAACCGCCGTCTGCAAAACAGCATCCGCACCGAGATGCGGCTGCAACAGACCCTCAACTCCCTCGATGCCGCTCACGCCCAGCTGGTGGAGAGCGAAAAGATGGCGATGCTGGGTCAGCTGGTGGCCGGTGTCGCCCACGAGCTGAACAACCCGGTGGCGGCCATTATCCGTGGCAGCGAGACCCTGCGGGCCGCCATCCCCGATCTGGTCAATCTCGAGCTGCCAGCAACCATCAAGGGGCTTGGCAACCAGACCCTCTGTCAGGCGCTCTCCTCCCAGCCGGTCTCGACCAGCGAGATCCGTGACAAGACCCGGCAGGCTGAGGGGCGCTTTGGCGATCGCCAGCAGGCGCGGCTGGCGGTGCAGATGAATCTGGATGACGAGCTGAACTGGCAGCGCTGGTTTGCCAGCCGCACCGCCGCCGAGCGGGAGGCGCTGCTCTCCCGGCTGGAGCTGTTCCAGCAGACCGGCAGCTTCCTGCGCAATATCGAAGTGTGTGCCCGTCGCATCGGCGATCTGGTCAAGAGCCTCAAGCAGTATGCCCGGCAGGATCGGGCCGAGCCCTCGCTGGTGGACCTGCACGAGGGGCTGGAAGATACCTTGATGATTTTCGAAAACCGCCTCAAGCATCATGAGCTCTGCAAGGAGTACCAGCCGCTGCCGCTGGTGCGCTGTCACCCTATCGCCCTGCAACAGGTGTGGACCAACCTGATCGCCAACAGTCTGGATGCCATGAGCGGCTCGGGGCGACTCACCATCCGCACCGGATTGCTGGATCCCGAGTGGGTCATGGTAGAGATCGAGGATAACGGTTGCGGCATCGAGCCCGAGCTGTGGCAGCGGATCTTCGATCTCAACTTCACCACCAAGCGGGAGGGCCATTTCGGCCTCGGTATCGGTCTGAGCGTTTCGCTGCAGATAGTTCAGCAGCACCACGGTCGGATTGAGGTGGCCTCCGAACCGGGCCGTTACACCCGGATGCGGGTCTGTCTGCCGCTGGACGGCATGGGGCAGGCCGGTTACGGGGGCGAACCTCATCACAACAAGGAGCATGCGGCCTGAGCCGTCGCCAGCATCAATCGCGCGGCGTGCCAAACCATGTCGCCAAGGAGGAGCAATGAACAAACACTATCTGATCCTGTGTGTGGACGATGAGCGTGAGGTGCTGGATGCGGTGATCCACGATCTCGCCCCGTTCCGTTCCCACTTCGAACTGGAAGCCGCCGAGAGCGTCGATGAGGCGCGAGCGGTGGTGGAGGAGTGGGAGAGCGACGGCAACAAGCTGGCGCTGATCCTCTGTGACCACATCATGCCGGGAACCCTGGGGGTCGATTTTCTGGTGGAGCTGAACCGGCGTGCCACTACCCGCGCCAGTCGCAAATTGCTGCTGACCGGACAAGCGGGGCTGGAGGCCACCGTCGAGGCGGTCAATCGTGGCGGGTTGCACTACTACCTCGCCAAGCCGTGGAAGCTGGAGACCCTGCAAGAGGCGGTGCGCGAACAGCTGACCGACTACCTGCTGGTGGAAGATGGCGAGAATGCCTTCCACTATGCGCCGCTGCTCAATCAGGCGCGGCTGTTTGCCGCCATCCACGATCACCCGTTCGACGAATAGGGGCAGTTGGGCTTTCGCGGTGGTAGTTGTATACTGTCTGCATATACAGTATTGCAGGTAGCCACCGATGCGACTCTTTATCGCCGAGAAGCCCACGCTGGGCCGCGCCATTGCCGATGCCCTGCCCAAGCCCCACAAGAAGGGCGACGGTTTTATCGAAACAGCCCAGGGGGATGTGGTCACCTGGTGTATCGGCCACCTGCTGGAGCAGGCCGAGCCCGATGCCTATGACGCCGCCTTCAAGCAGTGGCGGATGGAGCATCTCCCCATCATCCCCGCCCAGTGGCAGCTGGTGGCCAAGCCCAAGACCAAAACCCAGCTCACCGTCATCAAGCGGCTGATCAAGCAGGCGGACTGCGTGGTCAACGCCGGTGACCCGGACCGGGAAGGGCAGTTGCTGGTGGATGAGGTGATCGACTTTCTCGGCTACCCGAAAACCAAGCCGGTGCAGCGCTGCCTCATCAGCGATCTCAACCCGCCCGCGGTGCGCCGCGCCCTCGACAAGCTCAGAGACAACAAGGAGTTCGTGCCGCTGGCGGTTTCCGCACTGGCCCGCAGTCGGGCTGACTGGCTCTATGGCATCAACATGACCCGCGCCTACACCCTGCTCGGACGCAAGGCGGGTTGCAGCGAGCTGCTCTCGGTTGGTCGGGTGCAGACCCCGCTGCTGGGGCTGGTGGTGCGGCGGGATCTCGAGATCGAGGCCTTCGTCCCCAAACCCTTCTACGAGGTGCTGGCCCATCTGCTGACCGATAGCAACGAGCGCTTCACCGCCAAGTGGCTGCCATCGGAAGCCTGCCTGCCGTGGCAGGATGAGGAGGGGCGGGTGCTCAATCGGGCGCTGGCCGACAAGGTGGTGAGCCGGATCAACGGCCAGCCTGCGCAAGTCGAATCGGTGGAGGAGCAGGCCCGCAAGCAGGCGGCGCCGCTGCCTTACAACCTCTCCAGCCTGCAGATCGATGCCGCCAAGCGGTTCGGCATGGATGCCAAGCGGGTGCTCGACATCTGCCAAAGCCTCTACGAGCGTCACAAGCTCATCACCTATCCGCGCTCCGACAGCCGCTATCTGCCGACCGACCACTTCAAGCGGGCCGAGCAGGTGCGCAGCGCCATCGCCGCCACAGCGCCCGCGCTGGCCAAGGCAGTTGCCGAGGCGGACGGCAAGATCCGCAGCAAGGCGTGGAACGACAGCAAGGTGGATGCCCACCACGCTATCATACCCACCGAGAAGCAGGGCAACCCTGCCACGCTGGGGGCCGACGAGGCGAAGCTCTATGGCCTGATTGCCCGACAGTATCTGCTGCAGTTCTATCCCCCGTTCGAATACAACGACAGCAAGGTGCTGCTGCGCATCGCCGGTGGTCTGTTTCAGGCCAAGGCACGGCGCATTCTCAAAGCGGGCTGGAAGGCACTGCTCGGGGTGGAGGAGGATGACGACGAAGAGAAGGCGGGCACGCTGCCTGCCCTGAAAGAGGGAGAGCAACTGCTGTGCGAGCGGGGCGAACTGCAGGAGAAAATGACCCAGCCGCCCAAGTCGTTCACCGATGCCACCCTGCTGGCGGCCATGACCGGCATCGCCCGCTATGTGCAGGATCCCGAGATTCGCAAGACCCTGCGCGACACCGATGGCCTCGGCACCGAAGCGACCCGAGCAGGCATTATCGACCTGCTGTTCAAGCGCCGCTTTCTGGTGCGTCAGGGCAAGAGCATCAAGGCGACCCCGACCGGACGGGCGCTGGTTCAGGCGTTGCCCGCGACAGCTACCACGCCGGATATGACGGCGCTGTGGGAGCAGAGCCTCGGCCAGATCGCCGAGCGCCACGGCAGCTACCAGCAGTTTATGGGGCCGCTCACCGAGCAGCTTAACGGCCTGATTGAAGGGGCGCGGCAGGACTCCGGCGCCAGCTTCAGCGCCCTGCCCAAGGAGGCGCCGGGTGCCGGCAAGCGGCGTTTTACCAAGCGCAAGAGTTCGGCGGCCAGCACGACTGGCGGGCCCCGACCGCGCAAGACGGCCAGCAAGCGCCAGACCAGGGCGGCATAACGAAAAAAGGCGCCCATCCCGGGCGCCAAAGGCATTGTTGTCAGGCTGCCTGAGTGGACAAGCTGGCACGGATCCTGTGCTGGTAGTGCAGAACCACACCGAGAAACACCAGATCCTTGAACAGGAAGAACTCGGTGACTGGCACGCCGTCAACCATCTTCCAGACACCTGTCAGGGTCAGCAGGAAGCTCAGCGTCGCCAGGAAGGTGACGATAGCCCCCATGCTGCACCAGTAACCGATGCGAGGTTGCCACAGACCCACGACCAGTCCGATGGCGATCACTATCTCGACCACCCCGATCAGGTTCGATACGCTCTGCTCCGACAGGGGGCCATAGAGCCAGCTCATCAAGGGGTGGCTGGCTACCAGTGGTTTGATGGCAGCTGCCTCTGTCGGGGTAAACTTGAAGACGCCGATCCAGAGCAGGGTCAATACCACGCCCGCCAGGGCGACCAGAAAGCCTTTGTCATGTTGCTGCATGGGGGGTTCCTTGTTTAAGGGGTCAGAGTGACGGGCGGGAAGTCGATCTCGGTCGCCGCCAAGTGGTTGCCATAGTTGGTCAGGGTATTGACCACCACCTGGCCGAGCACCTCCAGCAGTAGCTCGTCATCTACGCCTGCGGCACGGGCGCTAGCAAGCTGCTCGTCACTGATCACCCCGCGCTGGTTGACCAGCGCCGTTGCCAGTTGCAGCAGGGCGTGATCAAGCGGAGCCGAGGCCTGGCCGAGCCGGGCTGCCCGGATCTCCTGAGCCGAGAATCCGGCCTTGCCCGCGAGCAGTGTGTGGGCAGACAAACAGTATTGGCAGGCGTTGGCTTGACCTATGGCCAGTGCCAGCAACTCCCGTTGTGAGGCAGTGAGGCGCCCCTTGCCAAGCGCCTCGGCAAAGCCCAGGAAGCCATTGAGCAGTGCTGGCGAGTGGGCCAGGGTGGCGTAGAGGTTGGGCACCATACCCAGATTGCGGTGCAGGGTGGTCAGGGTCTGGGCGGCTGCGGGTTGCGGCTGGGATACGGGTTGGATACGGCTCATGATCTTCTCCTGTGGTAGTGAAGGTACGGGAGACAGTGTGCCGTCATTCGTGATACGGTTTATCACTCATCGTCTGCAAATAAATACTATTCGTCTCAAATATGGATCCGCTCTCTGCCCTGTTGGTTCATGCTTCCCCCGAAGCCAAGATCTTCTTCGCCGGCAACCTGTGCCAGAACTCCTCCAGTGATGATTACCCGAGTGGCGGACATCTTCATCTGCTGCGCAGCGGTGTCGTCATGCTGCGTGAGGAGGGGGGGGCCAGCTTGCTGCTCGAGGAGCCGACCCTGCTCCTGTTCCCTCGGGGACGTCCTCACAAGCTTGAACCCAGAACGTTGGGGGGTTGCGATCTGGTGTGTGCCAATGTCGCATTCGGCAAGGGGGGCGCATCGCCGTTGCAACTGGCATTACCGGGCTCGCTGGTGCTGCCGCTGCGTGAGTTGCCTGCCCTGACGCCGGTGCTGAGTCAGCTGTTTGACGAGGCGTTTCACCCCCGCTACGGGCAGGATCCGCTGATCTTCCGCTTGCTGGAGATACTGTTGATCCTGCTGCTGCGTCATCTGGTCGAGCAAGGGGTGTGTCAGCAGGGGATGCTGGCAGGTATTTCCGATCCCCAGTTGGCCAAGGCGATCTCGGTGATGCATCAGCGTGGGGATGAACCCTGGACGGTGGCCACGCTGGCGCGGGAGGCCGGCATGTCGCGGGCCCGCTTTGCCGCGAGGTTTCAGGAGCGGGTCGGTCAAGCGCCGCTTGGTTATCTGACCCACTGGCGCATGGCGCGCGCCTGCCAGCAACTGCTGGCGGGGGAGCCCATGGTGCAGGTGGCGCTGGGTGCGGGATACAGCAGCAGTGTTGCCTTTGGTCGGGCATTCGAGCGGGAGCTGGGGGTGAGCCCGGGGCGCTGGCTCAAGGCGCAGCAACAAGCCGAATAAAAAAACGGGGCAGCCAGTGGCTGCCCCGTGTTCATGGCTGGTCAGCCGGTATAGACGTTCTCTTCCGGATAACGGATGCGGGTCTCGACCGGGCGGGCCAGCATAAAGGCCAGGGTCAGCGGGCCTAGACGGCCGCAGATCATCACCAGTACCAGGATCAGCTTGCCCGGCTCGCTCAGGGAGGCGGTGATGCCGGTAGAGAGGCCGACGGTGGCAAATGCCGAGATGGTCTCGAACATGATTTTGTCGAATGGCAGATCCTCGGTCACCATCAGCAGGAACATCGCCAGCATCAGCACCATGGTGCTGACGATGATGATGGCCAGCGAGCGTGTCACGATCTGGGGCGACAGGGTGCGGCCAAAAGCGGTGACATGGGGCCGTTTGGTCAGAAATGCCTTGGTCGCCAGCAGCACAACCGCGAAAGTGGTGACTTTGATACCACCACCGGTCGAGGTGGCACCGGCACCGATAAACATCAGCATCATCAGGAACAGCAGCGCCGCCGGGGTCATCAGCCCGATATCTATGGTATTGAAACCGGCGGTACGGGCACTGGCAGATTGGAAAAAGGCCGCCAGCAGCTGGCCACCGATACCGGCCTTGCCGAGGGTGCCGGGGTTGTTGTGTTCCAGCAGCCAGAACATCAGGGTACCGGCCAGCAGCAGCGCCGGGGTCATCAGCAGCATCAACTTGCTGTGCAGCTTCAGCTTGCGCCAGCGGCGGTTGCGCACCAGATCGACGATGACGGTAAAGCCGATCCCCCCCAGGATCAGCAGACCGGCGATGGTCAAGCTGATGATGGGGTCGTCTCTATAGTCGATGAGGTTGTTGGCAAACAGCGAAAACCCGGCGTTGTTGAAGGCCGATACTGCGTGGAAGAAGCTGACATAGAGGCCGTGCACCCACCCCATCTCGGGCACCCAGCGGATCGCCATGATGCCGGTGCCGATCAGTTGGGCAATAAAGGCGAACAGGACGATCCGTTTGACCAGCTGAATGATGTTGACCGAGCCTTCCTGTCCCAGCGCCTCCTTGGCCAGTACCTGTTGGCGCAGACCGACCCGCTTGCTGAAGATGGCTATCAGCAGCAGGGTCATGGTCATCTGGCCCAGACCGCCGATCTCCATCAGCATCAGCAGGAAAATCTGCCCCTGCAGGGTGAAGGCGGTGCCGGTATCCACCACGCCAAGACCTGTCACGCTGATGGCCGAGGTGGCGGTAAACAGGGCGTTGACGAAGGTAACCTCGCCATTGTGGCTGGAGGGTTGCACCAGAAAGATGGTGCCAATCAGCAGAATGATCAGAAAGCTGCCGAGGATCAGCCGGGCTTCACTCCAGCGAGAGTCCTGCTCCCGATGGAGGGCGAAGGCGTAGCTGCTGCGCCAGTTGATCATAGGGTTTCGAGCCAGTGGTCGATGGCGTGCTTGTTGCCCGCCAGGATCAGGATGTCGCCCAGTTGCAGCTCCATCTTGCCGGTCAGCACGTTGTGCAGCACATCACCACGCTTGATGGCGAGCAGCTGGAAATCGCTCTGTTGCAGCAGGTGGAAGTCACCTAGTTCCCGGCCGTTCTGTTGCAGGCCGATCACGAACTCGGTCAGCACCATGTCGTGGCCCAGCTCCAGATAGTCGAACAGCCGGTTGTCCAGCATGCTCTGGGCGACCCGGCGGCCCATGTCCCACTCAGGGTTGATCACCTTGTCGGCGCCCACTTTCTGCAGGATCTTGGCGTGGAACTCGTCGCGCGCCTTGACCCACACCTTCTTCACGCCCGCCTCTTTCAAGACGAGGGTCGTGAGGATGCTGGTCTCCAGGTTGTCACCGATGGCAACGAAGACGATATCGAAATTGGCCAGTCCCAGCTCGGCCACGGTGGCCTCGTCGGTAGCATCCGCCACGATCACGTGATTGCAGAGGGCGGCGATTTGCCGGGTCTTGCTCTCGTCGATATCGATGGCCAGTACTTCGGCATCTTGCCGTTGCAGCTCTTCGCACAGCGCGCTGCCAAACAGGCCCAGGCCGATGACGGCAAACTGGTTGTTCATGAGTTGTTCCTCAGCAGTTGAAGTCGCCTACTCTAAACCACTGCTATTCCCCCGAAAAGGGCTCGGGTTTTTCGTCATGGGGTAACTTGAGGTAGACTGCGCCCTTGCACCAAGCCGGGATAGACCGATGAAACTGAATGCCAACGCCTCCTTGTTGAAGCTCAACACCCTTGCCCTCGATGCGTACTGCCTCTGGCTGGCCGAGGTGGAGCAGGTTGCCGATCTGGCGACCCTGCGTGCCGATCCACAGCTCAACCAGTTGCCTCGCCTCAATCTGGGCGGCGGCAGCAACATGCTCTTCACCACCGATTTTCTCGGTCTGGTGGTGCTCAACCGGCTCAAGGGGATTACCGCTGAAGATGGTGGCGATCACTGGTTGCTCCATGTGGCGGCCGGTGAAGATTGGCATCAGCTGGTGCGCCATACCTTGCAACAGGGCTGGTTCGGGCTGGAGAATCTGGCGCTCATTCCCGGTACGGTCGGTGCAGCGCCGGTGCAGAACATCGGTGCCTATGGCGTTGAGCTGGCCGACTTCTGCGCCTATGTCGAGGCGTTCAACTGGCAGAGTGGCGAGATTGAACGGATCGCGGCGGCAGAGTGCCGCTTCGGTTATCGCGACAGTATCTTCAAACACGAGTATCAGGATTCCCACCTGATCACCGCCGTCGGGCTCAAACTGCCCAAGGCGTGGCAACCGGTGCTGGGCTATGGCCCGCTGGCGGCGCTCGGTGACGCGCCTTCGGCCCAGGCCATCTTCGATACCGTCTGTGCCACCCGCATGGCCAAGCTGCCGGATCCCGCTGTGCTCGGCAATGCCGGCAGCTTCTTCAAAAATCCGGTGGTGCCTGCCGCGCTGGCGGAGTCGCTCAAGTCGCGCTACCCGCAGATGCCCTGCTATCCGGCCGGAGAAGGGCAGGCCAAGCTGGCGGCGGGCTGGCTCATCGATCAGTGCGGTCTGAAAGGTTTCGCCATTGGCCGTGCCGCCGTTCATCAGGAGCAGGCGCTGGTGCTGGTCAATCTGGGGGGCGCCAGTGCCATGGAGCTGATCGCGCTGGCGGCCCATGTCCGCGACAGCGTGGAGCAGACGTTTGGCGTGGTGTTGGAGCATGAGGTGCGCTTTATGGGCGCGCACGGTGAAACCTGGCTCGACGAGGTGCTCTCATGACGTTGACTCCCATCAGACAGACCCTGATCACCCTGCTCAGCGACGGCCAGTTTCACTCCGGCGAACAGCTGGGCGAGCAGCTCGGCATCAGCCGGGCTGCGGTAAGCAAACACATGGCGGCGCTCAAGGAGCTGGGGCTGGATCTCTTTAGCCTGACCGGCAAGGGCTACCGGCTGGCGGTGCCGATGGCGCTCTATGATCAGGCTACCTTGCAGGCACTGGCCCCGATGGCGCCGGTGCACTGTTTTCCGGTCATTGGCTCGACCAATCAACACCTGCTGGATCGGGTCAATGAGCTGTGCTCCGGCGAGAGCTGTCTGGCCGAGTGTCAGACAGCCGGGCGCGGGCGTCGTGGCAAACCCTGGATTTCGCCGTTCGGTTGCCAGCTGATCCTCAGCATGTACTGGCGACTCGAACAAGGCATGGCGGCAGCCATGGGGCTGAGTCTGGCGGTCGGCGTGGCAGTGGTTGAGGCGCTGGAGTCCCTTGGTTATCAGGGGGTCGAGCTCAAGTGGCCGAACGACCTCTACTATCAGGGCCGCAAGCTGGCGGGCATTCTGGTTGAGATGAGCGGTAGTGCCGGTGCCAGTTGCCATCTGGTGATCGGCATCGGCCTCAATCTGGCGATGCCTGCCCGCGAAGGTGAGAAGATTGATCAGGCCTGGGCTGAGCTGCGCCACATCAATCCCGAGCTGGTGGATCGCAATCAGCTGGCAGCCCGGATGATCGTCCATCTGCAGCGGGCGCTGCACACCTTTGAGCAGCAGGGGCTGGCAAGCTTTGTCGATGAGTGGAACCGGCTCGATCACTTTGCCGGTCGCCCGGTGCGCTTGTTGATGGGTGATCAGGAGATCCGCGGCATCGCCCGTGGCATCGACGATCGCGGCGCCCTGCGGCTGGAGACAGGTGAAGGGATCAAATTCTATCTAGGGGGCGAGCTCTCCCTGCGCCGGGGCGACTGAGGGTCAGCAAGGCCGCTGATGATGCCAAACAGAAGAGGGGGCCTGCGGGCCCCCTCTTCGTTATCCGGCAATGGCTGTCATCATTTGCGCAGTTTGATCTGCTCGATGGCGTGCTCATGGCCCTTGGTCATGATCAGGTTGGCTCGCTCACGCGTTGGCAGGATATTTTCTTGCAAATTCAGATAGTTGATATCTTGCCAGATGTTGCTGGCGATCTGGGTCGCCTCACTCTCCGCCAGCTTGGCGTAGTTATGGAAGTAGGAGTCGGGATCCGAGAAGGCGCCGCTGCGGAATTTCAGGAAGCGTTCGATATACCAGGTGCGCAGCAGTTCTGCATCGGCATCCACATAGATGGAGAAGTCGACGAAGTCCGACACGAAGACCCGATGGGGCTCCTGAGGGTAATCCATGCCGCTTTGCAGCACATTGAGCCCTTCCAGGATCAGGATGTCCGGCTGCTCCACCACCTTCTTCTCATCGGGAATGATGTCGTAGATAAGGTGGGAGTAAACCGGCGCTTCGACCTTCTCGTGACCGGCGCGGATATTGGCGACAAACTCCACCAGATGGCGGATGTCGTAGGACTCAGGGAACCCCTTGCGGCGCATCAGGCCGCGCTCTTCCAGTACCTTGTTGGGGTAGAGGAAGCCGTCGGTGGTGACCAGCTCCACCCGCGGGTGTTCCGGCCAGCGCTCCAGCAGGGCCTGCAGAATACGGGCCGTGGTACTTTTGCCCCCCGCCACGCTGCCGGCAATGCTGATGATATAGGTGCCCTTGCCGCGGGACTGGCCGAGGAACTGCTCCAGCACCCGGCTGCGACGCTGTTTGGCTTTGACATAGAGATTGAGCAGGCGGGAGAGAGGCAGATATATCTCTTCCACTTCCCGCAATGACACCTTCTCGTTGATCCCGCGCAGGGTCTGCAGATCGTGTTCGGTCAGGGTCAGGGGGACCGAATCGCGCAATAACGCCCATTGTTCGCGGGTGAATTGCAGATAGGGGTTATGCTCTGTCGTCATGGTGTCATCACTGTTTCTTGGGCACGGCGACCATACACCAAGGGTGGGGGAGCGACAAGGGACGCAGCAGGATTGGCTTGTTTGCCCCCGCTTTTTTGCAAACTTCCCAGCAATAAAGCATATTTTGCCGGGTTCAATGGTTGCATCCCCCAAAACCTTACAATAAAATGCGCGACGCTTGACTGTCTGTCGTCTATTTGCCGTGCAAAAGCGATAAACACAACGGGTGCAAGCAGAATTACCGTTGTGACAATCTGGCGTCTGGAGGGGTTCCCGAGCGGCCAAAGGGATCAGACTGTAAATCTGACGGCTCTGCCTTCGAAGGTTCGAATCCTTCTCCCTCCACCATATTTCTCTGCGGTTTGAGTTCTTTGGGTTAGAGAAATGCGGGCATCGTATAATGGCTATTACCTCAGCCTTCCAAGCTGATGATGCGGGTTCGATTCCCGCTGCCCGCTCCAAGATGCTGATATGGCTCAGGCGTTAGCAGAGCCGCACCCTAGGGTGAGTTCGGCAAGCGAACCAGCCATCAGTACCTCTCTCTTTCCCACCAGATTCAAATCCATCATATAAACTGTTCTGTGGTTAGCTTGCCACCGCGTACTCAGCGTTAGTTTAGAGGGACGATCATGTCTAAAGAAAAATTTGAGCGTAATAAACCGCACGTTAACGTGGGTACCATCGGCCACGTTGACCACGGTAAAACCACCCTGACTGCAGCTATCACCAACGTGCTGGCCAAGCACTTCGGTGGTAAAGCTTTCGCCTTCGACCAGATCGACAAGGCACCGGAAGAGCGTGAGCGTGGTATCACCATCAACACCTCCCACGTAGAATACGACACCGCTACCCGTCACTACGCCCACGTAGATTGCCCGGGTCACGCCGACTACGTTAAAAACATGATCACCGGTGCTGCCCAGATGGACGGCGCGATCCTGGTAGTAGCAGCGACTGACGGCCCGATGCCGCAGACTCGTGAGCACATCCTGCTGGGTCGTCAGGTAGGCGTTCCGTACATCATCGTGTTCATGAACAAGTGTGACATGGTAGATGACGAAGAGCTGCTGGAACTGGTCGAGATGGAAGTTCGTGAACTGCTGTCCGAGTACGACTTCCCGGGTGATGACCTGCCGGTAGTTCGTGGTTCTGCACTGAAAGCGTTGGAAGGCGAAGCTCAGTGGGAAGAGAAGATCCTGGAACTGGCTGGCCACCTGGACAGCTACATTCCGGAGCCGGAGCGTGCGATTGACCAGCCGTTCCTGATGCCGATCGAAGACGTATTCTCTATCGCTGGCCGTGGTACTGTAGTTACCGGTCGTGTAGAGCGCGGTATCGTTAAAGTAGGTGAGACCGTAGAAATCGTTGGTATCAAAGATACCGTTTCTACCACCTGTACCGGTGTTGAAATGTTCCGCAAGCTGCTGGACGAAGGTCGTGCAGGCGAGAACATCGGCGCCCTGCTGCGTGGCGTGAAGCGTGAAGAAGTTGAGCGTGGTCAGGTACTGGCCAAGCCGGGCACCATCAAGCCGCACACCAAGTTTGAATCTGAAGTGTACGTGCTGTCCAAAGAAGAAGGTGGTCGTCATACCCCGTTCTTCAAAGGCTACCGTCCGCAGTTCTACTTCCGTACTACCGACGTGACCGGTACCATCGAACTGCCGGAAGGCGTAGAGATGGTAATGCCGGGCGACAACATCAAGATGGTTGTTACCCTGATTGCGCCGATCGCGATGGACGACGGCCTGCGTTTCGCTATCCGTGAAGGTGGCCGTACCGTAGGTGCCGGTGTTGTAGCTAAAGTTATCGCTTAATCTTTGGCTTACATAAATAAAGCAAAGCCCCTATAATAGGGGCTTTCTTGTGTAGGGGCGTAGTTCGAATTGGTAGAACAGCGGTCTCCAAAACCGATGGTTGCGGGTTCGAGTCCTGCCGCCCCTGCCATATACCTCGTCTCGTACGGGGCTTTTGTGTCTTTGGTTACGTCAGATACAGGTGGGTTGTATGAGTGTTAGTTCTGAGAGCCAGGGCGGAAGCAAGGATACCCTGCTTTGGGGCCTGGTTTTCATTATCCTGGCGGCCGCTGTAGTGGGTAATTACCTGCTCAACGATGTTGTCGCTGCCGTCCGCGCCCTGGGTGTGGTCGTTGTCATTGCTGCTGCTGGTGCAGTAGCCCTGCAAACCACCAAGGGAAAGGCAACACTGGCATTCGCCCGTGAGTCTCGCCTGGAAGTCCGCAAGGTCGTATGGCCGACCCGTCAGGAAGCCATTCAGACAACCCTGATTGTGCTGGCGGTGACCGCCGTGATGGGGCTGCTGCTGTTCGTTCTGGACGGTGCCTTGGTCTGGTTGGTCAACCTGATTACCGGTGTGTAAGGATAAGCCATGACTGAACAACGTGAACAGCGTATGAGATGGTATGTCGTGCAGGCTTTTTCCGGCTATGAAGGCCGTGTAGCCAAGTCCCTGCGCGAACATATCAAGATGCATGGCATGGAAGACATGTTCGGTGAAGTACTGGTCCCGACCGAAGAAGTGGTCGAGATGCGTGCTGGCCAGAAGCGCAAGAGTGAGCGCAAGTTTTTCCCGGGTTATGTCCTGGTCCAGATGATCATGGATGAAACCACATGGCACCTGGTGCGTAACGTACCGCGTGTCATGGGCTTCATCGGCGGTACTTCCGACCGTCCGGCACCGATCTCCGACAAAGAGGCCGATGCCATCCTGAACCGTCTGCAGGATGCCCACGACAAGCCGCGTCCGAAAACCCTGTTTGAACCGGGTGAAATGGTGCGGGTTGCCGATGGTCCGTTTGCCGACTTCAACGGTACCGTTGAAGAGGTAGATTATGAGAAGAGCCGCGTGAAGGTCTCTGTACTGATCTTCGGTCGTTCTACTCCTGTTGAACTGGATTTTGGTCAGGTCGAAAAAGGCTGATTGAATTCTGTACGTTTAACGGTTGTCAGGGGCAGCGAATATCTCTATAATTGGCTGCCCCTTTATTAGTTGGGGAGCCGTTTGCAGGAGCAAGTCTCCGAGGCGCTAGAACCCATTTTTGAGGTATTTTCCTAATGGCTAAGAAAGTCACAGCTTATATCAAGCTGCAGGTTGCTGCTGGTGCAGCCAACCCGTCTCCTCCCGTTGGTCCTGCACTGGGTCAACACGGTGTTAACATCATGGAATTCTGTAAGGCGTTCAACGCTCGTACAGAGAAGCTGGAAAAAGGTTCACCGACTCCGGTCGTGATCACCGTTTACAGCGACCGTTCCTTCACCTTCGAAACCAAGACTCCGCCTGCTTCCTTCCTGCTGAAGAAAGCTGCTGGCATCAAGTCTGGTTCTTCCAAGCCGAACAAAGACAAGGTTGGTAAGGTGACCGTTGCTCAGCTGCAAGAAATCGCCAAGACCAAAGAGCCGGATATGACTGGTGCCGATTTGGATGCAAAAGTACGTTGCATCGCAGGCTCCGCTCGTTCCATGGGTCTGGTAGTGGAGGATTAAGACAATGGCTAAACTTTCCAAGCGTATGCGCGTTATTCGCGAAAAAGTTGACGGTACCAAAGAGTACTCCATCAACGAAGCCATTGCCCTGCTGAAAGAACTGGCTACCGCCAAGTTCGTTGAAAGCGTTGACGTTGCTGTCAACCTGGGTATCGACGCTCGTAAATCTGACCAGAACGTACGTGGTGCTACTGTACTGCCGCACGGTACCGGTCGTGATGTACGCGTTGCCGTATTTACTCAAGGTGCCAACGCCGAAGCAGCAAAAGCTGCCGGTGCTGACCTGGTAGGTATGGATGACCTGGCCGATCTGGTTAAGAAAGGCGAGATGAACTTCGACGTAGTTATCGCATCCCCGGATGCAATGCGCGTTGTTGGTCAACTGGGTCAAATCCTGGGCCCGCGCGGCCTGATGCCGAACCCGAAAGTTGGTACTGTAACTCCTAACGTTGCCGAAGCTGTCAAGAACGCCAAGGCTGGTCAGGTTCGTTACCGTAATGACAAGAATGGTATCATCCATACCACTCTGGGTAAGGTTTCTTTCAACGAAGTTCAGCTGAAAGAAAACTTGGAAGCTCTGCTGGTTGCCCTGAAAAAAGGCAAGCCCTCTTCCGCCAAAGGTCAATTCATCAAGAAAGTCAGCATCTCCACCACCATGGGTGCCGGTGTTGCCGTAGACCAAGCTTCTCTGGAAGCTCAGGCCTAATTGATGGGTTTTACAAGGCGCAAAATTTAATCTATAATTTTGCGCCTTGATTGGTTGGGGGTTTCGACCTCCGTCCAAGACCGCAGGAGGCTGCAAAGCCTTAATGTTTCCTGCGTAGACGGTGCCGGAAACCCAGCGAGAAAGATTCTTTCTCTTCTGGAATCCTGCTACCGCATCGTTCCCCTCTGTTGTAAAGGTAGGGGGGATGTGTCAGTACTGGGTCAATAGACCCGGATTCAATCCAGGAGTTAAGCCAATGGCATTGGGACTCGAAGACAAAAAGGCAATTGTTGCTGAAGTCAACGAAGCTGCCAAAGGCGCTCTTTCTGCAGTTGTTGCCGATTCTCGCGGTGTAACTGTAGACAAGATGACCGTCCTGCGTAAAACCGCTCGTGAAGCCGGTGTGTACATGCGCGTTGTGCGTAACACCCTGCTGCGTCGCGCGGTAGAAGGTACCGAATACGAGTGCCTGAACGACGCATTTACCGGTCCTACCTTGATTGCTTTCTCTAACGAACACCCGGGCGCTGCTGCTCGTCTGTTCAAAGAGTTTGCCAAAGCGAACCAAAAGTTCGAAATCAAGGCTGGCGCTTTTAACGGTGAGTTTATCGCCGCAGCACAAATTGATCGTCTGGCCACGCTGCCGACTTACGAAGAAGCAATTGCGAAGTTGATGGCGACTATGAAAGAAGCCTCTGCTGGCAAGCTGGTTCGTACTATCGCTGCTGTTCGCGACCAGAAACAAGCTGCTGCTTGATTCTCGCCTATTTAGGCTGTTTGAGTTTATTCAACATCAGGAATTTTTGTCATGTCTATCACTAAAGACCAAATCATCGAAGCCGTTGCTTCCATGTCCGTAATGGAAGTTGTTGAGCTGATCGAAGCTATGGAAGAGAAGTTCGGTGTTTCTGCCGCTGCTGCCGTAATGGCTGGCCCGGCTGCTGCTGAAGCAGTAGAAGAGAAGACCGAGTTCGACGTAGTTCTGACTGCTGCTGGCGCCAACAAAGTTGCCGTTATCAAAGCCGTTCGTGGCGCTACCGGTCTGGGCCTGAAAGAAGCCAAAGATCTGGTAGAAGCTGCTCCGGCTAACCTGAAGGAAGGCGTGTCCAAGGACGAAGCTGAAGCTCTGAAGAAAGAGCTGGAAGCTGCCGGTGCTTCTGTTGAGATCAAATAATCTGCATTTATGTAGATTAGCCTGATAAAACAGGCTAGGGCTGGTGAATTTTTGTTCACCAGCCTTTTTGCGCTGTAGACTGAGAGCATTTCACACCGTTTACGACTCTCGGTGCACCAGCAATCCGGACTGTCTTCTTTCGTCCGGGCCAACACAAAACGGTGTTGAGACAGAGCTGTCCCGCGGGACAGAGTGGGTCACTTATCAGCGAGCTGAGGAACCCTATGGTTTACTCTTATACCGAAAAAAAACGCATTCGTAAGGACTTCGGTAAGCGAGACCAGGTACTGGACACGCCTTATCTGTTGTCCATTCAGCTGGACTCCTTCAAGCAGTTCATCGAGGCTGACCCGGAAGGTGAATATGGCCTAGAGGCCGCTTTCCGTAGCGTTTTCCCGATCACCAGTTACTCCGGTAGTGCTGAGCTTCAGTATGTCAGCTATCGCCTGGGTGAGCCGGTATTTGACGTAAAAGAATGCCAGATCCGTGGAGTGACCTACTCCGCGCCGCTGCGTGTCAAGCTTCGTATGGTTCTGTACGACCGTGAAGCAGCTGCCGGCACCGTCAAAGACATCAAGGAACAAGAAGTATACATGGGCGAAATTCCGCTCATGACCGAGAACGGCACCTTTGTTATCAATGGTACCGAGCGGGTTATCGTCTCCCAGCTGCACCGCAGCCCGGGCGTCTTCTTCGACCACGATAAAGGCAAAACTCATTCATCCGGTAAGGTACTGTATAACGCTCGCGTTATCCCCTACCGTGGCTCCTGGCTGGACTTCGAGTTCGATGCGAAAGACAACCTGTTTGTCCGTATCGACCGTCGTCGCAAACTGCCAGCATCCATTATTCTGCGCGCCCTGGACTTCACTTCCGAACAAATCCTGGCCACCTTCTTCGAGACCATCGGTTTTGAAGTAAAAGATGGCAAGTTGATGATGGATCTGGTGCCGGAGCGTCTGCGTGGTGAAACTGCGACCTTTGACATCGTGGCCAATGGCGCCGTGGTGGTTGAGACCGGTCGTCGTGTGACTGCGCGTCACATCCGTCAGTTGGAAAAAGACGCCGTTACCCAGATTGAGGTACCGGTTGAGTATGTTGTTGGCAAAGTTGCTGCCAAGGACTACGCACATCCGCAAACTGGCGAGATGGTCGTGACCGCCAACCAGGCGCTGAGCCTGGAAGCGATCGCCAACCTGTCCCAAGCCGGCTTCAAGCATTTCGAGGTTCTGTTCACCAACGAACTGGATCACGGTGCTTACATGTCCGAGACCCTGCGTGTCGACTCCAGCTCCAACCGTTTGGAAGCGCTGGTCGAGATCTATCGCATGATGCGTCCGGGCGAGCCGCCTACTCGCGAAGCTGCAGAACAGCTGTTCGAAAACCTGTTCTTCTCCGCCGAGCGTTACGACCTGTCTACCGTAGGTCGGATGAAGTTCAACCGCCGTCTGGGTCGTGAAGACGAGACTGGCGCAGGTGTACTGACCAAAGACGACATCGTCGATGTGATGAAGCGCCTGATCGACATCCGTAACGGTAACGACGAAGTGGACGATATCGACCACTTGGGTAACCGTCGTATCCGTTCTGTCGGCGAAATGGCTGAAAACCAGTTCCGCGTCGGTCTGGTGCGTGTCGAGCGTGCGGTCAAGGAGCGTCTCTCCCTGGGCGACCTGGACACCCTGATGCCGCAGGATCTGATCAACGCCAAGCCGATCTCCGCCGCAGTCAAAGAGTTCTTTGGTTCCAGCCAGCTGTCCCAGTTTATGGACCAGAACAACCCGCTCTCCGAAGTGACCCACAAGCGTCGTATTTCCGCGCTGGGCCCGGGCGGTTTGACTCGTGAGCGTGCCGGCTTTGAAGTCCGAGACGTACACCCGACTCACTACGGTCGTCTGTGCCCTATCGAGACTCCTGAAGGTCCGAACATCGGTCTGATCAACTCTCTGTCCGTGTACTCTCGTACCAACGAGTACGGTTTCCTCGAGACCCCGTACCGCAAGGTCATTGACGGTGTGATCACCGACGAAGTGGACTACCTGTCTGCTATTGAAGAAGGCAAGTACGTGATCGCACAGGCTAACGCCGCGACCACCGAAGATGGCCGTCTGAAAGATGAATTGATCCCGTGCCGTCACAAAGGTGAATCCACCTTTATGAACGCCGACCAGATCCAGTATATGGACGTGAGCCCGCAGCAGATCGTATCTGTGGCAGCGGCTCTGATCCCGTTCTTGGAACACGATGACGCGAACCGCGCATTGATGGGTTCAAACATGCAACGTCAGGCTGTACCGACTCTGCGTGCTGACAAGCCGCTGGTAGGTACCGGTATGGAACGCGCTGTGGCCGTTGACTCCGGTGTAACCGTAGTGGCCAAGCGTGGCGGCGTAATCGACTATGTCGATGCCTCCCGTATCGTCCTGAAGGTCAATGAAGATGAGCTGATGCCAGGCGAAGCCGGTATCGACATCTACAACCTGACCAAATACACCCGTTCCAACCAGAACACCTGTATCAACCAGCGTCCTTGTGTGATGTTGGGTGAGCCGGTCATGGCTGGCGACGTACTGGCGGACGGCCCGTCCACCGATCTGGGTGAACTGGCGCTGGGTCAGAACATGCGCGTAGCGTTCATGCCGTGGAACGGTTACAACTTCGAAGACTCGATCCTGGTGAACGAGCGTGTTGTTCAGGAAGATCGCCTGACCACCATCCATATCCAGGAACTGGCCTGTATCTCCCGTGACACCAAGCTGGGTCCGGAAGAGATCACTGCTGACATCCCGAACGTGGGTGAAGCCGCTCTGTCCAAGCTGGACGAGTCCGGTATCGTCTACGTGGGTGCCGAAGTGAAGGGCGGCGACATTCTGGTCGGTAAGGTAACGCCGAAAGGTGAAACCCAGCTGACGCCGGAAGAGAAGCTGCTGCGCGCCATCTTCGGTGAGAAGGCGTCCGACGTGAAGGACTCCTCCCTGCGTGTACCGAACGGTGTGTACGGTACCGTGGTTGACGTGCAAGTCTTTACCCGCGATGGCGTGGAAAAAGACAAGCGCGCCAAAGAAATCGAAGAGATGCAGCTGAAGGAAGCGAAGAAGGACTTGACCGAAGAGTTCAAGATCCTGGAAGACGGCATTTTCGGCCGCTCCCGCAACCTGCTGCTGGCCGCCGGTTACAGCGAAGATCGTCTGAACAAGCTCGATCGCTCCAAGTGGTTTGAACTGGCCATCGAAGACGAAGGCAAGCAGACCGAACTGGAACAGATCGCTGAACAGCACGTTGAGCTGAAAGCCGAGTTCGACAAGAAATTCGAGAACAAGCGTCGCAAGATTATCCAGGGTGATGATCTGGCGCCGGGCGTACTGAAAATCGTCAAGGTTTATCTGGCAGTCAAGCGTCGCATCCAGCCGGGTGACAAGATGGCGGGCCGTCACGGTAACAAGGGTGTTATCTCCAAGATCTGTCCGGTCGAGGATATGCCTCATGACGAGTTCGGCCGTCCGGTCGACATCGTACTGAACCCGTTGGGCGTACCATCCCGTATGAACATCGGTCAGATCCTCGAAGTTCACCTGGGCCTTGCGGCCAAGGGTATCGGCGAGAAGATCGATCGCATGGTCAAAGAGCAGCGCGAGCTGCACGAGATGCGCAACTTCCTGCAACAGGTCTACGACCTGGGCGAGAAGGACACCCAGCAAGTGAACATCGCCGAACTGTCTGACGACGACGTACGTACCCTGGTGGGTAACCTGCGTAAGGGTCTGCCGGTTGCTACTCCGGTCTTTGATGGTGCCAAAGAGCGCGAAATCAAAGCCCTGCTGAAGCTGGCCGATCTGCCGGAATCCGGTCAGATTGATCTGTTCGATGGCCGTACCGGTAACCGCTTCGAGCGTAAAGTAACCGTTGGTTACATGTACATGCTCAAGCTGAACCACTTGGTCGACGACAAGATGCACGCGCGTTCTACCGGTTCTTACAGCCTTGTTACCCAGCAGCCGCTGGGTGGTAAGGCTCAGTTCGGTGGTCAGCGTTTCGGTGAGATGGAAGTGTGGGCCCTGGAGGCTTACGGTGCGGCATATACCCTGCAGGAAATGCTGACCGTCAAGTCTGACGATGTGAATGGCCGTACCAAGATGTATAAGAACATCGTGGATGGCGACCACCGTATGGAGCCGGGCATGCCCGAATCCTTCAACGTATTGCTGAAGGAAATCCGCTCTCTGGGTATCAACATCGAGCTGGACGAAGAGTAAGAGCTCGCTCTTATTGTTCGAGAATTGACGTGGGCGCCCCGCTGTTTTGGCAGCCGGGGCGCCGAGGTTAGACTCCTGACAGGGGAAACACGTGAAAGACTTACTCAAGTTTTTGAAGGCTCAGACCAAGACCGAAGAGTTTGACAGTATCAAGATCGGTCTGGCCTCTCCTGACATGATCCGCTCCTGGTCATTCGGTGAGGTCAAAAAGCCTGAGACCATCAACTACCGGACTTTCAAGCCGGAGCGTGATGGTCTGTTCTGCGCCCGTATCTTCGGACCGGTGAAGGACTACGAGTGTCTGTGCGGCAAGTACAAGCGCCTGAAACACCGTGGTGTGATCTGTGAGAAGTGCGGCGTTGAAGTGACCCAGACCAAGGTCCGTCGTGAGCGTATGGGCCACATCGAGCTGGCCAGCCCGACTGCCCACATCTGGTTCCTGAAGTCCCTGCCGTCCCGTATCGGTCTGCTGCTGGACATGACCCTGCGCGACATCGAGCGCGTGCTCTACTTCGAATCTTTCGTCGTAATCGAGCCGGGCATGACCAACCTCGAACGCAGCCAGATGCTCTCTGAAGAGCAGTACCTGGATGCGCTGGAAGAGTGGGGCGACGAATTTGACGCCAAGATGGGTGCCGAAGCAATCCTGGCGTTGCTGCGCGCTATCGATCTGGAAGGTGAAGTCAAAACCATGCGTGAGGAGCTGGATCAAACCAACTCCGAGACCAAGCGCAAGAAGACCACCAAGCGTCTGAAGCTGATGGAAGCTTTCCTGCAGTCCGGCAACAAGCCGGAGTGGATGATCATGACAGTGCTGCCTGTGCTGCCGCCGGACCTGCGTCCGCTGGTACCGCTGGACGGCGGCCGTTTCGCGACTTCCGATCTGAACGATCTGTACCGTCGCGTGATCAACCGTAACAACCGCTTGAAGCGTCTGCTGGATCTGGCTGCTCCGGACATCATCGTGCGCAACGAAAAGCGTATGCTGCAAGAGTCCGTCGATGCACTGCTGGATAACGGCCGTCGTGGTCGTGCCATCACCGGTTCCAACAAGCGCCCGCTGAAATCCCTGGCCGACATGATCAAGGGTAAGCAGGGTCGTTTCCGTCAGAACTTGCTCGGTAAGCGTGTCGACTACTCCGGTCGTTCCGTTATCACCGTAGGCCCGACTCTGCGTCTGCATCAGTGCGGTCTGCCGAAGAAGATGGCGCTGGAACTGTTCAAGCCGTTCATCTATGGCAAGCTGGAAACCCGCGGTCTGGCGACCACTATCAAGGCCGCCAAGAAGATGGTGGAGCGCGAGGAAGCTGTCGTTTGGGATATCCTGGACGAAGTGATCCGCGAACACCCGGTTCTGCTGAACCGTGCACCGACTCTGCACCGTCTGGGTATCCAGGCATTCGAACCGACTCTGGTCGAAGGCAAGGCAATCCAGCTGCACCCGCTGGTTTGTGCTGCGTATAACGCGGACTTCGATGGTGACCAGATGGCGGTCCACGTACCGCTGACCCTGGAAGCCCAGCTGGAAGCGCGTGCGCTGATGATGTCTACCAACAACATCCTGTCGCCTGCCTCCGGTGAGCCGATCATCGTTCCTTCTCAGGACGTGGTCTTGGGTCTGTACTACATGACCCGTGCCCGTATCAACGCCAAAGGCGAAGGTATGGTGCTGGCCGGCCCGAAAGAAGCCGAGAAAGTATATCGCGCCGGTCTGGCCGATCTGCATGCTCGTGTGAAAGTACGCATTACCGAATACCTGCGTCAGGAAGACGGTTCTCTGCGTGAACACACCGAGATGAAGAACACCACCGTTGGTCGTGCGATCCTGAGCCTGATCCTGCCGAAAGGTATGGAATACGCCCTGATCGACGAGCCGAAGGTGCTGACTGCTGCAGAACAGGCTGACCTGGATGCCAATCCGCAGAACTGGATCAAGTGCGTATCCAACAAGGCGCTGGGCAAAAAGCTCATCTCCCGTCTGCTGAACACCTGCTATCGCAAGCAGGGCCTGAAGGACACTGTTATCTTCGCTGACCAGCTGATGTATACCGGTTTCCACTACGCGGCCCTGTCCGGTGCTTCCGTTGGTATCGATGACATGGTCATCCCGGATGCCAAGAAAGACATCATCGCGGCAGCCGAAGCCGAAGTTGCCGAGATCCAGGACCAGTTCCTGTCAGGTCTGGTAACTGCGGGCGAGCGTTACAACAAGGTTATCGATATCTGGGCCAGCGCCAACGAGCGCGTCTCCAAGGCCATGATGGAGAACTTGTCCAAAGAGCGTAACGTCAACTCGCTGGGTGAAGAAGAAGAGCAGGCCTCGTTCAACAGCATCTTTATGATGGCCGACTCTGGTGCGCGTGGTTCCGCCGCCCAGATCCGTCAGCTGGCCGGTATGCGTGGCCTGATGGCCAAGCCGGATGGCTCCATCATCGAGACCCCGATCATCGCGAACTTCCGCGAAGGTCTGAACGTACTGCAGTACTTTATCTCTACCCACGGTGCTCGTAAGGGTCTGGCGGATACTGCACTGAAGACTGCGAACTCCGGTTACCTGACTCGTCGTCTGGTAGACGTGGCGCAGGACATGGTGATCACCGAGGACGATTGCGGCACTACCGACGGTCTGTGGATGACTCCGCTGATCGAGGGTGGCGACGTGGTCGAGCCGCTGCGTGAGCGCGTGCTGGGTCGTGTGGTGGCAGAAGATGTCATCAAGCCGGGTACCGAGGACGAGATCCTGGTTGCTCGCAACACCCTGCTCGACGAGCAGCTGTGTGACCTGCTGGAGCGTAACTCCGTTGACCGTGTGAAAGTACGTTCTGCCATCACCTGTGAAACCGACTTCGGTAACTGTGCTCACTGCTACGGCCGTGATCTGGCCCGTGGTCACCTGGTTAACAAGGGTGAGGCTGTCGGTGTTATCGCCGCCCAGTCCATCGGCGAACCGGGTACCCAGCTGACGATGCGTACTTTCCACATCGGTGGTGCTGCATCTCGTGCCGCTGCTGAAAGCAGCATCCAGGTCAAGAACACAGGTACCATCAAGCTGCAGAACGCCAAGTTCGTTCACAACAGCGATGACAAACTGGTTATCACCTCACGTTCTACCGAACTGACCATCATGGACGACATGGGCCGTACCAAGGAAAGCCACAAGCTGCCTTACGGTTCCGTGCTGGAAGTGAAGGACGGCCAGGCCGTGAGTGCTGGCGAGACCGTTGCCAATTGGGATCCGCACACCCACCCGATCATCACCGAAGTGGCAGGTCGCCTGCAGTTCGAACACATGATCGATGGCGTGACCATCACTCGTCAGACCGACGAGCTGACCGGTCTCTCTTCTATCGTTGTTCTGGACGTCAACGAGCGTCCGAGCGCCGGTAAAGAGATGCGTCCGACCGTTAAACTGGTCGACCTGAACGGCAAAGACGTGATGATCCCGGGTACCGATGTAGCCGCCCAGTACTTCCTGCCGGGCAAGGCGATCGTGAACCTGGAAGATGGTGCCAACGTGGGTGTGGGTGACGCGGTAGCGCGTATCCCGCAAGAGTCCGGCGGTACCAAGGACATCACCGGTGGTTTGCCGCGCGTTGCGGATCTGTTCGAAGCACGTCAACCGAAGGAACCGGCAATTCTGGCCGAGATCTCCGGTACCATCTCCTTCGGGAAAGAGACCAAGGGCAAACGCCGTCTGGTCATCACCCCGACCGATGGTGGCAACGTCTACGAAGAGATGATTCCGAAGTGGCGTAACCTGAACGTGTTCGAAGGTGAAAAAGTTGAGAAGGGTGAAGTGCTGGCGGACGGTCCTGAGTCTGCTCACGACATCCTGCGTCTGCGCGGTATCAGCCCGGTCGCCAACTACATCGCCAACGAAGTGCAGGACGTTTACCGTCTGCAAGGCGTTAAGATCAACGACAAGCACATCGAAGTCATCGTTCGTCAGATGCTGCGCAAGTGCGAGATCCTGAGCGCTGGCGATACCGATCTGATCGAAGGCGAACAGGTTGAAGTGGCTCGTGTGAAGATTGCCAACCGTAAGCTGGTTGCCGAGGGCAAGACCCCTGCGACCTACCGTCATGTACTGATGGGTATTACCAAGGCATCTCTGAGCACCGAGTCCTTCATCTCCGCGGCTTCCTTCCAGGAAACCACTCGCGTTCTGACCGAAGCCGCCGTAGGTGGCAAGCGTGATGAACTGCGTGGTCTGAAAGAGAACGTCATCGTGGGTCGTCTGATCCCGGCTGGTACCGGCTTTGCCTACCACCACAGCCGGATCAACCAGCGTGCCGCCGCAGCTCGTGCTGTTGGTACCCCGCAGGTGACCGCTGATGAAGCGGAGCAGAACCTGGCGGATCTGCTGAACGCAGCCGGTAGCTTCGACGAAGAGTAACTCGTCATCCGTGATTAAAAAGGGCTCCTTCAAGGAGCCCTTTTTGTTGGCCAATTCCTCGGCAAAGGTAGACGCAGCGCGGGTTTCAGGATGATCCAGAGCAAAGTTGTAGAGTAAAAAATCAAAAAAAGTTGACTTTACTCCCCTGCAATTTAAAACTCGGGAAAGTTGAATGGTTATTACAGGGGTAGAACATGACTGTCGGTATCGAGGAAGCCATGCTTCCCGAAGAACAGCTGATCAGCCGCACTTTTACAGATGAAGACAGGGAATTGTTGCGCTCATACGATGGGCTCATCGATGGTTTGGCCGAGCTGTTCGGCAAGCATTGTGAAGTGGTACTCCACTCCCTGGAAAATCTGCACGAGTCGGTGATCAAGATCGCCAACGGCTTCAATACCGGACGCACCCTCGGGGCGCCCATCACCGATCTCGCCCTGCGCATGCTCAAGGACATCGAGAGCACCGGCCAGGATTACACCCAGAGCTATTTCGCTCGCAGCCGTACCGGTGCGCTGATGAAGTCGAGCACCATCGCCATTCGCAACAGCGAGCGGCAAGTGGTGGGGCTGATCTGCATCAACCTGCACATCAATGCGCCTTTCCACGAGTTCGTGGCCGAATTTTTCCCGACGCCCCAGCAGGCGGCGCGTCAGTCACCAGAGACCTTCGCCAACAGCGTGGAAGAGCTGGTTGCCCAGACGGTGGATAACACCATCGACGAGATCAATCGCGATCCCACCGTGGCCAACAATGCCAAGAACCGCTTCATCGTGACCCAGCTGTTCGAGAAGGGCATTTTCGACATCAAGGATTCGATCAATCTGGTGGCGGACAAACTCAATATTTCAAAACATACCGTTTATCTTTACATCCGACAGCGCAAGCAGGGTGAAGACGAGAACGAGTAACTCATTCCAGAAGGGGATAGATGAATGGCTAAAGAAGTGATTGCAACCGACAAGGCGCCTGCCGCGATTGGTCCGTATGTTCAGGCTACCAAGGTTGGCGAGATGATCTTCACCTCCGGGCAGATCCCGCTCGATCCTGCCACCATGGAAATCGTGGCTGGCGGCATTGAAGAGCAGGCCGAGCGGGTGATGAAGAATCTGGTTGCCGTGTTGCACGCTGCCGGTGCCGATGCCAGCAAAGTGGTCAAAACCACCTGCTTCCTGAGTGACATGAACAACTTCGTTGCTTTCAATCAGGTCTATGCCCGCTACTTTGGCGATGCGGCGCCAGCCCGCTCCTGCGTGGAGGTGGCCCGTCTGCCGAAAGATGTGCTGGTTGAGGTCGAGGCGATTGCCCATCTCTGATCAACAGATCGAATCAAGCCCCTCCTGGCAGGGGCTTTTTTGTTTTTGGCGTAAAATGTACCGGGTCAGCACAGGAGTCCTGCTATGAGTCTGAGTTTTGCCATCCTGGTCACGGGGCCTGCCTATGGCACCCAATCGGCCAGTACAGCCTATCGTTTTGCCCGCACCCTGTTGGCACAGGGGCATACCTTGTCCCACCTGTTCTTCTATCAGGATGGGGTATGCAACGGCAACGGTCTGCATCTGCCAGCATCCGATGAGACTGACCTGGTGCGTCTGTGGCGAGAGCTGGCAGAAGAGCAGGGGATCCGTATCGACGTCTGCGTCGCCGCTGCCATGCGACGCGGTGTGCTCGATGAACAGGAGGCCAAGGGGGCAGGGCTGGTGCACTTCAATCTGCAAGCGCCATTTTGTCTGAGCGGTCTGGGCCAGTTGGCCGAGGCGGCGCTCACCGCCGATCGAATGGTTCAGTTCTAGGGGAAGTCATGAGCAAGAAAATTGCCTTTATCTGCAGTCGTGGCCCCCATGGCCATGCCGCCGGTCGGGAAGGGTTGGATGCCATGTTGGCCACCTCGGCTATGACCGATGAGCTGGCCCTCTTCCTGATTGGGGACGGCGTGCTGCAACTGCTCAAGGAGCAGCAGCCAGCCGCCATTTTTCAACGCCACTACGCGCCCACCTTCAAAATGCTGGAACTCTACGACATCGAAGAGGTCTATGTTTGTGCTGACTCGCTGGCAGAGCGTGGCGTGACAGTGGATGATCTGCTGATCCCCGTCGAGAGTTTGCCGCGCCAGGAACTGGCTCGGCGCTGGGCACAATGTTCGACTCACATCAGCTTTTGAGGTCTCCATGTTGCATCTGATATTGAACTCTCCCTTTCAGACTCAGGCTCTGGCAGAGGCGCTCTCATATCTTCAGCCCGAGGATGAGCTGGTACTGATGCAGGATGCCGTGATTGCGGCATCGGCTCCCCAGTGGAGCGCGCGGCTGGCGGGTATCCCGCTTTATGTGATGCAGGAAGATCTGCAAGCTCGCGGTTTGCAGCATCGGGTGGGCAATGTGCTCGATATGGCGGGTCTGGTGGCACTGATTGCGCAAAAAGGTTCTCCGCGCACCTGGGGTGGCTGAGAAGCATATTTTCAAGAAAATTCAAGGTGATGTTGTGAAATCAAACGGATCCGAATTGCCCTTTTGTGACGCAAATTGTATAAATCTTGACTCCCCAGACAACAGGGCATAAAATTTCGCGTCCCCGTATCTGCGGGGAGGATTTTCCACACGTTTATGAAGTCATTATCAGGAGCCTTTTGATGGCAACTATTAACCAGTTGGTTCGCAAGCCACGCATCAAGCTCGTTGTGAAAAGCAACGTGCCGGCGCTGGAAGCGTGCCCTCAGAAGCGTGGCGTATGCACTCGTGTATATACCACCACCCCGAAGAAGCCTAACTCTGCACTGCGTAAAGTGTGCCGTGTACGTCTGACCAACGGCTTCGAAGTCACCTCCTACATCGGTGGTGAAGGTCACAACCTGCAAGAGCACTCTGTTGTTCTGATCCGTGGCGGTCGTGTAAAAGACTTGCCAGGTGTTCGTTATCACACCGTTCGTGGTGCGTTGGACTGTGCCGGTGTTAAAGACCGTAAGCAGGCTCGCTCCAAGTATGGCGTGAAGCGTCCTAAAGCTTAATGGTTCTCCGTTAAGTAAGGCCAAACGTTAATTCGTTTCTAGTTAGATAGCTTTCTAGTTTTGGGTAATCCCTGAAGTTACGGAGAATTTGAAATGCCAAGACGTCGTGTTGTTGGTCAGCGTAAAATCCTGCCAGATCCCAAGTTCGGATCAGAGCTGCTGGCTAAATTTGTCAACGTAGTAATGGTTGACGGTAAGAAATCTGTTGCAGAAGCCATTGTTTATGGCGCCCTGGACATCATTGCCACCAAATCTGGCAAAGAGCACCTGGCCGTATTCGAAGAAGCTCTGGATAACATTCGTCCGGCGGTCGAGGTTAAATCTCGTCGCGTCGGTGGTGCAACCTATCAGGTGCCGGTAGAAGTTCGTCCGGTACGTCGCAATGCCCTGGCAATGCGCTGGTTGGTTGATGCCGCTCGTAAACGTGGTGAAAAATCAATGGCTCAGCGTCTGGCTGGCGAGCTGCTGGATGCCGCTGACAATAAGGGTTCGTCTGTCAAGAAACGTGAAGACGTTCACCGTATGGCTGAAGCGAACAAAGCCTTCGCTCACTTCCGCTGGTAATCCGCTTGCGCAGGGTCTTTTGACTCTGCGCACCTTTAATTATCTAGGGACAAGCGCCTTAGTAAGAGGATGACAATGGCTCGTACAACCCCCATTGAGCGTTATCGTAACATCGGTATCTCCGCTCACATTGACGCCGGTAAGACTACTACTACCGAGCGCGTACTGTTTTACACCGGTGTAAGTCACAAGATCGGTGAAGTTCACGATGGCGCTGCCACCATGGACTGGATGGAACAGGAACAAGAGCGTGGTATCACCATCACCTCCGCCGCGACCACCGCTTTCTGGTCCGGTATGGGTAAACAGTTCCAACCGCACCGTATCAACATCATCGATACCCCGGGCCACGTTGACTTTACTATCGAAGTAGAGCGTTCAATGCGTGTTCTGGACGGTGCCGTGATGGTGTACTGTGCCGTAGGTGGCGTACAGCCACAGTCTGAAACCGTATGGCGTCAGGCTAACAAGTACAAGGTTCCCCGTATCGCGTTCGTCAACAAGATGGACCGTACCGGCGCCAACTTCCTGCGCTGCGTTGAGCACATCAAGACCCGTCTGAAAGGTACTCCGGTTCCCCTTCAGCTGAACATCGGCTCTGAAGAGAACTTCAAGGGCGTTGTTGACCTGGTCAAGATGAAAGCCATCAACTGGAATGAAGCTGATCAGGGCGTATCCTTCGATTACGAAGACGTCCCGGCCGAGTTGCTGGAACAGGCGCAAGAAATGCGCATGAATCTGGTTGAAGCCGCTGCTGAAGCGTCTGAAGACCTGATGGAAAAATACCTGGGCGGCGAAGAGCTGACCGAGGAAGAGATCAAAGGTGCTCTGCGTCAGCGCGTGCTGAACAACGAAATCATCTTGGTAACCTGTGGCTCCGCGTTCAAGAACAAGGGCGTACAGGCAATGCTGGATGCCGTGATCGAGTACCTGCCGGCTCCGACCGACGTTGCTGCTATCGACGGCCTGAAAATGGACGGCGAGACCAAAGACGAGCGTCACGCTTCCGATGACGAGCCGTTCTCTGCTCTGGCGTTCAAGATCGCTACCGACCCGTTCGTTGGTAACCTGACCTTCTTCCGTGTCTACTCTGGCGTGATCAACTCCGGTGACACCGTGCTGAACTCCGTCAAGGACAAGCGCGAGCGTTTTGGCCGTATCGTTCAGATGCATGCCAACAAGCGTGAAGAGATCAAAGAAGTACGCGCTGGTGACATCGCTGCTGCTATCGGTCTGAAAGACGTGACCACTGGTGACACCCTGTGTGACCCGAACGCACCGATCATCCTCGAGCGTATGGAATTCCCGGAGCCGGTAATTTCTATCGCGGTTGAGCCGAAAACCAAGGCTGACCAGGAGAAGATGGGTCTGGCTCTGGGCCGTCTGGCTCAGGAAGACCCGTCCTTCCGCGTATGGACTGACGAAGAGTCAGGTCAAACCATCATCGCTGGTATGGGTGAGCTGCACTTGGACATCATCGTTGACCGTATGCGTCGCGAGTTCAAGGTTGAAGCCAACGTAGGTAAGCCGCAGGTTGCCTACCGTGAAACCATCCGTACCACCGTTAAAGACATCGAAGGCAAGCATGCCAAGCAGTCTGGTGGTCGCGGTCAGTACGGTCATGTTGTTATCGACATGTACCCGCTGGAAGAAGGCAAAGCCTACGAATTCGTCAACGACATCAAAGGTGGTGTCATTCCTGGTGAATTCATCCCGGGTGTTGATAAAGGTATCCGTGAGCAGCTCAAATCTGGTCCGCTGGCTGGTTACCCGGTTATGGATCTGGGTGTGCGTCTGCACTTCGGTTCTTACCACGATGTCGACTCTTCCGAACTGGCGTTCAAAATCGCTGCTTCCATGGCCTTTAAGGCTGGCTTCATGAAAGCCAACCCGGTTCTGCTCGAACCGATCATGAAAGTAGAAGTTGAAACTCCGGAAGATTACATGGGCGACGTTATCGGTGACCTGAACCGTCGTCGTGGCCTGATCGAAGGTATGGAAGATGGCCCGTCCGGCAAGATCGTACGTGCTCTGGTGCCGCTGGCCGAAATGTTCGGTTACGCAACTGCACTGCGTTCCGCTACCCAGGGTCGTGCTTCCTACGCCATGGAATTCGCCAAGTATCACGATGCACCGACCAACGTTGCACAAGCCGTGATAGAAGAGCGCAAATCCAAGTAATTTAAGATTCCCCGCCTACGACGGTAGGCGGGTTTAACCTAGAAGGACTACGTCGTGTCTAAAGAAAAATTTGAGCGTAATAAACCGCACGTAAACGTCGGCACCATCGGCCACGTTGACCACGGTAAAACCACCCTGACTGCAGCTATCACCAACGTGCTGGCCAAGCACTTCGGTGGTAAAGCTTTCGCCTTCGACCAGATCGACAAGGCACCGGAAGAGCGTGAGCGTGGTATCACCATCAACACCTCCCACGTAGAATACGACACCGCTACCCGTCACTACGCCCACGTAGATTGCCCGGGTCACGCCGACTACGTTAAAAACATGATCACCGGTGCTGCCCAGATGGACGGCGCGATCCTGGTAGTAGCAGCGACTGACGGCCCGATGCCGCAGACTCGTGAGCACATCCTGCTGGGTCGTCAGGTTGGTATCCCGTACATGATCGTGTTCATGAACAAGTGTGACATGGTTGATGACGAAGAGCTGCTCGAACTGGTTGAGATGGAAGTTCGTGAACTGCTGACCGAGTACGACTTCCCGGGTGATGACCTGCCGGTAGTTCGTGGTTCCGCACTGAAAGCGCTGGAAGGCGACGCTCAGTGGGAAGAGAAGATCATCGAGCTGGCTGGCCACCTGGATACCTACATCCCGGAGCCGGAGCGCGCGATTGACCAGCCGTTCCTGATGCCTATCGAAGACGTATTCTCTATCGCTGGCCGTGGTACCGTAGTTACCGGTCGTGTAGAGCGCGGTATTGTTAAAGTAGGTGAGACCGTAGAAATCGTTGG
>NZ_CP077214.1:3152500-3295000 GCF_019047125.1 Aeromonas sp. FDAARGOS 1411 | reverse complement strand
CGATGGGGGGACGGAGAAGGCTAGGTGGGCCAGGCGACGGTTGTCCTGGTGAAAGTGCGTAGGTGGTGTTTGTAGGCAAATCCGCAGACACAACGCTGAGACACGAGACGAACACACTACGGTGTGGAAGCCATTGATGCCCTGCTTCCAGGAAAAGCCTCTAAGCTTCAGATTACAAGTCATCGTACCCCAAACCGACACAGGTGGTCGGGTAGAGAATACCAAGGCGCTTGAGAGAACTCGGGTGAAGGAACTAGGCAAAATAGAACCGTAACTTCGGGAGAAGGTTCGCTCTTGATGGTGAAGTCCCTTGCGGATGGAGCTGTCGGGAGTCGCAGTGACCAGATGGCTGGGACTGTTTATCAAAAACACAGCACTCTGCAAACACGAAAGTGGACGTATAGGGTGTGACACCTGCCCGGTGCCGGAAGGTTAATTGATGGGGTTAGCGCAAGCGAAGCTCTTGATCGAAGCCCCGGTAAACGGCGGCCGTAACTATAACGGTCCTAAGGTAGCGAAATTCCTTGTCGGGTAAGTTCCGACCTGCACGAATGGTGTAACCATGGCCATGCTGTCTCCACCCGAGACTCAGTGAAATCGAATTCGCCGTGAAGATGCGGTGTACCCGCGGCTAGACGGAAAGACCCCGTGAACCTTTACTACAGCTTGGCACTGAACATTGAACCTACATGTGTAGGATAGGTGGGAGGCTTTGAAGGCGTGACGCCAGTTGCGCTGGAGCCGTCCTTGAAATACCACCCTTGTATGTTTGATGTTCTAACGCAGGGCCCTGAATCGGGCTCGCGGACAGTGCCTGGTGGGTAGTTTGACTGGGGCGGTCTCCTCCCAAAGAGTAACGGAGGAGCACGAAGGTTGGCTAATCCTGGTCGGACATCAGGAGGTTAGTGCAATGGCATAAGCCAGCTTAACTGCGAGACGGACAGGTCGAGCAGGTACGAAAGTAGGTCATAGTGATCCGGTGGTTCTGAATGGAAGGGCCATCGCTCAACGGATAAAAGGTACTCCGGGGATAACAGGCTGATACCGCCCAAGAGTTCATATCGACGGCGGTGTTTGGCACCTCGATGTCGGCTCATCACATCCTGGGGCTGAAGTCGGTCCCAAGGGTATGGCTGTTCGCCATTTAAAGTGGTACGCGAGCTGGGTTCAGAACGTCGTGAGACAGTTCGGTCCCTATCTGCCGTGGGCGTTGGATGATTGAAGGGAGTTGCTCCTAGTACGAGAGGACCGGAGTGAACGAACCTCTGGTGTTCGGGTTGTCACGCCAGTGGCACTGCCCGGTAGCTAAGTTCGGAATCGATAACCGCTGAAAGCATCTAAGCGGGAAGCGAGCCCTGAGATGAGTCATCCCTGACCCCTTGAGGGTCCTAAAGGGCCGTTGGAGACCACAACGTTGATAGGTGGGGTGTGTAAGCGCGGCGACGTGTTGAGCTAACCCATACTAATTACCCGTGAGGCTTAACCATACAACACCCAAGAAGTGTTCTAAGGCTTGTAGCAAACCTAAGCGAACTACTAATTCAGTGATAATGACCAAGTCGTTACTCACGTCAGCTTTCTCAGATTGAAGAATTTGCCTGGCGGCCATAGCGCCGTGGAACCACCTGATCCCATGCCGAACTCAGAAGTGAAACGCGGTAGCGCCGATGGTAGTGTGGCATTCGCCATGCGAGAGTAGGACACTGCCAGGCACCCAATTAAACGGTGATGTGAAAACACATAGCCGGCTGCGAGGATGACACTTCAGAAGAAGCAGCAGAAGATTTAGCGAAAGCTAACCGAATGCGGAGCGGTAGTTCAGTCGGTTAGAATACCGGCCTGTCACGCCGGGGGTCGCGGGTTCGAGTCCCGTCCGCTCCGCCACTAATTTGAAGGCCTTCCCTGATGGGAAGGCTTTTTTGCTATGGGCGTTTTTTCCATAAGACCCACAGGTTTGCATACCAGAACGAATACAAAAGCTCGGCTTCACGACCGGGCCTTTGTATTTTTAGCGCCTTAAACCACCAATATCTGGCTTTTCCCTGACAAGTAAGAGAGCCAGATAGCCGGTTATTTCCATCATTTTCTGGCTATATCCGAGCCCTATCAGTTTCATTCACAGCCATTTGAGCGAGTCTAGAGGCGGCCAAATCAGGCTTCTGCTGCCTGCTGACTACAGGGCAGCTCCATATTGACCACCCCCTCTTCCATTTGCACGTCGATCTTGAAGCCAAGCCGTTTGGCTAGGTTGGGAATACCGAGATTGCCGGATTAATCAGGTACCGTTCAAGCAAAGAGGCCTTCCCGACGGGAAGGCCTCTTTGCTTTATCTATCAACTGATTACCATCACTCGGTCGATTTATCAGCACTTCTCTTTGTTGCCAATGCTCAGGCCGAGCTTGATGGAGAGGGCCGCCAGTAACAGCAGCATCATGATCAGGGAGAAAAAGTTGCTGCCAAGCTCCGGGTATTGCACCTTGAGCAGCGCGGAGTGGCTGAAGACACCGATAAAGAAGCAGAGCAGGGTGCAGATGGGGGTGTTGCCCACCATGGGTTCATGGCGATAGTGCTGGAACAGCTGATAGGCCGCCAGCCAGAGGGCAATCAGCGGGAAGAAGGAGAAGGGCACGACCGAGTTGGTCAGTACGGCCAGAGAGGCATCGCCACAGATACCAATCAGCATGGCCATGGCGAGCGGTTTTTTCGGGATCATAAGCTGTTCAGGCATGTCGTTCTCCATCCTGTGGTCATGGGTGAGGTTCACGGCGCTTCTGGTTTTGTACCTCGGCGCCCATGGCGATCATCCGCAGTTGGCGAATAGTGCGATCGGAGAGTGCCCGGCACTCTTCGCTGGTCATGTCGAGCGCGTCGGCACCAGCACTGAAGACGATGGTGACCATGGCTTCTGCCTGGATGTAGGCATCTTCCCGTGGTGCTTCGGTGGTGGCTTCCAGATAATCGGTTAGCTCGGCAATGAAGTGCTGGATCTCGCGAGCCACCGCCTGGCGAAAGGCGGCCGAGGTGCCGGAGCGTTCCCGCAGCAGCAGCCGAAAGATGTTGGGGTTGTTCTCGACGAACTCCATAAAGGTCTGCACCGAGGTGCTGATGACACTGCCACCACCGGCAATGCGCTGGCGTGCCTGGCGCATCAGTTGGCGCAGGGTGAGACCTCCTTCGTCAACCAGGGTCAGGCCCAGTTCCTCCATATCGCGAAAGTGGCGATAGAAAGAGGTGGGCGCGATACCCGCTTCGCGAGCGACTTCCCGCAGGCTGAGATTGGAGAAACTCCGATTGGCGCACAGTTGGCTGAATGCAGCATCGATCAATGTACGCCGGGTTTTTTCTTTTTGTTGAGCGCGAATACCCACGAAATCAGTCACCTTCAGCTTAACGAGGACAAATGATAACCCGAAGGCGCCTCAGGATCAGGTTTGTATCCTATTTTTTTACCATTGACCGTGAGGAAATCACCATAGAAAATGGCTAACAGCTGTTCGCTGAAAGGATGCAATGAGATGGCCAGACCCCCCATTATTTTCACCAATACCCTGCTGTTCTCCCTCTCCGGGATAGTGGCGTTGATTGTCGTGCCCTGGTACGGCGTGAGCCACGGTTACGATCTCTGGCAGTGGGCCAGTTTCCTGTTGTTGTTCTGCCTTAGTGGTCTCTCCATCACCGCAGGCTATCACCGGCTCTGGTCGCACAAGGCCTACAAGGCGCACCCCGCTTTGCAGTGGTTGTTTGCCATCGGCGGTGCGTTGGCGCTGCAGAATTCGGCCCTGCACTGGTCGGCCGATCACCGCCGTCACCATCGTCATGTGGATGACAACGATAAAGACCCCTACAGCGCGGGGCGCGGCTTCTGGTATTCCCACATCGGCTGGATGCTGCGGGAGCATCAGGGAGATCGCTATGGCGATTACAATAATGTGCGTGACCTGCAGAACAACCCGGTGGTCGCGTTTCAGCACCGTCACTATCTGACGCTGGCGCTGGCGGCCAATCTGGGGCTGCCGCTGCTGCTCGGCCTATGGCACGGGGATATGCTCGGCATGTTGCTGTTGGCAGGCGTGCTGAGAATGGTGATGACTCACCACACCACCTTCTTCATCAATTCGCTGGCCCACATCTGGGGCAGTCAGCCCTATACCGACCGCAATACCGCTCGCGATAACGGCATCCTGGCTTTTTTCACCTTTGGCGAGGGGTACCACAACTTTCACCACCTGTTCGAGAATGACTACCGCAATGGCATTCACTGGTGGCAGTTCGATCCGACCAAGTGGTTGATCCGGCTCGCCTCCTGGTGCGGTCTGGCGGGGGATCTCAGATCCTCGCCGGAGGAGCGTATCGAACAAGCCCGGCTGCAGATGCAGCTGAAACGGGCACAAGCCAAGTTGCGCAAGCAGGAAGATCGTGAACTGTGGCAGGCGCTGCTGCAGGAGGAGTACGACAAGCTGAGCCAGCAGTTGCAACACTATTACGCCAGTCGCAAGCGGCTGCTGGAACTGCGCAAGCGCAAGGCGCTGGCGCGCTATGACCGCCTCAAGCTGCAACTGGAGTACCGGGCCCTGCGTGACGGCTTTATCGCAGGTAAACGCAACTGGAGTCGTTTGCTGGCAGGTATTGCATGATGCCGTCCGGTTATCACAGAGACTAAAAGAGAAGACCGCCTGCTGGCGGTCTTCTCTTTTATGATTCAACTCAAGCTAGCTGGCTTGGCTCTGCTGTTGCTGCAACTGATCCAGTGCCTGTTGCTCCTGCTGGCTAAGACCCAGTTGTTCGCAGGCCTGCTCAAAGCTGATCCCCAGATGGCGCATCATGATATCCAATAACGGGAGGGCTTAGTTGGCTTGGCTCTGCTGTTGCTGCAACTGATCCAGCGCCTGTTGCTCCTGCTGGCTGAGACCCAGTTGTTCGCAGGCCTGCTCAAAGCTGATCCCCAGATGGCGCATCATGATATCCAATAACGGGAGGGCTTAGTTGGCTTGGCTCTGCTGTTGCTGCAACTGATCCAGTGCCTGTTGCTCCTGCTGGCTAAGACCCAGTTGTTCGCAGGCCTGCTCAAAGCTGATCCCCAGATGGCACATCATGATATCGATGGCGGGCAGATAGTTTTTCATAGCTTCTTCCATGGTGATCCTCCAGACCCGTCACTTATGCCCTGAACCACTCGGAGCGGCAATTAGACTTTAGGCTTAGTCTGTCCATTTGATCAGCACCCCTGCCACTGGGGTAGGGAATTTGTTACCCTGCATCATGATAAAAACGGTTGCCGTATGACTGCGAGCAACAGGTGAGGAGCAGGGCATGTTATTGAGTTTCTTGATCATCGCTTCAGGTTGGTGGCACATCCGTGCTGCCTACGGTTCAGACAGCCGCCAGTTCTATATCAGCAAGCCGCTGACCATGCTGCTTATCATTGCGTTGGCGTTCGGCTACCAGAGTTATGACCACGACGGTTCCCACGCCTGGATCCTGCTCGGTCTTTGTCTCTCACTGGCGGGCGATGTGCTGCTGATGTTGCCAAGGGATCGCTTCATTCAGGGGTTGGCGGCATTTCTTGTCGCGCATCTCTGCTATATCGTCGGTTTTGCCCAAGGGCCGTTGTTGCTCAATCTGGTGGATGGTTTGCTGCTGTTGCTGATCGCCGGTATGGTATTTGGCCTGCTGTGGGGCAAGCTGGGGGAGATGCGGATCCCGGTCTTTTGCTACATGCTGGTGATCATCGGCATGGCCTGGGTGGCCGCCGGAGCCTGGCACGCCTCTCTCACTGCCGGTTCTGC
Organism: Aeromonas sp. FDAARGOS 1411; assembly: GCF_019047125.1. Taxonomy (NCBI): domain Bacteria; kingdom Pseudomonadati; phylum Pseudomonadota; class Gammaproteobacteria; order Aeromonadales; family Aeromonadaceae; genus Aeromonas; species Aeromonas sp. FDAARGOS 1411. Next base: position 3,289,213 of record NZ_CP077214.1, on the reverse strand, counting down.
CGCCGCTCTGGTGGGGGCGCTGATGTTCCTCTTCTCCGACAGCATGCTGGCGCTCGATCGCTTCCGCCGCCCCTTTCCCCACGCCCGCGCCTGGGTGATGAGCAGCTACTTCGCAGCGCAATTCCTGATTGCAGGGTCGCTGGCGGGATAACGTCTTCTGGTTGAGTGCAGGTAACAGATAACGAAAAACGGGCATTGGCCCGTTTTTCGTTTTATGCCCGGCGGTTTTTCACGCCTCTAGCGGTTCGGCATCCGCAGCCCGTGGGGCGGGGGATTTGAGCAACAGCATCAGTGCGCTGGCGATCAGCAGGAAGATCCCCATGATGTAGAACACCTGGTTGTAGGCCATGATGGCCGCCTCCCGGTTGATGGTATTGGCCAGCATGGCGTGGGCTTGCTGCTGAGCAATTTCGGGGCCTGAGCCCTGCGCCATCATGCTCTGGGCCAGCTGCAGCAGATAGTTTTGCCCCTCGATACTGCTTGCGGCCAGAGTGCTGCCAATTTGCAGCACATGGGTGCGGGTATCGTTGTCGAGCAGGGTCGCGATGATGGCGATACCGAACGCACCACCGAGGTTGCGCAGCACGTTGAGCAGGGTCGAGGAGGAGGGGATCTCGTCGTGGCTCAGGCTGGCGGTGGCGACCAGGGAGAGCGGTACCATGATGAAGGGCTGCCCCAGTGCCCGCACGATAAGCGACTGGATCAGCTGCGGCCCGGCGTAGTCGGCACTCATGTTGACGTTCATAAAGCAGCTGACGGCGAAGATCAGGAAGCCGAAACTCACCAGATAGCGCGGGTCTATCTTGTGGGTCAGTTTGGGCACCAGCGGCAACACCAGCAGTTGCGGTAGTCCCATCCACATCAGGACTTCGCCGATTTCCAGCGCGTTGTAGTTGTGGATCTGGGTCATGTAGAGCGGCAGCACATAGATAGATCCCATCAGCGCCATGCCGAGGATCAGATAGGCGAAGCAGGCCAGCGCGAAGCGCGGGTTGTGCAGCAGCCGCAGATTGACCAGCGGGTGACGGCGGATCAGTTGGCTGATAACGAAGAACACCAGCGCCACCGCCGAAATGACTGCCAGTCGCACGATGAAGCTTGAGCCGAACCAGTCTTCCCGGTTGCCCTCCTCCAGTACCACCTCCAGCAAGCCGAGGCCAAGCGCCATGGTGACGATGCCGATAAGGTCGACCCGCTTGATCACGGCCCAGTCCACCGGTTTTTTATCCAGCCCGTGGGCCAGCATGGCCATCACCAGCAATCCTGGCGGCACGTTGAGATAGAAGATGTAGTGCCACGACATCTGCTCGGTGAGCCAGCCACCGAGGGTCGGGCCGATGGCGGGGGCGAAGGTGGCGCAGAGGCCAAACAGCGCCATGCCGGTGGCCCGTTTCTGTAGCGGCAACAGGGTGACGATGAGGGAGAAGGCCATCGGGATCAGCGCCCCGCCAGTGAAGCCTTGCAGCGCCCGGAAGACGATCATGCTGGTGAGGTTCCAGCTGAACGAGCAGAGCACGGAGGCGGCGATAAAGGCGCCGGTGGTCCAGAGCAGGTAACGGCGCACACTCAACCCCCGGCTCAACCAGCCGCTCAGGGGGATGGCGATCATCTCCGCCACCAGATAGGAGGTGGAGATCCAGGAGCTCTCGCTCAGGGTGGCCGACAGGGCCCCCTGAATGTCCTTCAGGGAGGCATTGGTGATCTGGATATCGAGGATGGCCATAAAGGCGCCGATAAGGCCCCCCATGACCGCGATCCAGTTGCGACGTGGAATGGGTTCCATCAGTTGGCAGCCACCACGGGATCAGGAGTGCGGGTATCCACGATCACTTCGGTGGAGAGACCCGGCAGCAGCTTGCCTGCCAGCGGGCCCGGCTCGGGGATGCGGATCTTCACCGGTACCCGCTGCACGATTTTGGTGAAGTTGCCGGTGGCATTCTCCGGTGGCAGCAGGGCGAACTTGGCGCCGGTCGCCGGGGCCAGGCTGTCGATGATCCCCTCGACCGGTTGATCCGGGTAGGCATCGAGTACCACTTCGACCTTCTGGCCCGGCTGCATATGGGCGAGCTGGGTCTCCTTGAAGTTGGCCTCGACCCATACCTGTTGCAGCGGCACCAGGCTGGCGACCTGCATACCGGACTGGACGTAGAGCCCTTCCCGCAGGCTGCGCTTGCCGATGATGCCGTCGGCCGGTGCCCGCAGTTCGGTGTAGCCGAGCTCCAGCTTGGCCTGCTCCAGTTGCGCTTCACTCAATGCCAGCTTGGCCAGATTCTGTTTGCGTTCGGCATCCAGTACCAGCAGTCGCTCACGGGCCGCCTGCAGGGCGGCTTGGGCCTCCCGGGCTTGTGCCTGATTGACCTGCAGGCCGGCACGTACCTCGTCCAGACTGTCTTGCGAGCTGTAGTGGCGCTGGTTGAGCTGACTGATCCGGTTGACTTGCTGGCTGGCGCGCAGCTGTTCGGCATTGGCGGAGGCGACCTTGGCCTCGGCCTGCTGGATCAGGCTCAGTTGTTGGGTGCGGGTGGCGGCCAGATTTTCGGCCGTTGCCTGATTGAGGCGCAGGTCGGCTTCGGCCTCCGCGACCCTGGTTTTGTATTCGCGATCATCGAGACGAGCGATCAGTTGGCCCGCTTTGACCGGCTGGTTGTCGGTGACCAGCACTTCGCGGATATAACCGGGCAGCTTGGAGCTGATCCCGGTCACTTCACTCTGCAGGTAGGCGTTATCGGTGCTTTCAAAATAGCGGCCGTGAAGATACCAGTAACCGGCGAACAGCAGACCGAGCAGCGCCAATATCATGGCTGCCAGCAGGGGAATTTTTTTGTGTTGACTCATTTTTGTGATTCCTGAACTTAAGGGGCGCAGGCTAACACTGGTCAACTGTTTCGATTAGTATTGGTTCACGAGATATACAGTTTCACTGGTGCAACAATGGATCTCAATGCCGCGTTAATTCTGGTGCGTATCGTCGACAAGGGCTCGTTTACGGGGGCTGCCCGCGAGCTGGGGATGACCAAGGCGATGGTCAGCCGCCGCATCGCCGAACTGGAACAGCGGCTCGGAGTGCGTCTGCTCTATCGCTCCACTCGTCAGCTCACGTTGACCGAGGAGGGGGAGAAGTACTACCTGCACTGCAGCAAGGCGGTCGATGTCCTGACCGAAGCCGAGCTGATGCTGAGCGCCAGCCAGCAGGAGGTGACCGGCACCCTCAAACTGGCGGTACCCATCGAGACGGGGCAACTGGTGGTCGGGCGCTTGGTCGCCAAGTTTTTGCAGGCCTATCCCGCCCTGCAGGTGGAGCTGGAGCTGACCAACCGGGTGGTGGATCCCATCAGCGAAGGACTGGATGCGGTGGTGCGGATTGGCGACATGAGCGACTCCAATCTGGCGGCGCGCCGACTCTGGAGCTCCGGACGGCTGCTCTGTGCCAGCCCGGACTATCTGGCCCGCAGCCCGGTCATCGAGCGGCCGGAGGATCTGGCCAACCACGAGCGGGTGACGGTGAGCAGCGGGTTTCTCGCCTCTCACTGGTGCTTCGAGCTGGATGGCAGAGAGGTGCTGGTTGACCCCCCATCCCGTTTTCGGGTCAATAATATTACCTGTGCCCGAGAGGCGGCGAAGGCGGGGCTGGGGTTGGCCTCGTTACCCGCTATGCTCTGTCAGGATGAGCTGGCCAGCGGCGAATTGGTGATCCTGCTGCCAGAGTGGCAGCAACCTAGGGTGCCGATTTATTTGCTGTTTCCGGAGCGGCAACTGATGCCGCGCAAGTTGCGGGCATTCATCGATTTCATGATTGAGAACGGCGCCGAGTTTGGCATCGACAAGTTGTTGTAAGGGGGAGCTATGGATAACTGGATCAATCTCTATCGCGCCTCACACACCCTGGAGGCGCACGCGTTGAAAGGGGCGCTGGAGGCGGAAGGGGTGCTGGTGCGCCTCAATGGCGAGGGGCTGTCTGGCGCCCTTGGCGAACTGCCGGTCGACATGTTGCAGGTGACCCTGATGGTGCGGGCCGAGGATCGCAGCAAGGCAGGACGGGTCATTGAGCGTTACCAGCAGCGTCAGGGTAACGGCTGGCTGTGCGGTCAGTGCGGGGAGGAGAACGGCGCCAACTTCGACGTCTGCTGGCGCTGTCACCACGATCCCCACGACAGCTGATCTCTCTTCCGCTAGCGCGGCGGGAACTCGATATCTTCCCCTGCGCTGGCATCGTGATAGGTCGCCAGATCCAGCTCGTTTTCGCTGCGGGCGATCAGCACCGACACCAGAATATCCCCCGATACGTTGACCGTGGTGCGCGCCATGTCGAGGATCCGGTCAATGCCTGCAATCAGTGCCACCCCTTCCAGCGGCAAGCCCACCGCCGTCAGGGTCAGTGTCAGCAGCATCAACCCGGTGCCCGGGGTGCCAGCGGTGCCGATACTTGCCAGGGTGGCGATGCTGATGATGGTCAGATAATCGACCATGTGCAGATCCACCCCGAATGCCTGAGCCACGAACAGCGCAGTCACTCCCTGATAGAGGGCGGTGCCATCCATGTTGATGGTGGCGCCGATGGGCAGCACCTTGGCGGTGATGGCGGGGGAGACTCCCAGCCGCTTCTCGGCGCAGGCCAGACTGATGGGCAGGGTGGAGTTGCTGGAGCTGCTGGTAAACGCAACCGCCTGAGCGTCAACGATACTCTTGAAGTAGTGCAGCGGATTGAGCCGTGCCAACAGGAGCAGCAGGGTGCTGTAGACCCCGAGCACGTGCAGCAGGCAGCCGAGGTAGACGGCGCCGATCACCTTGAGCAGCGGTAGTAGCAGGTCGAGGCCGTACTTGCCGGTCATCCAGGCCATCAGGGCGCAGACACCATAAGGGGCGAGCGCCATCACCATCTGGGTCAGCTTGAACATCCCCTCGGCCAGCGAGGTGAAGAAGAGGATGGCGGGGCGGCCACGGCGACCGCTGGCATTGAGGGCGACCGCCAGCGCCACCGCAAAGACGATTACTTGCAGGATCTTGCCATCCACCATCGCCTGTACCGGGTTGCTCGGCACCAGATGGCTCAGCACGCTGGCCAGGGTGGGTGGTTCCGACATACCGATCCGCTCATAGGGGCCCATGTCGGCACCCATGCCGGGCTCCAGCAGCCAGCCCATCATCAGGCCGATGCAGATGGCGATGGCGGTCGAGCAGAAGTAGAGGCAGATCGCCTTGCTGCCGATGCGATCGAGGGCCTTGCCCTTGAGCAGCGAGGTGAGACCGGCGATGACCGAACAGAAAATGAGGGGCACCATCAGCATCTGGATGGTGTTGACGAACAGGACGCCAAGGGGCTTGAGCAGCAGGGCTTGCTCTTCAAAGCCGACGCCCAGACCCACCCCTGTCAGCATGCCGATCAGAGTCTTGAGCCAGAGTGGTCGGCGGGTCCAGATCTGCCAGGGCTTGAGAGCCTCTCCATGGAACAGCATGACGCCAATATCCTTATACATTGTCTGCGATGGCCAAAAAGGGGCGCCAGTGTAGCGATCCCTGACGCGGGTTGCCACATTATCGACAAAGCGGTGGCGGTGACCACTCCCCTGACCAGGAAATGCGCAATTTATTGGCCTATATCAAGATCCCTCCGGGCGGGGAGATATTTAATTGGCATTAAATATGTTCATTATTGAGGTGAGAGATGTCGCAATCGGTTCATGGTCACGAAGTGATGGAGATGATGCTGGCGCAAGGGGGGCAATTTACCCGTGCCAGCCTGAAACAGGCGATGGCCGAACGGTTCGGTGCCGAAGCCCGTTTTCATACCTGCAGCGCCAGCGAGATGGATGCGGAAGCGCTGATCGACTTTCTGGCCGCCCGAGGCAAATTCATCGACTCGGCCGAAGGTTTCCAGACCCGCGCCGACAAGATCTGCAACCACGGTTAATCCCGCTGCGAGCGCATCATGGCGCTCGCTCAATTCTTCGCCCTTTGCTATATTTCGCCCCCTCTATTTTCCCTATTCAGGGCGTAGCCCGGGCGTTGTATGGATACTTTTTCTGCCGCAGTCATGCTGTTTCTGATCATGGACCCGCTGGGCAACCTGCCGGTCTTCCTCTCTATCCTGCGTCATATCGATCCCAAGCGACGTCGCAAGGTGATGGTGCGCGAGCTGCTCTTCTCGCTGGCCATCATGATGCTGTTCCTGTTCGTCGGTCAGCAGATCCTCGGTTTCCTCAACCTGCGGCAGGAGGCGGTCAGCATTGCGGGGGGTATCATCCTGTTCCTGATCGCCATCAAGATGATCTTCCCGAGTGAGGGGGGCGTGACCGGGCTGGCGGCGGGCGAGGAGCCCTTCCTGGTGCCGATGGCGATCCCGATGATCGCCGGTCCGTCGATCCTCGCCTCCTTGATGCTGCTGGCCAATCAGGAGCCCAGCCGGATGGTGGACTGGTCGCTGGCGCTCTTTATGGCCTGGGCCGCCAGCGCGGTGATCCTGATGTTCTACGAGGTATTCAACAAGCTGCTGGGTGAGCGGGGACTCACTGCGGTGGAGCGGTTGATGGGTATGCTGCTGGTGATGATCTCGGTCCAGATGCTGCTGGACGGGGTACATCACTATCTGGCAGTGACCGGCCAGGGCTGAGCGGTTTACATCTTGAAGTGAATGAAACGGGGCTACGCAGAGCCCCGTTCTTTTCTTCCTGCCGAGAGGGCGTGTCGTCACTCGTGAGTGGTCGCTGCGGGTTCCAGTTTGCTCATGATGAGGGAGAGCAGCAATTCCCGCAGCCAGCGGTGGCCCGGATCCTCGCTGTGACGCTGATGCCAGATGAGCAGATGGGAGATGCTGTCCAACCCGATGGGCAGCGGCAACTGCAACAGCGGATAGACCTGGGTGGCGTGGCGAGCGTAGAGCCTGGAGAGTGTCACTATCATGTCGGAGTGCATCCCCATCCGCAGCGCCGCCTCGAAGGAGGGCACGGTTGCCTCGATACGCCGGTAGAGATCCTGCTCTGCCAGCTTGTGATCCAGCATCCAGCGGTCCCGCCCCTCGCAGTAAGTCTGCACATGGGGATAACTGAGGTAGTGCTCCAGATTCCAGCTGGGCTCTCGCAGCGCGGGGTGGTGCTGTTGCACCAGACAGGTGAGATCATCGACCGCCAGCACTCGCTGACAGATGCTGTCGGGCAGGGTATCGAGCCGATAATCGGAGCTGATGCAGTTCTCCCGCACCGCGAAGGCGATGTCCACCTGTCCCTGACTCATCTCGGTCAGACTGTTCTCGGTCCACTCCTCGTAACGCAAGCGGATCCTTGGTGCCTGCCGCTTCAGCTCGCTCAGGTAGAGCGGGGCAAACAGGGTGAAGGCGCTGTCCATGCTGGCGATAACGAACTCCCGCTCCGAGCTGGCGGGGTCGAACTCGGGCGGCTGGATCAGGTTGTCCAGCGACAACAGGATGGGTTGCAACTGTTGTTGCAGCGCAAGGGCGCGGCCGGTGGGTTCCAGCCCGTAGGCGGAGCGGATGAAGAGGGGATCATTGAAGGTATCGCGCAGACGGCCGAGGGCTTTACTGACCGCGGACTGGCTCAGATGAAGGCGGCGTGCCGCCTTGCTGCCGTTGCGCTCTTCCAGCAGTACCTGCAGGATAATCAGCAAATTGAGGTCGATGCGACCCAGTTGTTCCAGCAGCATGATATGAATCCTCTTCAATTCTAAGATGAATTTATACCATTTGTTTTCATATCTTGGCGATCTTATCCTCGAATGGTCTCAGGTTCGCATGAACCACTGGTACAGGATGTAGCGGTTGAGGGGACATGTAGCACAATCAATATGGCGACCTTTGGGTCGCCCTATTTTTTGGCTATGATTTATTTGCTCACTTGCACCTGCCTTGATTTTGCCCAACAATCCCTGCGCTCTATTTTGATACAAGTAACAGATATCTCTTTGTGAGGGAGTATCCCTATGGGACTCGGTGGAATTCATATCTGGCATATGTTGATCCTCTTGCTGGTCGTTGTGCTGGTCTTCGGCAGCAAGCGTCTTGCCAGTGCAGGTGAGGATCTGGGTACCGCCATCAAAGATTTTCGCAAGGCGATGCGTGACGACGCAAATCATCCGAAATAAGCAGTAGGAGTAGAAAATGTCTGTAGACGAGAAAGTTGAACTGAACGAAACCTGTGACAGCTGTGGCTGTTTTGCCGAGATTGGCACCATCATCGGCGAAGGCGACGATGTGATGGATCTGGTTATTGAAGCCGCTGCCGAGGCGGATGCCCGCGCCAAGCTGGCTGCCTATGAAGCACTGGCCAAACAGGTCACTGCCGAAGCTCAAGTGAGCAGCGAACTGACCCAGGGCGCCAACGGCGTGATCCTGAAAGCCCGCCTGCAATTCACCTGCACCGCCGAAAAACTGATTTTCGAAATGCGGGCCCGCTCTATCTGAGTTGTCTGATAACGCGGCAGGTTTGCCTGCCGTGTTGACCCTTCTGCTGTGGGTCGGCGTTCTATAGTTACTCTATCCCACAGACGTTTTGCCCGGCGCGAGTCGGCCAACAGAAGGCGCAAACATCATGACGCAGCGATGGATCTCTGCCCCCAATCCCACCCTCTATCGTGATCCGTGCTGCCAACAGGCAGCAGGCGTGACCTCAGAACAGGGGCAGCCATCGTGATGCGACGCTGGATCTGGGCGCTGCTGGCCCTCTGCTGTTTTCCCCTGCTGGCGGCTGAACTCAAGCCACAGCGTCTGCCCCAACCCGGGGATCTCGAAAGCATTCTGCAAAAGCGCGAACTCAGGGCGCTGGTGGTCTATGAGCGCGGCTTCTATTTTCTCGATCGCGGTGCCCAGTACGGCATTCTGGTCAATCAGCTGCAAGGGTTCGAGCGCTGGCTGAACAAGACCTATCTCGCCAAAGAGAAGGTCAAACTCAAGGTGGTCTACATCCCGGTGCGCCAAGACAAGCTGCTGGACTATCTGACCGAGGGGCGCGGCGATCTGGTGGCGGCGACCATGACGGTGACTCCGACCCGGCGTGAACAGGTTGCCTTCTCCCGGCCGCTCATTTCATCCATAGAGGAGTGGGTGGTGAGCCAGCAGAGCCTGCCCGCCTTCAGCCGCATTACCCAGCTCTCCGGCAGGCGGGTCTGGGTACGTGCCAGCTCCAGCTACTACGAGAGTCTGCGTCAGCTCAACTGGCTGTTTCGCGAGCTGGGGCTGCCCCCCGTCTATATCGAAACGGTGCCCGAATATCTGCAGGATGGCGATCTGCTGGAGATGGTAGCCGCCGGCATTATTCCCCTGACGGTGACTGACAGCTACAAGGGGCGGATCTGGCTGGGTGGCATGATCTCCGGCCTCAAGGCCCACAAGTTGATCCCCCTGCGCAGCAATGGCACCAGCGCCTGGGCGCTGCGCAAGAACAGCCCCGAGCTGCTCAAGGCGGTCAATGGCTATCTGGCGAGTGTCAGCCGCAACAGCCTTTACAGCGACATGACTCTGCGCCGGTTGCTGGCTCGCAGCGATCAGATGAGCAATATCCTGGCGCCGGATCCCATGGGGCGCCTCGCGACCATTCGCAAGGTGCTGGAGAAGTACGCCAATCAATACGATCTCGACTGGCTGATGCTGGCGGCGCTTGGCTACAAGGAGTCCGGCCTCAATCCCAAGGCGCGCTCGCCCAAGGGGGCCGTGGGCCTTATGCAACTGCTGCCCAGTACGGGGCGGGAAGTAGGCATCAACGGCGCCAGACTCACCACGCTGGAGGGAAATGTGGAGGCAGCCTGCCGCTACATGCGGTTGATCCTCGATACCTACTTCAATGATCCCAAGCTGGATCGGCTCAACCGCCACCTGTTTGCCCTCGCCGCCTACAACGCCGGGCCAAACCGGGTGCAGGCGCTGCGAGGCAAGGCGGAGAAGCTGGGGCTCGATCCCAACGTCTGGTTCGGCAACGTGGATCAGCTGGTGGCCAACGAAGTCGGGCAGGGGCCTATCAACTATGTCGGCACCATCTACAAGTACTACGTGGCCTATCGTTTCAGCCTGCCTCAGCTCGAGGGCAAGGCTGCCGCTATCGAAGCGGCTCAGCCCTGAGCCGGTTGACCGGCAGGGTCGCCTGCACGGTCGGCAACTGCCAGCCACCGTCCCTGTGTTGCAAAAACCAGTGGGCGGGGCCGGTGGCCGGGATGAGATCTGGCTGGCTGAGCTGGCCCAGATAGCGCAACATCGGGGTATCATGCAGTTCCATCAGCAACTCCTTTTGAATATGTGAAGAGGCTCGCCAGCGTTATGACACCCGGCCATGACAGCAGGATGACACCATGATCCCCGGATCCTTTGCCCTGATCGATGATCCCCTGCTGGCGCTCAAGGTGCGCTGCCACTGGATCCGCCATGCCCGCGAGCGGATCCAGGCGCAGTACTACAGCTGGGAGGAGGACAGCAGCGGCAAGCTGCTGCTGAGCGAGCTGCTTCACGCCGCCCGGCGTGGCGTCAAGGTGCAACTGCTGGTGGATGATCTTTATGCCGGTGACAACCGCTTTCTGGAGATGGTGGCTCACTACCCCGGGATCGAGGTGCGGCTGTTCAACCCCTTCTGGCTGCGGGGCTGGCGCCCGCTGGCATTGTTTCTGGAGGGGCTGCTCAGCTTTCGCCGCATCAACCACCGGATGCACAACAAGCTGCTGCTGGTGGATGGCAAGCTGGCGCTGATTGGCGGGCGCAACATCGGCGATCGCTACTTCGGTCTGGATCCGCAAGCCCCTTTTGTGGATCTCGATCTCGCCTGTCAAGGGGGACTGTGCCAGCAGATGGCGCAGGGGTTCGAGCAGTTCTGGCACAGCCGCTGGAGTCACCCCATCCGCCATCTGCTGCGCCGCGAGCTGCTGCCCGCCGAAATAGAGGTGGTCAACGACTTCCTGTTCACCATGACGGATCCGGCGGTAGCGACGGTCTACGATCTGCCTGTGGCGCTGTTTGACGAGAGCGATTTGCCGCTGCAGTGGCATGAGGGGCGGGCCGAGGTGTGGTTCGACCGTCCCGGCAAGGGGCTGATCTCCCGTCCCACCACCGCCCGTCAGCTCTGGCGCCAGCTGGCTGACAATCCCGGCTCGCTGGGGTTGGTGACCCCTTACCTCATCCTGACCCGCGGGTTCCGGCACCGTCTGGCGCGGCTGCGCCAGCAGGGGGTCGCCATCGACATTCTCACCAATTCGCTGGCCAGCACCGATGTGCCACTGGTCTATGGCGCCTATCAGCGTTATCTCGGCTGGTTGCTGCGCCGCGGGATCCGGGTCGCCGAGTTTGACCATGGCCACGGCAGCCTGCACGCCAAGCTGATCCTGCTGGGGGAGGATCGGGCGCTGTTTGGCAGCCTCAACCTCGATCCCCGCTCGCTGTTTCTCAATACCGAACTGATGCTGCATTTGCATTGCCCGCCGATCTGCGAGGCGCTGCGAACGTGGCTGGCTCGCTGGCAGGAGCAGGCGGGTGGATTGCCGCGCAAACCCAAGGGGTGGTCAAGGCGACTGATAGCCCGCCTGAGCGACTGGTTGCCACTGCGCCGCTGGCTGTGAGGCGGCCTTTTTTTGTGCGAGATCTCGCAAAGCCTTGTAAGCCATTGCTGATGCCCTTTGCGGGTGAATAACCACGCATGAATCTATCTTGCTGTTTTATAACAATTTAGTAGTGATGATAAGGGTGTTTTTTGCACGCTGGTGTGAATACAACTGGCATAAAAACGTTTTTTATTTTGTTTTTATGCGTAATATTTCAGTCGCAAGGACAAACACGACGGCCTGACTGTCGTGTGGATGAAGGTTATAACGGGTAGCTGACCAGTTGCATCGCTGCTATTGGCGCGCATTTCAGATGGGTCGCGAACTATCGGAAAGCGAAACAGAGACCCGGCGTGACCGGACTCCAATATGGAACATGCTATTTGCGAGGGGGTGACATGGATATGTCACCCCACTTTTTTTGGCTTCTCGCCACCGTTTACCCCTCTTCCATGGCTGTCGCTCATCGCAAGAGCCGCAGAGGGCAAGGCAGTAAAAAGAGGGCCGCAATAGCGGCCCTCTGTCTCATCTTCCCGGTGGATTAACCGGGCTTGACGCTGCGGCGACGCTGCAGCCAGACGATCACCCCGAACAGCAGGAAGCCCGGGATCCACATCCACTCCTTGGTCCAGCGTTCGGTCGGTGCCTTGACGGTGAGGATCTCCTGATCGAACTCCAGCCCCATGGTGGCGGCCGGGCTGCCAAAGGCGACGTTGTCGATCAGCGTCTTGCCATCCTGCTCATAGAGACTCAGCCCCAGATTGGCCAGCCGCTCTTCGCCATTTGCCCCATCCGGTACGGCGACCAGCAGGGTGAACTTGCGCGGTTTGCCTACCGCATCTTCACCGAGGATCCGCAGCCGCAGGGTGCTCTCCGCCTCCACTTCGCCCATGGTCTGGGCCAGCTGGGCAGGCGGGGTCTCGCGATAGGGGTCGTGCACCATATCCATCCAGAAACCCGGGCGGAACAGGGTGAAGGCGACCAGCAGCAGCAGCACGTTCTCGTACCAGCGGCTCTTCACCAGGAACCAGCCCTGAGTGGCGGCGGCGAAGATCAGCATGGCGATGGTCGCCACGATGAAGATCAGCACCCCGTGGGCGAAGTCCACGTCGATCAGCAGCAGATCGGTGTTGAAGATAAACAGGAACGGCAGCGCTGCGGTACGCAGGCTGTAGTAGAAGGCGGTGATCCCGGTCTTGATGGGATCGCCCTTGGAAACAGCTGCAGCCGCGAAGGAGGCCAGTCCCACTGGCGGAGTCACATCCGCCATGATGCCGAAGTAGAAGACGAACAGGTGCACCGCGATCAGCGGCACGATCAGCCCGTTTTGCTGCCCCAGCGTCACCACAACTGGCGCCAGTAGGCTGGAGACGACGATGTAGTTGGCGGTGGTGGGCAGCCCCATGCCGAGGATCAGGCTCAACAGGGCTGTCAGCAACAGCATCAGCAGCAGGTTGCCCATGGAGAGGAACTCCACCAGATCCGCCAGCACCAGACCGACCCCGGTCTGGGAGACCGCACCCACGATAATCCCCGCGGTGGCAGTGGCAATGCCGATACCGATCATGTTGCGGGCACCGGCGACCAGCCCTTCCCGCAGATCCACCACGCCATCAAGGACGGTGCCGTAGTCGTGCTTGCCGTCCTTGCGCAGCCAGTTGAGCAGTGGGCGCTGGGTCAGCAGGATGATCACCAGCATTACGGTGCCCCAGAAGGCTGACAGCCCCGGCGAGAGGCGCTCCACCATCAGGCACCACACCAGTACCACCACCGGCAGCAGGAAGTGCAGGCCGGAGAGCAGCACGGCGCGGGTGTTGGGCAACTCGGTGAGCGGCTTGTCGGGATCTTCGGCAGGCAGTGGTTCATTGCTGGCGGCGATCTTCAACAGGGCCACATAGGTGGCAGCCAGCAGTACCGAGATCCCCGGCAGGGCGTAGTCACCCAGCGCAGGTTTGAGCCAGCCGAGGCCATAGTAGACCGCCAGTGACAGGCCGCTGATGAGGGCCGCGCCAAAGGCAAAGCCGGTCAGGCGGCGCAGCCAGGGTTTGGGTTGATGGTTGCCGATGGGCTGCATGCCCAGTTTTAGCGCCTCCAGATGGACGATGTAGAGCAGCGCTATGTAGGAGATGGCGGCAGGCAGGAAGGCGTGCTTGATGATCTCCACATAGGGGATACCCACGTATTCGACCATCAGGAAAGCCGCAGCCCCCATCACGGGTGGCATGATCTGGCCGTTGACCGAGGAGGCCACTTCCACCGCCCCCGCTTTCTCTGAACTGAAGCCCACCTTCTTCATCATCGGGATGGTGAAGGTGCCGGTGGTCACCACGTTGGCAATCGACGAGCCGGAAATCAGACCGGTCAGGCCGGAGGCGACCACTGCCGCCTTGGCCGGGCCGCCACGCAGGTGACCGAGCAGGCTGAAGGCGAGCTGGATAAAGTAGTGACCTGCGCCGGCCCGCTCCAGCAGGGCGCCAAACAGCACGAACAGGAACACGAAGCTGGTGGAGACGCCAAGGGCAATGCCGAACACCCCTTCGGTAGTGATCCACTGGTGGTTGGCCAGCGCGGTAAAGCCTACCCCACGATGTGCCAGCAGTCCCGGCATCCAGGGGCCCGCCAGGCTGTAGACCAGAAAGACGATGGCGATGACCGCCAGTGCCGGCCCCAGGGCGCGGCGCGCCGCTTCCAGCAGCAGCGGAATGCCGATACAGGCGGTCACCAGATCGGCGGTGGTGAGGGTGCCGGGACGTAGCGCCAGTGCTTCATACATCACAAACAGGTAAGAGGCGGCGCCAGCAGCGATCAGACCGAGGGCGATATCGCCGAGGGGAACCCGATCCCGCGGCGAGGAGCGAAATGCCGGGAACACCAGAAAAGCGAGCAACAGGGCAAAGGTGAGGTGAATGGAGCGGGTTTCGGTGTCATTGAGTACGCCAAACCCCACCATGAAGGGGAGTGGCGAGGCGATCCAGAGCTGGAACAGGGACCAGGCCAGCGCCAGAGCGGTGATGAGCCAGCCCATGATGCCCAGCGGCAGGCGAGCGCCCACATCCTGGGCGATCAGTTCCTCGGTAGAGAGTTGTTTATCTTGCATAGGGTTAACTTGTGCCAACGAGTACAACAAGAGCGACACCCGCCCCCGCAATCAGGCGGCAGACGGGTGTCGAAGAGAGTGACAAAGGCCCCGGGGCCTTCAATCAGAGCCAGCCGCGCTCTTTGTAGTAGCGGGCAGCCCCTTCATGCAGCGGTGCAGAGAGACCTACCTTGATCATGTCGGCCTCTTTCAGGTCGGCAAAGGCAGGGTGCAGGCGCTTGAAGCGATCCAGGTTGTCGAACACCGACTTGACCAGTTGATAGACCACTTCCGGATCGGTTTTGGCGCTGGTGGAGAGCACCGCTTTGCCACCGATGGAGGGGGTCGGCTTGTCGCTGCCCTTGTAGATGCCGCCCGGGATCTCGGCCTTGCTGTAGTAGCTCTTCTCGGCCAGCAGCTTGTCGATGTCGGCGCCGGTCACAGGTACCAGTACTGCATCTGTGGTGGTGGAGGCTTCCTGAATGGCGCCGTTCGGGTGACCGACGAAGTAGCTCATGGCGTCGATGTTGTTGTCACCGAGGGCGGAGGCCTGTTCGGCCGGTTTCAGCTCGGAGACCAGACCGAAGTCACCCTTCTTCCAGCCTTTGACCGCCATGATCTCTTCCATGGTGTCACGCTGGCCGGAGCCCGGATTGCCGATGTTGACGCGCTTGCCTTTCAGGTCGTCGAAGCTGGCGATCTTGGCATCGCGGCGAGCCAGGATGGTGAACACCTCGCTCTGCAGGGAGAAGACGGCGCGCATGTCGTCCATGGCCCCTTCGGCCTGGAACGGTGGCAGCCCCTTCATCGCCTTGAACTGGTGGTCGGATTGCATGATGCCGAAGTTGAATTCACCGCTGCGGATGCCGTTGACGTTGGCCACACCACCGCCACTGGCCGGGGCGTTGCACTTGATCTGGTGATCGGCGGCGCCGCGATTGAGGAAGCGGCAGATGGACTGGCCAGCGACATAGTAGACGCCGGTCTGACCACCGGTGCCTATGGTCACGAAGCGCTCCTGTGCTTGTACCGGACCACCGAATGAAACACCGACCAGAGCCGCCGACAGGGCGCATGCCAAAGTTAATCCTTTCATTTTTTCTCCCTTTTCTTTGATTTTGTTTATCCGATCCCCGGATAAATTGATGGCAATCCCGTTCTGCGCCGGGCTTGCCCGCTCTTCTCGTTGCGCGAAAGCGGGGGAGTTGATTGCCCCCTTTTCCGGCGGTCACCCTCATCCTGTGGTGAGGCTACCGACCTCCTGTCGGTCGAAGATAAATTGGCCCCTGAGGGGCCAAATAAAAAGTTGCAAGTACTCCGATTAAGCACATTCACCCAACATAAATCAAACGAAATGGCAAAATCACGGAGTTTAATCTTGAGAAACATGACCTCGATCATTCATTTTCTAGCCGAAGATTAATTTGATATGAAGGGCAATGGAAGAGGGAAAAACTAGGGTGGGATTCTTATGCGGCCCTTGTGTGACAAGGGCCGGGGTCATACTGGATCAGTTGGCCGGGGTGGCCAGATCCAGGATAAAGGCGTACTCCAGCGCGATATCTTCGTAGGCTTTGAAGCGGCCCGACTTGCCACCGTGGCCGGCGTCCATGTCGGTGTTCAGTAACAACTTGTTGTCATCCGTCTTCAGCTCGCGCAGCTTGGCGACCCACTTGGCTGGCTCCCAATACTGCACTTGCGAGTCGTGCAGCCCGGTGGTGACCAGCAGGTTGGGGTAGGCTTGTGCCTTGACCTGATCGTAGGGGCTGTAGCTCTTCATGTAGTCGTAGTAGCGCTTCTGGTTCGGGTTGCCCCACTCGTCATACTCCCCGGTGGTGAGGGGGATCGACTCGTCCAGCATGGTGGTGACCACATCGACAAACGGCACCTGCGCCACCACGCCGCGATAGAGTTCGGGCGCCTGATTGATGACGGCCCCCATCAGCAGACCACCGGCGCTGCCGCCCATGGCGTAGACCTGATCCTTGGCACCGTAGCCTTGCTCCACTAGCGCCTTGGTGACATCGATAAAGTCATTGAAGGTGTTCTGCTTTTTAAGCAGTTTGCCATCTTCGTACCAGTGACGGCCCAGCTCTTCACCACCCCGGATATGGGCGATGGCGTAGACGAAGCCGCGATCCAGCAGGCTCAGGCGCGAGCTGCTGAAGTCGGGATCCATGCTGGCGCCGTAGGATCCATAGCCATAGACCAGCAGCGGATTCTTGGGCGCATCAGCCTGCTCTTTCTTGAACTTGTCCTTGCGATAGACCAGCGACACCGGCACCGATACGCCGTCGCGGGCGGTCACCCAGAGCCGCTCGCTGGCGTACTGGTCGGCCTTGAAGCCTGCCACCGGCTGCTGCTTGAGCAGGGTGCGCTTGCCGCTCGCCATATCCAGCTCATAGGTGGAGGCGGGGGTAGTCATGGAGGAGTAGCCATAGCGCAGGGCGCTGGTATCCGGCTCCGGGTTGTAGGCGAGCCAGGTGACATAGGCGGGATCATCGAAGGCGATCTCCTTCTCGTCACCGCTCTGCCAGTTGATCTGGCGCAGTCGGGTCAGCCCCTTGTTGCGCTCTTCCAGTACCAGCCAATCCTTGAACAGGGCGTAGCTCTCCAGCAGTACCTCCGGATTGGGGGCAATCACCGCCTTCCAGCGATCGACCGGGCTCTCCTTGGTCTCGTAGAGGCCGAAGTTCTTGCCATCCTTGTTGGAACGCACATAGAAGCGGCCGCGGTAGTGATCCAGGCTGTATTCGTGATCCACCTGACGGGGCAGGAACAGGCGGGGGGCGTGCTCCGGCTGGTTGGCATCGATCAGCCGCGCTTCGCCGGTGGTGGTGCTGGAGAGGGCGATGACGATGAAATCTTCCGAGGTGGTGGCGTAGAGGCTGATGTAGAAGGAGTCATCCTTCTCCTCGTAGACCAGCTTGTCCGTGGCCGGATCCGTCCCGAGCGTATGGCGATAGACCTGATAGGGCAGCAGGGTCTGCGGGTGCTTGCGCACATAGAAGATGGTCTTGTTGTCGTTGGCCCACACCAGATTGCCGGAGGTATTTTCCAGTTTGTCGGTGGCCCACTGGCCGCTCTCCAGATCGAGGAACTGGATCTGGTACTGACGGCGGGAGAGGAAATCTTCCGCCACCGCCAGCCAGCGGTTGTTGCGGCTCACTTCAAGGGCGCCGAGGGCATAGAACTCGTGCCCTTCAGCCCGCAGGTTGCTGTCGAGCAGCAGACTCGACTGCTCTTCACCGAGCTTGGTGCGCGAATAGATCCCGTACTCCTTGCCCGGCTCATAGCGGGTCTGGTAGCGGTAGCCGTTCTTCACATAGGGTACCGACTCATCCTGCTGGGGGATGCGGGCGACCATCTCTTTGTAAAGCTGTTCGCGCAGGGGTTGGGTCGGCTTGAGCATGGCCTCGGTATAGGCGTTCTCGGCCTTGAGATAGTCCAATACCTCGGGCTTCTGCCGCTCGTCGTCACGCAGCCAGTAGTAGTTGTCGATGCGGGTATCCCCGTGTTTTTTCAGAGTGCGGGGATGTTTGGCGGCCACGGGCGGCTGGATTGGATGTTCGCTTGTCAGCATGGCGGGCTCTTCATTGGCATAAGTAGGGGGGAGAACTGTCAGAAAGGCTAGCAGCAGAACTCCTCGGGAAAAGGTAAACATGTCGCATCCTTGGCGCTGGAAAGGGTTGGTAGACCTGAGCATCGGCTCCATGAATTGGCGTTAAATCTGCCCCTTGTTGCCGGTGGTTGCAAGCAATCCCTTGTTATTGCAGGAAATGTAATCAAAAAAAGCCGCTATCTCGCGATAGCGGCCCTCTTTCTGGCCATGAGCGGCAAGAGTCCGCTCAGGTGTGCCTCACATGATATGGGAGTGCCCTCTCATGGCCAGTTTTCGTCAGCCGGGGTAGCTCGACCAGCGGTTGGTCGCGCCCTCGTTGCTGATACTCAGTACCTCATAGGGATGGCCTGGAATATCCATGCCCGGTGCACTCTGGGGCATGCCCGGAATGGTCAGGCCACGGATCGCCGGTTTTTCCCTGAGCAGCTTCTGCACATCGGCGGCCGGTACATGCCCCTCGATCACATAGCCATTTACGATACCGGTATGGCAGGAAGCCAGTTCCGGCGCGATACCGTATTGCTGCTTCACTGTGCCGAGCTGTTCGGTTTCGATGACCTCCAGTTCGAAGCCATTCTGCTCCATGTGCTCGTTCCAGCTTTGGCAGCAGCCACAATATTTGGATTTGTAGACGGTCATCTTCTCGGCCGCGAGGGCCGAAAAGCTGACGGTACCGGCCAGCATGGCCAGTAACAGGGGTTTGTACATCACTCACCTCAGATTGAAAGAAAAGATGCCCGATACGGGATGCGTTTCAGCTCTGGATGCGTGGGGGACGTTCGAGCCGCTCGCACGGGGCGTCCGGCATAAAGAGAGAGGGGGAGGCGAAGTCGGGGGTATCCGGTTCCAGCACGGCGACCGTCAGGCTGTCGCTGCCTACCAGCGTCATCGAGAGGGCGGTGGTAAAGCTGCCGCAGGGCATCGCTTTTTCCAGGGTGCGCTCGCTCTGGCTGCAGTGGGTAGTCAGGGTACAGAGGTCGGTTGCGGCCCGGCTGCCAAACGACATCAACACCAGCACCAGACTCCACAAGGGGAGCCAGCGACGGGCGTGAGCGAGTTGGCGACGGGTGAGAACCATGGAATGACTCGAAAATAACAAGGGGCACATGGTAACCCTGTGCCCCAGGGGAGGGTCAAGCCCTCCCCATCGTGCCCGTCAGCGCAGATTAAGGTTGCTGACGGGTCGCCGCCATCACTATCTCGCGCACGCAGACGTTGGCAGGCTGGTTCCAGGCGTAGAGCACGGCATCGGCGATCACTTCCGGCGCAATGACGCCACCCATCTGATCTTTCCAGTCGTGGTAACCGGCCTTGATGCTCTCGTCAGTGGTGTGGCTGAGCAGCTCGGTCTCGACCGCACCCGGGGCAATGGTCACCATACGCACGCCGACATCGGCCACCTCTTCCCGGATGTTCTCGGTCAGGGCGTGCACTGCGAACTTGGTGGCGCAGTAGGCAGCATGGTTCGGGAAGGTCTTGCGACCGGCGATGGAGCTGATGTTGATGATGGTGCCGCTGCGGCGCTCCTTCATGCCTGCCAGCACTGCGTGGACGCCGTTCAGCACTCCCATCACGTTGATGTTGAGCATCTGCTGCCACTCGGCGGGATCCTGCACATCGGCCTGACCCAGCAGCATGACACCGGCGTTGTTGACCATGCAGCCCACCGGGCCAAATTTGGCTTCTGCCTGCTGGACGGCGGCTTTCATGGCGGCGGTGTCGGTGACATCGACCCCGATGCAGAGGGTATCGGGCAGGTTTAGCGCCTGCATCGGCTCGACCCGGCGGGCCAGCAGTAGCAGCGGATGACCGGCGGCAGAGAAGGCACGGGCGATGGCGGCACCGATCCCGGCGGAGGCGCCGGTGATCACGACGAGAGATTTGGACATGGGTCTTTCCTTCTGATTCAAGAGTCGGTTTGAGCAAACAGGTGGCTGGCCAGCACGGAACCCAATCACTATAGTCACTGCATCTATAAGTGATAAATATTGTTTTCCGCTGGTTATCATCTGAAAAAACTATGGTTGGTTTATGCTGGACTTGAGATTGCTGCGTTTCTTCATCGCCATCTATGAAGAGAAGAACATCACGGCGGCGGCCGAGCGCTGCCACGTCAGCCAGCCCTCCCTCTCGGCGGGACTGCGCCAGCTGGAAGAGGCGCTCGATGACAGCCTGTTTGTCCGGGGCAAGAAGGGGGTGGTGGCGAAAGCTCCGGCCCACTATCTCTATCCTCACGCGGTCAAGCTGGTGGAGGAGGCGCGCCGTCTGCCGGAGCTGTTTCGCCAGAAAGCGACGCGTGCGAGGCTCAATATCGCCATCATGCCGGACTTGAGTCGCCGTCGGGTGGCCGGGCTGTTGCAGCAAGTACAACGCGTGTTGCCGCAACTGGATCTCACCCTCTCCGACTACACCACACCCGCCGACTGCCGCTTGACGCTGGATGCCTTGCGCCGGGAGGACGAGATCTTCCTGCCGCTGTGGGAGGAGGATTACGTGCTCTGCGTGCCGGTCGACCATCCCCTTGCCAGTCGCGAAAGGATCGAGCTCGCCGAGCTGCAACATTATGATTTTATTGAGTGCCCGCCCTGCGAAGCCCATCAGCAGACTATCGGCCTGCTGGCCTGTGACCGCCTTACCCTCAATCTGGTGGCCAAGGCCGAGAGCAAGGGGCTGGTGATGGCGCTGGTGCTGGCGGGGGTCGGCATCAGTTTTCTGCCGGACGGGCTGGTCGAGGATGAGGCGGGGCTCTGTACCCTGCCGGTGAGCGGACCGCGGATGTTTCGCCGGATCGGGCTCTGCTATCCCGCCCACCAGACCCTCAATCCGGCGCTGCGGGAGCTGATCCCCGAGTTGGCAGGCTATGGCGCTTCCTGATAAGGTCGCTCTCCTGTGCACCTTTACGATGCAGCTCCCCAGACTCCCCTTTTCTGTTTACCGCGCCTTGCACAGCAAGGCTTTGTTCGGGTGATGTGGTCATGAAACGCATTCTGGTTATTTTTTCCCATCCCGCGCTGCAGAGCTCGCGGGCCAACAAGCAGCTGTTGCAGGCGATTGAGGGGCTGGAGGGGGTCACGGTTCACGACCTCTATCAGCACTATCCCGACATGTTTATCGATGTGAAGCGGGAGCAGGCGCTGCTCTGTGAGCACGACATCATCGTCTTTCAGCACCCGTTTTACTGGTACTCCTGCCCGGCCATCATGAAAGAGTGGATGGATCTGGTGCTGGAGTATGGCTATGCCTACGGCCCCGAAGCCCACGCCCTCAAGGGCAAGCAGTGGCTGAGCGCCATCACCACTGGCGGGGCGCCGGAGTCCTACTGCAGCGAGGGGTACAACAGCCGACCGCTGCTCGATTTTCTGCTGCCATTTCAGCAGGCGGCCACCTTGTGCGGCATGAACTGGCTGCCCCCTTTCGTGCTGCACTCCTTTCACAAGATCAAGGATCCCGCCGCTCTGCGCCGTTGCGGGCAGGACTACCGCCAGCTGCTTTGCGCCCTGCGTGACGATCAGCTGACTCCAGAGCAACTGGCCGGGCGCCCTTATCTGCGCGACTTGCTGGAGGTGCTCTGATGAAACACGGACAGCTTGTTGGTCGAGCTTATGAGTCGGATCTGATGTTCACACGGAGGGCTGACTGATGGGCCACGGGATCCTGTTTGATGCCTTTATCTATCTCTCTGCCGCCGTCATCGCGGTGCCGCTGGCCAAACGCTGGGGGTTGGGTTCGGTGCTCGGCTACCTGCTGGCGGGGATCATCATAGGCCCCTTTCTGCTGGGGCTGGTGGGGGAACAGAAGGATGTGATGCACTTCGCCGAGTTTGGCGTGGTGCTGATGCTGTTTCTGGTCGGTCTTGAATTGCGTCCTGCCCTCTTGTGGCAGTTGAAGGGGCCGATCCTCGGCACCGGCGGCCTGCAGGTGCTGCTCACCACGGCGGCACTGACCGGCGTGGCGCATCTGATCGGTCTGCCGTTGCAACAGGGGCTGGCCATCGGCCTCATTCTGGCGCTCTCCTCCACCGCCATCGTTCTGCAGAGCCTGCAGGAGCGCAAGCTGATGCAGAGCGAGAGTGGTCGCTCCGCTTTTGCTGTGCTGCTGTTTCAGGATATTGCGGTCATTCCGATCCTGGCGCTGCTGCCGCTGCTGGCCATGGCGCCGGTCGCCAGCAATGGCGGTTCCGAGCTGGCGGGGTGGCAACATGGTCTGCTGGTGGTCGCGGCCATCTCAGGCATCGTGCTGGGTGGCCACTATCTGATGCGGCCGGTGTTTCGTGCCATCGCCCAGTCCCACATGCGGGAGATCTTCGTCGCCGCCGCTCTGCTGCTGGTGATCGCTATCGCTGTGCTGATGGAATCGGTGGGGCTCTCGCCCGCTCTCGGCTCCTTCCTCGCCGGTGTGGTGCTGGCCGACAGCGAATATCGCCATGAGCTGGAGGCAGACATAGAGCCGTTCAAGGGGCTGCTGCTCGGCCTCTTCTTTATGTCGGTGGGGGCGGGGATCGACTTCGGGCTGTTTGCCGAGCACCCCTTCCTGATACCCACTCTCGTCGTTGGCCTGATGGTGCTCAAATGGCTGGTGCTGATGGCGCTCGGCTTCATCATCCGCATCTCGCCGAGTCAGCGCTGGACCTTCGCGCTGGCGCTCGCACAGGGCGGTGAGTTTGCCTTCGTGCTCTTTTCGTTTGCCGCGCAAAATCGGGTGCTGCCCGGTGAGACCATCTCGCTGCTGACGCTGGTGGTGGCGCTCTCCATGGCGCTGACCCCGCTGCTGCTGATCCTCAACGATCGGGTGATCCAGCCCTGGTTCGATTACCGTAACCAGAGCGACGCACCGCAGCATGAGCAACCTGAGCTGGTGGAGCATCCGGTGATCATCGCGGGCTTCGGCCGCTTCGGTCAGATCGTGGGGCGTCTGCTGCACGGTCACGGCATCGGTACCACCATCCTCGAGCAGGATGCCAGCCAGATAGAGACCCTGCGCAAGTATGGCTATCAGGTCTTCTATGGCGATGCCAGCCGGATCGACCTGCTCCATGCCGCCGGGGCGCACAAGGCGAAGCTGCTGGTGCTCTCCATCAACGATCCGGCTACCTCGCTGGCGGTGATCGAGATGGTGCAGAAGCACTTCCCGCACCTGAAGATCCTGGCGCGAGCGCTGGATCGACCCCATGCCCACGAGATCCTGCGCCACGGGGTCGAGAGCGTGCACCGGGAAACTCTGGGCTCGGCGGTCGATCTGGGGGTGGAAGCCCTGACCCAGCTCGGTTTTCGGGCCAACCAGGCCTGGCGGGCGGGGCAGACCTTCAAGCAGCACGATAACTGGCTGTTGCGTGAGCAGGTCAACTATCTCGACGACGAACACACTTATATCAACAAGAGCCTGCAATACCGGGAGATCCTCTCCGATCTGTTGCAAGACGACGAGGAGGGGCAGGAGCGTATCCATGCCCACAACTGGAATAGCGGGTTACCCGACGACGACAAGGAAGCAAAATGATTGCCTATTATCCCATGTTCAAACACCTGCATATGACGCTGGCGCTGGTCAGTCTGCTGCTCTTTATCTATCGCTGGAGTCTGGCGCTGGCCGGCAGCGATCGGTTGCAGCAGAAGTGGCTGAAGATCCTGCCTCATATCAACGACACCTTCCTGCTGCTGTTTGGTGTGTTGCTGGCGGTGGCCTTGCAGTTGAGCCCGGGTCAACAACCCTGGCTGATGGCCAAGCTGATTGCACTGGTGCTCTATATCGGTCTGGGTGTCATGGCGCTCAAGCGCCCGGCCCGCGGTCAGAAGCTGGTGGCCGGTGTGGCGGCACTGGCGGTGTTTGGCTACATGGTCGGTGCGGCCATCACCAAGTCAGCCTGGTCGTGGCTGATGTGAGCAAAAGGGGAGAGTCATGCTCTCCCCTGAAATCATATTCTGAGATGAATTAATTAATCGGAGTTTTATGCTAACAATAAATCGCAACATAGAACTTTCATTTGAGGGATTTTTGGCTAATTTTAGCCTCTAGCGGCTCCTTTCTTGAGTGTATTGTCTTTATAAATCAATTGTTTAGTGTGTTTTGTATGAAAATGGCGACAGTTGTCGCAGCAAAACTTGCGACATAGACTGTCGCAAGTCACGACTAGCATACAGTCAACGCTAAACCAGTGAAGGCAAGCACCATGAGCAAGAAGCTGTTACGACAACTGACCTTGGCGCGTTGCATCCCGCACCGCCCTTACAAGCTGACCGCCAGCCAACTCCAGGTAAAACTGGAAGAGGAAGGTATCCACGTCAGTCTGCGTACCGTGCAACGGGACCTGGAGGAGATGTCCGGCATGGGACTGTTCGACCTCACCTCGGACGAGCGCAGCAAACCCCATGGCTGGTGCTTCGAGCGCCACGGCCTCAACGACTTTGCCAATATCATGCCGCTCTCGCTGGCGGTGGCCCTGAAAACCTGGAGTGATCAGGCGAGTCAACTGTTGCCGGCGAGTGTACTGACCGAATTGAACCCGCTGGTCGACAAGGCGAGCCAGGTGATCCGCGACAGTCAGAGTGAACTGGCCGAACGCTGGCTGGAGAGTGTCCACCAGTCACCGCGCCCGTTTGCCGGCAACCCGGAGATCCGCCGCAGCACCCTGATCCGCGATGCGCTCTGGCGTGGTCGCAAGTTCAGTGCCGAGATCCAGCGCGTGATCAAAGAGCGTACCGTGTGGCTCTGCTACGACCGTATCAACCCGCTTGGCATTCTCAATCAGCCGGATGGTCCGATCCTGCTCTGCACTCTGTCCGAGCTGGATCCCAAGGTCTACGGCATCCCGTTTGACCATATCAAGAACGTGGAGCTGACCAACTTCAGCGCCACCCAGCCGAAGGATTTCAATATCCAGAAGCTGATCCGCGATCAGGGCTATCAGGATGTGAGCGGCCCGATCCGCTTCGTCGGCCGGATCGATGCCAACAGCCAGTCCCTGGTGGATAACCAGATCCCCGGCAACAATCCGCGCATGACCCGCTATGACAAGCGCAGCGTGGTGGTGGAGACCGAAGTGCAGGACACCCCGGAGTTTCGCAGCTGGTTGAACAACATCGGCGGTGAACTGGAGGTGCTGGCACCGGAATCGTTGCGCAAGGCCTATCTCAATCCGGCCAACCGCTTGAGCTGATTAAAAAAATGGAATGTTGAAGAGTCGAGCCTGGTCTCGGCTCTTTTTTTTGCGTTTTTTTTAAGCATATTTATTCAACTAATTTTTAAGTCTTAACGTCAGGATTGAACCGTTTTCCTGCCCCGTTTTCGGGGGCGAAACCCGTGTAAGAGATCTGCCATAGCGACTGTAAGAGGCTGGCGCTTTGAGCCGTACGCGAAGCCATGCCAGAATGATCGAGCTTTCCTGTGAAACTAAATAACTAACTGATATTAAAGGGTTAGTTTTTAAGTTCATTTTTTGAGATGGGAGCTGTATCGGATCTTTATCATCGGATGGCCCTTGTTCGGGGTGCGCATTTCCTTAGTATGGGTCTCACAAGGACGAAGCTGGTCCGGCAGGATGCAGGGCAGCGCATAAAGATGGAATAGTCCGCAGGATGTGGACAAGGGATACCTCAGGATGAGTTCGATAATCAGGATGGTTATCGTCACGGATGAATAAAGGAACACCGCGGGATGCGGCAGGACACTCTCGGGATGGGAGCAGAACGAACGGAACCTCGTTCTTCAGGATGAACAGGACCTCGCCGGATGCGAGAGGAATACTTCAGGATGAAGTGAGATAACCCGGATGGTTATCTGTCAGGAAGACGCAAGGAACCCCACAGGACGTGGTAATGGACACCTCCAGGATGGAGACAGTGAAGCAGTTCAGGATGAATTGCCAGGCCAGGAACGCCGCAGGACACGCCAACGGATTGGAAAGGGGATATTCCAAAGGATTAGGATAACGTCAGGGATTGCAGGGAGCATTGCAGTTCTACGGACAGGACGACACGACTCTAGGGGACGGCTACCGCCGTCCCCTTTTCTTTTATGGTTTGTCCGAGAGATTGCCGCGCTGGGCGGCGTTGACGATCTCTTGCAGGCGCTGACGAATGTCGACCATACCAAACACGCCAAATATCAGCACAGTGACAAATTCGGCTTTGGTGACAGCGAAGTAGCGTTTGCAAGCTGCCTTGATCATGCTGGCCTGCAGCCAGTGCAGCAGGGCGACGATCACGCCGCAGACCGGCAGAAAGCCGTTGAGTTTGCCGGGCAGCGGGGCAATCAGGCTCACCAGCACGCCAAACCAGAAGAACAATATCAGCCCCATCGCCAACAGATTAAAGACCCGCTTCATTGTTTACCTCCCGTAGATAGAGTTGATAACAGACCTGACCTGCCTGCTTGTCCTTGAGTAGTTGCCAACTGGCGGGCAGCGCCAGATCGGCCATCTCTTTTTCCCGCTCCAGATAGATGAGGGCGTCCGGTGCCAGCCAGCCGCGCTGCTCCAGCAGTTCGCACACTTGCGGCAGCAGCTCGCGGCGAAACGGCGGATCGAGGAATACCAGATCAAACGGCGTGGCCGGGCCTTGTAGCCAGCTCACTGCATCTGACTGGATCACCTGACCCTGACTGCTGCCGAGGGCGGTCAGGTTCTTCTTGATCTGGTCGGCGGCCCCCTTGTCCATTTCGATCAGGGTCACCTGCTCGGCATAGCGCGACAGCGCCTCCAGTCCGAGGCCGCCGCTACCGGCAAACAGATCCAGGCAGCGGGTGCCGCGAATGTGGGGGGCCAGCCAGTTGAAGATGGTCTCCTTGACGCGATCAGTGGTGGGTCTGAGCCCCTCCACATCCTTGACCGGCAATTTGCGGCCTCGCCACTGGCCGCTGATGATTCTTACAAAGCCCGATTTTCCTTGCGGGGCGGGACTCTTGCTCGGGTTGCTACGGCTGGATTTCACTCTGGGCATCGCGTTTCATCGTCAGAAAATAAAGTGGTAGTATAAGGCGGTTCATTTTTATGCCGACCCGCCAAGGGACGGCTATCTTAGCAGTCAGCCTTTGATGTGAGTATTTTTAGATGGCAAAAGGTTTGTTTTCCTGGCTGGGTTTCGGCCGCAAGAAAGAAGAGGCTGAGGCTGTCCAACCACAGACACCCCAAGCCACCCCCGTTACCGTTGAGCCCGAGGTCACTGCTACCCCCGCTCCCGTTTCCGATATAACTGTTTCCGATAGTACGCCGGCTGTTGCCCCCGAAGTGCCTGCCAGCGCACAGAATCCCGTTTTGCAAGATGATTGCTGCCTGCCGACCGAGCTGGACGATCACGGCCCGCTGGTGGTGGAGGAGTGCGCCTCCGATCTGGAGCCGGTGATCGTCAACGAAGCGCTGATCGCCGAAGAGGAGCGTGCCGCTGAAGCCGCTCGCACTGCCGCAGAAGCACAAGCTGCTGAAACGGCTCGTATTGCCGCTGAGGCTCGGGCTGCAGAAGAGGCACGTATCGCTGCCGAAGCCCGCGCAGTGGAAGAGGCCCGAATCGCTGCCGAAGCCCGTGCTGCGGAAGAGGCCCGTATCGCTGCCGAGGCTCGCGCCGCGGAAGAGGCTCGTATTGCTGCCGAAGCCCGTGCTGCGGAAGAAGCTCGTATTGCTGCCGAGGCTCGCGCCGCGGAAGAATCTCGCATTGCCGCCGAGGCTCGCGCTGCGGAAGAGGCTCGTATTGCTGCCGAAGCCCGTGCTGCGGAAGAAGCTCGCATTGCTGCCGAAGCTCGCGCTGCGGAGGAGGCTCGCATTGCCGCTGAAGCTCAGGCTGCGGAAGAAGCCCGTATCGCCAAAGAAGCCCAGCGAGCGGAAGATATGCGCCTGGTCGCCGCGATGGAGGCTGAGGCCGCCGCCCTGGCCGCTCTGCCGCTGGCCGCCAAGGTGGACGACGACACCCAGGACAAACCGCAGCGGGAGGGCTTCTTTGCTCGCCTCAAGCGCAGTCTGGTACGCACCAAGGAGAATATCGGCTCCGGTTTCTTCGGCCTGTTCCGTGGCAAGAAGATCGACGATGAGCTGTTTGAAGAGCTGGAAACCCAGCTGCTGACCGCCGATCTCGGTGTGGATACCACTACTCGTATCATCGAGGGGCTGGTGCAGCACGCGGATCGCAAGCAGCTCAAGGATGCCGAGGCGCTCTATGGCCTGCTCAAGCAGGACATGGGCGAGATGCTGGCCAAGGTAGAGCAGCCGCTGGTGATCGACACCAGCAAGAAGCCTTACGTGATCCTGATGGTCGGCGTGAACGGCGTCGGCAAGACCACCACCATCGGCAAGCTGGCCAAGCAGTTCCAGGCCGAGGGCAAGAGTGTGATGTTGGCCGCTGGCGATACCTTCCGTGCCGCTGCGGTCGAGCAGCTGCAGGTATGGGGTCAGCGCAACAATATTCCGGTGATTGCCCAGCACACCGGCGCCGACTCCGCTTCCGTTATTTATGACGCCATCGAGGCTGCCCGCTCCCGCGGGGCTGATGTGCTGATCGCCGATACCGCCGGCCGCCTGCAGAACAAGAGCAACCTGATGGAGGAGCTCAAGAAGGTGGTGCGGGTGATGAAGAAGCTGGACGAAGAGGCGCCCCACGAGATCATGCTGACTCTGGATGCCGGCACCGGCCAGAACGCCCTGAGCCAGGCCAAGCTGTTCAGCGAGGCAGTGGGCCTGACCGGTATCACCCTTACCAAGCTGGATGGCACGGCCAAGGGCGGCGTCATCTTCGCGGTGGCCGACAAGTTCCAGATCCCGATCCGCTATATCGGGGTGGGCGAGGGGATCGACGATCTGCGTCCCTTTGTCGCCAACGACTTTATCGAGGCCCTGTTTAGTCGCGATGAGTAAACATCCCATGCCCCGACTTCGGTCGGGGTTTGTCAATGTCAGGGAACCGTTATGATTCGTTTTGACAAGGTCAGCAAGGTATACAGCGGTGGCCATCAGGCGCTGCAGAAGGTCAGCTTTCACCTGCGCAAGGGGGAGATGGCCTTCCTGACCGGACACTCGGGGGCGGGCAAGAGTACCCTCCTCAAACTGATCAGCGTGATGGAGCGACCGACCGATGGTCGCGTTTTCTTTCATGGCGACGACGTCAGCCATATCCAGCGCAGCCAGATCCCCTATGTGCGCCGCCAGATCGGGATGATCTTTCAGGATCACCGGTTGCTGATGGACCGCACCGTGTTCGACAACGTGGCGTTGCCGCTGGTGATCGATGGCTATAGCCATGCGGACATCAACAAGCGGGTTGCTGCGGCGCTCGACAAGGTGGGGCTGCTCGGCAAGGAGCGCTACCAGCCGCGCATGCTCTCCGGTGGTGAACAGCAGCGGGTCGGCATCGCCCGCGCCATCGTCAACAAGCCGCCGTTGCTGCTCGCTGACGAACCGACCGGTAACCTGGATCCCCAGCTCTCCATGGATATCATGCGGCTGTTCGAGGAGTTCAACCGCTTCGGCGTCTCCGTACTGATCGCCACTCACGATCTGGGGCTCATCGCCCGCATGCGCTATCGCACCCTGACCCTCAAGGCGGGGCGGATGTATTCGGCAGGGGAGGAGCTCTGATGGCTATTGTTCGTCACAAGCAGCCGCCGCTGCGCCGTTTGATGATGTACGGGGTTGACCACGTGCGTCAGGCGTTTGCCAGTCTGGGTGAGCTGTGGCGCAACCCGCTCGCTTCCCTGATGACGCTGGCGGTGCTTGGCGTCAGTCTGGCGCTGCCCTCCTGCTTCCATGTGCTGCTGAAAAATGCCGAGGTGGTGGAGGGGAGCTGGCAGACCAGCTCCCAGATCTCCCTCTATCTGCGCAAGGATCTGCCGGAGCAGAGCATTCTCGACCTGCAACACAGGATCCTGCTCTACCCCGAGGTGGATTCGGTCACCTATATGAGCCGCGACGATGCACTGCGGGAGTTTCGCGAGATCTCCGGCTTCGGCGATGCCCTCGACTACCTCGACAGCAACCCGCTGCCGCCGGTGCTGAGCGTCATTCCGGATCCGCGCTGGCAGAATCCGGAAGGGGCCGCCGAGCTGCTCGGCAAGCTCAACAACGAAGATGGCGTGGAACAGGGCAAGCTGGATCTGCAGTGGCTGACTCGGTTGCAGGGGATCATGAACCTGTTGCGCCACACCATTACCGGTATCGCTGTGCTGTTGCTCTCCGCCGTGTTGCTGATTGTCGGCAATACCCTGCGCCTCAACATCCTCAACCAGCGCTCCGAGATCGAGGTGCTGAAACTGGTGGGGGCGACCGATGCCTTTATTCACCGTCCTTTCCTCTATACCGGTATCTGGTTCGGAGTCATTGGTGGCATGCTGGCTTGGTGGCTGACCGAGGTGATGGTGATCTGGAGCGAGGGGGTGGTGAAAGAGCTGGCGGGCTTGTATAACAGTAACTTCCAGCTGGTTGGCATGGGTCTGGTGGACGGGGTGAACCTGATCCTGCTGGGCGCTCTGCTGGGGCTGATAGCCTCCTGGTTCTCGGTTCACCGCCACATTCGCGACATCGAGCCTTCCTGATTAATTTATCAACATTGTGAATTGCTGGATTTTGCGAAGCGGATCAAGTAAAAGAGTGGCCGTTTCTGGCTTGGCCCCCATAGTCAGAGTATTCTGAATAACAATGATCTTCCGGATCTTCGCTAGATCCAGTGAACCTTCTGATTTATAAGCAGTCTATTAAAGCTGAAGCATTTATACGGGTGTGGCCCCTCTGCCTTGCTCGTCAGACTTGGCAAGCATGTGAAGGTTGCGAGCTCCGCAACAATGGACTTAGCATGCTACTTTTCGGGGGTCCTTCATTGTGACCCCCTTTTTTTGACTGTTCATTCATGATTCATCCTGCAGGCTTAAGATAAGCCGGTCTAAAACTGGGCATGTTCTTTGATACACGCCGCAGAATGGCATCCGGTCAGTAGACAGACCCTCTCAGGGTGTTAGACTGATTCGATTGAAAAGTAAGAGGTAACAGATGGGAACTTCATTGCAGCGCACTATGGCTCTGATTCCGCAAGGTAGTCTGGAAGGCTATATCCAGGCAGTAAACTCTATTCCTGTGCTGAGCGCAGAGGAAGAGCGTGAACTGGCTGAGCGTTTGCAGCAGGATGGCGATCTCGAGGCTGCTCGTCAGCTGGTTATGTCGCATCTGCGCTTTGTCGTTCATGTCGCCAAGAGTTATGCCGGTTACGGTCTGCCTCAGGCCGATCTGGTTCAGGAAGGCAACATCGGCCTGATGAAGGCGGTCAAGCGCTTCGACCCGACGGTCGGCGTGCGTCTGGTCTCCTTTGCCGTGCACTGGATCAAGGCCGAAATCCACGAATATGTCCTGCGCAACTGGCGCATGGTCAAGGTGGCCACCACCAAGGCCCAGCGTAAGCTCTTCTTCAACCTGCGCAAATCCAAAAAACGTCTGGGCTGGCTGAACCACGAAGAGGTTCAGGCCGTGGCGGCCGATCTCGGCGTTTCTGCCGCTGACGTGACCGAAATGGAAGCGCGGATGGCCAACTACGATCAGGCGTTCGATCTGGTGGGTGACGATGAGGAAGAGGGCGGTTTCGCTCCGGTTCACTATCTGGAGGACAAATCCTCCGATCTGGCCGCCACCATCGAGAACGACAACTGGGACGATCACGCGACCCGTCGTCTGAGCTCGGCCCTCGCCACCCTGGATGAGCGCAGCCAGCACATCATCCGCGCCCGCTGGCTCGATGATGACAGCAAGACCACTCTGCAGGAGCTGGCCGATACCTACGGCGTCTCTGCCGAGCGTGTGCGTCAGCTTGAGAAAAACGCACTCAAGAAGCTGAAAGATGCCATGGAAGCCTGATGCTTCCTCTCATAAAAACAGGGCCTGATGGCCCTGTTTTTGTTTCGCAAGGATCTGGTCGGCCTTGCTTTGGTTACCCTTGAGTGTGTTATGTTGCCGCCACTGCCACATTAGGGAGAGCAGAAGTGAAACTGTTGAACGACCTGTTTACCAACAACCGTGAGTGGGCCGAACGGATCAAAGCCGAAGATCCCAATTTCTTTGCCACTCTTTCTGCCCAGCAGGCCCCCGAATACCTCTGGATCGGTTGTTCCGACAGCCGGGTCCCCGCCAACCAACTGATGGGGTTGCTGCCGGGGGACGTCTTCGTCCACCGCAACGTCGCCAATCTGGTGGTACATACCGATTTCAACTGCCTCTCCGTGCTGCAATACGCGGTAGAAGTGCTCAAGGTGAAGCACATCATCGTCTGCGGTCACTATGGCTGCGGCGGCGTCAAGGCCGCGATGCAGAATCAGGAGCTGGGTCTCATCGACAACTGGCTGCGCAACATCAAGGATGTCTACTTCAAATATGGTGAAGAGCTCGAGGCCATCGAGGATGAACATGAGCGCTTCGACTACCTGTGCGAGCTGAACGTGGCCGAGCAGGTCGCCAACGTCTGCCACACCACCATCATCCAGAACGCCTGGCGCAAGGGGCAGGAGCTGGCGGTGCATGGCTGGATCTACGGGATTAAAGACGGTCTGCTGCACGATCTCGATCTTTGCATCAGCGGCCCGGATCAGATCCCCGATGTCTACCGCGCCTGGCCGGACATGCGTCCGCCCCACCGTCGGCGCTAGGGTGCTTCATGGTGGCGCCAGCCCTCTATCTGCAGATCAAACAGCATATTCTGGACGGGATCCGCGAACGTCACTATCAGGCGGGGGACAGGATCCCGACCGAAGCGGCCCTGTGCGAGCAGTTCACCGTGAGCCGGATGACGGTCAACCGGGCGCTGCGGGAACTGGTGGCTGAGGGGTGGCTGGTGCGTACCGCCGGTTCCGGCAGCTTCGTGGCGGACCGGCGCACCGAGTCGCCGCTGCTGGCTATTCGCAATATTGCCGACGAGATCGCCGAGCGTGGCGGTGAGTACAGCGCCCGCGTGATCCGGCTGCAGCGGCTGGCCGCCGACGAGAAGGTGGCGGTACAACTGGGGCTGCGGGTTGGCGCCCCCATCTTTCACAGCCTGATCGTCCATCAGGCCGATGGGGAGCCGTTGCAATTGGAGGAGCGCTTCGTCGATGCCGGGCGTTTGCCGGGCTATGGCGAGCAGGATTTTACCCAACAGACCCCCAACCGCTATCTGATGGATGTCTGCCCCCTCTCCGAGATGGAGCACGTGGTGGAAGCCGTGTTGCCCAGCGCCGGTGAGGCGGGATTGTTGCAGATCCGCGTGGATTCCCCCTGCCTGTTGTTGCACCGGCGTACCTGGTCGGAGGGGCATCTCGTCTCCTACGCCCGTTTGCTCTCCCCCGGTTCCCGCTACAAGCTCAGCTCCAAGACTCAGCTGGAGTGAATGTCTATACAAATCGATTTTTGCAAAGCCCACCTCCTGGTGGGCTTTTTTGTGCTTAAACTCTAAGTTTGATGCTGTTATCAGGATGTGAACGCCGCTCTTTCTTTCGTCATAGAGATCGACTATAAGAATATGTATATACATTTGAGGTCGCTATGAACAAGGAACTGTTGAACTGCGAGCGGGTCTGGCTCAACGTGACGCCCGCTACCCTGAATGATGAGCTGGCCGACTACGGCCTGCTGCCGCTCCACGCCATCGGGGTGAAGGATGGCAAGATCCACGCGCTGGTGCCGATGACCGAGCTTAAGGGGCCCCATCCTGCTCACTGGCAGGATATGCAGGGCAAGCTGGCTACCCCCGGCCTTATCGATTGCCACACCCATCTGGTCTTCGCCGGCAGCCGTGCCGAAGAGTTTGAACTGCGCCAGAAAGGGGTGCCCTATGCCGAGATCGCCCGTCGGGGTGGCGGCATCATCAGCACGGTGCGTGCGACCCGTGCCGCCAGCGAAGAGCAATTGTTCGAGCTGGCGCTGCCGAGGGTGAAATCCCTGATCCGCGAAGGGGTCACCACGGTGGAGATCAAGTCCGGCTATGGCCTGACGCTGGATGACGAACTCAAGATGCTGCGGGTGGCCCGCCGACTGGGAGAGGCGTTGCCGATCCGGGTCAAAACCACTCTGCTGGCGGCCCATGCGGTGCCGCCGGAGTATCGCGACGATCCCGACAGCTGGGTCGAGACCATCTGTCAGGAGATCATCCCGGCCGCCGCCGAGGCGGGTCTGGCCGATGCGGTAGATGTCTTCTGCGAGCACATCGGCTTTTCGCTGGCCCAGACCGAGCAGGTCTATCTGGCGGCGGATCAATACGGCCTGCCGGTGAAGGGGCATATGGATCAGCTCTCCAATCTCGGTGGCAGCACGCTCGCTGCCAACTTTGGCGCCCTCTCGGTGGATCATCTGGAGCATCTGGATCCGGAAGGGATCCTGGCGCTGGCCCACCGTGGCGTGGTCGCCACCCTGCTGCCCACCGCCTTCTACTTCCTCAAAGAGACCAAGCTGCCGCCGGTTGCCGCCCTGCGCAAGGCGGGGGTGGCGATGGCGGTCTCCTCAGATATCAACCCGGGTACCGCCCCCATCGTCTCGCTGCGGATGGCCATGAACATGGCCTGCACCCTGTTTGGCCTGACCCCGCTGGAGGCCATGGTCGGGGTGACCCGTCACGCCGCCAAAGCGCTCGGCGAGCAGGATCGCCTTGGCCAGCTCAGGGTGGGCATGGCGGCTGATTTCCTGATCTGGCACTGTGCCCATCCGGCCGAGCTGAGCTACATGGTTGGCGTCGATCAGCTGGCGGGCCGCATCTTCAACGGCGAGGAGACCCTACATGGATAAGTTCAACCCGATCGATATGTCGCTCTGGCAAGGGCGGCAGGATCCGGAAGATGGCGAATTGGCCCTGCGTTGGCACGACAAGGTGCAGCCCTGGACCGCCGGAGCACAAGACGCTGCCGGTGTGGTACTGCTCGGTTTTGCCTGCGATGAAGGGGTTCGCCGCAACAAGGGGCGTGTCGGCGCCGCCGGTGCGCCGCAAGCGGTGCGCAAGCTGCTGGCCAACACCGCCTGGCATCTGAGTCGCCCCGTCTATGATGGTGGGGATGTGAGCTGTACCGATGGCAATCTCGACGCCGCCCACGGCCATCTGGCCGAGCGGGTCGCCGCTGCGCTCGATTTGGGCCACTTCCCGCTGGTGCTGGGGGGCGGTCACGAGGTGGCTTTCGGCAGCTGGAGCGGCCTTAACCGTCATCTGGGTGGCAGTGGCAAGGTCGGCATTATCAACCTCGATGCTCACTTTGACCTGCGCATGAAACAGGAGCAGGCCAGCTCCGGCACCCCCTTCTTCCAGATCGCCGAGCAGTGCGCCGCTCAGGGCACACCGTTTCGCTACGCCTGCCTCGGGGTGGCCGAGACCGCCAATACCCAGGCGCTGTTTGCACGGGCCGACGAGTTGGGGGTCTGGTATGTGAAAGATGAAGCCATGAGCGAGCGTGCTCTGCCCACCTTGCTAAGCGGGCTGGATACCTTTATCGCCGATTGTGATCACCTCTATCTGACCATCGATCTCGACGTGCTGCCGGCGGCCGTTATGCCGGGAGTGAGCGCTCCAGCCGCTCGCGGCGTGGAGCTGGCGGTGATCGAACCGCTCATTGCCCATATCCGGGCCAGCGGCAAGCTGAGGCTCGCCGATCTGGCCGAGTATAACCCGACGCTGGATCAGGATAACCGCAGTGCCCGCGTGGCCGCGCGACTGGTTCATCTGTTGACCCGTTAACCCTTTGGCCACCCATCGCCGAAGGCACCCTATTGATACAACAAGGAGTGTGTATGTCTGTGCAACAGCAGGATCCCCGTCATGATCCTAACCGCGTGATCCGTGCCCCGCGCGGCACTGAACTGACCGCCAAGAGCTGGCTCACCGAGGCGCCGCTGCGGATGCTGATGAACAACCTGGATCCTGAGGTGGCCGAGCATCCCCAGTCGCTGGTGGTCTATGGCGGCATCGGTCGCGCCGCCCGCAACTGGGCCTGCTTCGACAAGATCGTCGAGGTGCTGACCCGGCTGGAGGAGGATCAGACCCTGCTGGTGCAATCCGGCAAGCCGGTCGGGGTGTTCCAGACCCACAAGGATGCGCCGCGGGTGCTGATCGCCAACTCCAATCTGGTGCCGCACTGGGCCAACTGGGAGCACTTCAACGAGCTCGATAGGAAGGGCTTGATGATGTACGGCCAGATGACTGCGGGTTCCTGGATTTACATCGGCACTCAGGGGATCGTGCAGGGCACCTACGAGACCTTCTTCGCGGTGGCCAATCAGCACTTCAACGGCTCGCCTGCGGGCCGCTGGATCCTCACTGGTGGTCTAGGCGGCATGGGCGGTGCTCAGCCGCTGGCCGCCACCATGGCTGGCTTCTCGATGATCGCCGTGGAGTGCGACGAGACCCGCATCGATTTTCGTCTGCGCACTCGTTATGTGGACAAGAAGGCTCACAGCCTGGATGAGGCGCTGGCCATGGTCGAAGAGGCCAAACAGGGCGGTACCGCCATCTCCGTCGGTCTGCTCGGCAACGCCGCCGACGTCTTCGCCGAGCTGGTGGCCCGGGGCATCACACCGGATGTGGTGACCGACCAGACCTCCGCCCACGACCCGGTGCACGGCTACCTGCCGCAGGGCTGGAGCGTGGCCAAGTGGCGCGAGCTGCAGCAGAGTGCCCCGCAGGAGGTGAATCTGGCTGCTCGTCGCTCCATGGCCCGTCAGGTGGAGGCGATGCTGACCATGCAAGAGCGCGGCGCGGCGACTCTGGATTACGGCAACAACATCCGCCAGATGGCGCTTGAGGAGGGGGTGAAAAATGCCTTCGACTTCCCCGGCTTCGTCCCCGCCTATATCCGCCCGCTGTTCTGCGAGGGGATAGGCCCATTCCGCTGGGTGGCCCTTTCCGGCGATCCGGAAGATATCTACAAGACAGATCAGAAGGTGAAAGAGCTGATCCCCGACGATCCTCACCTGCACAACTGGCTCGACATGGCTCGCGAGCGCATCGCGTTTCAGGGGCTGCCGGCGCGGATCTGCTGGGTCGGGGTCAAGGATCGGGTGCGGCTCGGTCTGGCCTTCAACGAGATGGTGAGAAACGGCGAGCTGAAAGCGCCCATCGTCATTGGCCGTGACCATCTGGATTCCGGCTCGGTGGCGAGCCCGAACCGCGAGACCGAGTCGATGATGGATGGCTCCGATGCCGTCTCCGACTGGCCGCTGCTCAACGCCCTTCTCAACACCGCTGGCGGCGCGACTTGGGTCTCTCTGCACCACGGCGGAGGGGTCGGTATGGGTTTCTCCCAGCACTCCGGCGTGGTGATCGTCTGCGACGGCTCCGATGACTCGGCCCGCCGCGTCGGCCGCGTGCTGCGCAACGACCCGGCCACCGGGGTGATGCGCCATGCGGATGCGGGCTACGAGATTGCCATCAACTGTGCCCACGAGGCGAAACTGGATCTGCCGATGATTGACGGCGCCAACGGTGTCAAAGGAAAGGTGTAAAACCATGTTTGAATTGACTATTACTCCGGGCGAGCTGGATCTTGCCACCCTGCGCCGCGTCAGCCGCGAGCCGGTACATGTTTCACTGGATCCGGCCGCGCTGCCGGGGATCCACGCCTCCGCAGCTGTGGTTACCAAGGTGATCGAACAGAACCGGGTGGTGTATGGCATCAACACCGGCTTTGGCCTGTTGGCCAACACCCGCATTCCGGTGGAGCAGCTGGACGAGCTGCAGCGCTCCATCGTCCTTTCCCACGCAGCAGGGATTGGCGAGTACATGGATGACGCTACCGTGCGGCTGATGATGGTGCTCAAGCTCAACTCGTTGGCGCGGGGCTTCTCCGGCATCCGGCTGACGGTGCTTGAGGCCTTGATGACCCTCATCAACGCCGAAGTCTATCCGGTGGTGCCGAAGAAAGGATCCGTCGGCGCCTCCGGCGATCTGGCGCCGCTGGCTCATATGAGCTGCCTGCTGATCGGGGAGGGCAAGGCTCGCCACAAGGGCGAGCTGATCGACGCCGCTACTGCGCTGAAAATTGCCGGGCTCGAGCCCATCGCGCTGGCGCCGAAAGAAGGGCTGGCGCTGCTCAACGGCACTCAGGCCAGTACCGCCTTTGCGCTGGAAGGGCTGTTCCATGCCGAGGATCTCTACGCCGGTGCCATCACCATCGGCGCCATGAGCGTGGAGGCAGCCCTTGGCAGCCGCCGTCCGTTCGATGCCCGCATCCACGAGGTGCGCGGTCAGCGTGGCCAGATCGACGCGGCCGCCTGCTATCGCCACCTGCTGGTGGATGGCAGCGAGATCGGCATGTCCCATCACAACTGCGAGAAGGTGCAGGATCCCTACTCATTGCGCTGCCAGCCGCAGGTGATGGGGGCCTGCCTGACCCAGATCCGTCAGGCGGCCGAGGTGTTGGTGTGCGAGGCCAACGCGGTCTCCGACAATCCGCTGGTGTTTGCCGAGGATGAAGACATCCTCTCCGGCGGCAACTTCCACGCCGAGCCGGTGGCCTTCGCCGCCGACAACCTGGCGCTGGCCATCGCCGAAATCGGCTCGCTCTCCGAGCGGCGAATGGCACTGCTGATCGACTCGCGGATGTCCGGTCTGCCGGCGTTTCTGGTCAACAACGGCGGAGTGAATTCGGGCTTTATGATCGCTCAGGTCACCTCGGCGGCGCTCGCCTCCGAGAACAAGACCCTGGCCCATCCAGCCTCGGTAGACAGCCTGCCCACCTCCGCCAATCAGGAGGATCATGTTTCCATGGCGACCTTCGCTGGCCGCCGGCTGGCAGACATGGCGGAGAACACCCGCGGCATTCTGGCTGTTGAACTGCTGGCGGCGGCACAGGGGCTCGATTTCCGCGCGCCGCTGCGCAGTACCGAGCTGATCGAGCTGGCCAAGGGACGACTGCGGGCAGAGGTGAGTTTCTACGACAAGGACAGGTACTTCGCGCCGGATATCGAAGCGGCAGCCGCCCTGCTGGGCCGTGCCAGCTACAACGACCTGATCCCGGCCGGGGTGCTGCCCAGCCTGTAAGCCTTGATCACCCTTCTCCCCTGGCGGGAGAAGGGTGGGGGAGGAGGGGAAAGCCGCTTCACAGGCGCCGGTGAGAGCCGGGAGCAGATGATAAAAGACCGCCCAATCGGGCGGTCTTTGCGTTTCTGACGTTGGTTGAACGCGGTTATTCGTGTTCGAACATCAGGAACAGATAAACCACGAACAACACCAGATGGGTCGCACCATGGAGCACATTGGTGCGGCCGCTGCTGAAGGTCACTTTACAGACCA
This sequence comes from Aeromonas sp. FDAARGOS 1411, assembly GCF_019047125.1. Taxonomy (NCBI): domain Bacteria; kingdom Pseudomonadati; phylum Pseudomonadota; class Gammaproteobacteria; order Aeromonadales; family Aeromonadaceae; genus Aeromonas; species Aeromonas sp. FDAARGOS 1411. The sequence goes on along the minus strand of NZ_CP077214.1, from coordinate 3,249,798 downwards.
TCAGGGTCGTGACCAGCAGCACCATATCGGCGGGGGAGAGGCCGAGGCGTACCTCCTGACCCAGCATGGAGCCGATAAAGAGCACGGCAGGCACGGTGAGGGCGATGGTGGCCAGCACAGAGCCGAAGTAGAGGTTCATTGCCCGCTGCAGCTGGTTGTTGAAGGCGGCCTTGATGGCGCCGACTGCTTCGGGAGCTAGCACGATACATGCGACGATAAAGCCGCCCAGTGCCGCGGGTGCTTCCATCACATGCACCCCGTAGTTGATGGGGATGGCCAGGGTCTTGGCCAGCAGGATCACTACCAGCAGGTAGGCGAGCAGCAGGATGGTGTGATAGACGTTGCTCTGCAGCGGGCCGTGGTGCTCCTCGTAATCCTCGTGATCGCTGTCGACGAAGAAGTGGCTGTGGCTGCGGGTCTGGATCAGCAGAAAGACCCCGTAGAGCAGGATCGAGATGATGATCAGCATCCACGACATGGCGCGCGACATACTGCCGATTGCACCACCTTCGGTGAAGTTGGGCAGCACCAGACAGAGCAGGGCCAGCGGGATGATGGCCACCAGATAGGATTTGACCCCGTCCAGATTAAAGCTCTGGGTGTGGTAGCGCCAGCCGCCAAACAGCAGGGTGAAGCCCACCAGACCGGTACTCACCAGCATCACTACTGCAAACATGGTATCGCGGGCCATGGTGGGGTTGGGCTCACCGGTCAGCATCACCGAGGAGATCATCACCACCTCCAGCGAGATGACCGAGAGGGTGAGGATCAGGGTGCCGAAGGGCTCGCCCAGCTTGATGGCGAGGGCATCGGAGTGGCGCACCACCGAGAAGATGGCCCAGGTGACGATGGCCAGTAGTGCCGCCGAAACCGGAAGATAGATCCCGAGCGGAGTTGTCTCTGTCAGCAGGTCACTGCCCAGGGTCTTGAAAAAGAGCAGGGTCAGCAGGCCAACGGGCAGGGCAATCTCTTGCCGGATAACTGTCTTCATAGGCAATGGTTCTCTATTGGGGGTCTTGACGACCGGATGACATAAACAGGCTGCACGGTTATCGGTTGCGCAATAACCGGCTCCTTATGATAAAGGTTGTTATCCCCGTCAGGGCAGATCATTTTGTTGCTGAATGTAAATAAGGGGTGGCAGGAGGCGGTTCGATTTCACTATGGAGCCGGGCCCGGGTCTGCTGGGGGGCTACCGGCCATCGGCACCTCTTTGGTGATGCCGAGCGTATAGCCAAGCCATTTCGCGGCCAAATCCTGCCAGATCTGCGTTAGCTGGCCTTCTGGTGTTGCAACTGCCACTCTCGTTGCCAGTGGGTCAGTATCTTCAGCGGCATGGGTTTGCCGAAGAAGTAGCCCTGGATCAGATAGACGCCGTGCTGGCTCAGATAGTCGACCTGCAGCTGGCTCTCGACCCCCTCGGCGATCATCTCCATGCCCGATTCCCGACCGAAGACGATGATGGCATCCAGCACGCTGCGCTTGAGGTCGTTGGTGCCTATGGTATCGACGAACATCTTGTCGATCTTGATCTGGCGGATCCCCAGGCTCTGCAGGTAGGCAAAGCCGCCATAGCCGGTACCGAAATCATCCAGCTTGAAGTGATACCCCATCTGTTGCAGCAGGGTGATCTCCTCGGTGGCCGCCTTGATGTCGAGGATCGGCTTGCGCTCCGTCAGCTCGAAGGTGAGCCGGGCGGGTGAGGGGTTTTGGCTGTGAGCGAGCAGGGTGCGCAGCAGGGGCTGCTCGATATGGGCCGCCACCAGATTGACGCTGACCCACTGCTCCGGTGCCAGCTGCGGCAGGTCGGTGATCACCTGCTCCAGCAACTGTTCGGTCATCGGCAGGATCAGCCCCTGCTCCTCTGCATATTCGATAAAGGTGCCCGGAGGGATCAGCTCGTTTCCCCGCTGCCAGCGCAGCAGCGCCTCGAATCCCACCACTTGGTGGGTACGGGCATCCACTATCGGCTGGTAGAGGGGAATAAATTCCTTGCGGATCAACCCTGTCTGCAGCAGTCCCTTGAGGGAGCGCCGATAGCTGCGCAGCAGCCAGTATGTGACGCTTAACAGGGCACCGAGCGCGATACCGAACCAGAGACCGTAGTGATTGAGTTGGTCATGGGCATATTGCTCCAGCGCTTTACCCGCCCAGACCGTCTGTTTGGTGAGTTCATTGGGATCGAAGAAACTCAGGCTGATATTGCTCTCTTCCTGTTTGATCTTTTTGTCGCCACGAGGAAAGTGGACTGTGCTTGCATCGGTATCCTGTCGGCTGAACTCCAGATAGAAGCAGTGGCTGCAGGGGTGTTGCAGCAGGTCGTGGCTCCAGCTGTTATCCAGCACCCAGTAGGCGAGGTTGTCGCCGGATCGGTAAAAAGCCACCAGCTCCTGCTCGGTATTGTATTTGGCCACGGTGGCGGTGATCCCCAACTTGCCAAACTTCTGCCCGCTGTTCTGGAGCTCTTTGATCAGCGGGATCTCCACCCCCAGGCTGGAGCAGCTGTTGCCGGAAGCGAGCTCCAACCCTTGCAGGCGGATATGAGCGCTGTAGAAGCGCGGATCGCGCAGCAGCTCCATGTCTTTGGCACCGCAGTTGAACTCAAATTGTGCCAGCTGTTTGTTGATGGCGGCATCCAGCTCCCGGTGGCGTACGGCCATGGCTCCCTTGAGCTCGGCAACCTTCTCTTCCAGCAGATGAAAGGCCATCGGCTTGGCAAACCACAGGCCGAGAAACTGGCTGCCCACGACAGGCAGGACGAACAGCAACAGAGCGATCCAGACGGGTGATTTACGCAAAGGAAGTACCTGCCAGTTTCATGAGACACAAATGGACTTTGCCATCATAGAGCATTAGTGCAATCAATTTGAGTCCGAGTTGTCACACTTGTTGATTGATTTTTTAACTGCATGATTTTAAATGTGTTTATTATTAACTTTGGCTAGATTCAATCGCTGACCTGTCATAAATGACAATTGCTCAGCTTATCCGAACTGCATTAGAGTAGCCCTGCGGTTTGACTCACCGTGTGTTCAATACTCCTGTATCTGTTTTTTGTCAGTAGCACAGAGTGTTAGTTTTGATATGAGTGTTCCTTTTGGTCCCCTTTGAGGGACCATTTTTCTGTCTGTCATCCCGCCCTTTCCCGCGTCTGTAGCCTGTCATCCTTGGTATTCTGCCTCTGCTTTGGGTTATGCTTGCCCGCTTAAATTGCAGAAGCGGGATCTTCATCCATAGCTGTGGCCCGATCGCCGCTGCTACCATGAGGCGACATGGATGATGCTGGGCATACGGAAAGGCGCATGAAACTCACTACACAGCTTGTCTCATTTATCACCCTTTGCGTGATCGCAGCCATGGCGACCGTGCTGATTGGCGGGGTGTTCAGCTTTCGCGAGCTGGGCATGGAGTTGCAGCAAAAGAAGGTCGATGCGCTGGTCGAGGTGATCGACAAGCAGCTCGATGTTGCTCACGACATGGAGGATATGAGCCACTGGCTGCCCACCCTGCTGCGGGCTGCCCATGTGGTCGAGCTGGAGGTGCGCCAGAATAACCAGCGGGTCTACTGGTTCCGCGATGTGCGCAATCCGGTCGACGAGCAGCTGCTGGTGCCATACAGCCACCCGCTGCCCCATCAGACTGGCATGCAGGCGAACTTCAAACTGGAGCGCCCCTTCAAGGAGGCGGAATACTCCATCAAGGCAATGTCCGGCATCTCTCTGGGCATCTTTATTGTGGTGTTCGGTCTCTGGTACTCCATCCGCTGGCTGCGCCAGCAGTTGCGCGGGGCCGAGCTGCTGGGCATTCGCGCCCAGCTGATCCTCGATGACAAGCTCTCCAAACTGAGTCATGACCCCGCCGAAGAGTGGCCGGTGGCCGCCAGTCAGGCCCTCGATCATCTGCTCGCCGAGCTGGCGGATGCCCGCAAGGAGCGTAGCCGCTTCGACAACTTCATTCGCAGCAACGCCTTCGTCGACAAGATGACCGGCATCGGCAACCGGCTGTTTTTCGACAACCGGCTGGAGAGCGCCATCATGGAGGCGAGCGTGATGAGCGGCGGCGTGCTGCTGATCGATCTCGCCTGTCTGGAGGAGCTGGAGGCCGATCAGTTCGAGCTGCTGGGGCACGATTTGATGATGCAGGCGAGCGCGACCATAGGTGCCTTCGTGCGCAAACACAACGGTGCCCTGCAGGCCCGCTATGCCGGTCAGGTTTTTGCGGTGTTGCTGCCCAACATGTCCGAGAGCGAGATGGTGGATAGCGCCAGCCAGCTGCTCAAGAGCCTGCAACGGCTGCATTGGCCGCAGGAGGTCAACCCCGAGACGGCGGTTTATCTCGGCGCCGTCTGTTATCAGGCAGAAGACAGCCTGCTCAAGGTGCAGGAGGAGGCTGAGCTGGCCCTCAAGAGCGCTCGTCTGCAGGGGCACAACGGCTGGTTCCTCTACGAGAAGCAGCTGGATGAGGAACAAAGCAGCAAGGGCACGGTACGCTGGCGCACCCTGATCAGCCGCCGTCTCGAAGAGCACGGCATCGAATTTTATACCCAGCCGATCCAGCAGGATCGGGGGCAGGTGGTGCTGCAGCAGGAGCTGCTCACCTATCTGCACGACGAGCAGGGACGGGCTTTGCAGGCGGGGATCTTCATGCCGATGGCGGAGAAGGTGGGCCTGTTACTGCAACTGGATCGGCTGGTGGCGGAGCAGACCCTAGCCCTGCTGCGCCAGCGTTCCGAGCAGAGCTGTCCCATCAGCCTGACCCTCAGTGCCCAGAGCCTGCTCAACCGCGAGTTCCAGCGCTGGCTCTTCTTCGCCCTGTTCCAGCTGCCGCGCAGCACTAACGAGCGGCTGATCCTGCAACTCTCCGAATCCCAAGTGACCCGCCACTTCGAGGCGCTCAAGCGGCCTCTGCGCTCCCTGCGGATGCTGGGCTGCCAGCTTGCCATCGATCATGCCGGTCAGGATGTGGTGAGCACCCAGTACATCAAGGAGTTCGAGATCAACTTCCTCAAGCTGCACCCCAGCCTGGTGCGGGAAATCCATGCCCGTCAGGTCAACCAGATGGCGGTACGCAGTCTGGTGGGGGGCTGCGCCAATACCCGCACCCGTGTGCTGGCAGTGGGGGTGGAGAGTGGTGATGAGTGGAAGATGCTGCGCCACCTCGGAGTGCATGCCGGGCAGGGGCCCTGGTTTGCCGAGCCCCAGCGTCTGGTGCTGGAACCGGCTGGTGATTGAGATAAACAAGAGAGGGTCGCCTTGGGGCGACCCTCTCTTGCTTGCGATGCTGTTTGCGGTTGCCGTCAGGCGGGGGTCACAGTCGCCCCTGCTCACGCAGCCCGGCGAGCTCCTGCATGCCGCCAGTGTGGATAAAGACGATTTTGCTGCCGGGGGCGATACGGCCTGCCGCCAGCTCGCGAAACAGACCCCACATTGCCTTGCCGCTATAGATGGGCTCAAGGGGCAGGCCGGTGTCGGTGCTGAAATCCTGCACCCACTGCCAGAGGGCCGGGCTGAATTTGGCGTAGCCACCGTCGTGGTGATCGAGCGCGATGCGCCAGCCGGGGATATTGGCAGCCGCGGGATGGAGGCGACACACCTCGTCAGCGATAAAGCCACCTCCTTTCAGTACCGCAATGGCGAGGATCTGCTCCCGATCCTGTTTCCCAGCGATCAGGCCCGCCAGAGTGCCGCCGCTGGCGCAGGGCAGTACCCAGAGATCCGGCGAGAAGGGCACTTCGCAGACCAGTTCTGCCACGCCGGGGATGGCCAGCGGGCTGCTACCCCCCTCCGGCACTATCAGGGTATCGGGTGCATCGAATTGGGCCAGCCAGTCGGGATCCTGCCGTCGCCGGTAACTCTGGCGGTCGACAAAAACGAGATCCATGCCCCAGCGCCGGGCATCACGCAGAGTAGAGTTACTGACGGCGTCATATTCGCCCCGTATGATACCGGTAGTACGAAGACCAGATTGGCACCCCGCTGCCGCCAGCGCGTGGATATGATTGGAGTAGGCGCCGCCAAACGAGAGCAGATGCCGTTTGCCGTGCTCTTTTGCATGCAGCAGGTGGTATTTGAGCTTGCGCCACTTGTTGCCGGAGATGGCTGGATGGATCAGATCATCCCGCTTGCACCACAGCTCGACGCCATAGCGGGTCAGCAACGGATGGTGGAGACGTTGCAGGGGGGAAGGGAGGATGGCTTGACCCTCTGACTCGGCGGAAAGGCTGGCTTGCAATGGTGAGTCCGTCTTTTAATCTGGAGGCTAATCTGCTGTTTATGTTAATATTTCATACATTTAATCACTATTGATGGGCGGGCTTACATGAAACAACTGTTCAGACGGTCGACGCCAAGCCGCCAAGTCGGGCTCTTGCTGGCCAATGACAGGATCATGCTGGCTGCGGTGGGCAATCCCCCCGTCTTCGCGACGCGCACCATCAACGGCCCACAGGAGTGGGCAGTGGCCATGAACGAGCTGTTCAGCCGTCATGGGTTGGCCAAGTCTACGGTGCGGGTGGCCCTCGCCGCCAGCCTTTATCAACAGATCCAGATCGACAAGCCTGCCGTGCCTGACGCCGAGATGGCGGGGGCGCTCCCCTGGGCCATCAAGGATTATGTCAGCGAACCCGTGCTGCAACTGGCGATGGATTATGTGGACTTGCCCACCCCGCCGGCCGGTCGTCCGCGCATCAATGTGATTTGCCTGCCCAAGAGCCGGGTGCAACAGCTGGCCGATGCCATCAACGGCATCGCGACCCTGCAATCCATCATCAGTGACGAATTGGCGCTGACCTCTCTCTATGACGCGGATGACACGGTGCGCATGCTGCTGTGGCAGCCCAAGGGGCAGGATCTGCAACTGCTGGTCTTCCATCAGGGCGGGCTCTGCTTCTCCCGCCAGCTGCGCGGTTTCACCAGCCTGACTGGCGAACATGAGCCGGACAGCATGCTGCTCGATTCACTGGCGCTGGAGATCCAGCGCTCCCTCGACTATCTGGCGGGCCAGCTGAAATTGCCCGAGCTGGGGCAGATGCAGTTTGCCGTCGCCTCGCCCTTTATCGGTACCCTGGTGCGCCACATGGAGCAGACCTTCGGCTTTGCCGTCTCCGCCATGGCCAACAAGGCGGTGCTGGCCGGCGTTGAATACCTCTCGGCTTACGCCGCCGCCATCGGGGAGGATGCGTGATGAAACGTCAGATAAACCTCTATGGCGCCGAGTTTCGACCCAAGCGGCAGTGGGCCAGCCTCAATCAGATGGCGCTGGTATGGAGCTTTGCGCTGCTGCTGATCCTGTTGACGGGGATCGGTTACAGCTGGCAGCAGCAGCAGGTCAGCCGGGCGCTGGCGCAGCGCTCTGCCGAGCTGGAACTCAAGCGCAGCGAGGCGCAGCGGCTCGACGCCGAGCTGGCGCGCCATCAGGCAGATCCCCGGCTGCAACAACAACTGGTCAACAAGCAGGATGAGCTGACGGCCAAGCAGGGGCTGATGCGCCAATTGGGCAGCCTGACCCTGCAAAAATCCCAGGGCTACGCCAGCGTGATGGCGGATCTCTCCCGCATTCGCAACAGCAATCTCTCGTTGCAGCGCATCGAGATCAACGAAGGGCGGATCAACCTCTCCGGCTTTGCCGGACGCAGTCAGGATGTACCGGCCTGGGTCAACCGCTTCAAGCAGACCCCGAGTCTGGTAGGCAAGGAGTTTGGTGAACTGACCCTCGGCCGTGACAAGGAGGGTCGCCTGACCTTCCAGTTGAGCGGCATTGCGCGGGAGAAACCCTGATGAACCTGAAAGCACAATGGCAGGCATGGGGCCAGCGTATCGCCGTGTTGAGCCAACGGGAGCGGGTGTTGATCCTGCTGACCGGTCTGGTGCTGCTGGGGGCGGCCGGACTCTACGGCTGGCTCGATGGTGCCGATACCCGCCTGCAGCAGGATCGCATGGCCCTGAGCGCCGCCGAGCGCGACCTCGAGATCATGGAGCTGGAAAACCTCGGCAAACAGGCACGGCTCAAGCGGGATCCCAATCAGGGAGTTCGCGACCAGCTGGCGCAGGTCGAAGCGGATCTGGCCCGGATCGACGATGAGCTGAAGGCCCAGACCGTCGATCTGATCCCGGCGCACGAGATGCCGCTGGTGCTGGAGGCGCTGCTCTCCCGCTCCGCCAACCTTCACATGCTGGCCCTCAGTTCGCTGGAGCCGACCCCGCTGATGGCGGGAGAGCAGAAGGTCAATCTCTACAAGCATGGTATCCGGCTTCAGCTTGAAGGCGGCTATTTCGATGTGTATCAATATCTTAAAGCGCTGGAAGCCTTGCCGCGTCACTTCTACTGGAAGCAGTTCGACTATCAGGTCAAAGCCTATCCCGGCGCGGTGGTGGAGATGGAGATCTACACCCTGAGTACCAGCAAGGAGTTTATCCGTGGCTAGAGTATTTGCGTTGTGCTGTTGCCTGTTCAGCTTGCTGGCACAGGCGGAGCAGGTCGAGGTATTGCAGGATCCCACCGCGCCGCTGGTTGATGTGGCGGTTGGCGCCCGTGCGACCGGCGAGAGCAGCGCCGGTTTGCCGAAGCTGCAGAGTGTCATGCTGGGCAATGGCCCGGCACTGGCGGTACTCAATGGCAAGAGTTATCGGGTCGGGCAACAGGTGGACGGCTATACGCTGGTGGCCATCAATGCCGATGCCGTGGTGCTGGAAAAGGCGGGAAAACGCCATGCGGTAACACTGTTTGCCAGCAAGATCCGGGTTTGAGTCGTGCTTGCCTCTCGAGAGGTGAATCGGCTTTATCGAGTTTAATTGCAAGTCAGGGTGCCCTAATTACATGAAAAAACACCGTCTCTGTCTGATCACCGTGGCCATGATGGCTGCAGGCTGTACCACGTATCAGCACCCCGAGCCGACCCAGGCGAAGGATGCCCTCAAACAGGCCATGAACGAACAGCAGAAACAGGCTGCCCCTCTGACCGCGTTGCCCAAATCGGTGCAAAGTGAATTGCTGCAGCTGAACCGGCCGCAGATACCGGTCGGCATGCCGGAGAAGCGGCTGCGTATCGCGGCTCACGACGTGGAGGCGGTAGAGTTTTTCGGTTCCCTGTTCAAGGGCTCCCGCTACAGCGTGGCGGTTCACCCCGGGGTGGCCGGGCTGGTCTCCGTCGAGCTCAAGGATGTGACTCTGCCAGAGGTGCTGGCGGTGGTGGGCGACATGTACGGCTTCGACGTGCAGCGCAAGGGCAATGTCTTCCATATCTATCCGGCGGGTCTGCGTACCGAAACCATCCCGGTCAACTATCTGATGATGTCCCGTCGTGGTCTCTCCCGCACCTCGGTCAGCACCGGCGGGGTGACGGCCAATGACAGCAATAACAGCAGCGACAGCAGTTTTGACAGTGCATCGAGCAACAACAGCACCAATAACTCCTCCGGCAACAACTCGAACGGCAACAGCAGCAATGGCACCCGCATCGAGACCGATACCAACAGCGACTACTGGACCGATCTGCGCGACTCTCTGCAGACCCTGATTGGCACGGGTGACGGTCGCGCGGTGATCACCAGCCCGCAGGCGGGTCTGGTCACCATTCGCGCCTACCCGAAAGAGCTCAAGGCAGTGCGTGAATTCCTGAATCAATCCGATAGTCACCTCAAGCGGCAGGTGGTGCTGGAGGCGCGGATCATCGAAGTTGCCCTCAACGAAGGGTATGAGCAGGGAGTGGACTGGAGCGGTCTCTCCGCCAGCTGGGATGGCAACAAGGGGATTACTGGTGGCGGTTCACTGGCCAATACCCAGTTACCCACCACCCCTAATCAGATCTTCACTGCACTGGGTGGCGGCGCCGGTTTCAAGGTCTCTGACGGCAACTTCAATGTAGCGGTCAACCTGCTCAAGACTCAGGGCGATGTGAATACCCTCTCCAGCCCCCGTGTCACCGCGACCAACAACCAGAAGGCGGTGATCAAGGTGGGGACGGACGAGTACTTCGTCACCAACGCATCGACAACAACCGTGAGCACGACGAGCGGTGACCGAACAACTCCCAATGTAGAGTTGACCCCTTTCTTCTCAGGTATCTCTTTGGATGTAACACCACAGATCGATGAAGAGGGGAAGGTGCTGCTGCATATCCATCCCTCCGTTATCGATACTGAAGAGCAAACCAAGACCATAAAGGTGACAGACAGCGATACGCTGGTGTTGCCGTTGGCGAAAAGCTCGATCCGCGAATCCGATACCGTAGTGCAGGCCAATAACGGTGACATCATCGTTATCGGCGGCCTGATGAAGACCGACAAGCAGGAGATCGTCAGCAAGGTGCCGCTGCTGGGGGATATTCCTTGGGTGGGTGAAGCCTTTACCAACCGCCGCGAGAGCACCAAGAAGGTGGAGCTGGTGATCATGCTCAAACCGACCGTGGTGGAGAAAGATACCTGGCAAAACGAGCTGCAACGCTCCTCCGAGCTGCTCGACAAGTGGTATCCGGCCAAGGGCTGACCCATGACACCAGATGCGGTCACCCTTATCCCGAACGGCCTGTGCAGTATTGACTGCACAGGCTGCTTGCTTGCCGTGGCAGGTGAGGTCTCATGTACCTGACCCACTTCGGCCTGCAGGAGGCACCGTTCAGCCTCACTCCCAATACCGGCTTCTACTACGGCCTGCCGCCTCACGAAGAGGCGCTGCAGGTGCTCAACTGGGCGCTGGCGCAGGGGGAGGGCTTTATCAAGGTGACCGGCGAGGTGGGCACCGGCAAGACCCTGCTCTGCCGCAAGTTGCTCAGCGAGCTGGGTTCGGAAGCGCGTCCGGTGCGGCTTGCCTGGTTGCCCAATCCCCACCTTACTCCAGCCGAACTGCGCATCGCGCTGGCGCTGGAGCTGGGGTTGGCGGTACGGGATCAGAGCGAGCTGGATCTGACCGATCGTATCCATCGTCACCTGATCAGCCTGCACCAGCAGGGCAGCAGGGTGGTGGTGCTGATCGACGAGGCGCAAGCGCTGCCGGACGAGACCCTGGAGGCGATCCGCCTGTTCGGCAATCTCGAGACCGAATCGAGCAAGCTGCTGCAGATCGTGCTGTTCGGCCAGCCGGAGCTGGATGCCAGACTGGCCAAGCCGCATCTGCGCCAACTGCGCCAGCGGATTGGCTTCTCCTACTGCCTGCGGCCGCTGCGTTTTGACGAGACCCGCGCCTATCTGGAGCACAGATTGCAGGTCTCCGGTTACCGCGGGGCACCGCTGTTTGCAGGTCGAGCCATGCGTCTGTTGTGGCGGGCATCGCGAGGGATCCCGAGACTTATCAATATCCTGGCGCAGAAGTGCCTGATGCTGGCCTATGGTCAGGGTGTGCGCCAGATCGATAGCCGTCTGGTGCGGCTCGCCATTCGCGATACCGACGATGCCAGCCGCTTTGCGCCACGGCGCTGGTGGCCCCTGTTACTGTTGCTGGGGTGCGCCCTGGCTTATGGAGTCTGGCCATGAGCGTTATCAACCATATGCTGAAAGATCTGGATCGGCGCCAGCAAGGATCCGAAGGTGCTGCCGTCTATATTGCCCCTGCGCGCCAGCAGGGATGGTGGATGTTGCTGCTGACCCTGATCTGCGGTCTGGCACTGGGGATCCTTGGTTGGCGAACCTGGATCTACTGGCAGCAGACCCAACCCGTTACGGCTGCCAGCGAAGTGATCGCCCCCGATGCGGTGACTCCCGATGTTGTGGCAAGGGCCGCCGCGCCCGTCAGCCAGCCCGAGCCGGTCGAGGTGGCGGCCGCGCTGCCACTGCCAAGCCAGGATGAGGTGAATGATAAGGTTGGGGAGCATGACTCTGGCGATACGGCCTATGGAGCGCCCTTTGATGCCTCCAGCGATGTTGACGAGACGGAGCCGACCGATGAAGAGCTGCAGCCCGAGCTTTACGCCGAACTGGCGGCAGAGCAGCAGGCAGTTGTCAGCGCACCGCGCAAGCCGAGCGTATTGAAGATCGAGACGGTCGAGCTGTCGGCCAAGGAGCTGGCAGCACTGGCGGAGCGCAAGGCGACCACCGCCATGGCCAAGGGAAGCCTGCGCGATGCGCAGGACAACTACTATCAGGTGCTGGCCCACGACCCCTACAACCAGGGGGCGCGCGAGCAGCTGGCGGGGCTGCTCTACGGCGAGGGCCGTCTGACCGAGGCGCGTCAGCTGCTGGAAGAGGGGATCCGGCTCGATCCCCAACAGGCCGATTTTCGTCTGCTACTGGCCCGCCTTGCCATCAGCGAGGGGCAGCAGCAGCAGGCGCTTGGCTGGCTGTCCGGTTATCAGCCGGATCTCGCCAGCAACATGGACTATTACGCGACCTGGGCCGGGCTGACTCAGGAGCTGGGCCAGAATGCCGATGCGGCGGCGCTCTATGTGAAGCTGCTGCGTCAGCAGCCGGATCAGGGCCGCTGGTGGCTTGGCCTCGGTGTGGCCGAGGATGGTCAGGGTCACAGCCAGAGGGCGCTCGATGCCTATCGCAACGCCTTGCTGCACGGCAACCTCGGCGAGGCATCGACCAACTGGCTGGAACAACGAATTGGCCAACTAACCCCTTGATAAACAGCAGGCTCGATTAGCGAAGCGGAATCGGATGCGGCAACGGGTGTGAAGTAACAGAGATCGGAGCAAACATGGCACAACCCAGACTGAAAATGCGCCTCGGCGACCTGCTGGTACAAGAGCAGATCATCTCTGATGATCAGCTGCAGCTTGCCCTGCAGCAGCAGCGTCAGACCGGCCGCAAGCTGGGCACCACTCTCATCGACCTCGGCTTTATCAGCGAGGTGCAGCTGTTGCAGTTCCTCGCCCGCCAGCTGGATGTGCCCTTCTTCGATCTCAACAACCTCACCATCGACGCCGCCGCGGTGCCGCTGCTGCCCGAAGTGCAGGCGCGTCGCTATCGGGCACTGGCGGTCAACCTCACCGACGACAAGGTGACGGTGGCCATGTCGGATCCGGCGGATTTGAGTGCGCTGGATGCCATCGCCGCCCTGCTGAGCCCGCGGGAGATGGTGCTGGCGGTCGCGCGGGAAGGGCAGTTGCTGGACTATTTTGACCGCCTCTATCGCCGTACCCGCGAGATTGAGAGCTTCGCCGAACAGCTGCAGGAGGAGTATCAGGACTCCGGCTTCGAGCTGGGCTCCAGCAATCTGGGAGCCAATGACGAGGGGGAGGCGACGGTGGCCAAGCTGCTGCGCTCCCTGTTCGAGGATGCGGTGCAGGTGGGGGCGTCGGATATCCACATCGAACCGGACGAGAAGGTGCTGCGCATTCGCCAGCGGATCGACGGCATCCTCCACGAGAATATCCTCAACGAGGTGCGCATCGCCCAGGCGCTGGTGCTGCGCCTCAAGCTGGTGGCGGGGCTCGATATCTCCGAGAAGCGCTTGCCGCAGGATGGCCGTTTCAATATGAAGGTGCGCGGTCGCGATGTGGATGTGCGGATGTCCACCATGCCGGTGCAGTATGGCGAGTCTGTGGTGATGCGTCTGCTGGATCAATCTTCTGGCATCCTCTCGCTGACCGAGACCGGCATGCCGCCTGAGATCCTGACCCGTTTCCGTCGCCAGCTCAAACGGCCGCACGGGATGATCCTGGTGACCGGCCCGACCGGTAGCGGCAAGACAACCACCCTCTATGGCGCTCTCTCCGAGCTCAACCAGTCCAGCAACAAGATCATCACGGTGGAAGATCCGGTGGAGTATCGTCTCTCCCGCGTCAATCAGGTGCAGGTCAACCCCAAGATCGGCCTCACCTTCTCCAACGTGCTGCGCTCCACCCTGCGTCAGGATCCGGACATCCTGCTGGTGGGTGAGATGCGGGACGACGAGACGGTGGAGATCGGCTTGCGTGGCGCCATCACCGGTCACCTGGTGCTGACCACCTTGCACACCAACGATGCGGTGACCAGTGCCTTGCGCCTCATCGACATGGGGGCGCCCGGCTATCTGGTGGCGAGCGCCCTGCGGGCAGTGGTCGCCCAGCGGCTGGTGCGGCGGGTATGTGAGCACTGCGTTGAGGAGAAGGCGCCCGACGAAGGGCAGGCCACCTGGCTCACCGTACTCTCCGGCGAGGCGCCCGGCCAACACACCTATCACAAGGGCCGGGGTTGCCAGAGCTGCAACTTTACCGGTTATTCTGGCCGGATCGGGGTCTACGAGCTGCTGGAGCTGGATCAGCCGATGATGGATGCCCTGCGCCGCAACGATGCGGAAGGGTTCGCCAAGGCGGCCCGTCAACATGAACACTATCGGCCGCTGGCCCTCACAGCCCTCGATTATGCCCGTCAGGGGATCACCTCGGTGGATGAGGTGCTGCGACTGGCCGAGGATTTGGGGTAAGCGATGGCTAACTTTGCTTACAAGGGGCGTGACAGCCAGGGCAACGCCACCAGTGGCGTGGTCGAAGCGGCCAACGAGATGGCAGCCGCCGAGCAGCTGATGCGCCGTGGCGTGATGCCCACCGAGCTCAAACCGGGCAAGGCCAAATCCGCTGCAATCGACTGGTCACTGTTGCTGGAAGGGGGCGTCAAGCTGGACGAACTGGTGATCTTCAGCCGCCAGATGTATGCCCTGACCCGGGCCGGGATCCCTATCTTGCGTGCCATTGCCGGGCTGGAGGAGAGCACTCACAGCAAGCCGCTCAAGCGGGCGCTTCACTCGCTGGGGGAAGATCTTGGCAACGGTCGCCCGCTCTCCAGCTCGATGCAGGCGCACCCCAAGGTATTCAGCAGCCTGTTCGTCGCCATCATCCATGTGGGTGAGAACACAGGTCAGCTGGAAGAGGCCTTCTTGCAGCTCGCCAACTATTTCGAGCTGGAGCTGGAGACTCGCAAGCGGATCAAGACCGCCATGCGCTACCCCAGCTTCGTGATGATCGCCATCGGTATCGCCATGGTGATCCTCAATATCATGGTGATCCCGGTGTTTGCCGGCATGTTCGCCAAATTCGGGGTGGAGTTGCCGCTGGCGACCCGCATTCTGCTCGCCACCTCACACTTTTTCGTCCACTACTGGTGGCTGCTGCTCGCCATTCTGGCGGGGATGGTGTTCGGTTGGCGCCGCTGGGTCGCCACTACCAAGGGCAAGCTGACCTGGCACCGCTGGCAGCTCAAGTTGCCGATCGTCGGCACCATCATAGAGCGCTCCCTGCTGGCCCGTTTTGCTCGCAGTTTTTCCATGATGCTCAAAGCCGGGGTGCCGCTGAACACGGCGCTGACCCTGGTGGCCGATGCGGTGGATAACGCTTATATGGCGGGGCGGGTGCGGGATATGCGCGCCGGTATCGAGCGGGGCGAGAGCCTGCTGCGCACCGCCAGCAGCAGCGGCCTGTTCACCCCGCTGGTGATGCAGATGATCGCCGTGGGGGAGGAGACCGGTCAGGTCGATGACCTGCTGCACGAAGCGGCCGAGTATTACGAGCGGGAGGTGGATTATGACCTCAAGAGTCTCACCGCTCGGATCGAGCCGATCCTGATCGGGATCGTGGCGGTAATGGTGCTGATCCTGGCGCTGGGTATCTTCACCCCCATGTGGGACATGATGCGCGCGGTTCGCGGCAAGTAATCTTGCTGGAACTGGATATCTTCACGCCTGAGTGGTGGGACATGTGCGAGCCGTAAGAGGCAAGTGATCGGTGGAGTCGAGGGCTGGATGAACAGACAGACGCAGCAAGATGATCGCTGGCTGACCGGATATCGGCGGATCGCCGTGATCATCCTGTTGATGGTGATTGTTGCTACGTTGGTGCGTAGCTATCAGGGCCACCGGGAAGAGGCGCAGCAGCTCACCCTCACCTTGTTGGGGGAGCAATTTGCCGAGCGGGCACAGCGTTTGCACGGCATTTGGCTCGATGAGCGGCGTCCGCAGATCCTGCATGTTGTCGGCAAGGGGTGGCAGTTTGACGCCCGGGGTTGGCCCCTGGGGCTGGTGCCGCTGCAATCCCCTTCGGAAAATTGCCGTCAGTTGTGGCTGGCACTGATGGGTGAGACGAAGGGGGGCATGCCTCCCCTGCAGGTTCTGGCCCGCCCCGATGGCAGTGGTTGCGAGATGGGGTGGGATGGTTATTGGCTGGTTTATCAGTTTTCTGACGGGCGGGTGATGAAAAAGCCTTGAATGAAACTAATCATATGACCCAACTACATGATTTTTTTGGGCCTGCATGAAATAATGTGGGGCATTATGGAGGGAGCATGACAATGAAACCAATGGCATCAACAATGCCGGAAAACGGGATGAGAAGACGGTCTGCCGGCTTTTCCCTCATTGAGCTGGTGATCGTTATCGTGATCCTGGGGATCCTGGCGGTGACTGCACTGCCGCGCTTTCTCGATGTGACTGACGAAGCGAAAAAGGCCAGCGTGGAGGGAGTCTCTGGCGGTTTTGCTACCGGCGTTTCACTGGTGCGGGCGCAATGGGAGGCGGAAGGTCGCGCCAAACAGGACAGCCTCAACACCGTGCTTTATGACGGTAGTCGCTTCTATCTGACCACTCCGACCGATACCCAGATCAGCAACGGCGAGCTGTCGCCCGGCTATCCCATGGATACCGTTGCAAGCGGTAATCCCGATGTGGATCCGGCCAATCTGACCGCCGAACGTTGTCTCAATATTTGGGAGGGGTTACTGCAAAACCCGCCCAAGGCTACGGCCAGCTTCAATGAAGTGCGCGGTAGCGGCAATGACCTGAAATACTATGCCACAGTGAGCAGTAATGGACTGGATTCGGTCTGCCGTTACTATTTGGTCAATAGTTTGAGTAAGGGCAGTGATGGCAAGTATCAGGATCCGCAAGGCAAGACTGATGCATTTATGAGTTTCAGTTACCGCCCGGCGTCCGGTCAGGTGACCACAAATATTAATTAACAGAGGAAAGTGAAATGAAAAAACAGGCGGGTTTTACCCTGATCGAACTGGTTATCGTGATCATCATTCTGGGTATTCTGGCGGTTACCGCTGCACCCAAGTTCCTGAATCTGCAGGATGATGCTCGTAAAGCAGCTGCTGATGGTGTTAAAGCATCCTTGCAGAGCTCTGCTCAGATGATTTACAGCAAAGCTGCGATTCAAGGCATTGAAGCATCTTCTGTTGCAGTATCAGTTGCTGGCACCACTGTTGAGGCCATATATGGTTATCCGACAGCAAATACTATTGCAAATGCCGTTACGTTGGATGGTTGGAGTGAAGTATCTGCATCCAAAGGAACGTTCAAACCTCAGGCTGCTGGCAATAATGCGAATTGCCAAGTCAAATACAATGAAGCATCTGCTGCTGGTGGTTCATATAGTGTGGTTGTTTCGGGTTGTACTAACTGATTGTTGTGACGAGCGAGGCTTTGGCCTCGCTTTCTCTTTTCCCTGATGAGAAATCCCATGCCTGCAACCAAGGGCTTTACCCTGATTGAACTGGTACTGGTGATCCTGTTACTCGGGATTCTGGCCGCCTTTGCCGTGCCCAAATGGCTGGGCAAAGGCGGCTTTGAAACTCAAACCGTACGTGACGAGTTGCTGACCCGCTTGCGGCTGGTGCAGACCGTCAATATGCATGAGCCCGCTAACCGCTGCACCCAGCTGGTGGTTGCTTCCCCCCGTTTTGCCCACCGTACTTATGCTGCGTGTCCTGCCAGCGATGATCTGAGCAGTGGCTGGACTGACAATCTGCGCACCCGTGGTCGGCTGGTGACCCCCTCTGCCGGTATATCTATCTCCCTCAATAACCGCAACAACTTCGTGCTGCGCTTCGATCAGATGGGCAGACCGCTGGGCAGCTGCGTCACCGGTTGTACCTTGCTGGTGAGTGATGGTCGCGAAACCAGCCGTATCCAGATTGAGTCAGAGGGATATATCCATGAGATCCCTTAAGCGCGGTTTCACCCTGATTGAGCTGATCGTTGGCATAGTGCTGCTGGCGGTGGCTTTGACCGGCATTTTGGGGTTGCTTATCAATCAGGCGCCACAGGCGGTGGATCCGGTGCAGCAGGTACGCGCCGCCCAGCTGGCCCAGCGCCTCTCCGGCGAGATCTTGCAAAAGTCGTTTGATGAACATTCGGATCACAACGGTGGTCGTTATCGTTGTGGCGAGCAGGTGGCAGGGGTGACCATCTCTCCCTGCTCCACCAGTTATGGCCCGGATGGTGAGCCCGCATCCTATGCCTATAACGATGTGGATGATTTCGATACCGCAGGTAATTGGGTGGATGCCAACACCCTGACTCAGACTGCAGCGGGAGTCAGCGGTGAGGAGTATCGCAACTATCAGTTGAAAATTATGGTAAGCGGAGCCGATTTCAGCGATGGCACTTTCAAGAGTTGTGCCGCCCCCTGCTCTGTGGGCAAGCGTATTGATCTGCAGATCAAGCTGCCGGATGGGAGCGTGCTCGACTTCTCCTTCTATCGGGGAAATTACTGATGGATCGCTCTGCTGTTGGGGGTTGCCTCTCTACCAGAATATCAGCGCCCCTAGCCAACTCCGGCGCCAGATTACGACTGGCGGCTAATCGAACCTACCGCAAACCTCGGGGTAACAGTGGCTTTACCCTGGTCGAGCTGGTGATGGTCATCCTGCTGCTCGGGATTATGGCGACCTTTACCAGCCAGTTTATCGGTATCGGTACCCAGATTTATGGCGATGCCAGTAGTCGTGAGCAACTGATGAGCGATGCCCGCTTCGCCATGGAGCGGCTTAACCGCGAATTGCGTGATGCGGTGCCAGGCTCGGAGCGGATCGAGACGACTGGCGGGACATGGGACGACACCGGTGCCTGTTTGCGGTTCTGGCCCATCAGCACCTCGAGCCGCTATCTGGCACTTAACCGCGCCATGTCGGGGAGCACGGCCACCCTTGAGCTGGTGATGGCGACCCCGGCTTCTGCTGCCAATCCGCTGGATGTGGATGCCACCGCCGTCAAAAAAGACGATCAGCTGATTGTATTCCCCGTGCCGGACAAAAATGTCGGTTCGCTTACTGCAGGCTGCGATTATGGCCGCTGTGTAGCCAGGGTTACCGATGTGCTGATGCCCGTATCCGGAGCGCAAACCATCCGCTATACCAGCACCGAGAGTCTGACTGGCCTCTCTCCAGGCAGCCGGGTCTACTTTGCCAACCAGCAGGTTCGCTACTGTGTGGAAGGAAACACGCTGACCCGTGCCACAGCCCCCATTGGAGCACCCTTACCTGCACATGGCGTGTTGATGGCGGATTCCCTTCGTATTGGCACCTTCTATCGGGAAACCTCGGCGTTTAACGCCGAAGGGGAGTTTGGCATGCGCTTTGTCTTCGAGCGCAAGGGGGAGTCGGTCACCTTCAACCACAAGATAGAGGTGTTCAATGTGCCCTGATCCACAGGCTTTCGGACGGATGCGAGGCAGTGCCTTGATGATCGCCCTGTTTGTGATTGTGGTGATGGCACTGCTGGCGGCTGCAATGGGCCGTTTTCTGGTCGATAGCGGCGAGAAAAATACCGTGGAGGTGCGCAGCGTGCGGGCCCTGCTGATCGCCCAGAGCGGGCTGGAAGTGGCTCTCTATCGGTTGTTCCCCAAGCGCACGCTTGCCCAACCGACCCCACCTGCGGTCTGCTTGGCAAGTAGCCCACTGAGCTTTGCCAGCAATCCAGGGCTGACCAACTGCCAGGCAGTTGTTCGTTGCGCCACGGTGCCGGTGACCTACAACGGATCTGTGACCAATGGCTATCGTCTCGAGAGTGTCGGAACCTGTGGCAGCTCGGACCTTAACAGTGCCAACCCTGATTTTGCCGTGAGCCGAACCCTGATGGTCGAAGCTTATGATGGAGGAGCGCCATGAATCGTGATGGCGATGATGTCGGTTGTGTTAGTCACTTCTGGTTGGAGTGGTTATCGCTGTTTCAGTGCAAGTCATTCGCCTGCACTTTGTACTGACGATCGATATTGCGGCAGATGATACAAGTGGAGAGGAAAGTGATGGATTTTAAATGGCTGGTTGGTTTATTACTTTTCTGCGGTACAGCTGTGGCGCAACAATATAATTTATCCATCAATCAATACCCACCATGTAATACCACATGGCAAAAGTCAGGAAATGTTTACACCTGTACTGGTGGTAATGGTCAGGTAACATTAAACGACGGTGATGTGATTGTCGCTAGTCAAGATTCAACGCTGAGTGCAGATGCCGGGATTTCTCTCACGAATAACAAGATTGGCAGTGTCTCAAGTAGAATAAATCTTAAGGCTAGTTTTGGTGGAATTGTATCTCAAGGATATCAAAACACCATATATGGTGATGTTTTAGCTGGCAGCTCAAGTATCACGCTAAATAATATCTACTTATACGGAAGTATTACTACCAGTGGGAACGTGTCGCTAAACTCTGGAGTTGTTCAGGGAAATATCACCAGTAGTAGTAACTCTGTCAGTGTGACTAATGTGCAGTTATCAGGAGATATCAATGCAAATAGCTCGGTGACGATATCTGGCGGAACTTATAGTGGCGATATTACCATGCGCTCAAATAATCCAGTGACGTTCAACTCAGTTAATATGACTAGTGGAAGTGTCTCTGGGGCTAGCTCTTTTAATGCTACAGGTAGCCAACTGGGGTCTCAGGGAAGTCCTGTCATTATCTCGACCACATCAAATAATATCACTGTTACCAATTCTACGGTTTATGGCAATCTGACTGCTGCAACAAATAATGCCGGTGGGGTGGTGAATGTCAACAATAGCTCTGTGACTGGTACTTGCCTACCAGTGTCAAATCCGGTAAATGCTTGTGTCCCGGCACCTGTTGCCTTGTATCAGCTTGAAGAGAGTAAGTGGACTGGTGTTGCAGGAGAGGTCAAAAACGCTGTTGCTGATATGCTGCATGGTCGCGCAATGAGGGGAGCTAAAACCAATACGGTGTCGCCTGCATTACCTGCAAACGCGAATAATCTTGGCACTTGTGGTTATGGTGAGTTTATTGGCAGCAGTAATCAATATATTGAAGTGCCACATGACGCTCGCCTGTCATTTTCCAATCAGTTAACTGTTTCTGCTTGGGTATATCCGGTAAGTCTGCCATCGGCTGGAAATTTGTATTCTATCGTGTCAAAAGATGGCAACTATGAGTTTCATCTAGATAGTCAAGGCAGAGTGTTTTGGTATTGGGAAAGAAGTTCTGGCGTGAACCAGACACTGACAACAAACACCAAAATACCGTTAAATAAGTGGTCCCATATAGTCATTCGCTATGATGCAATGGCTGCTAACAATCAACGTCAAAAAATATATATCAATGGCGTCGCTGATACGGTTAAAGGTAATGATGCAAACACATTAAGAACAAATACACAAAATTTGGAGATTGGCCGAGATTATATCGATAGTCGCAGCTTTAATGGACGAATTGATGAGGTTGCTATTTATGGTTTGGCCTTGTCTGACTCTCAGATAGCTGAGTTATATAGTCAACGTCATCCCTGTGGTGGCTCGACATTGATTTGTGAGACCGATAACTTCTCCCAGCCGCTCGGTGATAGGTGGGCCGTCAAGCAGAGTGCTGGCGGATTTATACCATCCATTACGGCAGACCGACGTTTACGGATGACTCAAGCCAGCACGGGACAAGCAACCTCCGCGACTTATCAGCGGTTATTTCCTGCTGCTGGCAATCTGGTGACGCTGACATTTAATCACTACGCCTATGGTGGCACGAGCACTGGTGCAGATGGCATGACAGTTGTGCTTTCTGACGCGTCGGTGACGCCACAGCCAGGTGCTGCTGGGGGGCCTTTGGGTTATGGCCATTATCAACCGAGTAACTCACCTGGATTTGCTGGTGGTTGGCTCGGATTTGGTTTGGATGAATATGGCAACTTCTCATCCTTTGGGGGGGGGGGAAGTGTGGGCTATCGCCCGCAATCGGTTGTCGTGCGTGGCTCGGGATCCAATTTTTCCGGATATAACTATCTGCGAGGCACCTGTAATAACGGAACTACCAATGTTAATACCAGTTGCTTGAGTCCAAAGGTAGATGGTAACGGTAGCGCCAACCATCGTTACCGTCTGACGATTGATTCACGAACCAGTGGGCGAGCGATGGTCAAAGTAGAGCGTGATACGGGAAACGGGTTTATCTCTCTTATCGATTCGTTTGATGCGCTGGATCCTGCATTGGGCCAAAGTCCATTACCGCAAGACTTTTATGTGTCATTGACAGGTTCTACAGGTGCCCTGACCAATATTCACGAACTCGATAACGTAGAAATATGTGCGCTGAAATCAAGAGAGGTAGGCGTTCAGGTAGATCATTTCGAGTTGCAGTACTCGGGTCAACCTTTGACCTGCAATCCGGAAGAGATCACTATCAAGGCGTGTGCAAATTCAGATTGCAGTCTGCTGATTACCGAACAAGTTGCTGTTTCCTTGTTGCCACAGAGTCTCCAGGATGGTGGTTGGTACCCATTGTCTGGTGACAACAATGTGAATGGCAATACGGTGACCTTTACCGGTGGAACGGGCAAAGTTTTGTTGCGTAACAATACTCAGACCCAAGTTACGTTGGGCGTGAACAATTCCGTTCCTGCTGTCAAACCACTGAGTGAAACCTTGTGCAAAGCCGGGGCCGGGACTCCCAGTACCGCAGCCTGTACCCTGAACTTTGCCGATAGCGGTTTCTTCTTTGATGTGCCTGATACTTATTCCAACCAGCCTCAGGATGTGACTATCAGTGCGGTCAAAAAAGACGACATTACCAAGCAATGTGTGCCCGGGTTTACCGGCGTGAGGTCTGTCGGCTTTTGGGGAACGTACAACAATCCAAATACCAATAACTTTGGTAGCAAGATCTCCATCGATGGCAACGCCATTGCAACTTATGCCGCCAGTGTTCCTTCACCAACGCCAACCACCCTCAACCTGACTTTTGATAATCAGGGTAAAGCGACCTTGAAAAAAGTGACCTACCCGGATGCGGGTCAGATGCAGCTTTCAGCCAGTCATAATGGCAGTGGTGAGACGGCGGGTCTGGTGATGACGGGGTCCGACACGTTTGTGGCGCGTCCGGTCGGCCTGTGCATCACGCCCCCGCAAGGGGTCTGCGTGGCAGGTGACAGCAGTTGTCCGGTATTCAAAAAAGCGGGGGAGACGTTCCAGGTAGATATCAAGGCGATGGCCTGGGAATCCGCCAATGATGGGGATATCTGCGTCGGGAATCAGACTACGCCCAACTTTTCCCTGCCCAATATTGCTCTGGGCAGTACGCTGGTGGCACCCAATCCGGGCACCAATGCAACGCTGGGTACTACCACCTATAACCATGTGGCCGCGGCCAACAGTCTCAATAGCGTTAGCCAGACTGTGAGCGAGGTGGGAGTGTTCCGGATGACGGCGACGCCACCAGCCAATGGCTACTTCAATTACACCATCCCATCAACCCAGAGCCAGCCGGTGGGGCGTTTTATTCCTGCCGACTTCAATCTGGTGAGCGGCGACATAGTGCCAGCCTGCAATGCGTTCTCCTATATGGGGCAGCCCTTTGGCGTCATGCTGGATGTGCTGGCTCGTAATACGACGGGCGTACAGACCCGAAACTATACGGGGCCCTTTGCCAAGGGCGAAGCCTATCTCTCAGTTGCCAATGATAAGGATGGGAAATCCCTGTCAAGCCGCTTGCGCAGTCTGCAGCCGCTACCATGGCTCAATGGCCGTGCGGCCTTGACTACCGGTAGCAGCGAGTTTGTGCGCCTCTCTGGCACGCAACCGGATGGTCCCTACAAGTCTTTGTTGTTTGGTCTGTATATGAGGGATAACGATGGTGAAAGAACGCTGATTGCCAGCCCGAATTTCAATGATGCCGTGGTAGGTAACTGCAGTGGCAGCGGCTGTAATGCCCGTCAGATAGACAGTGTGCCTATGAAAGCCTATTTTGGTCGCCTGCAGGTTGGCACGGCGGCTGGCCTGGCCTCGGCGCCGCTGGCCATTCCACTGCAGATGCAATATTACGAAGCGGGCAACTGGCTGCAAAACAAGGAAGATCAATGTACCCAGCTCTCTTTGGCCAATCAGGGGTTCACTTTCCTCAATCCGAGTCACACCTTTGATGCGGCGACTCGCGAGCTGAATCTGGGGGCGGGTCGCAAGATCAAGCTGGGGTTGGGCAGTTCGGCACCGGGTGGGGATGCTGCACTGGCGAAAGACGGGGAGATCCTGTTCCACTTTGCCAAGCCGGACATCTCGGTGCGCATTCCCTACAAGGTTGATTTGTCCAAGCAGCCATCCCGACCTGTCTGGTTGTCGGATCCGTCCAGTGCCAATGACGGCAACCTGCAAGGTGAGGCCATTTTCGGCTCCAGCCGGGGTAATGACAGAATTATTTATCGGCGCGAAGTATTGCACTGAATGATGTGAAAGGGGGAATGGCTCAACAGCATCCCCCTAAATCCTTGTTTATTAGTGTTTGCAAGCGTGTGCGAGTGAGTGATGACTCGCATTTTTGTCGCGCCTGATTGATTGGCGACAGTTTGAGCGCTTGCCCATTGGGGTGGGCATTGGTAAAGTTAGCCGGTTTTCTGCACCTCCAAATTCTTAGGATTTCCCGTAGCCATGTTCAAAAAGCTCAGAGGCGTCTTTTCCAACGATCTGTCGATCGATTTGGGAACTGCCAACACCCTGATCTATGTAAAAGATCAAGGGATCGTCCTTAACGAACCCTCAGTTGTCGCCATTCGCCAAGAGCGCGGGAACGCCAAATCGGTCGCTGCTGTCGGTCATGCCGCCAAGCAGATGCTGGGCCGTACCCCGGGCAACATTTCCGCAATCCGCCCGATGAAAGATGGCGTGATCGCCGATTTCTACGTGACCGAGAAGATGCTGCAGCACTTCATTAAACAGGTTCACGACAACAACTATTTCCGCCCCAGCCCGCGCGTGCTGGTGTGTGTACCGTGCGGTTCAACCCAGGTTGAGCGTCGCGCCATCAAGGAGTCCGCACTGGGCGCCGGTGCCCGTGAGGTCTACCTGATCGACGAGCCTATGGCTGCTGCCATCGGTGCCGGCCTGCCGGTATCCGAAGCGACCGGTTCCATGGTGGTTGATATCGGTGGTGGTACCACTGAAGTGGCCATCATCTCTCTGAACGGTGTGGTCTACTCCCAGTCCGTCCGTATCGGTGGCGACAAGTTTGACGAAGCCATCATCAGCTACGTCCGTCGCAACTACGGCAGCCTGATCGGTGAAGCGACTGCCGAGCGCATCAAGCACGAGATCGGCTCCGCCTATCCGGGCGAAGAGGTGCGCGAGATTGAAGTGCGTGGTCGCAACCTGGCTGAAGGTGTACCGCGCAGCTTCACTCTCAACTCCAACGAAATCCTGGAAGCGCTGCAAGAGCCGCTGTCCGGTATCGTGGCTGCCGTCATGGTGGCGCTGGAGCAGTCTCCGCCGGAACTGGCTTCCGACATCTCCGAGCGCGGCATGGTGCTGACCGGTGGTGGCGCACTGCTGAAAGATATCGACCGTCTGCTGATGGAAGAGACCGGCATTCCTGTCGTCGTTGCCGAAGATCCCCTCACCTGTGTGGCCCGTGGCGGCGGCAAGGCGCTGGAGCTGATCGATATGCACGGTGGCGATCTGTTCCACTACGAATAAGACCCAAAGCCGGCCAGCGTGCCGGCTCTTTTTTGACGACCCATGAAACCCATTTTTGGTAGAGGCCCTTCGCTTCAGTTACGGTTGTTTCTCGCCGTCATCATCTCCATCGCTGCCATCGTCGCGGATTCCCGCTTCGGTGTGTTTACCCATGTCCGCGTCTACCTCAGTTCGTTAGTCAGTCCCCTGCAATACATGGCCAATGCGCCTGGTACCCTGCTCGACACCATGTCGACCCAGGTGCAGACCCGCGCCGATCTCATCGAGCAGACCAAACAGCAGGAGCAACAGCTGTTTACCCTGCGCTCTCGCCTGCTCAAGATGGATCATCTGGAGCACGAGAACCAGCGTCTGCGCGAGCTGCTGGGTTCACCGGTGCACAAAGAGTCCCGCAAGATGGTGGCCGAGCTGCTGTCGGTGGATTCCGACCCCTTCAGCCATCAGGTGCTGATCAACAAGGGGGCGCTGGATGGCGTCTATAACGGTCAGGCGGTGATCAACGATCAGGGGGTGATTGGTCAGGTGCTCCACGTGGGCTCCACCACCAGTCGCGTGCTGCTGATCACCGACTCCAGCCATGGCATTCCGGTGCGGGTGCTGCGCAACGACTTGCGTGCCATTGCCTCCGGCAGTGGCGAGCTCGACAAGCTTGAGCTGCGCAACCTGCCGCGCAACACCGATATTCAGGTGGGTGACCTGCTGGTCACCTCGGGTCTGGGTGGCCGCTTCCCGGAAGGTTATCCGGTGGCGACTGTGACCCGCTCCGAGTATGTGGAGGGCAAGCCCTTCGCCCAGGTCGAGGCCAAGCCGCTGGTGGAGCTGGACAGACTGCGTTATCTGCTGCTGCTGTGGACCGACAAGAAGCCTGAAGTACATGATGAGGATGGCGAACGGGCGGCTCCCGCTGCGTCCGCCGCAGGAGCCACCCGCTGATGCTAGAACCCGCCAGCGGCAGGATCTGGATCTGGATCTCGATCCTGCTGGCCTTGAGCCTGTCGATCCTGCCGCTTCCTTTCGAATTTGACCCCTTCCGCCCGGACTGGCTGGCCATGGTGCTCATCTACTGGGCACTGGCCTTGCCGCACCGGACCAACGTCGGCACCGCCTGGGTGGCGGGCCTGCTGCTGGATGTGCTGCTTGGCAGTACCCTCGGCGTGCGGGCGATGGCGATGGCCATCACCACCTATCTGGCGGCCTTCCAGTTCCAGAAGATCCGCAACTTCTCCCTCTGGCAGCAGGCACTGATCATCGGTGGCCTCTCGCTGGTGGGTAAAATGACGGTATTCTGGGCCGAGCATCTGTTCAGCCAGGCCAGTCTCAACTTCTCCTACTTTTGGTCGACGTTGACGACGATGCTAATATGGCCCTGGGTGTTTCTGGTGCTGCGCAAGGTGCGGCGCCGCTTCAATATCAGGTAAATATGAACAAAAACAACGAACCACAACTCTATCTCGCCTCGGCTTCTCCCCGTCGCCGTGAACTGCTGACCCAGATTGGCTACCGCTTCGAGGTGCTGAAACTGGATGTGCCCGAGCAGCGGGAAGAGGGTGAAAAGGCGCAGGATTACGTCTGCCGCCTCGCCCGTGACAAGGCGATGGCGGGCGTGGCGTGTGCGCCGACGGCGTTGCCGGTGCTTGGCGCCGACACCATAGTGGTGCTGGGCGACCGGGTACTGGAGAAACCGTCCGATCTGCTGGATGCCAAGGATATGCTGGAGTCCCTCTCCGGCAAGGTGCATCAGGTGATGACGGCGGTAGCGCTGGCCAGCAAGGATCGTTGTGACGTGCGTCTGGTCACCACCAACGTGGCGTTTCGCAAGCTGGACGAGGCCGAGATCGAGGCCTACTGGCAGACCGGTGAGCCCTGTGACAAGGCCGGGGCTTATGGCATTCAGGGTATTGCCGGCAAGTTTGTCAGCCGCATCGAAGGGAGCTATAGCGCCGTGGTCGGCCTGCCCCTGCTGGAGACAGACTTGCTGATCAAGCATCATCTGGAACAGCTCAAATAATTTCCCGTCAGCTGTGCTCTGCTGCGTTTCTCCCTTGCGCGCGTTGTACCGGATTGGCTCTATAGAATTCAAAACTGGAACAGGCAAGGTTACTTATGTCGGTAGAACTGCTGGTTAACGTTACCCCCTCCGAAACCCGGGTCGCTCTGGTCGAAAACGGTCTGCTGCAGGAAGTGCATGTAGAACGTCAGGCCAAACGCGGCATCGTGGGCAATATCTACAAAGGCAAGATCAGCCGGGTACTCCCGGGCATGCAGGCGGCCTTCGTCGATATCGGCATGGACAAGGCAGCTTTTTTGCACGCCTCTGATATCGTCCCCCACACCGAGTGTGTGGCGGTGAAGGAGAAGGAGCAGTTCCAGGTCGGTAACATCGCCGAGCTGGTGCGTCAGGGGCAGGACATCATGGTGCAGGTGGTGAAAGATCCGCTGGGTACCAAGGGTGCCCGTCTCACTACCGATATCACCCTGCCATCCCGCTATCTGGTCTTTATGCCGGGCAGTGCCCACGTCGGTGTCTCCCAACGTATCGAGTCCGAAGCAGAGCGGGAGCGCCTCAAGCGCACCGTGGCCGGTTATGTGGACGAGCTGGGTGGCTACATCATCCGCACCGCCGCCGAAGGGGTGGGGGAGCAGGAGCTGGAGCAGGATGCCGCCTTCCTCAAACGGCTGTGGCGCAAGATCCTCGAGCGCAAACAGAAGTATCCACCCTGCAAGATCCTCTACGAGGATCCCAGTTTGGCATTTCGGGTGGTGCGCGACTTTGTCGGTGCCGAGCTCGACAAGATCCGCGTTGATTCCCGCCAGAGCTTCGATCAGCTCAAGCGCTTCACCGAAGAGTACGTGCCGGAGCTGGCCAGCAAGCTGGAGTACTACCCCGGCGAGTCGCCGATCTTCGATCTTTACGACGTGGAGAACGAGATCCAGCGGGCGCTGGAGCGCAAAGTGGAGCTGAAATCCGGCGGCTACCTCATCATCGACCAGACCGAAGCCATGACTACGGTGGATATCAACACCGGCGCCTTTGTCGGCCATCGCAATCTGGAAGAGACCATCTTCAATACCAACGTCGAGGCGACGGCGGCCATCGCCCGTCACCTGCGCCTGCGCAACCTTGGCGGCATCATCATCATCGACTTCATCGATATGCAGTCCGAGGATCACCGCCGTCGGGTGCTGCACAGTCTGGAGCAGGCGCTGTCAAAGGATCGTGCCAAGACCAACGTCAACGGCTTCTCCCAGCTCGGTCTGGTGGAGATGACCCGCAAGCGCACCCGCGAGAGTCTGGAGCATGTGCTCTGCTCCGAGTGCCCCGAGTGCAAGGGGCGCGGCCGGGTCAAGACGGTGGAGTCGGTCTGCTTCGAGATCCTGCGGGAGATCATTCGGGTCAATCGTGCCTACGATGCGGATCAGTTCACCGTCTACGCGGCCCCGGCCGTGGCCGACTACCTCCATGGCGAGGAGTCCCACAGTCTGGCGGAGCTGGAAGTGTTTATCGGCAAGCAGGTGCGGGTAGTGAGCGAACCCCTCTGTGGTCAGGAGCAGTTCGACGTGGTGATGATGTAATTGGTCTATCGCTGGCTGAGTCGGGGCTGGTTGGCCCTGGGGGTCCTATTCGTACTGATGGCCATGCTGGTCACCTTGGTACGGGTCGGGGGCCCTTTGCTGAATCAATACCGGGAGAGTCTGATCCACACTCTGCTGGGCGATTCACAACTCAAGGTCAGCGTGGAGCAAGTGGGGCTGGACTGGACACAGTCCGGGCCCGCTCTCGAACTGCAGCAACTTGCCATCGCCCCGGATTCGGGGCGTTTTACCGTACAGCTCGGCAAAGCCTGGGTGCACCTCGACTTCTGGCGCACCATTAACGAGCTCAAGCCGGTGTTTGGTGAGCTGATTCTGAGCGATGGCGATATCACCATCGACTTGCGCCAACCGGCTGACGACAGCCCCTCCGGCGATCCCCAGCAGGGCGCCCTGCTGCGCTTTCTGCTGACCCAGCTCTCCACCTTCGATGTGCACAACACCCGCCTCAGCGTCACCACCTCCCTCGGTGATCTGCGCGCCCTCGACATCGCCCAACTGCGCTGGCAGAACCGTGGCAAGCGCCATCAGGGGGTCGGCAAGGCTTACCTCATCAACGGGGTGGGTGAGAGCACCCTCGATCTGATTCTGGATGTGGACGCCCCGACTGCCCGGCTCGATCGCCTCAAGGGTCAGCTCTATCTGGGGGCCCGCCAGCTCGATATCACCCCGACCCTGACCAAGATCCATGCGGGCGAACCCAAGGTTGCCGGTCAGCTCGACTTCCAGCTCTGGAGCGAGTTTGACAGCGGCAAGCTGGGCAATACCCTGCTGGCGTTTGGCAACAACTACCTGATCTGGAAGGATCCCAAGAAAGGGGATATGCACCGTTTCGGCCTCGATGGTGGCAAGATCCAGCTGCGCCGTGAGGGCACCGACTGGCAGCTGGCCAGCCACAACGTCACCTTCAAGCTGGATGGCAAACCCTGGTTGCAGAGCCGCTTGCAACTGGAACGGATCGGGGATCGGGTGCAGGGCTATCTGCCCAGCATAGAGTTCGACAAGATCACCCAGATCAGTCAGCTGGTCTCGGCGCTCTACCCCACACTCTGCGAGACCCTGCGCCAGACCAATCCGCAGGGTTCGGTGCAGGATCTGACGCTGCTGGCCAATGCCGACTGGCAGGAGCTCTCCCTCAGTGGCCGCTTCAGCAAGGTGCGCCTCAAGGCCTGGCAGGATATACCCGGGATGCAGGATCTCAACGGCGAGTTCTGGCTTACCCCGACCGGCGGTAGCGCCAGATTGGCGCTGGCGAACGACAAGGTGGATCCCGCCCGTCACTTCAAGGTGCCAATCCCGGTCGACCACTTCTCGGCCCGCCTCGACTGGTGGCGCGAGGAACAGGGCTGGGTGCTCTACGGGCAGGATATCGCGCTGGATAACCCGGATCTGACCCTGTCCAGCCGTTTCCGCCTCGATCTGTTCGAGCACCCTTTCCTCGCGCTGACCGGTCGCATCGATGTGAAGAATGCGGGCCATGCGGATCGCTACTTCCCGCTGCAGGCGATGGACAAGGGGCTGGTGGATTACCTGAGCGGCGCCATCAAGGGGGGCAAGGCCAAGGGGGCCGACCTGCTCTGGTATGGCGAGTTCAGGGACTTTCCCTACGACAACGGCAAGGGCATCTTCCAGGTGGCGGTGCCGCTGGAGCAGGCCACCTACGAGTTCTTCCCCGGTTGGCAACCGCTCACCGACCTGCAGATCGACCTGTTGTTCCAGAATGCCGGCCTCGATATGCGCAGCCGATCCACCAAACTCGGCAAGGCGAGCTCCGACTCGGTGCATGCCTGGATCCCGGATCTCTCCCCCGGCGCCCACCTCTATGTGGATGCCAAGGTGCAGGGGGAGGGCAAGGCCATCAGCGACTACCTGCAGGACTCCCCGCTGGGCAGTTCGGTAGGTCAGGCGCTGCGGGAGATCGAGATCCGCGGCCCGATGGCTGGTTCGGTCAAGCTCGATATTCCTCTCGATGGCGAGAGCGAGGTCAAGGCGAGCGGTGATGCCACCTTCAGCAACAACAAGGTGCGGGTCGCCAGTCTGGACCTGCCGCTGGAGAAGGTGCAGGGGCGCCTCGAATATGACAACGAACAGACCCGCTTCAGCAACCTCAAGGCGAGCCTGTGGAACCAGCCGCTGACCCTCGACTATCAGGGGCGCCAGCATCCGGATCACTATCAGGTCGACCTCGATTTCAAGGGGCAGTGGGATAGCCGCCGCCAGCCCGCCGCCATCTCTTCATTCGGCATTCTCAACGGCCGCAGTAACTGGGGCGGCAAGCTCGGGTTGACCCTGCCCGACAGCAAGCCATTTAGTTTCCAGCTGGCGCTCGACTCCAACCTGCAGGGGATGGGGCTGGATCTGCCGCTGCCGCTGGCCAAGAGCAGTGCCAGCCGGCTACCGCTCAAGGTGATCGCCCGTGGCCGGGATGGCAGCTCCGACATTCGTGCCGTACTGGGGGCTGATGTGGATATGCAGACCCGACTGGTCTACGGCGAAGGGGTACCTTATCTCAGCCGGGTGCGAGTTGATGTGGGCCAGCCGGGCGCCCGGGTAATGCGCGATGCCCCCATGCTGCTCGCCATCAACCAGCAGGAGGCCGATGTGGGCGGCTGGCTGGCCAGACTCAAGCAGTGGTTGCCAGCGCAGAACCAGACCGGCAATGCGGTGGTCGGCCCCGCCTTTCTGCCGCAGGAGTGGTGGGTGGATGGACAGCTGGCTCGCGCCTATATCGGCAGTGCCACCCTCAAGGCGGCGCGTTTCACCGTGGGGCCGACCAATCAGGCGACCGAAGTGATGATCGACAGCCCCGATGTGATGGGGGTGATCCGCCTGCCCGCAGTGGCCAATCGCCCGGTGGATGCCAAGTTTGCCCGCATCTACTGGTCCGGCAAGAGTTCGGATCTCAGCCCGGATCCCGATGCTAGGCAGGATAACGCCATCATGGCCTCCATCCCCTGGTTGAAGGTGAGCTGTGTCGATTGCCGCTTTGGCGAGCTACCTCTTGGTGAAGTGAAAGGGGAGCTGGTGCCCGGCGCCAACAAGGTGACACTCAAGGGGCTGGATGTGCGGCTGGCGGGGAGTCAGCTCACCGGCAGCGTCGACTGGCTGGCCGATGGCAACCGGATGGAGACCCGCGCCCGTGGCAAGCTGACCAGCAAGAACAGCGAACTGCTGCTCAAGCGGCTGGGCTACACCTCGCCCATCGGCGATGCCCCCGGCTCCCTCGCTTTTGATCTGAACTGGCAGGATGTGCCCTATCGCCCGAGCCTGCCGACTCTGGGGGGAAGTGCCAACTATCAGCTGGAGGGTGGCACCCTGCGGGAGATCAACGATAAGGGGGCACGGCTGCTCTCCCTGCTCAGCCTCGACTCCCTGCTGCGCAAGCTGCAGCTCGATTTTCGCGATGTGTTCGACAAGGGCTTCTACTTCGAATCCATGTCCGCCTCTGCCACCATCAAGCAGGGGCAGGTCAGCAACGATGATTTCTATATGAAGGGGGCGGCAGGTAACCTGCGCGGCGAGGGGATCGCCGATCTGGTGCGCTGGCGGCTCGACTACGAGCTGAGCTTCTCCCCCAATCTGGGGGGCACCCTCCCGGTGGTGGCGGCCTTCTCCATCACGCCGGTCACGGGTCTCTATGTGCTGGCCCTCTCCAAACTGCTGGAGCCGGTGGTGGATGTGGTGACCCGCATCGATTTTCGCATCTCGGGGCCGCTCGACGCACCCAAGCTGATCGAGGCGGGACGAGATCGCGCGCGCATCAAGCTCAACCAGCAGCAGAAAGAGGCGGTTGACGCCGTTGCCCCCGGCCTGCCGACGCAAGAGGTGACCCCTTTCCTGCTGAGCCCCAAACACGCAGGGCCCGCTCAGCGCTGAACGAGCGGCCCGGCACCATCACAAGGAGTGAGCCATGATCCGACAT
Source organism: Aeromonas sp. FDAARGOS 1411 (assembly GCF_019047125.1). Taxonomy (NCBI): domain Bacteria; kingdom Pseudomonadati; phylum Pseudomonadota; class Gammaproteobacteria; order Aeromonadales; family Aeromonadaceae; genus Aeromonas; species Aeromonas sp. FDAARGOS 1411. The sequence goes on along the minus strand of NZ_CP077214.1, from coordinate 3,216,688 downwards.
ATCCTGCTGATCGCCTTCAAGCCGGGCACCCAGCCTGCCCGGATAGATGCGGTGCGTACCGCCTTTCTCGCAATTCCCCATCAGGTCAGCGGCGTGACCGCCGTGGAGTGGGGTCGGGATGACAGCCCGGAGGGGCGGGCCGAGGGGTTTACCCACAGCGTACTGATGACCTTCGCCGACGAAGCCGCCCGCCAGCGTTATCTGCCCCATCCTGATCACGATGCCCTCAAGGCCATCTTCCGTCCGGTGCTGGAGCGCATCATAGTGCTGGATTACACCCTGCAGGCGGGGGATGCTGTCACCGTCTGATGGCCCAAGCGACAAGGAGAACGTCATGTGGTTAGCCGCAATACAGCTAGTATCTGGCCGTCACTGGCAGGATAACCGGGAGCAGATCGCCGCTGAACTGGCGGCCTTGCCCAAAGAGCGGCCGCTGCTGGTGCTGTTGCCGGAGAACTTTGCCCTGTTTGGCGAACGGCAGGGTTATCTGGATGGGGCCGAGACCATAGGTGAGGGCCCGATCCAGCAGCAGCTGGCCGAATGGGCACGAGATTACGGCATCTGGCTGGTGGCCGGGGCTATGCCGACAAGAATGCCGACCACCATCGCAGGTTCCGACCATATCCACACCAGCTCGCTGGTGTTTGACCCCAGCGGTGAGCTCAGGGGCCACTACCACAAGATCCACCTGTTCGACGTGGATGTGGCGGACAATCACGGTCGCTACCGTGAGTCGGAGACCTTCAGCCCGGGGGAGGCGCCTGTGTTGGTGGACTCTCCCTTTGGTCCCCTCGGCCTCTCGATCTGTTATGATCTGCGCTTTCCCGAGCTCTACCGCCAGTTGGCCCGAGCCGGTGCCCGCGTGCTGCTGGTGCCTGCCGCCTTTACCGCCGTGACCGGCGAGGCGCACTGGGAGCCGCTGCTGCGGGCCCGCGCCATCGAAAACCAGTGCTACGTAGTCGCGGCCAATCAGGGCGGCACTCACGAAACGGGGCGCCAGACCTGGGGCCACAGCATGGTGATCGACCCCTGGGGTCGGGTGCTGGCGAGCAAAGAGTGCGGGCGCGGCACAGTGCTGGCGAAGATGGAGCCCGGATTTATCGACGAATTGCATCGCACCATGCCAGTGCTGCAACACGCCCGTTTGCTCTGATGGTGTGGTGAAAAATTGAAACGCAGCCGTTTGCCTGTGCTGGAGCATGCCCGTTTGTTGTGATGGTGTGGCTTGTCGCCAACCCGTCGGCAAGACGATTTAAAACAGCTCGTTACGAGAGTGGAGAAGAAGATTGAGTCTATTGAGCCAGGTTAGTGCCTCCCTGTTGGCCCCGAACGATCTCGACGAAGGGCGCCTGCAGCAGCTGCTCGGCAGCCTGATGAGCCATCAGGTGGAGTTCGGCGATCTCTATTTCCAGCGCAGCTGGCACGAGTCCTGGATGCTGGAAGATGGCATCGTCAAGGATGGCAGCTACAACATCGATCAGGGGGTCGGGGTACGCGCCGTCAGCGGCGAGAAGACCGGCTTTGCCTACTCGGACGAGCTGAGCCTGCTGGCGCTGCAACAGTCGGTGACTGCTGCTCGCGGCATCGCCGCGGCCGGTGCTCACGGCAAGGTGAAGGCATGGGCGCGCACCGAAGCGAACCTGCTCTATCCGGCCATGGATCCGCTGCAGACCCTCGACAAGCAGCAGAAGATCGCCCTGCTGGAGCAGATGGACAAGTTCGCCAGAAGTCTGGATCCCGCCATCAATCAGGTGATGGCCTCCATCAGCGGTGTTTACGAAGAGGTGCTGGTGGCTGCGACCGACGGTACCCTGGCTGCCGATATTCGCCCGCTGGTGCGGCTGTCGGTGACCGTGATTGCCGAGAAGGGCGATCGTCGCGAGCGCGGCAGTGCCGGTGGCGGTGGCCGCTTTGGTTACGACTGGTTCCTCGAACTGGACGGGCTGGAGAGCCGCGCCTTTGGCTATGTGCGCGAAGCGGTGCGTCAGGCGCTGGTCAACCTCGACGCCATCGATGCACCGGCCGGTACCATGCCGGTGGTGCTCGGCGCCGGCTGGCCCGGCGTGTTGCTGCACGAGGCGGTGGGCCACGGTCTGGAGGGGGACTTCAACCGCAAGGGCTCTTCCGCGTTTGCTGGCCGCATCGGCGAACAGGTGGCCTCCAAACACTGCACCATCGTCGATGACGGCACCCTGCCGGGTCGGCGTGGCTCCGTCTCCATCGATGACGAGGGGACGCCGGGTGGCTACAACGTGCTGATTGAGAATGGCATCCTCAAGGGTTACCTGCAGGACAAGCAGAATGCTCGTCTGATGGGGGTGCCGCTCACCGGCAACGGTCGCCGCGAATCCTACGCCGCCATGCCGATGCCGCGCATGACCAACACCTACATGCTGGCGGGTCAGTACGATCCGGCCGAGATCATCGCCTCGGTGAAGAAGGGCATCTATGCCCCCAACTTCGGCGGCGGTCAGGTGGATATCACCTCCGGCAAGTTTGTCTTCTCCGCCTCCGAGGCCTACCTCATCGAGGATGGCAAGATCACCGCCCCCATCAAGGGGGCGACCCTGATCGGCAACGGCCCCGAGGCGATGAGCCAGGTCTCCATGGTGGGTAGCGATCTTGCACTGGATCGCGGCGTCGGCATCTGCGGCAAAGAGGGGCAGAGCGTGCCGGTCGGTGTCGGCCAGCCCACCCTCAAACTGGATCAGCTCACCGTGGGTGGCACCCAGTAAGCGAAGTGAGTAGTAACCCGGTGCTATGCAGACCCCGGCCATGCGCCGGGGTTTTTGTTATTCGGAGTCATAGAAAACAAAAAGCCCCGGTCAGTAGGCCGGGGCTGGTAAGGATACAGAGTATCAGTTGACTGATATTGCGCGGGCGTCGATGAAGTAGCGGGCGTTGCCCTGCTTGTCGATCTGGATCTTGGCCACCAGTTGTTCCTGCTCCTTGTATTCCCAACGTTGCTCGATCTTGGCGAGGGATGGGCTTGTGACCCCAACCACGTTCAGGTACTCATGAAACAGGCTATGGCTCCCTATTTCGGTCAGCATCTTATCCATCTGCATACTCTCCTGAAGTTGAGTGGGTATTCATCAACAAACCTATCAGCGTCCATCTGAATACAGTCTGTATGAAAAACAAACTAACTCATTCATGTGTCAATAACATGATCAGGAACAAGATCAGTGCAGATCGTCAGGGACTTTTTGATACCGTTTTCAATCACTGCTGGTGCGGCTTCGGCAGTTGATCAAAATGGCCGTCCATTTGCGGCAAATGGGGAGTTGTTTGAACCGCAGGTGCACCATGGAATACCGGATCCTGTGCAACCTCCTTGATGCCGTTGATGCAGAACTGCATACCCATGCAGACCAGCAGGAAGCCCATGATGCGGGTCATGGCATCGATGCCGGTGGCACCGAGGATCTTGCAGACCGGGTCTGCCAGTTTGAGCACGCCCCAGCTGATCAGGCTCATCAGGGCAAATGCCGTTACCACGCCACCATAGATGGACAGACGCTCGTACTCGGCCGGCAGCTCGGCAATCTGGGCTGCGCCGCTGATCACCAGTGCCATGGTGCCCGGGCCACACATGCTGGGCATAGTGAGCGGAACGAAGGCGATGCTCTGGTTGATATCGACCCCGCTCTGCTGGCTGGGGGCGGGGAACAGCATGCGAAAACCGATAAAGCCGATGATGAGGCCGCCCGCCAGACGCAGACCCGGAATGGAGATCCCGAACAGATCCAGAATGGAGGATCCGATGAAGAAGGTGATGCAGAGGGTGCAGAAGAGATAGATGGCAGCCAGATTGACCTGGCGGCGCACATGTTCGCGCGACATCCCCTTGCTCAGCCCCAGCAGCAGAGTGGCCGTGGTGGGCGGGTTGACCATGGGCAGCAGTGCCAGCAAGGTGAGTAATACGACCTGAAAGAACATCTTGAGCCTCGGATAAAGAGTTGAAAGTCATGGGGGCGAGCGGGTGGCATGCCCCAGAGGGAGGCTATCTTATGTTGGCCAAACTGAACATAAGCAGTACAACAAAGCCCCGGCAGGTGCCGGGGCTTTGTTGTTCGGGTCAGGCCGCTTGCGGCGCTTGCTGTGGCCGGTTGCGTTGCTGCAGCCAGAGCCAGCAGCCGATGACAAAACCGAGTGCCGAGAGGCTCACCACGTAGTGGGAGGGGGCCAGCACATCGCTTGCCATCCAGAGGGTGACCAGCATGGGGGTCAGTCCGCCAAAGATGGCGTAGGCCACGTTGTAGGAGAAAGAGAGACCGGAGAAGCGCACCACCGGCGGGAAGGCATTGACCATCACGTAGGGGACCGCGCCGACAATCCCGACCGCGAAGCCTGCCAGCATATAGAGCGGCACCAGCTTGCTCATGCCGGAGGCGATCCCGTGATAGAAGGCGTAGCTGGAGCCAGCCAGCAGCAGGGAGCCGAGCATGAAGGTGGGGCCGCTGCCCAGCAGGTCGATCACCCGGCCATAGAGAATGCAGCCAAGGGTGAGGGCAACGATGGCCAGTGAGTTGGCAGTCAGCGCCTCGGCCGGGGTGATGCCATAGACCTTCTGCAGGTAGGTGGGGGTCATCAGGATCACCACCACGATCCCGGCGGAGAGCAGCCAGGTGAGCAGCATGGAGACCACTACGCTGCTCTTGTGGCTGCGCAGTACCGTCTTGAGGGGGAGCTCGTCGGCCAGTGCTTTATTGGCCTGCATTTCGGCAAAGACCGGGGTTTCGTGCAGCCAGCGGCGCAGGTACATGGCGACGATGCCGAACACACCACCGAGGACGAAAGCGAGTCGCCAGCCCCAGTCGGTCACATCGCTCGGGCTCATGCCGCGGTTGATGGCGGTGGCTACCAGAGAGCCGAGCAGGATGCCGGCCGTCAGCCCGGCAGTGAGCGTGCCGCAGGCGATACCGACCCGGCGGGCGGGCACGTGCTCCGCCACGAAGACCCAGGCTCCCGGCACTTCGCCACCGATGGCGGCACCCTGCAGGATCCGCAACAGCAGCAGCAGCAGCGGTGCGGCGATACCGAGCACCGCATAGGTTGGCAGCAGACCGATCAGCAGGGTGGGCAGCGCCATCATGATGATGCTGAGGGTAAACATCCGCTTGCGACCGATGAGGTCGCCAAAGTGGGCCATGATGATGCCGCCGAGCGGACGAGCCAGATAGCCGGCGGCGAAGATGCCGAAGGTCTGGAACTGGCGCAGCCACTCCGGAATGTCGGCCGGGAAGAAGAGTTCACCGATGACCACGGCGAAGAAGACGAAGATGATGAAGTCGTAAAACTCCAGCGCACCGCCGAGGGCGGCCAGTCCCAGCGTTTTGTAGTCCTGCCGGTTGAGGGGGCGGGTGTGATCGTACTGTTGTGTCACTGTCGTCATATCCTTATGTTTCCCATCGCTTTTTTAGTTATTGTTGAGCCCGGGCAAGGGGCATATACAGGTGATCGAGAGTATGCTGCTCGCCACTTGCATGTAAATCGCGCAATTCGCAACACTGTCTTGCATCTTTTTGGGGCAGCCTTTTGGGAAACCCGGAGCGCCCCACGACGGAGGATTGATGGAAAAGAAACGGGTACTGCTCTCATGGAGCAGCGGCAAGGATTGTGCGTGGGCACTGCATCAGCTGCGGCAAGATCCAGCCATCGAGGTAGTTGGGCTGTTCACCACCCTCAATCAGGCATTCGAGCGGGTGGCGATGCACGGGGTGCGCAAGCAGCTGTTGACCGAGCAGGCCGCCTGCGTCGGGCTGCCCCTCATCACCATCGATCTGCCCTGGCCCTGCAGCAACGAGGATTACGCCCGCATCATGACCGGCTTTATCGCCGATGTGGTGGCACAGGGGATCCGCCATATGGCCTTTGGCGACTTGTTCCTCGAGGATGTGCGCGCCTACCGTGAAAAGCAGCTGGCAGGCACAGGCATCGAACCACTGTTCCCGCTGTGGGGCAGCAATACCCGTGAACTGGCGCCGCAGATGGTGGCCGCCGGGTTGAAGGCGCGGATCAGTGCTCTCGACCCGAACAAGCTGGATGCCAGCCTGGGGGGGCACGATTTTGACGAGGCACTGCTGGCGGCGCTGCCGGAGGGGGTCGATCCGTGCGGCGAGAACGGCGAGTTTCACACCCTGGCCTACGACGGCCCCATGTTTGCGCGCCCACTCGGGATCCGGGTCGGCGAGACAGTGGTGCGCGATGGCTTTGTCTTTACCGATCTGTTGCCAATCGAAGATTAATTATCGGGCGCCAAATGCCCCCTTTTGCCGGGAGATTCACAGTTTGCCAGGCAGCAAGGGGGCACTATTGGCCCCCTCTTTTGTTTGAAGATAAAGGCGCTTTTTTATGAAACTGAACGCCCGTCCGGCGCTGCTTGCCACCCTGTTGGCTGCCACCCTCGCCATGCCAGCAGTTGCCCGTGAGGCAGCGACGCTCCAGCCGGTTCCTGCCGGTGTTACCACTGTGACTCTGGCCCAGCAGGCCCCCATCCACTGGGTCTCGGTGGATCAGATAGCCAAGAGTCTGGATGGATTGCCGCCAATGGCCGTCGGCTTTGATATCGACGACACCCTGCTCTTCTCCAGCCCGGGGTTCTATCGCGGCAAGCAGGAGTTCTCCCCCAACGACGAGAGCTACCTGAAGAACCCTGCCTTCTGGGAGAAGATGAACAATGGCTGGGATGCGTTCAGCGTGCCGAAAGAGGTGGGCAAGGCGCTCATCGCCATGCACCTCAAGCGCGGCGATCACATCTATTTCGTCACCGGTCGTTCGGCCACCAAGACCGAGACGGTGAGCAAGACCTTGCAGCAGACCATGAATATTCCGGCCGACCAGCTAAACCCGGTGATCTTTGCCGGCGACCAGCCGGGGCAGAATACCAAGGTGCAGTGGCTCAAGGATAAGCAGATGAAGATCTTCTACGGCGATGCCGATGGCGACATCAAGGCGGCGCAGGAGATCGGCATTCGCGGCATTCGTCTGCTGCGCTCGGCCAACTCCACCTATCGGCCACTGCCGCTGGCAGGTGCGCTGGGGGAAGAGGTGATCATCAACTCCCAGTTCTGATCGCTTGGTGTTCAGCAGATGCAAAAAGGGCGGGGCCATCGGCACCCGCCCTTTTTGCATCCGTCATCAAGCTCGGGTCAGTCGTCTGCCCAGGGCATCTCGGGCAGGCTGTCGAGGAACTCGCCATAGCGGGTCAGATTGAAGGGGCCCTGATCGGCCTCCATCGCCATCAGCTCGGCACCGAGGGCGCAGGCGATATATTGCAGTGCCTCTTCCCGCGGGGTGCCCTTCATCACCAGTCTCATCAAGGTAGCTTTCACGTGGGGCGGGTGACCGTCGTTGAGCTGGTTCTCCACCATCTCCAGCAGTGCGTCTTCGTCAAAAAATTCCTGAGAGTCGTTCATCGGTTTTTCGCATCAGTGAGTGAGGAGCGCAGTATAACCCGAAGCGGAGCGGCTCCCGTTTACCATCAACACAAACAATCCGATCACGCAGCCATTTGTTACTCATAATTAACGGGAGTTTGCCGCGGCAAACAGGTTGGAACACAGATAACATGGATGGACACGCCTATGCCCACGATAGATTCCCTGCTGGCTGAGCCCAAGCTACTGCCCCAGATCCCGGAAGTGATGCGCGATTTGATCCAGACCTTCAATGAAAAGGATCCGGATCTGCTGAAGATCAGCAAGCTGATCAACAAGGACCCTGTCATCTCCGCCAAGCTGCTGCGTCTGGCCAACTCGGCCAAGTTCGGCAGCAGTCGCCAGATCGGTACCGTCAATGAAGCTGCGGTGCGGCTTGGACTGGCGATGGTGCGCAACATGGTGCTGGCCTGCGGGCTGACCGAATCGGTCACTGCGGTGCCCGGCATTGACCTCAAACATTTCTGGGGCTGCGTGTTCAACGTGGCGGAGCTGGCGCGTCGTCTGGCGGTGAAGAAGGGGATGAAGGGGGATGAGGTCTTTACCTGCGCCCTGCTCTACGATCTCGGCCGCTTGGTGATGCACGTAGGCCTGCCGGAAAACACAGTTCACCACATTCACGATCTGGAGTTGCACAAGGGACGGGCCAAGGCGGAAGAGCTGGTGGTCGGCTTCAATTATGCCCAGGTCGGGGCGGCCATGGCACGCTACTGGAAGTTCCCCGAGACCATCAGCAATGCGGTGGAGTATCACTACAACCCCATGCTGGCCAAGGAGTTCTCCGCCGAGGCCGGGTTGATCCATCTGGCGATCGTGCTGGCAGCGCAATCCGATGTGGGGGAAGAGGCGCCACCCGAGTGGCCCCACAAGGTGGCAGATGCGCTGGGGTTGAGCTGGGCCGATTGCGCCGCCCAGTTCACTGCGCTGCGCGAGCAGGGTAATGGCTACGCTGGGTTGCTGGCTGCCTGAGCCCGTTTATCCCATCTCATCAGGGGCCAACGCGGCCCCTTTTTCATGGCTGATGGTGCCACAGGCTTGCCAGCCCGTGAGTGACGGGGCACTCTTTGCCCTTCACTTTCCGTTTGAGAGCCCTTGCCATGATTGCCTCCTCCCGCCTGATCCTGCGCGAAATGATCGCCACCGATGCCCCCTTCATCCTTGAGCTGCTCAATGACGGCGACTTTTATCGTTACATCGGTGATCGGGGCATTCGCACCCTGGAGCAAGCGCAGGAGTATATCCAGCAGGGGCCGGCGGTCAGCTATGCCCGCTATGGTCACGGACTCTATCTGGTGGAGCGCAAAGAGGACGGTGTCAGCCTCGGTATCTGCGGCCTGATCAAGCGCGACACCCTGGAGCAGGTCGATATCGGTTACGCCTTCCTGCCGCAATATCGCGGTCAGGGCTACGCCATTGAAGCGGCGCAGGCCGCCCTTGCCGATGGCAAAAGCCGGTTGGGGATCGGGCAGGTAGTTGCCATCGTCACTCCGGGCAACGAGCGTTCCATCGGCCTGCTGGCCAAGCTGGGGCTGGTGCGCAGTCGACTGGTCAAGTTGAGCGAAGATGCCGATGAGTGCCTGCTGCTGGAGCAGTGATCAAGGTCAGAGAGCGGCAAAGCGAATGGCGAGGTGGCTGTCAGGCTGAGTGACAAGCAAGAGGCCGGGTCTGGCTAAAGGCGTGAGAGAAGCAAAGAGGCCGCCGTGAGTTGCGGCCTGTCTGCATCGAGCGCTGCCGGAGGGCAGGCAGGGTCAGTTGAGGTCTTCGATGGAGAACTCGCCAGCGATACCATCACAGGAGATGGCGAAACCGCCGCTGAAGCGGGTGCTGAACTGGATCAGAAACGCATCATTGTCGTGCTCTTGCACAGGCAGGTTGATGGGCTTGCTGCGACGCAGGGGCTTGTGTGTTTGTACTGCTTTCATCATGGTATTTCTCTATATAAATTAGGTGTTTGCTCCTTGTATTGGCAAATGTCAGGTCAATGGGCGCGGTCGATTGGATGAACGACAAGCGCGCAGGAATACCCAGCCCGGTTAAGGGGCGTCTGCACTTTCAAGGAATATGCTGATGCATAAATCAAATTGGGTGGGCAGATCGGGTCTGCACCGTGAGAACCGGGCAACGCAGGCAGACAGCCTGACGGTTCTCAAGGCGAGTAAATCAGAAGAAGGTTATGCGGGTACTGGCAGGATTCATCGTGAGGTGAAGCATTGCAGGGTAAACATAAACAGGGCTGATTAACTAGCCGACGCGCATTCTCTCCTCGAAATGAATAAAAAGCAAACAATAATTTGCCGATGTTGAAGTCCGTACGCTTTTCCTCTGTGTAATCAAGGTGCTATCAGCAGCAAATATTCGCAACTATCCGCCATAAAAAGAGGGCTCCCGACGGGAGCCCTCTCTCATTCTGCAATCAGCACAGTGGGCCGACTCAGTAGTCGCCACAGGCCTTCTTGGCAGCCGTGATCATCGGGGTGATGGTCATGCCTTGCACCACGATGGAGAACATCACCACCGAGTAGGTCATCACCAGGATGACCTGACGCAGGTCGACGCCATGTTCCGGTATCATCATGACGCCGGAGGGGAGTGCCAGTGCCATCGCCATCGCCAGACCACCGCGCAGGCCACCCCAGGTGAGGATCCGTACCGAGAAGGTGTTGTAATTGCGGAATCGGCGGAAAGCCACATAGGGCAGCGACACGCTGATAAAGCGGGCACCCAGGCAGAGCGGCACCGCAATGACCAGCAGGATCCAGTCACGCCAGGCGAGATCCAGCAGTACCAGCGCCAGACCGATCAGCAGGAACAGCAGGGCGTTGAGGAACTGGTCCATCAACTCCCAGAAGTGATCCAGGTGATGGCTGCTCTGCTCGGAGAAGCCGGAGTGACGGGTCCAGTTGCCGATCATGATGCCGGTGACCACCATGGCCAGTGCGCCGGAGACGCCGATCATGTTGGCAAAGGCAAAACCGGCGGTCGGGATGCAGAGGGTCAGCAGCAGCTCCAATGAACCGTCATCGGTGGCGCTGATCATCACGTGGGCGATGAGGCCCAGCACGGCACCGAACAGGATGCCGCCGAGGGCTTCGTGCAGGAACAGACCGGCCACGCTGCCGAAGGTGGGTTCAACCCCGCCAAAGGCGACGGCAAACACGGTAGCGAAGATGACGAGGCCAACACCGTCGTTGAACAGGGATTCCCCTTCGATCTGGATGGCGATCTGGGGTGGCGCTTTCATCTTCTTGACGATGGCCAGTACGGCAATCGGGTCAGTGGGGGAGATCAGCGCGCCGAACAGCATGCAGTAGACCAGCGGCAATTCCCAGCCCAGCAGCTTGGCGATAAACCAGAAGCCGTAGCCGATGAGGAAGGTGGAGAGCAGGGTGGCAATGATGGCCAGAATGGTGATCTCCCACTTCTGGCTACGCAGCGCCTTGAGGTTGATGCCGAGGCCACCGGCGAACAGCAGGAAGCCCAGAATCCCCTTCAGCAGGAAGTTCTGGAAGTCGATGCTCTCCATGGTCTTGACGGCAAGAGGTTCCAGATTGAACCAGCCCAGTTTGCCAAACAGCACCAGCAGTGCGGAGATCAGCATGGAGCCCGCAGTAATGGCGATGGTGGTCTGGATCTTCACAACATACTGGTTGGCAAAGGCGATAAAAATCGCCAACGCTGCCAGAAAACAGAGTGTGTAGTAGACGCTCATAGTTATTTTTTTCTCGTTGGTAGACAGCAAGCACGTATCCCTATGCAGGACGGGCATAGGTTACTCTCGGGCCCTATGTTACTCATTACCCATAAATGAGTATATGGTGGCGTATTTGGACTGATAGACGGCTAGATTTCCATTTTATTTGTTTGCTGTTAGGATGCTGTTTACGCAGTTGCATGGATGTAAGAGGAACACGCGGTGTCGAACGTAATGTCGAGCAGAGAGCCGAGCAAGCAGTCGGACGTAACAAAGAAGCTGGAAGCCTGCCTCAGTGAGCGGATCCTGATCATCGACGGGGCCATGGGCACCATGATCCAGGGCTACAAACTCGGGGAGGCGGATTATCGGGGTGAGCGGTTTGCCGACTGGCATACCGACATCAAGGGCAACAACGATCTGCTGGTGCTGACCCGTCCGGCGGTGATCCGCGAGATCCACGAGCAGTATTGCGCTGCCGGGGCCGACATTCTCGAGACCAACACCTTCAACGCCACTCGCATCGCCATGGCCGATTACGAGATGGAAGAGTTTTCCGCCGAGATCAACCGTGAAGCCGCCCGTCTGGCCCGCGCCGTGGCCGACGAGTGGACGGCAAAAGATCCCGCCAAGCCGCGTTTCGTGGCAGGGGTGTTGGGCCCCACCAACCGCACCGCCTCCATCTCGCCGGATGTGAACGATCCCGGCAAGCGCAACGTCACCTATGACCAGCTGGTGGCCGCCTATACCGAATCGACCCAGGCGCTGATCGAGGGTGGCGCCGACATAATCCTGATTGAAACCATCTTCGATACTCTCAACGCCAAGGCCGCCGCCTTCGCGGTGGAAGGGGTGTTCGAGGCGCTGGGCTACAGCCTGCCGGTGATGATCTCCGGCACCATTACCGATGCCTCCGGCCGAACCCTCTCCGGCCAGACCACCGAAGCCTTCTACCACTCGCTGCGCCACGTAAAACCGGTGTCGTTCGGCCTCAACTGTGCGTTGGGGCCCGATGAGCTTCGCCAATATGTGGAGGAGTTGTCTCGCATCAGCGAGACCCATGTCAGTGCCCACCCCAACGCCGGTCTGCCCAATGCGTTCGGTGAGTACGACCTCGATGCGGGTGAGATGGCAGAGCATATCCGCGAGTGGGCCCAGAGCGGCTTCCTCAACATGGTCGGCGGCTGCTGCGGCACCACCCCGACCCATATCCGCGCCATGGCCGATGCCGTGGCGGGCATCAAGCCGCGCGTGCTGCCCGAGCTGCCGGTGGCCTGCCGCCTGTCGGGTCTCGAGCCGCTGATCATCACCCCCGAGTCCATGTTCGTGAACGTGGGGGAGCGCACCAACGTTACCGGTTCAGCCAAGTTCAAGCGGCTGATCAAAGAGGGGCTCTACGACGAGGCGCTCGACGTTGCCAAGCAGCAGGTAGAGAACGGTGCCCAGATCATCGACATCAACATGGACGAGGGGATGCTTGACGCCGAAGCGGCCATGGTGCGCTTCCTGAACCTCATCGCCGGTGAGCCGGATATTGCCCGGGTGCCGGTGATGATCGACTCCTCCAAGTGGGAGGTGCTGGAAGCGGGCCTCAAGTGCGTGCAGGGCAAGCCGGTGGTCAACTCCATCTCCATGAAAGAGGGGGAGGAGAAGTTCATTCAGCAGGCGAAACTGCTGCGCCGCTACGGCGCCGCCGTCATCGTGATGGCGTTCGATGAAGCGGGGCAGGCCGATACCCGCGCCCGCAAGTTCGAGATCTGCCAGCGTGCCTACCGGATCCTGGTGGATCAGGTCGGTTTCCCGCCGGAAGACATCATCTTCGACCCCAACATCTTCGCGGTAGCGACCGGCATCGACGAGCACAACAACTACGCGGTGGACTTCATCGAGGCGGTGAAGGACATCAAGACGCACCTGCCCCACGCCATGATCTCCGGCGGCGTCTCCAACGTCTCGTTTTCGTTTCGCGGCAACGAGCCGGTGCGCGAAGCCATTCACGCCGTCTTCCTCTATCACGCCATCAAGAACGGCATGGACATGGGGATCGTCAACGCCGGTCAGCTCGCCATCTATGAAGACATTCCGGCGGAGCTGAAAGAGAAGGTCGAGGCGGTGGTGCTCAACCTCAATGACAATGCCACCGAGGAGCTGCTGGCCATCGCCGAGAAGTATCGCGGTGCCGGTGCCCAGGCTGAGGATCCGCGGGATCAGGAGTGGCGCAGCTGGCCGGTGGGCAAGCGGCTGGAGCACGCACTGGTCAAGGGGATCACCGACTTTATCGAAGAGGATACCGAAGAGGCGCGCGCTGGCGCCGAGAAGCCGCTGCACGTCATCGAAGGGCCGTTGATGGATGGCATGAACGTGGTCGGCGACCTGTTCGGCGCGGGCAAGATGTTTCTGCCGCAGGTGGTGAAGTCAGCGCGGGTGATGAAGCGGGCGGTGGCCTATCTGCAGCCCTATATCGAGGCGGAAAAGTCGGGCGGCTCCAGCAACGGCAAAATCGTGCTGGCGACCGTGAAAGGGGACGTGCACGACATCGGCAAGAACATCGTCGGGGTGGTGCTGCAGTGCAACAACTTCGAGATTGTCGACCTCGGGGTCATGGTCTCCTGCGAGACCATTCTCAAGACTGCGCGTGAGGTCGGCGCCGATATCATCGGGTTGTCGGGTCTCATCACCCCGTCCTTGGACGAGATGGTGCACGTGGCCAAAGAGATGGAGCGTCAGGGCTTCAAGCTGCCGCTGCTGATCGGTGGTGCTACCACCTCCAAGGCGCACACTGCGGTGAAGATCGAACAGAACTACTCGGAGCCCGTGGTCTATGTCTCCAACGCTTCCCGCGCGGTGGGGGTGGCCCAGAGCCTGCTTAGTCCGGATCTGAAGGAGGCGTTTGTCGCCCGCATCGACAAGGAGTACGAGATCGCCCGGGATCAGCATGCCCGCAAGCAGCCGCGCTCCCGCCCGGTCAGTCTGGCCCACGCCCGCGCTAACCGGCATCAGCTGGATTGGGTTGGCTACCAGCCACCCAAGCCCCACGAGCTCGGGGTGCAGAAGTTCGAAGATGTGGCCATTTCGGAGCTGCGCCCCTACATCGACTGGACGCCTTTCTTCCTCAGCTGGGAGCTGGCGGGCAAGTATCCGCGCATCCTCGAGGACGAGATCATCGGCGAGGAGGCGACCAAGCTGTTTGCCGACGCCAACGCCATGCTGGACCAGCTGGAAAAGGATCAGAGCGTGCGCTGCGCCGGGGTGATCGGCCTGTTCCCGGCCAACGCGGTAGGGGACAGCATCGAAGTTTACAGTGACGAGTCCCGCACCGAGGTCATCAAGGTGCTGCATCACCTGCGCCAGCAGAGCGAGAAGCAGGGCTTCCCCAACTACTGTCTGGCGGACTATGTGGCGCCGAAAGAGAGCGGCAAGCCCGACTGGATCGGCGCCTTCGCGGTGACCGGCGGTATCGGTGAGGAGGCCATCGCCAAGGCCTACAAGGCGCAGCATGACGACTACAACGCCATCCTTATTCAGGCGGTGTGCGACCGTCTGGCCGAAGCTTTTGCCGAGTATCTGCACGAGCAGGTGCGCAAGGTTCATTGGGGTTATGCTCCCGACGAGGCCCTCAGCAACGAGGAGCTGATCCGCGAGAACTATCAGGGCATCCGCCCGGCTCCCGGTTATCCTGCCTGCCCGGAGCACACCGAGAAGGGGAGCATCTGGGAACTGCTGAAGGTGGAGCAGGCTATCGGCATGCAGCTCACCGAATCCTACGCCATGTGGCCGGGGGCGGCGGTGTCGGGCTGGTACTTCTCCCACCCCGAGAGCAAATACTTCGCGGTGGCGCAGATCCAGCACGATCAGGTGGAAGATTACGCCGTTCGCAAGGGGATGACACTGGCCGAGGCCGAACGCTGGTTGGGGCCAAACCTGAACTGACTCCCGCGTGACACCGGTTGATCTTTAACGAGAAACGGCGGCATCCTTGCTTGGGTTGAACAACCTGCGCAGAGCCGCCGTTTAACCTGTTGGTCACAGTGATGTGGTAGCGTGCGGTTTGGTGTGGTTTGTCTTGTTGTCAGGATAAACAATTGGCGTTGTCTTGGCGCTGTGGCACCTTATACTCTCCCGCCCCATCCTGCCCAGGCACAGCCTTCTAGCGGAATTGTCATGAAGATCGCCATTTTATCCCGTGAGCCGAAAAACTACTCCACCCGCCGTCTGGTCGAGGTGGCACAGGCGCGCGGTCATCAGGTAGAGGTGCTCGACACCCTGCGCTGCTATATGAATATCGCTTCCCATAACCCCTCCATTCACTACGAGGGTGGGGAGCTGGGAAGCTATGACGCCGTGATCCCGCGGATCGGGGCCAGCATTACCGCCTACGGCACCGCCGTGCTGCGCCAGTTCGAGATGATGAACACCATGGCCCTCAACAGCTCGGTGGCCATCAGCCGTTCCCGCGACAAGCTGCGGGCGATGCAGCTGCTCTCCCGCCACGGTATCGGCCTGCCCATCACCGGCTATGCCCACAGCACCCACGACGTGCCCGACCTCATCACCATGGTGGGCGGGGCGCCGCTGGTGGTGAAACTGCTGGAGGGAACCCAGGGGATTGGCGTTGTGCTCTGCGAGACTCAGAAGGCCGCCGAGAGTGTGATCGAGGCCTTTATCCAGACCAACAACAACATTCTGGTGCAGGAGTATATCCGCGAGGCCAATGGCGCCGACATCCGCTGTCTGGTGGTCAACGGCAAGGTGGTTGCCGCCATGCGCCGTCAGGCACAGCCGGGGGAGTTTCGCTCCAACCTGCACCGTGGCGGCACCGCCGAGGCGATCAAGATCACTCCGGAAGAGCGCGCTACCGCGGTGCAGGCCGCCAAGATCATGGGGCTGGATGTAGCGGGGGTCGATATCCTGCGCAGCGCCCGCGGCCCGCTGGTGCTGGAGGTCAACTCCTCCCCCGGCCTGCAAGGGGTGGAAGCCGCCTCCGGCAAGGATGTGGCCGGCAAGATCATCGAGTTCCTCGAACTCAAGGCGAGCCGCAAGAACAAACCGGCGGAGTGAGCCGCGGGCTTGCATCTGTCAGATAGTAACAGGGCGCCCTCGGGCGCCTTGTTGCTATCTGGCTGGTGGGTTGGCGGTGCCACTGCGCCCTCACCCTAACCCTCTCCCAAAGGGAGAGGGAACTGTTCGGCAGTGATCATCGCCAGCCGGGCGCTGAATACGCCATCCTCGAGCCGGGTGTCGATCTGCCAGCCCAGCTTCTCGCAGATGCGTTGGATGATGGTGAGGCCACAGCCGTAGCCGAGGATCTGATCCGGCGCCGCCGCCGTCGGGTTGCTGATGGTGAGCTCCGGGCCGCACAGCTCGATGTCGATATGTCCTTCGGCATAGCTCAGGGCATTTTTCAGCAGGTTGCCAAGGGCGATGGCGAGCAGGGAGAGGGGGGCGTTGACTTCGCTGCTCTCGTCCAGATTAAGCCGGATATCGAGGGCCTCACGCTGCAACAGTGGGGCGAGGCGGGCCAGCTCCTGACGGATCAGCGGGGTGACCTGTTGCAGCGGTCGCTCCACTGCCTCCTTGCGGCCCAGCAGCAGGAAGGTCTCGGTGAGCAGTGCCATCTCGTCGGCGGCGGCGCGGATGCGGGTGGTGGCGCGGGCGGCCGGTGCTGGCAGATCTGTCACCTTGCCAAGCAGCGCGGCCGAGCCCTGGATCACCATGTTGGGGGTGCGCAGCTCGTGGCTGGCGAAGCGGCTGAACTCCTGCTCGCGGGCGAACACCGCGCTCACCTCCTGCTTGCCGGCCAGCAGCGCCAGCTCGATATCCCGCAGCTCCTGCCAGGGGGCGTCGGGCTCGAAATCCGCCTGATCCGGGGTGAGGTGGGCGACCCTCTGTTGCAGCCGTTGCAGCGGCCCTGTGATATGGCGTACCAGCCAGATACCGAAGCCGAGGCAGCCCAGCAGCAGGGTCACCCCGATCAGCCGGGTGGCGAGATGCAGCTTGTCTTCGTAGGGGTCGAGGTAGTCGTCGGCGTCGTCATTGAACACCAGATAGAGCAGTCCCTCGCCGGAGGGGTGGCGGGCCACCAGAAAGTGTTTGTCCTCCTTGCCCAGCTGATGCTCGAAAAAGCCGGGAGTCTGGTAGGGCTTCAGCCATTTCGGCAGACGGCCCGCCTCGGTCCAGTAGCTGGAGAACTGTCTGGGGCTCGGAGCCGCCGCAGCCGGGCCGAGTCGCAGCCAGTCATCGCTGTAGCGGGTTACTTCGGCTTCCAGCCAGTGGCGCAGGCTCAGCTCCTCCATCTTGTCCTCGGCCACCAGCATCAAGCCGGAGAGCAGGATCAGCAGCACCACCCCGGCGCCGCCGAGCGCCATGATCAGGCGGCGGCGCAGGCTCGGCAGGCTCATGCGCTCACCAGTCGATAGCCCTGGCCGTGGAGGGTCTCCAGCATGGGAGTGGGGAAGGGCTTGTCCAGCGCGTTGCGCAGGGCGTAGATATGGCTGCGCAAGGCATCGGAGTCGGGCTCCTCATCCCCCCAGACGGTGTCGAGCACCTCCTGACGGCTGACGATGGCGGGGGCGCGGCGGGCCAGCAGGGCGAGGATCCGGAACGGGATCTTGCCGAGCTTGAGGGGCTCACCGGCACGGGTGGCGCGGCCGCTGGCGACATCGACCGTCAGATCGCCAAAGCTGATGGCCCCCACATCGCCGCGCGGGCCACGCAGACTCAGAGCTTGCAGCCGTACCTCCAGCTCCTCCATGGCGAACGGCTTGACCAGATAGTCATCCCCTCCCGCCTTGAAGCCCGCCAGCTTGTCCTCCAGGCTGTCGCGGGCGGTGAGAAACAGCACGGGAGTGGCAATCCCCTGCTCGCGCAGGCGCGCCACCGTGCTGAGGCCATCGAGGCGCGGCATCATCACATCCATGATGATGACGTCAAAACGCTGCTCCTCCAGCAGTTGCAGCGCCGCCTGACCGTGATAGGCACAATCGAGGCGGTGACCGGCCAGCTCCAGATAATCCATGATGGTTTCCGCCACCTGAGGATTGTCTTCCACTACCAAAATCTTCATGCTTTGCTCTCCTGGTTGGCGAGCGTTTCACGCTCTTTTCACACCGGATTCGGCATCCTGTTTGCCAGTGTAACCCCGAGGATCCCTGATGAAGAAGTCTCTCTGCGCCCTTCTGTTGCTGATCTTGTTGCCACTTGGCACCGCACAGGCGACCGAATTCAAACTGACCGGCCGCACTACCTGGCAGCTTGGCCAGTTGATGGTCAACGGCATGCCGTTCGTGATCGACGACCAGACCCGCTTCAAGGATTGGCTCAACGAGGATGATCTCGGTGGTACCTGGGTCGAGATGAAAGGGGTGGTGGAGAACGGCGTGCGCTATGTGCGCAAGGTCGAAGCCCTCGACGAAGATGACAAGGACGAGATGGATCTGGAGGGGCCGGTGGAAGGGGGGCGGATATGGGGCTACACCACCTCGGATAACAGTCTGGCGCCGTTTGAAGGGCGCTGGCTGGAGCTGGAGTGCAAGTTTGACGGCATGCGCCTGAGCCGTTGCCGCGAGGATGACTGATCCGATCTCTGCGTTCCGATTAGAAATGCTCCCGAATGAAGCCCATGCTTGTCCAGCATGGGCTTTTTGTTCAGGGACGAACGAAGATGGAACAATCGAGAAAGTGGTGTGCATGGATGCTGGGAGTGCCGCTCTGGGCGGCGCAGGCGGGAGCCGACGAATTGTGGCTGGTGGAGCTGGAGCACAGCGACGGCATCCGCCTGCAATTTCAGGGGGCCGAGGTGGAACAGGGCAGTGCCGCCATCTGGCGGCAGGGGGAAATTTGGCCGCAGCCACTCAAACCCGGCGACCAGCTCGCCCTGCTGGTGGCAGATGGCGTTGCCACCCGCATTGAGCTGCTGGCCGCCAGAGCCCCGCTGGCCAATCAGCCCTGGCAGCGGGCGCAAGATCGCCTGCAATCCTTCGATGATCGGCAGCTCACGCTGGCAACCCTGGGCACTGTGCCACTCAATCCGCAGGTGCGCTGGGTCAACGGTTCGGTCGCCGATCTGCACGCCGGGAGCGAGCTGGTATTGATCCGTTCGGCGGATGGAATATTGCAGGGAATTGAAGTGATCAATCCGGAAGAGTAATTCAGCATCTTCTTATTTAATATGGTTTCACCATATTGTGGCAGCCATTAAATAATGACTGTCACAATATTTATGATTTATTCCTCAATAAAGTCATCGCTCTAATTATTTTCCTGTATCACCATTATTTTGTTTGTCATGGATGTTTTTTGGTGGTTTATTTTATTTGTGTCAGGTTTTGTCGGAGTCCATACCTGTCAAATGAAAAAGGATATTTCTACACAATAACAATTATCGTATGTCTGAAAGAGGGATAAATGATGAATAGAATAATTACCGCCAATCTGGCGTTTTTGGCGTCTTCATTGATGCTCGCTCAGGTGCAGGCGGCTGAACCTGTCTACCCTGATCAGGTCAAGTGGGCGGGCCTTGGCACGGGCGTCTGTGCCAGTGGTTACCGTCCTCTGACCCGCGATGAAGCCATGAGTATCAAGGGTAATCTGGTCAGCCGCATGGGGCAGTGGCAGATCACCGGGCTGGCTGATCGCTGGGTGATTATGGGGCCGGGATATAATGGCGAAATCAAACAGGGCACTGCCGGAGAAACCTGGTGTTATCCTAACTCACCAGTTTCAGGAGAAATACCAACACTCTCTGACTGGAATATTCCGGCGGGTGATGAGGTCGATGTGCAATGGCGGATTGTCCACGACAATGATTATTTTATCAAGCCAGTCAGTTATCTCGCCCATTATTTGGGATACGCCTGGGTGGGTGGAAATCATAGCCCCTATGTCGGGGAAGATATGGATGTTACCCGGGTTGGCGATGGCTGGCTGATAAAGGGAAATAATGACGGCGGCTGCTCCGGATATCGTTGCGGGGAGAAGAGCTCCATCAAGGTAAGCAACTTCTCATATACCCTGGAACCCGACTCCTTCAGCCATGGTCAGGTCACCGAGAGCGGCAAGCAGCTGGTCAAGACCATCACGGCCAATGCGACCAACTACACCGACCTGCCCCAGCAGGTGGTGGTGACCCTGAAGTACGACAAGGCCACCAACTGGTCGAAGACCGATACCTACAGCCTGAGCGAGAAGGTGACCACCAAGAACAAGTTTCAGTGGCCGCTGGTGGGTGAGACCGAACTGGCCATCGAGATCGCAGCGAGCCAGAGCTGGGCTTCCCAGAAAGGGGGCTCGACGACCGAGACCGTCTCGGTTGAAGCGCGCCCCACGGTACCGCCTCACTCCAGCCTGCCGGTGCGGGTTGCTCTCTACAAGTCCAACATCTCCTACCCCTACGAGTTCAAGGCCGAGGTCAATTATGACCTGACCATGAAGGGCTTCCTGCGTTGGGGCGGCAATGCCTGGTATACCCATCCTGAGAATCGCCCCACCTGGGAGCACACCTTTGCCGTCGGCCCGTTCCGCGACAAGGCGAGCAGCATCCGCTACCAGTGGGACAAGCGTTATATCCCGGGTGAAGTGAAGTGGTGGGACTGGAACTGGACCATCAGCGAGTATGGTTTGCCGACCATGCAGAATAACCTGGGTCGTGTGCTGCGCCCGATCCGTTCGGCGGTGACCGGTGACTTCTATGCCGAGAGCCAGTTTGCTGGCGATATCGAGATTGGTCAGCCCCAGACTCGTTCCGCGAAGGCTGCCCAGTTGCGTAACGCCTCTGCTGAAGGTGTGGCTCTGACCGGTGTGGATCTGGATCAGGAGGCCCTTGCCAACGAAGGGTTTGGCAATGTATCCCTGACCATAGTTCCGGTTCAATAACCTCCCTCGCAGGCCCCTTTCATAGGGGCCTGTTCCTGTTCTGTGCAAGACGATGCACTTGCCCTGCGCCCCTCGATTTTCCCTCTTTTTCTCCTCTTGTCCCTGAATGATCACAGTGGGAACCTGTAGCGTGCCAAGGTGATGCCAACGCAGGTTTGACCTCTGTTTGGGGTGGTCCCGTGATCGAGACATTGTTCACTCATTTGTTGCAAGAGGCGTGTTGGCCAGATTGTTAACGGCTTGTGCTTTAGATTTTCCCCCTTATACTGGCGCCATCTTGTCGGAGTGCTGACCGTCGAACGACGCGAAGCTGAGACCGTTAATTCGGGATCCGTGGAACCTGATCAGGTTAAAACCTGCGAAGGGAACAAGGGTAACTTGCGGGTTACCGCGCCGGAGGAGGAACAAGCCTCTTCCGCTTATCGAAGGGATCACCCTTGATGGGTCAGGGCGCACAGGAGGGAGTCTGTCCCGTCCGGTTGTCCAGCACGTGGGGCGCCTTGCCCACAGCATGCAGAGAGCGGGAAGCGGCAGAACAGCAGCGCGGAGATCCATCCCGCGCGCACTCCCTCCCGAGATAAACACCCCGCCGCAAGTTCATCTTCTCCTCGAACTCCAGACAAGCAAACACCCATAACTTCAACCAGTTAATGTGAGTTTTGCTATGTCTACTTCCGTATCTGATATCGCCAAATCCAGCCGCCGCGAGCAGCGCTCCAGCGCCCAGGCCTTTATCGACAGCCTCAAGGGGATGGCTCACCCCAACTCCCGCCGCATCTTTATCGAAGGCTCCCGCGCCGATATCCGGGTGCCCCTGCGGGAGATCCAGCTGGCTGACACCTTCGTCGGCGGCACCAAAGAAGATCCCCGGTTCGAGCCCAACGAGCCGGTGCCGGTCTACGACACCTCGGGCCGTTACGGGGAGGAGGGGGTCGCCATCGACGTGCGCCGCGGCTTGCCGCGCCTGCGGGAGAACTGGGTGCTGGAGCGGGATGACACCGACGAACTGCCGGGCCTCAGCTCCACCTTCACTCAGGAGCGTCTGGCTGACGAGGGGCTCGACCACCTGCGCTTCGAACATCTGCCGAAACCGCGCCGCGCCAAGCCGGGCCGCCGGGTCACCCAGCTCCACTACGCCCGTGCCGGCATCGTCACCCCCGAGATGGAATTTATCGCCATTCGCGAGAACATGGGTCGCGAGCGGGTGCGCTCCGAGCTCCTGCGCACCCAGCATCCGGGCCGCGATTTCGGTGCCCGTTTGCCCCAGAACATCACCCCCGAATTCGTGCGCGATGAGGTGGCCGCCGGTCGCGCCATCATCCCCAGCAACATCAACCACCCGGAAGCGGAGCCGATGATCATCGGCCGCAATTTTCTGGTGAAGATCAACGCCAACATCGGCAACTCGGCGGTCACCTCCAGCATCGAAGAGGAGGTGGAGAAGCTGGTCTGGTCGACCCGCTGGGGGGCCGACACCGTGATGGATCTCTCCACCGGCCGCTACATCCACGAGACCCGCGAGTGGATCCTGCGCAACAGCCCGGTGCCCATCGGTACCGTGCCCATCTATCAGGCGCTGGAGAAGACCAACGGCATCGCCGAGGATCTCACCTGGGAGCTGTTCCGCGACACCCTGCTGGAGCAGGCCGAGCAGGGGGTGGACTACTTCACCATCCACGCCGGCGTCCTGCTGCGTTTCGTGCCGATGACCGCCAAGCGCCTCACCGGCATCGTCTCGCGCGGCGGCAGCATCATGGCCAAGTGGTGCCTCTCCCACCATAAAGAGAACTTCCTCTACCAGCACTTTCGCGAAATCTGCGAGATCTGCGCCGCCTATGATGTGGCCCTGTCGCTGGGCGACGGTCTGCGTCCGGGCTCCGTCTATGACGCCAACGACGAGGCGCAGTTCGCCGAGCTGCTCACTCTGGGCGAGCTGACCAAGATCGCGTGGGAGTACGACGTGCAGGTGATGATCGAGGGGCCGGGTCACGTGCCGATGCACATGATCGAGCGCAACATGACCGAGCAGCTGGAGCACTGCCACGAGGCGCCGTTCTATACGCTGGGCCCGCTCACCACCGACATTGCTCCGGGTTACGATCATTTCACCTCCGGCATCGGTGCCGCGCTCATCGGCTGGTACGGCTGCGCCATGCTCTGCTACGTCACCCCCAAGGAGCATCTGGGTCTGCCCAACAAGGAGGATGTGAAGCAGGGGCTGATTACCTACAAGATCGCCGCCCACGCCGCCGATCTGGCCAAGGGTCACCCGGGCGCCCAGATCCGCGACAACGCTATGTCCAAGGCGCGCTTCGAGTTCCGTTGGGAGGATCAGTTTAATCTGGCCCTCGACCCCGACACCGCCCGTGCCTACCACGACGAGACCCTGCCGCAGGAGTCCGGCAAGGTGGCCCACTTCTGCTCCATGTGCGGGCCCAAGTTTTGCTCCATGAAGATCACCCAGGATGTGCGTGATTACGCAGCAAAGCTGGAGGCTGTGGAGATCAAGCTGGTCGGTATGGATGGCCGGCAGGAGCAGGTAGTGGCTCAGGTGGAGAGCGGCATGGCCCGCATGGCAGAGACCTTCAAGGAGACCGGTGGCGAGCTCTACCATCAGGCGGCGGTGCTGAAACAGGCCGCAGGGGAGGAGGCGTGAGCAGCGCAAGCGGGGCTGTCAGCCCCGCCGACCTGTCGCCCGTGACGGACTCTCGCCCAGTTGTCTGGACCATCGCTGGTTCAGACTCCGGTGGCGGTGCCGGCATTCAGGCCGACTTGCACACATTGCACGACCTTGGCGTGCACGGCTGTTCGGTTATCTCCGCCATCACCGCCCAGAACTCGGTTGCGGTGAAGATGGTTGACCCCGTGCTGATGCAGACTTTCACCGCCCAGATCGATGCCCTCGGCGTCGATCTGCCGCCCGCCGCCATCAAGATCGGTCTGCTGCCGACCCGGCTCCACGTCGAGGTGTTGGCCCGCCGACTGGCAACTATCGAGGCCCCCTTCGTGGTCTACGACCCGGTGGCCATCGCCAGCACCGGCACCCCGATGGCGGAGCCCAATATGCTGGAGGCGGTGCGCGAGCAGCTGTTGCCACGTCTGTCGCTCATCACCCCCAACGGCCCCGAACTGGAAGCCCTGACCGGCATTCCTGCGACCAGCCCTGTGCTGGTGCGCTTCGCTGCCCAGCGGCTGCGCGAACTCGGCGCCAGCGCCGTGCTGGTCAAGGGCGGCCATCTGGGTTGGAGCGGTGAGCTCTGCCTCGACTACTACCAGGACGAGACCCGCGAATTCTGGCTCGCCGCACAGCGCCTGAATACCCGCCACGGCCACGGCACCGGCTGCTGCTACGCCAGCGCCATCGCCGCCGTGGTGGCGCAGGATTATCCGGTGGAGGATGCCATCACCCTCGCTCGCGCCTACTTGCAACAGGGGTTGGCGGCGGCGCAGGGAGTGGGGGCTGGCCCGGGGCCCATCGCCCATCTCGGCTGGCCCGCCGATCTGGCCCACTTCCCCCGTGCCGTGCTGGCGGGTTCAACCCTCGATCGCCGCTTCGGGCTTTATGAAACAAGCCGCGCCCGCCTGCCGCAGGGTCCCTTTGCCGCCACCGAACACAACCTCGGCCTCTATCCGGTGGTCGATTCGGTCAAGTGGCTGCGCCGCCTGCTGGGGCAGGGGGTCAAGACCATTCAGCTGCGGATCAAGAATCTGCCCGCCGCTCAGGTGGCACCGGCCATTGCCGAGGCTGTCGCGCTCGGTCGCCGTCATGGGGCGCGGCTTTTTATCAACGACTACTGGCAGCAGGCCATCGAGGCGGGCGCATGGGGCGTGCATCTGGGGCAGGAGGATATGGAGACGGCGGATCTCGCCGCCATTCAGGCGGCCGGGCTGCGCCTTGGCATCTCCACCCACGGCTACTTCGAGCTGATGCGGGCGCGCGAGCTGGCCCCCTCCTATATGGCGCTGGGTCATATCTTCCCGACCAATACCAAGGCGATGCCTTCGCGCCCTCAGGGGCTGGTGCGGCTGCACCGCTACCGCGCCCTGATGGCGGAGTGGCCGACGGTGGCCATCGGCGGCATCAGCGAGGATCGGGTGGCGGCGGTCAAGGCAAGCGGGGTCGGCAGTATCGCGCTGGTCTCGGCCATCACTGCCAGCGACGACTGGCAGGGGGCGACCGAGCGGCTGCTCTCTGCCGTGGGAGCGGGGGATGAGCCACGCTCGGCCACCGTTATTCGGGAGGCAGAACATGCTCTCTGATGCCGCTTCTCTTAGTGACAAAGAGTATTTGCGCTACGGCCGCCAGCTGATGCTGGCGGAAGTGGGGGAGGCGGGGCAGGCGCGGCTGAAAGATAAGTCCGTGCTGATCGTGGGCTTGGGCGGGCTTGGCTCACCGCTCGCCCTCTATCTGGCCGGGGCCGGGGTGGGCACCTTGTGGCTGGCCGATGGCGACACGGTCGATTCCAGCAACTTGCCGCGCCAGATCCTGTTCGATAGCGAGGCGGTCAACCACTCCAAGGCGGAGCTGGCCCGCGAGCGCTTGGCCGCCCACAACCCGCTGGTGGAGCTGATTGCCATCAACCAGCGGCTCGATGCCGCCAGCCTGCCGGAGTTTGTGGCCGAGGTAGATCTGGTGATCGATTGCTGCGACAACCTCGCCACCCGCCATGCCATCAACGCCGCCTGCGTGGCTCAGGGCAAGCCCTGGATCTCCGCCGCCGCAGTGGGTTGGCAGGGGCAGCTGATGGCGCGTACCAGCTCGGAGCACGCCTGCTACGCCTGCCTCTATCCGCTGGATACCAAGCTCGCCCAGAGCTGCGAGACCAGCGGCGTCACCGGTCCGCTGGTCGGGGTGATGGGCTCTTTGCAGGCGCTGGAGGCACTGAAACTGCTGCTCGGGATGCCGAGCCCGGTCGCCGGCACATTGCGCCGCTTCGATGCTTTGACCCATCAGTGGCAGACCCTCACTCTGGCTCCCGATCCCGATTGCCCGGTTTGCGGGCAGCGCCGATGCCCGACACACGATAAGGAGATCACCCCATGACCCTCACCATTCGACTCAACGATAAAGCCCAGTCGCTGGCGGCAGGGCAGAGTGTGGCCGACCTGCTGGCGGCGCAAGACGTTAATCCACAGGGGGTTGCGGTGGCCCTTAACGGCGCCGTGCTGCCCCGTGGCCGCTGGGCCGAGACCCGTCTCAACGACGGGGATGAACTCCACCTCTTCACCGCCATAGCAGGGGGCTGACATGCTCAAGATTGCCGATCACACCTTCTCGTCGCGCCTCTTCACCGGCACCGGCAAGTTTGCCCGCCCGGAACTGATGGCCGCCGCCATCGAGGCGAGCGGCTCCCAACTGGTCACCATGGCCATCAAGCGGCTCGAACCGGGCAAGGCCCACGACGATATCCTGAGCCCCTTGTTGCAACTCGGGGTCAAGCTCTTGCCCAACACCTCCGGCGCCAAGACTGCCGCCGAGGCGGTATTTGCCGCCCACCTCGCCCGCGAGGCGCTGGGGACGAACTGGCTGAAGCTGGAGATCCACCCCGACCCGCGCTACCTCTTGCCCGATCCCATCGAGACGCTGAAAGCCGCCGAGCAATTGGTGAAAGAGGGCTTTGTGGTGCTGCCCTACTGTGGTGCCGACCCCGTGCTCTGCAAGCGGCTGGAAGAGGTGGGCTGCGCCGCCGTGATGCCGCTCGGCGCGCCCATCGGTTCCAATCAGGGGCTGGTGACCCGGGAGTTTCTCGCCATCATCGTCGAGCAGGCCAATGTGCCTGTGGTGGTGGATGCGGGGATCGGTGCGCCGAGCCACGCCGCCGCCGCCTTTGAGCTGGGCGCCGATGCCGTGCTGGTCAACACCGCCATCGCGGTGAGCGGCGACCCGGTCGCCATGGGCCGCGCCTTTGCCCTGGCCTGCACTGCCGGTCGCAGCGCCTATGAAGCTGGCCTTGGCGCCCGCGCCCTGCAGGCCCAAGCCTCCAGCCCGCTCACCGATTTTTTGGGGGCGTTATGAGTCATGAAACAGGGGCGACCATGAACATCTCCCCCTTGCCCCAAGGGCAGCCAGAGGTTTGCCCCCCTCTCCCTCTGGGAGAGGGGCTGGGGGTGAGGGCGCCGGGGGGGAGGGCTAAGGAGCCTACCTTTCTTGACCGATGGCAGGAGCTGGAGTGGGACGATATCGGCATGCAGATCCGTGCCAAGACCGCCGCCGATGTGGCACGTGCCCTGAGTGCTCCCCGCCGCACCCTGGCCGATTTTATGGCGCTGATATCCCCGGCCGCCGAAGGGTATTTGCCACAGATGGCAGCCGAGGCCGAGCGGCTGACCCGCCAGCGCTTTGGCAACACCATCGGCTTCTATGTGCCGCTCTATCTGTCGAATCTGTGCGCCAATGACTGCACCTACTGCGGCTTCTCCATGAGCAACCGCCTCAAGCGCAAGACCTTGAATACAGAGGAGATTGAGCGCGAGTGTCTGGCCATCAAGGCGCGCGGTTTTGACAGCGTGCTGCTGGTGACCGGCGAGCACGAGCACAAGGTGGGGCTCGCCTATTTTCGCGAGGTGATGCCCATCATCCGTCGCCACTTCAGCACGGTGGGGATGGAGGTTCAGCCCCTCTCGCAGGCCGACTATGCCGAACTGAAGAGCCTCGGCCTCGACGCCGTCATGGTCTATCAGGAGACCTACCACGCCCCCACCTACGCCCGCCACCATCTACGTGGCAACAAGCGGGACATCGCATGGCGCCTCGCCACGCCGGATCGGCTGGGCCGTGCCGGTATCGACAAAATCGGGTTGGGGGCGCTAATCGGCCTCTCCTCGGATTGGCGCGCCGACAGCTACTTTGTCGCCGAGCATCTGAGCTGGCTTGAGCGCCACCACTGGCAGAGCCGCTATTCGCTCTCCTTCCCGCGCCTGCGCCCCTGCACCGGTGGGCTGGAGCCTGCCGTAGTCATGTCGGATCGCCAATTGGCCCAGCTGATCTGCGCCTGGCGCCTCTTCTCGCCCACGCTGGACTTGTCCCTCTCCACCCGCGAGTCCGCCACGTTTCGCAACGGCGCGGTGCGCCTTGGCATCACCCAGATGTCCGCCGAGTCGCGCACCCAGCCGGGTGGCTATGCCGAGGGGGATAAAGAGGAGCTGGAGCAGTTCGCCATCCATGACGATCGCCCGGTGGGGGAAGTGGCCGCCGCCGTGCGGCAGGCCGGGTTGCAGCCGGTGTTTAAAGATTGGGAGCCGTTCTTGGGCCGATAGGGGCGGCCACGCCCCCCCTTTGCCGGTGGCATCCCGGCGTCCAACCAGACTCCGTGCCTGTGGCGAGCAGGCACGGCCTTACCGTGCAATCGTAGGGTCGATTAGCCGGTAGGCGTAATCGTCCGAGGAGATAGTCGATGGCACGGCTTCGCCGTGCAGGATGCGAGGCCGCTGGCCTCGAAGGGTTTTCGCCCGCCCTTCGGGCTGGGGCGAGTGACTTTGGAAAGACCCAAAGTCACCAAAGGTCTTCTCCCCCACCAATCCGACCGCTACGCGGTTTCCCTCATGGCAGGTGCAAGGTCGGACGGACCGCCGCAGACGGCACATCCCTGTGCCGGCTGCGTCTGCGCCATCATCCCTGATGGCGCTCCTGACCTTTCACCTTCTCCTCGGCGGATTGGAGGGGGAGCCAAAACCGTGCCCTCCATAGCCTCAGGGAGTTGTCGTAGGGTGCAATAAGCGGAGCGCATTGCACCGCTATTGTGATGAGAGGTGCAATTCACTTCGTTCATTGCACCCTACGTTTTGCTTCGTTTGAACCACATTTAACAACATGGTTGATTGTGGGTTGGGCAATACATGTCGAATTACAAACGGGTATGGCAACCAGGGGGAACCTGGTTTTTTACGGTCGTGCTGGCTGAGCGTCAGAACAACCATCTACTGATCGAGCAGATTGATCTGCTGAGGTCAGTTGTCAGGGAGGTGCAAGAGCGCCACCCATTCCGGATCCACGGATGGGTTGTCTTGCCCGAGCATCTACATGCACTGTTGGAGTTGCCGGAAGGGGATACCAATTTTCCGTTGCGCTGGCGCCAAATAAAAAGCAGGTTCTCACGAGGGCTCCCCAATTCAGAGGCTCGTTCAGAATCTCGCTGGCGTCGCGGTGAACGGGGCATTTGGCAGCGACGTTATTGGGAGCACCTGATCCGCGATCAGGAAGATTTCAATCATCATCTCGATTATATCCATATTAATCCCGTCAAACATGGATTGGTAACAACCCCGAAAGACTGGCCATATTCTACCTTCCATCGTTGGGTTCAACAGGGCCGGTATCCATTATCTTGGGGAGACACCGCCACGCCAGAATATGAAATGCCACACAACAATAAATAATCGGTGTTAACGTGGTTAACGTAGGGTGCAATAAGCGGAGCGCATTGCACCGCTTTCATTATGATAGTTGTGAAGATAGAGGTGCAATTCACTTCGTTCATTGCACCCTACGGTTTTACCAAGCCTCGGATGCAAATAACTCGTTAATTGCATCCTACAGCCATGGCTAGCGAGTTAGTCTCCCCGAACAAGAGAGATTTAATCTCTGGTTATGGAGTGCTACACTCCAGACATATAATTACTAAACAAGGCGGAGATCTCATCTGCATTAACAAGATGTTTTGTGCTTGTCCCTTGTCTTAAATAGAATCCATTGTCAAACTGGCAAACTTTACCAACACTTTTTATAGTTATTTTTATTATATGTCTATCATGATATTTACAGAGCATGATATCTTTTAGTATTTGTTGTTTTAAAGATGTTTCAAAATCAAAGCCTTCTATTAGTTGCTTTAATCTAGAGAAGTACACATCAAGTTTATTGTATTTTCGGAGTGCTTCGGCATCGATGCCATTAATATGAAATCCATTAACTGGAATTGAGTCTATACCATAAATATCTTTGATCTTTTGACTGCAGAGCTCTGTATCTGATACTCCAATCAAAATAAATCCCTCAGATTTTTTGCCTATATTTGATATAGCTACACATGTTTGAACTATTTTCCTGACACTATCAATGTCAACTTCATTGCTTTCATCAAGCCTAATAATCCCTTGCTTAAAGTCATAAAATGATTGCTCTGTGCTTGAACTTGTCAGTATGTTATTTATTTCTGTAACCCAAGCATTAGCCTCAATTTTCTCTAATGATGGTTCAAAATGTCTAAGAAGAATAGCCTTGAGATCCTCAATACTATTTTTTCTTGAGTGAGCAGCCCAGCGTCCACCTTCGGTAACTTTAATTACAGTATTGCCAGTATTACGCAGTTGTTCGAACAAGGCCGCTCGATCAGATATTTTCATTTGATCAACGAACATTAATTCATAAAAAGCTAAAAATACAGCTTGATAGTATCGAGGGCACTCCTGTGTTGTAGATTCTACCCCAAGAATATGTGACTTGAAGGTTACTTCATTATCTTCAAATGCCGCAGCCTTGGCGGGATTGGCGTACCCAATAGCCAATATTGCCGTAGCGATGATGGGGCGACAGCTGGTTGATACCTGCGCCACCCAAGAGCTGGCCGGTGGTGGCGCAGAAAATGCCCATGTCAAAGGCGCGTCCCGCCTCGCGATCCTGATCGCAGCTGGCAAACCACTCCAGCGCGCTCTCCCGAGTAAATGAACGGGAGCACCAGCTCATCCATTTGCCGACCGTCTCGATGGATTCGTGGGCCGCGCGGACAAACTCGTCGGCATCGACCGGTTCGAACGGGCGGATCACGAGCTGAGTGTTGGCAAGGCGCGGGAGTGTCATCACTTATCCTGCTTTTTCAGAAAGTAACTGATATGCCCCGGCGGCATATCGGGCAGCTGGCCAAAGACTTCGTAACCCTGCTTCTGGTAGAAGGGGAGGGCCTGAAAACTGGTGGTTTCCAGATGGTAGTTGCTGATGCCCTTGCTTTGGGCGTATTGCTCCATGGCGCCGAGCAGGCGGCCGCCCCAGCCATCGCGGCGGATGCTTTCGTCGATCCAGAGCCAGTCGACGTGCAGCCAGCCCCACTTGATGTCGGCGATGATGCCGCCGTGTACCTTGCCCTCTTCATCCTTGATAAAGCTGGCGATCCGCTCGCGCCGAAGTTCGTACAGTTGAGGGCCTGCCTGGCTTACGTTGTAGCCCGTCAGGCCAATGCGCAGCGCTTCAACATCATCGTCCTGAGGCGGTTGGGGTGGGGTGAGTTGCATATGGGCTCCTGCGGTATGGGTTGTGGCGGCGTCAAAGGGTTAAAGCAATACCCGTTTGGACTCTGTTTGGTCAAGTGTTCTGGTCGCTCGCCACCAAGCGTGCATGGTATGGCGGCCAGTCAATGGCCCTTGCCACTTCCATCCCCCTTGCATCACCCCAGAGTGAGGCGCAGACTGTTTGGCCTTGTTTTTATGCGATTCGATTCAAGGCAACCATCATGACTCCTGCCATCAACCTGCTGAAGAAGCTCAAAATCCCCCACAAGCTCTACCCCTACGAGTGCGAAGCCCACGATGATTTCGGCAAGCATGCCGCGACCCAGCTCGGGCTGCCGGAGGCGCAGGTGTTCAAGACTCTGGTCGCCCATCACGACAAGCAGGCGGTGGTGGCCATCGTTCCCTCATCCGGTATGTGCAGTCTGAAACAGCTGGCCAAGGCGACCGGTCTCAAGAAGGTGGAGATGATGAAACCGGCGGAAGCGGAGAAGCTGACCGGCTACAAGGTGGGTGGCATCAGCCCGCTGGCGCAGAAGAAACAGTTGCCTACCGTGCTCGATGAGTCGGCGCTGCAGTTTGACGAGATCCTGGTGAGCGGCGGCAAGCGCGGCCTCTCGGTCGGCGTGGCGCCGCAAGATATGCTGACGCTGATGAAGTGGATCGCCGCTCCCATCGGCGAAGAGTAGTGCCGGGCACGGTGTGAACTTGCTCTCCGGGCCTGTGGCGGCCCGGATTGTCCTACCTGTGATCGGACGCGCAAGCCGTGATTGCCCCGTGCTCAACGGGGAGTGTGCCAGTCTATACTGGGTGAACCCCGTTGTATGAGTTCAGCCATGATGTACCGACTTCTGTTGCTTTGCCTCTGTTTATCCTTCCCCTCTGCCTTGCTGGCTGCCACCCGTTTTACCCTGCTCAGTCCTGAAAACAGTCAGGACATGCGGATGCGTTATTACCGTGAGGTGATGCAGCTGGCGCTAGAGAAAACTCGCTCCGAATATGGTGACTACGAGTTGCTGGACTCCCTGCCGATGAACAAGGCGCGGATGCGGATCGAGGTGCAGGAGCAGGGCAAAAACGCCCTCTTTATTGTCGACAGCTGGCCTTATCAGGGGGAGGCGGTGGCGGATCAGGTGGCATCGATCCCGTTCCCGATCGATATGGGGATCCTCGGCTATCGGGTCTGTTTCGTCGGCTCGGATCGTGCTGCCGAGCTGGCGCGGGTGAACACCCTGGATCAGTTGCGCCACTTCACTCAAGGGGTGGGCACCGGCTGGCAGGATGCGGCGATCCTGCGCCACGGCGGGCTGACTGTGCATGAGGTGGATAACTACGAGTCGCTGTTTCGTATGGTGGCACGAGGGCGCATCGATCTCTTCTGTCGTGGGGCCAACGAGATCCTGCCGGAGTGGCAATCTCATCAGGGCAAGGTGGCCGGTTTGACGGTCGATCGCCATCTGGCCATTTTCTATCCGCTGATCCACGTGTTCTACAGCAATGCCCGCTACGTTCAGGAGCGCGAGCGCCTTGCGCGCGGTCTGCAACTGGCCTGGCAGGATGGTTCGCTCAAGCGGCTCTGGCGCCATCACTTCCAACCCTCGCTGGTGTTTGCCAATCTGGGGGCTCGCCAGATTTTCCGGCTCGGCAATCCGCAGTTACCCAAGGGCGGTTTTGACTATCGTCCCTACCTTTACAACCCGCTGGCGGATGATTTCGGTTCACTGCCCTGAGGCGAGTTATCAGGTGCGCAGGCTCTGATAGAGTAAGGGAGAGATCATTGCCGCCAAGGATATGGCCCATGCGCGCATCTGCCCGCTCCCTGCTCTTTATCGCGTTGCTGCTGCCTGCCACCGGCGGTGCGGCCCCTGCCTTTACGCTGCGTACCTGCTTTGAAAACAGTGACTCCCACCCCTGGCTGCTGCAATCGGGGGAGGGGGTTGTGCAATATCACCTCAAGGCGGTTGCTACCGCTCTTGATGCCGAGATCGAGCTGACGCCGCTACCGTGGAAGCGCTGCCTCTCTCGGGTGAGCAGTGGCCAGATGGATGCGGCCATCAAGATGAGCTACAGCGTCGAGCGGGCGACCACAGTGGGGGTCTATCCCATGCGTGAGGGCAAACCCGACCCTGCCAAGCGGCTGCTGACCGAGAGCTACAGCCTCTACCAGCTCAAGGGGGGCAAGAGCCAGTGGGATGGCACTACCCT
Organism: Aeromonas sp. FDAARGOS 1411; assembly: GCF_019047125.1. Taxonomy (NCBI): domain Bacteria; kingdom Pseudomonadati; phylum Pseudomonadota; class Gammaproteobacteria; order Aeromonadales; family Aeromonadaceae; genus Aeromonas; species Aeromonas sp. FDAARGOS 1411. Next base: position 3,183,262 of record NZ_CP077214.1, on the reverse strand, counting down.
CAGGGTCAATGGCGTGGTTGCTGCCCAGTCAGGATTTTCCATCGTTGAGTTGTTGCTGGCTGCGGGAGCCGAGGTGGATGACTCCAGCCGTGACCCGCTGATCATTTTGAAAAAGCTGGTGATGGATCGGGCGCAGGCGACCGCCATCCAGACCGAGGTGGCTGACAGTATTCTGGCGGCACATCCCGAGTTGCAGGCCCGCATCGAGCGGCTGTCGCCGGTGCTGGTGGAGAAGCCCTACTATCTGGTTTTCTCTCACCGCTTTTATCAGGCCCATCCCCGACAAAGCCGGCAGTTGTGGGATGCTATCGAGCAGGTGCGCGACTCTGCTGCCTATCAGCGTTATGCCACAGCGCTCAGAAGCACGCCTCCGGTGGGGGAGTAGGCTGATGGATGCGGCTGGCCGAAAAGGGGAGGAGAGCGTGGGGTGGTGGCAGGGTCGAGCACCCACGCTCAGGGCTACACTGAAAGTACCCCTTCAGCCAAGGCGCGGTTTATGTCACCCCTGCATCTGCTTGCTGCCGCTCTGCTCTGCATGTTGTCGCTGACCGGACAGGCGGCCACCCGGTTTACCTATATCAGCCCGGAGAGCGAGCGGGATCCGCGCACCACCTATGATCGGGAGCTGCTGGGGCTCGCCCTCGACAAGACCCGCGACCAGTTTGGCGACTATCTGCTGGAGCCTGCGCCGCCCATGACCAAGGCGCGCGAGCGGCTCAGCATGCAGCTCGACAGCTATCCCAACCTCTTTGTAATGGACAGCTACAGCAGCACCCGCGAGGAGCTGGGGCTCGCCTATGTCCGTTTTCCCATCCATTTGGGGATCGTCAGCTACCGCATCTGTTTTGTCAGCCCGCAGCAAAAGGCGGCGGTGAGCAAAGTGACCGACCTCAAGGGGCTGCGCCAGTTTACCTTCGGTCAGGGCAAGGGGTGGCTGGATGTGGATATCCTGCGTTACGCCGGGATGGAGGTGGTGGAAGTGGAGGGGTACGAGAAGCTGTTCAAAATGGTGGCGCGGGGCCGCTTCGATCTCTTCTGCCGCGGGGTGAGCGAGCTGCGCAGCGAGCAGCTTACCCACAAGGAGATGACGGATCTGCTGGTGGATGACGCACTGTTGATCTACTACCCGCTGCCCCGGGTTTTCTACACCAATCCCAACAATCGCGAGGCGCTCAAGCGGGTCGAGCGGGGGTTGCAGCTGGCGTGGCAGGATGGCTCGCTACAGGCGCTGTGGCGCAAGAGCTTTGGCCCGGCCATCGCCTTTGCCAAGCTCTCCCAGCGCCGACTGTTGCGGCTGGATAATCCCTTCCTCGACGGGATCAGCTTCGATTACCGCCCCTACTTCTACAATCCGCAGACCGATCGCTTCGGCGATTACTGAGGTGCCTGCCGCTGGCGGCAGAGGGTCAGCCAGGCCTCGGCGGTGCGCGACAGATAGCGCTCGCTCGGCCAGATCACCCCGAGTCGCCAGCTCAGTTCGGGCTCCAGCGGCCGCAGCACCAGACCATCCGGGGTCAGCCGGTTGCAGACCGGCTCCGGCAAGAAGGCGACCCCCATGCCGCTGCGTACCATGGCGGTGAGAAAATCCCACTGGCTGCTGCGCGCCGCCACCTGTGGCACAAAGCCCGCTTCCTGACACGCCTGCTCCAACCGCTCGCTCAGGGTAAACGCCTGGGTATAGAGCAGGAAGGGCTCCTCCTGCAGAGACTCCAGCCGCAGCGGTGCATCGCCATGCCAGCGCGGTTGATCAGGCAGCACCACCCGGATCGGGTATTGATCCAGCTCCAGCGCGCTGAGGGCGCCCCCCTCTTTGGTCGGCAGCATGGTGATGGCGAGATCCAGCTCCCCCTCCAGCACTGCCTGTTCGATGCGGCGACCGCCGTACTCCACCAGTGTCAGCTCCACCTTGGGATAGCGGGTGCGGTAGGCGCGGATCAGATCTGCATAGACGTGGCCCACCATGGGTGGGATGCCGAGGGTCAGGCGGCCGTGTTGCAGGCTCTGCAGATCCGCCAGTTCGGCCTCCAGTTGCTGCATCTCCGCCAATATGGTCTGGGCCCGGTTGAACAGCACCTGGCCGCTGTCGGTCAGGGTGAAGCGACGCCCTTCCCGGTTGAGCAGGGGTTGGCCCAGCTCCTCTTCGATATTGCGGATCATCTTGCTGATGGTGGGCTGGGTGACGAACAGCTTTTCAGAGGCGCGGGTGAAGCTTTTTTCCCGCACCAGTTCGACAAAATAGCGCAGGGCGCGAATATCCATGGACTCTCTCGACTCGTGTTGGCGGGTACGGGATGAAGTATGCCTATGCGGCATGAATTTGATAATTTTAATTCATTTCTGGCAGGTTTTGCTCAACTCTATACTGTGAGCCGGTTCACAGAAAGACGATGATCATGAAAGCCCTCTGCTTGCGCTGGTTACAGACTCCCTTCCAGATTGTGTTGCTGGCAGCCATCTGGCTGCTGGCCGATACCGCGGTTCGTACCCTTCACCTGCCGCTGCCCGCCAACCTCACCGGCATGCTGTTGCTGCTGGCCTGCATCCTGCTCGGAGTGGTTAAGGCTGAGTGGTTCAGCGCGGGGGCTCGCTGGCTGCTGGCGGAGATGCTGCTCTTCTTCGTGCCTGCCGTAGTCGCGGTGGTCAACTATCAGGAGCTGCTGTTGCAGGAGGGGTGGCGCATCATGGTGGTGCTGCTGGTGAGTACCACGCTGGTGCTCGGTACTACCGCGCTGGTGGTGGACCGGGTCTACCGCCTCGAACTGAAACTGGCCCGCCGGAGTCGCCGTCATGTCTGATACCCTGCTTGGGCTGATCTGTTTCGCCCTCACCCTGCTCTTCTATTACGCCAGCAAATGGCTCTACGGCAAAAAGCGGATCCTGCCGCTGATGCCGCTGCTGCTGGCACCGACCCTGCTGGTGGCCGTGGTGCTGCTGTTCCACATCCCCTATCAGGATTACATGGCGGAATCCCACTGGCTGCTCTGGCTGCTGGGCCCGGCGACCGTCGCCTTCGCCGTGCCGGTCTACGAGAACCGCCAGCTCATTCGTCGCCACTGGCTGTCGCTGTCGGTCGGGGTGGTCGCCTCGGTCATCATGGCGGTGGGGAGTACCGTGCTGCTGGCCCGCTGGCTGGATCTCTCCGACATGTTGCAGCGCAGTCTGGCGATGCGTTCCATCACCACACCATTCGCGGTGGAGGCGACCCGCGCCATCGGCGGTCAGAGCGACCTCACCGCGCTGTTTGTGGTGCTGACCGGCGTCATCGGTATGGCGGTGGGGGAGAGCGTGCTCACCGTGCTGGCCATTCGCAGCCGCCTCGGCAAGGGGGCGGGGTTTGGTGCTTCGGCCCACGGCGCCGGTACCGCCAGGGCCTATCAGATGGGTAATGAGGAGGGAGTGGTCTCCAGTATGGTGATGATGATCGCCGGTATGGTGACCGTGCTGCTGGCGCCCCTGCTGGGCCGGATGTTCTGGTAGGCCTGGCTTCCCTTTAGAAGGCGGCTCGTCCCGGCGCTACACTCTAGTGAGCCTGTATTTCCGGGATGAGCAGTATGACCTTTCATCGCCTCGCTTCCTGCTTGCTGTTGTGCAGTCTTTCCCTCCTTGCCGCCCCCCTGCGGGCGAGCGACGTCATCACTCATATCAGCCCCGAGAGCGATCGGGACTTGCGTACCCTCTATTTTCGCGATCTGTTGCAGCTGGCGCTGGAGAAGACCCGCGATAGCTTCGGTGACTACGAGCTGCGAACCGCGCCGCCGATGAACCGTATCCGGATGCGACAGATTGTGCAGACTCAGCAATACCCCAATCTGTTTGTGGCCGACAGTCTGCGTCCGGCCGCGGAGAGCGGAGCGCTGGATTACGTCCGTTTTCCGGTGGAGCTGGGCATCCTCGGTTATCGCATCTGCTTTGTCAGTCCGCAGCAGGCCGATGCGGTGGCAAGGGTCAATACCCTGGCCGAGCTGCTGCAATTTCTGCACGGGCAGGGACGTGGCTGGCAGGATGCGGAGATCCTGCGTCATGGGGGATTCAAGGTGCAGGAGATCGACGGTTACGAGCGGCTGTTCAAGCTGGTGGCCCGTGGCCGCATCGACCTCTTCTGCCGCGGTGCCAACGAGCTCTTTATCGAGCAGGAGCAGCACAGTGATCTGCCCGGCCTCACCGTGGATCGGCGAGTGGCGCTGCACTATCCCTTCCTCCACCTCTTCTACACCCAGAAGGATAATCAGGCCGCCATCCGCCGCCTCTCGGTTGGCCTCAAGCTGGCGTGGCGGGATGGTTCGCTGCAACAGCTCTGGCTGCGCCACTTCAAACCTTCCCTCGAGCAGGCGCAGCTCCCCAGGCGCCTGTTGTTCGAGTTGGCCAATCCGCGCCTTGATAAGGTGGACTTTGACTATCGGGCCTACCACTACAACCCCGTCGACGGGACGTTCGGGCCCGGGCTGCCTTGATCCTGATGGTGCTATTACCGGATAAAGGGCCGTCTCTGCTGATGTACTAAATCATGCCAAAAAGGCATGTTTTTTATTATTTAAATTCATTTTTTGAAGGTTGGTGCGCTGCATATACTGGGGGTCGCTTCACGGTTCAGGTTTGCTCCTGCCCGCTTCTGGCTTGTGCGAGTGAGCCTGAATCGTCCTGCTGCGGCGTCTTGATGTTCTGCATGAAGGCGTCCATCACTGGGCCGGGATCGATCCCGGCAGGTATTACAGCTGACGGAGCCTTGTTATGTTTAATCCCCACTCTTGCGCCCTGATTGTCGAAGGGGGCGCGATGCGCGGCATCTTTGCCAGCGGCGTGCTCGATGCGTTTGTCGAAAGTCACCACTACCCGTTCGATTTCGTCATGGGCGTCTCGGCCGGTGCCACCAATCTGGTCTCCTATCTGAGCGAACAGCCGCGCCGCAGTCACCACATCATCACCGAGCTGGCTTGCAGTTCCCGTTTTCTCGATCCCCTGCGTTTCGTCAAAGGGGGCGATCTGGTGGACATCGGCTGGCTATGGCAGGCCAGTCGCCATCGCTTCCCGCTCGATCTCGAGACCTTCTGCGCCCGCGGCATTCCCTTTTACGCGGTGGCGACCGATGTGGCGAGCGGCAAGGCCATCTATCTGCCGGTGCGGCCCGACAACATGGATGAGGTGCTGACCGCTACCTGCGCTCTGCCGGTGGTGCAGCACGATACCCCCTGCGTCGATGGTCGCCCGATGGCCGATGGCGGCATCAGCGACTCCATTCCGGTGATAGAGGCCTATCGGCGCGGGGCGCGGCGGATGACGGTGGTGCTGTCGGAACCCTGGGGATATCGCAAGAAGCCGGCCCGTTTCTGCTGGATGGTCAAAGCCTTGCTGAAAACCCAGCCTGCACTGGCACAAGCCATGCTTGAGCGGGATCGCGCCTACAACCGGGCGCTCGATTTCATCGCCAATCCCCCTGCCGATTGCGACATCGAGGTGATCGCGCCACCGGCCGATTTCATGGTTTCCCGTTTTACCCAGGATCCGGTCAAGCTGGAGTCCGGCTATCTGCAGGGTTACTGGCAGGGGCGTCAGAGCCTGCTGCGGGCCCGTGAAGAGGCGCGAGCGGTGGCCTGACTGGTTTGCCGGGTGCTGAATATAGAAAGGGGAACCTCGCGGTTCCCCTTTTGCATGCTTGTGCGGTAGTCGCTGATTACAGCATCTGCTTGAGGCGATAGAGCAGATCCAGTGCCTGACGGGGGGTTAGCTCGTCTGGGCGCAGCGCTTCCAGCTCTTCCACCACCGGATGAGGCTGCGGGGCGAGGGTCACCGGAGCCGGGCGGCTTTCACCGGCGGCGACCGGGGTGGCGCTCTCCAGCTCATGCAGTTTGTGACGGGCCTGCTGGATCACCGATTTCGGCACCCCGGCCAACGCCGCCACTTGCAGGCCGTAGGAGCGGCTGGCCGCGCCTTCCTGCACTGCGTGCATAAAGGCGATGGTGTCGCCGTGCTCCACCGCATCGAGGTGGACGTTGGCCAGCCCGCTCATCAGCTCGGGCAAGCGGGTCAGCTCGAAGTAGTGGGTGGCGAACAGGGTATAGGCGCCAATCTTGCTCGCCAGCTGTTCGGCACAGGCCCACGCCAGCGAGAGTCCGTCGTAGGTGCTGGTGCCGCGGCCAATTTCGTCCATCAGCACCAGACTGCGGGCGGTGGCGTTGTTGAGGATGTTGGCGGTCTCGGTCATCTCCACCATAAAGGTGGAGCGGCCGGAGGCGAGATCGTCTGACGCCCCGATGCGGGTGAAGATACGGTCGATGGGGCCGATGCGGGCGCTGTCGGCGGGCACGAAGGCGCCGATATGGGCCAGCAGCACGATCAGCGCGGTCTGGCGCATATAGGTGGATTTACCGCCCATGTTGGGACCCGTGATGATCAGCATCCGCCGCTCCCGCTCCAGCCGGATAGGGTTGGCGATAAAGGGATCTGTCATCACCTGCTCAACCACCGGATGGCGGCCCGCCTCGATGATGATCTGGTCTTCGTCGATGAGGGTCGGGCAGCGATAGTCGAGGGTCTCGGCCCGCTCGGCCAGGTTGGCCAGCACGTCCAGCTCTGCCAGTGCGGCGGCGGAATCCTGCAGATCGCCGAGGTGGGGCAGCAGAGTATCGAGCAGCTCTTCGTAGAGCCGTTTCTCCAGCGCCAGCGCCTGGGACTGGGCGGTGAGTACCTTGTCCTCGTACTTCTTCAGCTCATCGATGATGTAGCGTTCGTTGTTCTTGAGGGTTTGACGGCGGATGTAGTGGGCCGGCACCAGATGGCTGTTGGCGCGGCTCACCTCGATATAGAAGCCGTGCACCTTGTTGTAGCCCACCTTGAGGGTATTGATGCCGGTCAGCAGCTTCTCCCGCTCCTCGATGCGGGCGAGGCTGGCGGTGGCGCCGTTGGCCAGATCCCGCAGCTCGTCCAGCTCCTGATTGAAGCCGTCACGGATGACGCCACCATCGCGGATCAGCACCGGCGGCACTTCCATCACGGCGCGCTCCAGCAGGTCGAGCAGCTCGGGGAAGGTGCTGGCGCGCTCGGCCAGCTGTTGCACCGCTTCGTGCTCGTTGTCCGCAAGCAGGCGCTGCAACTCGGGCAGCTGGGCGAAGGCCTGACGCAGTCGGGTGAGGTCACGCGGGCGGGCCGAGCGCAGGGCGAGACGGGCCAGCACCCGCTCCACATCACCCACCTGACGCAGCAGGCTGCCCAGTTCATCGTAGAGGTTCTGCTCGATGAGCTCCTTGATGGTGCTCTGGCGACCTTTCAGGATCACCCGATCGCGGATCGGCTGGTGGATCCAGCGCTTGAGCAGGCGGCTGCCCATGGGGGTGGCGGTGCGATCCAGCACCTCGGCCAGGGTATTTTCATAGCCACCGGCCAGATTCTGGGTCAGCTCCAGATTGCGGCGGGTGGCGGCATCCATGATGACGGCGTGATCCGGCTGCTCGAGGCGCACGTTGCGGATGTGGGGCAGGGCGGTGCGCTGGGTATCTTTGACGTACTGCATCAGGCAGCCAGCGGCGCACAGGGCGGTCTCGCTCTTGTCGACGCCAAAGCCCACCAGATCCTGGGTGCCGAACTGCTGGCAGAGCAGCTTGCGAGCTGTGCCCAGCTCAAACTCCCACTCCGGGCGACGACGCAGGCCGCGGCGACCCTCGATATGGTGCAGGAATTCGAACGATTCTGGGTAGAGCAGTTCGGCTGGATTGGTGCGCTGTAGCTCAGCCAGCAGGGTCTCTTCTTTCTCGAACTGGTTGATGAAGAAGCGGCCGGAGCCGATGTCCATTGTGCCGTAGCCGAAGCGGCGGCCATCGTGGTAGACGGCGGCGATCAGGTTGTCCTGCCGCTCGCTGAGCAGCGCCTCGTCGGAGACGGTGCCCGGGGTGATGATGCGAATGACCTTGCGCTCCACCGGCCCCTTGCTGGTGGCGGGATCCCCCACCTGTTCGCAGATGGCGGCCGATTCGCCGAGCTGCACCAGCTTGGCCAGATAGCCCTCGATGGCGTGATAGGGCACCCCCGCCATCGGGATGGGGCTGCCCGCCGACTGGCCACGTTTGGTCAGGGAGATATCGAGCAGTTGGGAGGCCTTGCGGGCATCGTCATAGAACAGCTCGTAGAAGTCGCCCATCCGGTAGAACAGCAGGATCTCCGGGTTCTCGGCCTTGAGGCCAAGGTACTGCTGCATCATGGGCGTGTGGGCGCTGAGATTGGCGCCGGAAGCGGAGCCTGTGGCGCCGCTGGCTTGGTGTTGTGCGGTCATGTTCTGTTCCAGAAGGGGCCTCTGCGGGCCAGTGTCTGCGGTGATGAGCCTTGAGCTTGATGGCGCCATTCTACACATAAGCGCCGCGACGGGGGAGCGGGTGTTCCGGGCGCGGTTGTTCTGCACTATTGAAGGCATGACACAGGTGCAGCACCTCACCTTGCTGCAGGCAAGGGCGGTCTGCCGTGGTTGCGGGCGGCGCTAGCAGGATCGCATAATGTGCCTCTTGAGCGGATCAGAAGGAGTCGTGATGAAACTGGATGCAGAGATAGAGCACCTTGCCATCGAGCTGGGACGGGCCCTTGGCCAGCGGGGCTGGCTGGCGGCGACCGCCGAATCCTGTACCGGCGGCGGGGTGGCCAGCGCCATCACCGATATCGCGGGCAGCTCCGGCTGGTTCGATCGCGGATTTGTCACCTACACGAACGAGGCCAAGCAGCAGATGTTGGGGGTGAGCAGCGATAGCCTTGAACAGCACGGTGCAGTGAGCGAAGCCGTGGTGCTGGAGATGGCCCGCGGCGCGCTGGCGCACTCGTCTGCCTGCATCAGCGTTGCTATCAGTGGCATCGCCGGCCCCGGCGGCGCCACCGAAGGCAAGCCGGTCGGCACCGTCTGGTTCGCCTGGGCCGACCGCAACGGCCGTCACCACTCCCTGCTCGCCCGCTTCGACGGGGATCGCCGGCAGGTGCGCCAGCAGGCGGTGAGACAGGCCTTGTCGGGTCTGTTGGCCCTGCTCAGATAAATTGGGCTTGATACTGTATGAATAGACAGTATACTTAGCCCAACTTCACTTCTTACTCACGATTTCCAGCGGAGATTGGCATGGATCAGAACAAACAGAAGGCACTGGCGGCTGCGCTGGGTCAGATTGAAAAGCAGTTCGGCAAAGGTTCCATCATGCGTCTGGGCGACAGCAAGACCATGGATATCGAAGCCATCTCTACCGGTTCCCTCTCGCTGGACGTGGCGCTGGGCATTGGCGGTCTGCCGTGTGGCCGTATCGTCGAAATCTACGGCCCGGAATCTTCCGGTAAAACCACCCTCACCCTGCAGGTGATCGCGGAAGCCCAGAAGAAAGGCAAAACCTGTGCCTTCGTCGATGCGGAACACGCCCTCGACCCTATCTACGCTGCCAAGCTGGGCGTCAACGTCGACGACCTGCTGATCTCCCAGCCGGATACCGGCGAACAGGCGCTGGAGATCTGCGACATGCTGGTTCGCTCCAACGCGGTTGACGTCATCATCGTCGACTCCGTGGCGGCCCTGACGCCGAAAGCGGAAATCGAAGGGGAGATGGGTGACTCCCACGTTGGTCTGCAGGCCCGTCTGATGTCCCAGGCGCTGCGCAAGCTGACCGCCAACATCAAGAACGCCAACTGCCTGTGCATCTTCATCAACCAGATCCGGATGAAGATCGGCGTCATGTTCGGTAGCCCGGAGACCACTACCGGTGGTAACGCGCTCAAGTTCTACGCCTCCGTGCGTCTGGATATCCGTCGTATCGGCGCCATCAAGGAAGGCGACGAAGTGGTCGGTAACGAGACCCGCGTCAAAGTGGTCAAGAACAAGGTGGCCCCGCCCTTCAAGCAGGCTGAATTCCAGATCTTCTACGGCGCCGGTATCTCCAAAGAGGGCGAGCTGGTGGATCTCGGCGTCAAGCACAAGCTGATCGACAAGGCCGGCGCCTGGTACAGCTACAACGGCGAGAAGATCGGTCAGGGCAAGGCCAACGTGATGAAGCTGTTCGCCGAGAACAAGGTGATGGCTGGCGAAGTGGAGGCTCGCCTGCGCGAGCTGCTGCTCTCTGGTGCCGTACCTGTCGATGACAAGGCTGCACCGGTTGAGGCAGAAGAGTTCGATGCCGAAAGCGAACAAGAGTTCGAATAAGGAACAAAGGAAGGCCGGGTAGATACCCGGCCTTGTTATTTATGATGGTTGATGAATCCGTTACCGAACCGGTCGAGCCTGCCGAACCGACCTTTGCAGAGCAGCTTACCGCCGCCCGCGCCTTTGCCATGCGCAGCCTGGCCCGCCGCGAGAGTGCCGAGTCAGAGCTGGCCAACCGGCTGCGCCAGCAGGGCTTCAATGAAGAGGTGATCGAGGCGGTGGTCGACTACTGCCGCGGTTACAACTGGGTCAATGACGAGCGGTACGGCGGTATGGCAGTACGGGCCGGTGCCGCCAAGGGGCATGGCCCCATCAAGATCCGCTTCGATCTGCGCCGCAAGGGACTCGACGATATGCAGATTGATGCCGCATTCGATCAGCCGGAGCTGGACTGGTTCGAACTGGCGTTTGCCCTGCTCGAACGGCGCGCCCGGGTGGCCGATCTGGCGGATTTCAAGCTGCGGATGAAGTGGCTCAAATATCTGCTGGGGCGCGGCTTTACCCAGGATCAGGCACGTTACGCTATCTCTGCCCTGCAGGAGCGGGAAGAGTAACGCCACTGCGTGGCAAACGTCGTTTCAGCTCTCCTTTTTGTATGTTTTTCCTGCCGGCTCAGTAGCTTGCGCGCACAATCCCGAAAAAGCAGCCTTTTGTTCATCTCATCCCTCTTTATGCGCTGCTTTTTTGCCTCTCGACAGTGAAAAAAGCCACTGTGGGCAGCGGCGCTCTTATCTGGCCCGTTTATGTGCGCTTTTTCGCCCGTGGCGGTCCTGTCCGTTTTACTTTACCCCGCAGAAAACTTACATTAATGCGGTTAAAAGTCCGTATTCGAATCAAGCAGGATTTTCCATGTATATGTCCACGTCAGAGATTCGCGCTGCGTTTCTCGAGTATTTCCGTTCCCAGGGGCACCAGGTTGTCTCCTCCAGCTCGCTGGTACCGCATAACGACCCGACCCTGTTGTTTACCAACGCGGGTATGAACCAGTTCAAGGACGTGTTCCTTGGCGCAGACAAGCGTGCCTACAATCGCGCGACGACTTCCCAGCGTTGCGTGCGTGCCGGTGGTAAGCACAACGATCTGGAAAACGTCGGCTATACCGCTCGTCACCACACCTTCTTCGAAATGCTGGGCAACTTCAGCTTCGGTGACTACTTCAAACAGGATGCCATCAAGTTTGCATGGGGCTTCCTGACCGAGGTGCTGCAGCTGCCGAAAGATCGCCTGCTGGTGACCGTCTACGCGACTGATGATGAAGCTTTCGACATCTGGGAAAAAGAGGTTGGTGTCCCGGCCGATCGCATCGTCCGCATCGGTGACAACAAGGGTGCCCCTTACGCTTCCGACAACTTCTGGGCGATGGGCGATACCGGCCCGTGCGGTCCCTGCACCGAGATCTTCTATGACCACGGCGATCACATCTGGGGTGGCCGTCCCGGCTCACCGGAAGAGGATGGTGACCGTTTCATCGAGATCTGGAACGTGGTGTTCATGCAGTTCAACCGTCAGGCTGACGGCACCATGGAGCCGCTGCCGCGTCCGTCCGTGGATACCGGCATGGGCCTGGAGCGTATCTCCGCCATCATGCAGGGTGTCCACTCCAACTACGAAATCGACATCTTCCAGGCGCTGATCAAGAAAGCGGCCGAGATTGTCGGCACCACCGATCTGAGCAGCCAGTCACTGCGCGTCATCGCTGACCACATCCGCTCCTGCGCCTTCCTGGTGGCAGATGGCGTGATGCCGTCCAACGAAGGTCGTGGCTATGTGCTGCGTCGCATCATCCGCCGTGCCGTGCGTCACGGTCGCAAGCTGGGGGCTACCGATGTCTTCTTCTACAAACTGGCTGCCGAGCTGGCAGTGCAGATGAAAGACGTCGCTGCCGAGCTGATCGCCCAGCTGCCGCTGGTCGAGCGTGTGCTGCGCATCGAAGAGGAGCAGTTCGTCCGCACCCTGGATCGCGGTCTGCTGCTGCTGGAAGATGCTCTGGCCAACCTGGGCGATGCCAAGGTTATTCCGGGCGAAGTGGTGTTCAAGCTCTACGACACTTACGGCTTCCCGGCCGACCTGACTGCCGACGTGGTGCGCGAGCGCGAGATCGGCATCGACGAAGAGGGCTTCAAGGCCGAGATGGAGAAGCAGCGTGCTCGCGCCAAAGAGGCCTCCAGCTTCGGCGTGAACTACAACGAGATGCTCAAGCTCGACTTCGAGACCCCCTTCACCGGTTACAAGACCCTGACCGAGCGTACCCGCGTGGTTGGTATCTACAAGGGTGTGGAAGAGGTGAGCGGTCTTATCGCCGGTGACGAAGCGGTCATCGTGCTGGAAGAGACCCCCTTCTACGCCGAGTCCGGCGGCCAGATCGGCGACAGCGGTACCCTGAAAGTGGACGACGGTATCTTTGCCGTGACCGACACCCTGAAAGCGGGTAAGGCGATTATCCACAAGGGCTACATGGAGCTGGGCACTCTGGAGAAGGGCGCCGAAGTGGAAGCCGTGGTTGATGGCGATCGTCGTCAGGCCATCGCCCTGAACCACTCCGTGACTCACCTGCTGCACGCTGCCCTGCGTCAGGCTCTGGGCGAGCACGTCACCCAGAAAGGTTCTCTGGTTGGAGCCGAGCGCATGCGTTTCGACTTCTCCCACTTCGAGGGGCTGACCATGGCGACCATTCGCCGGGTCGAGGAGCTGGTCAACAACCAGATCCGCGCCAACCACGAAATCACCACCCAGCTGATGGATCTGGAAGCGGCCAAGTCCGCAGGTGCCATGGCGCTGTTTGGTGAGAAATATGAAGACGACGTGCGTGTCGTGCGCATGGGCGACTACTCCACCGAGCTGTGCGGCGGTACTCACGCCAAGCGCACCGGTGATATCGGCTTTTTCAAGATCATCGCCGAGAGCGGTATCGCTGCTGGCGTGCGCCGTATCGAAGCGGTGACCGGCAAAGCCGCCATCGACTTCATGCATCAGGTTGGCGAGCAGATCGAAGAGGCTGCTGCACTGGTGAAAGGTGACCAGTTCTGCATCGCCGACAAGGTTCGCCAGATGCTGGACAAGGCCAAGATGATGGAGCGCGAGCTGGAGCAGCTTAAGGCCAAGCTGGCCGCTCAGGCCGGTAACGACCTGCTGGGTCAGGTGATCGAGATCAACGGTCAGAAGGTGCTGGTTGCAGCGCTGGAAGGGGCCGATCCGAAATCCCTGCGCGGCATGCTGGACGAGCTGAAGAACCAGATGAAGTCCGGTGTTGTGCTGCTGGCAACCTGTGCCGACGGCAAGGTCAACCTGATCGCGGGTGTCACCAACGACCTGACCGGCAAGGTCAAGGCCGGTGAGCTGGTCAATCTGGTTGCCCAGCAGGTGGGTGGCAAGGGCGGTGGCCGTCCGGACATGGCACAGGCGGGTGGTACCCAGCCTGAGGCGGTGCCGGCAGCGCTGCAATCCGTTCACTCCTGGCTGGAAGAGCGCCTGTAATCGGGCGAGGTGATCTGTGGCACTCTATGTACAGAAGTACGGCGGCACCTCGGTCGGCACACTGGAGCGGATTGAGGCGGTAGCTGAGCGGGTCGAGCAGACCCGCGCCCAGGGACACGACGTGGTGGTGGTGGTTTCCGCCATGTCGGGCGAAACCAACCGGTTGCTGGGCATGGCCCAGCAACTGGATCCTGATGCCAACCGGCGCGAGATGGATGTACTGGTCTCCACCGGTGAGCAGGTCACCATAGCGCTGCTGGCCATCGCGTTGAACAAACGCGGTTGCCCGGCGGTCTCGATGACTGGCGATCAGGTACGGATTCATACCGATTCCGCCTATGGCAAGGCGCGCATCACCAACATCGACACCGAGCTGGTTCATGCCGAACTGGCTGCGGGCAAGGTGGTGGTGATCGCCGGTTTCCAGGGCCGTGACGAGCATAACGCCATCACGACGCTGGGCCGCGGCGGTTCGGATACCACGGCGGTTGCCGTGGCGGCGGCCATCAAGGCCGATGAGTGCCAGATCTTTACCGATGTGGATGGGGTATACACCACGGATCCGCGCATCGAGCCCAAGGCTCGTCGTCTCGATACCATCACCTTTGAGGAGATGCTGGAGATGGCCAGTCTCGGCGCCAAGGTGCTGCAGATCCGCTCGGTGGAGTTTGCGGGCAAGTACCGCGTCCCGCTGCGGGTGCTGTCGAGCTTTGTCGACGGAGAGGGAACCTTAATCACATATGGAGGTGAGAGGATGGAAGCTCCCCTGGTATCCGGGATCGCTTTTAACCGCAACGAGGCCAGCCTGACCATTCTGGGTGTGCCGGACAGACCGACCGTGGCTGCGCAGATCCTGAACCCGATCAGCGACGCCAACATTGATGTCGACATGATTGTGCAAAATACCCTGGGAGATGGCACCGCCGACTTCACCTTCACGGTGAATCGTGACGACTACCGCCGTGCCCGTGCGCTGCTGGAGGAGACCGCCACTGAGCTGGGTGCCTCCTGCGTGCAGGGGAATGGCGAGATTGCCAAGGTCTCCATTGTCGGTGTCGGCATGTGGAACCATCCCGGTGTTGCGCGCACCATGTTCAAGGTATTGGGCGAGGAGGGGATCAACATGCAGTTGATTTCTACCTCTGAAATCAAAATCTCGGTGGTGATTGACGAGAAGTATCTGGAGCTGGCGGTGCGGGCCCTGCACGCCGCTTTTGGATTGGATCAAGCGCCCCAAGAGCAGCCTTTGGGCTAACAATCGCTGATTGATTTAGTTTCAACCATTTACCATATCGGTATCTTTGTAAGATAATGTCGCATATCGATATAAAAACAAAACAGGATACAGGAGCAAGCGAATGCTTATTTTGACTCGTCGTGTAGGGGAAACCCTGATGATTGGTGATGAAGTGACTGTCACCGTACTGGGCGTTAAAGGTAACCAAGTCCGTATCGGTGTTAACGCGCCGAAAGAGGTCTCCGTACACCGCGAAGAGATCTACCAGCGCATCCAGGCTGAGAAAGTACCGGGTCAATCCGGCTTCTAAGCGGCTTTAATGGCTGTGACAAGGCGACACCTCATGTGTCGCCTTTTGTTTTTCCGGCCCCCTGAAATTGCCCTGCAGGGCGCGAAACTGCGGGATAAGTGCTGATATTGTTTGAATATTCCACGCTTTGACCAAATGCTGAGCGAACGCACTTTTTTCTCCAAAAAAGTGTTTGACTAAAAATCCCTGTGAAGTATTATCAGCCCCGCAAACGGAGAGGTGGCCGAGAGGCTGAAGGCGCTCCCCTGCTAAGGGAGTATGCGGCTTATACCCGCATCGGGGGTTCGAATCCCCCCTTCTCCGCCATTTGCGCCCGTAGCTCAGCTGGATAGAGTACCTGGCTACGAACCAGGTGGTCAGAGGTTCGAATCCTCTCGGGCGCACCATATTACGACTCAAGCAAGAGTCATGTGTTGACCATCAGCAAGTCGACACTTTGGAAAAGGCTTACTGATAAGTAAGCTTTTTTTATCGTTTTAAAACAGGGCGCCCGTAGCTCAGCTGGATAGAGTACCTGGCTACGAACCAGGTGGTCAGAGGTTCGAATCCTCTCGGGCGCACCATTTTTCAAGCAGTACACAAAAGTTTGTGAGCGCCCGTAGCTCAGCTGGATAGAGTACCTGGCTACGAACCAGGTGGTCAGAGGTTCGAATCCTCTCGGGCGCACCATTTTTCAAGCAGTACACAAAAGTTTGTGAGCGCCCGTAGCTCAGCTGGATAGAGTACCTGGCTACGAACCAGGTGGTCAGAGGTTCGAATCCTCTCGGGCGCACCATATTTCAAGCAGTACCAAAAGTTTATGAGCGCCCGTAGCTCAGCTGGATAGAGTACCTGGCTACGAACCAGGTGGTCAGAGGTTCGAATCCTCTCGGGCGCACCATACAGACAGCCTCGACTTCGGTCGGGGCTGTTTTTTTATGGGCGATATTTAACTTTTTGGTGCGGATCCCCGTGCGCTGTTGCGGGTGGATCGCCCGTTTACCTGGCTGTTCTTGTCCTTATTTCTTCCCCTTTCTGTGATTGCGCACAGTTCTTCTGATCGTTGCCCCGCCTCACCACCCTTTGCCTCATCTATAGGCGCCTTGTATGCCTGCTGTTGTAACGGCAGATGCCGCGCAGCCATCACTAAGGGTTCGCTCATCAACATCCTGCAAGGCCTGCAGAGGCGTTCTGCGGGCAATAAAAAAGGATGCCGCAGCATCCTTTTGTGTCGAGATATTTACTCAGCTTTTCAGCCATTTGCGAATGCGGTTGGCATCGCCTATAGGGGTGCGTTTGCCCACCGAGTTGAGCAGCACGATGGCAAGCTCGCGGCTGTCCGGTTTGGCGCGCATCACCAGACAGCGCCCCGCTTCGTCAGTGAAGCCGGTCTTGGAGAGGCGTACGTCCCAATCCGGGTTTTTCACCAGCGGGTTGGTGTTGTTGAACATCAGGCTATAGGCGGGGGTGCTGAAGCGCATCTCCCGGTTCTCATCCTGAGTGAACTGACGGATCAGCGGCTGACGATAGGCGGCGGCGGCCAGCTTGCCGAGATCCTGGGCGGTGGAGACGTTGCGGGTGGAGAGGCCGGTGGAGTCGTAGAAGTGGGTATTACGCATTCCCAATTGTCTGGCCTTATTGTTCATGGCCCGCACGAAGGCGCTGCGACCGCCCGGATAGTGACGCGCCAGTGCCGAGGCCATCCGGTTTTCGGAGGACATCAGCGCCAGATGCAGGGCGTCGCGGCGGGTCACCTTGGTGCCCATGCGGATGCGGGAGTGAGTGTGTTTGACCCGATCCAGATCGTTCTTGTCGACCGTAATGGTCTGGTTGAGATTCTGCTTGGCATCCAGCACCACCAGCGCTGTCATCAGCTTGGTGAGAGAGGCGATGGGACGCACCTTGGTGGCATTCTTCTGGTAGAGCGTCTTGCCCGTTTTTACATCCACGACCAGGGCGCTGCTCGAGCGTACTTCCAGTTTGGCTGGGTTGGGTGCCGCGTTGACCGCAGGCAATCCCAGCATTCCCATCAACCCGACAACCAGCGCTGCTGCGCGAATCCGACACCACATACAACCGACTCCGTTCCCATCCAAAAAAAGGCGCTAGATTCACTCATTTTTACCCCAGCTTTACAAGGGCCGAGCGGGACTATTTCTGCTATTTGCGCAAAATAGGCGATCAAAAAAGCCCTCTGGCGAGGGCTTTCAGGTCGGGCGTTGGGCGAGGGGTCAATCCCGCGGCTGCGCGGCCCTGCGTTTGCTGATCCAGCGCCAGACCAGCGCCACCATGCCACCCAGCAGCAGGGCCACCGGCAGATAGATGATGATGTTGAAGAACTGGGTCTGGTATTCGGCGGCCAGCTTGGTGTGGCTCAGGTAGTAGCCAAACCCGACCAGCGGGCAGATCCACATGATGGAGCTGATCAGATTGACGATGAGAAAGCGCCCCTGGGGCAGTTCGGTGGCACCCACGATATAGGGGTAGGCGGTGCGCACGAAGGCGATATAGCGCGCGGTGATCAGGGTGATGATCCCGTACTTGTCCAGCAGGTGGTAGACCTTCTGCTGGTGTCGCTCTTCCACGTGGGACATCAGCCGATGGTAGAGCTGGGTGTGGCCGAGAAAGCGCCCCTGCATGTAACCGAGCCAGGTGCCGACAAAGGTGGCCATGATCAACAGCGGGATCACCCCGAGAGACAACACATCCTGATAGATGAGTACGCCGGTGAGGATCAGCAGGCTGTCACCGGGCAGAAAGGCGGTAGGGATGAATCCGTTTTCCAGTACCAGAAACGTCAGAATCACACCACAGATCATGAAGGCCATCTTGGGATCGGAAAGTGTGTTCAGATCGTGATTCATAAAGGCGTGAGCCAGTTGGTAAAACTGCTCCATACTTGCAAACTCCGCAGGTTAGCTGGGTTGATCGGTCAAGGGCATGGCGAGCACCTTGTCGATGCGCAGGCCATCCATGTCAACAATTTCCAGTTGCCACTGTTCCAGTGTCACCAGGTCTCCGGTTTGTGGAACACGACCAAGGAGCAGCATGATAAGCCCTCCGAGGGTGTGATAGTGATGTTTTTCTTCTTCTGGCAGACGAACCAGCTCCAGACAGTCCTTCAACTCCGGCAACGGGATCAGGCCATCGAGCAGCCAGCTGCCGTCGGCGCGCCGGAAGGCCCAGTTGTCCTCGCCATCCTCCTGCTGGAAATCCCCCGCCAGCGCCTCCAGCAGATCCTGCTGGGTGACCAGCCCCTGCAACTCGCCATATTCGTCCACCACCAGCGCCATCTGTTCGCTGTGGGTGCGGAAGTGGTTGAGCAGCTCGACGCCGTTGAGGGTCTCGGGCAGCAGGCTGCCCTCCTGGGTCAGGGCAGCCAGATCGATGGGCTCCCCCTTGATATAGGCGTGCAGCACCTTGCTGACATTGATGATACCCACCAATTCTGACAGGTTGCCGTCGCAGACCGGAAAATAGCTGTGGCGATACTCCACCAGTCGCTGCAGGTTGCTCTCCAGCGGCAGCGCCAGATCCAGATAGCGGATATCGCTGCGCGGCACCATCAGGGAGGAGAGGCTGCGCTCGTCGAGACGGAAGACGTTGCGCAGCATGGTGTGTTCATGATCCTCGATCACCCCGGCTTCAGAGCCCTCCACCAGCATGGCGTGGATCTCCTCCTCGGTGACGTTGGCGCTGCCGTTCTGGTTGACCCGCAGCAGCCGCAGGCTGGCATTGGTGGAGGCCGACAGCAGCCAGACGAAGGGGCGGGTCAGGGTGGCGAGCCAGTGCATCGGGCGGGCCACCAGACAGGCGATGCGTTCGGCATTGAGCTGGCCGAGCCGCTTGGGCACCAGCTCCCCCACCACAATGGAGAGATAAGTAACCACCACCACCACTATGATGGTGGCGATCAGGCCACTACTCTTGGCCGGGAGCCCCCACTCCTGCAACCAGAGGGAGAAGGGCTGGGCCAGCAGGGATTCGCCGTAGATACCGTTGAGCAGACCTATGCTGGTGATGCCGATTTGGACGGCAGAGAGAAAATGGGTCGGGTCTTCGCCCAGTTTGAGGGCAATGGCGGCGGAGCGGTTGCCTTCAGAGGCAAGCTTGCCGAGGCGAGCCTTGCGTGCGGTGACGATGGCGATTTCTGACATGGCGAAGACGCCATTAAGCAAAATCAATCCCAGCAGGATCAATATTTCCATACAGCAACAGCACTCCTTGAGTGGATAAGATCGCTGGCAGTGTAATGAATTTGGCGGCGATGCGCTTGTGAAAGCGGGTGATCCGGCTCGCTAATTTGATGACAGCGCTCTGGGATGGCTGAAAAAGATGGCCGGAAAAGGGAGGGATGGCCCCGCCAAACGGCGTAATGGGCGAGCTGGCATGTCAGGATGGAAAAGGGCGGGAAGTCCCGCCCTTTCTCATCTCAGTTCCGAAACGCCTTATCAGAACTGCTGGAACCAACGCTGGATCTGGGCTGGATCCTTGCTCTGGGTCAGGGAGAGCATCAGCAGCACCCGCGCTTTCTGCGGGTTGAGAGTCCCGGAGGCCACGAAGCCGTACTTGGCATCATCGATCTCGGCATCCAGGGTGGTGGCGCCGGTCGGCACGCGGGCGGAGCGCACGACGCGGATGCCATCCTTGCTCGCCTTGGCCAGGGTATCAAACAGGGTGTGGTAGAGGTTGCCGTTGCCCACCCCGGCGCTGACGATGCCGTCGAACTTGGCATCCACCATCGCCTTGGCCGGCAAGTCGGTGGCGTTGGCGTAGCTGTAGACGATGCCCACTTGCGGCAGCTTGTCGAGCTTGCTCACGTCAAACGGCGTCTTGCTGGTGTGCAGGCGGGCCGGGCTGCGCTGATAGTCGATCTTGCCGTTGTGGATGTAACCCAACGGGCCAAAGTTGGGGGAAGCGAAGGTCTGCACCCCGGTGGTGTTGGTCTTGGTGACGTCGCGGGCATCGAGCACTGTGTCGTTCATCGCTACCATCACGCCACGGCCCTTGGAGGCGGGGTCGGAGGCGGTCACCACGGCGTTGTAGAGGTTGAGCGGGCCATCGGCACTCATGGCGGTGGAGGGGCGCATGGCGCCGACCAGCACCACCGGCTTGTCGCTCTTGACGGTCAGATTGAGGAAGTAGGCGGTCTCTTCCATGGTGTCGGTGCCGTGGGTAATGACGATGCCATCCACGTCATCCTTGGCCAGCAGCTCGTTGACCCGCTTGGCCAGCTTGAGCCACACCTCGTCGTTCATGTCCTGGGAGCCGATCTTCACCACCTGCTCACCCTGCACGTCAGCGACGTTCTTCATCTCGGGCACCGCGGCGATCAGCGTCTCGATGGCTACCTTGCCAGCCTCGTAGTTGGACTGGGTAGCCGACTGGCCAGCCCCGGCAATGGTGCCGCCGGTTGCCAGAATATGGACGTTGGGCAGGGCCATTGCCATGGGGGAGAGGGTCAGGCCAACGACGGCGGCGAGCAGGGTCTTGCGGATCGGTAGGGTCATGCTGCAAATCCTTATGGTTGGAATAATCGCAGCAAGTTTGCCCATTTAATAACCCGGGTCTGTGATAAAACTCACCAAAAGACAGGTGAGTACAGATTTTTAACCTGTTTTATACCTATATGGAGATAATTTAACTCGCAGAGAACCCCTTGGCTTCGATCAGGGCGATCAGTTCTGCCTTGCTCAGCTCGCTCTCGATAACGGCCTTGCTGCTGGCGAAATCGACGGTTGCGGTGATGACCGCAGGCTGGGCCAGCAGCGCTTTTTGCAGACTGGCGGCGCAGCCACCACAGGACATGCCGGACACGGTGAGTTCGATGGTCATGGGATATCTCCTCTGTTGATGAGCGCCAGCCTAAAGCTGCCGCCTCCGGCAAGGTCAAGCCGTCAGTACATAAGACCCAGATAGTTCATCAGAGTTGCCCCCAGACTAGTGGTGAGCAGTGAGCCGAGGGTGGTGGTGGCGATGATGTTTGCGGCCAGCACGCTGTCGCCCCCCATGGCGCGGGTCATCACATAGCTGGCGGCGGCAGTCGGAGTGGCGCTGATGAGAAACAGAATACCCAGCTCCAGATGGCTGAAGCCGAGCAGGGCAGCCCCAAGAGTGAACGCAGCCGGAATGAGACAGAGCCGCATGATGTTGGCCCAGCCCGCAATGGCTGCCCCACCGCGCAGGGCGTCGAGGCTGAGAGAGGCACCGGTGCAGAGCAGCGCCAGCGGCAACGTCATGTTGGCGAAGTAGCTGCCGGTGGTGAGCAGCAGTTGCGGCATCTTGATACCGAGCAGGGTAAACGGAAGCGCCGCCACAATAGCGATGATCAGCGGATTCTTGATGATGCCGAGCAGGATGGGGCGAATGCCGGTGGCACCGCCGAGACTGCGGGTGAGGGTGATCACCGCGAGAATGTTGTAGAGCACGGTCACCGCGCCGACATAGAAGGCCGCCGCACCCAACCCCTCGTGGCCGTAAGCGTTCTGCACATAGGCGAGCCCGATAATGGCGCTGTTGCCGCGAAAGCTCCCCTGCACGAAGATGCCGCGCAGCCGCTGCTCCCCGATAAAACGTCCGGCCAACAGCTCCAGTACCAGATAGCTGATAACGGTGGCGAGCAGGCCATAGCCGATAAACCAGAGGCTCGGCATGGTGGCGAAGTTGGTACCCAGAATACTGAGAAAGAGCAGAGCGGGCAGGGTGACCTGAAACACCAGTCGCGAGGCGGATTCGGTGAAGGGATCCGGCAAAAGCCCCAACCGCTTGAGCAAGATGCCGAGCAGCAGCACCACGCAGATGGGGCCTGTGATGGAGAGGGAGAAGAGCAGACTGGCCAGCAGATCCATGATGGGCATCCTGTGCTGTGCCCACACACCCTGACGGCGGGGCAAAAAGGGCATTCTAACGCCATGGGCTTGTATTCACAGGGGTTAATCACAACAATGTGGGCAATTCCACCGCCTAGCCTCCTGTGAGCCAATTCATGGACAAGAAACTGACCATCCTCGATATCGCCAGACTGAGTGGCGTCGGCAAGTCTACCGTCTCCCGGGTGCTTAATCAGGATCCCAAGGTGAAGCAGGAGACCCGCGAGCGGGTGGAGCAGATCATCGCCGAGCACGGCTTCGTGCCGAGCAAATCGGCGCGGGCCATGCGCAGCCAGAGCCAGCAGGTGGTGGGGATCATCGTCTCGCGGCTCGACTCCAGCTCGGAGAATCAGGCGGTGCGCGGCATGCTGGAGACCCTCTACCAGCGTGGCTACGATGCTGTGCTGATGGAGAGCAAGTTCTCCCCCGCCAAGGTGCAGGAGCATCTGGCGGTGCTGGAGCGGCGCGGAGTGGATGGCATTATCCTGTTCGCCTTCAATGACTTGGACTATGCCGCCATGGCGTCGCTGAAAGAGAAGCTGGTGCTGGTCGCCCGTGAACATCCCGGTTTCTCCTCGGTCTGCTTTGACGACGCCGGTGCGGTGCGCACCATGCTGGCGCAGCTGGCAAGCCGTGGCGCCCACGACATCGCCTATCTGGGGGTGGATACCTCGGATCTCACCACCGGCCAGCGCCGCCTAGATGCTTATCTCGCTTACTGCGCAGAGCAGGGGTTGTGCCCGCGCAGCGCCCTCGGCGATCTCAGCCTGCAGAGCGGCTACCGGCTGGCGGCCGAGCTGCTGACGCCTTCCACCCAGGCGCTGGTCTGCGCCAGCGACACCCTCGCCATTGGTGCGGCAAAATACCTGCAAGAACAAGGGCGTAGCGAGGTGCTGGTGACCGGCCTTGGCAACAACCCCATGCTCAGCTTCCTCTTCCCCAACGCCCTCAGTCTCGATCTTGGCTACAAGGGGGCGGGGGAGCAGGCGGCGCGTCAGCTGCTCGGTCAGATTGAGCAGGATCAGCCTCCGCTGGTGACAATCGCCCCCTGTTGAACCCTGTGAGCCCCATCACTTCCGATTGAACAAAAAGTGCGCTTTTTGTGATGCTGGCCACGAATTGGGAACGTTCCCATTTCGATCTGGCCAGATTGTCGGCATGCTAAATGGGAACGATACCAAAAACGCTCCGGCCGACAGACTGGCTCAAAAGGGCGATACAGACCACTATTCAATGGCGTCACAGAGGGAAGACCCATGTCCAAGATCAACGCACAGCAGCTTGCCACCCTGATCGACAAGATCGGCGGCAAGGAGAACATCGCCACCGTCAGCCACTGCCTGACCCGGTTGCGCTTCGTCCTGAACGATCCGGCCAAGGCCGACAGCAAGGCCATCGAAACCATTCCGGCAGTGAAGGGAAGCTTCACCCAGGGCGGTCAGTTCCAGGTGGTGATCGGCAACGAGGTGGAGCAGTGGTACAAGGCGCTGACCGAACAGCTCGGCGTCAGCGGTGGCAGCAAGGAGACCGCCAAGCAGGCGGCGCGCCAGAACATGAACCCGCTGGAGCGGGGTATCTCCCATCTGGCGGAGATCTTCGTTCCGCTGCTGCCCGCCATCATCACCGGTGGTCTGATCCTGGGCTTTCGCAACGTCATCGGCGACATCAAGATGTTCGACGATGGCACTCACACCCTCACCGAGATCAGCCAGTTCTGGGCTCAGGTACACGCCTTCCTCTGGCTGCTGGGCGAGGCGATTTTCCACTTCCTGCCGGTCGGTGTTTGCTGGTCTGCAGTGAAGAAGATGGGTGGCTCCGAGATCTTGGGTATCGTGCTGGGGGTGACGCTGGTGTCGCCGCAATTGATGAACGCCTACGGTATTGGTCAGCAGACTCCCGAGGTGTGGGACTTCGGCCTGTTCGTGATCCAGAAGGTGGGTTATCAGGCCCAGGTCATTCCGGCGCTGCTGGCGGGTGTCTTCCTCGCCTGGGTTGAGACCAATCTCAAGCGGATCATTCCGGCTTACCTCTATCTGGTGATTGTGCCGTTTGTCTCGCTGCTGCTGGCAGTGATCGTGGCCCACGCCTTTATCGGCCCGTTCGGTCGCTGGATTGGTGATGGCGTCGGTTTCGCTGCCAAGGCCGCCATGACCGGCTCCTTCGCTCCCATCGGTGCCGCCCTGTTCGGTTTCCTCTACGCGCCGCTGGTCATCACCGGCATCCACCACACTACCAACGCGGTGGATCTGCAACTGATGCAGAGCATGGGTGGCACCCCGATTTGGCCGCTGATCGCCCTCTCCAACATCGCTCAGGCGTCTGCGGTTGTCGGCATCATTCTGATTAGCCGCAAGGAGAACGAGCGGGAGATCTCGGTGCCTGCTGCCATCTCCGCCTACCTCGGGGTGACCGAACCGGCGATGTACGGTATCAACCTCAAGTACAAGTTCCCCATGTTGTGCGCCATGGTGGGGTCCAGCCTTGCCGCCCTCATCTGCGGTTTCGCCGGGGTGATGGCCAACGGCATCGGGGTCGGGGGCCTGCCGGGCATCCTCTCCATCCAGCCGCAATACTGGGCGGTATTTGCCATCGCCATGCTGGTCGCCATCGTGGTGCCGGTGGTGCTGACCCTGCTGGTCTACAAGCGCCAGCAAGCCGCTGGCAAGTTGGCCCAAGCCAGCGCCTGACACTGATTATCAGGGCGACCCGCGGGTCGCCCTCTCCATTTCATATTCGAGACAAGAGAAAGACCCATGAGCCAAACACCCTGGTGGCAGAGTGCCGTGATTTACCAGATTTACCCCAAGAGCTTTCAGGATTCCGCGGCCCGTGGCACCGGCGACCTCAAGGGGATCATGGCGCGCCTCGACTATCTCAAAACCCTGGGGGTCGATGCCCTTTGGCTGACCCCTGTCTACGTCTCCCCGCAGGTGGACAACGGCTACGACATCGCCGACTACCTTGCCATCGACCCCGCCTACGGCACCATGGCTGACTTCGAGGCGCTGCTGGCCGCCGCCCACGCGCGCGATATCCGCATCGTGATGGATATCGTGGTCAACCACACCTCCACCGAGCACGCCTGGTTCAAGTCGGCGCTGGGGGATAAAAACAGCCCCTACCGCGACTACTACATCTGGCGCGATCCGGTGGATGGCGGCGTGCCCAACAACTGGCAATCCAAGTTTGGTGGCAGCGCCTGGGAGCTGGATCCCGCCACCGGTCAGTACTACCTGCACCTGTTTGCCCGCGAGCAGGCGGATCTCAACTGGGAAAATCCTGCAGTGCGCGCCGAGGTGAAAAAGATCATCCACTTCTGGGCCAAGAAGGGGGTGGACGGTTTCCGCCTCGACGTCATCAACCTTATTTCCAAGGATCAGGCGTTCCCCAACGACGAGATAGGCGATGGCCGCCGCTTCTATACCGACGGGCCGCGCATCCACGAATTTTTGCAGGATGTGAGCCGTGACGTGTTTGCTCCTGTCGGCGCAATGACGGTGGGGGAGATGTCCTCTACTTCGCTGGAGCACTGCCAGCGCTATGGCGCCCTCGATGGCTCCGAGCTCTCCATGGTGTTCAACTTCCACCATCTGAAGGTGGATTACCCCAACGGCGACAAGTGGACCAAGGCGCCGTTCGACTTCCTCGAACTCAAGCGCATCTTCAACCACTGGCAGAGCGGCATGCACGGCAAGGGGTGGTCGGCGCTGTTCTGGTGCAATCACGACCAACCGCGCATCGTCTCCCGTTTCGGCGATGAGGGCGAGCATAGAGTTGTAGCCGCCAAGATGCTGGCCAGCACGCTGCACGGTTTGCAGGGCACCCCCTACATCTATCAGGGGGAGGAGATCGGCATGACCAACCCCGGCTATCAGCGCATCGATGACTATCAGGATGTGGAGAGCCGCAACATCTTCGCCATCAAGCAGGCGGAAGGGATGAGCGAGGCCGAGATCCTCGCGATTCTCGGTGCCAAGTCCCGCGACAACTCGCGCACCCCGATGCAGTGGAGCGTTGCGGCCAATGCCGGTTTCACCCAAGGGACGCCCTGGCTCAAGCCAGCTGCCAACTATTCCGAGATCAATGCCGAGGCGGCGCTGGCCGACCAGCACTCGGTGTTCTGGCACTATCGGGATCTCATCGCCCTTCGCAAGGTGCACCCCATCTTCACTCAGGGGGATTATCAGGAGCTGCTGACCGGGCACCCGCAGATCTGGGCCTATGCCCGCCGTGCCAACGGTCAGACCCTGCTGGTGGTGAGCAACTTCTACGGCGAGCCGGTGGAGTTTGCCTTGCCTGCTGAGTTGCAAAGCGGGCAAGGTCGGCTGCTGCTCGGCAACTACCCCGATAGCCCGGCCCGACCGCAATCGGGTATGCTGCGCCCTTATGAATCCCTGATCTGGCTGATGGAGTAGGCGATGACGAAAGTGGTGCGCGGTGCCGAGTGGCAGAAGATGGTGGCGGGGGAGCCCTATGACGCGGGCGATCCCGAGCTCAAAGCGGCACGTGAGCGCTGCCGAAGGCTTTATCACACCTTCAACACCTGCTGGCAGGAGAAACCGGCGCGGGATGCTTTGCTGCACGAGCTGCTCGGTGGCCGCGGCCAGGAGTGTGCCATCAATCCGCCATTCTTCTGCGACTATGGTGCCAACATCTTCGTCGGCGAGAACTTCTACGCCAACGTAGGCTGCACCATCCTCGACGTCTGCGAGGTGCACATCGGCGACAACGTGCTGCTGGCGCCCGGGGTGCAGATCTACACCGCCGCTCACCCGGTGGCGGTGGCGTCACGCATCAAGGGGGTGGAATTTGGCAAGCCGGTGCGGATCGGTCACAACGTCTGGATTGGCGGCAGTACGGTTATCTGCCCCGGCGTCACCATCGGTGACAACAGCGTCATCGGTGCCGGCTCGGTGGTGACCAAAGATGTGCCCGCCAATGTGGTGGCGGCCGGCAACCCTTGCAAGGTGCTTCGGCCGATGACGGCACAGGAGCTTGAAGGCGTCATCCAGCGGTGAGCAGGGGCCATGAATGCAATTGCTATCTGACTGATAGAAAAGCGACTTTCAGATTGTTTTGCATTCAGTGCTTATGTTCGGGGCCGCTTGGTCGATACTGTTGAGTGCAGGAGGAACCCTATGGATATATCAAGTTCTGCAAATGCGTCGTTTGGTTCTGCTCTGATGACGGCCAGTCTGGCCAAGAAACAGCAGACCCAAGAGGGCGAAGCTGCGCTGAAGCTGCTGCAAAACGCAGCGCAATCAGCGCCGGTTGCACCGACATCGGCCAGCGCTTCTCTGGGAAGCAAGATCGATATTCGCGTCTGACC
This sequence comes from Aeromonas sp. FDAARGOS 1411, assembly GCF_019047125.1. NCBI lineage: Bacteria > Pseudomonadati > Pseudomonadota > Gammaproteobacteria > Aeromonadales > Aeromonadaceae > Aeromonas > Aeromonas sp. FDAARGOS 1411. The sequence goes on along the minus strand of NZ_CP077214.1, from coordinate 3,155,917 downwards.
CTAATGAAAAAGCCCCCATCTCGCGATGGGGGCTTTTTTATCTCTGCGATTTGCGGGATCAGACCGGGAAAGGGGCTGGCGCCTCGAAGGTCATCCGCTCGCCGCTGCGGGGGTGGCTGATGGTCAGACTGGCCGCATGCAGATAAAGGTGCGGTGCCGCCGCCAGCGCATCCGGATGGGCATAGAGGTTGTCACCCAGGATCGGGTGCCCCAGCTCCAGCATATGGACGCGCAACTGGTGCGAGCGACCTGTGATGGGGGTCAACTTGATCAGACTGTTGCCGTTCTCCACCTTCAGTTTCTGCCACAGGGTCAGGGCGTGACGCCCCTCTTCGTGGTCAACTTTCTGTTTCGGGCGGTTGGGCCAGTCGACGCAGAGCGGTAGATCTACCTGACCCGACTCTGCCTCCGGCTCACCCCACACCCAGGCGAGGTAGTGCTTCTCGGTCTCCCGCTCGCGAAATTGCCGACTCAGCTCCCGATGAGAGTTGGGATTGAGAGGAATGACGATGACGCCAGTGGTGGACATGTCGAGGCGATGAGCTGCCGCCGCCTTGGGGTGCTGTTGTTTCACCCGATGCAGGACGCTGTCTTCATTCTCGGGGCCGCGCCCGGGGACGCTTAGCAGGCCAGTGGGCTTGTTGACCACCATGATGTCCTTGTCCTTGAACAGGATATCGAGCCAGGGTTCCAGAGGCGGTGAGTATTCAAACATAAATGTCTCGCATCAGAAGGTGGGGGCAAGCCCCCATCAGTTATGGGTAACCACGACAAAGCGGCCTTGGGTATCCAGTTTGAGCTGGGTCTGGCCGCTGTCGGTCGGTACCTTGTCAGTTATGGGTGACCACGATAAAGCGGATTGCATCCAGCTTGAGTTGGGTCTGATCGATCAGGTGGTGCAATTCTGCCTGCAGATTGCGCAGATAATCCAGTTCGCTGTCGCGCACGTTCGGGTTGACCGCCTTGAGCGCTTCCAGACGATCCAGATCCTGCTGCAGGGTCTGCGCCATCTGGGCGCGGGCCTTGTCGACAATCCCGGCTTTCAGCTCTTCGGCAATGGCCTGGCCCTTGCCAATCAGACCGTGGATCACCGGTTGGGACGCGGTGACCAGCTTGCTGCCGAGGTGGCGATTGACCGGAGTCAGCTGGCGGTTGAAGGCATCGAACGCCACTTTCTCACCCAGATTCTGGCCGTTCTTGTCCATCAGCAGACGGATCGGCGTCGGCGGCATGAAGCGGTAGAGCTGGGGATGGGCCGCAGACTCGGCAACGAAGATCAGCTCAAGCAGGATGGAGCCGATGGGCAGCGCCTTGTTCTTGAGCAGTGCGACCGAGGTGGCACCGATCTCGGAGCCCAGGATCAGGTCGATACCGCCGCGCATCATGGGGTGATCCCAGGAGAGCAGCGCCATGTCATCCCGCGACAGGGCGGTGTTACGATCGAAGGTGATGGTCATGCCGTCTTGCGGCAGGCCCGGGAAGCTGGAGACCAGCATGTGATCCCCGGGAGTCAGCACCAGCGCATTCTCGCCACGGTCATCCTGATTGACGCCGATCTCGTCGAACATCTTGAGAGCGAAGGAGATCATGCCGGTGTCGTCATCTTCGGCGGCCAGCTTGTCGACCAGTTGCTGGGCGGCGGCGCCACCGCTGGAGTGGATCTCCAGCAGGCGATCGCGGCCCTGCTCCAGTCGTGCCTTGAGCGGCTCGTGCAGTTCGCGGGTCTTGACCAGCAGGGCGTCGAGGGCTGCCTGATCGCCGGTGTTGGCGGCCAGCAGCTCGAACAGCTCGTCACGTACCGCTTCGAATACCGGGCGGGCAGTCGGGCAGGTCTGCTCGAACGCGTCCAGACCATCGTGATACCAGAGCTGCAGGGCGCGCTGGGCAGTCCCTTCCAGATAGGGAACGTGGATCTCGACGGTATTCTGCTGACCGATACGATCCAGTCGGCCGATACGCTGCTCCAGCAGATCCGGGTTGAGGGGCAGATCGAACAGCACCAGATGGCTGGCAAACTGGAAGTTGCGACCCTCTGAACCGATCTCGGAGCAGAGCAGCACCTGGGCGCCACCCTCTTGCTGGGCGAAATAGGCGGAGGCCTTGTCCCGCTCGAGGATCGACATCCCTTCGTGGAACACGGCACCACGGATCCCTTCACGGGTGCGTAGCGCCTCTTCCAGCGCGATGGCGGTGGCCGCTTCGGAGCAGATCACCAGCACCTTCTGCTGACGGGCTGAGAGCAGCAGCTCCAGCAACCATTCGACTCGCGGGTCAAACTGGGTCCAGGTGGCGTTGTCGCCTTCGAACTGCTGGAAGATCTTCTCGGGATAGAGGTAGCGCAGGGCGCGGGTCTGCAGATCGCCACCGTTGCCACCCATCATGCCCATCACCTTGATGGCAGTCTTGTACTGCTCCGGCAGCGGCATGGGGTAGACGTTGAGGTGACGCTCGGGGAAGCCTTGAATATTGGCGCGGCTGTTGCGGAACAGCACCCGGCCGGTGCCATGCTGGTCCAGCAGCTTGGCTACCGCCTGCTGGCGTGCAGTCGCATCGCTCAAGTCCAGCCCTTCCAGCTGGCTGGCGAGGATCTGTCTGGCTTCATCGCTCAGGGTCTCGCCATCCAGCAGCTCTTGTGCGGCGCTGGCGACCTGACCATAGGCCTGCTCCTCGGCGAGGAAGGCCTCGTAGTCGTAGAAACGCTCGGGATCGAGCAGGCGCAGACGTGCAAAGTGGCTCTGGTGGCCCAGCTGATCCGGGGTTGCGGTCAGCAGCAGTACGCCCGGCACCTGCTCAGCCAGCGCTTCCACCATCTCATAGGCACGGCTCGGCGCCTCTTCACTCCACTCCAGATGGTGCGCTTCGTCGACAACCAGCAGATCCCACTCGGCTTCCAGCACCTGCTCGAAGCGACGGCGCTTCTTGCGCAGGAAGTCGAGGCTGCAGATCACCAGCTGTTCGGTCTCGAAGGGGTTCTCCGCATCGGCAAATGCCTCGATGCAGCGCTCCTCGTCAAACAGGGAGAAGTGCAGGTTGAAGCGGCGCAACATCTCGACCAGCCACTGGTGCTGCAAGGTTTCGGGCAGCAGGATCAGCACCCGATGGGCGCGGCCGGAGAGCAGCTGCTGATGAATGATCATGCCCGCTTCGATGGTCTTGCCCAGACCCACCTCATCGGCCAGCAGTACGCGTGGAGCGTAGCGGTGACCCACCTCGTGGGCGATATAGAGCTGGTGCGGGATCAGGCTGACCCGGCCACCGGCCAGACCGCGAGTCGGGTTGCGACGACGCTGGTGCTGGTTGACCAGCGCCTCGTAGCGCAGGGTGAAGCGGGACATCCGATCGATCTGACCGGCGAACAGGCGATCCTGCGGCTTGTTGAACTTGATAAAGTTGTTGAGAAACACTTCTTTGAGGGCA
>NZ_CP077214.1:2930000-3147500 GCF_019047125.1 Aeromonas sp. FDAARGOS 1411 | reverse complement strand
ACATTGAACCTACATGTGTAGGATAGGTGGGAGGCTTTGAAGGCGTGACGCCAGTTGCGCTGGAGCCGTCCTTGAAATACCACCCTTGTATGTTTGATGTTCTAACGCAGGGCCCTGAATCGGGCTCGCGGACAGTGCCTGGTGGGTAGTTTGACTGGGGCGGTCTCCTCCCAAAGAGTAACGGAGGAGCACGAAGGTTGGCTAATCCTGGTCGGACATCAGGAGGTTAGTGCAATGGCATAAGCCAGCTTAACTGCGAGACGGACAGGTCGAGCAGGTACGAAAGTAGGTCATAGTGATCCGGTGGTTCTGAATGGAAGGGCCATCGCTCAACGGATAAAAGGTACTCCGGGGATAACAGGCTGATACCGCCCAAGAGTTCATATCGACGGCGGTGTTTGGCACCTCGATGTCGGCTCATCACATCCTGGGGCTGAAGTCGGTCCCAAGGGTATGGCTGTTCGCCATTTAAAGTGGTACGCGAGCTGGGTTCAGAACGTCGTGAGACAGTTCGGTCCCTATCTGCCGTGGGCGTTGGATGATTGAAGGGAGTTGCTCCTAGTACGAGAGGACCGGAGTGAACGAACCTCTGGTGTTCGGGTTGTCACGCCAGTGGCACTGCCCGGTAGCTAAGTTCGGAATCGATAACCGCTGAAAGCATCTAAGCGGGAAGCGAGCCCTGAGATGAGTCATCCCTGACCCCTTGAGGGTCCTAAAGGGCCGTTGGAGACCACAACGTTGATAGGTGGGGTGTGTAAGCGCAGTGATGTGTTGAGCTAACCCATACTAATTACCCGTGAGGCTTAACCATACAACACCCAAGAAGTGTTCTAAGGCTTGTAGCAAATACGAACGAATTACTTACGTCAGCTTTCTCAGATTGAAGAATTTGCCTGGCGGCAATAGCGCCGTGGAACCACCTGATCCCATGCCGAACTCAGAAGTGAAACGCGGTAGCGCCGATGGTAGTGTGGCATTCGCCATGCGAGAGTAGGACACTGCCAGGCACTCAATACAAAAAACCCCGCTCAATGAGCGGGGTTTTTTATTGGCTGAAATTCAGTAATTCGTCTGATAATTGACCCATCTGATCTCTTCTCCTCTGTTCTTATTGTTACTCTTCGCTGTTTTCTGGTTCCACAAATAGCCTGATGTTCCGCTTGGTACTCTTTCTTCGCTGAACCGCTGTCGCTTTGTTCGGTGGCTCTGGTGCCGCCATAACCCGTGAATCCTATGATCGCTTATACGTCGTGATCTCTTGCTTGGGATCTCTGCTTCCTGAGCTAGCTGCTCCCTCTTTTTAAGCCGCAACCCCATCGTCCCTGCTTTTCTATTATTCCGAAGAGGGGTTATTGGCGGTACCAACATGCTGGAGCCGTGGTCGCTGCGTTGGGTCGTTGTTGTTTGGGGCAATAAGGAAATGGGAAGGGATGCTCGCAGGAACGCAGAGGTTCGAGGTTGATGGGGGATTTTCTGGTAGTTATTGAGCCTGCAGGAGTGAAGATTAAGGAGGGTGATGAAGGAGGCTGATTTGCTGAGTGCTATGGGGAGTGGCAAGTCGTAGGCAAATAAAAAGCCCATGCAACATTGTTGCATGGGCTCGGTATGAATGGCGGAGGAGGTGGGATTTGAACCCACGGATGGTCGCCCATCGCCGGTTTTCAAGACCGGTGCATTCAGCCGCTCTGCCACCCCTCCGCAGCAGTGCGGCGAATATTACCATGCTGATCCAACTTGTAAATCCCCGTCCGGTTTGATTGCTGGTTAATTGCACGAAATGATATGAAAAAGTGGCAATCAGGGCGCATCAAGCGCTTTTTTGGCCAGATAACTTGACTTGAAAACAGACTCAACCACTATAGTGGCCTCTATCATATCCTCTGCAAGATAACGTTATGACTATTAAAAATGCCCTGTTTTGCGCGCTGGCTGGCGTGACCCTGCTGGCGACGCCGGTACATGCAAGCGAGCTGACCAAAAGCGATGTCGAGAAAATCGTTCGCGACTATCTGGTCAAGAATCCCGAGATCCTGGTCGAGATGTCCAATGCCCTGCGTGCCAAGCAGGAGAGCCAGCAGGCCGAGAGTGACAAGGCGCTGATCAAGGCTCACTCCAAGCAGCTTTATGCCAATCAGGATCCCGAGATGGGGAATCCGAAGGCGTCGCTGACCATTGTGGAGTTTTTTGATTACAACTGCGGTTACTGCAAACGGGCCCATCCGCTGGTCAAGCAGCTTATGGCGGAAGATAAAGATATCCGTTACATCTACAAGCAGTTCCCCATTCTGAGCGAGTCCTCCTACTTCGCAGCTCGTGCTGCGCTGGCGGTCCAGCTGGGTCAGCCTGACAAGTACCAGGCGTTCCACGAGAAGCTCTATAGCCATCAGGGCCCGCTCGCTGATGAAGCACAGGTCAAGCAGTTGGCTGTGGCGGCCGGTGTGGACTGGAGCAAGGTGGAAGCCAAGATCAAGGATGGCAGCATTGACCAGAACCTCGGTACCAACCGTGCGCTGGCTGAAGCGCTCGGTATCTCCGGTACCCCGGCCTTCATCATCGGTGATCAGATCCTGCGCGGTGCCCCCCGTGATCTGGCCAGCCTGAAGGGGTTTATCAAGGACGTGCGTGCCGGCAAGAGCATTCAATAAGCAGTTGCCATGGTCGAGGGCCCTGCGCCCTGGCCTGATACAGAAAGAGGGTCGGTATCACTACCGGCCCTCTTTTTTATTATGTCCTTTGGCACAAGTGGTCGTCGCGAAAGGACCATAACAACGTGCTCAGGACCCGGCCTGTTGGCCTCAGTAACAAGTATTAGCAGAGTCGTTCGGAGTCTATTGATAAATATTTCGCCTCGCAGAGGCGTGTCGTGAGCATTGCTTAATTCCGGTCAAGATTTTTTCTGCTGCTTGCCTTAGAATCGCCGCCCGTTGCAGGAGAAACCACTATGTTAGTTGATATTTTACGGCTGGTTTTTATAGCCGGAGGCCTTGTATTCATCTTTATGCTGGTGCAAGCGTGCTGGCAAAAACGATGCAACGGGACTTTTGAGTCCACACCTTTCTGGCCGGTGGCGCTGATCGGCGGTGTTGCCAACTTCCTTGATACCCTGGGGGTGGGCAGCTTTGCGGTAAAGACCGCCTGCTACAAGCAGTTCAAGCTGATCGATGATCGAGTGCTGCCGGGTACCCTCAATGGGCAGTGCGTGCTGCCGACCGTGACTCAGTCGCTGATCTTCGTCGGTGCAGTCGCGGTGGATCCGCTGACGCTGATCAGCATGATGATGGCCGCCGCAGCGGGCGCGGCCTGGGGGGCTCGCCATGTGGCCTCGTTTGATCGGCAGACCATCCGGCTGGTGATGGCTATCTCCTTACTGGTCGTCGCAGGACTGATCTTTGCCGGTCTGCTGGGTCTTTTCCCTGTAGGTGGCGATGCGATGGGGCTCAGCGGCTACAAGTTGGCGATCGCCCTGCTTGGCAATTTCATCTTCGGGGTGCTGATGAATGTCGGTATCGGCCTGTTTGCCCCCTGCATGACGTTGGTTTATCTGCTGGGGATGAATCCGCTGGCGGCGTTTCCCATCATGATGGGCTCCACCGCCGTGCTTAGCGTCTTCTCCGCAGGCACCTTTATCCGTAAAGGGGCATTCGATGCCAAGGCGGTGCTGGCGGTGGCCATCTTCGGTCCCATCGGTGTGGTGCTGGCTGCCATGCTGGTCAAATCCATGGATATGGAGATGCTGAAGTGGCTGGTTGCCTTTATCGTCATCTATACCTCCTGGACCATGTACGCTTCCTGGCGGGCGGCGCGTCGCTCCCTTGTGCAGCTGACGGTGGAGAGCGCAGGCTAGCCTGTACCAGTGCCGCTTCAGCCTTGGCCCCCAGATAGACATAGAGACCAAGCGCCAGCAGCAACCCCACCGCACACCCCATCACCCCGACCGCAGGCCAGAGCAGCTCGCTCTGGCCGAGCGAACCTTTGAACAGCAGCAGCAGCCCCTCGATGGAGACCGCGATCAGAATGGCGGCGATAAAGCGGGTGATGGTGCGGCGAATGGCGCTGTGGCGGAAGATATCCTTATGCAGCAGTACCTCCTCTTCCAGAATGGTCTTGCCCAGATCGAACACCGCCAGTGCCAGCGTCAGGAAGATGATGGCGCTAAAGGCGCCGAGCTGGTTCTGCCGCTCGCCGCACAATAGCTGGTAGAGCTGCTCCAGCCCGTGCCAGATCAGGGTGGCGACGATGAGAAACAGCGCCATGCTGAGCACCACATAGACCGCCTTGAACCAGGGCATGGCGCGGCGGCGCTCCCTGTCTCCCATCAACCAGCCAATCAGCTGATTCAGACAGACGGTGATCTCCCGTCCTTGCCCCTGCACAATAAGGTGCAGCCGGTTATGGGCCGCCGGTGCCGCAGGCTGGATGCACATCGGCCCCTGATAATGGTCAATGCTGACCACAAAGGGATACCCCTTGAGCGAGGCAAGGGGAGCGCTGAGCAGCCCCTGCAGTAGCGGGGTCAGCTCCTCCTGATACTCCTGATAGCGCCGCAGCACATCGATGGGGCTCATCTCTGCCATATGGACCTCGGTGACGTGGGCTCTTGTGGTGAATGTGCAAATAGTGGGCCTGCTTTATGACAGGGATGGCGGGGTAAGTTGCACCAGAGAATGACAAATCGGTGGATGACGAGGGGGTAATGCACCAGAAATGGGCGTATTGCCGCCCTGTGTGGTGATGGAGTCTCTGTAATAGAAAAGGGCCCATGACGGGCCCTTTGCGACAACCAGCGGCGATTTAGCCAGCCAGCTTGGCGAAGCTGCGTTCGGCGGCGGCCAGAGTGTGTTCAATCTCCTTGTCGCCGTGAGCCAGCGACAGGAAGCCTGCCTCGTAGGCGCTCGGCGCCAGATAGACGCCCTCTTCGAGCATCAGGTGATAGAAGCGCTTGAAGCGTTCCATATCGCAGCGAGTGACCTGCTCGTAGCGGGTGATTTCGGGCTCGTCGGTGAAGAAGAAGCCGAACATGCCGCCCACATAGTTGATGGCGAGCGGGATACCGTGTTTGGCGGCGGCCGCTTTCAGTCCCTCGGCAACACGAGCTGTCTTGGCGCTCAGCTGCTCATAGAGACCCGGCTCCAGCAGCAGGTCCAGCATGGTCAGACCGGCCGCCATGGCCACCGGGTTGCCGGAGAGAGTACCCGCCTGATAGACAGGGCCGGTCGGGGCAATGTGCTGCATCACCTTCTTCTTGCCGCCGAAGGCGCCCACAGGCATGCCGGCACCGATGATCTTGCCGAGGGTGGTGAGATCCGGGTCGATGTTGTAGTGACCCTGAGCACCGCGCAGGGAGACGCGGAAGCCGGTCATCACCTCGTCCAGGATCAGCAGGGCACCGAACTCGTCACAGATGGCGCGCAGCCCTTCCAGGAAGCCGGGGACCGGCGGGATGCAGTTCATGTTGCCTGCGACCGGCTCGACGATGATACAGGCGATCTCGCTGCCGTACTGGGTGAAGGCTTCACGCACCGAATCCAGATCGTTGAAGACGCAGGTCAGGGTGTGTTTGGCGAAATCGGCTGGAACGCCCGGGCTGTTGGGTTGACCCAGGGTTAGGGCGCCGGAACCGGCCTTGACCAGCAGAGAGTCGGCGTGGCCGTGGTAGCAGCCCTCGAATTTGACGATCTTGTCGCGGCCGGTGTAGCCGCGGGCCAGACGGATGGCGCTCATGGTGGCTTCGGTGCCGGAGTTGACCATCCGAACTTGCTCCATGGAGGGGACGATCTGGCGGACTTTCTCGGCCATCAGCACTTCGATCTCGGTCGGCGCACCGTAGCTCAGCCCCTTCTCAACGGCCTTGATGACGGCGGCTTTGATGGCGGGGTGGTTGTGACCCAGCAGCATAGGGCCCCATGAGCCGATGTAATCCACGTAGGCCTGACCATCCACATCATAGAGATAGGCGCCATCGGCGTGATCGATGAAGCGGGGCGTGCCGCCGACCCCATTGAAGGCGCGGACCGGTGAGTTGACGCCACCCGGAATGGTCTGGCGGGCCTGTTCAAACAGCTGATCTGATTTTGACATGGATCATCCTTAATGGGATTTTGGTCGTCACACAAGGGATTGCAGCCGATTGAGACTCGGCAGGCCGGAGCATCAGGAGTATGCTTTGCGCTCTCGCCACCCGGACTCTCGGTCTGCTCCCGTGACAAAAATTTAACGGGCCGACTATAGCAGAAAGCCCCAGCCCTGGGCAGCCGAGCAACGCGCCGGGTGATCCTGATCTCAGCTAGCTGACGATATGGTTTTTCCAAGTTGGTGTAACAAGATGGCGCAACAAGCTCTCTCCTCTGAAGCCGATACCTCTTCGCGGGGGCCGCTTTCCCGCATTATCCGGCAAGACAAGATGCCCTTGCTGGTGCTGTTGCTGGCGGCGCTGGTCGGCACCCTGGCCGGACTGGTGTGCGGTCTGTTCGAATCGGGGGTCCACTGGCTGGCAGAGCAACGCATTGCCTTGCTGGCCGACCGTCCCTGGTGGCAGCTCGGTCTGCTTGGCTTTGGCTTCAGCGCCTTGCTGGGATTTGTCGGTTACTTCCTCACTCATACCTTTGCCCCGGAAGCGGGTGGTTCTGGCATTCCCGAGATCGAGGGGGCGATGGACGATCTGCGCCCGGTGCGGTGGTGGCGAGTGTTGCCGGTCAAGTTCTTCGGCGGCATCTGTACCCTGAGCTCCGGCATGGTGCTGGGACGGGAGGGGCCTTCGGTACAGATCGGCGGCAACCTCGGCAAGATGGTGGCGGATATCTTCCGGTTGCCCAAGGAGCATGGCCACGCCCTGCTGGCCGCCGGTGCGGCGGGCGGTCTGGCAGCTGCCTTCAATGCGCCGCTGGCGGGCATCCTGTTCGTGATGGAGGAGATGCGGCCGCAGTTTCGTTACTCCTTTCTTGCCATCAAGGCGGTGGGGATCTCCGCCATCATGGCGACCCTGATGTTGCAGAACATGAAAGGGCAGGGGGCGGTGATCACCCTGCCCCACTACGATGCGCCAGCCCTCAAGGCGCTCTGGCTGTTCCTCTTTATGGGGGCCACCTTCGGCGTATTGGGCTTTGTTTTCAACAAGCTGGTGCTGGCCTGTCAGGATGGCTATTTGGCGCTGCATCAGAACAAGCGCCACCGTTTCGTGGCCATCGGCATGCTGGTCGCCGGAACGTTTGGTGTGCTGTCGCTGTTTGCCCCCGCGGTGACGGGGGGCGGCACCGAGCTTATTCCCCATCTGATGGGGGATGAGTATGCGATGGCGACCCTGTTCCTTATCTTCTCGGTGCGGTTGGTTGCGACCCTCATCTGCTTCTGCTCCGGTGCCCCGGGCGGGGTGTTTGCGCCAACCCTGGCATTGGGCACCCTGTTTGGCGTGGTGTTTGGCCATCTGTTTCATGCGGCGTTTCCGGAGCTTGGCATCGAGCCCGGCGCCTTTGCCATCGCAGGAATGGGGGCGCTGTTTGCTGCCACCGTGCGCGCCCCCATCACCGGTATCGTGCTGGTCACCGAGATGACCGACAACTATCAGCTGATCCTGCCGATGATGATCACCACAGTGGGAGCCACCCTTGTGGCGCAAGCGCTGGGCGGTCGTCCCATCTATTCCCAGATCCTTGAGCGAACTTTACGGCTTGCCGCGCGTCAAAAGCGGGGTGATGGCAGCGCTACGGCCAGTTAATTTTTCCCTTTATCGCCTTTGACCCCGGTCAGGGCGGTATAGTGAAGGGAGAGGCGCTGCCGTAAATGGCGTGATAACGGGATGAGGGGCTATGTCCAATCTATTGAAGTTATTGGTCGTGTTAGCCGTTGGCGGGCTCATCGGTTACTTTGTCGGGAACCGTCAGGATCTGGCCCAGAGCAGTCTGCTGGTGGTACAGCAGGAGACGCTGGATCGTCAGGGCAAGGCCATCGGCCAGCTCAAGACCGAATTGGGGGTGAAAGATACCCAGCTGGCGACCCAGAAAGCGGCCTTCGAGCAGTTGCAGACCACCCTGAAGAGTCAGGAGGCGCAGGTGCAGGAGCTCAAGCGCCAGCTGGCCTTTTTCGAGCGGATCATGCGCCCCACCGGCGAACAGGTGGGGGTGGTGATCGATAACCTGACCTTGCAGGAGACCAGCATTCCCGGTCGCTACCACTATCGTCTCGCCCTGACCCAGCCCGCCAAAAAGCGGGAGCTGTTCCGTGGTCAGGTGCAGATCCGGGTCGAGGGGAGTCTGGCTGACAAGCCGAAGACGCTAACCGGCCGCGATCTCGGAATGAAGGTGAGCGAGTGGCGTTATGCCCTGCGTTATTTCCAGCTGCTGGAAGGGAATTGGCAGTTGCCGGAAGGCTTTGTGCCGGATCGGATCCGTGTCACCATCAACAAGGATGGCAGGCAACCGGCGCAAGAGTTGCTGGTTGAGTGGGGCGAGGTGATCAAGCCGCTGGTCGCCGCACCGCCTGCTCCGGTTCCCGCGGCCGGTTAAACGTGGTGAATACTTGAACTGAATGGTCGGGTATTGGATAATTTCGCGGTTTCCATGTTTGTGGATCTAATGGTTGTGAGGTCAGTAATGAGTGCAGTAGCAGAAGCCCCGCTGCCCATCCAGATGACGGATGCGGCGGCCAACAAGGTGAAGAACCTGATCACCGAGGAAGAGAATCCCGAGCTGAAGCTGCGGGTATACATCACGGGTGGGGGCTGCTCCGGTTTCCAGTATGGCTTTACCTTTGATGAGAAGATCAACGACGGGGACACCGTAGTCGAGAAGAATGGCGTCACCATGGTGATCGATCCCATGAGCCTGCAGTATCTGGTAGGCGGCAGTGTGGATTACACCGAGGGTCTGGAAGGCTCACGCTTCACCGTGACCAACCCCAATGCCACCACGACCTGTGGCTGTGGCTCCAGCTTCTCCATCTGATCGGCGTATCGGTCTGATGAAACGGCTCTCGGCAACGAGGGCTGTTTTTGTTTGTGGTGATCAGTGAGCTCCATCAAACAGCATTTCTCTGAAACAACAAAGGCGCCTTGGTGGCGCCTTTGTTGTTTCAGGATGGCTTAGCGGGAGCTTGCCGCCGCGACCAGCGGGATCCGGTTCACCGCCTTGCCCATGTAGGCGAGGGTGATGGTCACAATGATGCAGGTGAAGCTCAGCCACATGTAGGGGAGGTAGTCGAGGGTGGCCACTCCCAGTACCCCGGCCATGAAGATGCCATTGTCGCTCCAGGGCACCATGCCGCAGGTGAGGGTGCCGCCAAACTCGGCGTTGCGAGAGAGGTTCTTGCGCGCCAGTCCCAGTCGGTCGTAGTTCTTGGCCATGATCTTGGGGGTCAGGATCAGCGACACATACATGGCTGAGCCGAACACGTTGGCCAGAAACGCGGTGCCGATGGTGTGGCTGGTCAGGCTGCCGACACTATTGATGCGCTTCTCGAAGGCGCTGGCGATCACTTCCAGAATGCCAACCTTCTCCAGCAGGCCGCCAAACCCGAGACCGAAGATGATGACCGCGACCGAGCCCAGCATGGACTCCATGCCGCCGCGACCGAGAATGTTGTCGATAAAATCGATGCCGGAGGTGATGGCAAACGGACTATAAGCCGAGTGCATCGCTTTGACCGGATCCATGCCCTGGAAGGCGATGGCCCAGATCAGGCCCAGCAGGGCGCCGAAGCTGATCACCGGGAAGGCGGGCTTGCGGTTGGCCAGCAGACCCAGCACCAGCACCACGGGGACTATGGCCAGCGGGGTGATGTTGAACTGGTTGTCGAGAGCCTCCATCACCAGATTGACCTGCTCCAGGCTGACATTACCCGAATACTGCATGCCCACCACGGTGAACAGCACGGCGGTGATGACATAGGAGAGCAGGCTGATAGGCAGCATCCCCTTGATATGCTCCACCACGTCGACGTTGGACATGGTCGAAGCCAGCACTACTGAGTCGGAGAGCGGAGAGAGCTTGTCACCAAAATAGACGCCGGAGAGCACGGCACCGGCTACCAGCGGCGCAGGCACGCCGAGGCTGTGGCCGATCCCCATCATGGCGATACCGGCGGTGGCGGCAGAGCCCCAGGAGGTGCCGGTGGCCAGCGAGGTCAGGGAGCAGATGATCAATGTTGCCAGCAGGAAGATGGACGGATGGATCACCTTGAGGCCGAAATAGATGATGCTGGGGACTATGCCACCGGCAATCCAGGTGCCGACCAGGGCACCGACGGAGACCAGGATCAGGATGGCCCCCATTCCCTTGGCAACGCCGTCAACGGCTGCCTGCTCCAGGGATTTGTAATCGTGGCCGAGTTTGATGCCAAGCCCCATGATGACAAACCAGGCGATGAACAACGCCAGCTGGATCGGCAGATCGAGCACGCTGGTGAACGAGAATGCCAGGGCCAGGAAAATGGCCAGACAGGCAAACACCTGTGCCATGCCCGGTAGTCGGATGTGGTTTTGTTGGTTTTGCATAGATACTTCCTAAACTCTTGCTCGCCAAGGTCACTCCCTCTCGTCCTGTGGATACATCGATCCCGAGGAGGCAACCCAAAAAGAGGCCGCAATCTACCACAAACCCGGCGGGTTAAAGCCCCATCAAATTGGCAAAAGTGCACATTTGATTGGAAAAATCACAAATTAGTTGATCTCATAACCCGTTTTTGAGCGGCCTGTTGACACAAAGGGCTACATACGAAGCTTGTCTGTGACGCCACTTGCATCCCTAGTAGATGAATATGATAATCACTCTCAATTGTTGGTTGGGGAGAAAACAATGCGCTGGATATTGCGGGGGATGATGTTGCTGGTGGCGGTGGCCGTACTCGCATGGGGTCAGGATAAAGAGTACGGCACCTGGAGTGCCGGTTTTCTGCTGGCTGCCTGGGTGATGCTGGAGCCCGGATTGCGGCCCGCCTTGATCTTGCTGCCAGTGGCCGGGTTGACCGGTATCGTCACCCTGCTCTGGCAGCAGCCCTGGTTATGAGCTTTTGACGGGAGCCTGCTTGATCTTCTGCTGTGCCACCTTGAGCGATTCGACCACCAGTTTCTCCATTTCGGTGCGCTTGGCGTCGGTCAGGAAGTAGATCATGTCGACATTGTGGCGAATATAGTGGGCGGGGAGCTGGTTGAGGGTAAGGCAGCAGAGGTCGGCCATCTGATCGCTGTTGAGCTTTTGCTGCAGCCCCTGTTTCTCAATCTCCTTGAGCACCAGATGTTCGTAAAAGTTGTGAATGTCGGTATCCAGTATCATATGCGTTCCTTGGCATGACGATGAGCGGGGAGTCGTCAAAAGCATAGCCATAACAAGGAGTAAAAACAAAAGGCCCATCACTTTCGTGATGGGCCTTTTGCGTAATGAATGGTGCGAAGAGAGGGACTCGAACCCTCACATCCGTGGGACACTAACACCTGAAGCTAGCGCGTCTACCAATTCCGCCACCTTCGCACACTGATTTTCTCCAGCTGGTTTTTAAATGCGGTTGGAGCGCATTGCTCTGTTTTTACATGTCAGAAGCATGGTGCGAAGAGAGGGACTCGAACCCTCACACCCGAGGGGCACTAACACCTGAAGCTAGCGCGTCTACCAATTCCGCCACCTTCGCACATTCGGGTTTCCAGTCTGGATTTACATGCTGTCTGGATAAAGCATGGTGCGAAGAGAGGGACTCGAACCCTCACATCCGTGGGACACTAACACCTGAAGCTAGCGCGTCTACCAATTCCGCCACCTTCGCACATTGTGTTACCAGTTTTGATTTACATGCTGTCTGGAGAAGCATGGTGCGAAGAGAGGGACTCGAACCCTCACACCCGGGGGGCACTAACACCTGAAGCTAGCGCGTCTACCAATTCCGCCACCTTCGCACATTCGGGTTTTCTAGTTGGATTTACATGCTGCTGAATCAGCATGGCAGTATTGGTGCGAAGAGAGGGACTCGAACCCTCACATCCGTGGGACACTAACACCTGAAGCTAGCGCGTCTACCAATTCCGCCACCTTCGCATCACTGCGGAGGGGGATTCTATAGAGTTTTGGGGGAGCGTCAACAGCCAAAGGGGACTTTTTTCGCTGTTGACGCTCAAAGTGAAGCCAAGGGTACAAAACTTCAGCAATTAGCTGACGTTTGGCATTCAGTAACGGCCCAATGCGCTCTGATACATCCGTTCATACTGGGTGACTGAGTCAGGCCAGTTGAAGCGGGTGCTCATGGCATTGCGCTGCACCTTGGCAAAACGCTCTTTGTCCTGCAGGAAATAGAGCAGGCTGCGGCGCATGGTATCTAGCAGGATGGCGGCAGTCGGATCGTTGAAGCAGAAGCCAGTGGCATGCTCGGGATCCGCATCCCAATCCACCACGGTATCTTTCAGCCCCCCCACGGCGCGCACCAGCGGCAGGGTGCCATAGGCGAGGCTGTACATCTGGTTGAGGCCGCAAGGCTCGAACAGCGAGGGCATCAGGAAGAAGTCGGCACCGGCTTCGACCAGATGAGCCAGCCGATCGTCATAGGTGTTGATGAAGGCGAGCTTGCCCGGATAATCCCGGGCCATGGTTTGCAGTTGCGTGGCGAGCGCAGGATCGCCAGAGCCGACGATCACCACTTGTACTTGATGGTGGAGGAATTTCTCCAGCGCAGGGAGCAGCAGGGGAACGCCCTTCTGCTCGGTCAGGCGGCAAACCATGCCGTAGATGGGCAAGTCCGCCACGGCCAGCCCCGCCTCCTGTTGCAGGCTCTCTTTGCAGATCTGTTTGCCAGCCATGTTGTCGATGCTGTAGGTCGCAGGCAGGAATTCGTCGAACTCCGGATCCCAGTCCTTGTAGTCGCAGCCGTTGAGGATGCCGCAGAGATCCGCCGCCCGCTGCTGGAAGATATGCGCCATGCCGTGGGCGCCGAGGTGAGTCAGCAGCTCCTGGGCATAGTTGGGGCTGACTGCATTGATCTTGTCGGCGTAGAGCACCCCGCATTTGAGCAGATTGACGTGGCCGTAGTCGTAGTTGATGCGGCGTTCGTAGTCGGCGATCTCGGGCATGGCCCAGAACTGCTCGCGGCCAAACACCCCCTGAAACGCCGCGTTGTGAATGCTGATCACGCTGCGGGTCTGCTGGAAGAAGGGGTTGTGGGCGTGACGGGTTTTCAGCAGCAGTGGCAGCAGGCCGGTGTGCCAGTCATTGCAGTGGGCGATATCCGGGGCAAAGCCGAGCTGCTCGCAGGCATGGAGGGCCGCGGCCGAGAAGAAGGCAAAGCGCTCGCCATTATCCGGATAGGCCTGATTGTTCTCGGCGTAGAGCTGGGGACGATCGAAATATTGCGGGCAGTCGAGCAGATAGACGCAGACGCCATCCAGCTCCATCTGGTAGATGCGATAACCGATATCCGGCAGCCCGGGGTGGGTTGGCAGCCAGCGTGACGCCACCAGTCTGGCCTCATCCCGTCGCTTTATCGTCTTGTAGAAGGGCAACATGATCCTGACATCATGTCCCTTCTGGGCCAGGTACATCGGCAGGGCTCTGGCGACATCGGCCAGGCCCCCGGTCTTGACCAGCCCCTCAACTTCCGAGGCAACAAACAGGATTTTCAGTGGGTTAATAGCCAACTCTTGCTCCCTTAGGTACCACCACGATACCGCCTTCGGATACGGTAAATCGCTCTCTATCGTGGTCCAGATTTTCACCGATAACGGTGCCGGGCGCAATTTCAACGTTTTTATCAATGATGGCGCGCCGGATGGAGCAGCCTTCACCAATCTTCACATCCCCCAGCAGAACGGATTCACTGATATGGCTGCACGCGCCGATATTGCAGCGGAAACCAAGGATGGATCGCTGGATCTGGCTGCCCTGAATGAAGCAACCGGCGGAGATCAGCGAGTTGGCGATCTTCACCTTGCACTCGTCGCTGTCGATGAAGGTAGCAGGCGGCAGCGCCGGATAGTGGGTGTGCAGGGGCCACTTGCGGTTATAGAGGGAGAAGGGGGGATTGTCGGCCACCAGGTCCATGTGCGCTTGCCAATACGAGTCGAGGGTGCCCACATCCCGCCAGTAGACGTGCGGTTTCTCGCCGGGGATGACGTTGGTGCTGTAGTCATAGACATAGACGGGGGCACGTGGGTAGAGGCTCGGGATCACATCCTTGCCAAAGTCGTGGCTGGAGTTCTCCTCCGCGGCATCCCGCTTCAACTCGCGGCAGAGGGCATCGGTCTCGAAGATGTAGTTGCCCATGGAGACCAGCGCCTGGGTCGGATCGCCGGGAATGTGCTTGGGCTGCTTCGGCTTTTCCTGAAAGCCGATCATCCGCCCTTCGGTATCGACCTCGATCACCCCGAAGGCGCTCGCCTCTTCGATGGGCATGCGCAGGGCTGCAACCGTCATGGCGGCGTTCTTCTGTTTGTGGAAGGTAACCATCTGGCTCACATCCATCTTGTAGATGTGGTCGGAGCCGAAGATGCAGACGTGATCCGGTTCGGCCCGCTCGATAAAGCCGAGGTTCTGGTAGATGGCATCGGCGGTGCCGTCATACCAGCGCTTGCCCATCCGCATCTGGGCCGGGATGGGATCGATAAAGCGGTCGGTGATGCCGACGATATTCCACCCCTTCTTCATGTGCAGGTAGAGGGACTGGGATTTGAATTGGGTCAGTACATAGATGCGCAGAAAGTCGGCGTTGACGAAGTTGTTGAGGACAAAGTCGATCAGCCGGTAGCTGCCACCAAAGGGGACGGAAGGCTTGCTGCGGGTAGTGGTCAGAGGCTGCAGGCGAGTACCTTCGCCACCAGCCAGGATCATGGTCAATATGCCTGCCATCGTATTTCTCTCCCTGAATTAACAACATGAAAAGGTTTTCAATGTTCGGTATAAAAACACCCCTAAAGGGGTGGTTTTTATCGTGTGCTTAATACCTTATCAGATGCCGGATGGCGCTCTCTAGCGGTTTTATTGTACTGCTTACACTTATTTACACTTTGCTCAGATAGACCTTGAATTTGGCGTCGCTGTTGCTCACTTCCGTCCGTTTGAAGTGTGCTTCCAGTATAGGCTGATAGCGCAGGAATGCGTTGGCAACTATGGTCAGGCTGCCATGGGGACGCAAAAATTCAGGCGCCCTGGCGAGGAAGGTTTCGGTCGCCGCATAGAAGGTCTTGAGCCCGGCATGGAAAGGGGGATTGGAGACAATCTGGTCAAACGATCCCGTGATGTCGGAGTAGACGTCAGAGGCATGAACCTCCCCTTGCAGATCGTTGATGGCCAGGGTGCGGCGGCTTGACTCCAGCGCCAGCGCATTGATATCCACCATGGTGACCTTGAGCTCGGGATTGCGCTTGGCCAGCACGGAGCCAATCACCCCGGCACCGCAACCGAAATCGAGCAGTGAACCCTTCATGGCCGGCACGGTGGCCAGCAACATCTGGGTGCCGAGGTCCAGCTCGGCGGCGCTGAAAACGCCGGGCAACGCCAGCACGGTGAGCTCGGTATCACCCGCCTTGCACTGATAGCGGCCAAACCAGCTATCCAGATCGAACGGGGCGACCGGTTTGCAGAGCTCGCCATGATAGAGCGAGCAGCGGCGTGCCGAATCGCGCTTGATCGGCTTGTCGCCATAGGGTGCCAGCAGCTTGTCAGCGCCATTGATGCCGCCACGGTTTTCGCCGGCCAAGAACAGATCGGCGCCCGCTTCCAGCAGGGGGGTCATCATGGCCAGCAGATATTGCGCCTCGGCTTTCGCCTTGGGCATCAGCATTAACAGAGCATCGAAGCGGGGAGTTCCGCCCAACTGGTGGTCGAACAGGATAGCCTTGCCGAGGGCCGCCTGCTGGCTGCGGTAGTAGCAGTAATCGGTGGTAAAGACGGTCAGGGTCTGGGCCAGGCTCGCCAGCTGGCGGGGGTAGTCATCCTCCAGTGCGCCACAGACAAGTAGCCGCTTGCCGACAAAGAGGGCTTGGTTTCGTTCCAGCATCTGGCTGACGGCACTGATTGGGCTGCTCATCGGGTCTCTCCACGCAATTTTGGGCGGCCATTATACATAGCCCCTTTCGCCTTGACATTTATGCCGTGTTCCCGAAATATGCCCAGACACCATTTTTTGAGCAGAGATGAGTCAATGCGGTTCAACGGGTTGAAACGAAAGCATAAAAAAAGCCTGAAATTCGGGCCTGCTGACGTTCGCGCGTAACCTCTCATCCCCGAGAAGATTCAAACCCCGGTTGCGCACATCGAACCGGGGTTTTTTATTGCCATATTAGCGTCAAACCGGAGAAGGAGATCCCATGTTTCAAGGTTCAATCGTTGCGTTGATTACCCCGTTTCGACAGGGAAAGCTGGATGAAGAGGCGCTGCTGCGTCTGGTGGAGTGGCATATCGAGCAGGGTACTCACGGCATTGTGCCGGTCGGTACCACGGGTGAGAGCCCGACCCTGACCCACGACGAGCACTGCCGGGTGGTGGAGCTGGTGGTCAAACAGGTCGCTGGCCGTATTCCGGTGATTGCCGGAGCGGGCTCCAACAATCCGGTCGAGGCGATCGAATATACCCAGTATGCCGAGCGGGTCGGTGCAGATGCCACCCTGCATGTGGCTGGTTACTACAACCGCCCCAATCAGGAAGGGCTCTACCACCACTTCAAGGCAGTGCACGACGCAACCACCAAACCCATCATCGTCTACAACATTCCGCCGCGTGCCATCGTCGACGTGCAGCCGGCGACCCTGGCCCGTCTGGCCGAGCTGCCGCGCATTGCCGGGGTAAAAGATGCCACCGGCGATCTGGCCCGCCCCTGGACCGAGCGCCAGCTGATCAAAAAGCCCTTCGCCTGGCTCTCCGGTGAGGATGCCACTGCGGTTGCCTACAACATCGGCGGCGGTCAGGGCTGTATCTCTGTGACCGCCAACGTGGCCCCCAAGCTGGTGGCCGAGGTGCAAAATCTGGCGCTGGCCGGCAAGTGGCAAGAAGCGCGTGAACTGCAAGACAAGCTGATTCCGCTCCATCAGGCGATGTTTGCCGAGCCGAGCCCGGCTGGTGCCAAATATGCCGCTTCCCTGCTCGGTTTCTGTAGCGAAGAGTGCCGTCTGCCGGTGATGCCGCTGTCGGAAACGACTTGCGAGCGCATTCGCTGCGCCATGCAGCAGCTCAACCTGCTGTAATGCAAAACGGGTGAGCCAAGGCTCACCCGTTTTGTTTTCAGCTTTTGTTTCTGGCCTTTATTTACGACATCGCCCCACTCAGGCCGCGTGATGTAGCCAGACAGCGATGGCCAGTTGCAACTCGACATACGCCGGATAGAGGAAGAGATCGGCAAGCTCGGCAGGCCACTCGTCATGCTCGCCCGACTGGGCTTGCAGGTTGGTCAGGGCGGGTAGCCAGGGCGCTGGTTGTGGCAGCGTGGCCGCACTGCGGGCGACCAGATCGATCCCCTGGCACAGGGCTGCGAGTGCCTGCTGTTGAATGCCTTTATCCTGAGGATGCTCCAGCCAGAGCTGCTCGTGATGCTGCCAGTGGCGCAGCCCCTCGCTTACCCCCGTTATGCCATCCATACCTTCATGTTCGACCAGCGCCTGCAGGGTCAGCGGTTTGCCAAGACCAGCCAGTCGATAGCCGCGCTGGGCCTTGGATTGGGCGCCGAGACGCAGCCCACCAAGCTTGGCGAGGCGTTGGGCCAGTGCAAACAGCGCCGCGGTCGCGCCTGATTTGAGCTCCAGTTCCAGTTCGTTGATGGTGGTGCTGCCTTGACTGCCGACTATCTCTCCCTGATCCCAGGCCAGCTCAATCTCGGCCCCCTCGAAGGCGATCAGCCAGTGGCGGCGCAGGAAGTCGGTGCGAAACTGAGCGACCAGCTGCTGCTGAATGTGGTCGCGCTCGGTCAGAGTCGGCCAAATCTCATCGGGAAAGGCCGAGAGGGTCGGCAAATCGCCGCTGACAGGGGTGTTGTACTCGGGTCTGGCGTGCAGGCCGCCCACCACCTGGCCACGGCATTTGATGGTTTGTTCGGCGAAGGCATCGCAGCGGCGAATACGCAGCCCCATATCCAGCTGGCGCAGAGCCAAGGTCGGCGTATCGAAATAGACGTTGCCGAGCTGCTGTTGTGATGATTCTTTAATCTCAAGAGAATTCAGCAGGTTGGATAACTCGGCTTGAATGTCGCGGGCGACAAAAAACTTTATCTCGATCTCAGTTTGCATAGTCATTCCGGGCTGGCAGACAACTTTGGGGGGCAGGATTCGGGTCGCGGGGATATAATGCCCGCGAGACGACTAGATTAATTCGCGGTTTAATTGAGGGCGCAGTTCGGTTACCATGCGCGCCTCATAAAATCGTATCGAGTGTTTTTTCACCGACACAGGTTTGGCCATGCCAGTAAATACTATTTTGGGGCTTTTTGCCAAGTCCCCCATCAAGCCGCTGCAGAAGCATATCGTCAAGGTTCACCAGTGCTCCCAGCAGTTGGTTCCCTTCTTTGACGCCGTTGCCGAAGACCGTTGGGAAGATGCCGAGAAGATCCGGCAGCAGATCGCCCAACTGGAAAAAGAGGCAGATACCCTCAAGCGTGAAATCCGTCTGAAACTGCCTCGCGGCCTGTTCCTGCCGGTTGCACGTACCGACCTGCTGGAGCTGTTGACCCAGCAAGACAAGATTGCCAACCGTGCCAAGGATATCTCCGGCCGCATGCTTGGCCGTCGCATGGAGTTCCCCGCAGAAATGCGGACGGATTTCATGGCTTACCTCAAACGTTGTATTGATGCGACCGCTCAGGCCGAGAAAGCGATCGGGGAGCTCGACGAGCTGCTCGAGACCGGCTTCAAAGGACGGGAAGTGGAAATGGTTGCCGAGATGATCCACCAGCTGGATCTGATCGAGGACGATACAGACACCATGCAGATCGGACTTCGCCAACAGCTGCAAGCGGTTGAGCACAATTACAATCCGATCGATGTGATGTTCCTTTACAAGATCCTCGAATGGGTAGGTGACCTGGCAGATCAGGCCGAGCGCGTAGGCGCCCGTCTGGAACTGATGCTGGCTCGTTCGTAATCGACTGACTGGGTAAACACTACTAATGGACATTATCGCGAATTACGGCACCACTCTGGTGCTCGTGGCGGCCTTGTTCGGCTTTTTGATGGCTTGGGGCATTGGCGCGAATGACGTGGCCAACGCCATGGGAACATCGGTCGGCACCAAATCCCTGACCATCCGTCAGGCGATCATCATTGCCATGATCTTCGAATTTGCCGGTGCCTATCTGGCCGGTGGCGAAGTGACGGCCACCATCCGTAACGGCATCATCGACAGCAATGCGTTTGTCGATAGCCCGGATCTGCTGGTGCTCGGCATGATCGCCTCCCTGCTGGCGGCAGGCGCCTGGTTGATCCTCGCCTCCTACTTCGGCTGGCCTGTCTCGACCACTCACTCCATCATCGGCGCCATCGTCGGTTTCGCTGTGGTGAGCATTGGCCCGGAAGCGGTGCAGTGGAGCAAGTTTGGCGGCATCGTCGGCTCCTGGGTCATCACCCCGGCCATCTCCGGTGTCATCGCCTACTTCATGTTCATCAGCGTGCAGAAGCTTATCTTCAACACCGATGATCCCCTGAACAACGCCAAGCGCTATGTGCCGTTCTACATGTTCCTGACTGCGCTGGTGATCTGTCTGGTGACCATCAAGAAGGGGCTGACCCACGTCGGTCTGCACCTGAGCGATGGCGAGGGCATTCTGCTTTCGATTGCCATCTCCATCGCAGTGGCGTTTGCCGGCTGGATCTACATTCGCGGCCAGAAGTACAACCCGCAGGATGACAGCAAGATGCACTTCGCCAACGTGGAGAAGGTGTTCGGCATCCTGATGGTGATCACTGCCTGTGCCATGGCCTTTGCCCACGGCTCCAACGATGTGGCCAACGCCATTGGCCCGCTCTCTGCGGTGGCCTCGATCGTGGCTTCCGGTGGCGAGATTTCCAGTCAGGCTGCCATTGCCTGGTGGATCCTGCCGCTGGGCGGTATCGGTATCGTGATCGGTCTGGCGACTATGGGCGAGAAGGTGATGGCGACGGTAGGTACCGGCATCACTCACCTGACCCCGAGCCGTGGTTTTGCTGCCCAGCTGGCGACTGCCGCGACCGTGGTGATTGCCTCCGGTACCGGTCTGCCCATCTCCACCACCCAGACCCTGGTCGGTGCTGTGATGGGTGTCGGTCTGGCGCGCGGTATTGCGGCGCTGAATCTGGGGGTACTGCGCAACATCGTGGTCTCCTGGATCATCACCCTGCCTGCAGGTGCCATTCTGGCTATCGCCATCTTCTACGTGCTGCAGGCCTGCTTCTCCTAATCGAAGCGGCATTCTGCAAAAAGCCCGAGTCATCGACTCGGGCTTTTTTATTGTGCGCGGGAGCTGAGTGCTGCTCCCTTTGCATATCACCTTAGAGGCTGGCGCAGATCTGCCACAGATCGTACTGGATGGCGGCGGCGGTCACTTCCCGACCCGCCCCCGGCCCCTGGATCACCAGCGGGTTGGTGCGATAGCTGTCGCTCTCGATGGCGAAGATGTTGTCGCACGGCAAGAGGTTAGCAAACGGGTGGTGGGGCTCCAGCGCCTCCAGTCCGACCCGCGCCTTGCCGTCATGCTCGAAGCGGGCCACGTAGCGCAGTACCTTGCCGAGGCGCTTGGCCCCTTCGAAGGCGGTCTGGATCGGGCCATCCAGCTCTTTCAGTCTGTCCATGAACTGATCGGCGGTCACCTTGCGCAGCGTGACGGGCACCAGATTCTCCAACTCGATATCGGCGGAGTCGAGCTCGAAGCCTGCCTCCCGCGCCAGAATAAGCAGCTTGCGCCGCACATCCTGACCGGAGAGATCCTCGCGGGGATCCGGTTCGGTCAGGCCGTGCTGCCACGCCTCATCCACCAGTTCGGAGAAGGGGCGGGTGCCGTCATACTGCTGGAACAGCCAGGAGAGGGTGCCGGAGAAGATGCCGGAGACCCCCTGAATGCGGTCGCCGCTCTGGCGCAGCATCTGGATGCTGGACTGGATTGGCAACCCGGCACCCACGGTGGCGTTGTAGCGCCACTGTACCTGATGGTCGCGGCAGGTCTGTTTGATGCGCTGGTAGAACTCGCTGTCGGCGGCACCGGCAAACTTGTTGGCGGCGATGATGTGAATGCCAAGCTGGGCAAAATCCGGATAGTAGCGGCTCACCGTTTCGCTGGCGGTCATGTCCAGCGCAACCAGCGCATCGAAGCCGTGCTGTTCAAGCTGGGAGAGCAACTCCGGCCAGATCAGCGGTTTGGGATTGAAGTTGTCCTGTACCTTGAGGGGGTTGAGTCCCTCTTCATCGAGCAGGCCCCCTTCCGAGCTGAACACCCCGTAGAGGGTGAGCGCCAGATTGAGCTCATGTTCCAGCCGTGCCTTTTCACGGGCGTAGAGGCTCAGCCAGTGGCCGCCGATATTGCCCTTGCCGAACACCACCAGTCCGACCCGGGTCGGGCGGCTGAAGAGGGCGCTGTGCAGGGCGATGAGCAGCGGCTCCAACACTACCTGACGCAGCACAGCCACCAGACTCAGGCCATCTCGGGCCACCTGTACGAACTCCAGCGGTTGATCTGCCAGCAGCTGATAGAAGCGGTGACACTGCTCCGCGTTGTCGGTGACACCGGCGCCGACCAGCGCCACCAGACTGAACCCCTCTTTCTGAATGAGGCCGGTGAAGCTCCCCTGCAGCTGGAAGTCGCGCAGCAGCTCGAAGGCGCCTTGTGCTACCTCAAGGGTGTAGGCGAGGCGCAGGATCCGGCGATCCGGCTGGCGCTGCAGGGTGAGCGGGTTGAGACGGTGACGGGCCAGATGGGCCTCGATGGTGGCCACCGTCTGTTCATAGTTGGTTTGCGGCAGCACCTTCAACTCGATGAGGGCGATCTGATCCACCGAGGAGACGATGCGGGCGCCGCCGGAGCGGGGGGCGCGGCGCAGGATATGGGTACAGCCCTCATCCGGGTTGTAGCTGCAGCGCAGGGTGAGGCGCTGGCGGCTGTCGGCCACAGGTTGCAGGGTGCGCGAATGCAATACCGAGGATCCGAGGCGGGCCAGCTCGTTGGCTTCGGCGAGGCTCAGGCGCTCCAGCAGGCGAGCCTCCTTCACCCGGCGCGGGTCGGCGCTGTAGACCCCGGCCACGTCGCTCCAGATGGTGGTGGATTCACCGTCCGCCAGCAGCGCCAACAGGCTGGCGCTGTAGTCGGAGCCGTTGCGACCGAGCAGCAGGGAGCGCCCCTCCATGTCGGCAGCGATAAAGCCGGTTACCACGATACGACCGGCATGTTCGGCCAGTCGCGCCTTGAGCAGCTCGCTGGAGAGCGCAGTATCTACCTTGACCAGAGCTCCATCCTCGGCGCGCAGGAAGCTGCGGGCATCGAGCCAGATAGCCTTGTCGCCGCGGCTGGTGAGCAGGGCCGCCAGCAGGCGAGCCGACCACACTTCGCCAAAGGCGAGCAGGCCGTTGCGGGCGAAGCGGTCAAACTGCCCCTCCAGCGTTTTGGCGATCAGCTGCATGTCGTCGGCCAACTGCTTGCTCAGGTCGAGCTGCAGTTCACCCTCCAGCAAGCCGTCGATCAGCCCCTGCTGATAGGCGTGAAGGGCGGAGATAGCTTCACCAGCGGCTTCATCACCTGCTTCGGCCAGCTCCACCAGCTGGATCAGGCGGTTGGTGGTCTTGCCGGCGGCGGAGACTACGATCAGTTCATCCCCACCCACCTGTTGTTCAATGATGCTGGCGACCCGGCGATAACAGACCGGATCCGCCAGACTGCTGCCACCGAATTTGTGGACGTGACGTCGCTTCAAGCCTGCTTCTGTTGCCACCGCGATCTCTCCTTGTTGCTGCTGTTCCATTACTTCGCTACCTGTTCTGCCTGCTGCGCCTGTGCAAAAGCCTGTGCCAGATCGGCCACCAGATCTTCACCGTGTTCAATACCGACCGACAACCGCAGCAGCTGGGCGCTGATACCTGCTGCCTGCTGCGCGACCGGGGTCATGGCCCTGTGAGTCATGCTGGCCGGATGGGCCACCAGACTCTCCACTCCGCCGAGAGACTCGGCCACCGAGAAGAGGGCGAGGGCCGCGAGGAAGGCGCGAATGCCCGCCTCGCTGCAATCGAGTTCAAAACTTAGCATGGCGCCGAAGCCGGACTGTTGACGGCGCGCAATATCGTGGCCCGGATGGCTCGGCAGGCTGGGGTGATAGATGCGTTTCACCAGCGGCTGTCGTTGCAGGAAGGCGAGGATGCGATCGGTGTTCTCCTGATGGGTGCGCAATCTGGGGGCCAGAGTGCGCAGGCCGCGCAGGGTGAGGTAGGAATCGAATGCCCCGGAGGTGAGCCCCAGACAGTTGGCCCACCACACCAGCGACTCGGCCAGTGCGGCCTCCTTGGCAATCGCCACCCCGCCCACCACGTCTGAGTGACCGTTGATGTACTTGGTGGTGGAGTGCACCACCACATCGGCACCAAGTGCGAGCGGCTGTTGCAGCAGGGGGGAGAGGAAGGTGTTGTCCACCACTACCTGTGCACCCACCTCGTGGGCGGCGCTGGCGATGGCGCTGATATCCACCACTCGCAGCAGCGGGTTGGAGGGTGTCTCGACCCATACCAGCGCAGGTTTTTGCGCCAGAGCTGCGGCCAGTGCGGCCTCATCCCCCTGATCGACAAACTGCACCCGGTAGTGGCCCTTGGCCGCCAGATACTCGAACAGGCGCCAGGTGCCGCCGTAACAGTCGTGAGGGGCAATCAGCAGATCCCCAGCCTTGAGCAGTGCTGTGGTGACCAGATGGACGGCGCCCATGCCGGTGCCGGTGACCACGGCGCCAGCGCCCCCTTCCAGCGCCGCCAGCGCGTTCGCCAGATTGGTGCGGGTCGGATTGCCGGAGCGGGCATAATCGTATTGACGGGGCTCGCCAAAGTCGGCAAAGGTGTAGTTGCTGGAGAGGTAGATGGGGGGCACCACGGCACCGTGTTGCTGGTCTGTCTCAATCCCGGTGCGAACCGCTAGGGTGGCCTTGTGGGTCATGTTTCTCTCCTTGATCTCTCTGGACGGTGGCCGCTCTTCCTGCCACGCTGCTTTTGCCACACGCAATCGTGCCAATGCTGGCATCATGATGAACCACACTACGCCAGCTTAAAAAGGCCGTCAACACTTCTAGACGTCTAAATGGCTTTGCTGTTGGATTGCCATTAATTTCCTTAAGGGTTAAAATCCGCGCTCACGGCTAAATGAGAACAGGTGAGTCATGGGAACAGAGTGGAACGGCGACTACGTCAGCCCCTACGCGGAACACGGTAAGAAGAGCGAACAGGTCAAGAAGATTACCGTCTCGATCCCGCTCAAGGTGTTGAAAGTGTTGACCGATGAGCGCACCCGCCGTCAGGTGAACAACCTGCGTCATGCGACCAACAGCGAGCTGCTCTGTGAAGCCTTCCTGCACGCTTTCACCGGCCAGCCGCTTCCTTGCGACGAAGATTTGCGCAAGGATCATCCGGACAGCGTCCCTGCCGAAGCGCGCGCCATCATGGAAGCGCTGGGCAAAGAGATCGAAGATTTCGACAAGGAATAACCCCCAATGACGCGGCCCTGGCCGCGTCATTGCTATCTGCCATGTCCCGCTTCAGCCTGCGCCACTATCACCACCATGTCTGCAGCCATAGTCACGACTTTGCCCAGCTGGTGATCCCCCTCGACGGCCCCCTCGAGATCGATGTGCAGGGCCGGGGGCGTAGGCTTGCCCCCGGTTCTGCCTGCATCATCGCCCCCGGTGAGCGACACGACTACGCCGCCGATCCTGCGCTTTCGTTTCTGGTGCAGGAGAGCGACTGGCTGCCCGGCGATCTGGCAGCTCACCCCTTTATCGAGCTGGATGAGCCCCAGCGCCACTACCTCGCGTTTCTGCACCGCATGGTGGCCGAAGGGCGACAGGTGGCGGGCATGGAGCTGGTGTGGCTCTCCCTGCTGGCTGAAGGGCAGGGGATGCAGAGCGCAGCCACGCCGCGTCTTGCCGCCCGCATCCTCAAGGTGCAACGCCATATCGATGCCAACCTCGCCGCCCCGCTGACCAATCAGCAACTCGCCGCCATCGCCTGCCTTGGCCAGAGCCAGTTCAAGCTCGCTTTTCGCCAGCAGTTGGGGATGAGCGTCTCCCACTACATTCGCAGTCGGCGCATGGCGCTGGCGTGTACCCTGCTTGCCTGCACGCAGCTGCCCGTCGGCGAGATTGCCAGCCGTTGTGGTTACCAGAATCAGGGGGCCTTCAGCGAGCGCTTCCTGGCCGAGACCGGGCTCATTCCATCCCTCTGGCGCCAACAAAACGGCCGCCTGCCGTAACGAAGCGGCTGATCGCCGAAGACGGGATGCTCTCTTTGGGCCATGCTGCGGGTCATGCAAGGTGCACGATAAACTGGAGCCGAAATGGAGACGATTAGCTGGCAGGATTTCGAGATGGTGGAGCTGAGGGTGGGTACTCTGGTGCGGGTCGAGCCGTTCCCCGAGGCGCACAAACCGGCCTACAAGGTGTGGGCGGATTTTGGCCCCGAACTGGGGGTTCGCAAGAGCAGTGCCCAGATCACCACCCTCTACCAGCCAGAGCAGCTGGTGGGCCGCCAGATCATCGCCGTGGTCAACTTCCCGACCAAGCAGATAGGGCCGTTTCAGTCGGAGTTTCTGCTGACCGGTTTCTACCGGCCAGATGGCGCCGTGGTGATGGCCATTCCCGAGCAGGCGGTGGAGAACGGCGCCAAGCTGGGCTGAGTTCACGCCCGAACAGAGACAAGAGAGGCGACCCCGGGGTCGCCTCTCTTTGTTATCTGCTGCGAGTCGTTACTTCAACAGGCTGAAGATCAGCGCCGATACCGCCAGCGACCCGGTCAGCAGGATAAAACCGTTGGTCCAGCCGTGACGGAAGCGGGCCAGCGCATCCACCTTGTAGATGGCAATCACCGGCATGATGAACAGGATCATGGCGATGACCGGGCCGGAAAGGGTCTCCATCAGCCCCAGAATGCCCGGGTTGATGACGGCGGCACTCCAGATAGAGAAGAACATCAGGGCGATACCCAGTTTGTCCGCCTTGGCCAGCGGCAGGCCGGTGGGCTTGGCGATCAGGCTTTTGAGGCTTTCGCGGGCACCGAGGAAGTGGCCGAGGAAGGAGGAGCTGATGGCGATAAAGGCAATGAGCGGCCCCAGAGTCACGATCACCGGGTTGTCGGTGATGTTGGCGAGATAGGAGAGCACAGAGACGTTCTGGGCCTTGGCTTCGGCCAGTTGGGCTGGTGAGAGGCTCAGCACGCAGGAGAAGACGAAGAACAGCACGAAGCCCACCAGCATCACTGTGGTGTTGCGCAGGATCAGGCCGCTCTTGGCTTCGGCCTGCTCGCCATATTCACGGCGCTGTACGTTGGCAAAGCCGGAGATGGCGGCGGCATGGCTGAAGGCGAACACGGTCACCGGCAGCGCCAGCCAGACGGTGTTGAGGAAGCTGACCCCCTCAAATGCGGTCACTTCCGGCCATTGCCACTGAGGAATCAGGTAGCAGGAGAGGGCCGCCAGAATGGCTGCCAGCGGATAGACCATAAAGGCGAAGGCGCGCAGCATCGCTTTCTCCCCCGCCAGCATCACGGCGATCATGGCGAACACCAGCACGCCGGAGAGCATCACCCGATCCGGGGTCGCCATGCCGAGCTGGTTGACCATGAAGCTCTCCACCGTGTTGGTCAGCCCGACCCCGTAAATGAGCAGGATCGGGAAGATGGAGAGGAAGTAGAGCGCCGAGATGAGGCGACCAGCCATCTTGCCGAAATGCTCCTCCGCCACTTCGGTGAAGTCGGCGTGGGGGCGTGACGAGGAGAGCACGAAGCGCGCCAGCCCGCGGTGGGCGAGGAAGGTCATGGGGCCTGCCAGTACCGCGACGATGACGAGAGGCCAGATGCCGCCCAGACCCAGATTGATGGGCAGGAACAGGATGCCGGCGCCAACGGCGGTGCCAAACAGGCTGATGACCCAGTGGGTGTCGTGACGGCGCCAGCGGGTGGTGCTGGCAGTGGTGGAGCAGGAACCGGATAGCTCCTTGGTAGCCTCTACAGATAAACTCATTACTAATTCACTTTTTGTCAGTGTTTTAATCTGAGTTAATTGTGGTTTATCGGGATTTAATTCTCAAAAAGCGGGGCTGAAACATATCACTGCCATTGCGGGGTTTAGCCAGCGAGATTGGGAATGGAATCTTGGTCACAGAATGCAACAAAACTGACAATGGTGATTTTTGTGAAATATAAAACCAAATTTTTATCTGCGATCATTTTTTTATTTTGGCTAATAAGGTGTTTTCAGAATTACGTGAAAAATCGCACCATTTCTCGCCGACCAATTGTGATATTTCACTATCATTTCGCTTCTTTGCCAGCGTATCACGCTGTTCAAGAGCGCCTTGACCAGCGGATCACACCGGCCATCACCCGGGGCAACTTCCCTGAAAAAGCAGGCGGCCATCGGGCCGCCTGCTTGTCTGGTGTGATGACATCGCTATCCGCCTAGTGGGCCAGAATGTTGCCCCAGGCGAGATCCGGATCCCCCATCACGATAAAGTCAGGGTTCTCCAGCGACTCGGTTTCGTTGTAACTGAGTGGCTGCAACGCCAGGCTGAGGATACGGCCACCGGCTGCCTCGACGATGCACTGGGCGGCGGCGGTGTCCCACTCGCCGGTGGGGCCTAGTCGTACGTAGCAATCGGCAGCCCCTTCCGCCACCAGACAGGATTTGAGGGAGCTGGAGCCAAGCGGGATCAGCTCGTAGTTGATGGCCGGGTTGAGGCGGCGGGTGAGGTTCTCCAGCTTCTGGCGGCGGCTGATGGCTACTACCAGCGAGTCGGGCTGGTCATGCTCGTGATGCATAGCGCTGATGGGCAGTACCTCGCCATTCACCTCCTTGAAGGCGCCGTAGCCGCGCACCGCCCAGTAGAGCACGTTGGACTCGGGGGCGTAGATGACCCCGAGCACCGGCACATTGTCCCGCACCAGGGCGATCAGGGTGGCGAAGTCGCCGCTGCCCGCAATAAATTCGCCAGTGCCGTCGAGGGGATCCACCAGCCAGTACTGCCGCCAGTTGGATCGCTGGCTGAAGGGGATGTCGGCCGCCTCTTCGGTCAGCACCGGCACATGGGGAGTGAGCGCCGACAGCGCCTGTTTGAGGTAGGCATCGGCAGCAAGATCGGCACTGGTGACCGGAGTGGCATCCTCCTTCAGCTGACGCTCGAACTGACCGCCATGATAGATGTCGTGAAGGATCCTTCCGGCTTCGCGGGCAATCTCCTTGACCCCCGGCACCCAGGCCAACAACTCCTGCATCTCGTTATCCTCTGTCTGTTAACTGCCCGTCTGCGGGCTACTCTGCCTGCTCCGCCAGCCACTTTTGGGCCAGGAGCAGGGCACTGATGCTGCGCGACTCGGTGAAGTCGGGTCGCGCTAGCAATTCGTCGATCCGGTTCAGCGGCCAGGGGATCACTTCCAGCGGTTCGGGCTCGTCGCCGATCCGCTGCTCGGGGAAGAGATCCCGCGCCAGCAAAATGTCCATCCGGCTGGAGAAGTAACCGGGCGCCAGCGACACCTGTTTGAGCAGGGTCAGGCTGTTGGCGCCAAAGCCCGCCTCCTCCATCAGTTCCCGGTTGCCCGCCTCGAAGGCATCTTCGCCCGGGTCGATCAGCCCCTTGGGAAAGCCCAGCTCGTAGGAGTGGGTGCCGGCGGCATATTCGCGCACCAGCAGCAGGGTGTGGGCATCGAACAGCGGCACCACCATGACGGCGCCACGATTGCCGCCGCGCATCCGCTCGTAGACCCGCTCTTCGCCGTTGGAGAACTTGAGGTGTAGCGATTCCACCTTGAACAGTCGGCTCTCGGCCACGATATCGGCCTTGAGGATCTCCGGCTTGCTCTTGGGATGATCCAGTTGGTCGATCGAAATCTGTTCGGGGGGGCTTTTGTGGTGCTCACTCATCAGGGGTGACGGCTCGTTAAAAAATCGTGCTTCAAGAGTAAACGACTCTCACACCGAACACCACGGGCCAGGGATGGCAAAGGGGGAGGAAAAATCCGTTATACTGCCGCCCCGTTTTCCGAGATCCGCGCTCAAGAGGCCCGATGCCACACTCCCGCTCCACCACCTTGCCTTGGCACCAGATTGATACCGTCTTGCTCGATATGGATGGTACCCTGATCGATCTGCATTTTGACAACCACCTCTGGCAGCAGCTGGTGCCGGAGCGTTACGCCGAGCGGCTCGGCCTGCCGCTGGATGAAGCCAAAGCGCAGATCGACGTCCACTATCACGCCGTCAACGGCACCCTGAACTGGTACTGCGTGGATTACTGGAGCGAGACCCTGGGGCTCGACATTCGGGCCCTCAAGCAGGAGCTGCTGGCGAAGATCCAGTGGCGTCCCCACGCCATCCCCTTTCTGGCCGCGCTGCGCGCCGCGGGCAAACAGCTGGTGCTTTTCACCAATGCCCACCCCGCCAGCCTGTCGGTGAAGGATGCGCAGCTGGGGCTGAGCGACCATCTGGATCTGATGGTGAGTACCCACGAACTGGGCTGGTCGAAGGAGAGCCAGCACTGCTGGCAGGCACTGGCCGAGCGGCTGGCGTTCGATCCGGCCCGCACCCTGTTTGTGGATGATAGCGAGCGGATCCTGCGGGCTGCCGCCGACTATGGTATCGGCTATCAGCTGGCGATCCAGAATCCGGATAGCTGCAAGCCGGAGCAGAGCATTACCGCTTTTCCGGCGATCCGCGACTATGCCGAGTTGCTGCCGTTGGCAATCTGAAGCAGTTCAAACAAGAGAGGGCTGCATCATGCAGCCCTCTTTCTTTGATTTGAATTTTGGTTATCTGACGCCTGATGGCGAAAAATCACAGCTCCCGAAACGGGCGCCGCTTCTCCTCTTCGATGACGATCGCCTCCAGATTGGCGATCCGCTCCTGCAATTCTCTGATGATCATATCCTGCTTGCCGAGGCGGTCGGTGATGCGTGCATCCCCCATCTGGTAGCGGGCTCGCTTGCCGAGGTATCCGAACAATAGGCTGATAAATACGATCAGGACTATGCCTGTCCACATGGTCATGTCACGACTCCTTGTCGTCTATAAACGGCGAAAACGCTGATGGGATCTGTTCTGTTTTCTCACAGCCGCCAATTGGCCGCAATGGGCCCCGTTTCGCCTTTGTGATGCAGTTGGCTATTGCTGCCAGAGTGGCCGCCCGACCCAGAGCGCCCACAGGGTGAGGTGCAGCAGCACGATAAACCAGAAGACCAGCCGGTAGCTGCGCTTCTGGGTCTTGTGACGCAGCCACTGGCGGGCCACCAGTGCCCCCGGCCAGCCGCCGCACAGCTCCAGCAGGTGCAGGCGAGATTCGGGAATGCGCCATTCACCGCGCACCGCCTGCCGCTTGTCCCAGGCGTAGGCGACTACCGTGAGCAGGCTCATGAAGAGCAACACGGCCAGCGGCCACCACTGCTGCTCGCCGAGGCCGAGCCAGAGGGCGGCGCCCAGTGGCAGCAGTGCCAGCGCCATCACTGGGCCAGCTCCCAGCAGCGCTCCTCATCCTGCTTGAGTTTGCGGATCACCTTGGCCGGATTGCCCACCGCCACCGAGTCGGCCGGGATGTCGCGGGTCACCACGGCGCCCGCGCCAATAATGGATCGCGGCCCTATGGTGACGCCGGGGCAGATGATGGCGCCGCCGCCAATCCAGCAGTCGTCACCGATCCGCACCGGCTTGTTGTAGGCAGTCCAGTTCCGTCGTTCCAGATAGTTCATGGTGTGGGTGGCGGTGTAGATCTGCACGTTGGGGGCCAGCAGCACATGGCTGCCGATATGCACTTCGCCCACGTCGAGAATGGTGACGTTGAAGTTGAAGAAGGTCTTCTCGCCGATATGGATGTTGCGGCCGAATTCGCAGGTAAACGGCGTGCTGATCCAGCAGGAGTCGGGGCAGTGGCCAAAGAGCTCGCGGCAGATCTGCTGGCGCAGAGGGGCATCGCCTGCAGGTGAACCATTGAGCCGGGCCAGCTGCGCCTGACCGCGGATCCGGTCGTTGGCTATCTCCTCGCTCTGGCTATCCAGTGCCCCGCCAGCCAGTACCTTGTCCCAGTCGCTCGCCATTGCTACCTCCTCATGCTGCAAGAGCAGGCAGTATACGTGACTGTCAGGGGCGCCGTCAGTCTGTCACTTGTTGCAGGTGATCCCCGTCAACCTGCGGGCCAGACGAGGGGCAGGATCAGCAGGGCCGAGATGAAGTAAGGGAGCAGCACCCGCAGCCCCAGACTGCGACCGCCGATACCGAGGGCCAGCAGCCCCTTCACCAGCGAGTTGACCAGCCCGGCGAGCAGGATGCCGCGGGCGGCCACCTCCAGCGCCAGCTCCTTGTGGGAGAGCTGGGAGAGCGACAGCGTGATGGCGTCCACATCGGTGATCCCCGACACCAGCGCCAGCAGGTAGACCCCGGAGTTGCCCACCTTGTCTTGCAGCAGGGTGGCCATAAAGCCGATCAGCGCCAGCAGCAGGCCGAACTTGATGGCGGTGGCAAGATCGAGCGGGTTGCTGGTTTCCGGCTGCACCGGGCCGTCAGTCAGCTCCTCGCGCTGACGCCAGAACCAGAAGGCAAAGCCGTAGACTGTGGTGGCCAGCAGCAACAGGGGGGCGATGAGGCGCATCGCCAGTTCGCTGTGAATGAGCAGCACCAGTACCAGCAGCCGCAGCCACATGGTGGCCCCTGCCAGCAGGATGCCGGTAGCCAGCAGTCGCTCCAGCCCGCCCTGCTCCTTGTTGAGACGGGCGAACTGCAGGGTGAGAGCGGTGGAGGAGGCCAATCCCGCCAGTATGCTGGTGAGCACCAGCCCAGCGCGGGTGCCGAGCAGCCGCACCGCGAAGTGGCCACAAAACGAGATGCCGGCGATCACCACCACCATCAGCCAGATCTTGAAGGGGTTGAAGGCATCGAGGGGCCCCATCTCCTCG
This sequence comes from Aeromonas sp. FDAARGOS 1411, assembly GCF_019047125.1. Taxonomy (NCBI): domain Bacteria; kingdom Pseudomonadati; phylum Pseudomonadota; class Gammaproteobacteria; order Aeromonadales; family Aeromonadaceae; genus Aeromonas; species Aeromonas sp. FDAARGOS 1411. Next base: position 3,115,476 of record NZ_CP077214.1, on the reverse strand, counting down.
TTGGGCAGCACCGGCAGCAGCACCAGCGAGATAAGCAGAAAACGCAAGGTGGCGTGGAACTCGGTTTCGCTCAGAAACAGCATCCCCTGCTGGATCTTGCCCTTGAGCCCCATCAAGAGGGCAGCCAGCACGGCGCAGGCGACCGCCTCGTTCGGGCTCAGCAGCACCGACATCAGCCCCAGCAAATAGGTGAGCAGCATGGCGACCGAGCTGGTGAGGCCGAACTCCCCCTGCCAGCGTTGGGCCAGCCAGACCGAGAGGCCACAACCGATCACCACCGCCAGCAGGCCGAGCAGCGGCAGCCAGGGGCCCAGGGTGGGCAGCAGCAAACCGCACACCCCGCCGAGCAGGCCGATAAGGCCGTAGGTACGCATCCCGGCGATGCGCTGGTTATCCCCCAGCTGGCGCACCTGCCAACCCCGCTCCAGCCCGATGATAAGGCCGATGGCCAACGAGACCAGGGCTCCGTTGACCGGTTCTGCATTGATCCACATAACGACTTCCTTTTCGTCATCTGCCTGCCTTGTTCCCATGATGGCACAGCGAGCAAGGGGCCAGAGGGGCATGGCTCACAGAGTCTGCGTCCGGCTCCCGGTGCGGGTGGCTGAGTTGATATGAGCAAAAGAGATAAGCAAAGAGTTATTTCTTTCTTCTGGGCATAACAACTCCACGGCATGCTGTTCTCAACCCAACAAGATATGGAGAATCACCATGAAACTGCGAATGACCGCCCTGACCCTGCTCTCTCTGCTGGCATTTGGTCAGGCCAATGCCGCCGAGATCCGCCTGCTCAACGTCTCTTACGATCCGACCCGCGAGCTGTTTCAGGAGTACAACGCCGCCTTTGCCAAGGAGTGGAAGGCCAAAACCGGCGACGACGTGGTGGTGAGCCAGTCTCACGGTGGCTCCGGCAAGCAGGCCCGTGCTGTGGTGGATGGACTGGAGGCCGACGTGGTATCGCTGGCGCTGGCCTACGATGTCAACGCCATCGCCAAGGCGGGGCTGACCGCTGCCGACTGGCAGAGCCGCCTCGGCAACAACGCCTCGCCCTATACCTCCACCATTGTCTTCCTGGTGCGCAAGGGCAATCCCAAGCAGATCAAGGATTGGGATGATCTGGTGCGCAAGGATGTCGCCATCGTGACTCCCAACCCCAAGACCTCCGGCGGGGCACGCTGGAACTATCTGGCCGCCTGGGGCTATGCCCTGAAGAAGAGCGGCAGTGAAGAGGGGGCCAAGCAGTTTGTCGGCGATCTATTCAAGAACGTGAAGGTGCTGGACTCAGGCGCCCGCGGTGCCACCACCAGCTTTACCGAGCGCGGTCTCGGTGACGTGCTGCTGGCGTGGGAGAACGAAGCCCTGCTGGTGCTTGGTCAGGCGGGTGCCAGCGACAAGTTCGAGCTGGTGGTGCCTTCGGTCTCCATTCTGGCGGAGCCGCCGGTCGCGGTGGTGGACAAGGTGGCCAAGAAGCACGGTACCGAAGCGGTGGCCAAGGCCTATCTCGATTATCTCTACTCTGACGAGGGGCAGCATATCGTCGCCAAACATCACTATCGCCCCAGCAACCCGGCGATCCTGAAGGAGACGGCAGCCCAGTTCCCGCAGCTTGCCCTCTTTACCGTCAAGGATCTGGAAGGGGATTGGGAGAAAGCCCAGAAGAAACACTTCGCCCAGGGCGGTCTGTTTGACCAGATCTATCAGCCGGGTCGTTGATAGCTTCGTTATCCATCACTGAACTGGCCCCTGTGCCAGCCGATAGGAGCACCAAGATGAACAAGATCCTCCTGGTTCCCGGTCTGCACAACAGTGGGCCGGATCACTGGCAGAGCCGCTGGCACGATCATTTTCCCCAATGGCAGCGGATGACCGGGCTGCCGTGGGACAAGCCGGACCTCAGGGTCTGGAGTGCCAAGCTGGCGAGCAAGCTGAAACGTCGCCGCAGCCGGGTCCATCTGGTGGCCCACTCTTTCGGCGCCCTGACCGCCATCGCGGCGGCCCGCTTGCAGCCGGAGAAGGTGGCCTCGATCTTTCTGGTGGCGCCCGCCGATCCTGCCCGTTTTGGCATTGCGGATGAGGCCTTGGCCGGGCCGCTGCAGGTGTCGGCCCAGCTGGTGGCCAGCCGCAATGATCCCTGGATGAGCTTTGAACGGGCCGAATACTGGAGTCGCCAGTGGCAGGTGCCGCTGTTCGATGCCGGTGAGGCTGGCCATATCAATGCCCAGTCCGGTCATGGGGACTGGCATCAGGGGCTGCATTTGCTGGGGGCACTCTACCGCCGTGGTGAGCTGGTAGTGGCACCGGTCAAGGCCGCATCGCCCCGGCCGGTCGTATTGGGCTTTCGCTAGGTATCTGTGAAGTGGTTGGAGGGTTGGCGAGCGCGCTGTTCGCTGGCTACTCCATGCCCCCGTTCTTTGAATGCTCCGCTCCTTATTGCTCCATTTCTTAGGTCTTTTATTTATATAAAAGACCTTTTTTTATTTGGAGTGCGCCAAGAGCCTTGTGACTCTGCGGTTAGACAAAAAAGTGATTAGCAAAGTCGCAATTGATGTTTGTTGCCGATGAGGGGAGTGAGCAGAATCACCATATCGAAAATTCTTCATAACAGATGGATGTGTTATGCGATTTGGTTCTTATTCTGTCCTGCCCGGTTTTGGCCCCACCCTGGGGTTCAGTCTGCTCTATCTGGGCCTGCTGGTGCTGTTGCCGCTCTCGGCCCTGGTACTGTTTGCGATCAACAACCTGACCGCCGCCGAGTTCTGGCAGGTGATCGGTTCACCCCGGGTGCTCGCTTCCTTTCGCCTGAGCTTCGGTGCGGCCTTTGTCGCGGCGCTGCTCAACAGCCTGTTTGGCCTGATCCTGGCCTGGATCCTGGTGCGCTACACCTTCCCCGGTCGTCGTCTGGTGGATGCCCTCATCGACCTACCGTTTGCCATGCCCACCGCTGTCTCCGGCATCGCCCTGTGCGCCATCTTCGCCCCCAACGGCTGGATCGGCCAGCTGCTGGCGCCGCTCGGCATCCAGCTCGCCTACAACCCTATCGGGGTGGTCATCGCACTCACCTTTATCGGATTGCCGTTTGTGGTGCGTACCCTGCAGCCGGTGCTGCGGGAGGCTGAAACCGAGCAAGAGGAGGCCGCCGCCAGCCTCGGCGCCGATCGCTGGCAGACCTTTCTGCGGGTGCTCTGGCCGACCCTGGTGCCTGCCCTGCTCACCGGTTTTGCGCTGGCGTTTGCCCGTGGGGTGGGGGAGTACGGCTCCGTCATCTTCATCGCCGGCAACCTGCCGATGGTCTCGGAAATCGCGCCGCTGATGATCATGAGCCACCTGGAAGAGTATGACTACGCAGGTGCCTCCGCCATCGCCGTGGTGATGCTGCTGATTTCGTTCATTTTGTTACTGCTAATCAACAAGTTGCAGGCCTGGAGCTGGTCTCGCATCGGAGGGAGCCGGATATGAGTTCATCTGCTATCGCCATTGAGGCGGCCTCTGTGGAGGCGACCCCCGCTCGCAAGGCACCGGTCGTGATCCGTGAACCCCAGTGGGTCAAGTGGCTGCTCATCACGGTCGGTTTGGGTTGGTTTGCCGCCCTGTTGCTGCTGCCGTTGGCCACCGTCTTTATTCAGGCGCTGACGCCGGGGCTCGCCTTCTTCTGGCACGCCATCAGCGAGCCGGATGCCTTGAGCGCCCTCGGTCTCACCGCGTTGGTGACCCTCTGTGCGGTTCCACTCAATTTGTTGTTCGGGATTGCGGCGGCCTGGGCTATCGCCCGTTTCCGCTTCCCCGGTCGGCAGCTGCTCATCACCATCATCGATCTGCCCTTCTCGGTGTCGCCGGTGATCGCCGGTCTGATGCTGGTGTTGATGTTCGGCAGCCGCGGCTGGTTTGGTGACTGGTTGAGCGAACATGACATCAAGATCATCTTCGCCACCCCGGGGATCATCCTAGCTACCACCTTCATTACCGTGCCTTTCGTGGTGCGCGAGCTGCTGCCCCAGATGGAGGCGCGCGGCCCGGAAGAGGAGGAGGCGGCCATCATGCTGGGGGCGAGCGGTCTGCAGATGTTCTGGCGCGTCACCCTGCCCGGCATTCGCTGGAGCCTGATGTACGGCCTGCTGCTCTGTACCGCCCGCGCAGTGGGGGAGTTTGGCGCTGTGTCGGTAGTTTCCGGCCATATTCGCGGCCAGACCAATACCCTGCCGCTGCATATCGAAATCCTCTACAACGAGTACCAGACCGGCGCCGCCTTTGCAGTGGCAAGCCTCTTGGCTCTGTTCGGGATCTTCACCCTGCTGGGGGAAACCCTGTTGGCCCGGCTGCGTGCCCAGCCCACCAAATCTCACTGATCACCGTTTTAAAGAGGCAGCCATGAGCATTCAGGTTCAACAACTCAACAAGCATTTCAATCAGTACGCGGCGCTGGCAGACATTAACCTCGACTTTCACGACGGTGAGCTGGTGGCGCTGCTCGGCCCCTCCGGTTGCGGCAAGACCACCCTGCTGCGGATCATCGCCGGGCTGGAGCAGGCCGACTCTGGCCACGTCATCATCCGTGGCGAGGACGCATCGGATCTCCATGTGCGCGAGCGCAACGTCGGCTTCGTGTTCCAGCACTACGCCCTGTTTCGCCACATGACGGTGTTCGAAAACGTAGCGTTTGGCCTGCGGGTCAAACCGCGCAGCGAGCGCCCGGCCGAGGCGGCCATTCGTGCCCGGGTCAAGGAGCTGCTGGATCTGGTGCAGCTCAGCCACGTGGCTGAGCGCTACCCGACCCAGCTCTCCGGCGGCCAGCGTCAGCGGGTCGCGCTGGCCCGCGCGCTGGCGGTGCAGCCCAAGGTACTGCTCTTGGACGAGCCCTTCGGCGCCCTCGATGCGCAGGTGCGCAAGGAGCTGCGTCGCTGGCTGCGCGAGCTGCACGACGAGCTGCACGTCACCAGTCTGTTCGTGACTCACGATCAGGAAGAGGCGCTGGAGGTAGCGGATCGGGTGGTGCTGATGAATGCCGGACGGGTCGAGCAGATCGGCACCCCGGCCGAGGTCTACGACCAGCCCGCCAGCTCCTTCGTCCACAGCTTCCTCGGCAGTGTGAACCAGTTCCGCGGTCGGGTGGCGGAGCAGGGATTCGGTGTCGGCGAGCAGCTGCTCGGCGGGCCGTCGGCTTCCCATCTGGCTCACGGCAGTGCCGCCATCGCCTATGTCCGCCCCCATGAACTGGAGATCTTGCCAGCCGATGCGCCGGGCGGGATCCGCGCCACCATTACCCGTCTGCTGCCCATGGGGCCACGCATTCGGGTGGAGCTGCGTGGTGACGGTGAGACCAAAGGGGCTCACTATGAGGCGGAGCTGAGCAAGGAGGCGGCCAAGCTGTTTGCCCCGGGTCAGGGGGTGAAGCTGGTGGCCAGACAGGCGCAGTTCTATCCCGACTATCAGATTTGATGCTGTGTTGCGGGCGGTGTGGCCGCCCGGTTCAGGCTGTCAGCCGGGCATGATCCGGCCAAATAACAAAAATGAGAGGGGCGAGCAGATTGTGTCGCCCACTCTTCGCAGGAGGCGACAAGGTGAATTTCCAGCAGTTACGTATTATCCGGGAGGCAGCGCGGCGGGATTACAACCTGACCGAGGTGGCCAATGCCCTTTTTACCTCGCAATCCGGGGTGAGTCGCCATATCCGCGAGCTGGAAGAGGAGCTCGGTATCGAGCTCTTTATCCGCTACGGTAAGCGGCTGCTCGGTATGACCGAGCCTGGCAAGGAGCTGCTGGTGATTGCCGAGCGCATTCTCAATGACGCCAACAACATCCGCAAACTGGCCAGTACCTTTGCCAACCGCGACTCGGGCCGCTTGCTGGTGGCGACCACCCATACCCAGGCCCGCTATGCCCTGCCGCGGGTGGTGAAGGCGTTTCGCGAGCAGTTTCCGCTGGTACAGCTGGAGCTTCGTCAGGGCAGCCCGGAGGAGATTGTGCGGCTGGTGCAGACCGGCGAGGTGGATATCGGCATCAGCAGCGAGCAGCTCGACAAGAGCGAAGGGGTGGTGGCATTTCCCTACTACCGCTGGCACCACAATATCGTGGTGCCCGAGCAACATCCGCTGGCAGGTGAGCGGGAGCTGACGCTGGCGGCGCTGGCCAACTGGCCCATCGTCACCTATCAAGCCGGGTTGACCGGGCGGGTGCGGGTGGATGAAGCCTTTGCTGCGGCTGGCATTGAACCGCAGATCCTGCTGACGGCGCAGGACTCCGATGTCATCAAGACCTATGTCGAGCTGGAGATGGGGGTCGGCATACTGGCCGACATGGCGTTCGACGCACAGCGCGATCAGGGGCTGGTACAGCTTGATGGCAGCCATCTGTTTGCCCCCCATACCGCCTGGATTGGCCTCAAGCAGGGGCAGTTCCAGCACAACTTTGCCTGGCAGTTTATCCAGCTCTGCAACCCCGAGCTGGCGCTGGCGGATATTCAAGCCCGCGCCATGGGCAGCGAGCCTGCCCTCGACTTCCAGATTTGAATAGGAAGAGATGACAAAAGGGGAGCCAATGGCTCCCCTTTTTTGTTGCTGGCAGATGAGATTGCCAGCAAAAACAGACGGCTTCATATGAATTTTTTCACTTAGGTTTGCCAGTTAATTTTGTTTGTTATCCGGTACTTGGGTTGCAGGATGGAATAAGTGACTGACCAAAGTCGATCCATTCAGGATAAAGCATGCCGTATAGCTACCTATCACATCTGCGTTGCAGCAAGAGTGGCGAGATCCATGAGGCTGACCAGCCCTGGCAACTGAGCCGGGCTGGTGCGCCACTGCTGGCCAGCTACGATCTCGATGCGCTGAAGCGAGCATGGCACCCGGCGGCATTGCTGGGGCGCCCGGCCAGCCTGTGGCGTTATCACGAGTTGCTGCCGGTGCGAGATCCCGCCCACGTTGTGACGCTGGGGGAGGGATTCACCCCACTGCTACGGCTGCCTACGCTGGGCAAGCAGATCGGTATTCCGGATCTCTGGATGAAGGATGAGAGCGTCATCCCCACCGGCTCCTTCAAGGCTCGTGGTGCAGCGGTGGGCATCTCCCGCGCGCGTGAACTCGGCGTCACTCACTTCGCCATGCCGACCAACGGCAACGCAGGCGCTGCATGGGCGCTCTACGGTGCCCGTGCCGGACTGCGCAGCACCATCGTTATGCCGCAGGCAGCCCCCGCCATCACTCGACTGGAGACCTCTCTCGCCGGTTCCCGCCTCTATCTGGTGGATGGCCTGATCAGCGATGCCGGTCGTCAGGTGGCGCAGGCGGTGGCGGAGCAATCCCTGTTTGACGCCTCAACCCTGAAGGAGCCCTACCGGATTGAGGGCAAGAAGACCATGGGGCTGGAGATTGCCGAACAGCTGGGCTGGACCCTGCCGGATGTGATCATCTATCCGACCGGTGGCGGGGTCGGCCTCATCGGTATCTACAAGGCGCTGCGCGAGCTGCAGGAGCTGTGCTGGGTCAAGGGCGCGTTGCCCAGACTGGTCGCGGTACAGGCGAGTGGCTGCGCGCCCATTGTGCAGGCGTGGCAACAGAGAGCCACCGAATCGAGCTTCTGGCCCGACTCCCAAACGCTGGCTTTCGGCATCAATGTACCCAAGGCACTGGGAGATTTTCTGGTGCTGGACGCCCTCTATCGCACCGAGGGTTGCGCCATCGCGGTGGATGACAAGGCCATCCAGAGCGAGATCCGCCAGCTTGCCTCTCGCGAAGGGAGCTTTGTCTGCCCTGAGGGGGCCGCCGCGTTTGCTGCTGCTCGTCAACTACGCGAGGCTGGCTGGATCCGTGGGGGAGAGCAGGTCGTGGTGCTCAATACCGGTGCCGGCATCAAGTACCCGGATGCGATCACTGTGCTGCCCCAGCGTCTGCAGCGTGACGGGAGGATCCCGGCATGAATCTGGATCTGCCTTTCATCCTCACGACGCTGCCCGCCTTCGGCAAGGCGGTCTGGGTCACCTTGCAACTGGGAGCCATAGTGATCCTCACTTCGCTGGCGGTCGCCCTGCTCAACGTCGCCCTGTTGAGCCTGCACAAGCGGCAGCTCAGCGCACTGATCCGCGGATATGTCGAGCTGGCTCGCAACACGCCGCTGCTTATCCAGCTCTTCTTCCTCTATTTCGGGCTGCCTGCGCTCGGCTTGTCGCTGTCGGGCTTTACCACTGCGGTGATTGCCATGACCTTCCTCGGCGGTGGTTATCTGACCGAGGCGCTGCGTGCAGGCATTCAGGCGGTGCCCGCCAGTCAGCTGGAGGCTGGCAGGGCCATCGGCCTCTCCCGCTGGCAACTGCTGCGCCACGTGCAGTTGCCCCAGGCCTGGCTCGCCAGCCTGCCGGCGCTGTTTGCCAACTTCATCTTTCTGCTCAAGGAGACGACTGTGGCTTCGGCGGTGGCGGTGCCAGAGCTGCTCTACACCACCAAGAATTACATCGCCCTCTACTACAAGACCTACGAGATGCTGGCGGTGCTGACCTTGATGTGCGTGCTGATCTTCCTGCCGCTCTCGCTCGCTCTGCGCGTCGTTGAAAGGAGGCTGCAACATGGTCAGTTCGGTCACTGAATCGCTGATGCAGGCGAGGATCCCGATGTGGGCACTTATCTTCCAGCTGCTGCAGATTCGCCACCGAGGCGCAGGAAAGGAGGGCTCAATATGGTCAATTCCGTTACTGAGCAGCTGACGCAGGCGCTGCCACTGCTGGCGGTGGGCGCGGGTCAGACCCTCGCCATCTCGCTACTGGCCATCCTGCTTGCCACCCTCGGCGGTGTCGCTTACGGCGTGTTGGCACAACAGGGCGGCCGGTTGGTGCGGGGCCTGCTGCGGCTTTATCTCGAGCTGTTTCGGGTAGTGCCGGTGCTGGTGTGGCTCTATCTCTTTTTCTTCGGGTTGCCGATCTTTTTCGGCCTCGATATTCCGGCCTTCTGGTGCGCCGTGCTGGTACTCGCCCTCTGGGGCGCCAGCGAGGTGGGAGAGGTGGTGCGCGGTGGCCTCAACTCCCTCGCCCGTGGTCAGCAGGAGGCCGGGTTGGCGCTCGGGCTCTCGACCTGGCAGCTCTATCGCCATGTGTTGCTGCCGCAGGCGTTGCAGCGGCTGACGCCGCCGACCATCAACATCTACACCCGCATCATCAAGACCAGTTCGCTGGCGGTGCTGATCGGGGTGGTGGAGGTGATCAAGGTGGGCCAGCAGGTCATCGAGCGCACCTATGGCTCGCTGCTTATTTACGGTCTGCTGTTTCTGTTCTTTTTTCTGGTCTGCTATCCGCTCTCGCTCGCCTCGCGCCGGCTGGAGCAACAATGGGGTAATGCGGTATGACACCTCTGCTTGAACTCGGTTCTGTCAGTAAACAGTTCGGCCCGAATCTGGTGCTGGATCGGATCAGCCTCAGCGTGCGAGCCGGGGAGGTGATCGTCATCCTGGGGCCTAGCGGCTGTGGCAAGAGCACACTGCTGCGCACTCTCAACGGGCTCGAACCCATTCAGGGGGGCGAGATCCGCTTCGATGGTGTGTTGCTGGATGGTGCCACCGACTGGCAGCGGCTGCGCCAGCGCATCGGCATGGTGTTCCAGAGCTATCACCTCTTCCCCAACCTGACGGTGCTGGAGAACGTGCTGCTCGGCCCCCTTCAGGTGCAAAAACGGGAGCGGGCCGAGGCCCTGCTGCAGGCGGAACAGCTGCTGACTCGCATCGGCCTGTGGGAGCGGCGCCACGACTATCCACGCCAGCTCTCCGGCGGCCAGCAGCAGCGCATCGCCATCGTGCGGGCCCTGTGCATGAACCCCCAGGTGATGCTGTTTGACGAGGTGACCGCTGCGCTGGATCCCGAGATGGTGCAGGAGGTGCTGGAGGTGATCCGGGATCTCGCCGGCAGCGGCATGACACTGCTCATCGTCACCCACGAGCTGGCGTTCGCCCAGGCGGTGGCGGATCGCATCGTCTTCATGGACGGCGGCCACATCCTGGAGCAGGCCACCCCCCATCCATTTTTCGAGAGCCCGCGCAGCCAGCGTGCGCGCCAGTTCCTCGCCAAGTTTTCTTATACAAATGTCATCAAACGAAAGGAGTCAGCATGAAAAAAATCACCTCGGTTCTGCTTAGTGCCTTGTTGGGACTGGGACTCGCCAGCGGCGCCGCCCATGCGGCGGACGGTTCCCTCGACAAGATCAAGGCCCGCGACAAGCTCATCGTCGGGGTCTTCACCGACAAGCCTCCCTTCGGCTATGTCGATGAAAAAGGCAACTACGTCGGCTTTGACACCGACCTCGGTCGCCGTTTCGCCAAGGACCTGCTGGGAGACGAGAACAAGGTCGAGTTCGTGGCGGTGGAGCCCGCCAGTCGCATCCCCTTCCTGCAGAGCGACAAGGTGGATCTCATCCTCGCCAACATGACGGTCACCCCGGAGCGGCGCGAGGTGGTGGATTTCACCAATCCTAACCTGCGAGTGGCGGTGCAGGTGCTGGTGCCACAAGGAAGCCCGGCCAAGCAGCTCGACGATCTGGCCAGCAAGACCCTGATCGTCACCACGGGCACCACGGCCGACATCTGGCTGACCCGCAACCACCCGGACTGGAAGGTGCTCAAGTTCGAGAAGAACACCGAATCTTTGCAGGCACTGGCCCAAGGGCGCGGTGACGCCTACGCCCAGGACAATCTGGTGCTGTTCAGCTGGGCCAAGGAGAATCCGGGCTACCGGGTATTGCCCGAAAAATTGGGCTCGGAAGACCCGATCGCCCCGGCGGTGAAGAAGGGCAATATCGAGCTGCGTGACTGGGTCAACGACCGTCTCGCCAAGCTGGGGGAGGAGAAGTACCTGCTGAAACTCTATGACCAGTATGTGCGTGACAAGCTGAGCCCTGATACCGATCCGAATGATGTGATTGTCGAAGGAGGAAAATGGCAGGGTTAATGGACAAATCCTGTTTGAAGAGTGTGTTGAGTGTGTGAAGTAAGTGAAGAGTGAGGTCTTGGTTCCGTTGGTATGCAAACCGCAAGGTTTGATTTTTCCGGGCGTCCCCTGCTAGAGAGGACGCCCTTTTTTATGTGGCCAAGCGTGGGTTAGTGCACTTCATCCCACGCCATTTGCCAGTGGGAGCCGAAACCCGGCTCGTACTGGGTGGCAGTGGTGGTCCACTGCTGGCAGTAGCCGCTGTAGGGGAAGGGCTTGCACTGATAGATCTTGCCATTTTTCGGCTGCTGCACCTTGGTGCCGGCGGCATAGGATTTGAGCGAGTTCGGGAAGATGAAGTCGTATTCGCCGCTGCTCTGCTCCTTGAACATCAGATCCATGGTCTGCTGGATGGTCTCGCCGCCCGCTTTCGGGGTGGCCTTGATCACCAGCTGGTGGTGACCCGCCTTGAGACCTTCCAGCGCCATGGTGAAGGTGTGGCTGCTGTCCTTGATGTCGGCACTGCTTTCACCCTTGGCGACGCCGCCGTGGTCATAGAGGGTGTTGGTGACGGCCAGATCGCCCTGTGCGGTGACGGTGAAATCGAGGGTTGCCTTGCCGTTGTCCAGCACATAGTCGCTGGCCAGACCGCTGACGCTGATGCTGTCCACTACCGGCGGCTGCAGCTGTTGCATATCAATCTCGACTCGATCCAGTTTGCTGTCTCGATGCAGATAGACGGGGTTCATACCGTAGACCGGATTGAACTGACCATCGGCTCCTTGCTGACCGGCGCGGATCAGGCTCTGTTCGGCGTTGATCTTGCTGGCGAGGGCATGGGCCCAGCTGTTCTTCTGGCCCTGCTCGGCGGTGGTGATGGTCAGTACGGTCTGCAGATCGGGGCGCTCGCCGTTGGCATCGAATACCCGGGTCATCGCCTTGTCACCCACTGCGAGGTCGATGGAGGGGTAGATGGTGCCTGCCTGGCTCCACTCCAGCGGCGGCTGGCTACCATCTTTGAACTTGGCATCGATGATGTTGTAGAAGCTGTTGCTGGTGTCGCCCACTTCCCACACGCCGAGGATCACCTGATAACCGGTGCGCTCCGGCAGGATACAGTTGTGGGTCACCTGCTTGGGCGGCTGCACCATGTTGCCGTCGATGATGCAGAAGGGGGTCAGGTCGAACGAGGCGCGGGTGAGCGGCTGGTTGGGGTTCCAGTCCTGCTTGGTTAGGTAGTAGCGCCAGTTGCGGGTGACGTGGTTGGCAGTGAAGGTCCAGCTGATGGCGAAGGGGCCGGGCTGTACTTCACGCTTGGTCCAGCGGTCGCTGGTCTGGATGTTCAGCTCGCTCCAGCGCGGGCTGCCCGCCGAGGCGATTTGACCATCCTGCGGGCCGCTCTGCGGGAAGCCTGATGGGCCCTCCACGCTCTGGGGTTCCCACTGCACGCCGCCACACTGGCTGTTGCCGCCGGTTTTGCACAGATAGTTGCGACTCTCGGGCTGGCTGATGTAGCCGTGGGCCAGTGCGCTGCCGCTGGCCAGCAGGGCCAGCATCGCCGCGATGTGATTGAGTTGGATTTTTGCTGCCATACATTCCTCTGTTCGATAGATGTGGGCAGTCAGTTGGCCGGGGAGTTCCCCGATGCACACTTGCGTGTGGCAACCCCGCTATCCTGGACAAAACGTCTGTAGACCGGAGGCTTTGCGTCCCGACCTTTCGGTCAGTTTGCCAAATGACTAGATGGTTAGTGATGGGCCAAATGTTCGGCCGTCTGCATTGTGCACCGCATTGATTAATTATTTGAAGTTAAATGTTTAAATGCGCCATTCAATGGCGCGAAAATCATTCTAACTGGCTGTTTTTAAATTGTTCTCTTATCTGTGAATGGCACCGATTAACGTTGAATATGTCGATAAGACGCATGTTGATTGCGTGTTGCTGACGTAAAAAAAACCTGCCAGCTTGGCTGGCAGGTCGGGTGACAAGGCGACACGGATTGACGCCATCAATGACGGGCGCGCTGCTCGCCTGATGGGGGAGACACGGGAGCCATCATTGGCGCCGCGGCGGACTCTTTGCCCAGTTTGAACACCGCAAGCCGCTCATCCAGGCTACGGGAGAGACCAGCCAGCAACTCGCTCTCCTGCGCCAGTTGCGAGGCGGACTGGGACATCTCCAGCGCCGAGTCGTTGATGCCGCTGACGTTGCGGTTCATATCCTCGGCCACCATGCTCTGCTGCTCGGCAGCGGTGGCGATCTGGGTCGCCATGTCGCTTACATGCTGGATGTGGTTGACGATCAGGGTGAGATCCTGCCCCGCTTGCTGGGACTGGTTGACGCTGCTCTCTGCCAGTTTGCGGCTGGTATCCATGGCGTTGGCGGCGGTGACGGCCCGTTGCTGCAGTTGGGCAATGGTGCTCTGGATCTCTTCGGTGGATTGGCGAGTGCGGCTGGCCAGCTGGCGCACCTCGTCGGCCACCACGGCAAAGCCGCGGCCCTGCTCGCCGGCGCGGGCTGCTTCGATGGCGGCGTTGAGGGCCAGCAGATTGGTCTGCTCCGAAATGGCGCTGATGACGGCGGTCACTTCGCTGATCTGCATCACTCCCTCTTTAAGCTGGTTGACCTGCTGGGTGGCCTGCTCCACCTCGGTGGCCAGCGCCTTGATGCCGTGCACGCTGGCGTGAACGTCGCGGTTGCCGAGCCCGGCTTCACCGGTCGCTTCCTGGGTATCCCGCGCGGTATTTTCGGCGTGTCCGGCCACATCGGAGATGGTGGCGCTCATCTCGTTCATGGCGGTCGCGAGCTGGGCCAGCTGATCCCGCTGGCTGGTGACCGCCTGATTGGTCTGCTCGGCAGAGGCGGCAATGCGCAGGGCGGCATCCGCCACGTTGCGGGCCCCCTGGCTGGCCTCCAGCAGGGCGTGACGGATGGCATCGAGACTCTGGTTGGTGCAGCGGGCGACCACTCCCAACTCATCCTTGCCCTGTACCGGGATGCTCACCACCAGATCCCCCTTGGCGACCCGTTGCATGGCGTGGTTGATCTGGCTGAGGGGGGAGACGATGGAGTGGGTGATGCGCCAGCCCAGCAGCCCCATCAGCAGGATCACGATGGCGGTGGCGGTACCCATCTTCATGTACTGGGCCCAGATGGTCTGCTGAATATCTTGCAGCAGCATGCCGGAACCGAGGATCCAGCCCCAAGGCTGATAGCCGGAGACCATGGATAGCTTGTCGGCGGTTTCGCCCGATGGGCCTGTCCAGACATATTGCAGGGTGCCCTGTTTGCCCCCTTTGGCGATATCCACCATCTGATACCAGAACTGCCCGGCGGTGGCGGCACTTCCTTCACCCATCTTCTGGCCGACCAGTTCGGGACGGATAGGGTGAACCACCATGGTGCGGTTCTCGTCGATGACGAATAAATAGTTGTTGCCATCAAAGCGGGTGTTGGTCAGCAGCTTGCGCGCTTCCTGCTGGGCCTGCTCTGCTGGCAGGGTGCTGGCCAGAAACTGGATCTGGCTCATGGCCTGCTCCAGTACCGCATTGAGCCGCGCCTCTCGCTCGCTCATCAGATTGCGCTGGAGCGCGTTGGCCGAGATAAGCAGCAGCGAGACAAAACCGACAAACGCCAGTGCGAGCAGCAAAATCAATTTGCGGCTCACGGTAATATCACCGAGCTTGAACATGACTAAACCCTCATTTCCCTGTTGATTTTATGTGGCTCTGTACCGCGGCAGCCAGTTCGTAAGAGTTAACAACTCATTTACTTTCAGTCTCTTGCCGAGCTTTCTCAAATGAGCGTTTTAACATCAGTATAGTCAGCAGACAGCAACCCCCACTTTTTGGTAGCGTGTTGATGCGCATCCCTGCGCAATTTTTGCCAAAGAGTGTGAATGGTTTGGCATTTCTTCAAAAAAAGGAGTGGGCCCCGCTGTGGGTGACCCCATAACAAGAGGGAATTTATGAGTTCCATTGCCAGGAATTACTTCAACCAGCTCAACGCCGACTACCTGCAGGTGCACAGGCGCAAGGAGGATCTCTTCTGGTCCACCTATATGGGCACCAGCGATGATCAGGCCGGTTTCACCGCGGCCGAGCAGGCCTACAAGGCCTTTTGTGCCAATCCGGCCCGTCTGCCCGAATTGCGGGAGATGTTGGCGCAGGCCGACGAGGATGATCTCAAGCGCGGTCTGCAAGGCTGGATCGCCTTCTTCGAGTGCAACGTCATCGAGGATCCCGCTGCCGCTGCCCTGATGGATGAGCTGGTAGCTGCCGAGGCGGAGCTGTTCGCCCGCCGCAAAGGGCTGAAACTGACCCTGCTGGATGAGCAGGGCCAGCAGGTGGCTGGCAGCCTGCCCGCCGCCAGCACCTCGCTGGCCGCCAGCCCGAACGAGGCGGTGCGCCAGAGCGCGCTCGCCATGTTCCACACCCTGGAGCAGTGGGTGGTCGGCAATGGTTTTCTCGAGGTGGTAGCGCTGCGCAACCGCTTTGCCCGCGCCATGGGCTATCGCGACTACTTCGCCTACAAGGTGCGCAAGAACGAACAGATGAGCCCGGATCAGCTGTTCGCCATCCTCGACGACTTCATTGCCCGCACCGACGCCCGGTTGCAGCAGAGCCTGGCCGAGCTGAAGGCCGCCAAGGGCGAGGCGGCCCTGCTGCCTCACAACCTGCGTTACAGCGTGAGCGGCGACGTGACCCGCCAGCTCGATCCTTACGTGCCCTTCTCGCGGGCGCTGCGGGATTGGGTCGAGAGCTTCCGCCGGCTCGGCATCCAGTATCGCGGGGCGACCCTGACCCTGGACTTGCTGGCACGAGAGGGGAAATACGAGAACGGCTTCTGCCACGGCCCGGTGCCGAGCTTCTTCCAACAGGGGGTGTGGGTGCCGGCGGTGGTCAACTTTACCAGCCTGGCCGATCCGGCGCAGGTGGGCAGCGGCTGGAGTGGCCTCAACACCCTGTTCCACGAGGGGGGTCACGCCGCGCACTTTGCCAATGTCACCGGCAACGCGCCCTGCTTCTCACAGGAGTTCCCGCCCACCTCCATGGCTTATGCCGAGACCCAGTCAATGTTCTGCGACAGCCTGCTGGACGATGCCGACTGGCTCAAACGCTATGCCAGAAATGCGGCGGGAGAGGCTGTTCCCGATGCCCTCATCAAGGAGATGATCGAAGCGCGTCAGCCGTTTCGCGCTTTTAACGAACGCCAGATCGCGCTGGTGGCCTACTTCGAGCGGGATCTTTACGCCATGGATGAGGCTGAGCGCACTCCCGATGCAGTGCTGGCGCTGGCCCGCCAGTGGGAGCGCAAGATTGTCGGGGTGGAGAGCCCGCGCCCGCTGCTGGCCATTCCGCATCTCCTTAATCAGGAGTCGGCCTGCGCCTATCACGGCTACCTGCTGGCGCTGATGGCGGTGGAGCAGACCCGAGCTTACTTCCTCAAGCGCGATGGCTACCTTACCGACAACCCGCGCATCGGGCCGGATCTGGCCGCCCACTACTGGGGGCCTGGCAACGGCATGAGTCACGATGAGACCCTGCGCAGCCTGACCGGCGAGGGATTCAGCGCGGTGCCGCTGGCCGAGGCATGCAACCTGAGCGCCGCCGAAGCGTGGCAACAGGCGCAAGCCTGCATGGCCGCCGCCCAGCAGCGCCCCGCGGCTGGCGAGGGAAGCCCGCTCGACGCCCATATCCGGGTGGTACACGGCGCCGAGCTTATCGCCGACAACAGCGAGTCGGAAACCCGCATGCTGGCCGACTTCGAGGCGTGGATTACCCGGTGCTACTTTGCTGGAGATGTCAGAGAGGCGCTGAGCTGCGTGCAGTAAGTGATGTGATGAAGGCAGGCTTGATATGAATAGGCAATTGGCAGGAGGGGCGACCTTCCTGCCATTCTTTTTTTCATTATTCACGATTCATCAATGACTTTATTTCCGCAATTTTCACAGATGGCGTGGCGTTCAAAGCGATCCATGTTGGCCAGAAAGGGGCCGGCGGCCCAGCCGGTAATGAAGTCCTTGATAAACGCCTTGCGCTTTTGCTCCGGTGTCAGCTGCTGGTCAAAGGATTTGTCGACCAGCACCACGACATGGTTGGTCTCGCGCTGACAGCTTGAGCAGTAGCGTTGTTCAGTGGATGAAAGCAAGGGGAGGCTCCTCGTCCGGGGGAGTGGGCAGCAGGTTTTCCGCCGCAGATATGTGTCGTCCCCATTTGATTCCTTTTGCAGGCGGGTCGTCAATCACGGCAGAGGTGGATTTTGCGCTATTCCCCATGAAGAGAGGGCCAGTGAGCAAGGGTGACCAGAGGGGCCGGCGGGCCCCTCTGCTGTTGCCGTTTGTCACACATTGCCACACAAGCTTCCCCCTCTGGCAAAGTCTTGTGACCGGACGGGGTTGTAATGGAACCATGAGCAGGGGTGAGGCCCTGCCGCGATGGAACCAGGGAGCATGTTATGACGAGTAAACGGGTGTGGTGGCTGTTGCCACTGCTGGCGGTCGGGGTCTGGTGGCTCGGGTATGCGGGGGATGCCAACGGGGTGTGGCCCTGGCGCCATGAGATGTTGCTGGTGACCGGCCTGCTGGGGATGACCTATATGGCCATTTCGTTGTTGCTGGCATTGCGCCTGCCGCAGCTGGAGGTGTGGTGTGGCGGTCTGGACCGGATGTTGCGATTGCACCGCCAGACGGCCATCGGTGGCGCATTGGCGCTGACCGCCCACTGGCTGCTGGTGGAGGCGCCCAAGTGGGCGGTCTCGGCGGGTTGGCTGAGCCGTCCCGCTCGGCGTGGGGCCAGCGGTGCTGGGGTTGGTGCAGGTAATGGCATCTCGCTCCATGCCCTTGGCAATACCCTGGGTGAGTGGAGTTTCTATCTGCTGATCGCGCTGGTGGTGGTGAGCTTGCTGGCGCTGGTGAGTTATGGTCGCTTTCGGCTGATCCACCGGCTGGCGCCGCTCATCTATCTTGCGGGGTGGGGACACGGGCTCTGCCTGTTGCCTCAGATTGGAGCTATGACTCCCATGGGGGTATCGATCTGGTTGATCGGTGGGCTGGGTGCTATCGGGGCACTCTACTCCCTGCTGGGACAAGTGGGGGCGCGGGATTGCCATCCGGGCCGGGTCATTGCGGTGCGGGCGCTGGCGGATCAGACCTGCGAGCTGACCATGCAGCTGGAGCGGCCGCTCGCCCATTACCGCCCGGGCCAGTTTGCCTTCTTCGAGTTTGACGCCAAGGAGGGGCCGCACCCCTTTACCCTAGTGCGGGTGTCAGCGGATCGGCGCCAGTTGGTGATCGCGGTGCGGGCGCTCGGGGATCATACCCGTCAGCTGGTGGCAGAGGCGCGCGCCGGGGATGGGGTGGTGGTGACCGGGCCCTATGGCGCCTTTGTCGCCCCGCAAGGGGGAGGTAGAGCCCTCTGGCTGGGGGCCGGGATAGGTATCACGCCGTTTGTGGCCTGGCTGGAGGGGTTGGCAGCCCGTGGGGAGCGAGGCGAGGGGATCACCCTGATCCAGTGCGCGCCGGATCTGGCGGGGGCTGTCTACCACCGACGGTTGGCCGAGCTCTGTCATCGCACCGGTGTGCGTTATCAGCTGCATCTGGACAAGGCGGCCGGGCGGCTGGATCTGGCCCGCATCGCGCAGGATGCGCCCGAGCAGGTGTGGTTTTGCGGGCCGGAGGGGATGGCAGATGCCCTGACCCGGCTGTTGCCGGACGGGCATCTGCATCGCGAGCTGTTCCGCTTTCGTTGAGCTCGATGGGCGCCGTTATTTGGGGTTGGCGGGCAGCTGCTTGAGGGCGGCCTGTACCGCGGCCTCCAGTTGCGGATCCCGCCCGGCCACCATGTCGGCGGGGGTGAGAGGCGCCTGCAGATCCGGGATCAGCTCCTGATTCTCGTAAAAGGTGCCGTCCGGCTTGCGCAGCCCCAGGGTCGGAATGCCGTAGGAGAGGCCCGGGATCAGCCGGGAGTCGTGGCTATAGACCATGGTGCCGGTGCCGGGCACCGGATCGCCGACGATGGGGCCGACCTTGAGGGCGCGGTAGTACTCGGGGAAGGCGGAGCCTTCCGAGTAGCTGGCGGCGTTCACCAGCACCACCGAGGGCTTGGTCCACTGGCGAGTGGCGGCGTCGGTTTCCCCCTTGCCCTGACGGGGCCAACTGCTGGCCATTCCCTTGGTGCTGCCGCTGCCGGTCAGAAACTCCACCAGGGTATTGGCGAGATAGCCGCCGCTGTTGAAGCGGACATCGACAATCAGCGCCTCGCGATTGCGTTGCCTGCCGAGGGCATCCGCCACCACTGCATCGTAGACCTCGCTATTCATTGCCGGCAGATAGACGTAGCCGACCCGTCCTCTGCTCAGGCTAGCCACCAGCTCCCGCCGTTTCTCAATCCAGCGATCCTGTTGCAGCTGGTACTCCTGCTGCTTGTCGATGGCGGTGAGCACCACCTCGTCAGTTTGCTTGTTGCCCTCCTGCTGGAAGGTGAGGGCAAGCCGGGCGCCAGCCTGATGGTTGAGGGCTCGATCCAGCTCGGCCAGATTGGCAATCGGGATGCCATTGATGGCGAGCAGGCGGGCGCCCGGGGCGATATCGCTCTCCTGATCCAGCGGGCCGCCAGAGAGCAGGGCGGTGAGCATCACCCCTTGCTCGCCATCCTGCCAGTAGCCGCCAAGGCTGGCGGTCTCGTCCGCCATGCGCGGGAAGGGGGCGGGGCCGCTGCCCCAGGTGTGGGAGACATTGAGCTCGCCAGCCAGCTCCGCCAGCAGGTTGCCAAAGTCCCGCGGGTTGCCGATGCCCGGCAGCAGGCGGCGGTAAGCGGCGACATAGCTCTCCCAGTTCACCCCGTTCATATCGTCCAGATAGAACTCATCCCGGGTGAGCCGGGCGATCTGATCGAAGGCGGCGGTCATGCGTGCCTGCCAGCGGCTGGTGGGCTGCAAGGCGAAGGGGGCGCTGGTGGCCTCGCCGGAGTCGAGGTGGATCCGGGTGATCTCCCCATCCCGCACCAGGGTAGCCAGGGTGCCCTGCTGGTTGAGGCTTGCCAGCGCTGGGCCGGGCTGCTCACCAAACAGTTCGCTGGTTTTGCCCTTGCGCAGATCCTGGCTGTAGCCCTTGATCTCGCTCTCGCTGTTGACCCCCATCTCCTCCACCAGATAGATCAGCTGGTCGCCGATGATGCGGCTGGCGAGCAGGGTGCCGGTGGGTTGCAGCAGCAGTGCTTCGCGATGGTTGAGGCGATCGCTCTCAAAGCCGTATCCCCCTTTCGGCGGCTCCAGCTCGGCAATCGCATCGGCTCTGGCGGCGCGGCTGCTGTAAATGCCGAGCAGGTTGGTGACAAGGGGCTCGCCATCGGGCCCCAGTGCGCCAAATCGGGTCGATTGCCAGTAGAGGATGGCGCCATCCTGACTCCAGCCCGGTTGCCCATCCTGATAGCCGTTGAGGCTGACATTGACCGGTTTGGCCTTGGGATTGGCCGTGTCGATCACCGCGATCTCCTGCTCTGCCGCATCGGGGCGGAAGGTGAGCGCCAGATGGCGGGAGTCGGGGGCAAAGGCGAGATGCACCTCGTGGCGCGAGGGGTTGAAGCTGGCAGGTACCAGCTCCCGCTGCTTGTTGCTCGCCAGATCCAGCAGGTGGATGGCCTGGCCATCCACCACGAAGGCGAGCAGCTTGCCGTCGGGGGAGAGCACCGGACGGCTGATCCCCTTGCCGGGAATCGCCAGCAGCAGGCTCTCGGTCAGAGTGCCGGGATCGCTGAACAGCAGATCCGGATCACCCTTGCGCAGGCGATAGAGGGCAGCGTGCCCCTGCTGCTCCGACAGATAGATGAGGGCGCGCCCCTGCTCGGCGAAGAGGGGGCTGGACTGCTCGCTCGGATCGCGGGTCAGCTGGCGCACCCGCTCCCGCTCGGGGTCGACGGCAAACAGGTTGCCCTCGCTCACCAGGATCAGCTCGTCCGCCTCTTCGCTGACCAGCGCTTCGTCTGCCAGGGTCAGGGCCTCGCTCGCCTCATCCGGCGCGCTGGCCACTTGCGGGGTGAGGGTCAGCTTGCGTGGCTCGCTGCTACCGGCATCAAGGCGATAGAGTTCCCCCAGCCATGACCAGACCAGATCGCCATTGCGAGAGGCGCTGAGCCCCCGCACCGGATGGCCCTGATAGTGGGTCAGCTGTTGCTCCTTGCCGCTGGCGAGATCCCGGCGCCAGACGTTGAAATCACCGCTGCGCTCGCTCAGGTAAAAGAGAGCATCTCCCTTGTCGCTCCAGACCGGATCGGTGGCCGCCACCCGATCTTCGGTCAGCTGCTTGTGCTGCTTGCCATCAAACAGCCAGAGACGGGGCACCGCAAACGAGTGCTGATGCTTGCGAAAGGGTTGATCCGCCGCGGGCATCTGGTAGACGAGCCGCTCCCCGTGGGGACGGGCGAGGGTCGCAGGCAGCGGCAGGTCGGCCTGCAAGGTGCCGCCGGTGATCGGGGTCCAGTAGAGCTCGCCCCATTGGTAGCCTTCCGCGACAAAATGGTCGGCAGCGGGTGCCCCCAGGCGCTGGCTGCTCAGCAACAGCCGTTTGCCATCGGCGCTGAAGGCTTGCGGCAGATCGGTGCGCGAATCGCGAGTGAGGCGCACCATCTCGCCGCCGCTGGCAGGCACCACGAACACATCTTCGTTGCCGTAGAGATTGGCGGCAAAGGCGAGCTGTTTGCCATCCGGCGACCAGATTGGCCGCTGGCTCAGGTAGTCGCTGCCGGTGAGCGCCGTAGCGGGGCCACCCTCGGCACTGGCGACAAAAATGCGCCCCTGCCAGGTGAAAGCAAGCTGCTTGCCATCGGTGGAGAGGGCGGGCTCGCGCAGCCAGAGTGCATCGGCGGCGACACTGGCGGGCAGCCAGAGCAGGAGTGGCGAGAACAGCAGGGTGGCGAGGCGGCACGAAGAGCGCATGGCATGATCCTGTCGGGGAGTGGAGTGTTATCTTCGCCGATCATTGCCCCGGGTGCCAGCGCGATAATTTTTTGTATCTTGTTGTTTTAACTATTAATTGCCAATGCAAAATGACAGCGTTCAAGGAAGATGGCCTGGCTGCGGCAAGATATGTTTTGCCGGGCATATTGAGTATTGATGGCGATCCAATATCATGGCGCTCGCTCGCCGCTCGGCGGGCATCGTTCAGATGATCTGGCAACAAGAAAAGCCCGCACCAGAGGCTTGTCGAGGGATGGAATGAGAGCCGTATTACTGTGTTTGTTGGGGCTTTGGCCCGCATTGAGTTTTGCCTTGACCGAAAAAGCCGATTTGGTGGTGGTCAAGAAGTCGACCTATAGCCTGACCCTGATGAAGGATGGCAAAGAACTGAAGCGCTACTGGATTGCTCTGGGCCCGGCGCCCAAGGGGCACAAGCAGCAGGAAGGGGATCAGCGTACGCCGGAAGGGCGCTACACCCTCGACTACAAGAAGACCAATTCCGGCTACTACAAAGCCATCCATATCAACTATCCGAACCTGGATGACATCAAGCGCGCCAATGAGCTGGGTGTTCGTCCGGGTGGCATGATCATGATCCACGGCCAGCGCAACAGCATTGGCAACCGCAGGGTTCAGCCTTCCAACTGGACCAACGGCTGCATTGCCATGCTCAATCACGAGCTGGATGAAGTGTGGGACGCTATTGACCCGGGTACGCCCATCGTCATCGAGCCCTGATCCGTACAACGGGGGCCTTGTCGGTAGACAAGGCCCCCGTTCTGTTTGGGGTGTGATCCTCTCTCACGGATGTCTTTTTGAGACATTCGTATTGTTGTGAATGTCACTTCAAAAAAAGCCTGCAAATGGTGAGGATATGGGCTCTATCCGTGAAGGAGTGTCCCATGTCTTTGATCGAAACCTGTCAGCGTATCGTGCGCGATCCCCATCTCTCCGCCGCCCAGAAGAGCCACGCACTGGCGCTGGCCGCCGAGAATGCGTTGCCCTACCCCGACCTGCCTGCCGCAGTCGCCGAGGCGATGGAGCAGGGATTTATCTGCGACATGTTCGAAGGGCACGCCCCCTACAAGCCGCGTTATGTGCTGCCGGACTATGAAAAATTTCTGACTCAGGGCTCTGCCTGGCTGGAGCTGGCGGCGCCGCAGGATTTCGACGAGGCGCTCAACGCCCTGCGCATCCTCTATCACCATGTCCCCTCAGTCACCGGCATGCCGGTCTGGCTGGGGCGGCTCGACCATCTGCTGTTGCCGTTCGTCGGCGAACTGGATGACGAGACCCTCTATCGCAAGCTGAAGGGGTTCTGGGTCTATCTGGATCGGGTGCTGCCGGACGCCTTCATGCACGTCAACATCGGGCCGGATGACAACCGCATCTGCCGCCTGATCCTGCGTATCGACAACGAGCTCAAGCAGGTGGCGCCGAACCTCACCTTCTTCCACGATCCGGAGCAGACCCCGGACGATCTGCTGCTGCAGGCGGTGAAGAACATCGCCGAGTGCAGCAAGCCGCACATCGCCAACTACCCGATCCACCGCGACACCTTCGACGCTCGTGGTTTTGGCATCGTCAGCTGCTACAACGCCCTGCCGCAGGCCGGTGGCGCCAATACCTTGGTGCGCATCTCCCTTAAGCGGGTCGCCGAGCAGTGTCAGGGGATCGATGACTTCCTCGGCTGCCTGCTGCCACACTACTGCCGCTTGGCCTCTCAGCTGATCGAAGCGCGGGCCGCATTCCTCCACGAGGAGTCCGGTTTCTTCGACAGCTTCCTGGTGAAAGAGGGGCTGTTGGATGAGGATCGCTTTGTCCCCATGTTCGGCATCTACGGCATGGCGGAAGCGGTCAATATCCTGATGGATAAAGAGAATCTGCCGGATCGCTATGGCCATGGCGAGGAGGCGAACCAGCTTGGCTATCGCATCTCGGCCCAACTCTCGGAATATGTCACTGCGACGCCGCAGACCCATGCCTGGGGTGGCCGTGCGCTGTTGCACTCGCAGGGTGGCCTCAGCATCGATGTGGCTGTCACCCCCGGGGTGCGCATCCCTTACGGTCATGAGCCGGATCCCGCCAGCCATGTGCTGGCGCTGGCACCGCACCACACTTATTACCATTCGGGGATCAGCGAGATCCTCACGCTGGATCCCACCATCCGCCAGAACCCGCAGGCGCTGTTGCAGCTCTGCAAGGGAGCGCTCGCCATCGGCATGCGCGAGTTCACCGCCAACGTGGCCGACAGCGATCTGGTGCGGGTGACCGGCTACATGATCCGCAAGAGCGACGTGGCCCGCTTCGCAGAAGAAGGTTCGCGGTTGCAGACCACCTGTCTCGGTGCTGAGGCGAGTGAAGTGACCGCCATCCGGCAGCGGGCACCGCGAGTAGTCGCCCACGAATCGACTATCGGCGAGTATTGAGTTCGCACCGATGGCTGATGTTTTGCCAACACGCAGCGCCCTGGTAAGCAGGGTGCTGCCCTTTTCCTGTGTCGACGGGCCGGGCAACCGGCTGGTGCTGTTTCTGCAAGGGTGCAACTTTCGCTGCCCCGGCTGCCACAATCCCCACACCATAGGGCTGTGTGACGATTGCGGTGACTGCCTTGCGGTCTGCCCGAGCGGCGCCCTATCCATGAGCGAGGGCAAGGTTCATTGGCAGGCAACGCTCTGTACCGACTGCGACGCCTGTCTGGATGTCTGCCCGCGCAGTGCCAATCCCAAGACCGCTACCATGACGGTGGACGACGTGTTGGCCCTGCTGCGCCGCTACGGCCCACTGCTGAGCGGGATTACCGTCTCCGGCGGCGAGGCGACCACCCGGCTCCCCTTCGTGGTTGCGCTCTTTACCGCCATCAAGGGCGCGCCGGATCTGGCCCATCTCACTTGCCTGCTCGACAGCAACGGTTCGCTGGCCGAAACCGGTTGGCAGCGGCTATTGCCGGTGCTCGACGGCGCCATGCTCGATCTCAAGGGGTGGCGTGACTCGGTGCATCACTCCTTGACCGGCTATGGTCGCGAGCGGGTGCTGGCATCGCTGCAACTGCTGGCACGCCACGGCAAGCTGACCGAACTGCGGCTGCTCCATGTGCCGGGCAGGAGCGATTTTCTGGATGCGAATGGTGAGCTTGGCGCAGATCTTGCCGCCTTCTTGCAGCAGCTTGGGCCTGTGCCCATTCGCCTCAACGGCTTTCGCCACCACGGGGTGCGGGGGGAGGCGGCGCAATGGCCAGAGGCTCACCAAACCGAGCTGGAACAGCTGGCCAGCCGTTTGCGTGCAGCGGGATTGGGGCCGGTCTCACTGCCTGCCTTGATGGGCTGAGTGGCTGCGTCATCCGGTGACCGTCATGGCGTGAGGTGCGGCATGGAAAGGCCGCAACTGTGATTTCTGTCTATTGGAGGGGGCGAGAACGGCGGCTAGAATAATGGCCATCTTCTTACCCCTCAATGACAGATAATCATGAGTGAAAGCAAGGCGTTATATCGGGTTCAGTTTATTTGCCACAGCGAGCGCTACGAAGTGTATGTGCGCGAAGTCAATCAGGGCCAGCTGTTCGGTTTTATCGAGATTGCCGACTTTGTCTGGGACAACCACACGGCGCTTATCGTCGATCCCAGTCACGAGAAGCTCAAGAGCGAATTTGCCGATGTGCGCCAGACTCTTATTCCCATGCATCAGGTGCTGCGCATCGATCAGGTGAAAAAGCAGGGGGCTGCCCGCATCACGGATCTGGGCAGCAACGTCGCCTCCTTCCCCAGCCCCATCTATACCAAACGTCCCTAGTCCCTGCTTGCCGTTGATGTTTCGCCGCGGCGAAACATCAACCTCTTCTCGCTGTCGCCCGGCTCAGGGCTCAATCAATTCGCGACCCAGTTGCAGGATCCGCTGGCGGAACCAGTGACGGGCCGAGCCATCACCGGCCGGGCCATACCAGACCAGACTGTGACTCACCTTGCCGTAATCGAACGGTGCCGGACGCATCATCAGATCCGGCTGACTGGCCATGCAGGCCGCCCAGCCACCGATGGCGGTGAGGATCAGATCAGTCTGGGGCAGCAGGGCCGCCGCGCTGGCAAAATCGGGCAGGGTGGCGCCAATCTGGCGACGCACCTGCTGCTGGGCCAGGCTCTGCTCGAAGAAGGGGTTGGCCAGCTCCTGATCCCGGATGGCGATATGGCGCCAGCTCAGGTAGGCATCGAGATCCCAGGGCTTGGCCAGCGCGGGATGGTCTTTGCGCAGCAGGCAGACCAGTTTTTCTTCCCGCAGGGTCTCCCACACCAGCCCGGGCTGGCGTGGCAATGGCTGGCTCTGGTCATGGGGCAGGATCACGAAGTCGAGTTTACCCGCTGCCAGCGCCTCCAGCCCCTGCTCATCCTTGTTCCAGATCTCCGGCACCATGCCCGGTACCTCCTGCATCAGCTGACCCAGAATGGGGCCCACCGGCCAGGTCATCACGCTCTCGCGCAATCCCAGCCGCAAGCTGCCCTGCCACTGTTGGGGGTTGAAGGTGTTCTGGCGAGTGAGGCCGTTCAGCTCCCCCAGTAGTCGATGCAGGGTGGGAGCCAGTCGCTCGGCCATGGGGGTGAGCAGCAGCTGGTTGCCCTGGCGGTAGAGCAGTTGATCCCCCAGCAGATCCCGCAGTTGGTTGAGGGTTTTGCTGACGGTGGAAGGGGTGGTGCAGAGTCGCTCGGCGGTGCGGGTGACGCTCTGGTTGTCGAGCAACAGGTGCAGGGTGACCAGATGGCGACCTCCCAGCCGAGAGAGAGCGATCAGATCCATAGTGGCTCCTGAAATTGATGAAGATAAACAGGCTTGGAATCAGAAAGATTCAACGTGACCTGCTGGCATTCTCTCACAGCAGGGGGAGCAGACTCCTCAAGAGGTGACCGCGAACGCAACAGACAAAAAGCCCCGCCAAAGCGGGGCTGATGCGGATTAGCCCTTGAGCACCGCCGCCATGGCGTCAGCCACATAGTCGACGTTGCGGCTGTTGAGGCCCGCCACGCACATGCGGCCGGAGCGCACCAGATAGACGGCGAACTCCTCGCGCAGGCGCTCTACCTGCTCCGGGGTGAAGCCGGTGTAGCTGAACATGCCGCGCTGGTTGATGAAGTAGCTGAAATCTCGGCCTGGCACTTTGGCGCTCAACACCTCGAACAACTTCTGGCGCATCGCCTTGATGCGGGTGCGCATCTCGGTCACTTCATCGACCCACATGGCGTGCAGCTCGGGCTGGCTCATCACCGCCGCGGTGATTTGGCCACCGTGAGTGGGAGGGCTGGAGTAGTTGCGACGCACGGTGGCCTTCATCTGACCCAGTACCCGGCTCGCCTCTTCGGCATCCTTGCAGATGACCGACAGGCCGCCGCAGCGCTCGCCGTAGAAGGAGAGGTTCTTGGAAAACGAGTTGCTGACGAAGAAGCTGACACCGGCGGCCACCATGGCGCGGATGGCGTAGGCATCCTCTTCCAGCCCGTCACCGAAGCCCTGATAGGCGATGTCCATAAAGGGGATCAGGTTCTTCTCGACCACCAGCGCGATCACCCGATCCCACTGGGCGCGGGAGAGATCCACCCCGGTCGGGTTGTGGCAGCAGGGGTGCAGCAGCACGATGCTCTTCGCCGGCAGGCTGCTCAGGCAGTCGATCATGGCGTCAAACTGCACGCCGCCAGTGGCCGCATCGTAGTAGGGGTAGTCATGCACCTTAATGCCGGCCCCCTCGAACATCGCCTTGTGGTTGTCCCAAGTCGGGTTGCTGACCCACACCTCGGAGGTCGGGAAGTAGCGCTTGAGCAGATCGGCCCCGATCTTCAGCGCGCCGGAGCCACCGATGGTCTGGATAGTGGCGATACGTCCCGCCTTGACCGCTTCATGGTCGGCACCAAACAGCAGGTGTTGCACTGCGGTGCGGTAGTTGGCGGCGCCTTCCATCGGCTGGTAGGGGCGCGGGGCAGGGGCGGCGGCGCGCTGGGCTTCGGCCTGCTGCACCGACGGCAGCAGCGGAATGCGTCCCTGCTCGTCGTAATAGAGGCCGATCCCCAGGTTCACCTTCTGCTCGCGGGTGTCTTTGTGGAAGGTCTCGACTAGCGTCAGGATGGGGTCGCCAGCATAGGCATCGACGTGTTCAAACATGGGGGATCCTTGAAATTGACTGTCCAGTAAAACCGGCGGTCAGCCGGGCTGGACATCATGGCGCAAAGCTGGCGGTGGCTCAAGCCCGACGCTGGTCGAGCCTGAAGAGATGATGCCGCGATCCTGCTTACTTCAAATAGGATCGCAGGACGCTGACCACCTGATCCAGATCCTCCAGCCGCTCGGCCGGGGTGGCATCGGGGGCACCGAGATGCTCGCGCATATGTCCTTCCAGCACCTCCAGCATCAGTCCGTTGACGGCGCCGCGGATGGCGGCGATCTGCTGCAAAATAGCGGTGCAGTCGCTCTCCTGCTCCAGCGCGCTCTCCAGCGCACCGGCCTGTCCCTTGATGCGGCGCACCCGTGCCAGCAACTTCTTTTTGTCGTGAATAGTGTGGGACATGACGGATCCTCTCGAACAATAAAACTATACTGGGGTATAGTATATTGCATCATCGCTCTCAGGAGAAATCCATGTCATCCCTTGCTCAATCTCACTGCCATCAACCCGTCATCCACGAGGGCAATCCGCTGGCCGAACAGAAGACCCGCTGGGCCGTATTGTTGACCGTCATCATGATGGTGGCGGAGATTGGCGGCGGCTGGTTCTACAACTCCATGGCGCTGCTGGCCGATGGCTGGCACATGAGCTCCCACGCACTGGCGCTCGGCCTCTCGGTGCTGGCTTACCGCGCTGCCCGCCATTTCGCCCGTGACCACAGATTCAGCTTCGGCACCTGGAAGATCGAGGTGCTGGGTGGCTTCACCAGCGCCCTGTTGCTGGTGGGAGTGGCCGGGTTGATGCTGTTCGAGTCGGTGTTCCGGCTGCTCGATCCCAGCCCGATCCACTATCAACAGGCGATCGCTATCGCGCTGGTGGGGCTGCTGGTAAACCTCGCCTGTGCCTGGCTGCTCAAGGATGATCACGGCCACCATCACCACGGCCATGGGCATGACCACCATCATGAGCATCACGACCACGATCACTCACACGATCATCACGGCCATCAGGACCTCAATCTGCGCGCCGCCTATATCCACGTGCTGGCGGATGCGGCCACTTCCGTGCTGGCGATTCTGGCGCTGACTGGAGGTATGTTGTGGGGGGCTGACTGGCTGGATCCGCTGATGGGCATAGTGGGTGCCGGACTGGTCGCGGTATGGGCCTGGGGCCTGTTGCGCGACTCCGGTCGGGTGCTGCTGGATGCCGAGATGGATACCCCGCTGGTGGTGGAGATCCGCGAGGTCATCGCCGAACTGCCACAGACCGAGATCCGCGATCTGCACGTCTGGCGGGTAGGGCAGCAGCAGTATGCCTGCGTGCTCTCTCTGCTGATGGTCAATCCGCTACCGGCGCAGCAGATCCGCGAGCGGCTGGCGATCCATGAAGAGCTGGTGCATGTGACCATCGAAATCACCAGCGAACAGGATAAATAGTGGGGGCCGTTGGCCCCCTTGGTTTCAGTGCCGTTGGCACTCTGATGTCAGTGCGGTTGCCCGGAGATCTCATCCTGGGGCTTGTGTTGCCACACAGCACCGAGCAGCAACTTGAGCAGCAGTTGTGGCGGGTTGTCCAGCAGCTTGCCGGACTCCAGCAGCAGCTGACCATCGGCGCGAAACCCGAGGCTGGCATCTATGGTGCCATCCTCCGAGACCACCTGGATCAGGCCATGGAGGGCGGAGCGCTCACCGGGCTGACAGCGCAGCCGCAGCTCGCGGGGTTCCCCCAGCAGGGTGAAGGCGCGGCTCAGCGGGGGCGAGTCTTCATAATCGGGCCAGTTGAAGAAGTGATACTGCTCGGCCAGGGTGCCAGCCTGCTGGCAAAACTGGTCGAACAGCTGCCCGATCGCCTGATATTCCTGATCGAGTCGTCTTGCCTGCTCTTCAATCCGTTTCATTGCTTACTCCTTGTCTATCCACTTGATCAGACATTGCTTTTCTGACCCCGTGACTGCCGTTTTCCAGATATGAGGCCAAATGGCCGCGAGGTCTGTGAGCCGGATCGAAGTTTCAGTCTGAAAACGTTATCTTGTTGAAACTGGATGGTTTTTTTGCCTTTCCGCTCACATTTGAATCGATTGCCGCTGATTAATATGGCACCGCCTGGCAATGACCGGGTGCTCGACTATCGAGACTAACTACAGCGGGAATTATAAAAATATGGATATGAAAAAGACCAAAGTGGCGCTGGTAACAGCCTCACTGCTCGCGCTTTTGTCTGGCTGTAATGACAACAGCTCTGATGCCTCCGGTGTGAACCCCGTCCCCCCTACACCGCCTACACCTGAAGTCACCGATGGGCCTGTCGCCCGTCTGCCCAAGATGGATCCCCCGAAAGAGTTGCTGGTTGCCGGCGAAAATCAGGTGGTCATTGCGCTGGTGGATACCCAGTCGGCAGCCAAAGGAGCCAAGGCACCGTTTGACAGCCACAGCCTGCACCTTTGGAATAACGACGCCTGCCAGGCAACGGCTGATAGTGGCCTGAATACCGGTTGGGATGACAAGAGCAAGACACCAGCCACCGCCGACAGCTTTGGTCCGGCCTGGGTTGTTCCGCTCAAAAATGTGGAAGGGTGCATCAACTTTATCGCTCGCAACGGCGATCTGGCCAACCTGACCGGCAGCGATATGAAGGTGATCTTCAGTGAGCACCCGGATCGCACCGTGGCTATCGTCGCGGGCAAGAAAGATCTGTTTGGCAGCCGTGCCGAAGCCTTTACCGCCGCCTTTGGCGTGGCGGGGGCCAGCGCTCATCTTATCGATGGCAATACCCTGATTTGGCAAGGGGGCAAGGACAAGCCCCACGTTCGCCTCTATTACAGCGACTCGGGCACCATCAAGGCCAATGCCGATGGGGTGTTCGATTTCCCCTATATCAGCTTGACCGCGACCGGCCTGACTGCCGAGCAGCAGGCCAAATATCCGCATCTCAAGGATGCCGCCGCCTTTACCCTGCCTGCCGGGAAAGATCTCAAGCCCCTGCTCAAGGGGGAACTGGTGGCTATCGGCACCGATGCCGACGGTATCCTGCAAGGAGCCACCCTGGTGCAGAGCGCCGGCGCCCTCGATGCGCTCTATGCTCCCGAGGCGACCAAGCTCAGCTATGGCGCAGTGGTAGAGGGAAACCGGGTGACCTTCCGCCTCTGGGCGCCGACCGCCAAGTCGGTCAAGTTGGCCCTCTACAACGCCAGCCACCAGAAGAGTGGTGAAGTGGCGATGACCTTCGACAGCGCCAGCGGCAGCTGGAGTTACGAAGGGGGCAGCGAGCTGATCGGCCAGTTCTACCGCTACGACATGGAGGTCTACCACCCGCTTAGCCGCAAGGTCGAGCGCTACGAGGTGACCGATCCCTACTCCCTGAGTCTGGCGATGAACTCCGAGTTCAGTCAGGTAGTGGATCTCGACGATCCGGCCCTGAAACCGGAAGGATGGGACAGCCTCAAGGCGCCCCACAGCCAGCAGAACCCCGCCGACATCACTATTTATGAGGCCCATGTTCGTGACCTGACCGGCAACGATGCCTCCACCGATGAAGAGAAGCGCGGCAAGTTTGTCGGCCTGACCCAGCCCGACTCTGTACCGGTCAACCATCTGAAAGCGCTGGCAAAAAGCGGCGTCAGCCACCTGCACCTGCTGCCGGTGTTCGATATCGCCACCGTCAATGAGGATCCGGCCAAGGTGGCCAATCTCGGCGATGACTTCAGCAAGCTCTGTCAGGTCAATCCGGATGTGAAAACATCCAAATTTGGTGGCTATTGCGGTGGCGGTCAGACCGTGGGGGATGTGCTGGCCGACCTGCAAGGGGGCGACAGCAAGGATAATCCGCAGGTGCAGGAGCTCTCCGGCTATCTGCGCGGCGTCGACTCCTTCAACTGGGGTTATGATCCCTACCACTACACCACGCCGGAAGGCTCCTACGCCACCAACGCCGAGGGCACCAAACGTATTCTGGAGTTCCGCGAGATGGTCAAGGCCATCAAGCAGAACATCGGCATGAACGTGGTGATGGATGTGGTCTACAACCACACCAACGAATCCGGGCTCGGTCCCAAGTCGGTGCTCGACAAGATCGTGCCCTGGTACTATCAGCGCCTCAATCCGGAGACCGGCTCGGTGGAGAACTCCACCTGCTGCTCCAACACGGCGCCGGAACACGCCATGTTCGCCAAGCTGATGGATGACTCTCTGGTCACCTGGGCGCGCGACTACAAGATCGACGCCTTCCGCTTCGACCTGATGGGCCACCATCCGAAAGATCAGATGGTGCAGGCGCTGGCCGCGGTGAAGAAGGTCAATCCCGAGATGTACTTCTACGGCGAGGGGTGGAACTTCGGCGAAGTGCAGGATGACAAGCGTTTCGTGCAGGCGACCCAGAAGCATCTGGGCGGTACCGGTATCGGCTCCTTCTCTGACCGCTTGCGCGATGCAGTGCGCGGCGGCAGTCCGTTCGACGGTGGCGATACCATTCGCAAGACCCAGGGCTTTGGCAACGGTGCCTTCGTCGATCCTAACGAAATGAGCAAGGTGGATCTGGCTACGGCCTTGCACCAGTCCGATCTGGTGCGGCTCGGCATGGCGGGCAACCTCAAGGAGTTCGTGCTGACCGACAAGGATGGCATGCCGAAGAAAGGCGCCGAGATCGACTACAACGGTCAGCCTGCCGGTTATGCCCAGGATCCGGTGGAAGTGCAGAACTATGTCGACAAGCACGACAACCAGACCCTGTTCGACAACCTGATCTACAAGGCGCCTGCCGGAGCCGATCTGGTGCGGATGCAGGGGGTATCGCTGGCGACAGCCATGCTGGGTCAGGGCATTCCCTTCACCCACGCCGGTGTCGAGCTGCTGCGTTCCAAATCCATGGAGAGGGACAGCTATGACTCGGGCGATTGGTACAACAAGGTCGACTACACCCTGGGCGACAACAACTTCGACAAGGGGTTGCCGCGCAAGGACAAGGATGGCGACAACTATCCGCTGATCGAGCAGGTGCTCGGCAAGCATGCCAAGCCGGGCTCGGCCGAGATGGCGCAGATGGTGAGCTTCTATCAGGAGCTGGCGGAGCTGCGCAACTCATCCCGCCTGCTGCGTCTGGGCAGCGGCGCCGAGGTGATCAAGCGGGTCGACTTCCGCAATACCGGCCCGGATCAGGTGCCCGGCCTTATCGTCATGACGGTGGATGATGGCGTCAGTGCCGGGGCGGATCTGGATCCCGCCATCGACGGTCTGGTGGTGATGATCAACGCCAGCAACCAGAGCCAGAGCATCGGCGACTTCCGTGACGGCAACGATCAGCCGATCGATCTGAGCGGTATGGTGCTTAGCAGCAAGCATCGCGCAGTCGACAGCATCGCCAGCGGCGCCGCCTATGATAACGGCCAGCTGACGCTGGGGGCCTGGTCTGCCGCCGTGTTCGTCAAGCCGCAGTCTGGTGCACAGGGCGCGGGCCTGCCGGTCAGCAAGAAGACCGACCTGAGCACCCTGCCACCGTTTGGCAACACCGATGTTTATCTGAAGGGGTTCCTCGATGAGTGGGGCAACACCAACCAGATGACCTTCAGCGGCAACTTTATGTACGAGTTCACTACCGAGGTGAGCACCGACAAGCTGGGTACCACCAACGTCAAGATCGCTGACGCCAGCTGGGGGCCGGTCAACTACGGCAGCTGCAACGCTGGTGACAAGCTGGTGGTCGGCACCCCGCTGACCCTTTGCAAGGGGGGAGAAACCGGCAATATTGGTGTCGATCTGGCCAAGGCGGGCAGCTACAAGTTTGTCTTTACCGCCATGAACAAGGACAAACCGACCCTGAGCGTCAGCTTCACCGAGCCGGTGCAGAGCTGCAAGGTGCTGGAGACTGTGGCGGGCAATCCGCTCGGCTACAACCTGTTCGTCAAGGGTGAGCTCTCCGGCTGGGGAGCCCAACCTCAGTACCAGCTGAGCTACAAGGGGATGGATGGCGATCTCGCCATCTATCAGGCGGCGTTCAACTATGCCGGCAGCACCGAGTTCAAGGTCGCCAACGAGGACTGGAGCAAGGAGTACCTGCTCAACGGTGGCGGCGCGGTGAACGCTGAAACCGGCTATTCGTTCGCCTTCTCCAAGGGGGGCAGTGCCAATAACAGCATCACCCTGCCGCAGGGGCTGTGGAGTGTGCTGGTGAAGGTTGACCCGGCTGGCGTCAAGGCGGGTACTGCCGTCATTCAGGAGTGCAGCGTCAAGTAAGCAAGCCATTGAGTCCGGGGGATGGCTCGGCGCCCCCGGGTTGAATTCCACCTTGCCAAGGGTGGGATAACTCCGAGAGAGTAAGCAAAGCGCGACTGCCGACCGGCAGGCGCGCTTTTTCTTTTACGGGGTGCCGTGAGAGAAATGAGAGGAAAAAGAAAAGCCGCCCCGGTTGGGGCGGCGGTTGTTATTTCACGGTTTTGATGGTGCGGGATTAGCGCTTGCGCAGCAGCCGCAGGGCGTTGGCGGTCACCAGTGCGGTGGCGCCGGTATCGGCCAGCACCGCAATCCACAGGCCGGTGATGCCGAGCAGGCTGGTGACCAGAAAGATGGCCTTCAGCCCCAGCGCCAGCGCGATATTCTGGTGAATATTGGCCAGTGCCGCCCGCGACAGCCGGATCATCGCGGCAATACCGCCGAGCTGGTTGTGAGTCAGCGCCGCATCGGCGGTCTCCAGTGCCACGTCGGTGCCGCCACCCATGGCGATGCCGATACTGGCCCGCTTCATGGCCGGGGCATCGTTGATGCCATCGCCGATCATGGCAACCTTCCGGGTGCTGGCCAGCTTGGCGATCTCTTCTACCTTGTTCTCCGGCAGCAGACCGGCGCGCCAGCCCATGCCCAGCTCGGTGGCGATCGCCTCGGCAGCGTTGGTGTTATCCCCGGTCAGCATGATGCTGTTGAGCCCGAGCTGATGGAGTTCTTGCAGCGCGGTGGCGGCTTCCGGCCGGATCTGATCCCGCAGGGCCAGCAGGGCAACCGGCAACGCCTGAGCATCGCTGCTCTGGCAGAGCACCACAACGGTCTTGCCCTGCCGCTCCAGCGAAGCAATCCGGGTCTGCTGTTCCACATTCAGGGTCGCCACCCGGCTCGGTGCCAGCAGTTGCCACAGTTCGCCGTTGATGCGCCCCTCAACGCCCATGCCCGGCAGGGCTCGCAGGTCGCGAGCCTCCGCCAGCGTCATCCCCTGTTCGGTCGCGTTGGCGACCACGGCGCGGGCCAGCGGGTGGTGGGAGCCCTGCTCGATGGCAGCCGCCAGTGCCAGCAACTCGTCCTCCGGCTGGCCATTGAGGCTCACCAGCTCGGTCAGCTGCGGCTTGCCCAGGGTCAGGGTGCCGGTCTTGTCAAAGGCGACGGTATCGATATGGGCCAATCGCTCCAGCGCGGCCCCCCCCTTGATCAGGGCCCCCTGACGGGTTGCCGCAGCCAGCGCCGAGGTAACCGCTGCCGGGGTGGAGATGACCAGCGCGCAGGGGCAGCCGATCAGCAGCAGCGC
The DNA here is from genome assembly GCF_019047125.1 of Aeromonas sp. FDAARGOS 1411. Lineage (NCBI taxonomy): Bacteria > Pseudomonadati > Pseudomonadota > Gammaproteobacteria > Aeromonadales > Aeromonadaceae > Aeromonas > Aeromonas sp. FDAARGOS 1411. Next base: position 3,079,990 of record NZ_CP077214.1, on the reverse strand, counting down.
CAGTCCGCGATAGATCCACTCGTCCCAGCTCTGGCCGAAGGCGAGCGGTGGAATAATGACGACCAGCATAGCGATCAGCATCATGGCCGGGGTGTACCAGCGGCTGAAGCGGTCGATAAAGCGCTCGATGGGGGCGCGCTGGCCCTCGGCCTCCTCGATGAGGTGCAGAATGCGGTCGATGGCGTTGTTGCCTGGCTCGGAGACGACTTCAAGGCGCAGCACTCGATCGGCAGCCAGACTGCCGGCCGGCACCTTGTCACCATGGCGGCGCTCTACCGGAATAGACTCACCGGTCAGGGCGCTCTCGTCAAACGCACCGAGCTCATCGAGCAGACGGGCATCGGCTGCCAAGCGGGCACCCGGGGCGATTTCGATGATATCACCGGGACGCAGCTGATCGGCGGCGACCTCTTCCCGCACCTCGCCCTCGGCAGTGGTACGGATGCGCAGCGCCTTGTCAGGCACCAGCGCCATCAGGGCGGTCACTCCGGCCCGGGCGCGTCCGGCGGCGTAGGCCTCGAGATGCTCACCCAGCATAAAGAGCAGCAGCACCATGGCCGCTTCGGCGGTTTCGCCGAGGAACAGGGCGCCCACGGCGGCGACTGTCATCAGCGTCTCGATGGCGAAGGGGGAGCCGCTTTTGGTCAGCGCCCACGCCTTGCGGGAGATAGGCCACAGCCCCCAGAGGGTCGCTAGGGTAAAGAGCGGCTGACCGAGCTCTTTCGGCAACAGGGCGGCGACCAGCATCAGGCCGGCCAGTGACAGGGGCTGCCAATATTTGCCCAAAAAGTTACCGAATAGATTGCCCTGCCGGGGCTGTTGTGAAGCTTGCTTGCGGCCAGCGGCCTGCTTGTCAGCGCTTTCCTCCTTGAGCTGGAAACCGGCGGCCAGCACGGCGGCGGTGACGGGATCGGGGGAGAGGCCGGGGGCCAGATCCACCACCAGCTTCTCGGTGGCAAACAGCACGCGGGCCTGCTGCACGCCGCTCACCCGGCTGACGGCGGTCTCGATCTTGCGGGCGCAACTGGGGCAATCCATCCCCAACACCTGCCAGCTATGGCGACTGTTGCCTTGCTCCGGCGCAACCAGCGGGTCGGCAGGGGGCATATCGTGCCCATGCTCATGCTCATGCTCATGAGCTGGCGATAAGGGGGCGCTGCAGCACGCTTGATCGTGACAGCTTCCTCGGGGAGGCTCTTCATCCCCAGGTGATTCATTGCCGTCACGGGATGCGTGCTCATAAGGCGTCGGGGTTGAACAGCAACTGACGGGCGTGGTGTTGTCGCAGCAGTGGCTATCGTGGTGATGCTCACTCTGGCCGGAGGCCGCCTTGCTGACGGCCTTGATGGGGGCGGCGTGCTGATGATTGCAGCAGGATTTGCTCATGATGAGTCCCTCTTGATGGATCCCGCCCCTGCGAGATCCCTGATTACCGAGGAGGAGTCTAAACCTTGGTGTTAAGTCCAAGGTCAACCCCTTTATATCCCTTGTCTTCGCGGGTGTTTGTCTGGTCTCGCCGCCCCTATACTGATCACCCGGATTTTTACTACACCAATAAAGGACATAACACATGAGCAACTCAGTCACTCTGCAAGGCAACCCGGTTTCCGTCGCTGGTCACTTCCCGGTCGCCGGTGAGCAAGCCAAGCCCTTCTCCCTGGTGGCCAAGGATCTCTCCGACGTGACCCTGGCAAGCTTTGCCGGTCAGCGCAAAATCCTGAACATCTTCCCGAGCGTCGATACCCCGACCTGCGCGACCTCTGTGCGCAAGTTCAACGAGCAGGCCAGCGCGCTGGAGAACACAGTCGTGCTGTGCATCTCCGCCGATCTGCCGTTCGCCCAGTCCCGCTTCTGCGGCGCCGAAGGTCTGGACAAGGTAGTGACCCTCTCCACCCTGCGCGGTGCGGCCTTCATGGAAGATTACGGCGTTGCCTTCTCTTCCGGTCCGCTGGTCGGTCTGACCGCTCGCGCCATCGTGGTGCTGGATGGTGACAACAAGGTGCTGCACAGCGAGCTGGTCGCCGAAGTGGCCGACGAGCCGAACTACGCTGCGGCGCTGGCCGTGCTGTAAGGCTGCAAGCCATAAAAAATCCCGCTTCGGCGGGATTTTTTATGCGGGAATTGTCCGTTCAGGGCGTAGCGGGCGGGGTGGTTGCCGGTTCGACCTTGGCGGCAGGGGAGGGTTGCCACTCCACATAGGGGCGGTGGATCTTCTCGTAGATCTCGGCCAGTTTGCCGGTGGCGGCCAGCTGATCAATGGCTTGCTGGAGAAATTCGTCCATCTCATCACCAGCAGCCCCTTTCTGGATGATAAAGACATCCTCGAAATCCCCGAAAAATTCTCGCCTGATATTGGTCAGCCCCAGCTGCTTGAGCATCAGGTCGGCCTCCTCTTGTGCCCAGACAAAGGCGTCGATACGGCCGCGTGAGAGCTTGCGCAGTGACTGCTCGATACTCATCGAGCGCTGCACCGGGAAGGGCATATAGTCGGGTACGGCCTCGATCAGCAGATCCCGTTTGGTGGGCACTATGCCGTAGGCCATATCCGTGGTGACCGGATAGGCGGTATTGCTGTAAATCACATGGGCAACCTTGCCAAAACTGCGGGTACTGAAACGATAAGCCAGCATATCGATATCCTTGAGGTTGCGGATGGCGGGCAGCCCCAGATCAGCCTTGCCGGAGATCACCCCAGCCATGGCACGAGCGATGGGGTAGATGGTGATCTTGATGGTTACATCGGGGTAGAGGTCATCGATGGCGTGCACCAGGTCGACAAAGGGGCCTGTCTTGTCGGCATTGATCAGCCCCGGCAGCTCGCCAAGGTGGGCATTGAGGATGCGCACCGGTTTCGGTGGCTCGGGGGCGACGTCGTTCTCCGGAGTCTGCGACAGGCCGAGGGTGGCGCTGCCGAGCAGGGTGACCACGAGCAGCAGAAGGGGGATGTGTCTGGTCATGGCGAGTCTCTCTTGGTGATGGGTCAGCTAAAGTGTAGTCAGCCCGTCGTCAGCGCCCCTTGGCCAAACCATCATGGATAGGGTTTTACTTCTCGGCCCCCGCTCACTAGACTTCGCCTCCCACTTCTTTGTTGACGTAGCGCCATGATCTTTAGCGAACTTGCCCTTCATCCTGCTCTGCTTGCCTCTTTGCCTGCCACCTTGCAGACGCCGACCCGCATCCAGCAGCTGGCGATTCCGGCGACGCTGGCGGGGCAGGATCTGCTGGCGCTGGCCCAGACCGGCAGCGGCAAGACGCTGGCGTTTGGCTTGCCGCTGCTGCAACGGCTGGATCCTTCCTCCAGTCAGGTGCAGGGTCTGGTGCTGGTGCCAACCCGCGAGCTGGCGACTCAGGTCACTGCCGCGCTTGAAGAGGGCGCCGAGGCGCTGGGGCTGCGTATAGTGACGTTGTGTGGGGGCGTTGCGCAGGAGCGGCAACAGGCCGAGCTGGCTCTGGGGCCACAGCTGCTGGTGGCGACGCCGGGGCGGCTGCGGGATCTGCTGACCCAGCAACTGTTGGGGCTGGATGGTTTGCAACTGCTGGTGCTGGATGAAGCGGATCGCCTGCTGGAGATGGGCTTTGCTCCCGACATCAAGGCACTGCTCGGCTTTATTCCGGCGGATCGCCAGACCCTGCTCTTCTCCGCCACCTTGCCTGCCGAGCTGGAGGCGCTGGCCAACGGCCTGCTGCGCGAGCCTACCCGTATCGAGGCCACCCCCCTCAACAGCGTGGTGAACGAGATCGAAGAGCGGCTCTATCTGGTCAACAAGAGCAGCAAGGTGCCGGCGCTCATCAGCTTGCTCAAGGAGCAGGCGTGGCCGCAGGTGCTGGTCTTTATCAGTGCGCGGGATGATGCCGACGGGGTGGCCAGAAAGCTGGCCAAGGCGGGCATTGCGGTGGCCGCCCTCCATGGCGAGAAGGAGCAGGCGGTGCGCGAGCAGGCACTCGGCGATTTCAAAGAGGGCAAAGTTCGGGTGCTGGTGGCTACCGACCTAATGGCGCGTGGCATCCATGTGGAGGCGCTGCCGGTGGTGATCAATCTGGACTTGCCCGCCAGCGCCCCTGTTTACGTACACCGCATCGGTCGTACCGCCCGGGCTGGCCGCGAGGGGTTGGCCATTTCGCTGGTCTGCCATGGCGAGAGTGACATGCTGCAAGCCATCCGCACCCTGACCGGCCGCGAGCTGCCGTTGGGCGATCTGGCGGGATTCCCGGTCACCGACCAGCCTGCCAGCGGGGAGGGCAAGCGCCCCCCTCGTGACAAGCAGGCCAATCGCCGCACTCAGGCCAAACGTAGCGTCAAGCAGTTCAAGGGCAAGCGCTGACCTCAGGGTGTGCCTTGCTCCCGCGCGAAGAAGTCACGACGCCACTGGCTCAGCACTTCCTCCTTGTGTTGTTGCCACAGGGCAGGATCCATCTGCTGTTGGCTGGCCGCCAGTTGCTGCTCCAGCTCGGCCAGCTCTCGCTGGTAGCGGCTGCGTTGATCCAGCTGCTGCTGGCGCGCTCCGGCAAACGCCAGCGTGGCTTCGGCCTGCTCTGAGGGCAGGAAGTGGCGGGCCAGGGTGGCCAGATCCTCATCTCCCCACAGCTGACGAGCTTGCTGCAGGCGGGCATCCGGGTTGAACAGATCCACCGCCAGATCCGGATGATCCGCTGCCCACCGGTCCTGCAAGCGGCTGAGGGCGTCCAGCCGCTCGGCCAGCGGTAACTGCTCGCTCTCTTGCGCCAACTGATCCAGCGCCAGGGCATAGCGCCCCTGTAACCGGATCAGACTCTCCCCCTCGCTCAGCCACCCGGCCTCTGTTGCTTCCAGATTGCTCACACGCTGCGCCAGCGGCAACTCGCTGTCGCTGATCTCGCTGGCAAGCTGGTTGATCAGTTCATCCGGCATCGCCTGCCAGCTGCTGGGCACTTCTTTGCTTTTGCCATCTATCCCCTCAGCGTTTGGCATGCGGGGAGGCGGGCTCCCCGATTCTGCTGGCAATTGCACATCGGCCGGAGAAGGCGTCGCCGACTGTTCTGGCGATATCGGGGGCTGCTCTTCCTGCCAGCCCAGATTCACCAGTAAAAGGGTCAGGATAGCCAGCGCCAGTATCCCGTAACGATGAGTCATCGGCTGATCTCTCCTTTGACCGGGAAGTGGTCTGAGAGGTTGCTGGCGGGCCAGAGGCTGCCATCGCTGCTGCGCGGGATCCAGACCGTGTTGAGGTTGTGGCGTACGGCGCCGTACTCCCGGCTCACTACCAGGTAGTCCAGATACTCGACGTTGGCTCCGCCCGAGAGCGGCCCGCCGGCATAGGGGTTGATCCTGGGATCGAAGGTGGCTTCGGTATAGCCGCCGTAGGTCGGCTCATCGGCATTGAGGTTGGCCAGCATGCCGGCGTAATCGTCGGCAAACTTGCGCTTGTTGACGTTGAAGTCGCCGCCATAGATGACGGTGTCCGTGGCAGGGATCTTGAGACTGGCAGCCAGAGAGCGGATCTGACCGAACTGGATCTGGCGCAGCTTGCGCGCCTCGTCGGTGTCGAAGCTGGCGGTGTGGGTGGCGAACAGGTGCCACGCCTTGCCCCCCTTGATCACCTCGGCGTACATCACCCCCTTGTCGGCGAAGCAGTCGGTGCCGGTGCATTGGGGATAGACCAGCTGGGCCTCCCGCACTATGGGATAGCGGCTGACGATCACCACGCCGCCGTCATGAATGTTGACCCCGGGCTTGTCGAGTACCTTGGTCTGGTAGGGGTACTCTTTCGCCAGCGCCTGCAAAAAGCCTTCGCGGCGGCCATCGAATACCTCTTGCAGCAGCAGGGCGTCATAGCCCTTGAGATAATCAGGTAGCAGGGTCAACCGCTCGCCGATGCTGGAGGCGATCACAGGCAGCGCCCAGACGTTGTAGCTGGCCACCTTGAGCCTGTTTTCTGCCGGTTCCGGCTGCTCCCGTTTTTGGGGGGGGGTGATCATATAGTGCAGATCGTCGTAGCGGCCGGTGAACTTGGCGGCAAAGGCCAGCTCTTGTGGCCCGGCAACGCGGTGGATCGCCCGATCGTTTTGCCAGCCGGATGCGCCGGTCGGCGTCTCGCCACCGTGCTGCAAGGTGGTGTTCCACCAGGTTCCCTCCATCAGCTGGTTGAGCCGATAGACGTCGCCACCCGCTGTGGTCACGCGGGTTTCGAACAGATAGCTCTTGCCCGCTTTTACCCCCTCATAGCGATTGAAGCTGAGTACCATGGCGCTCTCCCACGGGCCCAGCTCGGTGCGGTGCTGGCTCCACAGACTGCTGGGTTGCAGCTGGCCGCTGCCGCTTTGGCTGATGTCGATCTGAAGCGGTTCAGGACTGTTGTTGGTGAGATAGACATCGGTATCGGCCAGTGCCAGTTGCGGGAACTGGCTGACCAGCAGCAGGGCGGCATAACTGAGGGTTTTCTGCATCACAGGATCCTTTTGGTTGCAGGGCAATGGAAAGTGACTGTTATGGCGAATGCAGAGGTCAGTTTGTTTACATTTTGGTTACAAGTAAATGAATTGGTTTTGTTTGGAGCTTTATGGAGGTGTAAAGCGAGCGAGGCAGCACGCTTAACACGCTTAAAGAGAGAGGGAAGAGCGAGGGAAGGCGCCTGTGTCAGGCGCCTTCAGGAGTTAGCGGTGGGCCAGCGGGTAGGTGAAGAGCGCCAGATGGGCGAAGTTGAAGGCGAAGTGGATCAGGATGGCCACGGAGAGTCGCCCGCTGAGCTGGAATGCCAGGCCATAGCAGCAGCCTGCCAGGGTCGCAAACAGCGCCAGCAGTGGGCCACCGGGCAGGTGGATGGCTCCGAACAGTAGCGCAGCCACGACGATGCCAATCCAGGGGCGGTAACGCTCGGTCAGCTCCTGCTGGATCGCGCCGCGAAACAGCGCCTCTTCTGCCACACAGGTGAACAGCAGATTGTTGAGTGCAAACAGCCACCACCAGTGGGGCAGACCCACTTCCGGTTTCAGTGCCCCCAACTGCCAGGCGATGACCAGCAGGGCACCCAGCGGCAGCAGCAACAGGGCCAAAGGGCGCCAGCGGATGGCGCCCCCCTTGCCCAGCAGCATCGGGCAGGCCAGCAGCAAGCCAAAGAGCAGCAGCGGCTTGTCGAGGTTCAGATACATGTTGAACGGTACGCTGGCGGGGCCTGCCAGCGCCTGATCCAGCACCTTGAGATTGTTGAAGCCGGGGATTAGGTGCAGGGTCAGTGCAATCGCCCAGAGGATCAGCACCATTCTGGCCGCCATCGCCCGGCGGGCGGGGAGGGTTGGCGTACGCCACGCCAGCAGTAATCCTGCGACCGAGACCAGTAGGGCGGGTAGCGTCATTCGGTCAAGCCACAGGGCCAGCAGCAGGGAGAGTCCCAGCAGGGCAAAGGCGGGAAGACGTTGGCGGAAGAGGGCAAGCAGCACGGCCAGCGCCAGCGTGCCCCAGATAAATGAGTCGGGGAGGGGTAACATTGGATCTCCTTGATCGAGGCAGGCGGCAACCTTAACAAGTGGGCGTCAGCAGGACAACCGCGCAGGAGGTGGTCGGATCCCTTCTCTATACTCATCAACAGGGTAAAGGGAGAGCAGCTGATGAAGCACTGTCTGTGGTTGTTGTGTTGTTGGTGTGTCTGGCTGCAGGCCGCACCCTTGCTGCTGGTGACCGGTGAGTTCACCCCCTATACCGGCAAGGCCCTGCCTGAAGGCGGCGAGAGCACCCGGCTGGTGACGACCCTGCTGCAAGAGGCCGGGTATCGAGAGCTCCAGGTCGACTACCTGCCCTGGCCCCGCGGCTATCAGTTGACCCGCAATGGGTTGGTTGCGGCCACCTTCCCCTACGCCTGGACTGCCGAGCGGGCCAAGCTCTTCCACTACAGCGCTCCCATTCATATAGATCGCCTCTCCTGGTACACCTATCGGGGGAGCGAGGCCATTCAGGCTGGCCGCTGGCAAGGGCTGCGTGTCTGCATTCCGCTGGGGTGGAGCACCAGCCATGCCGACGGGGTGATCAAGCGTTTCGGGCTGGATCTGCAGCGCCCCAAGACCCTGGCACAATGTCTGCAATTGCTGGATCGCAAACGGATCGATCTGCTGCCGATGAACGAGACGGTGACCCGGGATGCCAGCCGTCAGCTGTTTGGCGACCCCTGCCATCTGCAGGCATTGCCCCACTTTCGTCAGAGCGACACCTTTTACCTGATCATTTCACGGCAGTACCCGGAGGCCGCCAACCTGCTTGAGCGCTTCAATCATGCCCTGGCTGCCGCCCGTGCCGATGGCCGCTATGACCAACTGATCTCCCGAGCCGGAAAGGGGATCGATTGCCGTTGAGAGTGCACGGCCGGAAAACAAAAAGCCGGAGCAGTGGCTCCGGCTTTCTATTTGCCTTCAGGGACGCTTAGCGGCCTGATTCGGCAATCACGCGGGCGATGATATCGGCGCGCTTGCTGGCTTCCAGTTCGCCCAGGGCGATCAGGCCTGCCTTGAAGATGACGTTCTTCGGCAGGCTGACGTCGTCCAGCGTGGCGATCGCTTCAACGTGCATGCCGTTCAGACGGCTGGCATCGCGCGGGCTCAGGTTGACCTGAGTGTTCATCACCTGCTTGCCTTTCTTCTTGGCAGGTGCAGCCGCTTTCTTGGTGGATTCCTGTTCTTCGTCTTCCGGCAGTTCGTCATCAAAATCGTAAATAGACATAGTCAATCCTGTTGAGTTAGGCAAAAGAGCACATTTGCCCGACATTGGGTCAATCAGCCCATATCCTCGTTACGGATAAAGGCGCGCCAGGAGGTGAGCACCTGGGCAAAATCTTCCAGCCCGCACATGGCTAGCTGTTCATCATCGTAGTAGGCGAGATCGTCAAGATCCTCACCCAGCTCGATATTGAGGGCGTTGGCTTTCACCTCCGCCTCTTCATGGGTCAGCAGCAGGGAGTAGTCACCGCCGTTGAGCCGGTATTCGACTCGGGTGCGGTTGGAGAGCTGATCAATGATGGAGAAGAGCTCGTCGAGCTTCTCTTCATCCTTGCCAACCTCGTCGATCAGCCACTGACCGATGGCTTCATGGCCCATGGAGAACCGGGCGCGATAGCCACCAAACGGGTCGCGGCGAAATTCATAATCCATAGCACAGTCCAGATCGGAGGGATGGGCCATCACGGGCAGGCGGGTGCAAGCACGCAATTCCTGCTCCATGGCGGGGCGCACATCGGGTAAAGTGGCCTATTCTAGCGATCCCCCTCTCGCTTGTCTTGATGATGTGGCATCTTTGCGTCCATGTGCCCTGAATCGGCCCGTAGTGGCGCTCTCAGATCAGTTCCTTGCCCGGAGATGTTATGCAGCTAAACGATAACCTTGCCCGCCAGATCGTCGCACGGGCGATGAAGATCCTGTCGTTCTCGGTCAACGTGATGGACGAACATGGCCTCATCATTGCGTCCGGCAATCCGGAGCGGATCCATCAGCGCCACGAAGGGGCCGTGCTGGCGCTGACCGAGAACCGGGTGGTGGAGATCAGCGAAGCGACTGCCTTGCAGCTCAAAGGGGTGCGCCCCGGCATCAATTTGCCCATCTCCTATCAGGGGGAGCTGATCGGGGTGATCGGCATCTCCGGCGATCCGGAGGAAGTGCGTGCTTACGCCGAGCTGGTGCGAATGACGGCCGAACTGATCTTGGAGCAGGCGGCGCTTACCGAGCAGTTGCAGTGGGACAAGCGCCACAAGGAAGAGCTGGTGTTGCAGCTCATTCGGGGCGAGGGGCGAGTCGATCAATTGCAGCAGGCGGCCCGTTTTCTCGGGCTGGAGTTGGCCCAGCCTCGGGTGGTGGCCGTGCTGGCGCTGGAGGAGGCGGATCCGGCGCGTCTGCGAGAGCTGGTCCATCAGCTGGAGAATCCGGAGCGGGACAATCTGGTCGCCATCAACGGGCTCGACGAGATAGTGGTGCTCAAACCGGCGCAATTGAGTGATGGCGTCTGGCAATCGGCGCAGGAGCGCAGCCGGATCAAGCAGTTGCTGGCGCGTATTCCTCACTTCAAGGTGCATATCGCGGTGGGCGATTACTTCGCCGGGATCGACGGGCTGGCGCGCTCTTACCAGACGGCGCGAGATACCCTGCGCCGTGGCATGCGGCAGGCGCCGCGCAAACAGGTCTACTTCTTTGAGGACTACCGTTTGCCGGTGCTGCTGGGCAGTCTGGCGGACTCCTGGCAGGCGGATCAGCTGCGCACACCGCTGCAGAAACTGGCCCGGGAAGATGGCAAGGGGGCGCTGCAGAAGACCCTGCGCCACTATTTCTTGCAGGATTGTGATCTGCATCGCTGTGCCGAAGCTCTGTTCATTCACCCCAATACCCTGCGCTATCGGCTGGGGCGGATAGAGCAGATAACCGGGTTGAATTTCAACAAGTTAGACGACAAATTTTTGCTCTATCTCGGCCTTAATCTCGACTTGTGATTGTGAATTTGGACAAAAAAATACATTTACATGATGTGATTTTTGGTTATTCAGCCAAAGCATTCTGATTGCAGATCTCCATAATGGCGGCCATTCACTCCCATTGAAGGTGTCCGTCATGATCCCGGTTACAGCCCTTGGCGCCATCGCGGCGCTCTCCATCGCCATCATCCTCATTTTGAAGAAGGTGCCGCCCGCTTACGGCATGATCGTGGGTGCCCTGGCCGGTGGCCTGATTGGCGGTGCCGATCTGACCCAGACCGTCGCCCTGATGATCGGCGGCGCCCAGGGGATCACCACTGCGGTGATGCGGATCCTGGCGGCCGGTGTGCTGGCGGGTGTACTGATCGAATCGGGCGCTGCCACCACTATCGCCGAGACCATCGTCAAGAAACTTGGTGAAACCCGCGCCCTGCTGGCGCTGGCGCTGGCAACCCTGATCCTGACTGCGGTCGGCGTATTCGTGGATGTGGCCGTTATCACGGTCGCCCCCATCGCGCTGGCCATCGCCCGCCGTGCCGACCTCTCCAAGGCGGCCATCCTGCTGGCGATGATCGGCGGCGGCAAGGCGGGTAACGTCATGTCCCCCAACCCTAACGCCATTGCCGCGGCTGATGCCTTCCATCTGCCCCTCACCTCTGTGATGGCGGCGGGCATCATTCCGGGTCTGTTCGGTCTGGTGATGGCCTACTGGCTGGCCAAGCGTCTGAACAACAAGGGCAGCAAGGTTGCTGCTGATGAGGTGGTGAGCTTTGCCGGTGCCAAGTTGCCAGGCTTTGCCGCCGCCATCAGTGCACCGCTGGTCGCCATCCTGCTGCTGGCTCTGCGTCCTGTTGCCGGTATCGTGGTGGATCCGCTGATTGCGCTGCCGCTTGGTGGTCTGGTCGGTGCCCTGATGATGGGTAAATTCAGCAAGGTGAACCAGTTTGCGGTCTCCGGCCTCGCCCGCATGGCGCCGGTCGCCATCATGCTGCTGGGTACCGGTACCCTGGCGGGCATCATCGCCAACTCCGGCCTGAAAGATGTGCTGATCAGCGGCCTGACCGCCTCCGGTCTGCCCTCCTACCTGCTGGCGCCCATCTCCGGTGCCCTGATGTCACTGGCGACTGCCTCGACCACCGCCGGTACCGTGGTGGCCTCCAACGTATTCAGCTCCACCCTGATTGAACTGGGGATCAGCGGTCTGGCCGGGGCGGCCATGATCCATGCCGGTGCCACCGTGTTTGACCACATGCCCCACGGCTCCTTCTTCCATGCCACCGGTGGCAGCGTCCACATGGGGGTGGGTGAGCGCCTGAAACTTATCCCTTACGAAACTGCAGTCGGTCTAACCATTGCCACTGTCTCCACCCTGATGTTTGGCGTGTTTGGCCTCGCCTAAGGAATTGATATGAAAATTGTTATTGCCCCCGATTCATTCAAGGAGAGTCTGAGCGCCATGGCGGTGGCTGATGCCATCGAGGCTGGTTTCAAGCAGGTACTGCCGAACGCCACCTACGTCAAATTGCCGATGGCCGATGGCGGTGAAGGCACGGTGCAATCGCTGGTGGATGCCACCGGTGGCCGCATCCTGCCGGTCGAAGTGACCGCGCCACTTGGCAACAAGGTGCAGGGCTTCGTCGGTCTGCTGGGCGATGGCGAGCGCGCCGTCATCGAGATGGCGGCCGCCTCCGGCATCCATCTGGTGGCGCCCGAGCAGCGCAATCCACTGCTCACCTCCAGCTTCGGCACTGGTGAGCTGATCCTGGCCGCGCTGGAGATGGGGGTGAAGCATCTGATCCTCGGTATCGGCGGCAGCGCCACCAATGACGGCGGTGCTGGCATGATCCAGGCGCTCGGTGGCAAGTTGCTCAAAGCGGATAGCTCTGCCATCGAGCTGGGTGGCGCAGGTCTTGCCGAACTCGCGACCATCGATCTGAACGGTCTGGATCCGCGCCTGAGCGATCTGGTTATCGAGGTAGCGTGCGATGTGAACAACCCGCTCTGCGGCCCGAAAGGCGCCTCTGCGGTGTTTGGCCCGCAGAAGGGGGCAACGCCCGAGATGGTTGTCGAACTTGATGCCAACCTCTCCCGTTATGCCGACTGCATTGAGCAGGCCCTTGGCAAGCAGGTGAAGGATATTCCGGGGGCGGGTGCCGCCGGTGGCATGGGGGCCGCGCTGGTCGGCCTGCTTGGTGCCGAGCTCAAGCCCGGCATCCAGATCGTCATCGAAGCGCTGAAACTGGCCGATGAAGTGGCCGATGCGGATCTGGTCATCACCGGTGAAGGTCGCATCGACAGCCAGACCATCCATGGCAAGACGCCAATCGGTGTCGCACGTTGCGCCAAGCAGTTCGGCAAGCCGGTGATCGGCATCTCCGGTTGCCTGACCGATGATTGCGGTGTGGTACACGATCACGGGCTGGACGCGGTATTCGCCGTGGTCAACCGCGCCATGTCTCTGCCGGAGGCGCTGGAGAGCGCCAGCACCAATATTCAACTCACTGCGCGCAACGTAGCGGCGCTCTATCAGCTCAAGGGCTGATTCGGTTCGGCCGATGCGCCCCATCGGCCACTCAATATCCCCGTTTGGGGCATCTCCCATCCCGCGAGATGTCTGACTGCCCTGGCACTTATTTGCCGATCCATCGTGATCGGCTCTTTTCTTTCTGTTCCTTTGTCTTGCCACACTTTTGACTCCATGGGTCAGCGCGGTTTTGATAGGCGCAAATCTCCCTTTACGGCATAGTGGTCGTACCAAGTACAAGGAGAGACTCATGTTCCTGCTGACTCTGGGGGTTGCGCTGTTTACCCTGATCCATCTCTACCCCTGTTTTGCGGTGGCCCATCGGGCGCGACTGAGAGAACGGCTGGGTGAGAATCGCTACAAGGGGCTCTTCTCCCTGCTGGTGTTTATCGCCATCGCCTGCATCATCGCCGGTTGGCGCTCGGCCAGCTCGCTGCCGCTCTACTTCCTGCCGGAGTGGGGGCCGATGACCATGACGGTGATGATGCCCTTTGCGCTGATCCTCTTTTTCTCCGGCCTGGGGCCCAACCATCTGCGCCGCTGGCTGGTGCATCCCCAACTGCTCGGTACCCTGCTCTGGGCGGTGGCCCATCTGCTGGTCAACAGCGAGGCGCGCTCTCTGGTGTTGTTTGGCGGCATCGGGCTGTGGGCGCTGGTGAGCATGGTCTGGATTTCGGTGCGGGACTGGCAGCGATATCCCCGTCCTGCGGCCAACTGGACGGGCACCGGCATCAGCGTCGGGGCGGGCCTGGCTGCCACCGCGCTGCTGGTGTTCTGGGGCCACGGCTGGCTGACCGGCATTCCATTGCATTGAGAGTGAACTGCAGCTCTGGTAACCGCGTATGATGGACAAAACAAAAGGAGTCTTGGCGATGAAATGGTTCACTCTGTTGCTGTTATTGGGGGCCGGCGCTGCCTCTGCGGCGTGCCCCGATTATTTCAATGTGGAGATGCGGGAGCTAAACAACTCTCAGCGCCACAACCTCTGTCAGCTGACCGAGGGCAAGGTGGTACTGGTGGTCAATACCGCCTCCTACTGCGGCTACAGCGGTCAGTTTCGCGATCTGGAGCAGCTCTACCAGAGCTACAAGGATAAGGGACTGATTATTCTCGGCTTCCCCTCCAACGACTTCTGGCAGGAGGCGGGCAACGAGACCAAGACCGCCGAGGTGTGTCGCCGCGACTATGGCGTCACCTTCCCGATGTTCAATCGGGTAGCGGTGCGGGGCTCCGATGCAGTGCCACTGTTCAAGGGGCTGGCGGCGGCCGCTGATGGGGATGAGCCGAATTGGAACTTCCACAAGTATCTGGTGGGGCGCGATGGCAAGCTGATCGCCAGCTACGGCGCCAACCAGAATCCGGCTGACGACCCCCTCAAACTGCAGATCACCCGGGCGCTGGGGCTCTGACCCTACCCCTTGGCGGGCGGCTCTGGAATAATGGGCTCCCGCCACTCAATCCGGTTATCCTGTGCTGCAACGTCTTCCTCAAATGGTGATCTTCGATGCGCTGGTGCGCGAGCAGGGGATCTCTGCCGCTGCCCGTCGTCTCGGGGTCTCCAAATCCCATATCAGCAAGCAGCTGGCGCTGCTGGAGACTACCCTCGGTGCCCAGCTGGTGCAGCGCACCACCCGCCGTTTCGTCCTGACCGAGCTGGGTCAGGAGTATGCCCGTCACTGCCATGCGCTGGTGGCGGTGGCGCAGGAGGCGGACTCCATGATCGCCGAGCGGCGTGGCAAGGTGAGCGGCGTGCTCCATCTCGGGGTGGGCCAATCTTTTGGCCGCTTGCACGTCATTCCTCATCTCAAGGCGTTTCAGGATCGCTATCCCGAGCTGGAGCTGGAAGTCTCGCTGTTCGACCACAGAACCAATCTGGTGGATGAGGGGCTGGATCTCTGGCTCACCACCTATGAGGACAAGCCGGAAGGGCTGGTGGGACAGCGGCTGGCCGACATTGGCTTCGTGGTGGCGGCTTCGCCGGATTACCTGCTGAGCCACGGCACGCCACTTCATCCCAAGGATCTGGCCCAGCACAACTGCATCACTTACCAGAGTCGGGAGCGGCGCTATCATCAGTGGTCGTTTCGCCAAGGCAAGGAGCGCCAGACGGTGCAGGTGGCGGGCAACTATCGGGTGGATATGGCGGAGGCGGTGCGGGATGCGGCACTGGCCGGGCTCGGTATCGCCTATATTGCCAACTACTTGCTGGACAAGGAGTTACAGAGCGGCAAGCTGATCCCGGTGTTGCCAGGGTGGCGACCGAACCAGCAGATGGCGGTACACGCCGTTTATGCCCGTCGCGAACATCTGGATCCCAAGATCCGTCTCTTCATCGATTTCCTCAAGGCCCGCTTTGGCCCCGAACCCTATTGGGAGCAGCGACTGGCCCCCTGGCTCGGGGGTAAATTGTCCGGCGGTGAGGAATGATTGTTTCCATATAAGAACTTTAGATTTCTTTTGATACTAAAATCGAACCAAATCAGCCAGTTGGCGCAACCGATGTCGTGCAAACGTTTTTTCTAACAGGGTTGTAACCAAGCGGACTTGCAGTGACGGGGGGAGAAGCGCAGAATCCGCGCCCATCTTTTGCCCCACCTGATGGAGTCCCTATGATTGCCCTGCTCGGCATCCTGAGTATCCTGGCGCTTGCCGTCATCTGCTCTGATAATCGTCGTCGTATCCCGTTGCGAACAGTTGGCCTTGCCCTCTGCCTGCAAATCATGTTTGCCGGTCTGGTGCTCTGGTTGCCTGCCGGTCAGCAGGTGCTGAACGGGGTCAGCGAGAGCGTAAGCAGCGTGATCGGTTATGGTCAGGAGGGGATCGCCTTCTTGTTCGGCGATCTGGCCAAGTTCAAGCTGGGCTTCATCTTTGCCTTCAACGTGTTGCCGGTCATCATCTTCTTCTCCGCGGTGATCGCCATCCTCTACCACATCGGCATCATGCCTCGGGTGATCGCCCTGCTGGGTGGTGGCTTGCAGAAGCTGCTGGGCACCGGCCGCGCCGAGAGCCTCTCCGCGACCGCCAACATCTTCGTTGGCATGGTGGAAGCGCCGCTGGTGGTCAAACCCTACCTCTCCAAGATGTCCGATTCCCAGTTCTTCGCTGTGATGAGCTGTGGTCTCGCCTCTGTCGCCGGTGGCACCCTGGTGGGCTATGCCAGCCTCGGGGTTGAGTTGAAATACCTGATCGCTGCCGCCTTCATGTCGGCCCCTGCCGGTCTGGCGATGGCCAAGATCCTGGTGCCGCCGGGAGCTGAAGAGGTCGATCACCATCAGGATGTCGAGATCCCCCGCGCCACCAACGTGATCGAAGCGGCGGCCGATGGCGCCATGTCTGGCCTCAATATTGCGGTGGCGGTCGGTGCCACCCTGCTGGCCTTCGTTGGCGTGATCGCCATGCTGAATGGTCTGCTGGGTTGGGCTGGCGGTCTGGTGGGGCTGGATCTGAGCTTCCAGATCATTCTGGGCTGGCTGTTTGCCCCCGTCTCCTGGCTGATCGGGGTACCCTGGGATCAGGCGCAAGCCGCTGGCGCTCTGATCGGTACCAAGATCGTGGTCAACGAGTTCGTCGCCTTTATCGGTCTGGTGCAGGATCAGACCCTGAGCGAGTCGAGCAAGGCCATCGTGACCTTCGCCCTGTGCGGCTTTGCCAACATCTCCTCCATGGCGATCCTGATCGGCGGTCTGGGTTCCATGGTGCCGGAGCGCAAATCCTTCATCGCCCGTTACGGCATGCGCGCAATTCTCTCTGGCGTGCTGGCGAACCTGATGAGCGCCTGTCTGGCCGGTCTGTTCCTCGCCCTGTAACCGCTGCGGTACGGAATAGATGCAACAAGGGCGCCCTGATGGCGCCCTTGTCATATGGATAAAATGAAGCCCTGACCTTGGTCGGGGCTTCTTGTTGCTGCTCAGTCGACGTAGAAGGTCTGCTGGAAGCTGAGGTTCTGTTGTTGCCCACCGCCCATGATCTTCAGGGTGAACTGATAGGTATCTTCGTTGCGGTAGGGGAGGGTCGCCAGATAGTAGATAGCATCGCCCTCTTTTACCTCCTGAAAGTTCAGGGTGCGGATGGTGCCGGTCAGGTTCTTGGCCTCACCGGTGATCCCCACGGCTTGCGCCACTTTCTGCTTGTCCTGTACCGCGATATTGATGATGGCGTTGTAGCGACTGCGCTCCAGTCCATACGCCTTGGCGACCTCGGGGGTGAGGAAACTGGAGTTGAAGGCGTTGTAGTGCACTAGCCAGGGCCCCAGCTCCTTCATCTGTTCTGCCTTGAGCGGCAGGGTCATCAGCAGTGCCAGCAGGCCACTCATCCAGACTGTTTTCATCTGTCATCCCTCTCATATCTACGGTTGGCGCAGGCCGATTCATTCAGCCTTGCGTGTCATTCAGCAGCGCACTCACTTCTTGCGGCAACTGTTTGGGGCTGTCGATGGAGACGGTTTTGTGTCGCCCCAGCTCGCCCCGCACTATGGTGATCTGTCCCTTGGCCACCTTGAACTGCTTGGCCAGAAACTTGATCAGATGGCTGTTGGCCTGGCCATCGACCGGCGGCGCCGTGATGGCCACTTTCAGCTCTTCACCATGCAATCCGATGATCTGATCCCGACTCGCCTTGGGCTGGATCACCAGATGCAGTACCAGTTCATCCCCTTGTTGCAGGACGGCTGGCATCAAATCATCCACCACAGCTGGCCGAACAGGTCACCCAGCAGGTAGTTGATGGCTTGCAGGCCGATAAAGGCGACCAGCACCGAGAGATCCAGTCCGCCCAGTGCCGGCAGTACGCGGCGGATAGGAGCGAGGAACGGCTCGGTCAGCTGATGCATCACGTATTCGATGGGGTTGCGGCCCTGGCTGACCCAGCTCAGGATGGCGCGGATCAGCAGTACCCAGAAGATCATCGAGCCCGCTTTCTTCAGCACGGTCAGCGCGGCGAACAGGCTGATGCTGAGCCAGTCCGCCAGCAGCACATTCATGCTCTTGAGTAGGGCCAGCTTGGCGAAGGCGATGACCAGCGCCAGCACCACAGAGGCGAGGTCGATGCCGCCAAAGCCCGGGATAACGCGGCGCAGTGGGATCACCAGCGGATTGGTCAGCTTGACCACCATCTGGCTCATCGGGTTGTAGAAGTCGGCACGGGCCCACTGCAGCCAGACGCGCAGCAGGATCACCATCAGGTAGAGATCGAAAACGGTGTTAATCAGAAAGTAAGCAGTGTTCATCTGGGCTCCTGTTAGAAGAGGGTTTCCATTTCGGTGGCACGAGCAACGGCCGCCTGCATGGCTTGCGCAGTCAGCGGCATCAGCCCCTGCAGCTGGAATGTCTTGATGGCTTCAGCTGTGGTGCCGCCCTTGCTGGTGACCTGCTCACGCAGGGTTTGCAGCGCCAGCTCAGGGTTCTGCTCCACCATGGCGGCTGCGCCCAGCGCGGTCTGCTGCACCAGCAGGCGTGCCTGATCGGGCGAGAAACCCATCGCCTCCGCCTCTTCGGCGATCGCCTGCATAAAGAGGAAGAAGTAGGCCGGAGCACTGCCCGCCGCGGCGATGACGCCGTTGATGCCAGACTCCTGCTCCACCCAGAGGGTCTTGCCGACCGCCTGCATCATCTGCTCGGCAAAGTCACGATCCACGGCGGCAATATGTTCGGGTGCATAGAGACCGGTCATGCCCAGACCCAGCAGGGCAGGGGTATTGGGCATGGTGCGGATGATGCGGTCATGGCCACCGGCCATCTCGCCAAGGCGCGCCACCTTGATGCCAGCCGCGATGGAGATGAGCAGCTTGCCCTCAAGGGAGCCCAGCTCGGCAACCAGAGCGGCTAGCATGCCTGCCATCAGCTGCGGCTTGACTGCCAGCACGATCACTTCGGCGTCGCGGGCCGCCTCGGCATTACTCTGGGTGATGCGAATGCCATGTTCGCTCGCCAGCGTCTCCAGCTTGGGCAGACTGGGGTTGGCGGCCGTGATCTGCCAGGCGGGATAACCCGCCTTGACCAGTCCGGCGATGATGCTGCGGCTCATGTTGCCCGCGCCGATAAAGGCCAGCGTTCTATGCTGCATCAGATGCTCCTGTTGCACATGGGGTCGCGGCGGGGTTGGCGCTGCCTGCACCACCTGACGCCAGAATTCGGTGTTCCATCAAACGCTCCTGTTGATGAAGTCGCGGCAAGAGGCGGACGTATGGGTTATCCGCGGGCCTTGCCTATGAGTAGTCACGGGCGCCGAAGATGGCGGTGCCGACCCGCACCATGGTGCTGCCGTGGGCGATCGCCAGTTCAAGATCCTCGGTCATGCCCATCGAGAGGGTATCCACCGTGGGGTATTGTCGCGCAAGCTCGGTGAACAGAGTCTGCATACGGGTCATTTGGGCGGCCAGTATGCTCTCGTCACTGGTGTGCTCTGGAATGGCCATCAGTCCCCGCAGCACCAGTCGCTCACTTTGAGAGACCAGCTCGGCAAGGCGGAAAATCTCTTGTTCCGACGTTCCGGATTTGCTGCTCTCTCCGCTAATATTGATTTGCAGACAAACATTTAGCGGTGCCATTGTAGTTGGGCGCTGGTTGTTGAGGCGGTCGATCAGCTTGTCCCGATCCACGCTCTGCACCCAGTCAAACCGTTCGGCGACCAGTTTGGATTTGTTCGATTGCAAAGGGCCGATAAAGTGCCACTCTATGTCGCTATATTCCGGCTGCTGGCGCAAGGTATCGATCTTGGCCGCTGCTTCCTGAGCGTAGGATTCGCCAAAGCAGCGCTGACCTGCGGCATGGGCGGCCATGATGGCCTCGACCGGCTTGGTCTTGCTCACGGCCAGCAGGCGGATCTGCTGCAGGTTGCGGCTAGCCCGTTCGGCGGCCTGGGCAATACGTTCCTTTACCTGAAACAGGTGCTGGGCAATCTGGTTCATATTTCGTTAGTGATCTTGTGATGGGAGAATGACAAGTCTATGGATATCACAGAGTTATTGGCTTTCAGTGTAAAGCATAAAGCCTCGGATCTACACCTCTCGGCCGGGGTTCCCCCGATGATCAGGGTTGATGGTGAGGTTCGCAAGATCAATTTGCCCGCCCTGGAACACCGGGAAGTGCATGCCCTCATTTACGACATCATGAACGACCATCAGCGCAAGGAGCTGGAGGAGAACTTCGAGGTCGACTTCTCGTTCGAGGTGCCCAATCTGGCCCGTTTCCGGGTCAACGCCTTCCAGCAGGCTCGCGGCTCGGGCGCGGTATTTCGTACCATCCCCAGCACTGTGCTGAGCCTCGAGGATCTCGATGCGCCGGAGATCTTCCGCAAGATCGCCGAGTTCCCGCGGGGTCTGGTGTTGGTGACCGGCCCGACAGGTTCCGGTAAATCGACCACCCTGGCTGCCATGGTCAATTACATCAACGAGAACTTCCATCACCACATCCTCACCATCGAAGACCCCATCGAATTCGTCCACGAGAACAAGCGCTGTCTGGTGAACCAGCGGGAAGTGCACCGGGATACCAAGAGCTTCAGCAACGCTCTGCGCTCGGCACTGCGGGAAGACCCGGACATCATTCTGGTGGGCGAGATGCGCGACCTTGAGACCATTCGTCTGGCCATGACCGCCGCCGAAACTGGCCACCTGGTGTTTGGCACCCTGCACACCTCGTCGGCGGCCAAGACCATCGACCGTATCATCGACGTCTTCCCCGGCGCAGAGAAAGACATGGTGCGCTCCATGCTCTCCGAATCCCTGCGGGCGGTTATCTCCCAGACCCTGCTCAAGCGCATTGGCGGTGGCCGGGTGGCGGCTCACGAGATCATGATGGGCATTCCAGCGGTGCGTAACCTGATCCGCGAGGACAAGATTGCCCAGCTCTACTCGGTGATCCAGACCGGGATGACCCACGGCATGCAGACCATGGATCAGAGTCTCAAGCAGTTGGTGAGTCGTGGTGTGGTGGCATCCCTCGATGCCAAGGCCAAGGCTGTTGATCCCAACAGCATTTAAGCGACTCACACCCAGGGAGGGATAGATGATGAATCTGGATGATCTGCTGAGCGAGCTGGTCGAGCGAAAGGGATCGGATCTGTTTGTGACGGTGGGCTCGCCGCCCACCCTCAAGGTGAATGGCCATCTGGTGTCGCTGGGGGGCGAAGCGCTCGACAAGAAGGGAGCTCTGACGCTGGTCAGGGATACCCTCAGCAGCGATCACTTCGAGCGTTATATCCGTACCAAGGAGGCCAACTACGCGATCTATCGCGAGGTGCTTGGCCGTTTTCGGGTCAGCGCCTTCTGGCAGCAGGAGCTGCCCGGCATGGTGGTGCGGCGTATCGAGACCCGCATTCCCACCTTTGAAGATCTGCAGCTACCCAAGATCCTGCAAGAGGTGGCGATGGCCAAGCGGGGGCTGGTGCTGTTTGTCGGCGCCACCGGGGCGGGCAAATCGACTACTCAGGCGGCGATGATCGGCTATCGCAACCAGCATGCCGATGGTCACATTCTGACGGTGGAAGATCCGGTGGAGTTCGTCCATCAGCATGGTCGTAGTCTGGTGACCCAGCGAGAGGTGGGGATCGACACCGAGTCGTTCGATGTGGCGCTGAAAAGTTCGCTGCGTCAGGCGCCGGACGTGATCCTGATCGGCGAGATCCGAAGTCAGGAGACCATGGAGTTTGCCCTGCAGTTCGCCGAGACAGGACACCTTTGTCTCGCCACTTTGCATGCCAACAATGCCAACCAGGCGCTGGATCGCATCCTCCATCTGGTGCCGCAGGACAAACACCGCCAGTTCCTGTTCGATCTCTCTTTCAACCTCAAGGCCATCGTCGCCCAGCAGCTGGTGCCGAGTATGGATGGCAAGCGGCGCTGCGCTGCGTTCGAGATCCTGCTCAATACTCCGCTCATCACTGACATTATTCGCAAGGGAGAGATGCATCGCCTCAAGGAGGTGATGACCAAATCCACCGAGCTGGGTATGCAGACCTTCGATCAAGCGCTCTTCAGCCTGTTCTGCGCCGGCCAGATTGGCTACAGTGAGGCACTCGCCCACGCCGACTCGGCCAACGACCTGCGACTGCTGATCAAGCTCTCCGGTCGCGAGCGGCTCGGTACCGGCACGCTGGACAATGTGACGCTGGATGAATGAATCATGGGGCTGCTCTGCCGTTCGGCCCCTCGCCATAAAGGAACGTTATGCTGATTGTGGTTTCCCCGGCCAAGACGCTGGATTACGAGTCACCGCTGGTGACACCCCGTTTCACCCAACCCGAGCTGCTGGATCACTCCGCCGAACTGATTAGCCGGGCCCGCCAACTGAGCCCTGACCAGATCGCCACTCTGATGAAGATCAGCGACAAGCTGGCCGGTCTCAATGCCGCCCGGTTTGCCGAGTGGCAGCCAGATTTCACTCCCGCCAACGCCCGTCAGGCGCTGTTGGCTTTCAAGGGGGATGTCTACACCGGTTTGGCGGTAGAGGATTTCAGCGAGGCCGATTTTGACTTCGCTCAGGCGCACCTGCGGATGCTCTCCGGCCTCTACGGCGTGCTGCGCCCCCTCGATCTGATGATGCCCTACCGGCTGGAGATGGGGACCAAGCTCGACAACGATCGCGGCAAGGATCTCTACCAGTTCTGGGGGGAGGTGATCACTCACCATCTCAACGACGCGCTGGCAGCGCAGGGGGATGAGGTGTTGATCAATCTGGCTTCCGACGAGTATTTCAAGTCGGTACGACCCAAGAGCCTGAAAGGGCGGATTGTCACACCGGTGTTCAAGGATGAGAAGAACGGCCAGTTCAAGATCATCAGCTTCTACGCCAAGAAGGCGCGCGGCATGATGGCTCGCCACATCATCAAGCACCGTCTGACCGAGGTGGAGCAGCTGACCGGTTTCAACGCCGAGGGCTACTACTTCGTACCGGAAGAGTCGGACGCCAATACCCTGATGTTTAAACGCGCCGAAAATTAATTACAAAAAGAGGGAACCAATCTTTCGACCCGCGGGTCTGAATATGTGAATCCTCTGTTGTAAGCACTTTTTATTCGCCGACGTTTGATACGTCGGCTTTTTTATTGCCGTTTTTACTGTCCATCGATTGCCTTCGCCGGGACTATGTGGTTCAGATAGACTCAAGACAGGGAGCGAGTCGTCGTGAGGTGAATATGGAACAGAAAAATGCCATTCGGCAGGTTGCCGTCCCTTGGGCTCCGTCCCGCCAGCTACCGCCCGGTCTGGTTGTGGCCGAGCTGCATCAGGATCTCTGGAGCGACTCCCTGACCATCATGCTGGGGCGGGCGCGCAGCATCGATCTGCCCCCACAAATCCTCTGCCGGGTCTATTTTCGTCATATCTACGCCCTGCGGGTTATCGAAGATTGCGATCTGGCCGAGGGGAAGGATAGCCACGCTATCGAAGAGCAGATCCAGCTCATCACCCCATCCCGTTTTGCCAGCTGGTTCCATCAGGAGTCGGACGGCCTGCATCTGGATGAAGATCTGCAGCACTATCGCATCTCGACCTGGGATTATTGCGCCGATGTGCTGACCTCCTCGGCGCCGGAACTGCAGTTCCTGCCCCAGAACGAGTAGCCAGCTGTTACGTCAGAGGCGAAGGATGATCCTTCGCCTCTTGGTTTTTGGGCGGGCGCAGATTTTGTGGCGTTCAGGCCACTCAAGCCGGGTGGCGGCCTGTTGTGTCGGCACAAAAAAAGCGCCTCAGAGGAGGCGCGGGGAAAAAGACAGATTGGAAGCGTCACATGGGTGCTACTTGAATCAGCGAATGAGCCGTGCCATTCAAGTATGGAGCCATCATGCCAAGCTCAATCTGAAGTAGTTCTGAGGCGATTCTTCATTTTCTGTTCATCTTGTCAGCAAAGCGTGGTCACTGACTGAAAGCCTTTTCATTCTGGTCACCATATTGTCCCGTCCCTCTCCGGGGCGCTCATCGTCTCATGGGGCCAGCTCGAATGTTGTGCCTGTCTGTTCCAGTGCCAGCAACCAGCGCTTGATGGGAATGCCGCCAGCATAGCCGGTCAGCTCACCGCTGCGTCCGATCACCCGATGGCAGGGCACTATGATGCTCAGCGGATTGCGGCCATTGGCAGCGCCTACTGCTCGCACTGCCTTGGGATTGCCGATAGCCTGGGCAATCTCGAGATAGCTCACGGTCTCGCCATAGGGGATATCACACAAAGCGTTCCACACCGTTTGCTGGAACGGGGTGCCCTTCGCTGCCATGGGCAGATCGAACTGCTGCAACTTTCCGGCGAAATAGGCGGTGAACTGGGCAAGATAGGGGGCCAGCGCCTTGTCATCCCGTTGCCAGTCAGTTTGCGGCATGACGGGCCGCTCTCCGTGCATGAACTCCACGTGGCGCAGACCATCCTGATTGATGGCAATGAGCAGGGGGCCGCGAGCGCTGTCGCAAAAACTGTATCTCATCGGCTGACATCCTTTGGAGGCTGGGGGGGCTCAGTCCAGCACCGGCTTGCCGCGGGCAGACTTGATATCACCCTTGCGCTTTTTGGCATCAACCCGCTTGCGCTGGGAGCTGTGGGTCGGCTTGGTGGCATGACGAGCCTTGGGGCGCCAGGCTGCTTTCTTCAGCAACTCCACCAGACGGCTCATCGCCTCCTTGCGGTTCATGTCTTGGCTGCGATGGCTCTCGACCCGGATCAGGATAAAGCCATCGTGTACCCGGCTGTCGCTCAGCTTGTCGAGCCCCTCCTTGTAGAGCGGGGTGAGGCTTGGGGAGTTACGGTAATCGAAGCGCAGCCAGACGGCGGAGTCGGTCTTGTTGACGTGCTGTCCACCGTTGCCCTGTGCCCGCATGGTCTGAAATTGCAGCTCATGCCAGGGAATCGTGACGCTGTTGGAGATAACTAACATGCTGTTTTGCTCTTGTTTGGTGCATACCCGCTGACCGCTGCAGCATGGTGCCTCATTATGGGGCGTGCTGGCCGGTTATGGGGATGTGCCTGGCGAATGGCGCCGGCATTAAACTCTATCTATATGAAATAAAACAATAAAAATACTTGGCATAAGAATTGAAACCCGATTCATGACACACCATGGATTGGGAGCAACCAGATGAAGCTGATTAGTGCGATTATCAAACCGTTCAAGTTGGACGATGTCCGCGAGGCTATTGCCAACCTGGGGGTGGAAGGGCTGACCGTGTCCGAGGTCAAGGGATTTGGCCGCCAGAAGGGACACACCGAATTATACCGGGGAGCCGAGTATCAGGTCGACTTCCTGCCCAAGGTGAAGCTGGAGATTGCTACCGCCGATGATAACGTGGAAGGGGTGATCGAGGCGATCTGCAAGGCGGCCTATACCGGCAAGATCGGCGACGGCAAGATTTTTGTCTACGACTTGCTGCAAGCGGTGCGCATCCGCACCGGCGAAAGTGACGACGAGGCGCTGTGATGAACCGCATCAGTGACGTACAGATCTGTTGACCTCCCGATCTCGGGGAATCCCGATGGAGTGAGCGCTTATTGAAGCCTGATCAACATAACGTTTTGCTCTGAAGAGGCCGAATGGGATTCCATCCGGCCCTTTTCGTTTATGGGCGATTAAATATGTGATGTGGCGACGGCGAGCTTTCTTGATCCGCTTATAAGATGTATGCAGAATGCAAACGGAAATCGTTATCACTCTGTATAGCTAATCAAGGAATGGATGATGAAAATGAAGATGTTGGCACTGGCTTTCTCTGCGTTGGCAGCTCAGTCGGCATTGGCGGCCGGGGAAGTGAATGTCTACTCCAACCGGCAGGATGAGCTGATCAAGCCCATCATCCAGCAGTTCGAGAAGGAATCTGGCATCAAGGTGAACGTGGTGTTCGCCAAAGAGGGATTGAACGAGCGTCTGGAGCGGGAAGGCAAGCTCTCTCCGGCCGACCTGATGCTGACTGTCGATATCAGCCGTCTGACCGATCTGGTGGACAAGGGGCTGGTGCAGCCGGTGGACAGCAAGATCCTGCAGGAGAACATCCCCGCCATCTATCGTGATCCGGAGAATCGCTGGTTCGCCCTGACCACCCGGGTTCGCGCCATCTACTCCAGCAAGGATCGCCTCGGCAAGCTCGATACCATCAGCTACGAAGATCTGGCCAAACCGGAATTCAAAGGGAAAATATGCACCCGCAGCGGCAAGCATGAGTACAATGTGGCGCTGGTCTCCTCCATGATTGCCCATCACGGCATGGCCGAGACCAAAACCTGGCTGGAAGGGGTCAAGGCCAACTTGGCGCGCAAGCCGCAGGGCAACGACCGGGATCAGGTCAAGGCGATCAAGGATGGTATCTGTGACGTGTCGCTCGGCAACAGCTACTATCTGGGCGCCATGTTGAAAGATCCGGCGCAGAAGTCCTGGGCGGATGCAGTCTATATCAACTTCCCGAACCAGGCTGACCGCGGTGCCCACGTCAACGTGAGCGGCGTGGCCATGACCAAATATGCCAAGAACAAGGCCGAGGCCCAGAAGCTGATGGAGTTTCTGGCTGGCGACACCGCCCAGCACATGTATGCGGACGTGAACGCCGAATATCCGGTCAAGGCCGGAGTCGAGCCTTCCGCCATGGTCAAGTCCTGGGGCAGTTTCAAGTCTGACGCACTACCGGTCAGCGATTACGCCAAGCACCGCAAGGACGCCTTGCAGTTGCTGGATGAAGTGAAGTTCGACTTGTAATCAGATGGGGCCAACGGCCCCATCAACATCTGTGGTCTCATGAAAAATTTTGGATGGATGACCGGCAGCTGGGCCATCGCCCTGCTGCTGGGTTTACCGGTTATAGCCCTGCTTTTCTCTGCCTTTTCGGCTGAGGGGGAGCTGTTTCGCCACCTCGCCGATACCGTGCTGCTCGATTATCTGGGCAATACCCTGGGGCTGGTGGTCGGTGTGGTACTGCTCAGCCTGCTGTTTGGTGTACCCACCGCCTGGCTGGTGGCCATGTGTCAGGTGCCGGGGCGCCGTGCCCTGCAGTGGGCCTTGATGCTGCCAATGGCCATGCCCTCCTATATCGTCGCCTACGTCTATACCGACTTGCTCGACTACTCGGGCCCGCTACAGGCCGGGTTGCGAGCACTCTTTGGCTGGAACAGTCCTGCCGATTACTGGTTTCCGGCCGTTCGCTCCCTTGGCGGCGCCGCCTGGGTGCTGGCGCTGGTGCTGTTCCCTTATGTCTATCTTCTGACCCGCGCCTCTTTTCTCGAGCAGTCAGTCAGCCTGATCCACTCCAGCCGCCTGCTCGGCTGTACCCCGTGGCAGAGCTTTCGCCGCCTCAGTCTGCCGCTGGCACGCCCCGCCATCATGGTGGCGGTATCGCTGGTGGCCATGGAGACGCTGGCCGATTTCGCCACCGTCCACTTCTTTGCCATCAACACCCTGACCACGGCGGTCTACGACACCTGGCTCGGCTATGGCAGTCTGGCCACCGCGGCGAAACTCTCCTGCCTGATGTTGCTGGCTGTGGTGCTGTTGATCGCGCTGGAGCGCCGCTCGCGCAGTCGGCAGCAGGTGTTCCAGAAGTCGATGGGCCATGAGCAGCCGCTGCGCTATCCGCTTAAGGGGATGAGTCGCGCTCTGGCCGCTTTCTGGTGCTGGGGGCTGGTGCTGGCCGGTTTCGGCCTGCCGTTCGTCATCCTGCTCGACTACGGGGTGCGCTACTTCGAGTTGTCGTGGACGCCGGAGTTTGTCCGCTTCGCCGGCAACAGCTTGGCTATCTCGGCGCTGACCGCTCTGCTGGCGATGGGGATTGCCCTGCTGCTTGGCTTCTTCCGCCGTCTCGATGGCGGGATAAAGAGTCTGTTGCCTCTGCGCATCGCCGCCATGGGCTACGCCATGCCGGGTACCGTGCTCGCTATCGGGGTGCTGGTGCCGCTCACCGCCCTCGACTTTGCCATCAACGATCTGGCCGAGTGGCTCGGGCGTCAGGGCCCGGGCTTGTTGCTGACCGGCACCCTCACCGCCATCGTGTTCGGTTATCTGGTGCGCTTTGTGGCCATCGCCATCGGCTCGGTGGAGAGCAGCATGGGCAAGATCTCCCCCAGCCTCGATATGGCTGCCCGCTCTCTGGGGCAGGGGGATGGCGGCATGCTGCGGCGGGTCCATCTGCCGCTGGTGCGCCGAGGTCTGTTTGCCGGTGCCATGCTGGTATTCATCGAATCCATGAAGGAGCTGCCCGCCGCCCTGCTGCTGCGGCCGTTCAACTTCGATACTCTGGCGACCCACGTCTATCAGTTTGTCTCGGACGAGATGCTGGAGCGCGGCGCGCTGGGGGCTATCGTCATTGTGCTGGTGGGGCTGTTGCCGCTGATCTGGGTCAACCGCACTCTGGACAGTCCGGGCCACTGAGTCGCCGCGTCGGTCAATGAAATTGCATGCGGTGTGCTGAACCGAAAGGCAGCACGCCGCCAGAAACGAGAGGAAGTCAGCCTTGTCCTGTTTGCAGGTTGAAAATGTCAGCTGCCGTTACAACGGCCGCAATGTGCTGGAGCAGCTCTCCCTGACGGTGGCAGACAACGAGATCGTCTGCCTGCTGGGAGCCAGTGGCTGCGGCAAAACCACGCTTCTCAAGGCCATCGCCGGGCTGCTGCCGCTGGCGGAGGGGTCGATCCGCCTCGGCGATACCCTGCTCGACGGGCCGGGTGCCAGCGTGCCGCCCGAGGCGCGCAACATTGGCATGATCTTTCAGGATTACGCCCTCTTTCCCCACCTGACGGTGGCCGACAACGTCGGCTTCGGCCTGACCAAACTCGATCGCCGCGCCCGCCAGCAGCAGGTTGAAGAGGCGTCGGCGCTGGTCAATCTGCAGGGGCTGGGGGATCGTTATCCGCACCAGCTCTCCGGCGGCCAGCAGCAGCGGGTAGCCATCGCCCGGGCGCTGGTGTGCAAGCCGCGGCTGATGCTGTTGGATGAACCCTTCTCCAACATCGACACCCAGGTGCGGATGAAGCTGATCCTCGAGATCCGCGCCCTGCTCAAGCAGCAAGGGATTGGCGCCATCTTCGTCAGCCACAGCAAGGAGGAGGCGTTCGCCTTCGCCGATCGGCTGGCGCTGTTTCGCGCCGGTCACATCGAGCAGGTGGGCCAGCCTGAGCAGCTCTATCGCCGCCCGCAAAACCGCTTCGTGGCGGAGTTTCTCGGCGGGGTCAACTATCTGGCTGCCGAGGTGGTGGACAGCCAGTGCGTGCAGACGGCGCTCGGGGTCATTTGTGGCAGCGAGCCTCATGGCCGTGCGGTGGGTGAGCAGTTGCAGCTGATGCTCAGACCCCAGCAACTGCTGCTGGAGAGCGCCGCAGATGGGGAGCTCAAGGTGGTGGAGCAGCAGTTCCTCGGCCACCACTGCCGGGTGCTGTTCGAGTGTGGCGATCTGCAGCTGGAGGCGAGCATTGGCGAGCCCCTTGATGGGATGCGGGCACGGATCAAGGTCGCTCCCCATGGATTGGTGTTGTTTGACCCTTTGCCCTGAACGCGTGATATCGTCGTGAAATCAAAGAACTGGATCCACTCTGGTTTATAATCGCGCAACGCAAATAGCCCGTAACGCTAACGCCTACTCAGGGGAGAGATATATGAAAGCCCAAGCCGGGATCTGCGCAGAGCCGAATCTGCACGCCCTCTATCTGATGTTCAATCGTACCGGCGATGCCGCCGAACTGGTCGGCCGTCTGGCCAAACTGCCCGCCCTGTGGCAGGCGGTCGCCGCCGATTTCCCCGATGCCGGTTTCAGCGGTCTGGTTGCCGTTGGCGCCGATGCCTGGGATGGTCTCTACCCTGCCGCCCGTCCGCCCCAGTTCCGCAGCTTTATGGCGCAATCCGCCAACGGTCAGGAGGCCCCCAACACCCCGTTTGATCTCTTTATTCAGCTGCGCGCCGATCGGGTGGATGTGCTGCACCACGCCGGTCACCGAGTGATGGCACTGCTGGCCGGACTGGTCGAACTGGCCGAAGAGGTGCGCGGTTTCCGCAATCTGGATTGCCGTGACCTGACCGGTTTCGTTGATGGCACCGAGAACCCGCAGGATGAACACCGTGCCGAAGTGGCGTTGCTGGCCGAGGGCGAGTTTGCCGGTGGCTCCTACATCCACGTTCAGCGCTGGGTACACGCCATGAGTGACTGGGAGAAGCTGGCGCAGAGAGAGCAGGAAGACATTATCGGTCGTACCAAGCCCGACAACATCGAGTATGAGTCTGCCGCCAAACCGCTGACCGCCCACATCAAGCGGGTCAACCTCAAGACGCCGAAAGGGGAGTCCATGGAGATCCTGCGCCAGAGCATGCCTTGGGGCACCATGACCGAGCAGGGGCTCTACTTCATCTCCTGCTGCCGCACACCGCAGCACTTCAACGCCATGCTGGCCAGCATGTACAAGGGAGAGGGCAGCCACTTCGATCACCTGCTGCGTTTCACCAAGGCAGTGACCGGCGCGGCTTTCTTCGCCCCATCGGAGGGTTTTCTGATGGCGCAGGGCAAATAAGCCCGCCTGACGAAGCTGCAGAAAACAAAAATCCCGGCCTTGGCCGGGATTTTTCGTTCTGGCGTGACCGCTATGATGCGGTGGCGGCCATTACGGCGTCTGTTCGAACAGCTCGAGGGCGGAGAGATAGAGCTCTTCGATATCGGTGTCGCTGGTCGGGGTGATGAAGATGGTGTCATCACCGGCGATGGTACCGAGGATCCCCTCTGCCTTGCCAAGGGAGTCGAGCAGGCGGGCGATCAGCTGGGCTGCGCCCGGGCTGGTGTGGATCACCACCAGTGCGCCGTTGTGATCGACGTCCAGTACCAGATTCTTGAGCGGGCTGGAGGTGGTGGGCACGCCCAGTTCCACCGGCAGGCAGTAGACCATCTCCATCTTGGCATTGCGAGTGCGAACGGCGCCGAAGCGGCTCAGCATGCGCGATACCTTGGACTGGTTGATGTTCTCGAAGCCCAGCTCTTGCAGGGCGGTGACGATTTCTGCCTGGGAGCCAAAGCGCTCTTCTTTCAGCAAGGCTTTAAAGGCCTTGGCCAGTTTTTCTTGCTTGTCGTTGTGTTTCATCTTGGTCTCACGAATGAGGAGGTGTGGCGGCCTGTGCGATACAGGCGGCAGATACGAACAGCGGGGCCATTTTGCATTCATATGCCGTTTTTTGCAAGGAAGCGGCGCTTGTTCTGCATATTGATTCAAAAATGGCTTGCATCAACCTTTGTTAGGGATAGAATCGGGATGAAATTTTGAAAACTTATTCAATTGGGCTGTATGGGTATTGAATTAATAGGTATCGAGAAGTCCTGGCACAAGGTGCCGGTTCTGCAACAGGTCAGCTTTCGGACATCCCCCGGTGAAACCTTGGTGTTGCTGGGTCCGAGCGGTGCTGGCAAGAGTTCCCTGCTACGGATGATGAACCTGCTGGATACCCCGGATGTGGGTGTTCTGCGGATTGGCGAAAGTGAATTTTCTTTCCCGAACTCCCTCTCTTCTGCCGAATTCAACCGCCAGTCCCAACTGCTGCGTCGCAAGGTGGGGATGGTGTTCCAGCAGTACAATCTCTGGCCACATCTCACTGTGATGGAGAATCTGATTGAAGCGCCGGTCAAGGTGCTCGGCATGAGCAAGGAGGCCGCCATCGAGAAGGGGGCCTATCTGCTGGCCCAGCTGCAACTGGCCGACAAGCGCGATGCCTGGCCGGCACGCCTCTCCGGCGGTCAGCAGCAGCGGGTGGCCATTGCCCGTACCCTGATGATGGATCCGGAAGTGCTGCTGTTTGACGAGCCGACCGCCGCCCTCGATCCCGAGATCACCAAAGAGGTGGCCGAGATCATCCGTAACCTGAGCAAGACCGGCATTACCCAGGTGGTGGTGACCCACGAGGTTGATTTTGCCCGCAAGGTAGCCAGTCAGGTGATTTATCTGGAGAAGGGGCGGATCATCGAATCCGGCACCGCTGCCATTTTCCAATCCCCTCAAACCAGCCGGTTTGCCGAATTCTTGATGCATTGATATTGAATCGATAAGGAAGCTGTCATGAAAAAGAGTCTGTTGTTGGTTGCTGCCATGGGCCTGTTGAGTACCTCCGTCATGGCCAAAGAGATCAAGTTCGCCACCGAGGCCACCTACGCACCGTTCGAATACCTGGATGACAAGAACGAGTTTCAGGGTTTTGACATCGATCTGGCGCGCGCCATCTGCGAGCAGGCCAAGCTGGAGTGCAGCTTCCATAACCAGGCCTTTGACAGCCTGATCCCCAGCCTCAAATTCCGTCGCTACGATGCCGTCATCGCCGCCATGGACGTGACCCCGGAGCGCTCCGCTCAGGTCGACTTCTCCGACATCTATTACGAGAATTCGGCAGTATTCGTCGCCAAGAAAGGGGCCTTCAAGGGGCCGGAAGAGATGGTCGACAAGACAGTCGGCGTGCAGAACGGCACCTCCCACCAGTCCTATCTGGTGGATAACTGGGTGAGCAAGGGTCTGCTGACCGTGCCGTACGCCAGCTACCAGAGCGCCTTCCTCGACATGATGAATGGCCGTACCGACGGTGTGTTTGCTGATACTGCTGTCGCAGCCGACTGGCTGAAGCAGCACAAGGAGTATGCGGTGGTGGGTGCGCCGGTGACGGATGCCAAGTACTTCGGTACCGGCTTTGGCATCGCGGTCGCCAAGGGCAATCAGGAACTGCTGACCCAGCTGAACAAGGGGCTGGCCGAGATCAAGGCCAACGGCACCTATCAGAAAATCTTCGACAAATACTTCGCACAGTAAGCCATGTTGAGCCTGTTGTTGGATGCAGCCTGGATGACCCTCGGGCTGGCCTTGGCATCACTGGTCGGGGGCATGGTATTGGCACTGGCGTTCAGTGCCGCCGAGCTCAGCAAGCAGCGTGCGCTGGTGTGGCCGGTGGCCACCCTGACCACGCTGATCCGTGGCCTGCCCGAGTTGCTGGTGGTGCTGTTCATCTACTTCGGCTCGACCCAGGTGCTGTTCCTCCTCACTGGCGAGTATGTGGAGTTCAGCCCGTTCGCCTGTGGCGTGCTGGCGCTCTCCCTGCTGTTCGCCAGCTATGCGACCCAGACCCTGCGGGCGGCGCTCAATGCGGTGCCTTCAGGTCAACGGCTGGCGGCGCTGGCGCTGGGTTTGAGCAAGAGCCACATCTTCTTTCGCATCGTGTTGCCGCAGGCGTGGCGCCATGCCCTGCCGGGCCTCGGCAACCAGTGGCTGGTGTTGCTGAAAGATACCGCGCTGGTGTCGCTTATCGGGGTGAACGAGATGATGCGTCAGGCCCAGATGGCCTCGGCCAGTACCTATGAGCCTTTCACCTGGTATGCCGCCGCCGCCCTCATCTATCTGGCCATCAGTCTGGTGAGTGAATATGGCCTCGGGCTGGCTGCCCGCTACACCCGCCGCTACGGAGGCTAACTGATGCAAGAGTATCTCGTTACGTTGCTGGGCGGTCTGGTCACCACGCTGGAGCTGACCCTGTTCAGCCTGCTGCTGGGGATTGTGCTGGCGGCCCTGATGACCTGGGTGCTGGAGTTGCGCCTGCCGGTAGCGACCCAGCTGGTGCAGCTGTGGGTGCTGCTCTTTACCGGTACGCCGCTGTTGATCCAGATCTTCCTTATCTACTACGGGCCGGGTCAGTTCGAGTGGCTGAAAGCCAGCCCGCTCTGGCCGCTGCTCAAGCAGCCCTGGTTCTGCGCCGTGCTGGCGCTGGGTCTCAACACGGCGGCCTACTCCACCCGGTTGTTCAAGGGGGCGCTCGATGCCATCCCGGCTGGTGAGGTGGAGGCGTGTCGTGCGCTTGGTTTTAATGGCCGCCAGACCTTGTGGATGAAGGTGCGCCACGCCGCCCGTCATCTGGTGCCTGCCTACTCCAACGAGGTGATCCTGGTGCTCAAGGGGAGCTCCCTCGCCAGTACCATCACCATCATGGACATCATGGGGCTGGCGCAGGGGCTGAATGCCCAGACCTACGATACCCTGGCGGTGTTCGGGGTGGCTGGCGGGCTTTATCTGGCGATGAACGGATTGTTAACAATTGGTTTTCGCTGGTGTGAAAAACGGGCGCTGGCATTCCAATCCTGAGACCTTCAAATCTACCTCTTTATGGTAGGTAGAAGTGCAGAAAAACTGTGCTTCTCCTCCAACTTTTTGTATTTCTCTCCAATTTTTGCTCCCGCATGTTTCGTGGCTCACAGAACCCGTGACTGCAACTGTTATCAGATTGTTTTTTATGGGGGGATCCATTAAGGTTGGGCGCACAACAACAAACAACCTTAAACCTACGCTTAAACATGGAGTTGATCATGAAAGTTGCCGTTCTGGGTGCCGCTGGTGGCATCGGTCAAGCCCTCGCTCTGCTGTTGAAAAACCGTCTGCCGGCTGGCTCCGAGCTGAGCCTGTATGACATCGCCCCGGTTACCCCGGGTGTGGCCGTTGACCTCAGTCATATTCCTACCGACGTCGCCATCAAGGGCTTCTGCGGCGAAGATCCGACTCCTGCGCTGGTTGGGGCCGATGTGGTGCTGATCTCCGCCGGTGTGGCACGCAAGCCGGGGATGGATCGCTCCGACCTGTTCAATATCAACGCCGGTATCGTCAAGAATCTGGTCGAGAAGTGCGCGGCCACTTGCCCGAAAGCGCTGATCGGCATCATCACCAACCCGGTCAACACCACCGTTGCCATCGCCGCCGAAGTGCTGAAGAAAGCCGGTGTCTATGACAAGCGTCGTCTGTTCGGTGTCACCACCCTGGACGTGATCCGCGCCGAGACCTTCGTTGCCGCCGCCAAAGGACTGAACGTGGACAAGGTTCGCGTCAACGTGATCGGTGGCCACAGTGGCGTGACTATTCTGCCGCTGCTCTCCCAGATTGAAGGCGCCTCCTTCACCGCTGAAGAAGTGGCTGCCATGACCAAGCGCATCCAGAATGCCGGTACCGAAGTGGTAGAAGCCAAGGCCGGTGGCGGTTCCGCTACCCTCTCCATGGGTCAGGCGGCTTGCCGTTTTGGTCTCTCCCTCATCAAGGGTCTGCAGGGCGAAGCCAACGTTGTTGAGTGCGCCTACGTGGAAGGCAACGGCGAGCACGCCACCTTCTTCGCGCAGCCGGTACTGCTGGGCAAGAACGGTGTCGAAACCGTACTGGATTACGGCAAGCTGAGCGCCTTCGAGCAGGAAGCGATGGAAGGCATGCTGGCTACTCTGAAAGCCGATATCCAGCTGGGTGTCGATTTCGTCAAATAAGCGAGTCAACCGTGCCAACAAGGGAGCTTCGGCTCCCTTTTGTATTGATGAGATCCGCCCGGCAGGCTAAGGGGATGGGGGTTGGTGCCGATAACAGAGTGCAGCAGGAGATCCTTATGATGAAACCCCTTACCCTTCTCGTTCTTGTCGGTGCATTCACCGCGCCCCTCTATGGTGCCGAGGCGGTATCGGCTGCCGTATCGAGCGATGCGCCTGCAGCCAGTGTATCGGCACCGACCGCAAGCAGTGCTGCGGTGGCAACGGCCCCTGTCTCTGCTGCTACGCCTGCGCCCTCTGAGGCCGTCCCCATCTTGCTTCCGGCCGAGCCGGTCACACCCGTTGCCAGTAGTGGCGAGGGGGCCGCGCCGCTGCCAAAAGCGGCGGAACCTGCCGCTGTGGTGGCGCCTCCCGCACCTCTGGCCGCTGGCGAGTTGCAGGCGGTGCCACTCTATCGTCAGGACGAGCTGCTCAACTGGATTGAGCAGGGGCGCCACCTCACTCAGGTGAAGCAGGATCGCTGTCAGCTGACTCAGGATATCGAAGCGCGCGCCTCTGTGATGAAGATCCCGGCCTATCAATTCCTCTGGGGGGATATGCTGGCGTGGGGTGTCTGCACCAAATCCAATGCCGAGCTTGGGGTGCAATATATGTGGGAGGCGGCCAATCAGGGGTTGGCGCCGGCGCTGGAGCAACTGGGTCGCTACTACTGGAAAGGAACTTTGGTGCAGAAGGATCTGGTGCGGGCCGAGACCCTGATGCGCGAGGCGGCCAGCCTCGGTTTTCTGCGGGCTCGCATCGAGTGGGTCGAGATGCTGTTGCAGGGGATGGGCAGTCCGCTTGATTATGAGGACGCCTATCGCTGGCTCCATGGCTCCGTCATCGGTGACAAGGCGCTGCACCAGAAGGCGGCGAGTCTGCTCAACCGTCTTGGCAACAGGATGCCGGCCAACGTGGTGGCCCGCGCCAAGGCGATGCACTGATCCAAAAAAATGACCCACAGATCTGCACCTGTGGGTCCGGTTCCAGCCGCCGTGCCATGACAGGCCGGAGCCTCCCTATGTTATATGGCTGCCTGCGCCTTAGAGATCTTGGTGGGGGCCAAAAACTTCGTAATGGAGCTGCCCGACTGGCACCCCAGCCGCCAGCAGCTGCCGCTTGATCTCTTGCATGAAGCCGACGGGGCCACAGAAGTAGTAGTGGGCCTCTGGCGTGATGCGCTCCTTCACGGCAGTCAGATCCATGGTGCCGGCCAGATCGTAATCTTGACCCTGCACATCACTGGCCTCCGGCTCCCGATACCAGATCCGGCTCAGCAAGTTGGGATGCTGGCGGGATTTTTGCTGAATATCCTCCCGGAAGGAGTGTACAGCGCCCTGTTCGCAGGCGTGCAGCCAGGTGACATCAGCCTGATGGCCGTTCGCCAGCAGCTGGTTGAGCATGCTCATCATCGGCGTCACGCCGACACCAGCGGAGAGCAGTACCACCGGGGTCTGGCTGTCGGCTTTCAGGTAGAAATCGCCGGTAGGGGGCATCACCTCGATCTTGTCACCCGCCTGCAGGTGATCGTGCAGCAGATTGGAGACCTGACCCTGCGGTTCACGCTTGACGCTGATGCGGTAGTCCTGCCCGTTGGGGGCATCGGAGAGGGAGTACTGGCGGATCTCCTGATATTCCAACTCGGGGTGAACCAGCTTGATGCTGAGGTATTGGCCCGGTTTGAAGGTCAATACCGGCTTGCCATCTTCCGGCGCCAGCAGGAAGGAGGTGACGAGGGCGCTCTCGGCCCGCTTCTCCTTGATGATGAAGGTGCGGGTTCCTTGCCAGCCGCCATCCTGGCTTGCCTTCTCCTGATAGATCTCTCGCTCGCGGCCGATGAAGATGTCGGCCAGCACGCCATACGCCTTGCCCCATGCCTCCAGCACCTCGTCGGTGACCGCACTTCCGCCCAATTCTTTGAGCGTGGCCAAGAGATGACTACCTACAATGTGATATTGTTCCGGCTGGATCAGGAATCCGGTATGTTTGTGCGCAATCCGCTCGACCGCACCGGCGAGCGCTCCCAGATTGTCGATATTCTTTGCATACGCGGCGACTGCATTGAACAGGGCCAGCGGCTGGCCGCCACTGCGTTGGTGGGCCAGGTTGAAGATATCTTTCAGCTCCGGGTTATGGCTGAACATACGCTGGTAGAAGTGCTGGGTGAGGGCAGGGCCTGCCGATTCGAGCAGCGGAATGGTGCTTTTGATGACGGCAACGGTGGTTTGATCTAGCATAGGGACCTCGTTCTAATTGAACATATAAAATGTCATTTAATAAGTGGCATCCTAGATGTTTATTTGATTTGAATCAATACTCCACTTTTCGCATCGCGCTAATCAGGTTTTATGAGACTAACCAGTTATACAGATTTTGGATTGAGAGCCCTGCTCTATCTTGCCACCCTGCCGGAAGGGGAGTTGTCGAGCGTTGCCAAGGTATCGGCCCTGTATGGCGTTTCCCGCAACCACATGGTGAAGGTGGTCAATCAGTTGGTGAAGCTGGGCTATCTGCAATCCCAGCGTGGCAAGAATGGCGGTATTCGCATGGCTTGCGATCCCGCCACCATTAATATCGGGCAGGTGATCAGGGCGCTGGAAGGCAATCTGGACGGCATTGACTGCGGCTCACCCGCTTGCCACATCGTCTCGGTCTGTCTGCTCAAGAGTGCGCTGAAAGAGGCGATGGATGCGTTTCTGGCGGTGATGGACAGCTATACGCTGCAAGACCTGCTGGCCAACCGTGACGAGCTACAGAGGGTGTTTGGCGAGTTGATCCCGACGCTGGTGCTGGAGCCGGATGATGAAGATGAACAGTGACGATGAGCAATAGAAAAGGGCTGCCACTGGCAGCCCTTTTTCAATCTTGCGGATCCGACTCCGCCCGGTACGATGCCGGCATGATCCGCGCCATCTTCACCATGTTGTTCTCCACATCGAGGATCTCGATAGGATAACCGGCCAGCCGGATCCCGATGTTGGGCTGGGGTATCTCCTCCAGATATTCGAGGATCAGACCGTTGAGGGTACGCGGGCCGTCGATGGGCAGGTGCCAGTTCATCTCCTTGTTCAGCTCACGAATATTGGCTGAGCCTTCGACCAGATAAGAACCATCTGACTGGGGATGGATCTCGTCGCTCGGCGCTGGCGTCATGGAGGTGGTGAAGTCGCCCACGATCTCTTCCAGAATGTCGTCCAGAGTGATTAGACCCTGAATATCGCCGTATTCGTCGACGATCAGGCCAATTCGCTCCTTGTTACGCTGGAATTTGGCCAGCTGCACGTTGAGCGGCGTTCCTTCCGGAATGAAGTAGATCTCGTCCACTTCCCGCAACAAACTCGATTTGTTGAACTGGTCCCTGGCTACCAGCCGCAGGGCATCGCGCGCGTGTAAAAATCCGACAACGTCGTCGATATTGTCGCGATAGAGCAGGATCTTGGTGTGAGCGCAGTGGGCCAGCTGGCGCTGGATGCTCTTCCAGTCATCGTTGATGTCGATGGCGTAGATATCGCTGCGTGGCACCATGATGTCCTCGACCAGCATCTTGTCGAGATCCAGAATGCTCAGCAGCATCTCCTGATGACGCTGGGGGATCAGGTTACCCGCCTCATTGACGATGGTGCGCAGCTCCTCGGTGTTGAGGGAGTCATCCTTGTTGGTATTGATCTTCAGCATCTTGAGCAGGCCGCTGGTGATGCCGTTGATCAGCCAGACCAGCGGTGAGAGCGGCCCCATCAGCCCCTTGAGGATCCAGGAGGCGGGATAGGCGATCTTCTCCGGAAACATGGCGGCCAGGGTCTTTGGGGTCACTTCACCGAATACCAGCACCACCAGGGTCAGGCCGAAGGTGGCGATGGCGACCCCGAGATCACCAAACAGCCGGATACAGACGATGGTGGCGATGGCGGAGGCGAGGATATTGACCAGATTGTTGCCGATCAGGATCAGCCCCAGCAGGCGATCGGGGCGGGCGAGCAGCTGCTCGACGCGACGTGCGGCTTTGTGTTTGGTCTGTGCCAGATGCCGAAGTTTGTAGCGGTTGATGGACATCAGGCCGGTTTCGGCACTGGAGAAAAAGGCGGAAAGAAGGATCAAGATAACGAGAACAATCAGTAATGTACTCGTTGAGATGCTGTCCAAAAAGGGCTCCTGTTGGATGGTATGGCTAAAAGAGTATAGGTGTCAGCTCAACAGCACTTCTTTGACGAAGCGGCTGCCAAAGTAGGCAAGAGTCAGGATGAAGCTGCCAATCAGACTGAGCGTGATGACTTTGCGGCCGCGCCAGCCATAGGTGTGATGACCCCATAGCAGCAACACGTAAACACACCATGCCAGGATGGAGAGCACTGCCTTGTGAGACTTGCCCTGGGCGAACATATCTTCGAGGAAGAAGAGGCCGGAGGCGATGGAGAGTGTCAGTAGCAGCACCCCTGCAGAGATCAACTGAAACAGTCGTTTCTCCACCGTCATCAGTGGCGGCATGGCTGGCAGGTTGCTGATTTTTCGAGATTTAAGCTGCTTGTCCAAACAGGCGAGCTGCAGCGCAAACAGACAGGCGATCATCAATACCGAGTAGGCCATCAGGGCGAGGCCGATGTGCAGCAACAGCTGGGGGTGGGCCTCCAGATGGGTTATGTAGCGACCCGGGATCAAGGCGCTGGCAGCCAGCAACAGGGCCGAGAAGCTGTAGACCACCGGCAGCAGGATCCAGCCGTTGAAGCGGCGGGTTACGCAGGTCATGAAGCAACTGATGATGAGGCTGACCAGCGAGGCAACGTTGAGCATGCTCAGGTTCTGGCCGTAGCTCTGCAATACCTCTGAACCGAGGGCGCTGGCATGGGCGATCAGGGCCAATCCGATACAGGCAAACAGGGAGCGCTGTCCCACCGGCTTGGCGCTCAGTAACAGATGCAGGGAGGCGATGATGGCCAGCAGATAAAACGCCAGGGCCAGAACAGAGATTACGATCATAACCAGGTCGTTGTTGCACAAGCTTTTGAGGGTAAGAGGGGCAGTATACCTTGCACGAGAAGTGCTCGCCAGTTGTGCAACGGCCGATCTGCCCATATATAGGGAGAAGGTCCCTGCTGCTGCGGTGCGGTGAATAATCGTCCTCGCGCCCGCTCTGGGTTATAATGCCCCCAATTTATTACGCCAAGAACCGGAATCCGTCATGTTTGAGAATTTGACTGAACGACTCTCGCGCACCTTGCGCAATGTCAGTGGCCGTGGTCGCCTGACCGAAGACAATATCAAGGAAACCCTGCGTGAAGTCCGCATGGCGCTGCTCGAGGCGGATGTCGCCCTGCCGGTCGTGCGTGATTTCGTGGCGCGTGTCAAAGAGCGCGCAGTCGGGCAGGAAGTGGCCAAATCCCTGAGCCCGGGCCAGGCGTTCATCAAGATTGTGCACGGTGAACTGGTCACTGTGATGGGGGAGGCCAACGAACAGCTCAACCTGGCTGCCCAGCCGCCTGCGATTATCCTGATGGCCGGTCTGCAGGGGGCCGGTAAGACCACCACAGTTGGCAAACTGGCCAAGCTGCTCAAAGAGCGCAGCAAGAAGAAGGTGCTGGTAGTCAGTGCCGACGTCTATCGCCCAGCAGCGATCAAACAGCTTGAAACCTTGGCCAATGACATCGGTGTCGACTTCTTCCCGAGCGATGCCAGCCAGAAGCCGGTCGATATCGCCACCGCCGCCATCGATCAGGCGCGCAAGAAATTCTATGACGTGGTGATCGTCGATACTGCTGGTCGTCTGCACGTTGATAGCGAGATGATGGCCGAGATCCAGGATCTGCATGCCACCATCAAGCCGGTCGAGACCCTGTTCGTGGTGGATGCCATGACCGGTCAGGATGCCGCCAACACCGCCAAGGCGTTCAATGAAGCGCTGCCGCTCACCGGTGTCATCCTTACCAAGGCGGACGGCGATGCCCGTGGTGGTGCTGCCCTGTCGGTGCGTCACATCACCGGCAAGCCGGTCAAGTTTATCGGTATGGGTGAAAAGACCGATGCGCTGGAGCCGTTCCACCCGGATCGTCTCGCCTCCCGTATCCTCGGTATGGGCGATGTGCTCTCTCTGATCGAGGAAGTCGAGCGCAACGTCGATAAAGAGAAAGCGGCCAAGCTGGCCAGCAAGGTCAAGAGTGGCAAAGGCTTCGATCTGGAAGATTTCCGCGAGCAGCTGGCCCAGATGCGCAACATGGGCGGCATGATGGGGATGCTCGACAAGCTGCCCGGCATGTCCGGGCTGCCGGATAACGTTAAAGATCAGATGGATGACAAGCTCACCGTGCGGATGGAGGCCATCATCAGCTCCATGACGCCGAAAGAGCGTGCCCATCCCGATCTCATCAAGGGGTCCCGTAAACGCCGTATCGCAGCAGGCTCCGGCATGCAGGTGCAGGATGTGAACAAGCTGCTCAAGCAGTTCACCGAGATGCAGCGCATGATGAAGAAAATGTCCGGCAAGGGCGGCATGCGCAAGATGATGAGCCAGATGAAGAACATGATGCCCCCCGGTTTCGGTGGCGGTCGCGGCCCGTTCTGATCCGAGCTGCGTGTTGATGGGGGTCTGCAGTGGCAGGCCCCTTTTCATTGCCGCTCTGCGCAAAAAATGGCTGGCTTGGTTGCAATTATTACGAATCCAAGTAGAATTACGCGGCTTATTTTAAGCTAGGGTCCGCGTGTTTGCGGGCCTTGTTCATTAGATGTTAATGAGGACGATATGGTAACCATTCGTTTACAACGTGGTGGCGCGAAAAAGCGTCCGTTCTACCAGGTAGTAGTTTCTGACAGCCGTTGCGCCCGTGACGGTCGCTTCATCGAGCGCGTTGGTTTCTTCAACCCGGTTGCTGCTGGTCAAGCTGAAAAGCTGAACCTGGACCTGGCTCGTATCGAGCATTGGGTTGCTACTGGTGCCGCTGTTTCTGACCGCGTTGCCAAGCTGATCAAAGACGCTAAAAAAGCTGCTTAATCAGCCCAACGGTAAGGAGTTAAGGTGGAAAAACCTGTAGTTCTGGGCACCCTGGGTACCGTTTATGGCATCAAGGGCTGGCTTAAAGTGAACTCCTTCACCGATGTTGCCGAAGCGATTTTCGATTACAACCCCTGGCTGATTAATCAGAACGGGGTGTGGCGTGAAATCCGGGTTTCATCCTGGAAACGTCACAACAAGGGTCTGATCTGCAAACTCGATGGTATCGATGTGCGCGAAGATGCCCTGGCATTGACCAATGTCGAGATTGGCGTCCCCGCCGATCTGTTGCCTGCGTTGCCTGAAGGTGAGTTCTACTGGCGTGACCTGATTGGTTGCTCCGTGGTGACCACCAAGGGATACGACCTGGGCAAGGTGACCGAATTGATGGAAACCGGCTCCAACGATGTGTTGGTGGTTGAGGCCAATGTAAAAGATGCCTTTGGTGCAAAGGAGCGGTTGATTCCGTTCCTGGAAGAGCAGGTGATCAAGAACATTGATCTGACTGCTCGAACAATCGAAGTTGATTGGGATCCTGGTTTCTAGTTTCCCGCGCTAACACGGGTGCCGGAGGTTTCTTATGTGGATTGGGGTTATTAGCCTCTTCCCTGAAATGTTCCGAGCCATTACCGAGCACGGGGTAACGGGTCGGGCCGTCAAGAGTGGCCTGCTGCAGATTGAGTGCTGGAACCCCCGGGAGTTTACCCACGACAAACACCGTACGGTCGATGAT
This sequence comes from Aeromonas sp. FDAARGOS 1411, assembly GCF_019047125.1. NCBI lineage: Bacteria > Pseudomonadati > Pseudomonadota > Gammaproteobacteria > Aeromonadales > Aeromonadaceae > Aeromonas > Aeromonas sp. FDAARGOS 1411. The sequence goes on along the minus strand of NZ_CP077214.1, from coordinate 3,037,108 downwards.
CGTCCTTATGGTGGTGGGCCCGGCATGTTAATGATGGTTCAGCCGCTGCGTGACGCGATTCATGCAGCCAAGCAAGCGGCGGGAGACGGGGCGAAAGTCATCTATCTCTCTCCTCAGGGACGCAAGCTGACTCAAGCGGGCGTAACCGAGTTGGCGACGAATCAGAAACTGATTCTGGTAGCCGGTCGATACGAAGGTATCGATGAACGCGTGATACAAACCGAAGTCGACGAAGAGTGGTCTATCGGGGATTACGTGTTAAGTGGTGGCGAGTTGCCTGCCATGACCCTGATCGATGCGGTTTCGCGTCTGGTACCCGGGGTTTTGGGCGATCAGGCCAGTGCCGAGCAAGACTCCTTTACGGATGGCTTGCTGGATCATCCCCACTATACTCGGCCGGAGGTGTTGGATGGATTGGCGGTGCCCGAGGCGCTGACAAGCGGCAATCACGAAGTGATTCGACGCTGGCGTCTCAAGCAGTCGCTCGGACGAACCTGGCAAAGAAGGCCGGAACTTATTAACAACCTAGCTCTGACTGACGAGCAAGAATCACTTCTTGCCGAGTATGTCCGCGAAGTGCGTGACAGCGTTAAGTAGAGTTTTCAGTTTATCCTAGGTAAGGAAAGACAATGAGCAAGATTATTCAGCAGCTTGAACAAGAGCAACTGCGTACCGACATCCCGGCTTTTGCCCAGGGCGACACTGTACGTGTTCAAGTTCGTGTTAAAGAAGGTGGTAAAGAGCGTCTGCAGGCTTTCGAAGGCATCGTTATTGCCAAGCGTAACCGCGGTCTGCACTCTGCTTTCACCGTTCGCAAGATCTCCAACGGCGAAGGTGTTGAGCGTGTATTCCAGACTCACTCTCCGCTGATCCACAGTGTAGAACTGAAGCGTCGTGGTGATGTTCGCCGCGCCAAACTGTACTACCTGCGCAACCTGTCCGGCAAAGCTGCTCGTATCAAAGAGAAGCTCAACTAATTCGATTCGAATTGGTGTCGGTATGTCGGCAAATAGCTCGACAGGTAGTGAAAAGGCTCGCCAATGGCGAGCCTTTTTTGTATCCGTCTATTGGCTATCTGGGAGCCGTTACTGGATGACCCGAACTACCGAGTTGTCGCGCCCGAAGGGGCCTGGCACATAGTCATCCGCTGCCCAGTCATTCTCGTAGAGGGTTTCCCCTGCCGGTGTGATGAGCTGGTAGCAATATTCGAAGTATCCCGGGCCGTCGGTCGGCAGATTGAGGGTGGCTTTGAACTCGCCGCTCTTCATGCGTTTCAGCTCGACCGGTTGCCACTGGGTGAACTCGCCGATCAGCATCACCTGTTCCGCTCCTGCTGCCGCCTCTTTCTCTACGGCAAAGGTCACCTTGACCTCGGGCTTGGACTTCAAAAACTGTTTGATCAGTGGCATGACGCCTCCTTGTCTGTGAGTTAAAAATGGCTCCTGTCTATTTTTATACCACCATATGACAAAGATGTTGATAAGGCAGATCAAGTCGGCAAGGCAAAATAGCGTTGCAGCAGACTGTGGGTGAAGTCGATCTTGAGATAGAAGCCGCGGGGCAGGGTCATGATGGGTTGACCATCGCGGCCGATGGCGCGAGTCAGCGCCTTGTTGTTGGCCGCCTTGGGCCGCAGTTGCATCACCTGGCCGTGGCGTGCGCTGATCTGCTCCACTTCTCCCAGCACTATCATGTCCATCAGCTCCTCCCAGTCCTGACGCAGTAGCCGATCTTCCTCTTCATTCGGGCTCCACATCAGCGGCATGCCGACCCGCCGCTCACCAACCGGGATCTCGCGACTGCCTTCCACCGGGATCCAGAGCACCCGGGAGAGCTTGTTGCGCACGTTGGACTCCTCCCAGCGTTGGCCGCTGACGCCGATCAGCGGGGCGACGCAGACGAAGGTGGTCTCCAGCGGTTTGCCTTGAGGATCCACGGGGATCGTCTTGAGTTCGATCCCCAGCTCCGGGAAGTCCTGCTCCGGCTTGCTCCCTGCGCTGGCCCCCAGTTGTAGCTCGATCAACTGACCGACCCACCCCTTGTCACGGCGCAGGTCTTTGGGCACTGCGACACCAGCCTCGGCGGCCAGCTGCGCCAGCGTGAAGCCGGCCATGGCATAGGCGCGGCTCAATAACTCCTGCTCGGATTGGGGATTGCTTGGCATAGTTGGCTCCATCTTGCTCGCCATATTCTAACAGGGGAGGATCCCGAGAAGGATCGCTGTTTTTATAACCGATCCTGAGTGGATAAGATCAAATGCAGAGAATTTGGGGGCTATCAGTTCATCATTATGATTTTAAAGGGTTTTGTCTGTTTTATCGAGCAGTAAGCCAGGTCTGGTTTGACCTCGAAATAGTTGTCCAAGGGTTTGTGCATGATGTTACACACAGTTATCCACAGAAATCTTGGATAAGTGGATGAAAGTGGGTGGAGTCGCTGATATGTTACAAAAAATTGTGAATGCCACCCCATTTTTACAGGGTAAACGGGGTAGATATTGTGCCACTCCTGTGGATAATTTCGCCGCGGTGGATCTTTGAACAGTTGAACTTGTTCACAATCCGGATCATGGATCTGACTCTTGGGGGAACATGGATCTAGATCCAGTTGTTTTATCTCAAGCTTATAAAAAATAATGATTTTTTATATCTTATGTCGCGTGGTGATACGGAGAGGCACTTTTCGCGTACAGTTAAAAAGTACTGTATATACCCGTTTGCTAACAGCTTTATGCACAGCCTGGGTGGGCAACTTGGGAGCGCGGATCCTTGGATTTGTTTATAAGTATGTTTGAAATTGAAAGTTATTCATGAAACAGGGGATTCACTCCTTGTTTGCTGCCACGGAGTGAATGTGGAACAATCTCCTTATAGATTCAGCCTTTATAAGGTGATCACGTGATTGATGGCGACGGATTTCGTCCCAATGTCGGTATCGTGATCTGTAACCGTGAAGGACAAGTGTTGTGGGCTAAACGCTATGGGCAGCACTCCTGGCAGTTTCCGCAGGGGGGGGTTGATGATGGTGAAACGCCAGAGCAGGCCATGTATCGAGAGCTGTATGAGGAGATTGGCCTCAAGCCCGAAGATGTGACCATCATGGCCACCAGTCGTAACTGGCTAAAGTACCGTTTACCCAAACGTCTTGTCCGCTGGGACAGTTCACCGGTCTGTATTGGCCAAAAACAAAAATGGTTCCTGTTACAGCTGAATTCGGGCAAGGAGTCGCGGATCCAGTTCGGCTGTCATGGCCATCCCGAATTTGACGACTGGCGTTGGGTCAGCTTCTGGTACCCGGTGCGTCAGGTCGTCTCGTTCAAGCGGGAGGTTTATCGCCGGGTCATGAAAGAGTTTGCCCCGCTGGCGATGCCAGTGCCGGCAGTGCAGGTCAACAAGAAGGATGGGCGGCGCAACCGCGCCCGTTAAGGAGCACAGATTAGTTGTTAACGGAACTGAGACGTATCGTCGAGAGCATGGCCGAGGCCAATACCCTCGAGCAGGCCTTGCAGGCATTGGTGAGCCAGACTCGGCACGCCATGGCAGTGGACTGCTGCTCCGTGTATGTCTCGGAACCCGAGGTGCGCCGCTATCGCCTGGCGGCTACCGACGGCTTGGCACCGTCCGCGGTCGGCAAGGTGACCCTGCCCTACGAGCAGGGTATCGTTGGTCTGGTGGGTCAGCGGGAAGAGCTGATCAACCTGGCTGATGCCCCCGCGCACCCCAGTTTCAAATTCCTGCCCGATGTTGCCGAAGAGGCGTTCCGCTCCTTCCTCGGCGCTCCCATCATGCATCAGCGTCAGGTGGTCGGCATTCTGGTGGTGCAGCAGAAAGAGAGTCGCCGCTTCGATGAGGGGGAAGAGTCCTTCATGGTCACCCTGGCGGCCCAGCTGGCGGCGCGGATTGCCCAGGCGCAGGCCAAGGGGTGGTTGCAGAAGACCGACTGGAGCAAGCCGCTGCGCGGTATTGCCGGTGCCAGCGGCATCGCCATGGCCAAGGCCTGGGTGTGGCGGCCCCGCAAGGCGCTCTCGTCCATTACCCCGCGCAAGGATGAAGACCATGCCAGCCAGCTGGCGCGGCTGGAGCTGGCGGTTGAGGAGGTGCGCCACGATCTGGAGAGTCTGGCGCTGCGTTTTCGCGAGAGCTACAGCCAGGATTCGGTGGCGATCTTCGATATCTATCTCCATCTGCTGAACGATCCAGGCTATATCAAGCCCATTCGCAACAAGGTGAGCAAGGAGCACTGGACTGCGGTCTCTGCGGTCAAGCTCATCAGCGATCGCTTGATCGAGCAGTTCAAGGGGATGAAGGATCCCTACCTGCAGGAGCGCTCCACCGACGTGAAGGATATTGCCCAGCGGCTGATCAGCCGACTGGTGCAGAATGAACCGGAACATATCTCCATCGGCGAGCCGGTGGTGCTGGTTGCCGATGAAGTGACCGCCACCATTCTGGCAGAAGTGCCCCGCGAGTATCTGACCGGGGTGGTCTCGCTCAAGGGGGGGACCAACTCCCACGCGGCCATTCTGGCCCGCGCCATGGGGGTAGCCGCCATCATGGGGGTTGATCTGCCCCTTGGTGACATCGGTGGTCGCATGCTGGTCGTTGATGGCTACAGCGGTGATCTCTTCATCGAGCCCAATCAGGTGATCCTGACCGAGTATCGTCAGCTGCTGAGCGAAGAGCGGGCGCTCGATACCCTGGTGCGCAGCGTCGACAACCTGCCATCCGAGACGGCCGACGGCACCAAGGTCTCCCTGCTGCTCAACGCCGGTCTCAGTGCCGATACCGAGATCTCCCTCAACCAGCTGGCGGACGGGGTGGGTCTCTATCGCACCGAGATCCCCTTTATGCTGCAGGAGAGCTTCCCCTCCGAGTGGGAGCAGACTGCCCGCTATCGCGGCATTCTGGAGACCTACCGCAACCGGCCGGTCTGCATGCGGACGCTGGATGTGGGCGGCGACAAGCCGTTACCCTATTTCCCCATCGTCGAGGAAAACCCCTTCCTTGGCTGGCGGGGGATCCGGATCACCCTGGATCACCCCGAACTGTTTCTGGTGCAGCTCAAGGCGATGTTGCGGGCCAGTGAAGGGCTGGACAATCTGGCCATCATGCTGCCGATGATCAGCAGCGTCAGCGAAATCAAAGCCTCCCGTCGTCTGCTGGATCAGGCGTGGCGGGAGGTGTCGGAAGAGGCTGCGAGCCGCGATGCGGTGATCCGCTACCCCAGCCTTGGGGTGATGATCGAGGTGCCCTCAGCCCTCTTTATTTTGCCGGAGATGGCGCCGCTCATCGACTTCTGGTCTGTGGGCAGCAATGACCTTACCCAGTACCTGCTGGCGGTGGATCGCAACAACTCCCGGGTTGCCAACATCTACGATGCCTTCCATCCTGCGGTGATCCGCGCCCTGCAACAGCTGGTTGATGCTTCCCACCGTTACCAGAAGCCGGTGTCGGTGTGTGGCGAGCTGGCCGGTGATCCGGTTGGTGTGTTGCTGCTGCTGGCCATGGGCTATCGCCGCTTCAGTATGAACACCCACAACATCGCCCGGATCAAGTACGTGCTGCGTCAATCCACCCTGAGCGAGTTGACCGAACTGATGGCCGATGGCCTCAAACATGACAACCCCCACGTACTGCGGGGCCTGTTTGCCCGCTATCTGGAGGAGCATGGTTTGGGCGGTTTGCTGCGAGCCGGTCATAAATCGAAACAGAGTGATTGATAATCATGCCTTGTCCCTGCTGACGAATGATCGGAAAATGCGGCTTTTATTTTGACTGGGGCCGCATATGCAGCACGATGGATATTGGGTTTTCTCGCAGATTGATCCCGTAGCATTCAGTTTGGGACCACTATCGGTACGCTGGTATGGTCTCATGTACCTGTTCGGTTTTGCGTTTGCCATGTGGCTTGCCGGCCGTCGCGCCGATGCGCCGAACAGCGGCTGGACCCGCAACGAGGTGTCGGATCTGCTGTTCTACGGTTTCCTCGGGGTGATCCTCGGTGGCCGTGTCGGTTACGTGCTGTTCTACAACTTCGATCTCTTCCTCGCGGATCCCACCTACCTGTTCAAGATCTGGACCGGCGGTATGTCGTTCCACGGTGGTCTGATCGGGGTAATCACCGCGATGATCTGGTTTGCCCACAAGACCAAGCGCCACTTCTTCACTGTGGCCGACTTTGTGGCACCGCTCATTCCGTTCGGTCTCGGCGTTGGCCGGATTGGCAACTTCCTCAACGGCGAGCTGTGGGGCCGGGTCACCGATGTACCCTGGGCCATCATCTTCCCGGAGGCTGGCCCCGAGCCGCGTCACCCCTCCCAGCTCTACCAGTTCGCACTGGAAGGGGTGGTGCTGTTCATCATCCTCAACCTGTTCTGGCGCAAGAATCCGCCGCGCGGCGCCATCTCCGGCATGTTCCTGCTGTTCTACGGCCTGTTCCGCTTCCTGGTGGAGTTTGTGCGCCAGCCGGACAGCCAGCTTGGTCTCTACTTCCAGGAGATCAGCATGGGCCAGATCCTCTCCACACCGATGATTATCGCCGGTGCCCTGATGATCTGGGCCGCCTACAAGCGTCCGCAGTTGTTCGGTAATGCCGTGAAGGAGGCGAAATAATGCGAGCTTATCTCGACCTGATGCAGAAAATCCTCGATGAGGGCACCGTCAAGTCTGACCGTACCGGCACCGGTACTGTCTCCCTGTTCGGCCATCAGATGCGCTTCAATCTGGCGGAGGGGTTCCCGCTAGTGACCACCAAGAAGTGCCACCTGCGCTCCATCATTCACGAGCTGCTCTGGTTCCTCAATGGCGATACCAATACCGCCTATCTGAAGGAAAACGGCGTCAGCATCTGGGATGAGTGGGCTGACGAGAATGGCGATCTGGGGCCGGTTTACGGTGCTCAGTGGCGCTCCTGGCCTGCCGCTGACGGGTCTGTCATCGACCAGATCCAGAAAGCGGTGGATGACATCAAGCACAACCCCGATTCGCGCCGCATCATCGTCTCCGCCTGGAACGTGGGTGAACTGGACAAGATGGCGCTGGCTCCCTGCCACGCCTTCTTCCAGTTCTATGTGGCGGACGGCAAGCTATCCTGCCAGCTCTACCAGCGCAGTTGCGATGTGTTCCTCGGCCTGCCGTTCAACATCGCCAGCTACGCCCTGCTGACCCACATGATGGCCCAGCAGTGCAATCTGGAAGTGGGTGACTTTGTCTGGACTGGCGGTGATGTGCATCTCTACTCCAACCACATGGAGCAGACAGCTCTGCAGCTCTCCCGCGAGCCGCGCCCGCTGCCGACCCTGGTGATCAAGCGCAAACCTGACTCCATCTTCGATTACAAGTTCGAGGATTTCGAGATCGAGGGTTATGACCCCCACCCCGGCATCAAGGCGCCCGTCGCCATCTGATAGCAAGGCGCCTCAGGGCGCCTTTTTTATGCAGTTAAATAATTGAAAATTCATTTTATTGATTAATAAGACGGTAGCCAGAGACGAGGAAAAACCTGCTTATAGCAGGTATGTTCTATTTTGTTTTCGGTTTTTTCGTTGTATTGAGCAGCAAGAAACGATTTTCCATTGATTGTTGCAAGGGATAGACTCAAACCAAAGCAATACGGTGGAAAATTTAACCATGAGTGACGTAATCAAAAAGTTCCTGAAGCTGGAGGCCGCCTCCGGAATTATTCTGATCATGGCTGCCATGCTGGCAATGATTTTAGCCAATACCGCGCTGGCTGGCGGGTATCAGGCGTTTCTCGACACGCCGGTGCAGGTACGCATCGCGGCTCTCGACATCAACAAGCCGCTGCTGCTCTGGATCAACGATGGCTTCATGGCGATCTTCTTCCTGCTGGTTGGTCTGGAAGTGAAGCGTGAGATGCTGGAAGGGGCGCTCTCGACCCGGGTTCAGGCGACCTTCCCGGCTATTGCGGCGGTGGGCGGCATGCTGGCTCCGGCATTGATCTATGCTTTTTTCAACTATTCGGATGAAGTGGCGCGCGCTGGCTGGGCGATCCCGGCTGCGACCGACATCGCCTTTGCCCTCGGGGTGATGGCGCTGCTCGGCAAGCGGGTGCCGGTGAGCCTCAAGGTATTTCTGTTGGCGCTGGCCATCATGGATGACCTGGGTGTCATCATCATCATCGCACTTTTCTATACTCAGCAGCTGTCGCTGGAGGCGCTGGCCATCGGTATTCTGGCAACCCTCACTCTGCTTTGGATGAATCGCCGTGGTGAGGACAGGATCAGCCTGTACATGCTGGTTGGTCTGGTGCTCTGGGTTGCGGTGCTCAAGTCTGGTGTCCATGCGACCCTGGCGGGTGTAGTGGTGGGCTTTATGGTTCCGCTTAACGGCAAGCGTTACGCCTCGCCGCTCAAGTATCTGGAGCATCAGCTGCACCCCTGGAGTGCCTATCTGATCCTGCCGCTGTTTGCCTTTGCCAACGCAGGGGTATCGCTGGAGGGGATTGGTCTCTCCTCCTTGCTGAGTCCGGTGCCGATGGGGATCATGCTGGGGCTGTTTATCGGCAAGCCGCTCGGGGTGTTCACCATCAGCTGGCTGTCGGTCAAGCTGGGCATCGCCCAGTTGCCGCCCGGGGTCAACTTCAAGCAGATTTTTGCGGTCAGCATCCTCTGTGGCATCGGGTTCACCATGTCGATGTTTATCGCGTCTCTCGCCTTCGAGCACGGTGGGCTGGATTACGGCAGCTACTCTCGCCTCGGGATCCTGGTGGGCTCCACCATGGCGGCGGTAGTCGGCTATCTGGCCTTGCGCATGGCCCTTCCCAAGGGTGAAGGGGAACAGAGTACGGAGGGACTATGAAGCTGCATACAGGGTTGTTGATGCTGTTGTTGAGCCCCGCGGCATGGGCCGGCGGGCTAGAGGATTGCAAGCAGGACGCCACTTCGGCGAACTGCTCTGCCTATCTCAACGGGGTGGTAGACAGCGCCCTGCTGCTGGGGGACAAGCAGGCCAAGGCGCGCTTTGGCGAGACCTTCTCCGAGCGGGCGCTGAGCAGCCGGGCTGGCGAGATGGTAAAGCGCTCCAACAAGCGTTATTGCGCTGACCGGATGCCGGACAAGGCACGCCTCAAGGCCACTCTGATGGAGCAGTTTGGCGCGAACAAGGTTGACTCGGTTAGCGACATGTATGACATTCTGGCGGTTGAACTCAGCTGCTACCGGAGTCCGCCTCAAGCGGGAACCCCATCGGATGTCACACCTTAACTACAACCATCTCTACTATTTCTGGATGACTCAGAAGAAGGGCTCCGTTACCCAGGCAGCGGAAGCCCTTTTTTTGACCCCGCAAACCGTCACCGGTCAGATCAAGCTGCTGGAGCAGCGCCTCGGGGGCAAGCTGCTCAAACGCAAGGGGCGCTCTCTTGAGGCAACCGAGCTGGGCCAGCTGGTGTTTCGCTATGCCGACAAGATGTTCAGCCTCTCCTACGAGATGCTCGATATCGTCAACTACCGCAAGGAGAGCCAGATCCTGTTCGACGTCGGCATCGCCGATGCCCTCTCCAAGCGCCTTGCCAGCCGCGTGCTTCTCTCTGTCATCCCCAATGATGGTTCCATCCATCTGCGCTGTTTCGAATCGACCCACGAACTGCTACTGGAGCAGCTGAGCGAACACAAGCTCGATATGATCCTCTCCGACTGTCCAGTGGACTCCAGCCAGCATGCGGGGCTGCTCTCCAAACGACTGGGCGGCTGTGGTGTCAGCTTCTTCTGCAAGGCGCCGCTGCCTGAAAAGCCCTTTCCCGCTTGTTTGGAGGAGCGCAAGCTGCTGATCCCCGGTCGCCGTACCGCCATGGGGCGCCAGCTGACCCAGTGGTTCGAGCAGCAGGGGGTTTCTCCCAGCATTCTTGGCGAGTTTGATGATGCCGCCTTGATGAAGGCGTTTGGCTTCTTCAATCAGGGCATCTTCATGGCTCCCACCATCTATCGGGAGGAGATCCTTGAGGGGGAGGGGGTGATGCTGATCGGGGAAACTCAGGATCTGATGGAGGAGTATTACGTCATCTTCGCCGAGCGGATGATCCAGCATCCGGCGGTGAAGCGGGTCTGTGAGAGCGATTTTACCTTTCTCTTTTCCGGCCAGGAGAACTTCTCCGCTATCCAGCCGGCCACCCTGTCGTTTTAAAACGACCCGTCACCACGTATCATCGGCGATCAGTGGTAGAGGAGAGATGTGATGCAACTTGAAGAGATGGAAGCCAATGCGAGTAAAGCGGTGGCCTTGCTCAAGGCGCTGGCCAACGAACGGCGACTGTTTATTCTGTGCCAGTTGCTGGAGCGCGAACTGTCGGTGGGGGAGCTCAACGAGCGATTGGGATTGAGTCAGTCGGCCTTGTCACAGCATCTTGCGCTGTTGCGGCGGGATGAGCTGGTGACGACGCGCAAAGAGGCCCAGACGGTCTACTATTCGCTGCGCAGCCATGAGGTGCGTGAAATGATCAGTTTGCTGCATCGACTTTATTGCAGCGCAGATAAATAAAAAACCGGCACTAAGGCCGGTTTTTTCAGCTTTGATCAGCAGACGCTGATTAAGCCATAGCTTTGATCTGGGCAGACAGGCGGCTCTTGTGACGAGCAGCTTTGTTCTTGTGGATCAGGCCTTTGGTCGCCATACGATCCATGATCGGCTGAGCAACAGCGAAAGCGGCAGTCGCAGCAGCTTTGTCGCCAGAGGCGATAGCAGCAATGACTTTCTTCAGGTAGGTACGGGTCATGGAACGACGGCTGGCGTTGTGCTGACGGCGTTTTTCTGACTGAAGAGCGCGCTTCTTAGCAGATTTGATGTTAGCCAAGGTAAAACTCCTAAAACTGTCTTAGCGAGTGTATTGAAAAGGCCCGGAAATATGCCCTTCCAACCACATATTGTCAAATGATTTGTGCAAATAAACACCGCCTCCCGGTGGTGTGTCAGTAGGGAGACGGTTAAACTGTCGGCCGATTCTAGCAGCATTCTTTTCATTCTGACAGTTCCAGAGGCCTCGTCTTGAGTAAGAAATTGATCAAATCCGGCATGATAGTGTCCGGAATGACGCTGGCATCCCGCGTAATGGGCTTGGTTCGCGATGTAGTCATCGCAAATCTGCTCGGTGCCGGGGTGGCCGCCGACGTCTTCTTTTTTGCCAATCGCATTCCCAACTTTCTGCGTCGCCTGTTCGCCGAAGGTGCCTTCAACCAGGCCTTTGTTCCCGTGATGACGGAGTACAAGAAAAATGGCGACGAGGGGGAAGTGCGTGAATTGCTGGCGGCGGTTGCGGGCACGCTGGGGGGGATAGTAACTGTGGTCACCCTGCTCGGTGTGCTGGGGTCGGGTGTGCTGACCGCGCTGTTTGGCTGGGGCTGGTTCTGGGACTGGCTGCATGGCGGCCCCGCGGCCGAGAAGTTCGAGCTCGCCAGTCTGATGCTCAAAATCACCTTCCCCTACCTCTGGTTCATCACTTTTACCGCCATGGCGGGGGCCATCCTCAACACCTTTGGCCGCTTTGCGGTCTCGTCGTTTACGCCGGTGTTTCTCAACATCACCATGATTGCGGCGGCCTGGTGGATTGCGCCGCTGATGGACAAACCTGAGATCTCGCTGGCGATTGGTGTCTTTTTGGGCGGTTTGGTGCAGTTTTTGTTCCAGTACCCCTTTTTGCGCCAAATCAACATGCTGGTATGGCCCAAGTGGGGATGGAATCACCCGGGGGTGGTGAAGATCCGCACCCTGATGATCCCCGCCCTGTTCGGGGTATCGGTCAGCCAGATCAACCTGTTGGTCAATACCATGCTGGCTTCTTTCCTGGCGACCGGTGCCATCAGTTACCTCTACTACTCGGATCGCCTGCTGGAGTTCCCCCTCGGTCTGTTTGCGGTGGCCATCAGTACCGTGATCCTGCCTGCGCTGGCGAAAAAGCATGTGGATGCAGACCCTGCCGACTTCTCCCGCACCATGGATTGGGGGGTGCGGATGGTAATGCTGCTCGGCTTGCCCGCCATGATAGGCATTGCGGTCATGCGCGAGCCCATTTTGCGAGTGCTGTTCATGCGCGGCGAATTTGGCCTGCATGAAGTGAGCATGTCGAGCGCCAGCCTGCTGGCCTCCACTACCGGTCTGCTCTCCCTGATGCTGATCAAGGTGCTGGCGCCCGGTTACTACGCCCGTCAGGACACCAAAACGCCGGTGCGGATCGGGGTGATGTCGATGATTGCCAACATGGTTTGCAACCTCATCTTCATCTACCCGCTCGGTTACGTGGGGTTGGCGCTCTCGACCGCCTGCTCGGGTACCCTGAATGCGGCTTTGCTGTTCAAAGGGTTGTACCAGCAGAGTGTCTATCGTCCCTCCCGCCATACCGGCGTGTTCTGCCTCAAGCTGCTGGTCGCCAGCGTGCTGATGGGGGGCGTGCTCGCCTATCTGTCGCCGGATCTGGCCCAGTGGGGCGCATGGAACATGGGCAAGGCCAGTTTGCAGCTGACCATGCTGCTGTCGCTGGGGGCTGCGGTCTATGCCGTGGTGTTGCTGCTGCTGGGCATTCGGCCGCGTCACCTTAAATCTGGGCAGCAGTAGCCGTGATCCTGCGGCGCCATGGGGATAGTGCCTCATGGCGCCGCAGGGGGCGTGATTGGGCACGGATAGTTGAAATCAGGCTATGAGGGCTGACCCTGCCTGCTGCCTGATATATAATCCGCCGATTTCCATGGCAGCAACGCACAAGGCACTGATGGAGCTTATTCGCGGCATTCACAATCTCAAGCCCCGTCACCGGGGATGTGTATTAACCATTGGCAACTTTGATGGGGTTCATCAGGGTCACCATGCGGTATTGGCACGTCTCAAGGAGAAAGCGGCCCAGCTGGGATTGCCCGCCTGCGTCATGCTGTTTGAGCCGCAGCCGCTGGAGCTGTTTGCCGGCACGGCAGCGCCCGCCCGGCTGAGCCGTTTGCGGGAAAAGTACGAAGCGCTCAAGGGGCTGCATATCGATCGCATGCTCTGCGTGCGCTTCAGCCACCGCTTTGCCGAGCAGGGTGCCTCGACCTTCATCGAGCAGTTGCTGGTGGAGAAGCTCGGGGTGCGCTATCTGGTGGTCGGCGATGATTTTCGCTTCGGCAAGGGGCGGGAAGGGGACTTCCACCTGCTGGAGGAGGCGGGTCATCGCTTCGGCTTCGAGGTGATCAGTACCCAGAGCTTCCAGCTCGAACGGCAGCGGGTCAGCAGCACCCTGGTGCGTGAAGCCCTTAAGGCGGGGCGGATGGCGGAAGTGGAGCTGATGCTTGGCCGTCCCTACACCATCAGCGGCCGGGTGGCTCACGGCGACAAGCTGGGGCGCACCATAGGTTTTCCCACCGCCAATCTGGCCCTCAAGCGCCAGGTGATCCCGGTCGGTGGCGTGTTTGCGGTGGAAGTGATATGTTCCGGCAAGACCTTCCCCGGTGTAGCCAATGTGGGTGTACGGCCGACCTTGAGCGGTACACAAGCCAGATTGGAAGTACATCTATTTGATTTTTCTGGTGATCTATATGGTCAGCAGGTCAAGGTGCTGCTTCGCCACAAGCTGCGCGAAGAGCAGAAGTTTGCCTCTTTCACTGCCTTGAAAGAGCAGATCGAACGAGATGCCCTGGCGGCCCGAGCCTGGTTCGGGCTGCCACAATTCAATTTACCCAGCACTCTTTTAGAAAAGAAGGGAACCCAGGACTGATGAGCGACTATAAACACACCCTGAATCTTCCGGAAACCGAGTTTCCGATGCGTGGCGATCTGGCCAAGCGCGAACCCAACATGCTGAAGCGTTGGTATGATCAGGATCTCTACGGCGCTATTCGCCGCGCCAAAGCGGGCAAGCCTTCTTTCATTCTGCATGATGGCCCCCCCTATGCGAACGGCAACATTCACATCGGTCACTCGGTCAACAAGATCCTCAAAGACATCATCATCAAGTCCAAGGGCCTCTCCGGTTTCGATTCCCCCTATGTGCCGGGTTGGGATTGCCACGGTCTGCCTATCGAACTGAAAGTAGAAGGCATGGTCGGCAAGCCGGGCGAGAAGGTTTCCGCTGCCGAATTCCGCGCCGAGTGCCGCAAATACGCCAAGACCCAGATCGAAGCGCAGAAGACCGACTTCATCCGTCTGGGTGTGCTGGGCGACTGGGAACACCCCTACCTGACCATGGATTTTGGCACCGAAGCCAACATCATCCGCTCCATGGCCAAGATCGTTGAAAACGGCCACTTGCACAAAGGCTCCAAGCCGGTGCACTGGTGTACCGATTGCGGCTCCGCGCTGGCTGAAGCCGAGGTTGAGTACTACGACAAAAACTCCCCCTCCATCGATGTGCGCTTCAAGGCGGTCGACGAGGCGGGCGTTGCCGCCAAGTTTGATTGTGCCGAAGGCCACACTGGCAAGGGCCCGATCTCTGCGGTGATCTGGACCACCACTCCGTGGACCCTGCCAGCCAACCGCGCCATCGCCATGCACGCCGATCTGGATTACGCACTGGTGCAGGTTGAAGGTGAGCATCCCGAGCGTCTGATCTTGGCCGCCGAGCTGGTCAAGGATGTGATGGATCGCGCCGGTATCGAGAAGTTCCACAATCTGGGTTACGCCAAGGGCGCCGCGCTTGAGCTGCTGCGCTTCAACCACCCCTTCTACAGCTTCGACGTGCCGGTGGTACTGGGTGATCACGTCACTCTGGATGCCGGTACCGGTGCCGTTCACACCGCCCCTGGCCACGGTCAGGAAGACTTCGTGGTCGGTCAGAAGTACGGTCTGGAAGTGGCCAACCCGGTTGGCAGCAACGGCGTCTATCTGCCGGATACCGAACTGTTTGCCGGCCAGCATGTGTTCAAGGCCAATGCCTCCGTGATCGAAGTGCTGACCGAGCGCGGCGCCCTGCTTCATCACAAGGTGTTCAACCACTCCTACCCGCACTGCTGGCGTCACAAGACCCCGATCATCTTCCGTGCCACCCCGCAGTGGTTCATCAGCATGGAGCAGAAGGGTCTGCGCAAGCGCGCACTGGAAGAGATCGAGCGCATCGAGAAGGACGGCATTGCCCAGCAAGGCCAGAGCGGCTGGGTACCGGCCTGGGGTAAAAACCGCATTCAGGCGATGGTCGAGAACCGTCCTGACTGGTGTATCTCCCGTCAGCGCACCTGGGGTGTGCCCATCTCCCTGTTCGTCCATAAAGAGACCCAGGAACTGCACCCGGAATCCGTGCGCCTGATGCACGAAGTAGCCAAGCGGGTCGAGCAGTCCGGCATTCAGGCATGGTGGGATCTGGACAAGGCCGAGCTGCTGGGTGCCGATGCAGACATGTACGACAAGGTGCCTGACACTCTGGACGTCTGGTTTGACTCCGGTTCTACCCATGCCTCAGTGGTTGATGCCCGTCCCGAGTTCAACGGCAAGCCAGCCGACATGTATCTGGAAGGTTCTGACCAGCACCGTGGCTGGTTTATGTCCTCCCTGATGATCGGCGTGGCCATGAAAGACAAGGCTCCCTACAACCAGGTGCTGACTCACGGCTTCACCGTGGATGGTCAGGGTCGCAAGATGTCCAAGTCCATTGGCAACGTGGTCAGCCCGCAGGACGTAATGAACAAGCTGGGTGCAGACATCCTGCGTCTGTGGGTAGCGAGCACTGACTACACCGGCGAGATGACTGTCTCCGACGAGATCCTCAAGCGTTCTGCCGATGCTTATCGTCGTATTCGCAATACTGCCCGCTTCCTGCTGGCCAACCTGAACGGCTTCAATCCGGCGACCGACATGGTGGCACCTGCCGACATGGTGGTGGTGGATCGCTGGGCTGTGGGTCGTGCCAAAGCGGTACAGGCCGAAATCATGGCAGCGTTCGATGAGTACAACTTCCACGGCGTAACCCAGAAGCTGATGCAGTTCTGCTCCATCGAGATGGGCTCCTTCTATCTGGATGTCATCAAGGATCGCCAGTACACCGCCAAGGCTGACAGCCTGGCCCGTCGCTCCTGCCAGACCGCCCTCTATCACATCGCCGAGGCCATGGTGCGCTGGATGGCGCCGATCATGAGCTTCACCGCTGATGAAATCTGGGCCCTGCTGCCGGGTGAGCGCGGCGAGTTCGTCTTCACCGAAGAGTGGTACGACGGCCTGTTCGGTCTGGAAGCGGGTGAATCCCTCAACGACGATTTCTGGGCCGAGATCCTCACCGTGCGTGGTGAAGTGAACAAGGCACTGGAAGTGGCTCGTAGCGAGAAGCGTATCGGCGGTTCTTTGCAGGCCGAACTGACCCTGTTCGCCAAGCCGGAGTTGGCTGCACGCCTGAATGCCCTGGCTGATGAGCTGCGCTTTGTGCTGCTCACCTCCAAAGCCAAGGTTGTGGAGGCTGACACTGCGCCGGAAGGCTCTGTGGCGACCGAGCGTGATGACCTGTGGTTGAGCGTGGCCCAGTCTGCTGCCGCCAAGTGCGACCGCTGCTGGCACCATGTAGAAGATGTGGGCACTATCGCGGGTCACGAAGAGATCTGTGGTCGCTGTGTGACCAACGTTGAGGGTGACGGCGAAACTCGTCAATTTGCCTGATGAACATGACTCAACATAAAAGCGGTCTGCGTTGGCTGTGGCTGGCAGTGCTGGCCTTTGTACTGGACCAGGCGAGCAAGCTCGCCGTGGTCAAGTTGCTGCCATTTGGTTACCCGGGGGTGGAGATCACCCCCTTCTTCAATCTGGTTCACGTCTACAACAAGGGCGCCGCATTCAGCTTCCTGGCTGATCAGGGGGGCTGGCAGCGCTGGTTCTTCGCGGTGCTGGCTTTTGCCATCTGTGGATTGCTGATCCACTGGCTGCGCAAGCAGTCGGTGGCCCAGCGTTGGAGCGGTATCGCCTATTCACTCATCATCGGCGGCGCCCTTGGTAACGTCTTTGATCGGCTGGTGTTGGGCCATGTGGTCGATTTCCTCGACTTCTACTGGCAGCGTGCGCATTGGCCGGCATTCAATCTGGCCGACAGCTTTATCTTTATCGGGGCCGCCATGATCGTGCTGGACGGTTTCCGTGGTGAGAAAAAGGAGCAGGCATGAGCCAGCAGATCACCGCTAACAGCAGCGTGCTGTTCCACTTCTCCATCAAGCTGGAAGATGGCTCGGTTGCCGACAGCACGGCGCTGCACGGCAAACCTGCCCGCCTGCGGATGGGCGATGGCAGCCTGACCCCCACCTTCGAGCAGTGCCTGCTGGGGCTGAGCGAAGGGGAGAGCAAGAGTTTTACTCTGGCACCGGAAGAGGCCTTTGGCCTCTCCAACCCCGACAACATCTACCATCTCGACCGTGCCAAGTTTGGCGCCGATGTGGAGCCAAAAGTCGGCACTATCATCCTGTTCGATCAGCCCAATGGCAGCGAGCTACCGGGCATCATCCGGGCGGTAGCAGGGATGTCGGTCACGGTCGATTTCAACCACCCGCTGGCCGGTCATACCGTCACCTTCGAGGTGGAGATCCTGGGAGTTGATGATGAGGAGAAGATGCATTAATGGATATTCTGCTCGCTAACCCTCGTGGTTTTTGCGCCGGTGTCGATCGCGCCATCAGCATTGTCGAGAGCGCGCTGGAGAAGTTCGGTGCCCCCATCTATGTCCGCCACGAAGTGGTGCATAACCGTTATGTGGTGAACAAGCTGAAAGATGCGGGAGCTGTCTTCGTCGAGGAGCTGGACGAGGTGCCGGACGACAGCATCGTCATCTTTTCTGCTCACGGCGTGGCCAAGACAGTGCGCGAGATGGCCAAGTCCCGCGCCCTCAAGGTATTCGATGCCACCTGTCCGCTGGTGACCAAGGTGCACATGGAGGTTCATCGCGCCAGCCGCAAGGGCTCCGAAGCCGTGCTTATTGGTCATGCCGGCCACCCCGAGGTGATTGGCACCATGGGTCAGTACGAGAACCGTGAGGGTGGCATGTATCTGGTGGAGACGCCGGAAGATGTGGCCAAGCTCAAGGTGAAGAATCCGGATGACCTCTGCTTCGTCACCCAGACCACCCTGAGCATGGATGAGACCTCGGACGTGATCGATGCGCTACGCAAGCACTTCCCCAAGATCCAGGGGCCGCGCAAGGACGATATCTGCTACGCCACCCAAAACCGTCAGGATGCGGTGCGGGAGATGGCGGGGCTGGTGGACGCCATGCTGGTGGTGGGGTCTCGCAACTCCTCCAACTCCAACCGTCTGCGCGAGCTGGCCGAGAAGGTGGGCGCCAAGGCCTATCTTATCGACGATGCGTCGATGATCGAGGCGAGCTGGCTGGAAGGGGTGAAGGCGATCGGCGTCACTGCTGGCGCATCCGCCCCCGAGGTGCTGGTGCAAAACGTGATTGCCCGCCTGCGGGAGCTGGGTGGCAAGGTGGTTGCCGAGCATCCGGGCCGTGAAGAGAACGTAGTCTTTGAGGTTCCTCCCGAACTTAGAATAATTTGAGTGCAGCCAGGAAGGCTTAAGAATAAAGTGTGTTGATAATGACGCCGGGTTTGTTCAAGAGACAGGCTCGGCGTTAAACTTATGAAGCAGTCTGTCACCAAGGATGGGATATGATTGGATACTTTCGTGGTTTTTCTCTTATTGAGTTGATGATTGTCATCGCCATCGTGGCGATTCTTGGCACCATCGCTTATCCCGCCTATCAGCAATATGTGCTGACCAGTCATCGTGTCGAAGCCAAGAGCATGCTGTTGAATGCTGCCAATCGGCAAGAAACCTATTTTATGGATTTCAATCAGTATGCATCCTCTGCTGCTGCTCTTGGTATCAGTAGTGCATCTGAGAATGGTCTGTATCAATTATCTATTGCCGTATCAGGTAACACCTACACCTTGTCAGCCAGTGCTGGCGCGGCGACGGCCCAAGCCAAAGATACCGATTGCACGGTGTTTTCCATTAATCAGTTGGGTGTCAAAAGTGCTTCCGGTGCAGCTAGCAATAGCTGTTGGGAATAGCCATGGCCATTCATGTTTCATCACATGAGAGGGGATTCAGCCTGTTGGAGGTGATGATCACCGCAGTCATCCTGTCGCTGGGGCTGCTTGGTCTGGTTGCTTTGCAAACCCATTCAAAATTTGCCAGTTATGAAGCTCGCCAGCGCACTATTGCCAGCTGGCTGGCTAACGATATGGTTGAACGGGTACGGATAAATCGCGATAGCTGGACCGCATCCGGTGCAGTGACCGTCAATCTTGCTGCCAACTTGCCACGCCCGACATGCGCCGCTGCAGATGGCACAATCAGCGCGTGCAGTGCTGCAGATTTACGTAATGCCGACCTTCACTACTGGCAACAAGCCCTGCTTGGGGCCAGTGTTTCGGGGGCGGCATCTTCCTTGAATTCACCGATAGGCTGCGTGGTGCGGCGGGCCAATAATGTATTGGCTGTCGGGATATTCTGGGCTGGCAAACAAGAGATATCTGATGGGGGAGCTGCTGCTGCCGCAGCAACGCTGATCAATGAGTGTCAACTCTCGACAGCAAATAATCTTTCGAGGCGCCAGTTTATTCTGACGACGACTTTATGAATTCTCGCGGTTTCACCCTGGTAGAGTGGCTGGTCGCTATGCTGCTCGGTCTATTTTTGTTGGCGGGGGTATTCACAGTTTTTGTGATGTCTCGCTCCAGCTCTGAAGATGCCTTTGATCAAAGTGAATTACAGGAAAATGGTCGATTGGCCATTCGACTGATTAGCCAGGATATCAAATGGGCTGGCTTTTTTGGAGCTTATACCGGTCAGTCAACGCAAGTTGGCCCCTCTCTGACCCTCAGTGCTGGTAGCATTGTTCCTGCCAGTAGCGATTGTCTGGATGAGCGTTCTGTCGGTAGTTTGCCATCAAATGCTGGTCCCATCAGGGGGCTATGGGTAAGCCGGATATCAACCACCAAAGGATTGGCTGGATTCGCTTGTATTCTCGCAGCTGATCGGGTGGCAAACTCGGATGTTATCAGTATCAAGCGATTGGTAGGGCGTTCTATACCCGCATCAGAGGGATTGGATACAAACCGCTTTTATATGGCAACCAATAGTCAGGAGGCGAGAGTCATCAAGGGAAGCGAAACCAGACCACTCTTTGGTGCCAATAATGAGAGCCAGATCTGGGAATACCAGCACTACATTTATTACCTGTCACAAGAAGATGGTATTCCTGTTTTACGCAAGCGCTATTTGACCGTCAATGGTGGTTCTTCTCTGATTGGTGGCGCCATGGCGGAAGGGGTTGAACATATGATACTGATGTTCGGTATTGATGATTCAGTGATCCCCGATGGGCATATCGATAGATATCTTTCAGCTGATCAGATGGCTGCTCAGAGTTGGAATGAAGGTCGGGTATTGGGGGTGCGGTTATTTTTATTAATTAGAGCGGCGAAAGAGTCTGCACGTTACAAAAATAATAACACCTATCAACTTGGCAATCTGCCCCCGATAAAAGGCAATGGCGATGGCTATCGCCGCCTATTGCTGGAAAGCAGCATCGCATTGCGTAACCCGCAAATTGTTACTCGGAGTGGCACATGAGATCGTTTCAACAACAGCAAGGGATTGCACTGATAGTCGCACTGGTTATTCTGGTTCCTTTGACTCTGATTGCGGTAGTCGTCATGCAGTCCAGTGGTATGAGTCTGAAGATGGCGGGTTCCAGTGCCAGTTTGCAACGGGCAGAGCACGAAGTTGAAGGTACTCTGGAGTCTGCATTGAGCGATACTTCTCTCTCAACACAAATTGCTACACAGGCTATTGGGGTTTCAGCTGCAATAGGCACTACTACTCCAGCTACAACCCTGACAGTCAATACAGAAAGTGTATGCAAACGCAAATTTGAAGCCAGTAGCCAGAATGTAACGCCAGCTTGTCGTTATGCTGAAGCCACCACATCCAGTGCTTATGGCAAGGTGAATAGCCAAATGACCTTTACTGCCGGGGTAGAACAACCCTTGCTCAGTGCCAATTAGGGAGCCAGTAATGAACATAAGGAACTGTTTGTTTACAAGCTTGCTGGTATTGTGTTGCGGAATGTCAGGTGCATCTTTGGCGGTAGGTACTGGTTATTCCGATGATACCGAGTTGTTTATTTATGATTTTGCCAAGGCGGGGGACTTCCGCCCTAAGGTGCTCTTTATTTTCGATAACTCGGGGAGTATGAAAAATACAACCGAAGTTGCTAAAGAGCCTTATGACTCATCGATAAGTTATCCATCATTGGCTAATGATCCAGATGTTAATAATAGCAATCGCTTCATCTATTTCTCCACTGATGGAAAAGTCCCCACTATCAACAGTACCAAACGTTTTAGTGAGAATTTAAATGCATGTGCGACATCTAAAGGCCCTCTAAATAATGTGGGCCGATTTCAGTCACGAGTTTGGGGATATGAAATATATGATAAAAATAGAAAGGGGCGTTGGCGTTCTCTAAATGATTTTGATATTTACAGTATAATAATTGCAGATTGCCAGCAAGATATTGATGAGCAAAACGCAAACAATCAATATTCAGGCCCATATTCAACATATATTGTTGATGGTTATCCCGTTGACAAGCCAAATCGTACAACGGGAAGCTGGTTTTACACATCAAACGTAGCCAATGCTCTTGCTAGTGGTAGTTCTACCCAGATCTCATTATTTACGGCAAATTATGTCCGTTGGTATTACGGTAGTACAGGTGTGTCAACACAAACTCGATTGAAAGTTGCTCAGGATGCAGTCAAAGAACTGGTTTTGGCTACGCCAGCTGTCGATTTTGGTCTGGCTGTTTTTAACTACAATGATGGCAATGAACCAGGTAGTAGAAATGGCGGAAGAATAATCCGCAATATTGTAGGTAACGATGCCATCCTCACCTCTGGTAAAAGCGGTGCGCAGGATTTGATTGACAAGGTAAATAGTTTGAGCTCTGACACTTGGACTCCCTTGTGTGAAACACTATATGAATCATATAGATACTTTGGCGGTTTGGGGGTGTACTTTGGTGACGATGATGTAAATCGTACTCCCAAGCGGGATAGCAATGCTGAAGTAACATCGGGTATATATAAAACCCCCTATGATAAATGTTCCAATAATGGTTATATCATCTATATGACAGATGGTGAACCAACCAATGATAAAGCAGCAGATTCCCTTGTTGCCAACCTGATCAGTACGTTATCTACAGAGGACAAGGTTGCTTATGGTGGCTTGGTTAGTTATGGGTCTTCTGGTGAAAAAAGCTATCTTGCTGCACTTGCCGGATATATGAAAAACAATGATGTAAACACCTCGGCTATTGGCAAACAAACAGTCACAACATTCACCGTGGGTTTTGGAGATGAAGCAATTAAGGGGGCCGGTGCATTATTGGCAGAGACCGCTCGTCGTGGTGGGGGTAAATACTATCCAGCAACCGATGCAACCCAACTTAACGAAGCATTAAAATCATCATTACTAGCTATCTTGAAAATGAATACCTCGTTGGTCTCTCCCGCCATTGCCACTAATAACTTTGACCGTACTCGCAGTCTGAATAATATTTATTATGCAATGTTTGAGCCTGGTTCTGGTCCACGATGGAAGGGCAATCTTAAAAAGCTGGTTCTGAATCCAGATAAGGGTTATGTAGTCGATCAGAGTGGCTTACCTGCGATATCCAGTGATGGAACAATTCTTGAGTCAGCAAGAACCTATTGGTCATCCACCAGTGATGGTAACAAGGTTGCCGAGGGTGGGGTACAAGAGATGCTGGCAGCTAAAACCAATCGCAATCTTTATATTATTCCCCCTTCCACTAATACATTAACTCCCTTTAGCAAGTCTGCTCTTGAGGGTATGGCAGGCGGGGCGACGCAGCTACGTACTGTCATGAAACTTGATAGTGCTGATAGCATGGATGACCTGCTTAATTGGACCAAGGGGATTGATGCGTTTGATGAGAATCAGGATGGTGATAGAACAGATAATCGGGAACATATTCTTGGTGACCCGTTGCATTCACGGCCATTAGTGATCAACTACGGTTGTACAAAGTCGACAGGACAGACTACATGTACACCTGACTTGCGCATTGTGATGGGAAGTAATGCCGGCTTCTTGCATATGTTTAAAGACAGCGGCACCACGGTTGATGAAAGCTGGGCCGTTATGCCCTATCAATTTATTGCCAGTCAGAAAGCGCTGCGAGAAAACCTGGATTCATCG
Organism: Aeromonas sp. FDAARGOS 1411; assembly: GCF_019047125.1. Lineage (NCBI taxonomy): Bacteria > Pseudomonadati > Pseudomonadota > Gammaproteobacteria > Aeromonadales > Aeromonadaceae > Aeromonas > Aeromonas sp. FDAARGOS 1411. The sequence continues at coordinate 3,013,934 of NZ_CP077214.1, read as the reverse complement.
GCTCATCTATATGGTGTAGATTCATCGCCCACTGTGCTGGTCAATGAGCAAGTCAAAGATGGTCATATCAAGTCGTCACAAGGTGACAAAGTGTGGTTATTTACCGGGTTGCGCGGTGGTGGCAAGGCCTATTATGCGTTGAATATATCCGATCCGGACTCCCCTTCGCTGATGTGGCGGTTGGATAAAAACAGTGCCGGTTTCAGCAACCTGGGGGAAACCTGGTCGATCCCCGAGGTTGCGTTTATTCCCGGTTATTACATAGAAACCAATGGTAAAAAAACCTATAAGCCAGTCCTGATATTCTCTGGAGGTTATGACCAGGCCAAGAGCTATTTGGGCCAGGGGGCTGAAGACAGTGAAGGGTTGGGTATTTATATCGTGGATGCTGAGGCCGGCACGCTGTTGTTCAGCTTTACCCCAGATGCGGCCAGTGCAACCAACAAACAAGTTGCAGGCATGGTTTATAGCATGCCTGGCTCTGTCTCCGTGCTGGATAGTGATGGAGATGGTATTTCAGACCGAATCTATGCAGGAGATACCGGTGGCCAGATCTGGCGCATCGACATGAAGCGGACAGAAAAATCCAAATGGACGGCCATCAAATTTGCCAGTTTGGGTAATGCCCATTTAAGTGAGGGTGATAAGAAACTGGCAGACGACCGTCGCTTCTTTACTCAGCCCGTATTGGTGCGCACCATCAATAAAGGTTGGAAGTATGATGGTACAAATTATCTTTACAGTGAGCGTCCATTTGATGCCGTATTGATAGGCAGTGGTGATAGAAATCGTCCTTCCTCAGAAGCGACAACCCAAAATGTGTATGTGATGCTACGTGACTACAATGTTAATCCAACCTTGTTTGGGACAACGTCTGAACCAGCGGTGCCATCAAGTATCACACTGAACGATCTCTACGATGTGACCAGCGATCCCTTTACGGGTTTGAATGAAGAGCAGATTGTAAGCACCACCAAGGCGTTGACCAGCAAGTTGGGATGGAAATTCTGGCTCAATGAAAGCGGTGAAAAATCAATGGGGGCTGGTTTGGTGTTGCAAGGCAAGCTTTATTTCACCTCCTTCTTACCTCAGGTACAGGACTTCCAACAATGTACGATTCAATCGATCGGTGCCCTGCGCCAATATATGATTGATATGCACTATGGCACTTCGTTCAAATATGTACTGGATAGCAACAATCAGGAAGTTATTCAGCGTTACGTAGAGGTGCAAAATAAGGTTGCTGATGATCTGGTTATTCATGGTGGGGATGATGGCCGGATCAGGATTATAGGTGGTGCTCCGGGCAAGGAGGTCATCCTCAAAGATGATGGGAAGGGAGAGCCTGAGCGCTGTACCGGTGAAGGAGAATGCTCACAAGGTGCGGAAGAGGCAAAAATGGATATGTCCCCCAAGAAAATCTATCTCTATGAAGGAGAACAGGGATGAAACGCATGCTGCTCTGGTGTGTGGGCTTACCCTTGTTGGTTCATGCTCAAACGGAAGACATGAAATGTTATGTCACTCTGGAAGGTGGCGTGCAGATGGTGTTGCAGCAACCGGTTGCTGATACGAGCAAGGCAAATCTGGTCAGGGTGTTTAAACAGAAAGGTTATGAGATTGATGGGGTGGTGCATCTTGTCACAGAGGTAATCGAGTGCGTTCCTTTGGCGGCTACCTTTTCGCTGGCTGATGCAAAAAAACAAGATGAAATCCAACCCAGATAACGTTGGTTATTGAGTAGGGTAAAGGGGCTAAGAACAACTCAGCCCCTTTTTTTCGCTTCTGCTTCTGCCGGATGGGGAAACGATGATATCGACTCGGGGTGCCTGGTCGATACAAAACCGGAGTGTCATATTGGTGCCAATCGCAGTGCCATCTGGACTAAATCGCACAAATTGTCGATTGGCCGTCACGGTATGTTTTTCAAGAAAGGGTTCTGTTGCTGATAACAAGATATCGCCATTTGCAATATCGAATTGGCGATCCTGATTGGTGTCGATAAAGACAAGCATGCGCTGAGCGCCGGTTTGATTTGCGAGTACACAACCTTCTTTTGTGGAGTTTCTGACAGGCATGGCAAGACATGCTGTGACGGGTTGCTGCTGTGTGATGGCTTGCCGTTGGCCGAAGATCAGGTGGTCCTGCAGGTTTCTTGTGTAGATGTCGCTGTCGGTAGATGTCAGCAGATTTGCCAATGACGGCAGTCCCAAGGTCAGCAGGATGGTTGTCAGGCTTGCCGATATCAAAAACTCAAGCAGGGTAAATCCATTTCGTGCCATAGCGTATGAGTCCTTGTTCAAAAGAGACTCTAAGCATAGTTATTGGATTGAAATGGATCCTTTTGTGCTCGTGTGTGTTTCGCGGTAGTTAACGCAGGTCATGGACATACAGCACCACTTGCCTGGCTATGGGCACGCCCGGCAGGCATAACTTCAATCTGAACGCCCTTTTCGCCGCTTACACAGAGTGAAAAGGTGACCTCGCTGTCAGACGTAATGGTGCCATCTGGGGTGAAGCGCAGCGCCTGTGCATCTGCAGAAATGGCCAGTTCTGCAGGAAACTCGGGACTTGCCGTCAGAGTTGTTTCGCTGCCATTGAGCTTCTGATCGCTATTAGTATCGATAAAAGCGATCTGCCGGGTCGCTCCATTTTGATTGGCAGTAACGCACTCTTCTACAGAATTATTGATAGTGGTCAGGCAGAGAGTAACCGTTTGCTGGTTAGAGATAGCCTGTTGTCTGGCATAGTTTAAGTGGTTGAGAAGGCTTTTTTCCTGGGTCGCCAAATTATTGCTGCCAAGCAGGTTAGAGAGGGAAGGAATACCAATCCCCAACAGAATGACGCCCAGTGCAATGGCTATCATCAACTCCATCAGGGTAAATCCGGCGTTTTTCATATCTGCGAAGGCCTGTCGTTCCGTGACTATCTACAGCTTATCCTTCCCGCAGGTTGCTGTCACACGGTTACGCCTGTCTTGAACTGGCAGATTGCCCCCCTTTTCTTTATCATTCCCCATCATTTTCGAATTCAAGATGCATCGCCATGGCAAAAGCCCTCTCTCTGATGCTTGCCCAGTTGAATCTGACGGTAGGCGCCATCGAAGATAACACTGACAAAGTGCTCGCTGCGGCGGCTCAGGCCGAGCAGCAAGGTGCCGATCTGCTGGTCTGCTCCGAGCTGGCCCTGACCGGCTATCCACCGGAAGATCTGTTGCTGCGTGCCGATCTGATGGTCCGGGTCGAAGCCGCGTTGGCTCGTGTTGCCAAATGGCAGGGCAACTGTGCCATTTTGGTGGGTCACCCTTGGCGTGAAGGAGAGGCGCTCTACAACGCGGCTTCCCTCTATGAGCAGGGCCAGCTGATTGCCCGTTACTTCAAGCAGGATTTGCCCAACTACGGTGTGTTTGATGAGAAGCGCTACTTTACCGCTGCAAGCGAGACCTGCGTGGTGCCGTTCCGGGGTCACCAGCTGGGGCTGCTCATCTGTGAAGATCTGTGGCAGCCGGGTCCGGCGCTGGCCGCCAAGGCGGCAGGGGCCGATCTGCTACTCACCATCAATGCGTCTCCTTACGATCAGGAGAAACCCTGGATCCGCCGCGAACTGATGACTGAGCGCTGCGATCAGACCGATCTGCCGCTGGTCTACCTCAATCAGGTATGCGGTCAGGACGAGCTGATTTTTGACGGCTGCTCCAAGGTGTTCAACAGCCAGGGCGAGTTGACCCACAAATTGGCACCGTTTGCCGAAGAGCTGGCGCTGGTACGCTTTGCCGATGGTCAACCGGTGAAAGAGCGGGAACCCGCGGCGCCGCTGGAGCCGTTGGCCGAGACCTATCAGGCGCTGGTGCTGGCAGTGCGCGACTACGTTACCAAGAACGGTTTCCACGGGGCGGTACTGGGTCTCTCCGGCGGCATCGACTCGGCGCTGACGCTGGCCATTGCGGCCGATGCCATCGGTGCCGACAAGGTGCAAGCGGTGATGATGCCGTTCCGCTATACCGCCCAGATGAGCGTGGAGGATGCCAAGGAGCAGGCCGAACGGATGGGGGTTGAGTTCAACATCATCTCTATCGAGCCGATGTTCGAAGGGTTTATGACCCAGCTGGCGCCGCTGTTTGAAGGTACCGCCCGCGATACTACCGAAGAGAACCTGCAGGCTCGCTGCCGTGGGGTGCTCTTGATGGCGCTCTCCAACAAGCGTCGTCGTATCGTGCTGACCACTGGCAACAAGAGCGAGATGGCGGTGGGCTATGCGACTCTTTACGGTGACATGGCGGGCGGTTTTGACGTGTTGAAAGATGTGCCCAAGACGCTGGTCTTCAAATTGTGTGAATATCGCAACTCGGTCGACTACGTGATCCCGCAGCGGGTTATCGACCGTCCGCCTTCAGCAGAGCTGGCGCCGGACCAAGTGGATCAGGACAGTCTGCCGCCGTACGACATCCTGGATGCCATCCTCAAGCGCTACGTGGAAGAGGATGCTTCCGTGGCCGACATGGTAGCGGAGGGCTTCGAAGAGGCTGTAGTGCGCAAGGTGATCCGTCTGGTGGATCTCAACGAATACAAGCGCCGTCAGGCGGCGGTTGGGCCCCGCATCACGGCCCGCAACTTTGGTAAGGATCGCCGTTACCCCATTACTTCGGGGTTTGGCAAACAGAACTGGTAAGGAGTCACCATGAAGAAGATTGAAGCCATCATCAAACCGTTCAAGCTGGACGATGTGCGCGAGGCCCTGGCCGAGATCGGCATCAACGGCATGACCGTCTCCGAAGTCAAAGGCTTCGGTCGCCAGAAGGGTCACACCGAGCTCTATCGCGGAGCCGAATATATGGTCGACTTCCTGCCGAAAGTGAAGGTGGAGCTGGTGGTGCAGGACGAGGATCTCGATGCCTGTCTGGAAGCGATCCAGAACACCGCCCGCACCGGCAAGATTGGTGACGGCAAGATCTTCGTTTGCGAGGTGGAGCGCGTCATTCGTATCCGTACCGGCGAAGAGAACGAAGACGCTATCTGACCTTGGCTATCTCTTTACCTGACCAGCGGCGTGAAGCGCGACCTCATTTGATGGGGTGGATGCGTTTTGTGGTCGTGGCCAGCCTGTTGGCGGGCCTGACTGCTTGCAGTACCCGTCCACCGGCCCAGCCGGAGAATCTGTGCCAGATCTTTCGCGAGAAGCCGGACTGGCACAAGGCCGCGCTCAAGATGAACGAGAAGTGGGGGACGCCGATCCATGTGGTGATGGCCATGATGTATCAGGAGTCCTCTTACGTACATGATGCACAGCCGCCGATGCAGTATTTCCTCTTCATCCCGACCGGGCGGGCCAGTTCGGCTTATGGTTATGCTCAGGTCAAAGATGAAACCTGGGCTGATTACCAGCGGGAAACCGGCAACAGCTGGAGTGACCGTGATGACTTTGCCGACGCCATCGATTTTATGGGTTGGTACACTAACAAAGCTCAGCGGCTCAATGGCACCTCCAAATGGGATGCCTATGGCCAGTACCTCAACTATCACGAAGGGTGGGGTGGCTACCGGCGTGGCAGCTATCGCAGCAAGGGGTGGTTGATGAAGACCTCTCGCAAGGTGGAAGCTCGCGCCCAGCGCTACGGCGCCCAGTACCGTCAATGCAAGGATCAGCTCTCCCGTGGGGGCTGGTTCTGGTAACCAAATCAGGAGTCAGAAATGCCGTTATTGGACAGTTTTACCGTTGACCACACCCGTATGGAAGCGCCAGCGGTGCGTGTGGCCAAGACCATGCAGACCCCGAACAAGGACACTATTACCGTGTTCGACCTGCGTTTCTGTGTACCGAATCAGGAGATCCTCTCCGAGCGCGGTATCCATACGCTGGAGCACCTGTTCGCCGGTTTTATGCGTGATCACCTGAACGGCAACGGCGTGGAGATCATCGACATCTCCCCCATGGGTTGCCGTACCGGCTTCTACATGAGCCTGATCGGCGCGCCGGACGAAGCCCGTGTTGGCGCAGCCTGGCAGGCAGCCATGAGCGATGTGCTGACCGTGCAGGATCAGGCCAAGATCCCCGAGCTGAACGAGTATCAGTGCGGCACCTACAGCATGCACTCGCTGGAAGAGGCGCACGCTATCGCCCGTCATGTGCTGGAGCGCGGTATCGGCGTCAACCACAACGACGAGCTGGCCCTGCCGGAAGAGAAGCTGAAGAGTCTGTGAGGCTGATGAGCTGCCGCTCATCGGTTAACCTCTTCAGGTAATGTGAAAAGAGCTGGTCAGCTATGCTGACCGGCTCTTTTTTATTCCGCCCGATCGCGGTTATGGGGATGACTTGCTCCCCTTGCCGACTCTGATTAGGATGGTTTTTGACCTGAACCTGTTGGCGGAGGTGTGACGATGAAAGGGGTATTGCTGCGTTGGCTAGCCCGTTACGACGCGTGGTGCGAGGAGTGGGGGCTCACTCAGGAGAACCGGCGCTGCTGCACGCCGGTTCGTTATGATGATGATTCAAGCAAAGAGCGAGCTTGCGCAGAAGAGGCTGAGCTCAATCAAAATTGCGGGTCACGGCACCGGTAACGCTGTTGTACTCGAAGCCGAGGCCGTTTCGATATTCCGGGGTGGTCTGGAAGCGGTTGATGGAGTCGCGCAGGATATAGCGGCAGTTGAAGTGTTTCTCGTTGCCTTCATCCTCATCTTGATGGCCTGAACCGACTTGTGTGGATAGATAATCAAACCCTTCTGGGATATTCACAGCGTTGGGAGCTATGGGGGTGACCGTTTGGTCTCCATCAAGCAGGTCATTGAATAGCAATTCACAGTCATCATCATTGTTGACTGATATATGGTTACCTGAGCCCGGCTGATATGGTTTATCGCTTCCCGCACTCCCTTGGTCTTCCTTCGAGCCCGTTGGCCAACCATATCGATTAATATCCACATCGCCTTTACCAAAGCTGCTCAGGTTGTAGAGCGCGATCGCTTGCCCCTGTACTTTCACTGCCCAGCCAGCATGAGCCAGCTGAACTGCACTGGCAAAGCTGCCTGCGGTCGCCGAGACCGTGCTTTTCAGGGCATCATCCTTGATATTGATAAAGCGGGGCAGGGCGGTGACGGCCAAGATCCCCAGCACTATGATCACCAGCACCAGTTCAATCAGGGTAAAGCCGTTGTTTCTGTTGTTCATCATGTTCAATGACCCATTAAATACCGCAAACAGGTGTGAGTGATATGCAGCTGATAGATACCCATTGCCATCTCGACTTTCCGGTGTTCGACCAGGACAGGGAGGCGCTGCTGGCCCGTTGTCGGGCATTAGGGGTGACGGAGTATATCATTCCTGCCATCGCAGAGGATAACTGGACTCGTGTGATGGCACTGGCAGATCAGCATGACGGCCTCTTTTATGGTCTGGGCATTCATCCCTGGTATGCCGGTGAACAGCGGGAGGGGGTGATGGAGCGGCTGCGAACGCTGGTAATGAGCCAGCCTGCCGGGCTGGTGGCCATAGGCGAGTGTGGGCTGGACCTCCGTTCTCACGTGTCGCAGGAGGGGCAGCTTGCGCTGTTTGAGGCTCAGATCCGGCTGGCTGCCGATGTCGGGCTTCCCCTGATGATCCACTCGGTGCGTGCCAATGACACTGTGGCCAAGCTGTTGCGCCGTTTCAAGCCGCCTCGTGGCGGGGTGATCCATGCTTTCAGCGGTTCGTTGCAGCAGGCGGAGGCTTTCTGGCAACTGGGCTTTCGACTCGGGGTGGGCGGGGTGATCAGTTTTGAACGGGTGAACAAGACGCGAGAGGTATTTCGGGCCATGCCGCTCGAGGCCCTGGTGCTGGAAACTGATTCGCCCGATATGCCCTTACAAGGTGAGCAAGGTACCCGGAATACCCCGGAAGCGCTGCCGAAAATAGCGGAAATATTGATGACCTTGCGGGAGGAATCATCGGCAGATGTTGCCAAGGTGTTATTTGAAACTGCCCGGCATATTTTCCATCACGACCAATAGCCATGAAACAAATTCGCAACACCTGATTTAGTTGTCAGGAAAAAAAATGAGCGTAAAAATCGTTTGCTGTCTAATTTTGTGACACTTGGACATTTTGATAACGATAAAATGTGACCAGCATTCTATTTTATCGGACTTTAATTAGTATAATGCGCTCCCCTTGATTAGTTGGGTTTAATAACAACTCGCTAACAAGCCAGGTGCTACTAGAGGAAGATAATAATGAATTTGTTCATGGGTCTGGTAGGGATGGCGACGCTCGTCCTTATCGCGGTGCTGTTCTCCAGCAATCGCAAGGCAATCAACGTCCGTACCGTTGTCGGTGCGTTCGCAATTCAAGCCGGTCTGGGGGCGTTTGTTCTCTATGTTCCGGTTGGTCGCGATATCCTGGTCGGCGTGTCCGACGCGGTATCCAGCGTGATCAGCTACGGCCAGAACGGGATCGACTTCCTGTTTGGCGGTCTGGTCAGCAACAAGATGTTTGAAGTGTTCGGCGGCGGCGGCTTTGTCTTTGCCTTCCGTGTTCTGCCGGTCATCATCTTCTTCTCTTCCCTGATTGCCGTGCTCTACTACCTGGGCATCATGCAGATGGTCATCAAGTTGCTGGGCGGCGGTCTGCAGAAAGTACTGGGAACTTCCCGCACCGAATCCCTCTCTGCAACTGCCAACATCTTCGTCGGTCAGACCGAAGCGCCGCTGGTGGTTCGTCCTTACATCGCCAAGATGACTGACTCCGAGCTGTTCGCTGTCATGTGTGGTGGTCTGGCTTCCGTTGCCGGTTCCGTACTGGCCGGTTACGCCTCCATGGGCGTGAAGATGGAGTACCTGATTGCTGCCTCCTTCATGGCTGCACCGGGTGGTCTGCTGTTCGCCAAGCTGCTGGTTCCCGAGACCGAGACCCCGAACTACGACGAAAGCTCTGCCGATGCCGAGCTGGATGACAAGCCTGCCAACGTCATTGACGCCGCTGCTGCTGGCGCTTCTGCCGGTATGCAACTGGCCCTGAACGTCGGCGCCATGCTGCTGGCCTTCATCGGTCTGATCGCCATGATCAACGGCATCTTCTCCGGTGTGGGTGGCTGGTTCGGTTATCCGCAACTCTCTCTGGAACTGCTGTTGGGCTGGATCTTCTCCCCGCTGGCCTTCCTGATCGGTGTGCCCTGGAATGAAGCAGTGGTTGCCGGTTCCTTCATCGGTCAGAAGCTGGTCGTGAACGAGTTCGTGGCTTACCTGAACTTCGCTCCGTACCTGAAAGACGAAGTGCTGATCAACGGTGTGGCCATGTCCGATCACACCAAGGCGATTATCTCCTTCGCACTGTGTGGTTTTGCCAACCTCTCCTCTGTTGCCATCCTGCTGGGTGGTCTGGGGTCCATGGCGCCGAACCGCCGCGGCACCATTGCACGCTTTGGTCTGAAAGCCGTACTGGCTGGCTCTCTGTCCAACCTGATGTCTGCCACTATCGCAGGCTTCTTCTTGGCACTGTCCGGCATGTAATCGCCGCCTGACTGACAGGGTATAAACACGAACGCCACGGCATCTGCCGTGGCGTTCGCGTATGGAGCGGTGACAACCGTTTTCCTATCTAAACTAATAATAAAATGAGTCAAATCGGAGGTTATATGAATGAAGTGCTACTGGCGATGGTGGCCGGCTTTATAGTTGGTTTGTTGTTTTCTTTCCTCAAATTGCCGATCCCGGCGCCTCCCGTTTTGTCCGGGGTAATGGGGATCGTCGGGGTCTATCTGGGGGGATTGGCCTACTCCTGGATCCTGACTCGTTTCTTTTCGTAAGGCTTTTTTAGACCTGGATTTGCCAGATGTGAGGTACCTCTGAAATTGGCAAATCCGGCTTGCAAACAGGGGGTATCTCGGCTGAAATAGGCGTTGCCAGCAGGGTGCTGGCAATGACTAATACTCGATGAAATCGGGTGTTGGCGGTCAAATGGAATTGATTGGGAAGTCGGGTCAGATGTTGTCGGCCTTTCTCAAGTCTTCATGGAACCAAGTCCGCACTTTTGTAAGAAAGTGACAGGGCTCTTGCCTTATTTACAGTCGCAGTGCCTGCAGGGTGTTTTGAATAGCATCCCGATAGTGCCGGTGCCTTCGCACTGTAATTCCATTCCCGTATAGCTGGGGATTACTGCCTGTGCATCCATCGCTGGATGGTCTGGTGGTGCCCGGTTATCTGGATTAAATCGAGACTTTGGAGAACAGAATGACTGATCTGAAAGTGGCCGCTCAGCGCGCCCTGAACCTGATGGACCTGACCACCCTGAACGATGACGACACCGATCAGAAGGTGATCGACCTGTGCCATAAGGCCAAGTCACCGGCTGGCCTGACCGCCGCCGTCTGCATCTACCCCCGTTTTATCCCTATCGCTCGCAAAACCCTGCGTGAGATCGGCGCAGCCGACGTACGCATTGCGACCGTGACCAACTTCCCCCACGGCAACGACGACATCGAGATCGCCGTGGCCGAGACCCGTGCCGCTGTCGCCTACGGTGCTGATGAAGTGGACGTGGTGTTCCCGTATCGCGCCTTCATGGCCGGTAATGAACAGATTGGTTTTGATCTGGTCAAAGCCTGTAAAGAGGCCTGCGGTGCCAACGTGCTGCTGAAAGTGATCATCGAAACCGGCGAGCTGAAAGAAGAGGCGCTGATCCGTCGCGCTTCCGAGATCTGTATCGATGCCGGTGCCGACTTCATCAAGACCTCCACCGGCAAGGTGCCGGTCAATGCGACCCCAGAAGCGGCACGCATCATGATGGAAGTGATCAAGGCCAAGAATCCGAAAGTCGGCTTCAAGCCGGCAGGTGGCGTGAAAGATGCAGCCGTTGCCGGTCAGTACCTGGCCATGGCCGAAGAGATCCTCGGCAACGACTGGGTATCTGCCCGTACCTTCCGCTTTGGTGCATCCAGCCTGCTGGCCAGTCTGCTGGCCACTCTGGGGCATGGCGACAAGCCGGCCAACACCAGCGGTTACTAATAGGTTGATGAGAGGGCGGACTGCTGTCCGCCCTGTTAGCCCCCACCATGCTGTGTGCGGGCAAGGATTCAGGCTTGTGTAACGCCAGTAATGGCGGAGGGAATGAAAGATGTTTTTGCCTCAAGAAATTATTCGCAAGAAGCGCAACGGTGAAGCGCTCAGTACCCAAGAAATTCAATTCTTCGTTCAGGGCATTACCAACAACACCATCGGCGAAGGGCAGATCGCCGCGCTGGCGATGGCGGTCTACTTCAAAGATATGACCATGGATGAGCGGGTAGCCCTGACCTGCGCCATGCGCGACTCCGGCATGGTATTGACCTGGGATCACCTCAATCTGGGTGGCCCGATTGTCGACAAGCACTCCACCGGTGGTGTGGGTGACGTTGTCTCTCTGATGCTTGGCCCGATGGTGGCCGCCTGCGGCGGTTTCGTGCCGATGATCTCCGGCCGTGGCTTGGGCCACACCGGCGGTACCCTCGACAAGCTGGATGCCATTCCCGGCTACCAGACCTCGGTCGACAACGATCGTTTCCTGAAAGTGGTGAAAGAGGCGGGTGTCGCCATCATCGGCCAGACCGGCGATCTCGCTCCGGCTGACAAGCGTATCTATGCAGTACGGGACATCACTGCCACCGTCGAATCTGTCGCCATGATCACCGGCTCTATCCTCTCCAAGAAGCTCGCCTCCGGGCTCGAAGCTCTGGTGATGGATGTGAAAGTGGGCTCCGGCGCCTTTATGCCGACCTTCGAAGCCTCCGAAGAGCTGGCCAAGAGCATTGTGGCCGTGGCCAACGGTGCTGGTTGCCGCACCTCTGCGCTCTTGACCGATATGAACCAGGTGCTGGCCTCCAGCGCCGGTAACGCGGTGGAAGTACGTGAAGCGGTGCGTTACCTGACCGGTGAATACCGCAACCCGCGCATCCACGAAGTGACCATGGCGTTGTGCGCCGAGATGCTGATCTCCGCAGGCTTGGCCAGCGACGAGCGCGATGCCCGCACCAAGCTGCAGGCGGTACTGGATAACGGCAAGGCGGCCGAGATCTTCGGTCGCATGGTGACAGGTCTCGGTGGCCCGGCCGATTTCATGGAGCGTTACGACGCTTACCTGCCCAAAGCCGCCATCGTGCGCCCGGTCTTCGCGGCCAACAGCGGTTTCGTGACCGCCATGGATACCCGCGAGCTGGGTCTGGCCGTGGTCGCCATGGGCGGGGGGCGCCGCGCTGCCGGTGACAAACTTGATTATGCGGTCGGTCTGACCGACTTTATCCGCCTGGGTCAAAGCGTCGATGCTGACAAGCCGATCGCGATGATCCACGCTCAGACTGAAGAGCAATATGCTCAGGCTGCCAGCATGGTGCAGGCGGCTGTCCGGATTGGTGGCGAGCGGCCGGAGGCACTGCCTGAAGTGTACCGCCGTATCACCCTGGCCGATTTGTAACAAGGGGAAGACCCATGAAACGTACCTTTATTCTGATGATGGACTCTTTCGGTATTGGCGCAGCTGCCGACGCCGACAAGTTCGGAGATGTGGGCGCCAACACCCTTGGCCATATCGCCAAGGCGTGTGCGGCAGGTGAAATTGAAGGCCGTGGCGCCCTCAATCTGCCCAACCTCAACAAACTGGGCCTGGGCCACGCCTGCGAGCAGGCTTCCGGCTACTTCCCGGAAGGGCTGAAGAAAGATATCGAGGTGGTCGGTGCCTACGGCTTTGCGCAGGAGCTCTCCTCCGGCAAGGACACCCCGTCCGGTCACTGGGAGATCGCCGGTGTGCCCGTGCTGTTCGAATGGGGCTACTTCAAGGATCACCACAACAGCTTCCCGCAGGAGCTGCTGGATGCCATCGTCGAGAAGGCTGGTCTGCCGGGCTATCTCGGTAACTGCCACGCCTCCGGTACCCAGGTGCTGGACGATCTGGGCGAAGAGCACATGAAGACCGGCAAGCCGATCCTCTACACCTCTGCCGACTCCGTGTTCCAGATTGCCTGCCACGAAGAGACCTACGGCCTCGAGAAGCTCTATGAACTGTGCCACATCGTGCGCGAGCTGCTGGAGCCCTACAACATCGGCCGCGTGATTGCGCGTCCGTTCGTGGGCTCTGGCAAGGGCAACTTCAAGCGTACCGGCAACCGTCACGACTACTCCGTGCTGCCGCCGGCGCCGACCGTGCTGGATTACATGAAAGATGCGGGCGGTCAGGTAGTCTCCATCGGCAAGATCGCCGACATCTATGCCCAGCAGGGCATCACCAAGCAGGTGAAAGGGACCGGTCTGACCGAGTTGTGGGATCGCACGCTGGAAGAGGTGAAAGCGGCCGGTGACAACACCATCGTCTTCACCAACTTCGTCGACTTCGACTCCTCCTACGGCCACCGCCGTGACGTTGCCGGTTATGCCGGTGCGCTGGAGTATTTCGATTCCCGCCTGCCGGAGCTGTTTGATCTGCTGCAGGATGGCGACGTGGTGGTGCTGACTGCCGACCACGGCTGTGACCCGACCTGGGGTGGCACCGACCACACCCGCGAATACATTCCGGTGCTGTTCTTCGGCAAGCCGGTCAAGGCTGGCTCCGTTGGTCGTCGTGAGACCTTTGCCGATATCGGCCAGAGCATCGCGGCTTATCACGGCCTGCCGAAACTGGCGTACGGTACCAGCTTCCTGTAATTTACCCGCCCGCCACTTCGGCGGCGGGAAATTTATAAAACAATAAAACTCAACCTAGTGTGAAGGAATCAAGAGAATGGCAACTCCTCATATCAATGCGAAAGATGGCGCCTTTGCTGATACCGTGCTGATGCCGGGCGACCCCCTGCGCGCCAAGTACATCGCTGAAACTTTCCTGGAGAACGTCGAGCAGATCTGCGACGTGCGCAACATGTTCGGCTTTACCGGTACCTACAAGGGCCGTCGTATCTCCGTCATGGGTCACGGCATGGGTATCCCGTCCTGCTCCATCTACGCAAAAGAGCTGATCACCGATTACGGTGTGAAGACCCTGATCCGCGTGGGCTCCTGTGGCGCCGTGCGTGAAGACGTGAAACTGCGTGACGTGGTGATCGGTATGGGTGCCTGCACCGATTCCAAAGTAAACCGTCTGCGCTTCAAAGATCACGATTTCGCTGCCATCGCCGACTTCGACCTGGTTGCCAATGCCGTGCAGGCCGCCAAGAACAAGGGCGTTGCCGTGCGCGTCGGTAACATCTTCTCTGCCGACCTGTTCTACACTCCGGACCCCTCCATGTTCGACGTCATGGAAAAGTACGGCATCCTGGGTGTCGAGATGGAAGCCGCCGGTATCTACGGCGTGGCTGCAGAGTACGGTGCCAAGGCGCTGACCATCTGCACCGTCTCCGACCATATCCGTACCGGTGAGCAGACCACCTCTGAAGAGCGTCAGCTGACCTTCAACGACATGATCGAAATCGCACTGGATTCCGTCCTGTTGGGCGACAAGTAATTCCTCCGCGAATAAGAAACGGCGGCCTTCTGGCCGCCGTTTTTGTATCCGCTCTCTGGTTGCGCCATCAATTTTCCGGAGGTGGCGAGGGGGGCGTACTCTTTTTCTTGTGCTTGCGCACCCGCATGTAGTTGCGGCGTACGCCGTAGGAGATGAGCACCCCGGCCAGCAGGGCGACCAGCAGCATCAGGCGCTGTTTCTCCTGCACCACCTTGAGCCGGGTGTCCTTGTCTGCCAGCATCTGCTGCTCTTCCAGGGTGATGCGCAGGAAGCCGATGGTCTGCTCGCCATCCCGGATCTCCTGCACGAACTGGATCCGCCCCTTGCCCTGCTCCGGCAGTGACTTGTTATCGCTGCCGATGGGCAGCAGGCTCTCCAGCGGCACCGCCTGCTCAGACTGGGCGAGGGGAATGCCGCGTCCGTCGTAGAGGGTGGCATCGAGGATCTCCGGCTCCGCAGCCAGATCCCGCGCCAGCCGCTCCAGCTCGCTGCTCTTCTCCTCCTTGATCCAGCGTTTCATGTCGCGGGCGGCATAGGCGACCAGCGCTTGTGCCCGGTTGCGCGCTTCGCTGTGCAGCGAGGCCTGGCTTTCACCCTGCATATGAATAAGCACACCGAGCACCCAGCATCCGAGCAGGATACCGGCACCCAGGCTGAGAACACGTTTAATGGGAAGATGACGCTGCAAGCGTGAGACCTCATGGTAACAAGGAGTGGCGGGATCTTGGCGCTTGCCTGTACAAAAAGCAATACGCTACTCTGGGCCAGCATTGTTAACCCCCTGATCACCAAGGAAGGCGTATCCCTTATGTTGTTGTCCCGGCTCCCCCCTCTGTTATCCGATTGGCCCGCGTTGTTGTCCGGCTCACCCTGTTGGCAGCTCAGTGCAGATGCGTTGCAACCGACAGAGACTCCGCTGGCTGGCGGCTGGTTGGTGCTGTTTGGCAAGGGGCTGGGCGCCTCCCATCTGGCGCGTCTGTCGCCACTGTTGGCTGCACAGGGGTTGGCGGCCACCCTCTATCCTCCCACCGAGGTGGCAGGCGTGCCGCTGCTGCTGCTTGGCTGCGATCGCTTCTCTGCCGAGTTGGTGGCCGAGCTCAAGAGCGGTAAGTGGGAGATCGATCTCTGCCATCTGCCAGCGCTACCGACCCTGAACGAGCCCGGCCTGCTGGTGATGGATATGGACTCCACCGCGATCCGCATCGAGTGTATAGACGAGATAGCCCGGCTTGCCGGGGTTGGCGAGCAGGTGGCGGCAGTGACGGCCGCGGCGATGCAGGGCAAGCTGGAGTTTTCCGACAGCCTGCGTAATCGGGTCGCGCTGCTTGAGGGGGCGCCGGTCACCATTCTCGACGAGGTGGCGGCATGGATGCCCTGGATGCCGGGCTTGCAGCTGATGGTCGATACCCTCAAAGGGGCGGGTTGGAAGGTGGCCATCGCCTCCGGCGGTTTTACCCGTTTTGCTGGCCAGTTGCAGCGCGAGCTGCGATTGGATGCCATCTTCGCCAACGAGCTGGCGGTGGAGGGGGGCCAGCTGAGCGGCAAGGTGAGTGGGCGCATCGTCGATGCCAGCGTCAAAGCCGAGGTGTTGCAGCAGCTGGCGGCCGAATATGCCATTGCACCCGCCCAGACCGTGGCCATCGGCGATGGTGCCAACGATCTCAAGATGATGGGGGTCGCTGGCCTTGGCATCGCCATTCACGCCAAGCCGCTGGTGCGGGCGCAGGCGGCGGCCACCCTCAATCATCACGATCTGGAGGGGGTGATTTGCCTGCTGGCGGCGCGGGCCTGCAGCGAGCAACGCTGGGACAAGCGCTAACAGTGTTTCAAGGAGGAAACCAATAAAAAATGGAATTGTTGCAGCAGTCTCTGTTTATCCCCTGTGGTAGCCATCAATTGCATGTTCGCCACATCAAACCCCGGGTCGCCGTGCATGGCGAGCCGATCCTGATGGTGCACGGCGCCATCGAGAACGGCCGGATCTTCTATACCGAATCGGGCAAAGGGTTGGCCTGCTTTCTGGCCCGCCATGGCTATCAGGTCTATGTGGCTGATTTGCGGGGACGAGGGCTCAGCACTCCTGCCATCGCCGAGCAGGCGGAGCACGGTCAGCATGAGCTGATCACCGAGGATCTGCCCGCCCTGCAGCGCTGGGTTGCCGAGCGCCATCATGGCTTCAAGGTGCACTGGGTGGCCCACTCCTGGGGCGGTGTCATCATGGCCTCGACCCTGGTGCGCTTCCCCGAGCTGGCGGATCAGGTGGCCAGCCTGCTGTTTTTTGGCACCAAGCGCGGTGTGTCGGTGCACAATCCCGAGCGCTGGCTGAAGGTGGATCTGATCTGGAATCGGTTGGCCCCCTGGCTGGCTCGCCGCCGTGGTTTTCTGGCGGCTCGCAATCTGAAGATCGGTGCTGACGACGAGCCGCTGCGCTATCTGCAGGAGACCATCCCCTGGGTCAAATGCGGCCCCTGGCAGGATCCTCACGACGGTTTTGCCTATGACGAGGCGGCGGCACGGGTCAACTGGCCACCGCTCTGGATGATTTCGGCCAAAGCGGACAAGGTGCTGGGTCACCCGACCGATGTGCGCCGTTTCAGTGACGAGATGGGTTCGGCCACACGTCACACCCGATTGGGGCGGGACAACGGCAACCGCCTCGATTATGACCACATCAATATGCTGACCGCCCCGCAGGCCCTGGAGGATCACTTCCCCCAGATCCTCGACTGGCTGCTCAACCCGCAGGCGGCATGACAAAAAACAGGGCGCCTCGAGCGCCCTGTTTCATTTTTGTCTGTTTCCGGATCGTCAGTTCAGCGGCGGCGTGATGCCAAAGCGGAACAGGGTGGCCTGGGTGGTATCGGTCAGTTCACCCACCCCCACCACGCTCCACAGCTCCTCTTCCAGCTTACGCGCCTTGTGGATGGCGAACTTGGCGATGTAGTCCAGCTCGTTGGCGATGAAGTTGGTGTCGGGCCGTCCGGTACGGGAGATGCCGACCAGCACCGAGTAGAACTCCCCCTGTTGCTGCGCCAGCTCGATGAACTGACGCTTCTCTTTGACGTTGGCAAAGCTGCTGGCCAGCCGGCTGCTGAAGATGGGCAGGCCGGCCTTGGTCTGGATGCTGGCGATATAGACCTCGTCCTCTCTCGGTTTGTCCTCCCGCTCGATGGCACGCAGCGGGTTCATCAGCAGCTCCTTGAGCAACTCCCCCTGAAACAGCGGGTAGAGGTTCTCCTGCTCCGGCAGCTCGGCACAGGCTTGCAGCAGCCGCTGCAGACTGCGCGGTTGTAGAGACTTGCCGATGGAGGCTGGTTTGGGGGCGCCTTTCAGCTTGTTGACGTAGACCGGCGAGTTGAACAAGTGGTGGGTGTAGATGTTGCGCAGTGCCCGCGCCAGCCCACGATAGCGGCGCTGCTCCTGCGCCGCCTTGAGCTTGTTCTGGTTGCTCTCGATAAGCAGACTGAAGAACTGGCGGCCGGTATGGCGATCCGAATCCCCTTCGATGCAGAGGTGCAGCACGGTGCGGGTCATGTTGAGGCTGACCAGCCGGTAGGAGAGGCGCTGCAGATCCATGCTCTTGGAGAGCTCCTGCAAGCGGGGCAGGGCGATGGTCACCACATCGTTTTTCTCGCCGATAAAGGCATCTTCCAGCTCGATTTGCAGGCCGTGAGTCGAGATGTCGCGGGTCCAGCCGATCCAGGATTTGCCGTTGTGATGGATGGCGACCGCGGTCTTGTGGATGTAGCGCGACTCCTTGCGCAACTGAACATAGTGCAGGGTCTCGATCTCGAACGGGGCAACTCCCTGTTCGTGACCAAAGCGTTGCAGCTCGTTGGCGTTGTTGCTGACCCCTTCCTGATGGAACTCTTCCCGCTGGGACTCCAGGCCGATCTCCTGCAGCAGGCCGCAATAGCCGATCTGCTTGAGCCGCTCGAGCAGCAGGATATCTTGCAACTGCGGGTTGTCTTGCCCCTGCAGTTGTCCCACATCCGCCTCGACCAGGTCGCATGCCTCCAGCGTGAACTTGTAGACACGCCAGCTGGGGCGGCGCGAGCCCACCTGGAAGAAGAGGGCGGTGAGGCCACTCTGGCGCAGCTCCTCGGCGGTGGCGGAGAAGAAGTAGATATGGCTGCGCACCGTGTGGGTAAAGCAGTAGATGATGGTCTCGGTGGTGGTACCGGGGGCCGGGCAGAGCCGTTTCATCCGCTCTGCGCTGAAAAGCCCCGCGAGGGCATCGCGGTTTTTCTCATCGCGCCAATACTCCAGCAGGTGCTGGTTGTTTTCCGTACGCAGGGCAATCTCGAGATTTGGGCTGTCGCCGGTGCCGAAGAAGAGCGGCATGCCGGTCATCCGTGGCAGGTAGAACTGCTCATACCCTTTGATGATGGCGGCGGAGAGCAGATAGTCGACGCTGACCCGATAGCGGATCTTGTTGGCGTCGATAAAGTCGCTGAGGAAGGCATCAAAGGCTGGCTGTTCGCCGGAGCGCACCAGTCGCAGCCAGTATTTCCCCTCTTTGCTCTCTTCGCCAAGGATCTGATAGCCGACCGGCTGGTGCAGCACCGGATTAGGGGTATCCCGCTCCAGTCCGGTAAAGAAGACCTCCACCTGGGCGCCGGTGTGATAGTTCGGCAGATAGGGAACCGAGACCCGCATGCCACCCAGCGAGAGATCGGAACTCTTGGCGAACAACTTCTCCCCGTCCTGAAACTTGATCAGCACCGGCGAGCTGAAGTGCATCCGCTCCTGACGGCGGCCGTAGTAGCTGGCAAAGGCAATGGTGTTGACATCATATTGCCGGAAGGGGCTGGCCGGTGGAGACAGCTGACCATCCACGCGGGCGTTGTGGTGCTGTTTTTGCCACTGTTGCAGCGCCTCGTAGACGCCGAGGGTATAGATATCGCGATAGAGATAGCACTGGGACTGGAACAGGGCAATCGCATCGGCGGGCATGAAGTGAGTGATGCCGTCAAACTCATGCACCTGGCACTCATCCTCCAGCTCATCGCGCATGTCGATGACCCTGCGGCAGGGGGAGCACTTGCGCTTGAGCTCCATCTTGATCAGAAAACGGCTGTTGCTGTTTTCCTCCTGGGTCATGCGGTTGAAGATCTCCTCGAAATCTTTCTCCCGCAGCAAGGGGACGAGTTGTTCAATCAGATGTTGCTGGTGTTCTGAATCCATTTGTTCCTGCCACGGAAAGTCACTTTTCCGATTCTGGGTTTGATCTGTCGGTCGCAAACAAGTATATCAAGCAGGAATTCATCCTGTCCCCGAGTTATCAATGGCCAAAAATAAAACTGCTTATGTTTGTTCCGAATGTGGTGCCGACTTCACACGCTGGCAAGGTCAATGCAGCGAGTGCAAGGAGTGGAATACCATTACCGAGGTGCGCCTCGGCTCGGTGAGCCCCGCTGGCAAGAGTGCCCGTTACACCGGTTATGCCGGCGCGGTCGGCAGTCAGGTACAGACACTGGCAGAGATCGCCACCACCGAAATTCCCCGTTTTACCTCAGGTTTCAAGGAGCTGGATCGGGTGCTTGGTGGCGGTGTGGTGCCAGGCTCGGCCATTCTGATCGGCGGCAACCCGGGGGCGGGCAAGTCGACCCTGTTGCTGCAAACCATGTGTGGTCTCGCTGAACGGATGAAAACCCTCTATGTCACTGGTGAGGAGTCGCTGCAGCAAGTTGCGATGCGGGCCAACCGCCTTGGGCTGCCCACCGACAAGCTGCGGATGCTCTCCGAGACCAGCGTCGAGCAGATCTGCCTGATTGCCCAGCAGGAGCAGCCGCAGATCATGGTGATCGACTCCATTCAGGTGATGCATGTGGCGGATGTGCAATCGTCCCCCGGTTCTGTCTCTCAGGTGCGCGAAGCGGCAGCACTGCTGACCCGCTATGCCAAACAGAACCATGTGGCCATCTTTATGGTGGGCCATGTGACCAAGGATGGCAGTCTGGCAGGTCCCAAGGTGCTGGAGCACTGCATCGACTGCTCTGTGCTGCTTGATGGTGGCCATGACTCCCGTTTTCGTACCCTCCGCTCTCACAAGAACCGCTTCGGTGCGGTAAACGAGCTGGGGGTCTTTGCAATGACCGAACAGGGGATGCGCGAGGTGAGCAACCCCTCCGCCATCTTCCTCAGCCGGGGGCAGGAGCAGGCGCCCGGTTCCATCGTCATGGTGATCTGGGAGGGCACCCGGCCGCTGCTGGTGGAGTTGCAGGCGCTGGTTGACTACTCCCAGCTCTCCAACCCGCGGCGGGTGGCGGTGGGGATGGATCACAACCGGCTCGCCATGTTGCTGGCGGTGCTGCACCGTCACGGCGGGTTGCAGATGGCGGATCAGGATGTCTTCATCAACGTGGTCGGCGGGGTCAAGGTCGAGGAGACCAGTGCGGACTTGGCGCTGCTGTTGGCGATGGTCTCCAGCTTCCGGGATCAGGCGCTGCCCAAGGATCTGGTGGTGTTCGGCGAAGTGGGCCTTTCCGGTGAAATTCGCCCGGTGCCGTCCGGCCAGGAGCGGTTGCAGGAGGCGGCCAAGCACGGTTTTCGTCGAGCCATCGTGCCGCACGCCAATGCCCCCAAGCATCCCATCGAAGGGATGGAAGTGGTACCGGTCAAGAAGCTGTCCGAGGCACTCGAGGCGCTGTAATCGTCCCGCATTGCAATCGAGAGAGCAGAACAACAAAAAGAGCGCCTCTGCGCTCTTTTTTACGGGGCGTAACCTGCCATCAGGGCTGGCTATGTTCCAGATGTTCGCTCAGCAGTTGTTCCAGCTCGCGGTGGAGCAGCTCTTCGTCACCGACGTTAAGCTCGATCATCCGCTTGAGGTGGGTGGCGCTGTCGATATCGATGTGGTGGCAGTAGAAACCCAGCTTCTTGCTGGCTTCGTGGGTCAGCTCGACCTGCATTTTGATCTCGATATCGCTACCGCTCAGGATAAAGCTGAGCTGGTACTCCTTGTTGTCACGGCTCTCCCAGTCGTCGGGGCGGATCAGCAGGGCTCCCTGCAAGGAGACGTCGACAAGCTGGGTCTGCCACTTCTGTTCCCCCTGGGTGAGTTCTGCCATGGTCAAGTAGAGGATCCGTGCAAAACGGCGGCGCTCAGACATGCTCATCTCCTGTATGCAATAAGTGTGGACGCTAGGGTCATTGCTCTGAGTGTAATCCACCTTGGTTGCCAGTATCTTGAACTTGCTCCGAAAATGGCATTCAGGCTTGCTGGGTACTCAAGGATTCCACCACATGAAGCGCCTTGACCAGGCGGTCCTCCTGTTTGAACCGCTCTTCCAGAACCGGACCCAACTCATTGAGATCATCATCCAGTAGCAGCAATTGGGCCTCGTCGGCATCACTGTATTTGTCGTTGAACTCGAGGGCGAATTCAGTGCTGTTACGAATATGGGGATAGATGCGCTTGGCCAGCTCCAGTGTTTCGCCGCTGGCTTGCTCGAAGGCGGTGACGACGTGGTGGTAGATCTCGAAATGGCCTGCACTGACATAGTCGACCAGCCGGTCGCAAAACTGATGCAGCTCTTCTGTTTTGGGCAGGCTGCGTTGCTTGATCCGCGCCGGAGTGAGGCCTGCCAGCTGCATGTATCCAACCAGCAACGCTTGCCTTGCATCCAGCCAGTCGTCGATAGCCTTATGCTTGCCTGCCAGCGCCTGCTTGGTCTGTTCCAGTTTCGTCAACATAATCCCTATCCCTCCGTGGGGCAAAGGCCGGCCGATTGTTCGGTATTCCGAGCCGTTTGAGCAGTGACACAACCTATAACTAGGGAAAATCTGGGCAAGCGTCAATAGCCATGGGGGGATAATGTTAAGTGGCGAAGAAATAGTCAGCAGATTGTGTCTGCGTGCTAGCAGGTTTCAGGCCTGCTCACGGTTTTTCGCGTGTGGAATGTGACTATTTCCGCAGATCTTGATGAAAACCCCAGCGTTTGACGCGTTCGGCTCGATAAAGGCTTTGCCTGTGCGTTTTTTTTTGCATAGAGTGACCCAGCGCTAAATGCCCGATCATAAAGGAAATGTTATGAACAAAGCTCAACTTGTCGATGCGATTGCCGCCAAAGCAGATCTGAGCAAAGCTCAGGCCAAAGTGGCTCTGGAAGAGATCATCAATGGTATTACCCAGAGCTTGAAAGAAGGCGATGCTGTGCAACTGGTCGGTTTTGGCACCTTCAAGGTCACCCACCGCGCAGGCCGCACCGGTCGTAACCCGCAAACTGGTAAAGAGATCCAGATTGCTGCTGCCAACGTGCCTTCATTCGTGGCTGGCAAGGCTCTGAAAGACGCCGTCAAGTAAGTCCGAAAGTCTGTTTTGTCCAATGCCAGTCAGCGAGCTGACTGGCATTGTTTTTATGGGATTCTCCCATCCTTCCTATTAGTCCTTCCTGACTTTTCCTTCTGTCAGCCTCGTTGCGGCTGAGGCCTTATGCCGTTTGCGGGTTGGATGGCAGCGGCCAGATCCGCTCATAGGCCCAGGTAAAGACCATGATGTAGACGAGGTAGAAGGCGACGAAGCCGAGATCCAGCATCAGGGCGTCCCACACTCCCAAATCGAGCCAGAACATGACGCAAGGGAGGGAGAGCATCATAAAGCTCGCTTCATAGCCAAACGCGTGCAGGAAGCGGTCCAGTGGTCGCTTGTTGGTGCGCCCGCAAAGTTTGAGCAACCCCTTGTCGAACAACAGGTTCCAGCCGTAGGTCCAGGCAGTGGCGACGATGGAGAAGAAGATGGCCAGCGAACCGACCTCGGCGACGCCCTGACCGAACAGCTGGCTGATCAGCGGTGCGACCAGTGCCAGCCCGATGCCTTCGTAGAGAACCAGGTAACGAAGTCGATCCGGGGTGGTGCGTAGTTGGGTACTACTCATGGGTGATGTGCCTCCTGTGGGAGGCGCATTCTAATCAGTGAGTGGTTAGAAGAGAAGCATCGGCCCGTCATGACTGGCGTTTAGGGGCATGATGATGCCCCCTCTTTGCGATACTTTTCTATTGCCTACTTGGGCGGTAGCCCTGAGTGGTCAAGTCTGCGACTCAGGCGCCGGTTGGCATGACCCGGGTCAGCATGGCAAAGCCCTCTTCCACTTGGGTGAGCTCTACCTTGACCTCTCCCAACTCGGCGAGCGAGGCAACATGGGTGCCACCACAGGGAATGTTCACCTCTTGGCCTTCCAGCATGCAGTGCCAGTAACGAGAATCGATGATCGCCTCGCCAGCGCGGCTACGGCGGATCTCGCCTCCGGCTGCGATCCAGTCGGCCAGCTGCTGGTTGACCTTCTCTTCAATCAACGCCAGATCTGCTAGCAGCGCCTCGCTGTTGACCCCCTTCTTGCGCAGGCTCTTGCCGATGCGGTACTGCTCCCGTGATCCGCAAGGCTCGACCCGCGAGCTTTGAATAGCAAGACGATCGAAGTCGGGCTGGCCCAGTGCATCGCGCTCGCTTACCTCCTTGCGCCAGTAGGGGATGAGTACCCGGTTGAGGGCCATCGCGGCCAGATGGCAGCCGCTATGGCCCAGACTCAGGGCGTGGCGGGCGGCGCTATCTACTTGCAATTCGACCTGGCTGCCAACGGCCAGCTCATGGTCACCGGTCAGCGGGTGGACCACCACGAAACGCCACCCCTCAGCGCCTCGTTTGACCGGAATGGCAGTATCGACAAACAGCTCGCCATCCGGGCTGATGGCCCCCATCCGGCAAGGGCCAATGGCGGCTTCGCCCCCTTCCCAGCGAGCATGGCCCACATCCCCCGGCTGATCGGGCCAGAGGTGGCTCTGGGGATGAAAGGGGGTGAGGTCGGTGACCAGCAGTGTGGTATCACCGCGCTGGCAGCAGACCACGCTGGCCTGCTCCTGATGATGGCCCAGTACGAAGCTGGCTCGGGTATGTTCCATGGCAAGGCTCCCGCAACGATAAATGAGAAGAGAAAGCGGCAGCATACGCCAAAGTGCGAAGAGGCTCATTAACCAGAGTTAATGAGCCCCTCTTCTCGGTTTGACGGTTCGCTAGATCATGGCGACCAACAGATAGGCATTGAGCCCGATCACCAGCGCAACGATAAGGCGGCCGATGGCTTGTGTGACCGGATGGTTGCGATGTTGCCCCATCAGCGCCCGATCGCCGGTCAGCATCAACAGCGGGATCAGGGCCAGCGCGATGCCAAAGCTCAGGATCACCTGACTCAACACCAGAATTTCGGTGGTGTTGAGCCCCATGGCGATCACTACGAAGGCGGGAGCCATGGTGATGGCGCGACGCAGCCAGAGCGGGATGGTAAAGCGGACAAACCCCTGCATTACTACTTGCCCGGCCAGGGTACCCACCACGGTAGAGCTGATGCCGGAGGCGACCAGCGAGAGGCCAAACAGGGTGGCTGCAGCTTGACCCAGCAGCGGAGTGAGGGTCTGGTAGGCGGATTCCAGCTCCGCCACCTGCTGGTGGCCCGAGCTGTGGAACGCGGCGGCCGCCATCGCCATCATCGCCAGATTGACGAAGCCGGCGATAGTCATGGCAATCGCCACATCGACCCGGGTGGTGTGCAGCCGCTGGCTGACCGAGCCCTGATCCTGCGTGTGCTGGGTCAGTGCCGAGTGCAGGTAGATAACGTGGGGCATCACGGTGGCACCGAGCACACCGGCGGCCAGATAGACGGCATCGCTGTTGGGCAAACCGGGGAAGAGGGCCCCTTCCAGCAGGCTGGGCAGATGGGGGCGGGAGAAGATCAGCTCGACGATGTAGGCCGCCGCGACAAACAGCAGCAGGCCACCGACCACGAATTCCAGCGGTTTCTGACCACGGGATTGCAGCATCAGGATCCCCCAGGTCACCACGGCGGTGATGCAGGCCCCTTCAAGCAAGGTCACGCCAAGCAGCAGCTTGAAGCCGACTGCGGCGCCGATAAATTCGGCGAGGTCGGTGGCCATGGCGATGATCTCTGCCTGCACCCAGTAGGCCCAGACCGCCGGTTTCGGCAGTCGGTCGCGGATGTGCTCCGCCAGATTTTTGCCGGTGACGATGCCGAGCTTGGCCGAGAGGGTTTGCACCACCATGGCCATCAGGTTGGCCCATACCACTACCCAGAGCAACTGGTAGCCAAAGGTAGAGCCCGCCTGAATATTGGTGGCGAAGTTGCCCGGGTCGATATAGCCGATGGCGGCGATAAAGGCAGGCCCGAGCAGGGTCAGTTTGAATTTGCGGGCTGGAATCGTAGTCGTCAGTGCGGGTTGCATGGCATCACCCTCCATAAGGATATGGAGAGAGAATAGATCTAAGTGATAATTATTATCAATTGTTGTTTCTGATGATTTCCATCGGGAAAAACATTTAAGGCAGTCAGTTGCAGTGAGGGATGTGATTTCGTACAATACGCCGCCCTAGAAAAGCAGCGACTAAACACCTTTATGTTCCTTGCCTCCGAGGTCTGGCTGCACCTGGGCGGAGGCTGAATTAATCCGTAAGGAGCTAAAATGCGTCATTACGAAATCGTCTTCATGGTTCATCCGGACCAGAGCGAGCAAGTTCCCGGCATGATCGAGCGTTACACCGGCGCCATCACCACCTCCGGTGGTACCATTCATCGCCTGGAAGATTGGGGCCGCCGTCAGCTGGCTTACCCGATCGACAAACTGCACAAAGCCCACTACGTTCTGATGAACGTAGAAGCAGAGCAAGCCGTTATCGATGAGCTGGAAACCAACTTCCGCTTCAACGATGCCGTTATCCGCAACATGATCATGCGCACCAAGCACGCCGTGACTGAAGTTTCTCCGATGGCCAAGGCCAAAGAAGAGCGCTTCACCCGTCGTGACGACGAGCGCCGCGAAGAAGCTACTGAAGCTGCTTCCGAAGAGTAATTCTGGATCACTGACTAGAGGATAAAGGCCATGGCACGTTATTTCCGTCGTCGTAAGTTCTGCCGCTTCACCGCCGAGAACGTTACCGAGATCGACTACAAAGATATCGTTACTCTGAAAAACTACATCACTGAATCTGGCAAGATCGTACCGAGCCGTATCACCGGTACCCGCGCCAAGTATCAGCGTCAGCTGGCACGCGCCATCAAGCGTGCTCGTTACCTGGCTCTGCTGCCGTACACCGATCTGCACAACAAGTAAGAATCGGCCCGGCACTTAAGCCTAACTCAACGAAATTTATAGAGGAAAGGTAATGCAAGTTATCCTGCTCGACAAAATCGCCAAACTGGGCGGTCTGGGTGACCAAGTTTCCGTGAAATCTGGTTATGCCCGTAACTACCTGATCCCGCAAGGCAAAGCTGTTATGGCCACCAAGGCCAACATCGAAGCTTTCGGTGCTCGTCGCGCTGAGCTGGAAGCCAAACTGGCTGCCAACAAAGCTGCTGCTGAAGAGCGTGCTGCCAAGCTGGCCGAACTGGCTACCGTGGTTATCGCTTCCAAGTCTGGCGACGAAGGCAAGCTGTTCGGTTCCATCGGTACCCGTGACGTGGCTGAAGCCATCACTGCTGCCGGCGTAGCCGTTGCCAAGAGCGAAGTCCGCATGGGCAACGTTCTGCGTAACACCGGTGACTACGAAGTTGCTGTTCAGCTGCACGCTGACGTTAAAGCAACCGTACAGATCCAGGTTGTTGCCCTGTAATAGCGATTCGCTTTTGCAGAGAAAACCCGCGCTCTTGCGCGGGTTTTTTATTTTCCGGCCCGGGGGTAGAGTGAAGGTCTGTTCCACTGGAGGAGATCCCTATGGCTTGGGTAGAAGGTCGCGTCATCGAACGCATCGAATGGACACCCACCCTGTTCTCCTTGCGGGTAGCGGCCGAGCTGGCCCCCTACAAGGCAGGCCAATTCACCAAGCTGGCCCTTGAGCAGGGCGAGCGGCGCATTCAGCGCGCCTACTCTTTCGTCAATCCTCCCTCTGCGCCATACCACGAGTTCTATCTGGTCGAGATCCCGAGCGGTGAGCTGACCCCTTCTCTCGGCTCGCTGCAAGCGGGCGATACCCTGCTGGTGCAGTCTCTGGCCACCGGCTTTCTGACATTGGATGAGGTTCCGGCCGGACGCGATCTCTGGCTACTCTCGACCGGCACCGCCATCGGCCCCTTCCTCTCCATGCTGGCCGAGGGCGAGGCCTTCAACCGTTTCGAGAATCTGGTGCTGGTACACGGGGTGCGCAAAGGCGAAGAGCTGAGCTATCAGGCTTTGATAGCCAGCTTTGCCGAGCAATATGGCGAGCGTTTTTGCTATGTCCCCTTTGTCAGCCGCGAGCCTTGGCCCGATGCAATGGCTGGCAGGATCCCGGCGGCGATTGCCAATGGTCAGCTGCAGGCTAGAGTGGGGTTGGAGTTTTCACCCGAGCTGAGTCAGGTGCTGATTTGCGGCAATCCGGAGATGGTGAAAGAGACCCAGCAGACCTTGCTGGCGCTCGGGTTGGCCAAGAATCTGCGGCGGGCGCCGGGCAATATCAGTGCGGAGAATTATTGGTAAAAAAAATCAGCACAGGGGCGCCAGGCCCCTGTTGCATCAGGAGAGGGCATTCAGTTCTTCTTGCCGTTGCCCTTGTTTTTATCTTTCTGTTTGTCGTGACCTTGTCCGGGATTATTGCCACTGTGGATGCTGCGGTTGTAGTGATCCCGATACTTGCCATCCATCTTGTCGCAGTTGAGTTTGATCCGGCTGTCGCCAATGCCAAGATCCAGACAGTTGTCCTGCCACCAGTCGTACTCTTTGTCATCCCAGTCGAGATTGATCTTGATGTCATCACCGGAGATCTTGATGCCATCGCTATTTTTGCCTGGCGGAGCCGCAACCGCGATGCCATGTGCCATCAGCAGGGAAAGCAGCAGGGCGCCGCGCTGGATAACGGGGTTGTGTTTGGCTTGGGTCATTGCAAGGGTACTCCTGTCGTTATTGGCCACTCTGCGAGTTGGCTGGGAGCTGGTTGGTTTGCGGTGGCTGGTTGCGATTCTCTTCATCTTCCAGATTGAATTTGACCGCCCTGCAGTCGGCCGGGGCGGTTTCGCCGACCCCCAAGTCGAGGCAGTCGTTCTGGGTCCAGCCGAACTGCTTGTCATCCCAGTCCAGATTGAATTTAAGCTCATCGACGGAGAATTCGGAGCCACTGCTCTCTTGATATTGCTGGGTCGCTGCGGCGCTGCCGGTAACCAGGAGAAGGGAGAGTAGCAAAGTGGTCTTACTGTTCATGATGGCCTCGGATAATTGCAACGGTGGATGAGTGTACAGACCGGAGCTGAACCCGGGCGGAACTGTTCCCCATCTCACTACATGATCAAGTCAGGGAGGGATTGTATCGCTTTTCTGCTGCCGATTTGTCCGTTTTGGTCGCACTCTGGGCAGCTGGTTGCCAATCTGAAGGAATTCAGTCATTTGCCCTTCTCTGGGCGAGTCTGGCGACTATAATCGGCAGCCAACTTTTCCTGCACAGCACACCCCTTCATCATGACCACACAGGACTCCTCCACATTGCGCTACCCCAAGGGGTGGTTTGCTCTGACGACGGTATACAGTTTCACCGGGTTGGCCATTCTGGCTTCCATTATCTTCTCCCTGCTGCTGTTCCTCTCCATCGATGACAACCCGCTGATGAAGTGGCTGTTCGGCGGCTTGGCCATCATCTTTGAGCTGGGCAAGTTTTACGTCTGGTACGAGTACGGCGAGCGCAAGGCGCGGCGTGATCTGAGTGGCGCTTTCTGGTCGCTGCTGTTTTACAGCGTGCTGGCGGCCATCTCCATCGGCGGCAGTATTGGTGGCATCAACAGCGCCACCAACACGGTACTGAGCCAGCAGGCGCGCCACGAACGGGAACTGGCCCGTTTCGACGAGCAGATCGCCAGCATCGAGCGGCAGATCCAGCTCAACGAGGAGGCGGCCCGCAAATATATCGAGCTGGAGCGCATCTCCAGTGGCGTCTCCTCGTTGCAGCATGCCAACACCAAGCTGCGCTTGCAGCAGGATGAGCTGCGTCAGCAGCGCGATGCCAAGCCGGTCAACGAACAATCCTCCATGCTGGGGCTGATGAGCAGTCTGGCGGACGGGGTGGGGATGAGCATCAGTCAGGTGCAGTTCCTGCTGGTCTGCTTCCTCTCGGTGCTGCTCGACGTGTTCGGTGCCTTTTTCGTCAGTCTGATCGGCGAGGAGAACCGCTTTCGCCGGATGTGGCGCTGGCAGCAGGAGCAAGCTCGCAAAGAGGCGCAGGCAGCGTTGGCGATGGCGACACAACCCGAGCCCACAATGCCCCCCGAGCCGGCCCCCGAAGTGCTGGCGCAGGTGCGCGGTGCGCTGGTGAGCGGTGAGCTCAAGTGCAGCAAGCGCTCGGTGGCACAGGCGCTGTCACTCTCGCTGGAGGAGGTGGATCGGGTGTTCCACCATCTGCTGTCGCAAGGGGTGTTGGGGCAGGGGAGCAATCGCCACTACTACCTCAATCCGGCGCTGGAGCAGCAAGCTGGATAATAAGAAGGCCACCGGAACGCGGTGGCCTTTTTCATTATCGAGTGGCTGTGGCACTCAGTGAGTCAGCACCATCATCAGGCTGAGGAAGGCGGCCAGTCCGCCACCGATGCCGATGATCCAGTAAAACCCCTTGGCCCCCTGTTTGAGCGGGATGCGGAAGTAGAGCAGAAACGCCCACCACCCCAGTGCCAGCAACAGAGGAATAAGAAACATTCGAGCCATGGTGTCCTCGCTGTTATTCTGTTGACCCTTGATCAATCAACAGGATGGATTGTGCAATGACGCAACTACAGATTACCGCATTCGGTGACCCCTCGGTACTCAAGCTCAACCCTTCCCTCGATAAGGTGCCAGCCGATGGCGAAGTGCGGGTGCGCATCTGCTTTGCGGGGGTCAATCCCATCGATGCCAAAACTCGCGCCGGTCTTGGCTGGGCGGCTGCCCAGAACAAGGACAAGCTGCCCTGGACACCGGGTTATGACGTCTCCGGCGTGGTGGAGAAGCTGGGCCCCGGCGTGACCTCGCTGGTCGAGGGGGATTTGGTGTGCGGCATGGTCGGTTTTCCCCTCGCTGCCGGTGGCTACGGGGAGTCTGTGGTGGCAAGCGAGAGCGAGCTGGTCAAGCTCGACGGGGTGAGCCTGCAGCAGGGGGCGGCGCTGCCACTGGCTGGTCTCACCGCCTGGCAGGGGCTGCTTGAGCACGGCGGCCTCCAGAGCGGTCAGCGGGTCTTGATCCTCGCCGGTGCCGGTGGTGTCGGCCATCTGGCGGTGCAGTTTGCCAGCGCCTATGGCGCCGAGGTGGTGGCTACCGCAAGCCCGGACAACCATGGCTTCCTGCATGCTCTGGGGGCGCGCTGGATGGTGGATTACCACGACGCGAACTGGCCAGCACGGGTGGTGGCAGAGGTCGGCCAGGTCGATCTGGTGCTGGATCTGGTAGGCGGCGAGAGCGGCAAGGCGGCGCTCGCCTGTGTCAAGCCGGGTGGCCGCTTGGTGACGGTTCCCACCATCACCGCCCAGCAGATCAAGGATGCTGGGGCTGCGGCGGGTATCGAGGTGGTCGGCATGCTGGTTCACCCTGACCAGAAACAGCTGGGTCAGATGTTGATGCTGCTGCGTCAGGGGGAGGTGAAGGTCACCCTCGCCGGTGAATTCCCCTTGGCCGAGGGGGCGCTGGCCCATCAGGCTATCGAAGGGGGCCATGTGCGCGGCAAGCTGCTGCTGCGCATGCCCGCCGCCGACGGTTATCCTGCATGAGCGGGATGATGGCGATGTCACATGGTGTGGTTGTTGCTGAGTGCCTCTCGTCCTTGCCTCTGTGGTGGGGACGCGCAGCATGAATGAGTTGATGCAGATGGGGCTGGGGTGGCTCTTTTTAAGTGCATTCACCTCCGCCACCCTGCTACCCGGTAGCTCCGAAGTGCTGCTGGGGGCCATGGCGGCCAAGGGGGAGTGGAGCATGGCGAGCCTGCTGCTGTGGGCGACGCTGGGCAATACCTTCGGCTCCATGACCACCTGGTGGCTCGGCTGGCTCGCCACCTTCAAGAAAAAACCGGAAGATTTTCAAGGCCGTGGGGAACAAAAAGCCTTAGGCTGGCTCAAACAACATGGTCACTGGTGTCTGCTGCTTGCCTGGACGCCGGTGGTCGGTGATGGTCTCTGTCTGTTGGCCGGTTGGCTGCGCCTCTCCTTCTGGCGCTCTCTCATTCTGATCGGGCTCGGCAAATTGTTCCGTTATGCCCTGGTTTTTCTACTGGCCAGTCACATTTTCTAGCCTGTTTTTGTCACTCACGAGGTTACCGTGAACAAAGTCATACCTTTAACGATTCTGCTGGGCTTCACCCTGCCGGTGCTGGCGGCACCGACCCTGATCGCCGAACAGGGCAAGGAGGAGGGCAAGCTCGCCATCCCCTACCAGATGTACAAGCTGGACAACGGCCTGACCGTGATCCTGGCCCCCGACCGCTCCGATCCGCTGGTGCACCTCGATGTGACCTATCACGTCGGTTCATCCCGCGAGACGGTCGGCAAGTCCGGTTTCGCCCACTTCTTCGAGCACATGATGTTCCAGGGTTCGAAGCACGTTGGTGATCAGGAGCACATGCGGATCATCAACGAGGCCGGTGGTGACATGAACGGCACCACCAACAAGGATCGCACCAACTACTACGAAACTGTGCCGGCCAACCAGCTGGAAAAAGTGCTCTGGCTGGAGGCGGACCGGATGGGCTTCCTGCTCGATGCGGTGAGCCAGAAGAAGTTCGAGATCCAGCGCGCCACCGTCAAGAACGAGCGGGCCCAGCGGGTCGATAACCAGCCATACGGGCTGGTGAGCGAGAAGGTAGGGGAGGCGCTCTATCCGCGCACTCACCCCTACTCCTGGCAGCCTATCGGTTACGTGGAAGATCTCGACCGGGTCGATGTGAACGACCTCAAGCAGTTCTTCCTGCGCTGGTATGGCCCCAACAACGCCACCCTGACTCTGGGCGGCGACTTTGACAGCAAGCAGGCCCTCGAGTGGATCGAGAAGTACTTCGGCTCCATCCCGCGCGGCCCGGACGTGGCCGAGCCGACGCCAAAGCCGGTGACCCTGCCCGAGACCCGCTACGTGACGCTGCAGGACAAGGTGCACCTGCCGCTGCTCTATATCAGCTACCCCACCGTCTCTCTTGGCGATCCGCAGGAGCCGGCACTCGACATGTTTGCCGACGTGCTGGGCGGTTCCGCCAGCTCCATGCTCTACCAGTCGCTGGTGAAAACCGGCAAGGCGATCGATGTGGGGGCGTCCCACTACTGCGAAGAGCTGGCCTGTACCCTGACCGTCTACGCCTACCCCAATCCGTCGCAGGATGGCAGCCTCAAGACCCTCAAGGGGGAGGTGGACAAGGTGATCGGCGAATTCGCCCAGCGCGGCCTCAAGCCGGAAGATCTGGAGAAGGCGATCGCCAAGTACCGTGCCTCCGCCATCTGGGGTCTGGACAGCGTCTCCGGCAAGGTGAGCCAGCTCGCCATGGGTCAGGTGTTTGCCCAGGATCCCAACTATGTGTTCAAGACGCTGGATGCCATCGGCAAGGTGACACCGGAGCAGGTGAAGGCCGCCTACGACAAGTTCATCGCCGACAAGCCTGCGGTGGTGCTGAGCGTGGTGCCCAAGGGCAAGACAGAGTGGCAGGTTGCCACCCCGAACTTTACCCCCGCCAAGCGCGAGTTGCCGGATTACAGCAAGCATGACGAGGCGCTGGCCGAACGACCGGTAAAAGACAATTTCGATCGCAGCGTGCAGCCCAAGGCGAGCGAGGCGGTGAGCGTCAAGGTGCCCGCCATCTGGCACGGCAAGCTCGACAAGAACATCGAGATTATTGGCACCAAGAGTGACGAGATCCCCGCCGTCTCCATTATGATCGCCCTGCCAGGCGGCATTCGTGCCGAAGATAAGGGGCAACTGGGGCTGGCCAATCTGACCGCCGCCATGATGGGGCAGGGCACGGTGCGCCTGACCGAGGCTCAGCTTAGCGACGAGCTGCAAAAGCTGGGTTCAAGCATCGATGTCTCCAGCGCCCAGTACAACAACCTCATCACCGTCAGCTCGCTGGCGGACAAGTTGCCCCAGACCCTGGCGCTGGTGCGCGAGGTGCTGGAGCGCCCGGGCATGCGGGAGGCTGACTTCGAGCGGGTCAAGGCGCAGCTGCTGCAAGGGATGCAACAGGCCCAGCAGCAGCCCGAGTGGCTGGCCGGGCAGGCGTTCCGCGAGCTGGTCTACGGCAAGCAGAACCGCCTCGGTCAACCTACCGACGGGGTAGCGGCCGATGTGGCCAAGCTGACCCTGGCGGACGTGAAGCACTTCTATCAGGCCTACTACAACCCCACCAACGCCAAAGTGGTGGTGGTCGGTGATGTGGATCAGAAGCAGATCGAGGAGCAACTTGGCTTCCTGACCGAGTGGAAGGGGGCCACGCCGACTCTGGGGGATCTCAAGCTCAAGGGTGAGCAGGCCAAGCCTGGCATCTATCTGGTCGACAAGCCGGGGGCGCCCCAGTCGGTGATCCGCATCGGTCGTCGCGCCATGCCGTTCGATACCACGGGGGATTACTTCACCGCCGGGTTGATGAACTTCAACC
This sequence comes from Aeromonas sp. FDAARGOS 1411, assembly GCF_019047125.1. Taxonomy (NCBI): domain Bacteria; kingdom Pseudomonadati; phylum Pseudomonadota; class Gammaproteobacteria; order Aeromonadales; family Aeromonadaceae; genus Aeromonas; species Aeromonas sp. FDAARGOS 1411. Next base: position 2,979,946 of record NZ_CP077214.1, on the reverse strand, counting down.
TGGGTGGCAACTTCAACAGCCGCATCAACCTCAACCTGCGGGAAGACAAGGGCTACACCTACGGCGCCAGCTCGGGTTTCTCCGCCAACCGCGAGGTGGGCACCTTCGCCACCGGCGCCAATGTGCGGGCCGATGCGACTGTGGATGCCATCCGCCAGTTCCTCAAGGAGATGGACAACTACCGCAAGAGCGGCCCGACCCCGGTCGAGCTGGCCTATATGCGCAGCGCGGTCTCCCAGCAGGATGCCCTCTCTTACGAGACCTTGGGCCAGAAGGCGGGCTTCCTGCTGCAGATGGTGATGTATGACCTGAAACCGGACTATGTGCAGGCCCAGAACAACCTGATCAAAACGGTGTCGCCCGAGGCGCTGAAGGCCAGTGCCGCCCGTTGGCTCAATCCGGCCGACATGGTGATCGTGGTGGTGGGAGACAAGCAAAAGCTTGAAAAACCCCTGAAGGAGCTTCATCTTCCCATCTATCCGCTGCAGTTGCCGTAACTGACGCTTTATAAAAATCAAGAGCCGCCCCGGATGGGGCGGCCTCACATGAGCCGTGAATATGACTACAACAAGCTTGTCGCTCACCGAGTTGCTGAATGCGTTGGGATCACCGGAGCGCCTCACCGCGCTCAAGGGGATCCGGCGCGGGATCGAACGTGAATGCCTGCGCATCACGCCGGATGGCCGACTCGCCCAGAGTGACCATCCCCGGGCGCTGGGCTCGGCCCTGACCCATCCCAATATCACCACCGACTACTCAGAGAGCCTGCTGGAGTTCATCACCCCGGCCACTGACTCCATCGACAGCCTGATGGAGCAGCTCGGCGACATCCATCACCATGTGATTCAACATCTGGGTGACGAGCGGATTTGGCCGCTCTCCATGCCCTGCTTCGTCGGCGGGGAAGAGAGTATCCGGCTGGCCCAGTACGGCAGCTCCAACATCGGCAAAATGAAGACCCTCTACCGTCAGGGTTTGAAGAACCGCTACGGCAGCCTGATGCAGGTGATCGCCGGGGTGCACTTCAATTTCTCCATGCCAGACAGCTTCTGGAGCGAGTGGCAGGATCTGGTGTGCGAAGGGTGCTGCAGCCAGCGCTTTATCTCCGACAAGTACATGGGGCTTATTCGCAACGTCTACCGCTTCGGCTGGCTGGTACCCTATCTGTTTGGTGCCTCCCCGGCCATCTGCGAATCCTTCCTCAAAGGGCGCAAGAGCAACCTGCCGTTCGAGAAGACCGGCAAGGGTACCCTCTATCTGCCTTACGCCACCGCGCTGCGTCTCTCCGATCTCGGCTATACCAACAGCGCCCAGGCTGGGCTCAAGATCAGCCACGACAATCTGCCGGCCTATGTCAGCAGCCTGCGCCGTGCCATCAACACCCACAATCCCGACTTTGCCAAGATTGGGGTCAAGGTGGATGGGGAGTATCGTCAGCTCAACGACAACGTGTTGCAGCTGGAGAACGAGCTCTACGCCCCGATCCGCCCCAAGCGCACCCCGCGCAGCGGCGAGAAGCCCTCGGATGCGCTGGATCAGCGCGGCATCGAATACATCGAGCTGCGCACCGTGGACGTCAATCCCTTCACCCCGCTCGGCATCGACGCAGACCAGATCCGCTTCTTCGATCTGTTCCTGGTCTGGTGCCTGCTGCGCCCCTCTCCGGTGCTGAGTGACGAGGAGATTGCCCGCAACCGCCGCAACCAGAACAAGGTGGTGCTGGAAGGGCGTCGTCCCGGCCTGACGCTTGAAGATGAGCAGGGCAATGCCATTGGCCTCAAAGAGTACGGACTCAAACTGTTCGACGAGCTGGCTCAGGTGGCCGATCTGCTGGATCGCTGCTGCGGCCGCAACCGCTATCGCGAGACGCTGGCGATGCACCGCGAGAAGCTGCTCAACCCCGAGCTCACCTACTCCGCTCGCATGCTCAGGGAGCTGCTGGAGAGCGGCAAGGACAACGGCTGCTATGGCGACAAGCTGGCGACCCGCTATCGCGAGGAGCTGCTGGCAGGGGAGCTGCAATACTGGGATGAGGCCTACTTTGCCGGTGAGGCGAAGGATTCCTTGGCCAAGCAGCGGGAGCGCGAGCGCAGCGACAGCCTGTCGTTCGATGACTTTCTGGCCGACTACTTCGGGACCAGTACCACTTCAGCCTGAAGGCGGGTTCGACCAACCAAAGTGCCAACAAAAAGCCGCTCGAGTGAGCGGCTTTTTTATTTCTCTGAACCTGAGCGATATCAGACGTGGTTATACATGGCCTCGATTTCGCTCTGGTATTTTGCCTCGATGATCTTGCGGCGCAGCTTCATAGTGGGGGTCAGCTCACCCAGCTCCATGGAGAAGGCGCTCGGCAGCAGGGTGAACTTCTTCACCTGCTCGAACTTGGCCAGCTCTTTTTGCAAGTCGGCGATGCGGGCTTCGAAGAACTCCATCACCCGGGAGTGGCGCAACAGCTCGGTCTTGCACTGGTACTGCAGGTTGATGGAGCGGGCGTACTCCTCCAGCGACTCGAAGCAGGGGACGATCAGCGCCGAGACGAAGTGACGGGCATCGGCGACGATGGCGATCTGCTCGATAAAGCGATCCTTGCCGATGGTCCCTTCCACCAGTTGCGGGGCCACGTACTTGCCGTTGGAGGTCTTCATCAGCTCCTTGAGGCGCTCGGTGAAGTAGATATTGCCCTGGCTGTCGAGCTCACCGGCATCGCCGGTACGCAGGAAGCCATCCTCGGTCATCACCTCGGCGGTCGCGTCCGGCTTGTTGTAGTAGCCGCGCATTACTGTGGGGGAGCGCACCAGCAGTTCGTTGTTCTCACCCAGCTTCACCTCGATGCCGTTCAGTGCCGTGCCAATGGAGCCGAGCTTGAACTGGCAGTCTTCGTAGCAGCAGACGGTGGCGGTGGTCTCGGTCATGCCGTAGCCATACTTGAGGTTGAGTCCCATCGCCTGGAAGAAGAGGTTCACATCGTCGGCCAGACGGGCGCCCGCCACCGGCAGGAAGCGGGTGCGGCCGCCAAAGCGGGCGCGCAGCTTGCGAAACACCAGTCGCTCGGCGAGCCAGAGCTGGCCGTAGAGCAGCGGGGAAGCGGACTTGCCCGCCTGACGGGTGGCAACCATCTGCTTGCCGACCTTGGTCGCCCAGCCAAACAGGGCGCGGCGCAGAGCCGGAGCCTGAGCGACTTTGGCCTGGATCATGGCGTAGGCCTTCTCGTAGAGGCGCGGCACGGCGCACATTACGGTCGGCTGCACCTCGCCAATCACATCCATCACCTTCTGCGGATCGCGGATATAGACGTTCTCGGCGCCGCAATAGAGCACGTAATAGCTCCATGCCCGCTCGAACACGTGGCTGAGCGGCAACATGCAGAGCGACACATCCTGCTGATTGAGGTCGAGGCGGCTGTTGTGCATCTCGAAACAGGCGGCGATGTTGCTGAAGTCGAGCATCACCCCCTTGGGCTCGCCTGTGGTGCCGGAGGTGTAGATCAGGGTCAGCAGATCATCCATCCGGTACTGGGTTTCCCGTACTCGCAGTTCCTGCTCGCTGGGCTGATGGTTGCCGGAGACCAGAAATGTCTGGAAGTGACTCGCCTGCTCGCAGCCGCGCAGGTTGACGTTGCCGTCGAGGGCGATGAGCTGGCGGATCTCGCCGCTTTCAATCAGTTGCAGCGCCTGATCGAACTGAGGTTGTTCGCCAACGAACAGCACCTTGATGCCGGCATCTTTGACGATGTAGCGCAGCTGATCGAGCGTGCTGGTGGGGTAGATAGGGACGCTGACGCCGCGGGCGGCAAGGATGCCGAGATCGGCCTGGGTCCACTCCGGCATGTTGCGGGCATAGATGCCGACCATTTCGGTTGGCTGGTGGCCGGCGCGGATCAGCGCCTGTGCGCAGTAGTCCATGGCCTGGCCCAGAGTACGCCAGCCGATGGCGCGCCACTGGCCATCTTGCTGAACCCGCAGGGCAGCCTTGTTGCCAAGCTGGGCAATACGTTCACGCATCAGTCGAACCAGATGAAGCTTCGGCATCAGTTAAACATCCTTTAATTACAGTTGTACGCCCGCGAGGGCACTAAAAATCGGGCTAGAGTTTAAACTCCAACATTACAGCTTACAAGTGTTCGCCGTTTGTCTTGGATCACAAAGAGCGCAAATAGCTCTCCCTTTGCGCAGACTGGCCGATACTGCTAGGAGGCAGAGAGAGGGTTAACGATATGAATCTGTGGGTGAAAGGGGCGTTGGCCGCGGTCGGGCTGATGGTGGTGGGGGGGGCTGCGTTTTGGTTCTTTGCCGGAACGTCATCACAGGGGCCCGCCAATCCCTGGTATCAGGGGGCCGAGGGGTATCAGCAGGCGCAGCAACAGGCGCTGGCGTTGGGCTATCCGCTGCTCTATGTGCTGGAGACCCCCAAGTGCCGCCGCTGCGGCGATCTGGAGAAGAAATTCTGGCAGAGCAAGGAGATGGCTGGCCCGCTTGCCCGGCTGGTGAAAGTGCGGCTCAACCCGGGCAAGGGGGATGGCAGCGAGCAGATCCTGCGCCGCTTTCCCAAAGTCGCCACGCCGCCCGGCATCTATATCCAGCAGCCGGGCCAGCCCCTCAGACCCATCAAGATAGTGGTGGATATCGACCAGATCTGGATGCCGGGGAAAACCTGGCAGCGTGGCTTCTATATGCCGCTCTCCGGGGCAGGATTCGAGGCGGTGGTGCATACCACCCTGGCCTTGCAGGATCCCGCGCTGGACAATGCCCCCCTCGATTGAGGGGGGACAAAAGGCTTGGGCGCGACGAACAGGCTGGATCAGCCGAAATCGAACAGTCGCGACATCAGCACCGCATCTTCCCTGTCGTTGCCGGTGCCGTAGTAGTCGGCTCGGCGGCAATATTCGGCAAAACCGGCGCTCTCGTAGAGGTTGATGGCGGCCTGGTTACCGGCCCGCACCTCGAGAAACCAGGCCTCTGCCCCGGCTTGTTTGCTGCGCGCCAGATAGGCCTGCAACAGCGCCCGTCCCAACCCCTTGCCCTGAAACGCCGGATGCACGCAGATGTTCATCAGCGAGCTGTCACCGGCCACCAGATCCGAGATATAGAAGCCCGCCGGGCGACCATCGACCAGCATCAAACCGTTGAGATAGCGAGGACCGAAGCAGGAGAGCAGGTTGGCCTCACTCCACGGCTCCTTGTGAGCGGCTTGCTCGATGGGGTAGACAAGGTCGAAATCGCTCTCGAGCAGGGGACGAAACTCAGGCATGGGGGCTCCGGATGGCAAGATGTTGGGCACAGGGGTTGGCAGAGGCGGCATTTGTAAAATCAGGTAAAAAGAGCGGCATCACTGTGGGTCTTGGCGGCATGATGCAGGATCACGCCGCGCTGGCCGCAAGGTGCTGGCGCAGCTGTTGCCACAGGGCGCGCTTTTGCGCGGCGCTGGGGGCGAGCGGGCAGATCAGCGCATCAGGCCTCGCGGGGTTGGCCTCTGTCAGCCAGAGCAGGGGGGAGGCGCCCGCCGTTTGCAGATCGGCAGGCGGCAGCTCGCTGAGCAGTGAGACCTCGTCGGGGGTCATGCCGAGCAACTGGCAGATATCCGCCAGCAGCGTGGTGGCAGGCAGCTGAGGCGCCAGCAGCCAGAGTTTGCCGCTGGGCAGCGGAGCGCGGGTGGCCGGTGCTGTGTGGTCGGGCTGCACGGCATCTTGCGCAAGCTCGGGAGCGGGAGCTGCGCCCAGCAATGCCGGACGACGCAGTTGCCAGCTTTGAATGCCCATGCGGGCCAACATGCTCTGACGAACGGGATCTTGCATCTGGGGCGACTCACTCTTGATCTGCATTGGGGAAAATTGTGTTGCGCAGGGTACACTCGAACCGCTTTTGCTGCACCCTTTGCAACGCATCATCTGGCGCATGCGGGCATGGTGCTCATCACGACACTGGCTATGCATGGGCGCAGCACGCTGCCGATATGGTATCGCACTGCCCTTGCGTTTTTTCCTGCCAGAGGCGGGTATTGTGCGGCAACAGATACCAGAATAAACATCATAACAAGACAAAACCCAAGGTCGAGCAAATGGATATCGCGCCTTGGGGCTAACATCATCCCAGCTTCGGAACACTCTCTATGTCGTCTTTAGCTCAAGCCCAGAACCCTGCGCGTCTTATTCCCATCCAGGAGCGCTTGCCCCGGCTGCTGGCCGCCCTTGGTGAGGGACTCTACGAACGGCAGGATGCCTTGCGCCTCGGTCTGCTGGCTGCCCTCAGCGGCGAGAGTGTCTTCTTGCTGGGGCCACCCGGTATCGCCAAGAGCCTGATTGCCCGCCGCCTCAAGCTGGCCTTTCACGACGCCCGCCACTTTGAATACCTGATGACCCGTTTCAGTACGCCGGAGGAGGTGTTCGGCCCCCTCTCTATTCAGGCGCTGAAAGAGGATGGCAAATACCTGCGCCTCACCACAGGCTATCTGCCGGAGGCTGAGGTGGTGTTTCTCGACGAGATCTGGAAGGCGGGCCCTGCCATCCTCAACACCCTGCTCACCGCCATCAACGAGCGGCAGTTTCGCAACGGTGACAGCCAGCACCCTATCCCGATGCGCTTGCTGGTGACCGCCTCCAACGAGCTGCCGGCGCCAGACAGCGGGCTGGAAGCGCTCTACGACCGGATGCTGGTGCGGATCTGGATGGACCGGGTGCAGGAGAAAGCCAACTTTCAATCCATGCTGGCCAGCGATGGCCACGCCCACCAGAACCTGCCGGAATCCCTGCAGATCCGAGGGGATGAGTACGAGCAGTGGCAGAGCCAGATTGAACAGGTGCGTTTGCCGGATGCCTGTTTCGAGCTTATCTATCAGCTGCGCCAGCAGCTCGACAGTCAGCTGGCCCATCGCTGCTATGTGTCGGATCGCCGCTGGAAGAAGGCGGTACGGCTCATCAAGGCGAGTGCCTTCTTCAATGGCCGCGATGAGGTCGCACCGGTAGATCTGCTGCTGTTCAAGGATTGTCTCTGGCATGACGAGGAGTCCCGCACCGCCCTGCTGGAGATGATGACCGAATTCTCCCGCCTTTACGGCTATCAGCAACTGGCGATGACCCGTCAGCTGCTGGCGTTGCGGGATCAGTTCAAACAGCTCAAACAGAGCGTGGCCCAACGCCTTTGCACAAAGGCCCGGCAACGCAAGCAGTGGTTTGGCCGGCGGGCCCGGGGCATCGAGATCCCGCTTGCCAATGCCAGACCCTTTGGCAAGCAGGTGCACTTCCATCTGCTCACCCCTGCGCCGCTGGATGGCAGCGATCCCGAGCGTCTCACCCGCACCCTGGTGTTCGATCGCACCTTGCTCTCCCATTGGCATCCTACCGGTGAGGCGCTGGTGGGTTATGAGTTCGGCAACCCGAAAGAGGGGCATTACGAGCTGGTGCTGGACGATGAGCTACGGCTGCAGGTGCTCGATATCCAGCGCCAGCAGATCCCGTTGGTGCTGATGGAGCGCAACGCCATCCCCGAGGTGGTGCTGGCGCCCTGGTTGCAGTCGCTCGACGAGCAACTGGTTCAGGTCGGCAAGGTGATGCAGGAGCTCAAACAGCAGCGCAGCCTGTTCGAGCGTCACCAGCAACACCTCTTTATCGCCCCGCGCTGGTTGCAGCAGGTGGAAGACAGCTTCTTCGTGTTGAACCGGGATCTCGAACTGCTGCGCAGCGAGCTGACCCAGTGGCGCGAGCGGTTGCCAAGGCTGGACGAGTAAGGAGCGCTCATGCTTGAGATTGGCATGCTGGATCTGGGGCTCCTGATTGGCGAAGGGGAGCTGGCGGGTGAGGTGGCGCTCCTGCTGGCGGCCTCGCCCAAGATTTCCGAATTTATCAAACGTTCTCCGCTACAGGGCAAGCTGTTGAAAAAGCGCCTGCATAGCTGGGGTGAGCAGCTTGGTGAGGAGATCCGCCACAAGCCGGTGCCGGTGGCGCTGGAGCAGGAGTACCTGCTCTATCAGGCGCATCGGCAACTGCCGATGACCGAGCTGATTGGTCGCCTGCCCGGCTTGCTGGAGTCGCTGGAGCAGTACAGCCCCTTCGCCGGTGAGGCCAGATCCTTGGTGCGTCAGCTGATGGCCCACCCCACCGAGGGGCTGCGCCAGCTCTTTATCGACAAGTGGCGCGCCAGTTTGGTGGGAAGCCTGCTGCAACTGCAGCAGCAGATCGCCGAAGCGGAGCGGGAGAAGCAGCGTCAGGAGATTGAAGATCAGCTGCTGGCGAGCCGCACCCTGGCCGATGCCCTCGATCCCAACCAGATCTCCGCTGGTGGTCTTTGGGATCTGGCTCAGGGGCACTGGCACAAGCGCAGTCTGGTGCTGATCAAACAATATGCCCGCATGTTGCAGCGCGAGCCCTTGCTGGCGGAGATTGCCGGCCTGCTCGGGCGCAGCGAGCGGGATCGCCGGGCGCAGGAGCAACCGGTGCCGCCGGTTCAGGTGCTGGAGCTGGAATCCGCCCCCAGCGACGATGTGCCGGACGATCTGGTGGGGATCCATCAGGCCAGCGATCTGATGCGGCTGCTGCCAAGCGAGGCGGTGATGCTGGGGCTGCCGGAGCTGGAGCTGGAGTTCTACCGCCGCTATCTGGAGCGGCGTCTGCTCAGCTACCAGTCACGTGGCACCTTGCCGCGCCAGCGCATCATGCTGCGCACTCCGGAGCAGGGGGGGCAGCAGTTGCAGCAGCGAGGCCCCTTTATCGTCTGCGTCGATACTTCGGGCTCCATGGGCGGCTATCCCGAGGAGTGTGCCAAGGCGCTGTTTCTGGCGTTGCTCAAGGTGGCGATGGATGAGAAGCGCGGCTGCTACCTGATGCTCTTCTCCACCGAGGTGGCGACCCTCGAGATCACCGCTGAGACAGGTCTGGACAAGGCGGAGCGCTTCCTCTCCATGAGTTTTCACGGCGGTACCGATCTGGTGCCCTGCCTGGAAAAAGCGCTGGCCAAGCTCGATGATCCCGCCTTTGCCAAGGCGGATGTGCTGGTCATCTCCGACTTTATAGCCCAGAGCCTGCCCCATCCCCTGCTCGATCAGATGAACCGCTATCGCCAGCGTCAGACCCGTTTTCACGCCGTCGCCATGTCCCGCCACGCCAAGCAGGCGCTGCTGCGGGTATTTGACAACAGCTGGCTGCTCGATTGCGGCCTGCGCGGCCGGCTGCTGCGGCGCTGGCAGCATCACTAGTGACCGGGAGGGGGCAACCCCTCTTGGGTTGTTATCCCGCCCCCTCTTTTTCGCTGTGCGTCCCCGCTTTTATTCCAACGCGATGATATCGCAGTAAAATGTGACTAGCCTGCCATTCGGGCTCTCTGTCCGGGTGATAGCCTTTACAACCATTGTTACAGGGGAAAGATGGTGATTTTCCGGCATCGGCTTGCCCGATGATCTTTCCCATTGATCCGGAGTGTGTATGAGCCGACTTGCCTTGCTGCTGTTGCTGGCGGCGTTCGGGCTGGCAGCCAAACCCTTGTCCCCCGAGCAGTTGGAAAATGAACTGGGAGGGATGGAGCGGGTCTACCAGCCGATCGAGTTGCTGCGGGAGCGCGTTGCCCGTTTGCAGCGGGACGGCAACGCCTATCCGCCGTCGCAGCAGATGCGGATCAGTCGTCTGGCTTGCTGGGCTCAATCGGCCGATGACATGCAGGAGTCCCGAACCGCCATCGCCAATGCGGAGCGGATGCTGGCCATTGCGCGCGAGCAGGGTGATGACGCCGCCGTGGCGGAGCTGACGATTTGCCGCGGCTGGTTCAATCAGCTGCTCGGCGAGGTAGCGAAGGCTCGTCACGATTACGATGAGGGGCTGCGGCTGGCAAGAGAGGCCGCCTTGCCGAAGCTGGAGGCGCTGGCGCTGGCCCGCCGGGGGGCCATGCTGTCTTTTCAGGGGGTCTCAGGCCAGGGGCTGATGGATCTCACCAAGGCGCACAATATCTATGAGCAGCTGGGGTTGCCCACCTGGTATCACCAGGCGCAGCTCGAGATTGCAGCCACATTTCGTCGTATGGGCCTCTACGCCGAAGCGCTCGCCACCCTCAACCGGTTGAGCGAGCATTTTGCCAGAAGTCACGACGGGTTTGGCTCGGCAAGGCTAAGTGATCAACTGGCGATGGTCTATCTGCAGACCGGGCGTTATCAAGATGCGCTGGGCGAGCTTGAACGCAGTGCGGCCTTTTATAATCAGCCTCAATATCTGATTGAGCATGCCGAACGCATGGTGATGCAGGCCGAGGCTCTGCTCGGGCTGGATCGCCCCGCTGATGCCGGACGCTTGCTGGCACAAGCGGCGGAGGTGCTCTCTCCCGACGTTGACCCCATCCTCCACGCGCATCTCGAGCTGATGCGGGCGAGGTTGAGAGTCGAAGAGCAGGAACCGGCGCCAGCCTTGCGTGCGCTTGAGAAGATTGAGCCGATTTTGAAGGTGGAAGGGCACGTGCGCTTTTTGCTCGAGCTCTACTGGGTACGCAGTCGGGCGCTCGAGTTGCAAGGCGATTATCCGGCGGCGCTGGCTGCATTGCGGGAGCATCTGGTGCAGGAGCAGCGGCTCGATCAGCTGTTACGGGAACAGAGCACGGCCTGGGTTCGCGGCGAGTTTGAATTGGCCCGTCAGGAGGGGGAGAACGAGCGACTGCGAGTCGAGCAGCGACTGCAGCAGCAGGAGCTGGAGCAGGTCAAGGAGCGTCGCTTCTGGCTGCTGGTGGTGATGGTGCTCTGCGGGGTACTGGCACTGCTGACGATGGGGTGGCTGCTTGATCGCAACCGTCGGATGCGTCGTCTGGCCTTTACCGATGAGCTGACCGGCATCAACAACCGCCGTCGGGTGCTGCGGCAGGGCAGCGATATGTTGGCGCAGGCTCGCAGGCAGGGCACGCCATTTTGTCTGCTGGTGTTCGATATCGATCACTTCAAGCGGATCAACGATACCCTGGGACATCATCAAGGAGACAGGGTGCTGCAATGGGTCTCTCGGGCGGCAGATCGTCAGCTGCGGCACCAGGATCAGTTGGGGCGTACCGGCGGAGAGGAGTTCTTGATCCTGCTGCCGGATACCAGCCTTGAAGAGGCGTACCGGGTGGCTGAGCGGATCCGCCACACGGTCGCCAATCGGGCGCTGCCCGGTATGTCGTACCCGGTAACCATCAGTATCGGATGTGCCTCTCTGCGAGACGATGATCAGGATCTGGCGGCCTTGATCCAGCGTGCTGACAATGCGCTGTATCGTGCGAAAGAGGCGGGGCGCAACCGGGTGGAGACAGACGAGTGACGGGCTGGGTATTGTCACTCACCAGGGGGTCATCGATATTGGGGAGCACACTGATACGGCGATGATGCTCGTCCCCTGCGCTCGTTCTTGCCTGCGATGACAGATTGGCGAGCGCGAGCGCAGAAGACTGTCAGAAGGGCGTTATGCCCAGGCGCTGCCGCCATTGAGGTGAAGCACCTCACCATTCATATTGTTATTGCTCATCAGGAACAGCGCGGCCTGCGCATAATCCTCTCCCTCTCCCAGGCGTTTCAACGGCAGGCTTTGCGCCACGGCAGCCACTTTTTGTGGGTCATTGCCCAGCGCTTTAAGCAACATGGGAGTACGCATGGGGCCCGGGTTGATAACGTTGATCCGACGGGGGGGCAGCTCGGTAACCAGACTGTGAGCCAGCGTTTCAACCGCGCCAGCTGCAACGGCAGGGAGTGCTTTACCCGGTTGTGGGCGGCGCGTCACCATCCCGGACGTGAGCACGATGGAGCCGCGTTCGGACAGTTTGGGTGCTGCGGCGCGGATCGCATGAACACTTCCCCAGAAGCGGCTGTCCATGTTGATTTTCAAATCCTCGATGGCTGCGGTGAGAAAGTTGCCTGGTCGCATGACGGCGGCGGTGATGACGAGATGATCCAGTGATGTCAGCTGGTTGAAAAAGTGATTGACGGAGTCGACGTCGAGAATATCCAGTTGATGGCCACTGGCATTTGGGCCCAATTCAGCCAGTGCTGTGGCAAGCTGCTCACGGCTGGAACCGCCGATAATGACCTTGGCGCCTTGCTCGATCGCTTGCTGGGCGGTGGCCAGGCCAAGACCCGAGGTACCACCGATAATGACGATCTGTTGATTGTGCAGGGTGGAATGTTTCATGTAATGACCTCTCCATTATGTAGATACGATTTACATATTTGTAGCTGGATAGGGAAAGTCCAAGTATGAAAATTTATCAAGAGTGGTTGTTGCTGGCATGGGGAGGGGGCCAAGTCCACGTGGTCCGGATGCTGCCATCCGATTCAGAGTGTTTGATTTTCTGTTCAGTTGGAACCAGTGGAACGGATGAGCGGCCAAATTATCATCTCTTGTCAGGCTGGGTATTTTTCACTCGCGCGGGTATAATGTCGCGCAATTTTGCTTTGACTCAGGCGAGAAGACCCATGTAACGCAACCCTCCTCCCTCTCTCCACCAGGTTGGCAACACGCCAGCTGGCGTGGCTTTCGTTGCGTATACATGTGCCGTGAGCGGCATTCCGGATTTATTCCCACGGTGGCTGATGCCACCGCTCAATAGAAGAACGTTGAATTATGTCAGCTGAATTTCTGAGTGAAGTCTCCAAGAGACGCACTTTTGCGATCATTTCGCACCCGGATGCGGGTAAAACCACCATCACTGAAAAAGTCCTGCTGTTCGGACAGGCCATTCAGCGCGCCGGTACCGTCAAGGGCCGTGGCTCGGGCCAGCATGCCAAATCCGACTGGATGGAGATGGAGAAGCAGCGCGGTATCTCCATCACCACCTCGGTGATGCAGTTCCCCTATGCCGATTGTCTGGTCAACCTGCTCGACACCCCGGGCCACGAGGACTTCTCTGAAGATACCTACCGTACCCTGACCGCGGTCGACTGCTGCCTGATGGTCATCGATGCCGCCAAGGGTGTTGAAGACCGGACCCGCAAGCTGATGGAAGTCACCCGTCTGCGTGATACCCCCATCCTCACCTTCATGAACAAGCTGGACCGCGAAGTGCGCGATCCGATGGAAGTGATGGACGAGGTGGAGCGCGAGCTGAAGATCATGTGTGCCCCCATCACCTGGCCTATCGGCTGCGGTAAATCCTTCAAGGGTGTCTATCACCTCTACAAGGATGAGACCTATCTCTATCAGAGCGGTCAGGGCCACACCATCCAGGAGAAGCGGGTGGTCAAGGGGCTGAACAACCCGGATCTGGATGCCGCCGTCGGCGAAGATCTGGCTCAGCAACTGCGTGACGAGCTGGAGCTGGTGCAGGGCGCCTCTCCCGAGTTCGATCACGATGCCTTTATCGCTGGCGAGATGACCCCGGTCTTCTTCGGTACTGCACTGGGTAACTTCGGTGTTGACCACATGCTGGATGGCCTGACTGACTGGGCGCCGTCTCCCATGCCCCGCAAGGCCGAGAGCCGCGAAGTGGTAGCGACCGAGGAGAAGTTCTCCGGTTTCGTGTTCAAGATCCAGGCAAACATGGATCCGAAACACCGCGACCGTATCGCTTTTATGCGTATCGTGTCAGGAACTTACTCCAAGGGCATGAAGATGCGCCACGTGCGTATCGGCAAGGATGTAAACATCTCCGACGCCGTGACCTTTATGGCCGGTGACCGTGAGCAGGCGGAAGACGCCTTCGCCGGTGACATTATCGGTCTGCACAACCACGGTACCATCCAGATCGGCGACACCTTCACCCAGGGTGAGGATCTCAAGTTCACCGGTATCCCGAACTTTGCGCCGGAACTGTTCCGCCGCATCCGCCTGCGCGATCCGCTCAAGCAGAAGCAGCTGCTCAAGGGGCTGGTCCAGCTCTCCGAAGAGGGCGCTGTACAGGTGTTCCGCCCGCTGATCAGCAACGATCTCATCGTTGGTGCGGTCGGTGTGCTGCAGTTTGACGTGGTGGTTTCGCGCCTCAAGAGCGAGTACAACGTCGAAGCCATCTACGAGGCGGTCAACGTCTCCACCGCCCGCTGGGTGGAAGGGACCGACGTCAAGAAGTTCGAAGAGTTCAAGCGCAAGAACGAGGTCAACCTGGCTCTCGATGGCGGTGACAACCTCACCTACATTGCACCGACCATGGTCAACCTGCGCCTGGCACAGGAGCGCCACCCCGACGTGGAGTTCCGTCAGACTCGCGAGCACTGATAACGGTTTGTTTGCCTGTTGGCAGATAATCAAAGAGACCCCGCTTCGGCGGGGTCTCTTGTTTTGTGCCGTTTTGCCTGTTTAAGGAGGGATGCAGGGGGGAATGGTTCAGCATATACCAGTCGCAAGCAGCCCTCACCCTAGCCCTCTCCCAGAGGGAGAAGGCACCATCGGAGGTCTGACTGAAAGATCGCGGAAGTGTTTTTGCCTCCTTCTCCCCTTGCGGGAGAAGGGTTGGGGATGAGGGGGTGCTACCCCAGTGTCAGCACCATGCAGATCTCGCAATCCCCGTGGCCGGTGCAGCCAAGGGGGCCGGGCAGATGCTCAAACCCGAGGGATTCGTACAGGCTGGTGGCCTCGCGCAGTACTTCGGTGGTCTCCAGATAACAGCGTCGATAGCCCAAACCACGAGCGGCATCCAGTGCCTGCAATACCAGCCGTTTGCCAAGGCCCAGTCCGCGCAGGGCGGGCATAAAGTACATCTTCTGCAGCTCGCAGACTCCCTCTTCTCCTGCCAATGGCGCGATACCACCACCGCCGAGGATGGAACCGTCCGGTCCTTCGATGACCCAGTAGCGACTCTTCTTCCCCTGATAGCTCTGGGAGAGGGTGTCGAGATTGGGATCCGAGACCCCATACCCCTTGTCTGCGGTGAGGCCATATTCGGCCGAGACGGCGCGGATCACCAAGGCGATCTGGGCATTGTCTGCCGCCGTGATGGGGCGGATCTGGTAGCCCCGCTGGCGACGGGCGCGGGAGAGGGCGCTGCGATAGAGCCGCAGCCCTTGCCACAGCTGCTCCCGCTCGGGCAGGCTCAACTGCGCCAGCATCTCTTCCATCGCCCCGTCCATCTCCCGGTGCAACTCCAGCAGCATCCCCTGACCGTTGACGGTGAGGCGGGCCTCCTTGCTGCGGCCGTCGGAGGGGTGCGGGTGCCAGCTGATGAGCTCCCGCTCGGCGAGGCGCGCCAGCGGACGACTGGCGTTGGATTTGTCGATGTGCAGCTTTTCTGCCAGCTGCTGATTGGTGGCCGGGGCGTTTTCCAGCTCGATTAGCAGGTGAGCCTCGATGGGGGTGAGGGCCAGATTGCCGCACTGCTGGGAGAGCATGCCGAGTTCGCGAACCAGATCGCGCGACAGGGCGCGCAGGGGACGGGGATCCATATCGTGGGTTCCTTTTTAGTTGTGCATGACAACTAAAATAGCGTAAAAGTTGTAACTCGCAACTTTTTTCTCTGTCATGTTTGTATGGGGGAGGTGGAGCAGACTAACCCTGTGTCACTGGATGGGATCAGGATTAGCTGCGGTGATGGCCTGCTATCAGCCTTTGGCGGTCGGAATGCCCCAATCATTCAATCTGGTCTGCCACTGGTGAAGCCCTGCCTTGATCCGAAACGGCCCCAGTTGCCATGGGGTGGGCATGGCTTGCTCCAGCGTGCGAGCCAGCAGCTGTTTGGCCCAGCCCGAACGGTCGGTGCCCTGCCAGCTACCGCCCTGTAACTGCAACATGGAGATGACCTGATGCAGTTCGTGCAATCTGCCGATGCTCTGCTCTTGCTTGAGCTGGCGCATTCTGGCCTGGGATGGCAGTAACCAGCCAAGCAAGCGGGCGGTACGGCTGGTAGCTGGTTGCCGTAGCGCCTGAATACCCTCGTCCAGCACCTTGAAGTAGGGCTGGGTGAGCGTGACTCCCAACATATCTAGGGTATGGGAGGAAAACCGATCTGCATCTGAGTGGGTCGGAAGATTCAGGGTGTTAGCCTCGACTTGCTGCAGGTAGTGGTTGTTTTCCTCCTTGAGCTGCTGCGCCAGCTCTCGCACCTGGGGGAGGGATAACCGGGCCAGGATTGTCAAATCGACACGGGTTGCCGGGATCGGAACTGCCGGGGGCAGATGCTGGCCATCCAGTTCGGCTTGCAGGTTGGCGGCTGCTCTGGTCAGTTTTGCCAGGGCCTGACAGGCTGGGCGATTGGCCAGTTGGCGGGTGATCTCCTGCTCCAGCTTGAGATGTTCCTGTGCCTCCTGCTGCCTTCGCTGGGCCTCCTTCTGCAGCTCGATCGTTGGATTGGGCAGATCATCGCTTGGTGCTGCAGTGGGGGGGGCAAGCGCTGCTGGCGGTAGCGGTGTGGCCCGTACAGTGAAGTTGAACTCCAGTATCCCTTCGAGTTTGAAGTGACGACCCAGAATGCTTTCCCGCACGCTCGCTTGGGCGAAGGCGTGATAGAGCGCACCACGGCCATGACCGGCCAGCAGACGGTTTATCAGGGTTGCAGCCTCCTCCTTGCGGGAGGGAAGGGCGTTGATCTTGACCTGTCCCCCCCTGGGTGTATCGAGCAAGCCAAGATAGCGGCCGATCTCGGGCTGTTGCAGATAGCCTCGCAGATAGGCGGTGTGGCGCTCACGTTTGGCCGGGTCGGCGTCCAGATAGTGTTGCAGCACCTGTTTTAGCTCCTGCGCCAGTTGCAGCAGTTCGGGTTCGTGCAAGGATCGCGATGGAAGTGGTTGGCTGCGTAACTGGCAGGATTTGCTGCCAAAGGCGCCCTTGAGAGTGATATAGCGCCCGATCTCACCGGTGGGATCTTTGACCAGGGTCTGGATGAATGTTTTGCCGTCTGGCAGTTTTATTAGCTGGTTGAGCTGGTTGAGCTGGTTGAGCAGGGTGACCAGGTGGGCCATGGGATCGGTTTTCGCCAGCGTCGGTTTGCCGAGTTCATTGCGCATCTGTCCAGCGCTCAGCAATTCATCCAGCGCGGTTTGCTGTTCGGGGTGCTGTGCTAGATAGCCCGAGAGCCCCTTGCGCAGTTCATGGTTCAGCAACTGCTGGCTATCTGGTGTCAGGGCTGGTGGGGGCGGAAGTGTCAGTTCAGCCCGTTCGGCGGTGGGGGCGGTCAGATTGCGAAACAGGTTAATCAGGCGATGGCCGGGAGTGCTCTGGTGGCTGGGTGGCATTGCGATAGCTGCAAGTGGGGCGCTGTGGTCGATCTTCATGATGAGCTCCTTGCTCACAGCTCTGCTGCGTAGAGTCGGGGGGTAAGGTCATGAGCCAGTCCGACAAGTTGACCCATCAGGTTGTCGAGCAGTGCTTCATCGCAGTGAGCGAGAAAAATCTGGGCGTAGAGGGTGAGGATTGGCATATCGCCATCCAACCCGAGCCAGGTGCCACCCATCAGAGCGACCTCGCTATTGAGGCTCAGCCAGTGTTGCAGGTTGGCGGGGGTCAGATGATTGGCATCCAGCTGGCCTGTCATCGGAGTGGTGATGAGCAGCACGCTCTCATCGGGAGCGACTTCCAGCCACCACTCTCTATTCTGCGGATCCAGCAACAGAAAGATCCGGTTTTTCTCATCCGGGGCCGCAGGGACCTGCGTACCGGAGAGGCGGGCGATCCAGTGATAAACAGGGTGGTGTGACATGGTGGGCTCTCCCTTTTGCCAAGTGTTGGGAAGAGTATTTCATGGTGTGGCGGCACGCTCTGTCAGTGCTGGCCGCAATTATGGCGGGAAAGGACGAACGACAGCTCCTATGATTGGGCTGCCGCAGGTGGGGCGGTCGTCAGGCGGCGGCTCTGATAGCTAGCTCCGGGCGGCGGGAGAAGCAGCGGGCGAGCAGCAACATGGTGGCGACGCCTATGGTACCGAGCACCAGCCAGGGGAGGGCAGGTTGCCCCTGTTGCAGCGAGAAGTCATAGAGGGAGCCGCCGCCCACGTAGCCGGTCATGCCCCCCAGCGCCAGTCCGAGGCGGCTGAAGCCCATGTAGCTGCCGCGGGCTGTGGGGTTGGCCAGCCGGGTCATCAGGGTCTCCCGGGCCGGTTCGCAGATGATGATCCCCAGATAGAAGCAGGCCAGCAGTACGAAGATGCCGGAGAGGGTGCTGACAAAGGCGACCAGCCCGATCCCCACGGTCATCAGCAGGATACCCGCCATCAGCCGGCTCTCCAGCCGATAGCGCCGCTCGCTGAAACGGGCGATAGGATAGAGCAGCGCCAGTGACAGCGCCGTTTCCAGGCTGTACATCCAGCCCACTGCCGTGGTGGTGCCGGAGAGCTGCTTGACCAGAATGGGGAAAATCAGCATCACCTGTACCCACAGCATGTAGTAGCCGCTCAGGATCAGTACCAGTCGGCAGAAGGCGCGATCTGCCAGCACCTGTCCCAACCCTTCCCGCATCGGAGTCGGTTTGACCGAGAGGCGGTAGGCGGGCAGCAGGGTCCAGTTGCAGAGTGCTGCCAGGGTGAAGAGCCCGGCGCCCAGCAGGCAGACGTAGGTGAAGTCAAAGCGCAGCAGCCAGCTGCCGAGCAGGGCACCGGTGACGGCGCCTGCGCTCTCCAGCATCATCAGCAGGGAGATAAAACGGCCCCGCTCATGGGGACGGGTAAATTTGATCACCAGTGCGGCCCGTGGCGGGTCGAACAGGCAACCGCCCAGTCCGGAGAGGAAGCAGGAGAAGATCAGCATGGCGCCGCTGTCGGCCCAGGCCAGGGTGGCGAAGCCGACGGCGCGCAACAACATGCCGGTGACGATGAGCGGGCGGGCGCCGAAACGGTCGGCCAGCGAGCCGCCAAAGATCCCCAGCCCCTGCTGGGTCAGCTGGCGCAGGCCGAGGGCCAGCCCCACCAGACCGGCCGCCCAGCCGAGTTGATCGACGAAGCGCAGGCTGATCATCGGCATCACCACAAAGAAACCCAGGATCACCAGTGTGGTATCCAGCGCCAGAAACCAGCGTCCCCAAAACCTCGCCCTATCGACCATAACGCCCTCTCATTCACAGATACCTTCATTCTGGAGAGGGTTTAGATATAGTGGTAGACGACAACTACCTATATTTCATATCAGGATTATTTATGTCTATGGATCTGGACGATCTGCAACTGCTGCTGGATGTGGCCGAGCTGGGCAGCTTCAGTCAGGCGGCGGCCATTCGTGGCTGGTCACAGCCGCTGGTGAGCCAGCGGATTGCCCAGCTGGAGGAGAGCCTCGGGGCGCCGCTGTTTCAGCGTCATCGGCGCGGGGTGACGCCGACTCGTGCCTGCGAGGAGTTTCTCCCTGCCGCCCGGTCGGCGCTGGCCACTCTGAGCGAAGGGCGACTGGCACTGCAGGGGGCACCTGCGCTGCCTTGTATCCGTCTCTCCAGCCTGCCATCCCTCACTTCGGTGGTGTTTGGCTCGCTATTGATGGAGCTGGTGGACGAGCCGTTTGAGATCCGCTGCACCACGGATCACTCCGGCGAGATCATGCAGTCGCTGCTGACCGGGGAGGCCGATATCGGCTTTGTGCTCAAGCGCCCGCCGGTTGCGGGCCTGCAGATGGAGCTGCTCTGCTGCTCCCCCATCATCGCTATCGCCTCGCCATTGCATCCGCTGGCCGGTTGTCACGGCCTCACCCTGGAGGATATTGCCGACCAGCGGCTGGCGCCTCAGGTATGGGGGCCGGGGTGTGACGTTTTTATCCAGCAGTTGCGGCGGCTGCGGCGGGCCGCCAGCCCCTTGCACGCGGTGCAGCCCGCCAGTGCGGCGCGGGATCTGGCGCTGGAACACGGGTTTATCACCCTGATGCCGGAGCTGGCCATCAAGCGGGATCTGGAGGTGGGGCGGCTGGTCAGGCTCGATGTGCGCAATCTGCCGCAGGAACATTGGGATGTGATGATGGCGTGGCGCGGTGGCAAGCGGCCCAACCCGGCTAGGGAAACCGTGTTGGCCACCGCTCGCACGCTGGCGAAACGGTGGCGCAATGAGTAGAGCGATGCGGGACAAGGCCCGCATCGGGTGGATCAGTAGCTGGCCTTGAGGGTCACGCCACTGAACGCGGAAAACCCTGACAGCTGCACATGCCAGGTGCCCGCCTTGGGATTGGTGAACGAGCAGCTTTCGTTATTGCCCCCCTTGTAGGGGCGGCAGTCGTAACTGCTGCTGGTGGGGGCGCTGCCAAAGCGGACGTAGAGGTCGGCATCACCGGTACCGCCGCTGCTGCTGATCTGCAGCGACCTGGTGCCCGCCGGCACGTTCAGGGTGTAGTTGAGCTTGCCACCCTTGCTGGCGGCAAGGTTGCTTACCGGCACGCCGTTTTGCAGCACGTTGTCGCTTGGTGGCGGCGTGCTGCCGCAGCTGGCATCGACCCCGACGGTCTGGAAGGCCCGTGCCACATCCGCCTGACTGTAACCCAGGTCGGCGGTCGCCCGGCTGACGCCGCAGGCCCCTTGCTGGTAGTTGGTGTTGGCGCCCCAGTAGAGGCGGTTGGCCAGCAAGAACACTTCAAATGCCTTGCGGGTGTTCCAGCCGCTGCTGGTGGCGAGCAGGTAGAAGGCGCGGTTATAGACCCCGGAGCTGTGATGTACGTCCATCCCCTCCTGATAATCCGCGGCATGGCCGATGGATCTGCCATCCCGGGTCGGATCCTCGAAGTAGCGCAGGGAGCCGTTGCCCTTGAAGATCTGGGCGCCGACCAGCCAGTCGTTGCTTCCCTTCATGTAGAACTCGGCCGCTTCCCCCGCCATATCGGAGAAGGCCTCGTTGATGCCGCCGGATTGTCCCGAATAGACCAATCCGGAGTTCTGCTCGGTAAAGCCGTGGCTCACCTCGTGGGCCGCCACATCGAGGCTCACCAGCGGGTGGAAGGTGGTGGCGCCGTCACCGAAGGTCATCTGGCTGCCATCCCAGAAGGCGTTCTCGTAATTCTTGCTGTAGTGAACCCGCATCTTCAGTTTGAAGGTGAGGGGCGCCGTGTTGTACCAGTTGCGGTACATGTCGAACACCACGTTGCCGAAGTAGTGGGCGTCGTTGAGGGGCGAGTAGGCGCCGTTGATCTCCTTGACCCGGTTCTCCGGACAGGTGAACTGGTGGATGGCCCCGCCTGAGGTGGCGTGGTTGAGGTTGATGGTATCGACGTTGGGGCTGGTCATCCGGCAGTTGTCATCCACGATGAGCGGGCCAAAGTCGGTGCCGTAAAAGTATTTGCCGGTCTTGATGTTGCCCCCCGGGCCGGTGGCGTCCTTGTGGTTGATCCCCTCCCAGCGTTTGAGCTCCTCACCGCTTTGGGCATCAAGAATGACGAAGGGGCGGCTTGGCTTGTCACCTTCGGCGATGAAGGATACCTGATAAACCAGCCGGGCCAGCCCGTTCTCATCCTGCATCACGTAGAGTTTGGCCTGCTCGTTGCTCCCCTTGCTGCCCGCCTTGGCCTTGCTTGTTGCATCCTGTGGCGAGAGGGTGGCGGCCGGGCTTGCCACATCCTGATCGATCTGGCGCAGCATGCGTCCGCTGGCCTGTTGCAGCTGGCCGTTCAGGCTCTTGTCAGCCACCACCACCTGACCCATTACCGGGATGCCGTTCCAGACCTGCTCGTAGCGGATCCGCTGCTGGCCGTTGGGCAGCTTGACCACCCGCACCTGACGAAACTCGCCATCTTCCAGCTGCAAGGTACCACTTGCGGCACTGAGGCCTGTCATGGCCTGGATGCCGTTTGCCGTTACGTTGATCTCTACCTCTTGCGCCGCCAGTGCGGCGCTTCCCCAGCAGGCCAGCGCAACGGCCAGATAAATTTTATTCATCTCTTCTTTCCTTAAATCGATGAGGTTGATAAACCGACCGAAGGTCGGGCGTTTTGAAGCTAGTGCCGGTGGGGGAAAGTGCCCCCTGTCAAAAGTGACAGCGCAGCACAAAGGGGTAGCAGGATCTGCCAAAGTGCCGTTTGGGGGGATTAATCGGCGTCATGTGGAGAGCATTATCCGGTTTCAGACACCCACCCTCCTCTTTTGAGGGAGGAGAGTACGTGCGCTGTGACCCTCTGTGATACCTGCCGGAGGGGAGGCGTAAAAGTGGCTGGCGCGGCCAGTGGCGATTGGCTACATTGGGTGCTGGTTCGCGATTTGATCACTGATTTGAAAGGAGAATCCCATGTTTTCATGGCAGTTGGACGACGAGCTTGCGCTGCTCTTCTTGCAGCCCGATATGGCGAGCGAACTGTTTGCCCTCTGCAATGACAACCGGGAGTACCTCTCCCAGTGGCTACCCTGGCCGCCACTGATCCAGCGCCCCGTCGACAGCGCCCTCTTCATTCGCAGTGCCATCGAGAAGTTCGCCCGGGGTGAGGGGCTCACCACTGCCATCGAGTATCAGGGGGAGGTGGTGGGGGTTATAGGTTACAACAGCATCGATCATGACCTTGGCAAGGTGGTCATCGGTTACTGGCTGGCGGAGCGCTGGCAGGGTAACGGCATCATCACCCGGGCCTGTCAGGCCCTGATCCACCACGCCTTCGAGGAGATGGGGATGGAGAAGGTGGAGATCAGCGCCGCCACCGATAACGAGCCCAGCAGGGCTGTTTGTGAGCGGCTCGGGATGCAGCAGGAGGGGGTGACCCGGCGCGCAGAGCGGCTGGGCAACCGGATTGTTGACCATGTCCACTACAGCCTGCTGCGCGATGAGTGGCTAAGACAGAGGGAGTCCTGATGGCGCTGCCACATATCAAGACGGCTCGTACCCACCTGACCATACTGTCGCCGGATCAGGCCCCCATGATGCTCGACTTCTACCGGCGCAACCGCGCCCATCTCGCCCCCTGGGAGCCGCTTCGGGACGAGCACTTTTACACCCTCTCTTACTGGCATGCCCGGCTGCAGGACAGCTACAGCCAGTTCTTTAACGGCACCGGCGTCAATCTGGTGGCCCTTGATCCGGCTGGCGAGCGGGTGATCGCCACCTGCAATTTCAGCAATATCCTGATGGGAGTCTTCAAGGCGTGTCATCTGGGCTATGCCATCGACCAGCAGCATCAGGGGCAGGGGGTGATGAGAGAGGTGCTGTCAGCCGCCATCGACTACCTGTTTCGCGAGCACGATCTGCATCGCATCATGGCTTGCTATATGCCAGCCAATCAGCGCAGTGGCGCCTTGCTGGAGCGGCTCGGCTTCGAGCGGGAGGGATTCGCGCGGGCGTATCTGATGATCAATGGCCGCTGGGAGGATCACATCCTCACCTCGCTGATTAATCCGGCCTCCTGAACGACAGATAAAAAAACGGGCCCGAAGTTGCCTTCGGACCCGTCTTCGAATGAGGTGCAGGCTTAGTTGGCCTTGGCATCGCTCACTGCAGCTTCAACCTTGGTAGCGGCTTCGGTAGCAGCTTTTTCTACGGTTGCAGTCGCTTCGGAGGTGGCCTTTTCTACGGTAGAGGTGGCTTCGCTAGCGGCTTTTTCTACAGTGGCAGCAACTTCGGCGGCCGGAGCAGCAGCAGGAGCGGCAGCTTTTTCTTCTTTCTGACCGCAAGCAGTCAACATCAGACCCAGGATACCGGCTACCAGTACTTTGTTCATGTGCATTCCCTCAAAAAAAGATGGAGAGATGGTCTGTGCAACCATCACAGCGCCCACCGTTGCCCGGTATTGAAACAAGAAGCCGGGAGGCAGCAGGCGGGCGCAATATAGCCCCATTAGTTACCGATGAAAACGGATATCACAATGACATTTTTTCGTGCCGTGGATAAAAAGCTCCACTGCAACGACTGATATCAATACAAGATGCCGTTAAATGGCACTAATTGCACAATAAAACACCACTTCGTTGCCATCTTGTGGCGGTTTAACAAGGTCAAGGTTGGTCAAGTGCGGCCGATGACCCGTACCTTAGTCAGACAGCTTCTGACAGGGCAGCCGTTTTCCCTCAAGGTGGCTCTGACGGGCCAGATCCAGCAGCGCCATCACCGCCAGCGCTTCACTTGCTGGCACCGGGTTGCTCCCTTCGCCCTTGATGGCGGCGCAGACACCGCGATAGTAGGCGCCATAATCCCCCGCCTCACCCACCACGCTCTGTTGCTGCAACTGACCATCGACAATGCGGCTGAGCTGACCTAGTTCGCTATCCATGCCCCAATCCGCCGCCGGCGGCCGCTTGCCCAGCTTGAGCTGATCTTCCTGCACATCCATACCGAATTTCACGAACGAACCCTGGCTGCCGTGAATGACAAAGCGCGGCATGGTGGCTGAAACTAGACAGCTGCCATGCAGAATAACCCGCAGAGCACCGTAACCCAGCACCACATGGAAGTAGTCGTCCGCCAGTGCGCCGGGGCGTTGCTCGGCCAGATCGGCCTGCAGCCAGTCCGGCTGGCCGAACAGCTGCAGCGCCTGATCCAGTACATGGGGGCCGAGATCGAACCAGAGGCCGGAACCCGGGCCACCCGCTTCGCGCCAGCGCTGGCGCACTTCGGGGCGATAGCGATCGAAGTGGGATTCGAACTGGGCGATCTGCCCCAACGTCCCTTCGGCAATCAAACGGCGCACGGTAAGAAAATCTCCGTCCCAACGACGGTTGTGGAAGATGCTGAGCAGTCGCTGCTGCTTTTCGGCCAGTTCGACCAGCGCTTGCGCTTCGGCCAGATCCAGCGCAAAGGGCTTGTCGATCACCACATGTTTGCCTGCCAGCAGTGCCAGGCGGGCGAGGGGGGCATGGGTGTCGTTGGGGGTGGCGATCACCACCAGATCGACGGTCTCATCGCTTAGCACCTCCTCCAGTGAACCGACTCGGCAGCCGGGCAGATCGGCCTGCACCTTGGCGGCATCGCGGCTCACCACCCAACTCAGGGACAAGCCCGGGGTGGTGGAGAGGAAGGGGGCGTGGAAGGTCTTGCCTGCAAAGCCATAGCCCACCAGGGCTGCGTTGAGAGTGTGGCTCATCGGGAGTTCTCCGCTGACATCGAGTGAGTGGGGTTGCCATCGCAGGCAATCTGCCGGATGGCCATATGCTGTAAAGGCGATACAAACGAGAAGGGGGCCGATGGCCCCCTGAGTGTGCCCATCAGAGCACAGGATTTATTGCAAACACAAGCGGCGGCCGCGCCGGGTCATCAGCATCACCAGAGGCGGCAGCAGTAGCCACATATGCAGTGCCAGCTGGCTGAGCGGGTCGTGCATCAGGGCGCCGGTCAGACCAACCAGGGCGCCGGAGCCGCTCATCTGGAACAGGCCGAGCAGGGCCGCTGCGGTACCGGCGCAGTGGCCGAACGGTGCCAGCGCCATCCCGGCGGCCGAGCCCAGAATCATGGCAAAGCCGATGCTGGAGAGGAATACCGGCCCCATCATCGCCAGCGGATGTTCGATGTGCATGGCCAAAGTCAGGGTGATGGCCGAGAGCATCAACACCAGCAGCCCGATGCGCAGGGTGCGTCTTGGCCCCACCTTGGCGATAAAGCGCGGCGCCATGAAGCAGGCCAGAATGTTGAGCGCGGCGTTGGCGGTAAACCAGTAGCTAAAGCCGCTCATGTCCAGCCCCAGTTTCACCATCAGCTGCACCGGTGCGGCGGTGACATAAGCGAGGATCACCGCCATCGCCAGCATGCACAGCGCCGCGTTGAACAGGAAGCTGGGGGAGCGCAGCACCGGGCTGTAGCGGGACCAGCTGATGAGGGCCCCTTCACTGCGGGTCTCCTCCGGGCGGGTCTCCGGCATCCGCCACATCAGCCAGCTGCCGACGATGAGCGCATAACCGGCCATAAACCAGAAGTTGGCAGACCAGCCCGCCTTGGCGGTGAGCCAGCCACCGAGCAGGGGGGCCAGCGCAGGAATAAAGCAGATGGCGCCATTGAGATAGGAGATCATCTGACCGCTCTTTTTCGGGCCATAGCTGTCACGCACCACCGAGAAGGCGGCGACCGAAGTAGCGCAGGCGCCGAAGCCCTGCAGCACCCGGGCCAGCATCAATTCGCCGAGGCTGGCGGCAAAACCGGCCCCCAGCGCGCTCAGGCCATAGAGCAGCACGCCGCCCAGCGCGATAGGCTTGCGACCGTAGCGATCGGCCAGCGGGCCAACAAGCAGTTGCCCCAGCCCCATGCTGAACAGGAACCAGGTGATGGTGCCCTGCATCAGGGTTACTTCGGCGCCCAGCTGCTCGGCCATCTGCGGAATGGCGGGCAGGTAGATGTCGATAGCCAGCGGACTGAACAGCACCAGTAGTACGAGCAAAAGTATCAATGGCATCTGTCACCTCTTTAGTCAGCCAGGTTAATGAATTGGGGCGCGAGTCTACTGACTCACAGTAATGAATAGAAATGGTATTTAATCACTTTGGTTATTCCATTATGGAAACATGTATTAAAAAGCTGGTTATTCGATGGCGGCAAATCCCCCGTAACCCCATCACAGCGGGTGTAATTGGCGCTTTTACTAAACGCTTGCGCCGCATAGAATGCGCAGATTATTTTTGCGGAGGTGCTCGATGAACAAGCTTGTCCTGGCAACAGGTAACCAGAAAAAGGTGAAGGAATTGGCCGCCATGCTGGCCGATATGAAGATCCAGGTGATCCCACAGAGCGAGTTTGCGGTCTCCGATGCCGATGAGACCGGCACCACCTTCGTCGAGAATGCCATCATCAAGGCCCGCCACGCGGCCCGCATTACCGGTCTGCCCGCCGTGGCCGATGATTCCGGTCTGGAAGTCGATCTGCTGCAAGGGCGCCCCGGCGTCTACTCCGCCCGCTTTGCCGGTGTGGGTGCTGGCGACAAGGCCAACATCGAGAAGCTGCTCGGCGAGCTCAAAGGTGCCCCCGAGTATCTGAAGAGCGCCCGCTTCTGGTGTGTGCTGGTCTATATGCGCCACGCCGACGATCCCACCCCCATCATCTGTCAGGCGAGCTGGGAAGGGATGATCATCGACGAGCCGCGCGGTCAGCACGGTTTTGGCTATGACCCCGTCTTCTTCGTGCCGGATCACGACTGCACCGCCGCCCAGATGCCCGCCGAGCTGAAAAACCAGCTGAGCCATCGCGGTCAGGCGCTGGCCAAGTTAAAAGCGGCGCTGGCTGCGGCGCACTGAGCCACTTCGCCACCTTGTTGGTTACACACGGTCAATTACACATAGTCATCTACAATGGGGGCCTTGAGCCCCCGTTTTATTGGAAGCCCCATGCTGCAACTGCCGCCGCTCTCTCTCTATATTCATGTGCCCTGGTGCGTCCAGAAGTGCCCTTACTGTGACTTCAACTCCCATGCCCAGAAGGGGGAGTTGCCTCACCTCGAATATGTCGCCGCTCTGCTGGAGGATCTGGATCAGGATCTGAAGTGGGCGCAGGGGCGGCCGCTCTCCTCGATCTTTATCGGCGGCGGCACCCCCAGCCTGTTGACGGTGGAGGCGATGCAAACCTTGCTGGACGGGGTACGGGCCCGCATTGTGCTCACCGCAGATTGCGAGATCACCATGGAGGCCAACCCGGGCACGGTGGAGGCGGAGAAGTTCGCCGGTTTCCAGCGCGCCGGCATCAACCGTATCTCCATCGGGGTGCAGAGCTTCCAGCAGGAGAAGCTGACCCGCCTCGGCCGCATTCACGGCCCGGAAGAGGCGCGCAAGGCCGCTGCACTGGCCCATGCCATCAAGTTGCCCACCTTCAATCTGGATCTGATGCACGGTCTGCCGGATCAGAGTCTGGATGACGCCCTTTATGACCTGCAGCAGGCGATCGACTGCGCCCCGCCGCACCTATCCTGGTATCAGCTCACCATAGAGCCGAACACGGCGTTTGCCTCCAAGCCGCCCAAACTGCCGGAAGATGACACCCTGTGGGACATCTACGAGCAGGGCCACGCCATGCTCACCGCCAGCGGTTATCGCCAGTACGAGATCTCGGCTTACGCCAAAGAGGGCTATCAGTGCCATCACAACCTCAACTACTGGCGTTTCGGCGACTATCTGGGGATCGGCTGTGGCGCCCACGGCAAGGTGACCGATCTCGCTAATCAACAGATCCTGCGCACCGCCAAGGTGAAGCATCCGAAAGGGTATCTGGACAAGAGTCGCCCCTATCTGGACGAGCAGTGGCAGGTGACGGCAGACGATCTGCCGCTCGAATACTTTATGAACCGCTTCCGCCTGTTTGAACCGGCCCCCAAGGCGGAGTTCGAGGCCTATACCGGCTTGCCGCTGGAAAGGGTAGAGACGGTGCTCGCCATCGCCCAAAGCAAGGAGCTGATCGAGGATTTGGGGGATAGCTGGCAGCTCACTTCTCTCGGCCATCGCTATCTCAACGTGCTGCTCGAACTGTTTATGGATGAGTGAAAACTGGCTCACGATCTGGCTGCGAAGCCGTGATCAAGGTTCATGCGCTGCTCGGAAGCCTCACGTATCTCTATACGCTCCGGTTCCTGCGCTGCTCTTCACCTCGCTGACAGCTTCTCGCAACAGGTCGTGAGGCAGTTTTGGCGAACCGTGTTTCGAGATAACAATCAGGGCGCCAATGGCGCCCTGATTGTTTATGGTCGGTAGAAACCCGCTCAGCAGCAGACGCGGATCATCTGCTGTTGGCCGGGCTCCCACCGCTTGCCAAATTTGGCCTTGCGCTGGTAACTCCCCTTGCCCTTCTTGTTGCGCTCGACCCGGCTGCGAAACAGGGGATCGGAGAGCAGGGCGTGCAGATGGTTATCCTTTATCTCGCCGCGCTGGTGGGCATAGTTGCCCCCTTGCGCATTTTCCTCACGGGGGAGGGCGGGTTGGTCGACCCGGATCTTGGCCATGATGGCTCCTCTTCTTTTCTCTTGGTGTGTTGATTCTTGTGTCTGGATGGCGGTTTTCACTGCGGGCGCCTGTTCAGGCTAGCGCCCGGCAACCGGATGCACTTGCACCGATTAAAAACGCGGCGATTTTGTCACCAAATCGCCGCCGGAGCAATGCGTCGGGCGCGCCGAGTCAGTCACACTGAGCTAGGCACGCTCAGTCAGGCATACCATGTCAGCCGTGAACCGGGTCATGCTGGTTGTGGCTGTGATGCTCGTGATGGGCCGGGGCGCCAGATTCCAGCGTCTCGAGGATGGCGCAGTGCTCGGCCGAGCGCGGCCCGCCACAGCAGATATTGGAGAGCTCGCGCAGATTGTCGCGAAAGCGGGTCAGTTCGATGATCTTCTGCTCCACCTGGGCCAGCTTGGTGTCGGCCACTGCTTTCACCTCCTGACAGGTGACTTTGGCCTTGTTGGTATCGAGGTCGAGCAGCTCGCCAATATCGGCCAGCGAGAATCCGACCGACTTGGCGCGGATAATAAACTCCAGCCGCCGCTTGTCCTGTTCGCTGTAGAGGCGGTAGCCGGATTCGTTGCGGATCCCCGGTGAGATAAGCCCGTTCTTCTCGTAAAAACGCAGGGTATCTGCCTTGACCCCGCACGCCTTGGCCAGTTCACCGATCCGATACATGCTCTCTCTCCCCTTGAATGTATGCCGCCACAAAAACCGGAATCCACTATCACCCCTTTGCCCATGGATTGCCAGCCAAGGGCATAAAAGGGGCAGATAAACATCTCCTGGCGACCCTTTTTCCCATAAAACACTGAAAGTGCAAACGTTTCGAGAAAATCAAGTGGAAAACGTTTAACGCCGCGCCAAATAAGGCTTTTCTGTTTCAAAAAATCCACCACAGGTCACATTTTTTGTGTAGAATACGCGCCCATAACAGAGCGCCGCACCAAGCGGGCATTTCCTAAAACGCTTTTGCCGGATGTCGGGGCGAGAGTGGTTTGCGAAATCCCCCACTTCCATTTATTTGGGGACTCTCTGTGTTGAGCCTCGCCTCCCATGGAACGGTCCCCGTTATGTTGAGGACGATAGTGTGATGGAACAAGCTCGACCCATTCGCCGTGCACTGCTGAGTGTGTCTGACAAAACTGGCATTCTGGAATTTGCCAAGGCACTCAACGAGCGTGGTGTTGCCCTGCTCTCCACGGGCGGTACCGCCAAGCTGCTTGGCGAGGCGGGTCTGCCGGTGACCGAGGTCTCCGACTACACGGGTTTCCCTGAAATGATGGATGGCCGGGTCAAGACCCTGCATCCCAAGGTTCATGGCGGCATCCTCGGCCGTCGGGATCAGGATGACGCCATCATGGCCCAGCACGCTATCTCCCCCATCGACATGGTTGTCGTCAACCTTTACCCCTTTGCTGCCACCGTGGCCAAAGCGGGCTGCACTCTGGCCGATGCGGTCGAGAACATCGACATCGGCGGCCCGACCATGGTGCGCTCTGCCGCCAAAAACCATAAAGATGTTGCTATCGTCGTCAAAGCTGCCGACTATGATCGGGTTATTCGCGAGATGGATGCCAACGGCAACAGCCTGAAACTGGCGACCCGTTTCGATCTGGCCATCGCAGCCTTCGAGCACACCGCCGCCTACGACGGCATGATCGCCAACTACTTCGGCACCATGGTTCCTTCCTACGGTGACAACAAGGAGGGTGACGAGGAGTCCCGCTTCCCGCGCACCTTCAACAGCCAGTTCATCAAGAAGCAGGACATGCGTTACGGCGAAAACAGCCATCAGGCAGCCGCCTTCTACGCCGAAGAGCATGCCGCTCCGGGTTCTGTCTCCAGCGCTACCCAGTTGCAGGGCAAGGCGCTCTCCTACAACAATATCGCTGATACCGATGCTGCGCTGGAGTGTGTGAAGGAGTTCGACGAGCCAGCCTGCGTCATCGTCAAGCATGCCAACCCCTGCGGTGTGGCCATCGGTAGCGACCTGTTGAGTGCCTACGATCGCGCCTACCAGACCGACCCCACCTCTGCTTTCGGCGGCATCATCGCCTTTAACCGTGAGCTGGATGGCGCCACTGCCGCTGCCATCGTTGCCCGCCAGTTTGTCGAAGTGATCATCGCCCCAACCGTCAGCCAGGAGGCCCGCGATACGGTCGCCGCCAAGCTGAACGTGCGTCTGCTCGAATGCGGTCAGTGGACGGCTCCGGCGCAAGGCTTTGACCTCAAACGCGTCAACGGTGGCCTGCTGGTGCAGGAGCGCGATCTCGGCATGGTGACGCTGAGTGACCTGACTGTGGTCAGCAAGCGCCAGCCGACCGAGGCCGAGCTGCAGGATCTGCTGTTCTGCTGGAAAGTGGCCAAGTTCGTCAAATCCAACGCCATCGTCTACGCCAAAGATGGCCAGACCATCGGCGTCGGCGCAGGCCAGATGAGCCGTGTTTATTCGGCCAAAATCGCCGGTATCAAGGCGGCGGATGAAGGACTGACCGTGGCGGGCTCCGTGATGGCCTCCGATGCCTTCTTCCCGTTCCGCGACGGTATCGATGCTGCCGCTCAGGCCGGTATCTCCTGCGTGATCCAGCCGGGTGGGTCAATGCGCGATCAGGAGGTGATCGACGCCGCCGACGAACACGGCATGTGCATGGTCTTTACCAACATGCGCCATTTCCGTCATTGATGGGTCAGGGGCTGCCGATGGCGGCCCTTTTGTTGTCTCTTTTCAACTGACTATTTCCACTGACTGACGGCCCGAGTGGCCGTCCAGTGACCACAAATAGAAGCGAGCGATACGATGAAAGTACTGATCATTGGCAACGGTGGCCGCGAACACGCTCTGGCCTGGAAGGCCAAACACTCCCCACTGGTACGTCACGTTTTTGTGGCGCCGGGCAACGCTGGCACCCAGCTTGAGCCGGGTGTCGAGAACGTCGCCATCGAGGCGACCGATATCGAAGGGCTGCTGGCCTTTGCCAAAGAGAAGCAGGTCGGCCTCACCATCGTCGGGCCGGAAGCGCCGCTGGTGAAAGGGGTGGTGGATGCCTTCCGCACCGCTGGTCAGCCCATCTTTGGCCCGACCGCTGCCGCTGCCCAGCTGGAAGGCTCCAAGGCCTTCACCAAGGATTTCCTGGCCCGTCACGCCATCCCGACTGCCGAGTACCAGAACTTCACCGAAGTGGAGCCAGCACTCGCCTACTTGCGCGAGAAGGGCGCCCCCATCGTCATCAAGGCCGATGGTCTGGCGGCGGGCAAGGGGGTGATTGTCGCCATGACCTTGCAGGAAGCGGAAGACGCGGTGCGCGACATGCTCTCCGGCAATGCCTTTGGCGAAGCGGGCTCCCGGGTGGTGATTGAGGAGTTTCTGGAGGGTGAAGAGGCGAGCTTCATCGTCATGGTCGATGGCGAGCACGTGCTGCCGATGGCCACCAGTCAGGATCACAAGCGGGTTGGCGACGGTGATACCGGCCTCAACACCGGCGGCATGGGGGCATACTCCCCGGCGCCTGTGGTGACCGCCGAGGTACATCGACGCGTGATGGAGCTGGTGATCATGCCGACCGTGCGAGGCATGGCGGCCGAGGGCAACGTCTACACCGGTTTCCTCTACGCCGGTCTGATGATCGACGGTGCAGGCAATCCCAAGGTGATCGAGTTCAACTGTCGTTTCGGCGATCCCGAGACCCAGCCCATCATGCTGCGGATGCAGTCCGATCTGGTGGAGCTCTGCCTGGCCGCTTGCGCAGGCAAGCTGGATCAGAAAGAGGCCATCTATGATCCCCGCGCCGCCATCGGCGTGGTGTTGGCGGCGGGAGGCTATCCTGGCGATTACAGTACCAATCACCCCATCAGCGGCTTGCCGGTGGATGAAGTGGCAGGAGAGAAGGTGTTCCATGCCGGGACCCGCCTGGAGGGCGATACCAGCCTGACTGCTGGCGGTCGTGTACTGTGCGCCACGGCGCTGGGCCATACGGTTGCAGAAGCCCAGCAGCGTGCCTATCAGCTCGCTGGCCGCATCAAGTGGGATGGCGTCTTCTACCGCAAGGATATCGGCTGGCGCGCCATTGCTCGCGAACAGGAGTAACTGACGCACGCAAATGACCAGCTGATTCAGACCCCGCTACGGCGGGGCTTTTTGTCCCTGTTTACCGCTTTCAACCATCCTCATAGTGCGCGTCACCTGCGTTCAATCAGTTACCAAGCGCAAACAAGCGCGGCATATCTGTCACTATTTGCCACAAAAAACAGCATTTTTCACAAACGTTTCACCATGAGTCATGGCATCATGCTGGTGATGAATTCTTGTTTGGATTCATAAGTACCCCTAACAATTCGAGCATGTCGTTATATAAGGAAATCCCATGTTGAAAACCGTCCGCCCCCTGCTGCTGCCCCTGATGTTTGGCCTGATGACCCTGCCTGCCGTGGCGGGTGATCTGGAACAGCCGATGAAGAAGATTGGCTTCAACTACAAGCAGGCCGTCAAGGCTGATGATGCAGCCACCATGGAGAAGCACATCAACGAGATGAAGGCCCAGCTTGATGTGGCCAAGCAGAAGAACATGCCGGCCGCCAAGAAAGAGAAATTCCTTGAAGGGATGAACGAGGTACAGACCGAGCTGGACGCCAGCCTGGCCGCACTCAAGGCGGGTGATGAGGCCAAGGCGCGCGAACATCTGGCCAAGGTCAACGACCTGAAGAAGGAGTACCACAAATATGCCAAGCAAAAAGGGTGAGCCCTTTCGCTGGGATCCGCTGGTTCGCCTGACCCACTGGGGCTTGGTGGCGGTCTGCATCAGCAATCTCTGGGTTAACGAAGCGGGCGAGGAGTGGCACGAGTGGCTGGGTTACGGTGCCATTGGGCTGGTCTCCTTGCGTCTGCTCTGGGGGCTTACTTTTGCCCGTGGCTACGCTCGCCTTGGTGCCCTCATCCCCAGTGGTGAGGATTTTCGCCAGCAAGCGCGCGAGATGCGTGAGCGGCAGCCTCCGGCACCGGGGCATCACGGTAGCGGCAAGCTGGCCGTGTGGGCGCTCTGGCTGGTTGTGCTGGCTACTGCTGGCAGCGGCTGGTTTCAAAATACCGAGACGGGATTTGAACTGGGGGCTGACGAGTGGCATGAGTGGTGCGTGGTGGCGCTACAGGGGCTGATCGGTCTGCACCTGCTGGCCATCATCTTCACCTCCTGGCGTCAGCGCAGCAATCTGGTTACCCGGATGCTACCCGCCGGGCGTCGCTCGTCCATCCAGAGCGGCAGCAACGAGCATACCTGAGGCTCAGCATTAGGCTCCTTGTCTCTGAGTGAGGCGCCTGATCCGGACCCTGCCCAGACCCGCCCATGGCGGGTCTTTTCTATGACCTCATCGAGCTCATCACAGGGCATTGTCCGATA
The DNA here is from genome assembly GCF_019047125.1 of Aeromonas sp. FDAARGOS 1411. NCBI lineage: Bacteria > Pseudomonadati > Pseudomonadota > Gammaproteobacteria > Aeromonadales > Aeromonadaceae > Aeromonas > Aeromonas sp. FDAARGOS 1411. Next base: position 2,945,932 of record NZ_CP077214.1, on the reverse strand, counting down.
CGTAGATGCAAAAAGGCCGCTCATCATGAGCGGCCTTTTTAAATTTGGTGGCCCCTGGGGGACTTGAACCCACGACCAATCGATTATGAGTCGACTGCTCTGACCAACTGAGCTAAGGGGCCAAATTGTGCGTTTAGCGGCGTGGATTATAGGGGAAGAGGAAAGGGCAGTCTATAGGCATATCAACCACTTGGCGACTAATTGTCCAGGTCGATAGAGGGTGCAAAGCGGGTCGCAAGGGTAAATGCCAGACAAAACAAAGCCCCGCATGGCGGGGCTTTGGCAGAGCAGTTTGACACAGGGTCAGGACTATTCGTCCAGGAAGCTGCGCAGCACTTCCGAGCGGCTCGGGTGGCGCAGTTTACGCAGTGCCTTGGCTTCGATCTGACGAATACGCTCACGGGTAACGTCGAACTGTTTGCCCACTTCCTCGAGGGTGTGGTCAGTGTTCATGTCGATACCGAAACGCATCCGCAGTACCTTGGCTTCGCGGGCGGTCAGGCCAGCAAGCACTTCGCGGGTGGCGTTGCGCAGGCTTTCGCTGGTCGCCGCATCCGCTGGCAGAGCCAGGGTGGTATCTTCGATGAAGTCGCCCAAGTGGGAATCTTCATCATCACCGATGGGCGTCTCCATGGAGATAGGCTCTTTGGCGATCTTCAGTACCTTGCGGATCTTGTCTTCCGGCATGCCCATGCGCATGGCCAGCTCTTCCGGGTTCGGTTCACGACCCATCTCCTGCAGCATCTGACGGGAGATTCGGTTGAGCTTGTTGATGGTCTCGATCATGTGTACCGGGATACGGATGGTACGGGCCTGATCCGCGATGGAGCGGGTAATGGCCTGACGGATCCACCAGGTTGCATAGGTCGAGAACTTGTAGCCACGACGGTATTCAAACTTGTCTACCGCCTTCATCAGACCGATGTTGCCCTCCTGGATCAGATCCAGGAACTGCAGGCCACGGTTGGTGTACTTCTTGGCGATAGAGATAACCAGACGCAAGTTGGCCTCAACCATCTCTTTCTTCGCACGGCGGGCCTTGGCCTCACCGATGCTCATGCGGCGGTTGATATCCTTGATCTGGGCAATCGACAGACCGGTCTCTTCTTCAATCTGCTGCAGCTTGCCGATGGCGCGCTGGATATCCTCGTCCATTTCAACCAGACGGGGAGACCAGGCTTTGCCAGCCTGCTTCTGGTATTCGAACCAGGCAGTTTCACACTCGTTGTTGGTGAAGGCCGCGACGAAGGTTTTCTTCGGCATCTTGGCCTGCTCAACGCAGAGCTTCATGATGATGCGTTCCTGCACGCGGACGCGCTCCATCATTTCCCGCATGTTGTTGACCAGGCGATCGAACTGCTTGGGCATCAGGCGGAATTGGCGGAATACATCGGCCAGCTGGGCGATGGCGGCCTGGGTATCTTCGTGCGCGCGACCATTCTTCTGAATGGAGAGGCGGGTCACTTCATACTGGGCACGCAGTTCGCCAAACTTCTCGCGAGCGACTTCCGGATCCGGACCACCGTCACCGTCGTCGTCAGAGCTGTCGCCATCTTCGTCTTCGTCTTCTTCGTCTTCTTCATCTTCGTCGGCCAGATCGTCTTCGCCGAGTTCGGAACCGATATGCGTGGCGGTAGGTGCCATGTCTTCAGTTTCGTTCGGGTCAATAAAGCCAGAGATGATGTCAGAGAGACGTAGCTGCTCGGCTTCGTACTTGTCGTACTGTTCGAGCAGGTAAGTAATTGCTTCAGGGTACTCGGCTACGGAGCTTTGTACCTGGTTGATACCGTCTTCGATCCGCTTGGCGATGTCGATTTCGCCTTCACGGGTCAGCAGTTCGACGGTACCCATTTCCCGCATGTACATGCGGACGGGATCGGTCGTGCGACCAATCTCAGATTCAACAGATGCCAGAGCCTGGGCCGCTGCTTCGGCAGCGTCCTCATCGGCGGTACCACCTTCAGCCATGATAAGGTCATCGGCATCCGGAGCGTTTTCAACCACTTGAATGCCCATATCGTTGATCATCTGAATGATGTCTTCGATCTGGTCTGAATCGACAATGTCTTGCGGGAGGTGATCGTTCACCTCGGCATAGGTCAGGTAGCCCTGTTCTTTACCTTTGGCAACGAGGAGTTTAAGCTGAGACTGCGGGGTTTGCTCCATAGAACTCATCCGGTTGGTGTTGCTAGGTTGCGCGTACAGTGCGCTGCTGCGCAAATAGCCAATTCTAATAGAAAACCGCCAGACATGCTATGTCTGGTTGCGGCGTCGGTCATGAGAAACCCCTGCCCGCAGTATTGTCGGGGCCAGGCGGTTATAAAAATTTTGCTTTTCATCCCGTCGATTCGGGCAACGCTATCCATATTGGGACTAATCACTCAAATATCAAGCCCCACTCTCATTTCTTTTCTCAATTTGCACCTCTCTTATCAGCATCATCAGCTCTTGGGTTTCTTCGGAGCTTAGTCCTTCCTGAGTCACTTTGGCCTGCAATTCTTCGATCCGCTGTTTCAGAAACTGGTTGATGAAGCCGACGAAGGTGTCCTGCAATTCTCCCAGAATATCCGGCTCCTGATCGAGTTTGATCTCCTCGAACAGGTCGTGCATGGCCAACTGAGCAAGGATCTCTCCCTCTTTGGTACCACGCCAGTGTTCCAGCAGGATACCGGTTGTGATACCGGGCTGTGCCAGGATTTGCTGGTGCAGTTGCAGCAGGAACTTGATGCCTTGTACGCGTAGTCCGGCCAATTCCGGCATGGGGGGAAGCTCAGCCGTTACTGCCGGATATTGCACCATCAGTGCCAGCGCACGCCGCAGTGGCGTCAGCTTGGCTGCCTTGGGTTTGTTGGCCTCGGCCTTGGGCTGACTGTTACGGGTAAAGAGCTCGGCGATGCGCTGCTTGTTCTCGCCCCAGCGCATCATGCTGGAGAGGCGGGTGATCAGCCCTTCGCGGGTAAACCCTTCCGGTACGCGACGAATAAGCTCGGCGGCCTTGTTGGCCACTTCGAACTTGCCTGCCTCACCGGAGAGCGCCGCATCGCGACCGAGACGCTCGAACATGAAGTCGGCGAACGGCTGGGCTTCATCGAGCAAGGCTTCGAAGCCCTCCTTGCCGATCTGGCGTACCAGCGAGTCGGGATCCTCGCCATCGGGCAGGAACACAAACTTCAGCTCGCGGCCATCCTGCAAATGGGGGAGGGCATTATCCAGCGCGCGCCAGGCGGCTTCACGACCGGCGTTGTCACCATCGTAGCAGCAGACTACCTCGGCGGTGGTGCGAAACAGGGTGTGGATATGGTCGCTGGTCGTTGCAGTACCCAGCGCCGCCACCGCATAGTCGATGTCGTACTGACCGAGTGCCACCACATCCATGTAGCCTTCCACCACAAGGATCCGGCGCGGATCCTTGTGTGCCTGCTTCACTTCGTAGAGACCGAACAGCTCCCGCCCTTTATGGAAGATGGGGGTCTCCGGCGAGTTCAGATACTTGGGTGTGCCATCACCCAGCACCCGGCCACCGAAGCCGATGACCCGGCCACGCTTGTCGCGGATCGGGAACATGATGCGATCGCGGAAACGATCATAACTCCCCGGGCCATTGTCACGGGTGATCAGCATGCCGCCCGAGATAAGCAATTGCTCGTGATCCCGGCTGGTACCAAAGCGGCGGCGCACCTGATCCCAATCGCTGGGTGCATAGCCAATGTTGAATCGTTTGACCACTTCACCGGTCAGGCCGCGGCCTTTGAGGTACTCCACCGCATGGGGAGCGCTCTTGAGATTGCTCTCGTAGAAGCGGGCGATCTGGTTCATCAGCTCGAACAGATCCTTGCTAACAGCGGGCTGACTATTGGCCGAACCACCGATGCTCTGCTCGCGAGGTACCTGCATGCCTTGCATGCTGGCGAGCTCTTCGATGGCATCGGGAAATTCGAGACCGTCGTACTCCATGACAAAGCCGATGGCGTTGCCATGGGCGCCACAACCGAAACAGTGGTAGAACTGCTTCTCCTGGCTGACGGTAAAAGAGGGGCTTTTTTCGTTATGAAAAGGGCAGCAAGCCTGGTAGTTCTTACCGGCTTTTTTCAGCCGCACTCGCGAGTCGATCAGCTCGACTATGTCTGTGCGTACGAGCAGATCGTCGATAAAGGATTGGGGGATCCTGCCTGCCATAACCGTCCTGTTTCATTGCGGAGAAAATAAAAAAGCCGCGCATTCCAAGGGAAGCACGGCTTCTTCGACCAAACAAGAGAGTTGCCTGTTACGCCAAGCGGGTTTTCACCTGAGCACTGACGGCGCCGACATCGGCACGCCCCTGAATTTTCGGCTTCAAGACAGCCATGACCTTGCCCATATCAGCCATGACGGCAGCACCACTTTCAGTGATGGCTTGCTCGATCAGGGCGGAAATTTCATCTACGGTCAGCTGTTGCGGCAGGAATTCCTGCAACACAACGATCTCGGCGGACTCTTTGTCGGCGAGATCCTGGCGACCGGCAGCTTCAAATTGGCTGATGGAATCGCGGCGCTGTTTGACCATTTTGGTCACGACAGCGAGGATATCCTCATCATTCAGCTCGATACGGGTATCGACTTCACGTTGCTTGATTTCTGCCATCAACAAGCGGATCGCTCCCAGACGTGCCTTGTCTTTGGCAAGCATTGCGAGCTTTTGCTGATCCTTGAGTTGATCCTTCAGAGACACGGCAATATCTCCCGATTAGTACAGGCGGATACGACGTGCGTTTTCGCGAGACAGCTTCTTGGCGTGACGCTTGACAGCAGACGCTTTGGCGCGCTTACGAATGGTAGTCGGCTTCTCGTAGAACTCACGGCTACGAACTTCGGACAGGATACCGGCTTTTTCGCAAGAACGCTTGAAACGACGCAGAGCAACGTCAAACGGCTCATTTTCACGGACTTTGATTACTGGCATGTGCCTTTCACCTCAGTGATAAATTGTTAGCTGACCTTCAATCGATCAGCATGTCTTAAAATGGTGCGAAATTATACTCTGGACAGGGAATGAAAGTAAACCCGCAGAGATCGCTCTGGTTTAAAAAACCCGCGAAGGTTACCATAGCCGTCTCATTTTAGCAGTGAAATTTTTTAGCAATGCGTGTATTGGGCATAGAGACATCCTGTGACGAAACCGGGATCGCGATCTTCGACGATCAAAAAGGGATCCTTTCCCATCAGTTATACAGCCAGGTCAAGCTGCATGCGGACTACGGTGGCGTCGTCCCCGAACTCGCCAGCCGGGATCATGTTCGCAAGACGATCCCGTTGATCCAGGCCGCATTGCAAGAGGCGGGACTGGGCAAAGATGACATCGACGGCATCGCGTATACCGCGGGTCCGGGTCTGGTTGGCGCCATTCTGGTGGGGGCGACCATTGGCCGCTCGCTGGCGATGGCGTGGAACAAGCCGGCCATTGCCGTCCATCATATGGAAGGGCACCTGCTGGCCCCCATGCTGGAAGAGAAAGCTCCCGAGTTCCCCTTCGTGGCGCTGCTGGTCTCTGGTGGTCACTCCATGCTGGTACGAGTCGACGGTATCGGCAGCTATCAGCTGTTGGGCGAATCCATCGATGATGCCGCTGGCGAAGCGTTCGACAAGACCGCCAAGCTGATGGGGCTGGACTATCCGGGTGGTCCGCTGCTCTCCCGTCTGGCCGAGAAGGGCACTACTGGGCGCTTCCACTTCCCCCGTCCCATGACTGACCGTCCTGGGCTCGACATGAGCTTCTCCGGCCTCAAGACCTTCACAGCCAACACCATCGCCGCCAATGGTGATGATGAACAGACCCGTGCCGATATCGCTCGGGCGTTTGAAGATGCGGTGGTTGATACCCTGGCCATCAAGTGCCGTCGTGCCTTGAAAGAGACCGGTCTCACGCGTCTGGTGGTCGCCGGTGGCGTCAGTGCCAACCGTCATCTGCGTGCCCAGCTGGCCGAGCTGATGGAGAGCCTCAAGGGCGAGGTGTTCTATCCGCGCACTGAATATTGCACCGATAACGGCGCCATGATTGCCTATGCCGGTATGCAGCGCCTGAAAGCGGGCGTGTTCGAACCGCTGGCGGTCAAAGCCGTGCCGCGCTGGCCGCTGGATACCCTGGATCCGGTCTGATCCGACGGATCCCGCCTTCTGGCGTGGTGGTGAGTACCATGGTGGCCTATCGCTCCTGCAATCCGGCAGCGGTGGTTATAGCGCCGCTGGCACGCTGTTGTGGTGTCTGCTGTCGCCGTGGTTGAGCCATCCGGATAAGAGGTCAGGTCTCTTGCTGGCAGACAGCCAAGCACAGAGTAAAGAGATAAAAAATCCCCGCCAACTGGCGGGGATTTTTGTTTGGTGATCGGCAGGCGATGGATTACAGCAGGATGCCGCCGAAGAAGAAGCCCAGTGCCACGGCGATGGCGATGGTGGCGGTGCCCGGTACGAAGAAGGGGTGGTTGAATACCGCCTTACCGATACGGGTGGAGCCGGTGTCGTCCATCTCTACCGCAGCCAGCAGGGTCGGGTAGGTCGGCAGTACGAACAGGGCGCTCACGGCTGCGAAAGAGGCAATCGCAGTCAGCGGGCTGACACCCAGTGCCAGTGCGGCCGGCATCAACGCTTTGGTGGTGGCACCTTGTGAATAGAGCAGCATGGCGGCGAAGAACAGCACCACGGCCAGCAGCCAGGAGTACTGGTTCAGCAGGTCGCCAGCGATCAGCTGGATGGTGTCCATGTTGCCTTTTACGAAGACGTTACCCAGCCAGGCCACACCCAGTACGCAGATACAGGCAGACATACCGGACTTGAAGGTCGGCATGTTGGTCACTTGAGTGGCGTCCAGTTTGCACACCAGAGTCATGATGGTGGCCGCGGCCAGCATGATGCCCATGATGGCGCCGTCACGGGGGATCGGCGGGTTGGTGATCAGACCCACTTTACCGGAGATGGCAGTGGCATAAGCCATGACAGCAACGATGGCGGCGATGAAGATCCAGACAGACAGTTTGGCGTACGGTTTGATCTCGAGCTTGGTAGTACCACGCAGTTTGATCAGGCCCTTGGCTTTACGCTCCAGATAGACTTCGTCCTGCTCCAGCGGCTTGCCCATCATGTTGGCAATGAAGGCGCCCAGGATACAGGCCAGGAAGGTGGAGGGGATGCAGATGGCCAGCAGGGTCAGGTAGTCAACACCAAATGGCTCGAGCATGCCGGAGAAGGCAACCACAGCGGCAGAGATCGGGGAGGCTGTGATGGCGATCTGGGAGGCGACAACCGCGATGGAGAGCGGACGGGATGGGCGGATCCCTTGCTCTTTGGCCACTTCCGCGATCACCGGCAGGGTGGAGAAGGCGGTATGACCGGTACCGGCCAGCATGGTCATCAGGTAGGTGACCACCGGGGCGGCGAAGGTGATGTATTTGGGGTTCTTGCGCAGCGCTTTTTCTGCCAGGAAGACCAGGTAGTCCATCCCGCCAGCCAGTTGCATACAGGCGATGGCGCAGATGACGGACGCGATGATCATGATCACATCCCAAGGGATGTAGCTGACCAGTTGATCGCTCGGGATGGGCATGCCCAGACCCCACGTCAATACCAGTACCCCCAGACCACCGGCAAAGCCGATGCCGATGCTGCCTATCCGGGCCCCCAGATAGATAGCGGCGAGCACGACAAGTAACTCGATTCCAATCATAGCGATAACTCCATTTTTTAGTTTTTGGTTTTTATTTGGCAAAAAGCCAATTCCCGATCGGGCTGGGGATAAAGACCAATCGGGAACTGACTTTATGGGCCGGGAAGATCCCGGCCCACACTCGCTTATACGGCAGCTTCGCGGGTGAAACGCTTGGCTTTGTATTGCGGGTTCATCAGGTTCTCGATGGAGAGAATTTCGTCCAGCTGCTCGGCGCTCAGCAGGCCACGCTCAAGAACGACTTCGCGGACGTTCTTGCCGGTCTGGGCACAGATCTTGCCGACGATATCCCCTTCGTGGTGGCCGATGAAGGGGTTCAGGTAGGTCACGATACCGATGGAGTTCAGCACGTGATTCATGCAGATTTCCGGGTTGGCGGTGATACCTTCCACGCACTTCTCGCGCAGGGAAATACAGGCTTTTTCCATCAGACTCAGGGATTCGAACATCGCCTGACCAATCACCGGCTCCATGACGTTCAGCTGCAGCTGACCGGCTTCGGCGGCGAAGGTGATGGTGATGTCGTTGCCGAATACCTTGAAGCAGGATTGGTTGACCACTTCCGGGATAACCGGGTTGACCTTGGCCGGCATGATGGAGGAACCCGCCTGCATTTCTGGCAGGTTGATCTCTTTCAGTGCAGTGCGCGGGCCGGAGGAGAGCAGACGCAGGTCATTACAGATCTTGGACAGCTTCATGGCCAGACGCTTGATGGCGCCGTGCAGCATGACGTAGGCGCCACAGTCGGAGGTCGCTTCGATCAGATCTTCTGCCGGCACATAGGCACGACCGGTGATCTCAGCCAGACGCTTGATAGCCAGTGCAGAGTACTCGGGCGGAGTGTTCAGACCGGTACCGATGGCGGTCGCGCCCAGGTTCACTTCCAGCAGCAGCTCCTGGCAACGCTTGATGGATTTGATCTCTTCACGCAGGGTCACGGCGAATGCGTGGAACTCCTGACCCAGAGTCATCGGAACCGCATCTTGCAGCTGGGTACGACCCATCTTCAGGATGTTTTTGAACTCTTTCGCTTTGGCATCGAATGCCGCGATCAGGTGCTCCAGCGCGTGCAGAGTCACGTCAGTGCTGTTGACCACAGCAACGCGGAAACCGGTGGGGTAGGCATCGTTGGTGGACTGGCACTTGTTGACGTGGTCGTTCGGGTTGATGACGTCGTAACGGCCTTTCTCCAGACCCATGATTTCCAAGGCGATGTTGGCCAGTACTTCGTTGGTGTTCATGTTGACGGAGGTGCCGGCACCACCCTGGTAAACGTCGACCGGGAACTGGTCGAAGCATTTGCCGGTGTTCAGCATCAGGTCGCAGGCTTCTACGATCTTGTCAGCAATTTCAGGACGGATGGTACCCAGTTCACCGTTTGCCAGCGCAGCGGCCTTCTTGGTCAGCACCATACCGCGGACAAATTCCGGAACGTCAGAAATCTTCTGAGAGCTGATCTTGAAGTTCTCGACAGCGCGCAGGGTGTGCACACCGTAGTAGAGATCATTGGAAACTTCTTTGGTGCCCAGCAGGTCTTCTTCAATGCGGACGTTCTTGATGTCGCTCATTGTAATGCCTCAGAAATCAGATAAATGGAAAAATCCTCACCGAGTGGTCGCGAGTTCCTTGCGCACAGCTCATCCTGAAGCACCACACATCGAGTGGGGCGGTTGGGAGAATGACCTCCCGAAAAACTAATCAATATACTACTCCAATTGAGGTATCGGTTATTAGAGGTGGATCACTAAATTTGCGACATTTTCAAATTACTTTGAGGAAAGTACACATATGTTATGAAGTTTTTATCATGATGATTTTTATAAATTTTTGTGACTTTTTGCTGGTTTTTTAGATTGCTGATGACTTAGGGGTCAGTTGACCAACTTGAAAAGAGGGGGGCCGCCCCCATTTATTCAGGGCAGAAAGTGGTGATGACGGGGTGGCAAAATCACCTCTGACCATCGTTGGATGGACGCCACTTTTTCTCAATTTACCGGTGCTGGAGTGGATATGGGCAAGTTGTTTTTGTTGTTGGTGGGTCTGGTTGTACTGGAACTCACCGTGATGATCGAGGTCGGCTCGGTAATCGGGGCGCTGCCGACTGTCGGCTTGCTCATACTGACTGCGGTATTGGGCTCCTCGCTGGTGCGCAGTGAAGGGATCAAGACCCTGTTCAGCGCCCAGCAAAAGATGCAGATGGGCGAGATGCCGGGCCGCGAGGTGATGGGGGGCATGATGCTGGCGTTGGCCGGTTTGCTGCTGATTATCCCGGGTTTCGTGACCGACATTTTCGGTGTGCTGTTGCTGCAACCCTGGCTGCGTAACAAACTGGCTGACAAGCTGATCGGCAGCAGCCAGTTCCGGATGCAGATGGGTGGCTTCCAGCGTACTCAATCGCCGTTTGGCAACGCACCGTCCGATGATCATCTGGGGAACGCCAAGCAGGGCGGCACCACCATCGAAGGCGAATTTGAGCGCAAAGAGTGAGCGCAAAGAGTAATCGACGAGACGAAAACCCGAGGCGAGTGACTGAATCAGGGTTTGCCCTGATGGCACAAGGTCTCGAAGCGGTGTCGGGCATACCACCATGCAAGGGTGCCCGCCGCCAGATTGGCCAGCAGTATCCCCAGATATATCCCCTGTTCTCCTCCCAGCTTTGCCCCCAGCCAGGCTCCTGGCAACAGAAAACCAAACAGCCGCAATCCGTTGAACAAAAACGAGATACTGGATGCTCGCACGCCATTGAGTGCAGAGGCCAGCAGCATCACCATGCCCTGAAAGCCGTAACCGATCGGCACCAGATGCAGATAGAGAATGATGAGGCGGATGACCTGCGGATGATCGCTGAACAGGTTGGCGATGAGTGGCGCCAGTAGCCAGGTCAAGCCATAGATGGCGAGCTGAAACAGCAACGCAAAACTCATGCAGCTTTGCAGCGCAGCCTTGGCGCGGGCCGGATTACCGGCACCGCAGTTTTGCGAGATGAAAGGGGCCAGCACGGAGGCAAGGGCCATCATCACAATCAGCAACAGCGCCTCGACCCGCGACGCGGCGCCGTAAGCCGCCACCACCTCGGTACCCAGTCCTGCAAAGATCGTCATCAGCACCGCATTGGCCAGGGGGTTGAGCATATTGGTAAAAGAGGCGGGGACGGCGACATGGAGCAAGGCCCGCCAGTGGGTCAGCAACCGAGCCCGCGGCGAGAGGCGCCACAGCAGCAAGCCCTCCCGATGACGCAGGATATAGAGGCTGACCAGCATCGCCATCAACCAGGAGAGAGAAGTCGCGATGGCGGCCCCGCGGATCCCCCACTCGGGAAAGGGGCCGATGCCGAAGATCAACAGAGGATCCAGTACTCCGTTGACCAACCCGGCTACGGCCATCACCAGACTGGGGGTTTTGGTATCGCCGGTCGCCCGGATGGCGGCATTGCCCACCATGGGCAGCACCAGCATGGGGACGGTGAGATACCAGATCAGCATGTAGTCATGGATGAGGGAGATAAGCTCGGCACTGGCGCCCAACAGGGTAAACAGAGGCTTGATGGTGAGAGCGCCCCCCGCGGAGAGCAGGGCTACCATGATCACCGCCAGAAACAGGCTGTCGGTGGCGAGATGGGCTGCCTCATCGTGTTTGCCCTGCCCCAGGGTATGACCGATCACCGCTGACAATCCGGCGCCCAATCCCATCGCCAGCGAGGTAACCACAAAAGTGACAGGAAAGGTAAAACTGATGGCGGCCAGAGCTTCGGTGCCCAGCATACCGATAAAAAAGGTATCGACCAGATTGAAGGCAAGAATGGCGATGATGCCGAAGATCATGGGGCCCGTCATCTGGCGCAGTACGACCGGAATAGGGGCTGTCAACATGGGGTTGGTGTGGGTCAAGGGCTCGTCTCTACAGCTGGCTTTGAAGGTTCTGGCATCGAAAACGGGCGGCTTGAACCGACCTTGCACCAGGGTGCGGACATGGCTGAACCATCGAAGATGTTTATAGTACGTGAAAAAATTTTTTTTGTATTTGCCCTTGAAGGGTTAGCAACTCTGCCCCACATCAGGGACATATCTAATTTGGCCTGGAACGGCCATTCCTCAAAGCAACAATGAGACTCATTTTGGGAGAGTTATCGATGAAAATTCGTCCACTGCACGACCGCGTCATCATCAAGCGCATCGAAGCTGAAGCCAAATCTGCCGGCGGTATCGTCTTGACTGGTACTGCGGCCCAGAAGTCCACCCGTGGTGAAGTGCTTGCCGTGGGGACTGGTCGCATCCTGGATAATGGCGAAGTCAAAGCGCTGGCCGTGAAGGTTGGTGACAAGGTTATCTTCAACGAAGGCTACGGTGTGAAGACCGAGAAGCTGGATGGTCAGGACGTCCTGATCCTCTCAGAAACCGACATCCTGGCGATTGTCGAAGAGTAATCCATCCTCCTTTTCCCCGAATTGATTTAAGGATTGAAGAAAAATGGCAGCTAAAGACGTTAAGTTTGGTAACGAAGCCCGCATCAAGATGCTGGAAGGCGTAAACATCCTGGCTGATGCCGTCAAGGTGACTCTGGGCCCGAAAGGCCGCAACGTGGTGCTGGACAAGTCCTTCGGCGCCCCGACCATTACTAAAGATGGTGTGTCTGTTGCGCGCGAAATCGAGCTGGAAGACAAGTTCCAGAACATGGGCGCCCAGATGGTCAAGGAAGTGGCTTCCAAGGCGAACGATGCCGCCGGTGACGGTACCACTACTGCAACCGTTCTGGCTCAGGCCATCGTCAACGAAGGTCTGAAAGCCGTTGCCGCCGGTATGAACCCGATGGATCTGAAGCGCGGTATCGACAAGGCAGTTGTGGCTGCCGTTGCCGAGCTGCAGGCACTGTCCCAGCCGTGTGCCGACAGCAATGCCATCGCTCAGGTGGGCACCATCTCCGCCAACTCCGACGAGAAAGTGGGCAAGCTGATTGCCGAAGCCATGGATAAAGTGGGTCGCGATGGCGTCATCACCGTTGAAGATGGTCAGGGTCTGGAAGATGAGCTGGCTGTTGTTGAAGGTATGCAGTTCGACCGCGGCTACCTCTCTCCGTACTTCATCAACAAACAGGAAACTGGTTCTGTCGAGCTGGACGATCCGTTCATCCTGCTGGTTGACAAGAAAGTCTCCAACATCCGCGAAATGCTGCCGGTGCTGGAAGGTGTTGCCAAAGCGGGCAAACCGCTGCTGATCGTTGCCGAAGACGTAGAGGGCGAAGCCCTGGCGACTCTGGTGGTCAACACCATGCGTGGCATCGTGAAAGTGGCTGCCGTCAAGGCGCCGGGCTTCGGTGACCGTCGCAAGGCCATGCTGCAGGATATCGCCGTACTGACTGGCGGTACCGTCATCTCCGAAGAAGTTGGCATGGAGCTGGAAAAAGCGACTCTGGAAGATCTGGGTCGTGCCAAGCGCATCGTCATCACCAAAGAGAACACCACCATCATCGATGGCGTGGGTGATGCAGGCGTGATCGAAGGCCGTGTTGCCCAGATCCGTCAGCAGATCGAAGAGACTTCCTCCGACTACGACCGTGAGAAGCTGCAAGAGCGCGTAGCCAAGCTGGCTGGCGGTGTTGCCGTGATCAAGGTTGGCGCAGCCACCGAAGTCGAGATGAAAGAGAAGAAAGCCCGCGTTGAAGATGCCCTGCACGCTACCCGCGCCGCGGTTGAAGAAGGTGTGGTTGCCGGTGGTGGTGTTGCGTTGGTTCGCGTTGCAGCCAAACTGGCTGGTCTGCGTGGTGACAACGAAGACCAGAACGTCGGTATCAAGGTTGCCCTGCGCGCCATGGAAGCCCCGCTGCGTCAAATCGTCATCAACGCCGGTGAAGAAGCCTCCGTCATTGCCAACGCAGTGAAGAACGGCGAAGGCAACTTCGGTTACAACGCTTACAGCGAACAGTATGGCGACATGCTGGCCATGGGTATCCTGGATCCGACCAAGGTAACCCGTTCCGCTCTGCAGTTTGCCTCTTCTATCGCCGGTCTGATGATCACCACCGAGTGCATGGTCACCGAACTGCCGAAGAAAGATACCCCTGCTATGCCTGATATGGGCGGCATGGGTGGCATGGGCATGATGTAATCATCCCCCTTGTTCTGTTTGACAAACGGCTCGCTCAAGGCGAGCCGTTTTTTTATATCTGGCTAAACTGAGTCTGTTGAGACAGCAAATCTGGGGGGCGATATGAAAATGTTTGGTTGGCTGACACTACTGTGTTCATTGGTCATCATGCCGGTGATGGCTGCTGAGGCGCTGACGGGGCCGGTGATCCTGAAAGTGGGTGGTAACATCAAGTCGGCAGACGAAGTTGATGGCAAGGTGTTGTTTGATCTGGCAAAACTACAGGCTCTGCCGCAACATGAGATCGTGACCGGCAACCCGTGGGTGGATAAGCCGCACACCTACAGAGGCCCAAAACTGGCCGATGTATTGGCTGCAGTCGGTGCGGATGGCAAGACCATTACGTTGACTGCGCTGAACAGTTTCCAGATCCGTATTGAATGGGACAAGGTTGCCAAATACGAGCCCATTCTTGCATGGGAAGACAATGGGGCTGTCATGCGGGTGCGTGACAAGGGGCCGGTCTGGTTTATGCTGCCTCTTGATCAATATCCGGAATTGAAGCGATCCGAATATACCGACATGATGATTTGGCAGCTGGATTTGATAGACATTCAGCACTGATAAAAACAGCACGGGAGCATGGGGTGAAAGGAAAGACCAGGGCGTGGCCACTGCTCGTCATTCTGTATGTATCCATCCTGTCGTTTACCGGGAGCACCCTCTATTGCCTGATGCAGATCCAGAATGCGACCAGAGCGATGGAGAAATACACCTATGATGTCTCTTGGGCGCTGATGCAGTTGCAGCTGGAGCTCGGGCGTTTCCTCAATGCGGTAGAGGTCTATCACTATGGCGGGATTGATCATGACACCTTGATGTTGCGTTATGACATTCTCTGGAGCAGAACGCCCATCCTGTTGAGCGGCCAGCTGCGCAAGAGCATGCAGGACAAGCAGAAAACCTTGCGTCTGGTGCAGCTGATTGAAACCAATATTCGCCAAATAGAGCCCGACATCACCAAGTTGCAAAGCGGGGCATCTGACTATCAGCAGATCATGATGCGCCTTGCCCCGCTGCAAGAGCCGCTCTCCTACTCCCTCGCTTCTGTGATGCAGAAGAACATTAACGTCTATTCCGAGAACGATCGTCATTTTGGGCAGTTGCGCAATGCCTTGTTGCTGATGGTCTCCGGTCTGGTCATGTCAGTGCTGCTGCTCAGCATGCTGCTTATATATGAAGGGCGTCGCCATTTCAGAGCGGCCAGACGGGATCCGCTGACCGGGTTGTCCAATCGGGTTGCTTTGCTGGAGCGGATGGAGCTGTACGCCACACAGGAAGTGCCGTTTGGTCTGGTGCTGGTCGATATCAACGACTTCAGGGATATCAACAGCAAGTTTGGCTATGACACCGGTGATTATCTGCTTTGTGAGTTTGCCACCCGGATCAGGGGGCTCTGTGAAGAGGGTGAGTGGAGCGGACGTCTGGGGGGAGATCAATTTGCCATTATTCAGCGTGGCAGCAGCGATCTGCGTCAGGTCAGGGAGCTGGTAGCGCGATTGCTGCATGCGCTGAAGCAAGATATCGTCTATGACAACTATCCCTTCCGGCTCGAAGTCGGGATCGGGATTGCCTTCTATCCGATGGACAGCGACAAGACTCAGGAGTTGCTGAGTCGTGCGGAGCAGGCCCTGTTCCATAGTCGCAAGACCCATGTCCCCTATGTGATTTACGATAACTCCCTGCTCAACGAGACGGCGCGGCGCAAGCATCTGGCGTCGGACATGATCATGGCGCTGGAACACAATGCGTTGGAACTCTATTACCAACCCATCGTCAATCTCGAGAGTGGCCGTTGTGAAGCTGTCGAGGCTCTGCTGCGCTGGCGGCATCCGGAACTCGGCTTCATTCCGCCAAACGAAGTGATCATGGTGGCCGAGGAGTTCCAGCTTGCCGAGCGGGTTGGGAGCTGGGTGCTGAACACAGCTTGCGAGCAGCTCTATCAGTGGCACCAGCTTGGTATGGTTGATCTGCAAATGTGTGTGAATATCTCGCCAGGCATGTACCAGCGTAATTTGCTCAAACGGGTGGCCAAGGCATTGATGGAGCACCATTTGCCTGCACGTAGTCTGGTCCTGGAGGTCACGGAAGATACCACC